>HE613569.1:87500-1287500 GCA_000283635.1 Streptococcus macedonicus ACA-DC 198
CTTTTTTTAGTTTTTGATATAATTAACTGGTTAATGAAATGAGGTGTGAAATATGCAGCTAGAGAAGCAAGTAGATAAGTTAGTAAATCAAATTTTGTTGAAAGCAGAAAATCAGCATGAATTGTTGTTTGGTGATTGTCAGAGTGGTGTTGCCATAACAAATACTCAAGAGCATATCTTAATGCTTCTGTCACAAGAACGTTTGACAAATTCTGATTTGGCAAAACGTTTGAATATTAGTCAGGCAGCGGTAACGAAGGCAATTAAGTATTTGGTGAGTCAAGGAATGTTAGCGTCTGTGAAAAATAAAGAGGACGCACGAGTGACCTATTTTGAATTGACAGACATTGCTAAGCCAGTTGCCAAAGAGCATACTCATCATCATGATGCAACATTGGCTGTTTACAAAAACTTATGTCACCAGTTTTCTGAGGATGAACAAGACGTTATTGCACGATTTTTGAAGGTCTTTTCAGATGAGTTAGAAGGGCGAGAATGAGATATATTACTGTAGAAGATTTGTCTTTTCAATATGATAGTGAGCCAGTTTTAGAAGGAATTAACTATCATCTTGATAGTGGAGAATTTGTCACTTTAACAGGTGAAAATGGTGCTGCCAAATCTACGTTGGTAAAGGCGACATTAGGTATTTTGACACCAAAAAGTGGTCAAGTAACCATTTCAAAAACGAATAAAGAGGGTGAGAAGCTTCGCATTGCTTATTTACCACAGCAAATTGCGAGTTTTAACGCAGGTTTTCCATCAACGGTTTATGAATTTGTGAAATCAGGGCGTTATCCAAGGAATGGTTGGTTTCGTCGTCTGACCAAGCATGATGATGAGCATGTCAAAATTAGCTTAGAATCTGTTGGCATGTGGGAAAATCGTCATAAGAGAATTGGTAGCTTGTCAGGTGGGCAAAAACAGCGTGTTGTTATTGCTAGAATTTTTGCATCTGATCCTGATATTTTTATTTTGGATGAACCAACTACTGGTATGGATGCTGGAACGACAGAAACTTTTTATGAGTTGATGCATCATAGTGCGCATAAACATGGAAAATCTGTTTTGATGATTACTCATGATCCAGATGAGGTAAAACATTATGCTGACCGTAACATTCATTTGGTACGTAATCAAAAGACGCCATGGCGTTGTTTTAATGTGCATGGTACTGATGTGAAAGGGGCTGTTGATGTTGATTGAAATATTTTCTTATGATTTTATGCAACGTGCTATTATGGCAGTAATTGCTATTAGTATTTTTGCCCCGATTTTAGGAGTTTTCCTTATCTTACGCCATCAAAGTTTAATGAGTGATACGCTTAGCCACGTTTCTTTGGCCGGTGTTGCTTTAGGTATTTTGCTTGGGACTTCAACAACTTGGTCAACGATTCTTGTTGTCACGATTGCTGCGGTTATTTTGGAGTACTTGCAGACGGTTTATAAGCATTATGTTGAAATTTCAACAGCTATTTTAATGTCGCTTGGTTTGGCGATTTCGTTGATTGTGATGAGTAAGTCTGAAAATGGTAGTAGTGTTAATTTGGATCAATATTTGTTTGGTTCGATTATTACGATAAATATAGGGCAGGTAATTGCGCTATTTACCATTGCAGTTGTTGTTGTGTTTCTAACGATTTTATTTATTAGACCAATGTATATTTTGACATTTGATGAGGAGACAGCTTTTGTTGATGGTCTGCCTGTTCGTTTAATGTCTGTTCTCTTTAATATTGTGACAGGGATTGCGATTGCTTTGACAATTCCTGCGGCTGGAGCTCTTTTGGTTTCAACGATTATGGTTTTGCCAGCAAGTATTGCTATGCGCTTGGGAAAGAATTTTAAATCGGTCATTCTTATTGGTGTAATCGTTGGTTTTATCGGTATGGTAGCTGGTATTATCACCTCTTACTACTGGGAAACACCTGCGAGTGCTACCATTACAGTTATTTTTGTGGGAATTTTCCTTTTGGTGAATTTATTTAATATGATTTTTCATCGTAATAGCTAAAAAAGAGGGGAGCCCTCTTTTTTTGTTGTAATAAAAAACAGACACCCAAAGGTGCCTGTAAAGATTATACTAATTAGTATGTTAACACGAAGTATTTTTTCTTACCGCGACGGATAACTGTTAGTTCGTTATCGATTTTATCGTCGTCAGAAAGTGTGTAGGCTAAATCTTGGATACGTTCACCGTTGATGTAGATGGCACCATTTTGAACGTCTTCACGTGCTTGACGTTTTGATGGTGAAATTTTTGTGGCTACAAGAACTTCAACGATATTGCGGTTATCATCGGCTTTAACAGCGTAGTTAGGAACGTTGTTTAGACCTTGTTTCAATTCTTTTGCTGAAAGGCTCTTGATGTTTCCGGCGAAAAGTTGTTCAGTGATTTTAAGGGCTTGTTTGTAAGCTTCTTCGCCGTGAACAAGTGTGACAACTTCGCGTGCTAAGATCTTTTGTGCTAAACGTTCATGACGAGCTGCGTTGAATTCTCTTTCGATTTCAGCGATTTCTTCTAGTGAAAGGAATGTAAAGATTTTCAGGAAGCGAACAGCGTCGTCATCCATAACGTTGAGCCAGAATTGATACATTTCGTATGGAGATGTTTTGTCGGCATCAAGCCAAACAGCATTTCCTTCAGATTTACCGAATTTTTTACCTGTTGAATCAGTGATGAGTGGTACGGTCATGACATAACCTGTTTTATCAGCTTTGCGGCGTAGCAACTCTGTACCAGCAGTCATATTTCCCCATTGGTCTGAACCACCGATTTGCAAGGTAACGTTGTATTTGTCATTTAATTCGTAGAAATCGTAACCTTGCATGATTTGGTAGGCGAATTCAGTGTATGAGATACCAGTTTCGATACGTTTTTTAACGGATTCTTTACTCATCATAGCGTTGACAGTAAAGTATTTTCCGACATCACGTAGGAAGTCAATGAAGCTGACATTACCAAACCAATCATAGTTGTTTACCATAACGGCTTTGTTGTCACCATTTTCGAAATCAAGGAAACGTGATAATTGATTTTGAATCTTAGTTACCCAGCCGTCAACAGTTTCTTTAGTTTGAAGACTGCGTTCAGCATCTTTGAATGATGGGTCACCGATAAGTCCAGTAGCTCCTCCAACAAGAGCATATGGTTTATGTCCTGCCAATTGAAGGCGGCGTGATGTTAAAATAGCAACTAGGTGACCAAGGTGCAAGCTATCAGCTGTAGGATCATAACCAGTATAATAGGATACTTGCCCTTCTGTTAATGCTTTGACAAGGGCTTCTTCATCAGTCGTTTGAAAAACCAAGCCACGTTCTTTGAGTTCTTCGAATATGTTCACGAGCTTTCTCCTTACTTAAAATTTTGAGGTTGATAGTAATTTCTAGCTAAGCTAAATCTACCCCAATGATATATTGTAGTTTACAGGCTATTATATCAAAAAGCGGTACTTCTATGCAAGCTTTATCAAAGTTTGGTATAATATTAATGAGGTATTAGAATGTTTAAGAGAAACAAGAAAAAGAAAAAAACAAATCACCAGAAATTTAGTGTTATAGATTTGGGTTCGGTTGCTTTAAGAACAGTGAAATTATTAACCGACTTTTTTTATATTATTATCATCCTGTTTGGGATGTTAGGGGCGGGGATAGCTTTTGGTTATCTTGCAAGTCAGATTGATTCTGTCAAAATTCCTAGCAAGGAAAGTCTGGTTAGTCAGGTAACATCTCTGACTAGGATTTCAGAGATGTCGTATTCTGATGGTAGTTCGATTGCAAGTATTGATACTGATTTGTTGCGAACACCTGTTGAAAGCGACGCTATTTCAGACAATGTTAAAAAAGCTATTATTGCGACTGAGGATGAAAACTTCGAGAGCCATGATGGTGTTGTTCCAAAAGCTGTTTTTCGTGCAATCTTAGCTTCAGTACTTGGTTTGGGTGAGACAAGTGGTGGGTCAACTCTTACGCAACAGTTGATTAAACAACAAATTTTGGGAGACGATCCAACCTTTAAACGTAAATCACGCGAAATTATCTACGCATTGGCGCTAGAACGTTATTTGAGTAAAGATGAGATTTTGACTGATTATCTTAACGTCTCTCCATTCGGACGTAATAATAAAGGTGAAAATATTGCTGGGATTGAAGAAGCAGCGCAAGGGATTTTTGGCGTTTCAGCCAGTGATTTGACAATTCCACAAGCGGCATTTTTAGCTGGTTTGCCACAAAGTCCGATTGTCTATTCTCCGTACACAGCTGCAGGGCATCTAAAAAACGAGGAGGATATGGCTTATGGTTTGTCTCGTCAGCAAGATGTTCTTTATAATATGTATCGCGCAGACTATTTGACTAAAGCTGAATATGAGGAATATAAGGCTTATGATGTTAGTCAGGATTTCATTCAACCTGAATCAACGACAACGAGTGAACATGATTTCCTTTATTATGCTGTTTTAGAAGAGGCTCAGGATATCATGTATGATTATTTGGTTGATCAAAATGGTGTTTCTGAACAAGAATTAAAAAATGATTCAACGAAGGAATCTTACCAAAAATTGGCTTTAGAAGCATTGCAACAGGGTGGTTATACCATCAAAACAACAATTGATAAAGATGTTTATAACGCCATGCAGAATACCGTAGTACAATACGGTAGCACGCTTGATCAAGGAAGCTCAGAAACGGTTGAAGTTGGTAATGTCTTGATGGATAATTCAACTGGAGCTGTTCTAGGATTTATTGGTGGACGGGATTATTCAACTAACCAGAACAACCATGCGTTTGACACTGCGAGGTCACCAGGATCAAGTATTAAGCCGATTATCGCGTATGGGATTGCTATTGACCAAGGGCTTTTAGGTAGTGCTAGTATGTTATCTAACTATCCGACAACTTTCTCTAGTGGTCAGTCAATCATGCACGGTAGTGAAGAAGGAACGGCAATGGTTACTCTCCAAGAAGCTTTGAATACGTCATGGAATATTCCAGCTTATTGGACGTATCAAATGTTGCTCAATGATGACGTTGATGTTGAATCTTACATGAAGAAAATGGGATATGATATTGATGATTATTCTATTGAAAGCTTGCCTTTAGGTGGAGGAATTGAGACAACGGTTCTTCAACAAGTTAATGCTTACCAAATGATTTCAAATGGTGGTGTTTACTTGAAAGATTACATGGTTGATAGTATCACAGATAGTCAAGGCAATGTTATTTATCAACATAAAGCTAATCCTGTACGTGTCTTTTCTGAAGCAACGGCTAGCATTTTAAATCAGTTATTAAAAGAAGTTATCACTGGTGGTGGTACGACAAAATTTTATTCAGATTTGAAGAGTTTAAATGCGACAGCCGCTAGTGCGGATTGGACAGGTAAAACCGGTACAACTGACAATTATACAGACGTGTGGCTTGTGCTATCAACACCGAAAGTAACGCTTGGTGGTTGGGCAGGTAATGACGACAATACTTCTTTACCTGATGCAGCAGGATATACTTATAACGCGCAGTACATGGCTTATTTGGTTAATGCTATCTACAATGCTGATTCAAGTGTCTTAGGTGTTGATAAGAAATATAGTTTGTCTTCAAGTGTTATCAAATCAACAGTTCTTAAAGCAACAGGTTTACAGCCTGGTACGGTGACGGTCAATGGTCGTTCGCTTACTGTGAATGGTGAAACAACGACAAGTTTTTGGGCTAAGAATGGTGCGGGTACAATGACTTATAAATTTGCTATTGGTGGTACAGATAGTGATTATACAAAAGCTTGGGAAAGTTTGTTGACTAATTCCTCTATCACAACAAGTAGCAGCAACTAATATACTTGCAAGAATTGAAAAAATAAGGTATAATGTTAACAACTATTTGTCGTCTGCTTTAGTTGAAATATTGTCCAACTAAGGTTTACAGCAGTTAAATCACACTTTTATTGGTCAGATTTAGCTGCTCTTTTTGTGCCTAATTTTAGAAAAAATAGGAGTTGTAACCTATATTTAAAGATTCTAAAAATTCACATCAACGACACACTTGGCAGGGTGTTTTAACGAGCAGCCTAACTATAAAGGTCAAGATGAAAAATAATGATGATTCTCGTTAAAATGAAGGGAATCGGGTTATGTGACATTTATTGACCTCTGTATTTTAATGAAGGAGTAAAAAACTTGGCAGGACATGAAGTTCAGTACGGAAAACACCGTACACGTCGTAGCTTTTCAAGAATCAAGGAAGTTCTTGATTTACCTAACTTGATTGAAATTCAAACGGATTCTTTTAAAGACTTCTTGGATAATGGATTGAGAGAAGTTTTTGAAGATGTACTTCCGATTACAAACTTTACGGATACTATGGAGCTTGAATTTGTTGGTTACGAGTTAAAAGAGCCTAAATATACGCTTGAAGAAGCTCGTATCCACGATGCATCTTATTCGGCACCTATTTTTGTAACCTTCCGTTTGATTAATAAAGAAACAGGAGAAATCAAAACTCAAGAAGTTTTCTTCGGTGATTTCCCAATCATGACCGAAATGGGTACATTCATTATCAATGGTGGTGAACGTATTATCGTTTCTCAGTTGGTTCGTTCTCCTGGTGTTTATTTCAACGATAAAGTTGATAAAAACGGTAAAGTTGGTTACGGTTCAACTGTAATTCCTAACCGTGGAGCTTGGCTTGAATTAGAAACAGATTCAAAAGACATTGCTTACACACGTATTGACCGTACACGTAAAATTCCATTTACAACACTTGTACGTGCACTTGGTTTCTCAGGTGATGATGAAATCATAGATATCTTTGGTGACAGCGAGCTCGTTCGTAATACTATTGAAAAAGATATTCACAAAAATCCATCAGATTCACGTACTGACGAAGCACTTAAAGAAATTTACGAACGCCTTCGTCCAGGTGAACCAAAAACAGCTGATAGCTCACGTAGTTTGCTTGTAGCTCGTTTCTTTGACCCACGTCGTTATGACTTGGCAGCTGTTGGACGTTACAAAATCAATAAAAAACTTAACGTCAAGACTCGTCTCTTGAATCAAACCATTGCTGAAAACTTGGTTGATGCTGAAACTGGTGAAATTCTTGTTGAAGCTGGTACAGTAATGACACGTGACGTGATTGATTCAATTGCTGAACAATTAGATGGTGATCTTAACAAATTTGTTTACACACCAAATGATTACGCTGTTGTCACTGAACCTGTTGTTCTTCAAAAATTCAAAGTTGTGTCACCAGTTGACCCAGACCGCATTGTTACAATCGTAGGTAATGCCAATCCTGATGATAAAGCGCGTGCGCTTACACCAGCAGACATCTTGGCTGAAATGTCATACTTCCTTAATCTTGCTGAAGGTCTTGGTAAAGTTGACGATATCGACCACCTTGGTAACCGTCGTATTCGTGCCGTTGGTGAATTGCTTGCTAACCAATTCCGTATTGGTCTTGCTCGTATGGAACGTAATGTTCGTGAACGTATGTCAGTTCAAGACAATGAAGTGTTGACACCACAACAAATCATCAACATTCGTCCTGTAACTGCGGCTGTTAAAGAATTTTTCGGTTCTTCTCAATTATCACAGTTCATGGACCAACACAACCCACTTTCTGAATTGTCTCACAAACGTCGTTTGTCAGCCTTAGGACCTGGTGGTTTGACTCGTGACCGTGCTGGTTATGAAGTTCGTGACGTGCACTACACTCACTATGGTCGTATGTGTCCAATTGAAACTCCTGAAGGACCTAACATTGGTTTGATTAATAACTTGTCAACATACGGACATCTTAATAAATATGGTTTCATCCAAACACCATATCGTAAAGTTGACCGTGCTACTGGTGTGGTTACAAACGAGATTGTTTGGTTGACTGCCGATGAAGAAGATGAATACACGGTAGCGCAAGCTAACTCAAAACTTAACGAAGATGGAACATTCGCTGAAGAAATCGTTATGGGACGTCATCAAGGTAATAACCAAGAATTCCCATCAAACATCGTTGACTTCGTAGATGTTTCTCCTAAACAAGTAGTTGCCGTTGCGACAGCATGTATTCCTTTCCTTGAAAACGATGACTCAAACCGTGCTCTTATGGGTGCCAACATGCAACGTCAAGCGGTGCCATTGATTGATCCACATGCACCATATGTTGGTACTGGTATGGAATATCAAGCAGCTCACGATTCTGGTGCCGCTGTTATCGCTAAACACGATGGACGCGTAGTTTTCTCAGATGCTGAAAAAGTTGAAGTTCGTCGTGAGGATGGTTCACTTGATGTTTACCACATTACTAAATTCCGTCGTTCAAACTCAGGTACAGCATACAACCAACGTACACTTGTTAAAGTTGGTGATATTATTGAAAAAGGTGACTTCATTGCTGACGGACCTTCTATGGAAAAAGGTGAAATGGCACTTGGTCAAAACCCAATCGTTGCCTACATGACATGGGATGGTTACAACTATGAAGATGCCGTTATCATGAGTGAACGTCTTGTTAAAGAAGATGTTTACACATCAGTTCACTTGGAAGAATTTGAATCAGAAACACGTGATACTAAGTTAGGCCCTGAAGAAATCACTCGCGAAATTCCAAACGTTGGTGAAGAAGCTCTTAAAGACCTTGACGAAATGGGTATTATCCGTATCGGTGCTGAAGTTAAAGAAGGTGATATCCTTGTAGGTAAAGTAACACCTAAAGGTGAAAAAGACCTTTCTGCTGAAGAACGCCTTCTTCACGCAATCTTCGGTGATAAATCTCGTGAAGTACGTGATACATCACTTCGTGTGCCACACGGTGGAGATGGTGTTGTTCGTGATGTTAAAATCTTCACACGTGCTAACGGTGATGAATTGCAATCAGGTGTCAACATGCTCGTTCGTGTTTACATTGCACAAAAACGTAAAATCAAAGTCGGAGATAAAATGGCCGGTCGTCACGGAAACAAAGGGGTTGTTTCTCGTATCGTTCCTGTTGAAGACATGCCATATCTTCCAGACGGAACTCCAGTTGATATCATGTTGAACCCTCTTGGGGTGCCATCTCGTATGAATATCGGACAAGTTATGGAACTTCACCTTGGTATGGCAGCTCGTAACCTCGGTATTCACATTGCAACCCCAGTCTTTGATGGGGCAACATCAGAAGACCTTTGGGATACTGTTCGTGAAGCTGGTATGGATAGCGACGCTAAGACAGTTCTTTATGACGGTCGTACAGGTGAACCATTTGATAATCGTGTCTCTGTTGGTATCATGTACATGATCAAACTTCACCACATGGTTGATGATAAACTTCACGCTCGTTCAGTTGGTCCTTACTCACTTGTTACACAACAACCTCTTGGTGGTAAAGCACAATTTGGTGGACAACGTTTCGGTGAAATGGAAGTTTGGGCTTTGGAAGCTTATGGTGCATCAAATGTCCTTCAAGAAATCTTGACATACAAGTCAGATGATGTGACTGGACGTCTTAAAGCTTATGAAGCTATCACTAAAGGTAAACCAATTCCAAAACCAGGTGTACCAGAATCATTCCGAGTGCTTGTTAAAGAATTGCAATCACTTGGTCTTGATATGCGTGTGCTTGATGAAGATGACAACGAAGTAGAACTTCGTGATCTTGATGAAGGTGAAGACGACGATGTTATGCACGTTGATGACCTTGAAAAAGCTCGTCAAAAACAAGAAACTGAATCTGCCGAAAAAGTAGAAGATTCTGCTGAAGAAAATAAATAATAGGAAACAACAATTTAGACATGGAAAGTGCAAACAAAATTTGCCTTTCCTAGTCAGATTGTTTGAATGAGTCCTATAACGATAAATAATGTCTTGCAGACAAAAAGTTTGTAAGTCGTGACAAGCTAGAAAGTAGCTCTGCTATTTTCAAAAGAACAATAAAGAAAGGTAAAACTAGTGGTTGACGTAAATCGTTTTAAAAGTATGCAAATCACATTAGCCTCACCAAGTAAAGTCCGTTCATGGTCTTATGGTGAAGTTAAAAAACCTGAAACAATCAACTATCGTACGCTCAAACCAGAACGTGAAGGTCTTTTTGATGAAGTAATCTTTGGACCAACAAAAGACTGGGAATGTGCTTGTGGTAAATATAAACGTATTCGTTATAAAGGAATTGTTTGTGACCGCTGTGGTGTTGAAGTAACACGTGCTAAAGTTCGTCGTGAACGCATGGGACACATTGAATTGAAAGCTCCAGTATCACACATCTGGTACTTCAAAGGTATTCCATCACGCATGGGACTTACTCTTGACATGAGTCCACGTGCTCTTGAAGAAGTTATTTACTTCGCTGCTTACGTAGTTATCGATCCAAAAGATACTCCGCTTGAACCAAAATCACTTTTGACTGAGCGTGAATATCGTGAAAAATTACAAGAATACGGACAAGGATCATTTGTTGCGAAAATGGGTGCTGAAGCTATCCAAGATCTTCTTAAACGCGTTGATTTGAAATCTGAAATCGCTGAACTTAAAGAAGAATTGAAAACAGCAACAGGGCAAAAACGTATCAAAGCTGTCCGTCGTTTGGACGTGCTTGATGCTTTTTACAAATCTGGTAACAAACCAGAATGGATGGTACTTAACATCTTGCCAGTTATTCCACCAGATCTTCGTCCAATGGTGCAATTGGATGGTGGACGTTTCGCTGCATCTGACTTGAATGACCTTTACCGTCGTGTTATCAACCGTAACAACCGTTTGGCTCGTTTGCTTGAATTGAATGCCCCAGGTATCATTGTGCAAAATGAAAAACGTATGTTGCAAGAAGCTGTTGATGCTCTTATCGATAACGGTCGTCGTGGTCGTCCAATCACTGGTCCTGGTAGCCGTCCTCTTAAATCTTTGAGCCACATGCTTAAAGGTAAACAAGGTCGTTTCCGTCAAAACTTGCTTGGTAAACGTGTTGACTTCTCTGGACGTTCAGTTATCGCCGTAGGTCCAACACTTAAAATGTATCAATGTGGTGTGCCACGTGAAATGGCTATCGAATTGTTCAAACCATTCGTAATGCGTGAAATCGTTGCGCGTGACTATGCTGGTAACGTTAAAGCAGCTAAACGTATGGTTGAACGTGGTGATGAACGTATTTGGGATATTCTTGAAGAAGTTATCAAAGAACACCCAGTACTCCTTAACCGCGCACCGACTCTTCACCGTTTGGGTATCCAAGCCTTCGAACCAGTCCTTATTGACGGTAAAGCACTTCGTCTTCACCCACTTGTTTGTGAAGCCTACAATGCCGACTTCGATGGTGACCAAATGGCCATCCACGTGCCACTTTCTGAAGAAGCACAAGCTGAAGCACGTATTCTTATGCTTGCCGCAGAACACATCCTTAACCCTAAAGATGGTAAACCAGTCGTAACACCATCTCAAGATATGGTTCTTGGTAACTACTACCTTACTATGGAAGACTCAGGTCGTGAAGGTGAAGGAATGATCTTCAAGGACCGTGATGAAGCAGTTATGGCTTACCGCAATGGTTATGTTCACTTGCATACTCGTGTGGGTATTGCCGTTGATAGCATGCCAAATAAGCCATGGACTGACGAACAGAAACATAAAATCCTGGTTACAACTGTAGGTAAGATTCTCTTCAACGATATCATGCCTGAGGATTTACCTTACCTTCAAGAGCCAAACAATGCTAATCTAACAGAAAAAACTCCAGATAAGTACTTCTTGGCACCAGGACAAGATATTCAATCTGCTATTGACAGCTTGGAAATCAATGTACCATTTAAGAAGAAAAATCTTGGAAATATCATTGCGGAAATCTTTAAACGTTTCCGTACAACAGAAACATCAGCTTTCCTTGACCGCTTGAAAGACCTTGGTTACTATCATTCAACTCTTGCTGGTTTGACAGTGGGTATCGCCGATATCCCAGTTATCGATAACAAACAAGAAATTATCGATGCAGCTCACAGCAAAGTTGAACAAATCAATAAAGCCTTCCGTCGTGGTTTGATGACTGATGATGACCGTTATGTTGCTGTTACCACAACATGGCGTGAAGCTAAAGAAAAACTTGAACAACGTCTGATTGAAACACAAGATCCTAAGAATCCTATCGTTATGATGATGGACTCAGGAGCTCGTGGTAACATCTCTAACTTCTCACAACTTGCCGGTATGCGTGGTTTGATGGCTGCTCCGAACGGACGTATCATGGAATTGCCTATCCTATCTAACTTCCGTGAAGGTTTGTCTGTCTTGGAAATGTTCTTCTCAACTCACGGTGCTCGTAAAGGTATGACCGATACAGCCCTTAAGACTGCCGACTCTGGTTACCTTACTCGTCGTTTGGTTGACGTTGCCCAAGACGTTATCATTCGTGAAGACGATTGTGAAACTGACCGTGGTCTTGTTATTCGTGCTATCACTGATGGTAAAGAAGTAACAGAAACTCTTGAAGAACGTCTTGTTGGTCGTTACACTAAGAAATCTGTTAAACATCCTGAAACTGGCGAAGTTATCGTTGGTCCAGATGTATTGATTACTGAAGATACGGCGGCTGAAATTGTTAAAGCTGGTGTTGAAGAAGTTACAATCCGTTCAGTATTCACATGTAACACTCGTCATGGTGTCTGCCGTCACTGTTATGGTGTCAACCTTGCAACAGGTGATGCGGTTGAAGTTGGTGAAGCAGTTGGTACAATTGCCGCTCAATCTATCGGTGAACCTGGTACACAGCTTACAATGCGTACTTTCCATACGGGTGGTGTTGCGTCAAATACCGATATCACACAAGGTCTTCCTCGTATCCAAGAAATCTTTGAAGCTCGTAATCCTAAAGGGGAAGCCGTTATCACTGAAGTTAAAGGTACTGTTGTTGACATCGAAGAAGATGCTTCTACACGTACTAAGAAAGTTTACGTTCAAGGTAAAACTGGTATGGGTGAATACGTGGTACCATTCACTGCCCACATGAAAGTTGCTGTTGGTGATGAGGTACACCGTGGTGATCCACTTACCGAAGGTTCTATCCAACCTAAACGTCTCCTTGAAGTTCGTGACACATTATCAGTTGAAACTTACCTTCTTGCTGAAGTACAAAAAGTTTACCGTAGCCAAGGGGTAGAAATCGGTGATAAACACGTCGAAGTAATGGTTCGCCAAATGCTTCGCAAAGTTCGTATTATGGATCCAGGTGATACAGAACTTCTCCCAGGCACACTTATGGATATTGCAGACTTTACGGATGCTAACAAAGATGTTGTTATCTCTGGTGGTATCCCTGCAACATCACGTCCAGTGCTCATGGGGATTACAAAAGCTTCGCTTGAAACTAACTCATTCTTGTCAGCCGCATCATTCCAAGAAACAACTCGTGTTCTTACAGATGCTGCTATCCGTGGTAAGAAAGATCATCTTCTTGGTCTTAAAGAAAATGTTATCATCGGTAAAATCATTCCAGCTGGTACAGGTATGGCTCGTTACCGCAACCTTGAACCACTAGCTGTTAATGAACTTGAAACAAGTGAAGAAGCAGAAACAGTTGAAGCAACTGTTTCAACAGATGCTGAATAAGGTTAATTCGCATTTTATGCTAATAAATGAAAAGGTCTGAGATGAAAATTCTCAGACCTTTTTGCTTGTTATTATTGGAATTTTGCTGATAATAATAATTCTAAATAAGCAAATTCTTTTTAAAATACTTTTAATTTTTATATAATAAATTCCATAAGGAAGTGTGTTAATGTATCAAGTGATAAAAATGTATGGGGATTGGGAGCCGTGGTGGTTCTTGAAAGATTGGGAAAAAGATATTATAGAAGAAAAATGCTTTGAGTATTTTGAGGATGCTTTCTCTTTCTACAAAACAGAATGGTTATCTCTTAAAACGACTTTACCAAGTTGTAAATGTCATGATAATCTTCAGGCGGCTTTCTGGGATAAAACAGAGCAACGTTGGTGTGAGAATTGTGGGGATTATCTGCAACAGTATCATTCCATTTTAATGCTCAAAGACGGTCAAGAATTACCTGAAGGGACTTTTTCTTATCATTTTAACGTTCAAAATGATTAATCAAGACCAAGACCTCAAAATTGTAAATTAGAATCGTAATCATGGAATTTTTTCCATGATTTTTTCGTTTTTTATGACTAATTTACGAATAGAAAAGTAGGAGGTCAAGATGATTCAGGAAAAAGCAAAGCAACTCATTAAGGATGCTGTTGAAGTTAATGCGCAAGATATTTACATTTTACCTAGAGAAGACTGTTATGAAGTGTATCAACGCGTGGGAGACCAACGGCAATTTGTTGATTATTTTGAACTAGAGCAGATGACTAGCTTGATTAGTCATTTTAAATTTGTGGCAGGTATGAATGTTGGGGAGAAACGTCGTAGTCAGTTAGGTTCTTGTGATTATCAATTTGCAGATGAGGAAGAGATTTCGCTTCGTTTGTCGAGTGTTGGTGATTATCGCGGACGAGAAAGTTTGGTGATTCGCTTGCTTTATTCTGGTCGTCATGACTTGCAATATTGGTTTGACGGGATGAAAAATATTTTAGAAGCTATTGACAGTAGGGGGCTTTACCTTTTTTCGGGACCAGTAGGGAGTGGAAAAACCACTCTCATGTACCAATTGGTTCGTGAAAAATTTCCTAATAAGCAAGTCATTACAATTGAGGATCCTGTTGAAATCAAACAGGAACAAATGTTGCAGTTGCAGTTAAATAGTGATATTGGGATGACTTATGACGAGCTGATTAAATTATCGCTTCGTCATAGACCAGATATTCTGATTATCGGAGAAATTCGTGATAGCGAGACAGCGCGTGCAGTTATTCGTGCGAGTTTGACGGGAGCTGTTGTATTTTCGACCATTCATGCGAAGAGCATCCCTGGCGTTTACGCACGTCTTTTGGAATTGGGGCTTAGTAAGCAAGAATTGGAAAATAGTTTGCGTGCCATTGTTTATCAACGCTTAATTGGCGGAGGAGGTGTAATTGATTTTGCTAAAGAAAACTTTGAAAGTCACCAACCAGAGTGCTGGAATACAAAAATTGAAAGTCTTGTTAAAGACGGACATATCACAGCTGAACAAGCAAAAATCGAAAAAATTGCCATTTAAAAAACAGCGCAAGGTTATTCAACTCTTTAATAATCTTTTTGAAAGTGGGTTTAATTTAACAGAAATCGTGTCTTTTCTCCGAAGAAGTCAATTGTTGTTAGACATTTATGTTGAGAGGATGCAAGAAAGTTTGTTAAATGGTGCTAGACTAGCAACAATGATGGCAGATTTAGGGTTTTCAGACAGTATTGTCACACAAATTGCTTTGGCTGATGTTCATGGAAACAGTCAGAAAAGTCTGCTGAAGATTGAGTCTTACCTTTCTAGCATGACTGTCGTCAGAAAAAAGTTGATTGAAGTTGCAACGTATCCATTGATTTTGTTGTTGTTTCTTATTTTGATTATGCTGGGGATGAAGAATTATCTACTGCCACAGCTGGAAAGCCAAAATGTGGCAACGCAGATTATTACGCATTTTCCAACGATTTTTTTGCTAAGTATTTTCTCGATTGGAGTCTTGCTTGTTTGTGCGACATTTTATGCTAGGCGTTTATCGCAGATTGATTTATATAGTCGCATAAGCCGGATTCCACTTGTGGGAAACTATGTTAGGTTATATTTGACAGCTTACTATGCGCGTGAATGGGGAAATTTGATTGGGCAAGGTATTGAATTAATGGCAATCGTGAAAATCATGCAAAAGCAAAAGCCGCTCTTATTTCAAGAGATTGGAAAGGATATGGAAGAAGCGTTGCTTTCAGGGCAAGCTTTTCATCAAAAAGTTCTAGGCTATCCATTCTTTTTGCGAGAATTGAGCCTAATGATTGAATATGGTGAGGTCAAATCGAAGCTGGGACGTGAGTTAGACATTTATGCTGAGGAAACATGGCAGAGATTCTTTGGCAAATTGACTCAAGCAACACAGCTCATTCAACCACTTGTTTTTGTTTTTGTGGCTTTGATTATTGTGTTAATTTATGTGGCAATGTTGTTGCCAATGTATCAAAATATGGGAGGAAATTTTTAATGAAAAAGTTTTGGAAAAAATTATGTCAGAAAACGGTAAAAGGGTTCACACTTGTGGAGATGTTGATTGTGCTTCTTATTATCAGTGTTTTAATGTTGCTTTTTGTACCGAATTTGAGTAAGCAAAAGGATGTTGTTCGTGAAAAAGGCGATGCTGCTGTTGTGAAAGTGGTAGAGAGCCAAATGGATTTGTACGAAATGAAAACGGGAGACAAACCGACTGTTGATGATTTAGTTGAAGTTGGCTACATCACTTCTGAACAAGCAAAAACTTACAATGAAGCTAAAAAATAAAACTGTTTCAGCTTTTACCCTTTTAGAAAGTTTATTAACACTAGGAATTTCCTGTTTTATTATCATGATGTTTTCAGGCTCTTTGAATGGTATTTTTCAAAATGTGGAAGAAAAGATTTTCTTTTTATCGTTTGAAAATCTCTATTGTGACACGCAAAAATTAGCTAATGCTAGGCAACAAATTCTTACGTTGACCGTTTCGCAAGAGGAAGTGTCAACTGATTTTTCAACTGTAAAACTCCCTCCGTCGGTCAAAGTAGATAAAACTTATCAAGTCAATTATGACAAAGCAGGAGGCGATTCGTCCTTGGCAAAATTAACCTTTCAAACGTCAGATAAAGAGGTCAACTATCAATTATATTTAGGGAGTGGTAAATATAAAAAGACAGAAACTAAAAGCTTACATACTCCTTGAAAGCTTGATAGCACTAGGATTGTTAGCGATGATTACGAGTGTTGTTTTAGGGGAAATTGATAAAAATAGCCAGTCTATGCAAGAAAGTTTACGGCAGCAGGAAGCTCTTAATGTGGCAACAATGGCTGTGCAAACAGGACAAAATCATTTGAAGATGAATGGTGTTGAGGTTGAGATTATCAAAAAAGATGGAGAGATCTATGTTTATGAGGGGAAAACGGAAATATTACACGTTAAAAAAGACTAGTTTAGAGGCATTCAGCCTCATAGAATGTTTGGTTTCTTTATTAGTAATTTCGGGTGCTATTCTTGTTTACAATGGCTTAACGCAATATATTTCTGCAAATGTGCATTATTTGTCGGAAAATCAAGAGGAAAACTGGCTTTTGTTTTCACAACAGCTGCGTGCGGAGCTTGCCAATTGTCAATTAGATAAGGTTGAAAATAACAAACTATATGTGACGAAGTCCAGTCAAAAGTTGGCATTTGGACAGTCAAAGGCTGATGATTTTCGTAAAACAAACGCATCTGGTCAAGGCTATCAGCCAATGATATTTGGAGTAAAATCTTCTGCTATTTCTAGAGATGGTCAGAAGGTGACAATGACATTGAATTTAGAGAATGGTTTGGAGAGGACATTTGTTTACACTTTTGAAACGGCAAGTTAAGGCAGGGATTTTAATCTATGCTTTGCTTATGGCAGCAATTTTTGCCTTGCTTTTACAATTTTATCTAGGACGTGTCGTGGCAATGGAGCGACAACATCAAGCGCAGCTATCTGCTAGTCAGGCTTATTTAATGGCAAAATTAACAAAAGATTTGGCAAAAGAGGATACTGGTCACCTTACATTTGATCAAGGAGTAGCTGACTACAACTTCCAAGATAATCGATTGCAGGTGGTGGTCAAACTGTCTAATCAACAAGAATTTGACTATGTTTTCTAAAGTGTTCAGAAAGAGAAAGCTAATTAGGACTTTCTTTTCATTTCCTGCGTTTTTTGATATGATAGGGTTGCGGAGGACAAGATGAATTTTGAAAAAATTGAAACAGCCTATGAGCTGATTTTAGAAAATATCCAATTAATTGAAAATGAGTTAAAAACTCATATTTATGATGCGCTTATTGAACAGAATTCTTTTTACTTGGGGGCTGAAGGTGCCAGTGAAGAAGTTGCTGCCAACAATGAAAAACTACGTCAGCTTGCATTGACCAAAGAAGAGTGGCGTCGAGCTTTCCAATTTATCTTTATTAAAGCTGGTCAAACAGAGCAGCTGCAAGCCAATCATCAATTTACACCAGATGCTATTGGTTTTATTTTGCTGTTCTTGATTGAAAATCTGACAGATTCAGATAAAATTGATCTTTTAGAAATTGGTAGTGGGACAGGAAACCTTGCTCAAACATTGTTAAATAATTCGTCTAAAGAATTAAATTATCTTGGTATTGAAGTTGACGATTTATTGATTGATTTATCAGCAAGTATTGCAGAAGTGTTGGATTCTGATGCTCAGTTTATTCAAGAAGATGCTGTGCGTCCACAAATTCTGAAAGAAAGTGATGTGATTATTAGTGATTTGCCAGTTGGTTTTTATCCTAATGATGACATTGCCAAACGTTATAAAGTGGCAAATTCTGATGAGCATACTTATGCCCATCATTTATTGATGGAACAATCGTTAAAATATCTCAAAAAAGATGGTATTGCAGTCTTTTTGGCGCCCGTCAGTCTTTTGACAAGTAAGCAAAGTGATTTATTGAAACAATGGTTGAAAGATTACGCGGATATTATCGCCGTGATTACCTTGCCAGAATCTATTTTTGGTAATGCAGCGAATGCAAAATCAATTTTTGTTTTGAAAAAACAGGCTGCGTATACGCCAGAAACCTTTGTTTATCCACTTTCTGACTTACAAAGTCGTGAAGCTCTGACTGATTTCATTAGAAAATTTCAAAAATGGAAAATTGATAATATTAATTTTTAAAAAAATATGATAGAATAGGGATATAACATGAAAACGCTTTAGGGGTAAATTTATGGCGAAAACTATTTCTATTAATGCAGGAAGTTCAAGTCTGAAATGGCAATTGTATAATATGCCAGAAGAAGAAGTTATTGCAAAAGGACTAATTGAACGTATTGGTCTTGTCAATGGTGTTTCCACGGTTAAATTTAATGGACATACGAAATCTGAAACCAAGGATATTCCAGACCACACAGCGGCTGTTAAAATTCTCTTGGATGATTTGATTTCAATGGACATCATTGCTAGTTATGATGAGATCACAGGTGTTGGACACCGTGTCGTTGCTGGAGGTGAGTATTTCAAAGACTCGGCTTTGGTGACGGATAAGGTCATTCAACAAGTTGAAGAATTATCCATGTTAGCACCGCTTCATAATCCTGGAGCAGCTCTTGGAATTAGAGCTTTTAAAGACCTTTTGCCTGACATTACAAGTGTTGTTGTTTTTGATACTGCTTTTCATGCAACAATGCCCGAAGTAGCATACCGCTATCCGATTGCAAATCGTTATTATACTGATTATAAGATTCGTAAATATGGTGCCCATGGAACAAGTCACCAATATGTCGCCCAAGAAGCGGCAAAGGTTTTAGGAAAACCTTTGGAAGATTTGAAATTGATTACTTGCCATATTGGTAATGGGGTGTCCGTGACTGCGATCAAGGACGGTAAATCCGTTGATACTTCAATGGGCTTGACACCGCTTGGTGGGACAATGATGGGAACACGTTCAGGAAGCATTGATCCTGGTGTGATTACGTATTTATTAGAATGTGAACCAAATCTCGATAGCCCTCAAAAAATGCGTACGGTATTAAATCGCGATTCAGGTCTTCTTGGTATTTCTGAGAAATCAAGTGATATGCGTGATATTCTTGCTGGAAAAGAAGAGGGCGATGAAAAGTGTCAGTTGGCTTATGACATGTATATTGATCGATTACGAAAATACATTGCACAGTATTTTGCGGTTTTGAATGGCGCCGATGCTATTGTCTTTACGGCAGGTATCGGTGAAAATTCAAGCGTTGTTCGTGAGGATATTATTTCTGGCATGACTTGGTTTGGTGTTGATACGGACCCAGCTAAGAATGTGTCAGGAGCCTACGGCGTTATTTCGACAGATCAAGCGCGTGTGAAAACTATGGTTATCCCAACCGATGAAGAACTTGTGATTGCGCGTGACGTTGAACGTTTTAAAAATTCTACTAATTAAGTTATCAAATATTATGATAAGACCAGAAAAGTTGACCTGAATGTGTCAGCTTTTTTGATTATTTTATACAAAACGTAAAATAAACTTGACAAAAAATGTAAAGTAAACTATACTAAAAATGTAAAGTCTCATTTACCAATTGATGCGATATGGAGGAGGAAATGGAAACAAAAATCCAAGAACTACGCAAAGCAAATAAAATTAGTCAAGCAGAACTGGCAGAAGCGTTAGCTGTGACAAGGCAGACGATTATCTCACTTGAAAAGGGACGTTATAATGCTTCTTTGGAGTTAGCTCATAAAATCGCTAAATACTTTGGGAAAACAATTGAAGAGATTTTTATTTTTGAAGATGAAAAGTAGAAGAAAAAGATGAACACACTTTATGAGACTATGAAAAACAGCAACCATGTGACGTTGAAAAACATTGGTCTTGCTACGCTAAATTTAGGGCAACTATTGTTACTTACAGCATTGGTGGCTAATCTGAGTGACCTTTTATTGGGTTTTTTACTAGCAATGAGTATCATGTTAAACGTATTATCTATTACTTTTTTTCAAGATAAAATTTTGGGGAAATAAAGGGAGAAAATTTTGGTTTTAAAAGCTTTAATAAGTCTAACTCGGAAAAAGACATTGGAAGAATATCGTCATTATATGATGACAGTATCATTAAGTTTTCTATTTATTGCTGCTTTATGTTTATTGATTTCATTTTTTATCAAGATCAATGATTTTGCGGCTGGTTTATTACTAGGCGGAGGAGTAGCAGGATTAGTAGTTGCTATCTATTATTTAACTTTGACAAGGCAGCCGAATCGGTTAAGAGCAGCTTACATAGCAGCTTATGATGAGCGCAATCAATTTATTTTGAGGGTGACAGCTATATCAATTTTGATTTTCTTATTTTTAGAGAATTTTATGTTGATTATCTTATATGCTTTTATGGGCGTGGTGTTAACGTATCCGATAGTTTTGCTGATTTGGTTGTATAGTTTATTTTTGGGATTTGTTTTCTTTAAACTAATATTTACAAGAATTTTATAAGGGGTGATATCATGAAAAAATTTTTAATAGCTTTAAAATATTTCTTTTTGGCCTTAGGATTGATTTTACTGGAACAGTTGCCAACTGCTTTTATTACGGCAAATCAACCATTTTGGCAATCTGTATTAATTGCTTTAGCTCTTTTGGTAGTTGCTGTTTTCACAGTCTATGTTGCTAAGCGGTTTGGGCTGTTGAATCATTTAGAGGAATTAAAGACCTGGCAAGCTTGGAAGACGGTTTTGATAGGCTTTGTTGTACTAACTGTTGTTAAGTATATTGGTGGTATTATTTTATTTTTAGAAAATGGTCTTGGGGCAAATACAGAAAACCAAGCAGCACTTGAGCAGCTTGGAATGTCACCTCTTTTGTTAATTGTATTGACTGTTATTGCTGCACCGATTGTAGAAGAAACAGTTATGCGTGGACTTATCTTAGGACGTACCTTTAATAATTCTTATTTTGGTGTTATCATTAGCTCTCTTCTTTTTGGTTTATTGCATATGCCAACTAATATTGGAAGTTGGGTTATTTATGGTGGTATGGGATTGGTACTTGCTGTTGTTTATTATAAGACACAGAAACTGGAGTATACAATAGCTATCCATTTTATCAATAATGCATTGGGAGTGCTTCTTATGCTCCTGTAAGGTAAAGTTTCATAATTGATTATATTAATTTAACCCAAGCTATCTAAGAAAAGGAGGTTTGGGTTATTTTTATTTGTTTTTATTAGAAAATTCGCTATTTTTAAGGGAATTATTTTGTCGAGAGATGAGGATATGCTAAAATATGAAATATATACTCTTTTGCTGATAGGAGATTAAGTTGGAAAAGTTTGGGATTAAAGTACGTGCATTAAGAGAGGAAAAAGGAATTTCACGTGAGGAATTTTGTGGCGATGAAACAGAATTGTCTGTACGGCAATTAGCTAGAATTGAAAAGGGACAATCCGTTCCAACTCTTAATAAAGTGGGATATATTGCAAAGGTTTTGGACGTAACGATTGGTGAATTAGTTGATGGTAAAAATCTAGAGCTTCCTACTAGATACAAGGAGTTAAAGTATTTATTATTGCGAACACCGACTTATGGAGATGAGAAACGTCTTCAGAGACAAACTTCCTATTTTGACGAGATTGCAGAAAGATATTACGAAGTTATACCTGAAGAGGAACGTTTGGTTATTGATTGTTTACAATCAAAGATTGATGTTCATTTCAGTGATGATGTTAATTTTGGTGAGGGAATTTTAAATGACTATTTTGACCAGGTTAGACGAAAGAAAAAATTTCAAATCAATGATTTGATTTTAATAGATTTATATTTTGCTTGCCTTGCTTCTGCTAAATCGTTTGAGGGAATCTATAGCTTAGATTTATATGATGAATTAATGGAGTGTTTGCTGAATCAAGAAAATCTTTCGCCAGAAACTTCTTTGATTTTAAATAATGTTTTATTAAATAATGTAGATTTGGTTTTACGATTCCATAGAGAATCATTTATAAAACGAATAATTATAAAAAGCGACACTATCATGGCAAGTGTTCATGATTTTCAAAGACGTCCAGTTTTAAGTTTAGTTGAGTGGAAATATTATTTACAATTTAAAAAAGATTTTTTAGCGGCACAAAAATCTTACTCCAATGCAATTTTATTTGCTAATTTAATTGGAGATACTTATTTGAAAAGTAAATTAGTAGAAGAATGGAATAATGATACAACATGACATTTTTGTCATGTTGTTTTCTTATAGATTTTATTAACATAAAATCATAAATTATAAGAAAGGTTGGAATTGATAGATGCTAAAATTTTTTTCAATTGTTATAACTGGTTGGTGGGGATTATAATCTCCTACAAAAACAGTTCTCTAGAGGCTTTGTTCTTGAAATAATGGATTGTGGATAGAATTTTAAACGGTACTATGGGAACGAGGAACTGGCAGAATGCCTTCTGCGTTCTTAGTTAAAAAATAGATTAGATAAGATAAAGTCAGAAAGGGAAGTGTTTTGAAACGGCAAGATGCTTCTTTTTTTGTTGTAGTTCTATTATTTTTTACAAACTTGTTATATGAATTGCGATAATTTCCGAACAAATATGTTATAATGTATTTATATAATTCGTAAAATATATTTTTGCGTACTTTGTTGAGTTTGGAGCTTAGGCTCCTGTAATGTTTGTATTGAGGTATTTTTACTTATGAAACTTTTAGTTGTTGGCTCTGGTGGGCGCGAGCATGCTATTGCTAAGAAGTTGTTGGAATCTCCTCGAGTGAATCAGGTTTTTGTAGCACCTGGTAATGATGGCATGACACTTGATGGACTTGATTTGGTAAATATCGGTATTTCCGAACATTCTAAGCTGATTGATTTTGCGAAAGCTAATGATATTGCTTGGACATTTATCGGACCTGATGGTGCTTTGGCTGCAGGAATCGTTGATGATTTTAATGCTGCTGGTTTGAAAGCATTTGGACCAAGTAAAGCAGCTGCAGAGCTTGAATGGTCTAAAGATTTTGCTAAATCAATCATGGCTAAATACCATGTTCCAACAGCTGCTTACGGCACTTTCTCAGATTTTGAGCAAGCAAAGAGCTATATTGAAGAACACGGTGCACCAATTGTTGTTAAGGCTGACGGTTTGGCGCTTGGTAAAGGTGTTGTTGTTGCCGAAACAATAGAACAAGCGATCGAAGCGGCGCATGAAATGTTGCTTGATAATAAATTTGGTGATTCTGGTGCGCGTGTGGTCATTGAAGAATTTCTTGATGGTGAAGAATTTTCACTATTTGCCTTTGTTAATGGTGATGAATTCTATATCATGCCAACTGCACAAGACCACAAACGTGCTTTTGATGACGATAAAGGTCCTAATACTGGTGGTATGGGAGCTTATGCACCAGTTCCACATTTGCCACAAAGTGTTGTTGACACAGTTGTAGAAACAATTGTGAAGCCAGTTTTTAATGGTATGATTGCGGAAGGGCGTCCATATCTTGGTGTTCTTTATGCAGGACTTATTTTGACAGCTGATGGTCCAAAAGTTATCGAATTTAACTCACGTTTTGGTGACCCTGAAACCCAAGTTATCTTACCACGTTTGACATCTGATTTTGCTCAAAATATCACTGACATTTTAGATGGCAAAGCTCCAGAAATCACTTGGATAGACAAAGGGGTCACTCTTGGTGTTGTTGTGGCTTCAGAAGGTTATCCAGTTGCTTATGAAAAAGGTGTCCGCCTTCCTGAGAAAACGTCAGGTGATATTATCACTTATTATGCAGGTGCTAAATTTGCTGATGATAAAGCACTTCTTTCAAATGGTGGTCGGGTTTACATGTTGGTAACAACTAAGGAAGATGTTAAATCAGCACAAGATGTTATCTATGCTGAACTTGCAACTCAAGACACAACAGGTCTTTTCTATCGAAACGATATCGGAAGCAAAGCTATTGGACGTTAAGCCAAAATGTATTTTAGTCAGCGCTTGTCTTTTGGGCGAAAGCTGTAAGTATAACGGAGGTCATAATTACAATCAAGCCCTTGTAGATTATGTTGCTGACAAAGATGTGATAGCTGTTTGTCCAGAAGTGTTAGCAGGTTTGTCTACACCACGAGAACCAGTTGAAGTGCGTGACGGTCGTGTTGTTGATGTTGCTGGTAATTGTTATGATGAGATGTTTGAAAAGAGTATTAAGTGTTGTCTAGATGAAATGGCTGGAAAGTCAATTGATTTAGCAATTTTACAATCACGTACTCCATCATGTGGTGTTAATCAAGTCTATGATGGAAACTTTTCTGGACAAAAAGTGGCAAGTAGTGGGCTCTTTGCTCAAAAATTAAAAAAACTTGGCTATCATGTTGTTGATGTTGAAGATATAAAACAATTGGAAGGAAAATAATGAAACCATTAATTTCAGTTATCATGGGTAGTAAATCTGATTGGGCTACCATGAAAAAAACAGCAGAGGTACTTGATCAATTTGGTGTGGCGTATGAAAAGAAAGTTGTTTCTGCACATCGTACACCAGATTTGATGTTTAAACACGCCGAAGAAGCACGAGGGCGTGGTATTAAGGTGATTATTGCTGGTGCTGGTGGTGCTGCTCATTTGCCTGGTATGGTCGCAGCTAAAACGATACTTCCAGTTATTGGTGTTCCTGTGAAATCACGCGCGCTTAGCGGACTGGATTCGCTTTATTCAATCGTTCAAATGCCTGGCGGAGTACCTGTGGCAACTATGGCTATCGGAGAGTCAGGAGCAACTAATGCTGCTCTAACAGCTCTTCGTATTTTGGCAATTGAAGATACTGAATTGGCAGAAAAACTAGAAAACTTTGCACTTGAACAAGGTAAAGTTGCGGAGGCTTCAACAGATGAACTCGACTAAAACAATCGGTATTATCGGTGGTGGACAACTTGGACAAATGATGGCTATTTCAGCTATCTATATGGGGCATAAAGTGGTTACTTTGGACCCTGCAGCAGATTGCCCAGCTTCACATGTGAGTGATATGATTGTGGCACCTTATGATGATGTTGAAGCTATGCGTGAACTAGCAGAACGCTGCGATGTGCTCACTTATGAGTTTGAAAATGTTGATGCGGATGCTTTGGATGCGGTTGTCAAGGAAGGGCAATTACCGCAAGGAACTGATTTGCTTTGTATTTCGCAAAACCGTATCTTTGAAAAAGACTTTCTAGCTAAAACAGCAGGTGTGAAAGTAGCACCGTACAAGGTCGTCACATCAAGTCTTGACCTTGAGGATATTGATTTATCTAAGAAATATGTTTTAAAAACAGCAACTGGCGGTTATGATGGTCATGGTCAAATCGTGATTAAATCAGTTGAAAACTTAGCTAACGCTAACAAATTAGCCAATTCTTGCGAATGTGTTTTGGAAGAATTTGTGAATTTTGACCTTGAAATTTCAGTGATTGTTTCAGGAAATGGCAAGGATATGACCGTTTTTCCAGTACAAGAAAATATTCATCGCAATAATATCTTATCTAAAACAATTGTACCAGCTCGCATTTCTGATGAACTTGCTCAAAAAGCACAAGCTATGGCTGTTCAAATCGCTGAAAAACTGGAATTGTCTGGTACACTTTGTGTCGAAATGTTTGCGACGCCTGATGATATTATCGTCAATGAAATTGCACCACGTCCTCACAATTCAGGACATTATTCAATTGAGGCCTGTGATTTTTCACAATTTGACACACATATTTTGGGAATTCTCGGCTTGCCACTTCCAAAAATTCATCTCCATCAACCAGCTGTTATGCTGAATGTTCTTGGACAACATATGGAAAAAGCACAAGCTTATGTGCAAGAAAATCCTAGCGCTCACCTCCACCTTTATGGTAAACTAGAGGCAAAACATAACCGCAAAATGGGACACATTACTTTGTTTAGTGATGAACCAGATACCATTGCGGAAATGGGTGAAGGAATGGATTTTTAAAGTGTTAATCGGGGAAAATATGCTGAAAATCATTGTTCATGCTTATATTGATAATGCTGAGAAAGCTATCGTTGAAGTCGTTTTTGCTTCTTCAGATAAGTCTCGTATTTCTGAAAAAATGGCAGAGCTGACAAATAATTACCCCAATGATTACCTTGCTGTTTATGATTTACCACTTGATACAGATTTAACAACTTTACCTCACTATCCATCTGTTGAATTGGTAAGGAAGATTTTAATTAATTGTGTTAGTTATTTTATTGATATAACTAAAAAAGGAAAGGAGCTAGGGAGTTAACTGTATTCGCTTAACGCCCTTTATATCTTAAACATGATCGATCGTTATTCACGCCCTGAGATGGCGGCAATTTGGAGTGAAGAAAACAAATACAAAGCTTGGCTTGAAGTTGAAATTTTGGCTGACGAAGCCTGGGCTGAATTGGGAGAAATTCCTAAAGAGGACGTCGCTAAAATCCGTGCCAATGCAAGCTTTGACGTTGACCGTATTTTGGAAATTGAACAACAAACACGTCACGACGTTGTGGCGTTCACTCGTGCAGTTTCTGAAAGTCTTGGGCAAGAACGTAAATGGGTGCACTATGGCTTGACATCAACTGACGTTGTTGATACAGCTTATGGTTACCTTTACAAACAAGCTAATGAAATCATCCGCAAAGATTTGCATAATTTCCTTGAAATCATTGCTAACAAAGCTAAAGAACATAAATTTACAATCATGATGGGACGTACTCACGGTGTGCATGCTGAGCCAACTACCTTTGGTTTGAAGTTGGCAACTTGGTACAGTGAAATGAAACGTAACATCGAACGTTTTGAACACGCTGCTGCTGGTGTTGAAGCTGGTAAAATCTCAGGTGCTGTTGGTAACTTCGCCAACATTCCACCATTTGTTGAAGCTTATGTGTGTGAAAAACTTGGTATTCGTGCACAAGAAATTTCAACACAAGTTCTTCCACGTGACCTTCATGCAGAATACTTTGCAGTTCTTGCTAGCATTGCAACATCAATTGAACGTATGGCAACTGAAATCCGTGGTCTGCAAAAATCTGAACAACGTGAAGTTGAAGAATTCTTCGCTAAGGGGCAAAAAGGTAGCTCAGCTATGCCTCACAAACGCAACCCAATCGGTTCAGAAAATATGACAGGTCTTGCACGTGTTATTCGTGGTCATATGATAACAGCTTACGAAAACGTGTCACTTTGGCATGAACGTGATATTTCTCACTCATCTGCTGAACGTATTATCTCACCAGATACTACAATCCTTATTGATTACATGCTTAACCGTTTTGGAAATATCGTGAAAAATTTGACTGTTTTCCCAGAAAACATGATTCGCAACATGGGGTCTACTTTTGGTCTTATTTTCAGCCAACGTGTAATGCTTAAATTGATTGAAAAAGGAATGACACGTGAACAAGCTTATGACCTTGTTCAACCTAAGACAGCTTATTCTTGGGATAACCAAGTTGACTTCAAACCACTTCTTGAAGCTGATGAAGAAGTCACTTCACGTTTAACACAAGAAGAAATCGATGAATTGTTCAATCCATCATACTACACTAAACGTGTTGATGAAATCTTTAACCGTATCGGTTTAGGTGATTGATGTAAAAAAATCTTATGTTTTTATTGCCCCTGTGGCTCATAATAAAAAAGACAAACCTCATTTTTGGGGTTTGTCTTTTGTTTGAAACGCTGTAAAGGCGTTTTTTATTTTACAAAGCTTTTGCTTTATCGATTGTAGCATCGATACTTGAAATGACACTAGCTGTCAATCCTGTTTTTTCAAGGTCGAGAAGTCCTGCGATGGTTGTTCCACCAGGGCTTGAGATTTTATCAATCAAGTCATGTGGGCTGTCAGAACCGTGAAGAAGATTTTCGGCACTAGCAAGGACAGTTTGTGTCACGATATCAAGTGATTTTTCTTTTGGAATACCATATTTGACACCAGCTTTGGCAAGGGCTTCGATAAATAGGTAAATGTAAGCCGGGCTAGAGCCTGCAAGAGCTGTAAAAGTATCAAAGTCTTTTTCAGGAATATCAAAGGTTGAACCAAAGCTGTCAGTGATTTCTTTGGCGGTTACTAGGAGTTCTGCAGAAACGTTGTCATTGGTACAAATCGCTGTTGTGCTTTTTAGAATTTGAGCATTGAGGTTTGGCATGATACGAATTAATGGAAGATTTGGGTCTGTTAATTTGCCAAGGCGTTCCAATGTTACCCCTGCTGCCATTGAAAGAATGGGTTGGTGGAAGTGAAGTCCAGCAAGGACTGATTCAAACATTTGTGGTTTGATACCAAGGATAACCAAATCAGATTGGTCAATGAGTTCTTGGTGTGAAAGGGCTGCTTCAACTTCAAGCTGCTCTGCGATTTCGCGTGAGCGAGGAAGTGAAGAACCTGAAATGATGATATCGTGTGATGTTGTGTTAAGTCCGTTGATAATGGCAGTTGCCATTTTTCCGACTCCGATAAATCCAATTTTCATAGTAAGACAAGGGGGAAGTGCAACAGAGCTGCTTAATGACCTGAGTCCCCTAGATCCTTTCTAGTATTTTTTGATGAGGTCAACAGTTGAGCGGTCTAATTTTTTAACAATAGCTTGAAGGAAAGCTTGCGCTTGCAAGAAGTCATCCATAGCATAAAGGCTTTGGTGTGAATGAATGTAACGCGCACAAACACCGATAGTTGTCGATGGGATACCACCGTTTTTAAGGTGAGCAGCACCAGCATCTGTACCCCCTTTGGCAGCATAATATTGATATTTGATACCAGCTTCTTCAGCGGTTGTGAGTAAGAAATCACGCATATCTTTTAACATGATATGTCCTGGGTCGTAGAAACGGAAAAGTGTTCCGTCGCCAATTTTACCTTGGTTGCCATAAATGTCACCAGCAGGTGAGCAATCAACGGCGAAGAAGAGTTCTGGTTGGAATTTTGTGGCAGAAACGTGTGCGCCACGAAGGCCAACTTCTTCTTGAACATTGGCACCAGCAATAAGTGTATTATCAAGTTCTTGACCTTTAAGGCTTTCAAGCAATTCGGTTACCATAAGCACACCGAAGCGATTGTCCCAAGCTTTAGAGATAACGTTTTTTTGGTTGGCTGTGAGAATTGTTTCAGATTTTGGTACGATGATGTCGCCTGGAAGAATGCCAAATGATTCTGCTTCAGCTTTGTCTGTAAAACCAGCGTCGAAAATGATGTCATCAATTTTTGGAAGAGCAGCAGAGCCATTTGCTCCACGAAGGAAATGCGGTGGAACAGAACCAGAAACGACTGGAATGACGCGACCGTCACGTGTGTAAAGAGTAAAACGTTGTGAGCTTAGCACCAAAGGATTCCACCCACCAATACCAACAGCACGCATGGTACCGTCAGCTTTGATGTCGCTGACCATGAAACCAACTTCGTCCATGTGAGCAGCAACCATGATGCGTGGTGCATTTTCAGCAGCAGAGTTTTTAATACCAAAAATACCACCAAGACCGTCAGTTTGCACGTCATCAACGAGCGGTGTGATTTTTGAACGAAGATAGTTACGAACGCTATGCTCGTATCCTGCAATACTATCAAGTTCTGTGATTTCTTTTATTTTTGAAAATAATTCTGACATAAAAACCTCGATTCTATGATTTCTATTTTATCACGTTTTCAGACAATTTAATGTTAGAAATAGCATTAAATATTTCTATCTTGGTATTATAGGATGAAATATGCTAAAATAAAGCGTATGAGAAACAAAAAAAGAAACTTACTGTCACGTTTTAGCTTAGTGGGAGTCGGTGGTGTCATCATTTTGGGAGCAATCCTAAAAAAACAATGCGAAGAAAAGCGACAAGAAAAAATTAAGCAAGCCATTCGTAATTATTTTAGTCGATTTGACAATATCTCGGTGCTTTATGTGAATGCTTTTGAATCTGATAAGGAGAGAACGACTGGTGGTCTTGTTTTAGAGGACGGTCGGACGTTTCAATTTGTTTACCAAAATGGTGAGATTAGCTATGAGGAGGCGAAAAATGATTAGCCCAAAATCCTATGAAGAAATGGCTACCTATCTAGAAAAACCTGAAAAAGTGGTTTTCTTTTTTACGGCAAATTGGTGCCCAGACTGCCAATTCATCTATCCAGTCATGCCTGAAATTGAAGCAGAAAATCCAGAATTCACCTTTGTCCGTGTGGACCGTGATGATTTCATGGAAGTCGCACAACGCTGGAATATTTTTGGGATTCCAAGTTTTGTGGTGACTGAAAATGGAAAAGAAATTGGTCGTTTAGTTAATAAATTACGCAAAACCAAAGCAGAAATTAACAGCTTTTTAGCTGGATTGAAATAGGAGAGAAAATGATTTTTACGTACAACAAAGAACATGTCGGTGATGTCCTCATGGTAATTGTCAAAGATAGCAAAGGTGCTAAACTTGACTACGAACGCAAAGGCAATGTCTCACGCGTTTTCCTTGAGAAAAATGGTGAAACAGTTGCTTGGAATATTTTTGAAGTGTCAAGCTTGGTTACAATTGAAGGCGTTGGTCAAGTCACTCTATCTGACCAAGACGTTGCAACATTGAACGCTGAATTGGCAAAAGAAGGTTTTGCTGAGCAATTAGAAAATGACCCATCACCAAAATTCGTTGTTGGTCAAATCAAAGAAATGGTAGCTCACCCAGACAGCGACCACTTGAACATTTGCCAAGTGCAAATTTCAGATGACAAAACCGTTCAAATCGTTGCAGGTGCGCCAAATGCCACTGTTGGTTTGAAGACAATCGTAGCCCTTCCAGGTGCTATGATGCCAAACGGAAGTCTTATCTTCCCAGGTGCCCTTCGTGGCGAAAAGAGTTTTGGTATGATGTGTTCACCTCGCGAATTAGCCCTTCCAAATGCCCCACAAAAACGTGGTATCATCGAACTTGATGACACAGCCGTAGTCGGCGAAGCCTTTAACCCAGAAAAACACTGGAAAGGGTAAGAAAAGAGCTTGAGAGAAATTCTTAGTTAAGAAAAACAGAGATTCACGTATTTGGGCGCTGCCCCCCGTTAGTGGGACAGAAGAAAAACACTATTGTAAGACATGTTTCCTGTATTCGACAGGAGACATGTCTTTTAAGTTCCGTTGAATTCTAGTTTCATTATAAAATGTAATGTAGTTTTTGACAATATCTGTTATACTATCTCTATTGAGGTTTCTCCAGTTATGGAGATAAAAGGTTTCAGACTTTAGAACGGAGTGAAACCATTCAATGCAGGCATTATCTGCAGGTGTTCCTTTACGGGACATGGAGTGGGTGAGGGCTTTTTTTCATAAAAATTGATTTTATTTTAGCAGAATTGTTTAAAAATTTCATTTTTTAAGTAGATTAACAACTTCTTTTTCGAATAATAAGATAAGGAGGTAATGATGTACAATAAAGTTATTATGATTGGTCGTTTGACAGCGCAGCCTGAGCTTGTGACGACTTCAAATGAGAAATCTGTTACACGTGTAACACTAGCAGTCAACCGCCGTTTTAAATCGCAAAATGGTGAGCGTGAGACTGATTTTATTTCAGTTGTGGTTTGGGGACGTTTGGCAGAAACTCTTGTTTCTTATGCTGGAAAAGGAAGTCTGATTTCGATTGATGGCGAGCTTCGCACACGTAAATATGAAAAAGATGGTCACACGAATTATGTGACAGAAGTGCTTTGCCATTCTTTCCAACTTTTAGAAAGCCGTGCCCAACGTGACATGCGAGAAAATAATGTGGCAAACGACCTCGCTGATTTAGTTTTGGAAGAGGAAGAATTACCGTTTTAACCAACCCAAGCTCGAGTCAGTTTTTGACTTGGGCTTTTTTTGTTATTTAGTGAGATAAATTTTTCTTATATTTGGTCATAAGAAAAATAGATTAGGCAATTACATTGAAACATGTTAATCTAATCGTATCATTAATTCGGAGATAATAAATGCTTTTAAAAATAATTTCAGGTGGTCTTGTAGGTATTGCCTTTGGATTTGTCTTGCAACGTACACGGTTCTGTATGACAGGTGGCTTTAGAGATATGTATATTGCCAAAAATAATACTTTATTCTACGCGTTTTTAATAGCAATCACGGTAGAAAGCGTTGGTGTTCTTAGTCTAATTAAGTTGGGAATTGTTTCCTCTCCTTATGAGGATTACTCAGTGCTGGGGGCGATTATAGGATCTTATTTGTTTGGGATTGGTATTGTGTTAGCAGGTGGTTGTGCTACAGGAACTTGGTATCGTGCAGCTGAAGGATTAATAGGTAGTTGGGTGGCCTTATTTTTCTATATGTTAAGTGCAGCAAGTATGAAGTACGGTGCTTTACAATTTTTAAATCAAGCAATTTCAAAATACTGGGTAGCTAACGATAATTTAGCAGGGCAATTAGGTATTTCGGTGTGGTATTTTGTTTTACTTTTAGTCATTATAACAATACTTTTAGTAATCAGAGAATTGAATAAACCTAAAAAGATTGTTGCTACTCTTGCTCCCAAATATAAAGGAATTCGACATTTGCTTTTTGAAAAGCAATATCATAAGTTTTGGGTTGGATTCGTCATTGGTTTGATTGCTCTTATAGCATGGCCAGCAAGTGAGTTTACTGGACGTACAGGTGGTTTGGGTATTACAACACCTTCTGCTAATCTTATTAGTTATGTTGCGACTGGTGATATTAATTTACTTAATTGGGGAGTCTTTCTTATTTTGGGAATATTCCTAGGATCTTATATTGCTGCTCGAGGTGCTGGAGAATTCCGATGGCGTCTTCCTGATATAAAAACTATTAGGAAGAGCACTGTTGGTGGTATTCTTATGGGAATAGGTGCTTCTTGGGCAGGGGGATGTACGATTGGAAATGGTTTAACAGCGACAGCAGTCATCTCTAGCAAAGGTTGGATTGCTTTGCCTTTAACTATTCTTGGAGTATGGACTGCATCTTATTTTATATTTGTTAAGCCAAATAAATATTTGAAAGGAGAGTAGTTATGGCTGTGGTAGAACTTGAAACGGGTGGATTAGTGTGTCCTTTTCCATTGATTGATGCTAAAAACAAGATGAAAGAATTATCTATTGGTGATGAACTTCTTATTAAGTTTGATTGTACACAAGCAACGGAGAGTATTCCAAATTGGGCAGCAGAGAATAGCTACCCTGTTACGCGTTTTGAACAAGTTGGTCAAGCTTCATGGGAGATTGTTGTTCAAAAACAGTAACTAATTTTTTAACTAACCCAAGCTCGAGTCAGTTTTTGACTTGGGCTTTTTTGTTATTATCAGGAAATAGTTTTTGAAACCCTTTTCAAAAAGTGCTATACTGGGAGAAAATAGGAGGAAAAGGACAATGGTAAAAATAATTTTTAGTGATATTGACGGCACTCTTATTAATGATGCCTTGAAAGTGACGCCTAGGACACGCCAAGCCCTTCGTCATGCTGTTGATGCAGGTATTTTATTTGTTCCAGTTTCGGCGCGTATGCCAGAGGCGATTAAGCCAATTTTGACAGATTTTTTACCTGATGTACCCATGATTTCCTATAATGGTGCTTTTATTCAAGATGAAAATGGTCAAGTGATTGATAGTTGCCCTATGAGCCCCCAAGCAGCGCAAGCCATTTGCCAGTATTTAGAAAAAGAAGTTTCAGAGGTTGCTTGGAATGTCTACAGTGGCGAAAAGTGGTTGTCGCAAAATCGAATGAATAAATGGATTTCTCGTGAGGAAGAAGTTGTTGGACTGGTTTCTCAGGAGGCGGATTTGGAGACAATTGGGCATTTGTCTGAAGTTCATAAACTGCTTTTGATGGGAGAGCCAGAGAAAATGGTTACCTTGGAAGAAAAGTTAAAAGAACTCTATCCTGGCTTGTCGATTGCACGTTCGTTGCCGTATTACATAGAAGTGATGGCAAACGGCATTCAAAAAGGACGCGCAGTTAGCCTATTAGCCGACCATTATGGTGTTGATACGTCTGAAACCTTAGCATTTGGTGATAATTTTAACGACCTAGACATGCTGGAAGTTGCAGGTGAGGCATATGTCATGGCAAATGCTCCGCAGGAAGTTAAGGAGCGTGTTGGACACGTAACAGCCAGTCACAATCATGATGGAATTGCCTTAGTTCTAGAAAAACTTGGCATAAGTAGTTTCGAATAAATGGAGTATAAAAAACACCTGCGGGTGTTTTTAAAATTCGTTAGATAGAATGAGGGGCTATTTCTGACTGAATTGTCTGTACAATTTAAACGTGTTATAATTAAGGCGAATATAGCTATCAGTGGTCTCTTGGTTTTATTGAAAAGGTATGAGATGAAAAAAAGGAAATATGTCGGTGTTTTGGTAATCGCTTTTATTTGGGTTCTTGCCATTATGGGAGTTTATTGGAACTATAAAATGGTTCCTTCAAATGAAAATCAGGTTAAGATTGGTGCGACCTACATGACCATGAACAATGATTTTTACAAGGTATTAAACAACGAGGTTGAAAAAATTGTTGAGGAAAATAATGATATTTTGTACACTAGAGACCCTGTTTTGGACATTGATAAACAAACGCAACAGGTTGAATCGTTTATTGAAAAGGGTGTTAATATCATTATCATCAATCCTGTTGATGCAAACAGTCAAAAATTAATAAAAGCTTTGAAGAAAGCGAAAAGAGCTGGGATAAAAATTGTTGTTGTCGATAGTCAACTATCAGATGATTCTTCAGTAGATACGACGATTGTATCGGATAATTATCAAGCTGGTGTTTTATGCGCTCAAAATTTAATGCAGACGCAGTCAAGTGCCAAAATTTTGTTATTGGAACATCAAAATGCAGTATCAGCAGTAGATCGTATCAATGGATTTTTAGATACGATTGAAGGAAATGATGCCTATCAAGTGGTTGACCGCAAGGATTGCCTAGGGCAAACCGAAATAGCGATGCCGCAAGTGGAATCGGTCATCGCTTCAGGGGTCGAATTTGACACGGTGATGGCGATTAATGACCAAGTGGCTATCGGAGCTTTGGCTGCAATTGAAAATTCAAATGTGACAACATCGATTAAAATCTATGGTGTAGATGGTTCGCCAGATATGAAAAATTTATTGGCAACGACGAGTTCAATTCAAGCAACAGTAGCTCAATCGCCGTTAACAATCGGTAAACGAGCGATTCAGGCGGGTTACTCTCTATATCACAACAAATCAGTAGATAAGGAAATTGTCATTCCAGTTGAATTTATGACTAGTGAGAACGTTTCTGACTTTGATTTAGCGGGGTGGCAATGATGAAAGCTTTGAAAAATATTGATTTTGCAAAACGTGACCTGATTATTATTAATTTCTTGGCGGTGTTATTTTATAGCTCAGTTTATTTGTCAGCTACAAAGTACATTATTGACAATGGTTTGAGTCGTTCTTTATTAGAAGAAATTAGCGTCATTCCAAGTTCACCAGAGCGAATTTTTTGGTTGTCAAATCTCTTTTTTGCAGGGCTTTTACTTGTTATTTATATAAGAAATCAAAAGTTTAAAAAAGGGACAACGGCGCGTGATTGGTTTGCGATTTTTGAGGTGCTCTTGTTGTTAGCTACCTTTGTAGCGCTGCAATTTTCCTATAACGGTTTAATTTTGCTTGTTTTTATGGATATCTTTTTCTCTTACACGGATTTTTATACGTTTCGTGAGAAAAAGTCATGGTTGCTCTTTATTGTTGCTAGTTTCGGTGCGCTTTTGCTGTCAAATTATGACGTCTTGTCGCTTTTGATTAGAACGCCCGATTTGGATGTTTATATCGGATTTTTCCCTACAAGCACGCGTTTAGTGATTCTTTTCATCAAAAATTGTCTGGTATCGCTAAATATCATCATTTTCATTATTTCTTTAGTGACTTACATTGTTTATTCGGTGACTGAAAACCATAAGATTGAGGAAGAATTGCTCATGGCTTCGCAGGCAAATACGCGTTTGAAAGAATACATGGCGGTGTCTGAAAAAATTACTGAGGATAGGGAACGCAGGCGTATTGCGCGTGAAATTCACGATACTATTGGTCATGCCTTGACAGGCATTTCTGCGGGAATTGATGCGGTGATTGTCTTGATTGACCTTGACCCAAATGACGCTAAAAAGCAATTAACCAATGTTTCCAACGTTGTGCGAGAAGGGATTGTTGATGTTAGGCGCTCGCTGAATAAAATGCGTCCAGGTGCTCTGGAAAACCACAGTTTAAAAGACGCTATTGAAAAAATGCTTGTCGAGTATCAAGAATTATCGCATTTGCAGATTGATTTGAATTATCAGTGGGACAATATTGATTTTGACAAAACAAAAGAAGATGTCATTTTCCGTGTCATTCAAGAATCTGTGACCAATTCTTTGCGTCATGGACGAGCAACTGAAATTAAGATTAGTATGCTAAATGAAGATGATTACGTTTTGTTCATTAAAGATAATGGAGTGGGGAGCAAAACGATTCAATACGGTTTTGGGTTGACCCAAATGACGGAACGTTTAGCCATTATTGGTGGTCGTGTCCAATTTTCAGGTGAGGATGGTTTTGCCACAACGATTCATATCCCTAAAATAAAAGGAGAAGAAGAATGATACGAGTATTAATTGCAGACGACCAAGAATTGATTAGACAGTCGTTAAAAATTGTCTTATCTGCCTATCCTGATATCGAAGTTGTTGGCGCGGTGAGTGATGGGACAGAGGTTTTGGAAGCTCTATCGACTAGCAAACCAGACGTGATTTTAATGGATATTCGTATGCCAAAAATGGACGGTGTTTTGTGTACTAAAGCTGTTAAAGAACATTTCACAAATACGAAGGTGATTATCCTAACGACTTTTGATGATGATGATTTTATTTATAGCGCTCTAAAATATGGTGCCAGTGGTTATTTGCTGAAGGGAACTTCGATGGATGAATTGCATGATGCGGTGGTGACGGTTAATGACGGACGTGCCATGCTAAATCCAGATATTGCCACAAAAGTTTTTAAACTTTTTTCACAAATGGCGCAATCAAACTTTGCTATCCAAGTTGATGATGCGCTAACGACTGATATTAGTAAAATGGAGTGGCGCATTATACAGCAGATTGGTTTTGGATTGTCCAATAAAGAAATTGCTGCCAAACTGTATCTGTCGGAAGGGACCGTTAGAAATTATCTATCTAACATCCTTTCTAAGTTGAATTTGCGTGACCGTACGCAGCTTGCTATTTGGGCGGTGCAGACAGGTGTCACCTTGAAATCATTTGAGGAAGATGACCATGACTAAACTCAAAAAATATTACAAATGGTTATTGCTACCGCTACTAGTAATTGTCGTTGGGAGTGCTGCTTTTATTTATCATCAAACACACCAGAAAATCATTTTAAAAATCGGCATTTATGCAGGAAGTAGCTGGGATGTGCCGAATGGAAATGATTATAAAGTCATTGATACTGCGATTTCGCGCTTTGAAAAATTGCACCCAAATGTCGAGGTGGTCTATGAGAGTGGTATTTCAAAGAATGATTATTCTGATTGGTTAACAGACCAGATTGTTGCAGGAACACAGCCAGATGTCTTTATCGTGCCAGAAGATGACTTTAACCTCTTGTCATCAACAGGTGCACTTGCTAAGTTGGATGAGCATATTAGTACGAGCTTTGATGATTCGATATTTTATGAATCCTCTTATAAGGCAGGAAATTATAATGATACGCAGTACGCTTTGCCATTTGAAAGCAATCCAACCATGATGTGTATTAATATTGACCTTTTGGAAAAAGAGGGAATTTCGATTCCAGATTCTGGGTGGACTTTAGAGGACTTTTACAATATTTGCAAGCAAGTGACTAAGGATACTGACGATGATGGGGTGATTGACCAGTATGGCTGTACAGGCTACACTTGGCAACAAGCTGTCGCTGCCTATGGTGCGAAGCTATTTAACACAACGGGAACGAAAGCTTATTTTGACAGTGATGACGTGAAAAATGCCCTTTCCTTGATTACGCAACTCAATGCCCTTAGTGGAAATTATGAGGTTACTTCACAAGACTTTGACGAAGGAAAGGTTGCTTTTTTGCCAATGACTTTGGCAGAATATCGCACTTATAAACCTTATCCTTATCATGTTGCGAAATATTCTAGATTCTCATGGTCTTGTGTGACAATGCCAGCAAGTAGTGAGGACGGCGATGCAACGCAAGTCGCAACATCGCTTTATGCCATGTCCTCAAAAAACAAACACCGTACCTTGGCGTGGGAATTTTTACAATTACTCTGTACCGATGAGGATATTCAACAATCAGTCTTTGATTATTCGCAAGGGGCATCTGTTTTGAAAAGTGTGATGCAAAGCGACGCCACGAAAGAAAAGCTAAAAAAAGATGGTTTTGGTTCAGATTCTTTGACGGTTTCAACATTGGATTCAATGCTTAGTCAGGGAATTACCCAGCCAACGTTTAAAACGTATAATACCGTACTGGAACAAGCAGACTATTTGATTACCAAATCCATTGCCAATAACAGTATCGAGACAGATTTGTTTACAATCCAAAAGACAATAGAAGACAGTTTGAAATAATCTTGATGACATCTGGAGAGTTTGACCTCCAGATGTTTTTGTTTGCTTTCAAAATGACAATTGTCACATTCGAGGTGATAATTGTCATCAAAAGAAAGTGACAAACGAGAGTGTGAAAACGCTTAATACATTGATAGAATAATAGACAGATAAGGAGAGAAAAAACTATGAAGTATTTACTACTGGTGAGTCATGGTGGTTTTGCAGAAGGTCTCAAAACTTCTTTGGCTATGTTCGCTGAAGATAAGATGGACCAGGTCATCGCTATCGGTCTAAAAAATGGCAAAACAGTTGATGACTTTGAAAAAGACTTCAGACAAGCTATTTCAGGTTTAACAGCTGACGATTCTGTTGTTGTTCTTGCTGATATTATTGGCGGTAGCCCTTTGACAACTGCTTGTAATATCTTGGACCAACTCGGAAAATTGGAAAATGCTGTTGTTTTAGGGGGTATGAATTTACCAATGGCAATTACCTCAGCAGTTATGAAAGATATGCTTGAGGGTGACGCTTTTGTTCAAGCTGTTTTGCCAGAAGCTCAAGTAGCTCTTCAAGAATTTAAAATCGCTTCAGATGATGAAGAAGACGACATTTAATTAAAAAGGAGATTAACAATGACTATATCATTTGTACGTATCGATGACCGCATGATTCACGGGCAAACTGTAACACGTTGGGCAAAAGAATACCCTTGTGACGGTTTGATTGCCGTAAACGATGCTGCTTCAAAAAACAAAGTTTTAACCCAAGCTTACAAAGGAGCTTCGGACAAAAAAACCTTTGTTTGGTCGGTAGATGCTTTTGGACAAAAATCTCAAAAAGTATTGGATTCTGATACGCGCTATTTTTTGATTACCAAGAATCCAATTGACATGAAAAAAATTCTGGTTGACCAAGGTTTTGTTCCTAGTGATGTAAAAGAAATTATCGTTGGTCCATGTAATGACCGACCAGGTGCTGTCAAACTTGGGAATAATCAATCTATCACCCAAGAAGAAGCAGATGCCCTTGAAGCAATTGAAAAAGCTGGATACAAAGTGAAATTCCAATTATTGCCAGATGTTTCAATCGGTTACTGGTCAGATTTCAAATCAAAATTTGGTTATTAATTTATTGTTACTTAGCAGCGAATAAAGTGAGTTGGCATAGTCATTTTTGATGCCAAAACTCGTTTGCGCTCTTTGTATCTTGTTAATTGAACACGAGCTGCGAGCTGTGTCAAAAAGATAGTTTCTCCTAGAGTCTAGCGACTCTTCGTCAAAACTCCTATTTTGCCTTTGCTTGCTGACGCTCTTTGTATCTTAGTGTAGGAGATGTATTATGACAATTTCTTGGTTTCAAGCAGCTTTGTTAGGGTTGTTTGCATGTTTGTCTTCAATGCCAGGGCTTGGTGGTACAACCATTGGTAACTATACGCTTGGTCGTCCTCTTGTCGGTGGTCTTGTCTGTGGACTTATTCTTGGCGATGTTAAAACAGGAATCATCTGCGGTGTTGCTATGCAGTTGGTTTACATTGCCCTTGTAACACCTGGTGGTACGGTTTCAGCCGACGTGCGTGCGGTTTCTTATATCGGTATTCCTTTGGCAATGGTAGCCATCCATTCTCAAGGTTTATCAGCTGATTCAGCTGATGCGGCTAACTTGGCTAAATCAATGGGTACGCTTGTTGGTACTGTCGGTACGGTTCTTTTCTACGGAACAGCAACCATGAACCTTATTTGGCAACACATTGGTTGGCGTGCGATAGAAAAAGGTCAATTTAGAAAACTTTATCAAGTTGATTGGCTCTATCCATGGGTATCACATTTTGTATTCTCATTTATCCCGACATTGGTAATGTGTAAACTTGGAGCGACTGCTGTTACAGCAATGAAAGATGCACTTCCAATGGATGGTATTCCAATGAAAACCCTCTTTACAGTAGGGGCTTTGTTACCATGTGTCGGAATTGCCATTCTTTTGAAACAAATTGTTGAAAAAGTGACTGACTTTATTCCATTCTTTGTTGGCTTCACTTTGGCAGCTTCACTTGGTTTGAATTTGGTATCATGTGCAGTGATTTCATTAATCTTTGCCGTATTATTCTACGAACTTGAAATGGCTAAAACTGTAAAAGCAACAGCCACAGCAGCTGATGATTTTGATGACGATGATGAGGAGGATATCTAAAATGGCTCAAAAGAAATTAACAAAGAAAACCTTGATGAAATCTTTCCATCATTGGTATTATGGTAACCTTACTTGCTTCTCACAAGAGCATATGCAAACATTTGGTTATTTGACATCAATGCTTCCAATCGTGGAAGAATTATATGATAACAAAGAAGATCAAGCACGTTCAATGCAAACTTACACAGCTTTCTTCAATACAGAACCTCAGCTTGGTTCACTCATTGTCGGAATCACAGCAGGTCTTGAAGAAGCGCGTGCTAATGGTTCTGAAGAAGTTGATGACGAAACCATTAACGGACTTCGTGCAGGGCTTATGGGACCTGTGGCTGGTATCGGTGACTCACTTGTTGTTGGAACTTTGATTCCAGTTATTTTAGGGATTGCCCTTGGTCTTTCCACTGGTGGCTCACCAATCGGTGCTGTTTTCTACATCGTCGTTTGGAACTTGTTAGCTTATCTGGGTATGAGATTTGCCTATTTCAAAGGTTATGAACTCGGTGATAAAGCCGTTGAATTTCTAGTTGGTGCTCAAGGTCAAGCCATTCGTAAAGCCGTTTCTATCGTCGGTGGTATGGTTGTCGGTGGCGTTGCTGCCACTTGGGTATCTGTCCAAACTTCATTCCAACTTGGTAGTGCCAAAAATCCGTACTTGGTTCTTCAAGATAAATTAGACGCCGTTTATCCAGGTTTGCTAACAGCAATCTTCATCGTCTTTTGCTGGTGGTTAATGGCTAAGAAAAACATCTCACCAATTAAAGTCATGCTACTACTCGTTGTTATTGCCTTTGTTGGTGTTCTCATTGGATTCTTCGATCCAGGTTTGTCTTACTAATTTATAGACTTCTAGAGGAGATATATCATGACAAAATCAGAACTTATCAGAGGTTATGAAACTGAAATAGCTTATCAAAAACACATGCTTGAAAATTTAGGTCGTTGGTTAACTTTACTTCTAGCAGTAACAAGTTTAGGATTTTTACTCATTTATTTCTTTAACAAACAAATCATTTTGCTAATCCTCGGTTTTGTCTTGATGATCCTTGGAAGTTTGGGCATGATAATCTTTGGTCACGGTATCTATCATGGCAAAAAAAATCTTGCCAAAGTTATTGACGATTTTGAAACAAAACTCCAATCATTTTAAATCAAAATGTGTAAACTCTTTTTAAAAACTATTCTGAAATAACAATACAAAAAATTACAATTACTTACTCAAACATTCAACATAAAAAGGTTTCTAGTACATAATCTCTTTGCTAGAGACTTTTTTTATAACTCTTTTTTCTGAATTTTAAAAATATATTGACAGAAAGCAAAAATAAGGGTAAACTGTAAACAATCAAAAACAATGACGGTAAGCCATGTGAATGTCTCATGGTTTACAACTTAACAGGAGGAAATATGCTGAAAAAGGCGTCTGTAATGACTGAAAAACTAAATCATTACTATTACTTTAGTTTCTTTAGATAGACGTTTGTAGCCAATCATGGATGCAAACGTCATACCGTTTGTATCTATGAAGCTAAAGCATTTTACTGTTGAGAAAAGCCGATTAGATACTTTGAGTTCTAATTGGCAAGTAAGATATGTTTTTACGCATGTATTGAAAACCAGTTAGACTTTTGATCCTAGCTGGTTTTATTTATTGTGGCTGATGTAGAACTAAGCAGTTCTAATATTGAAAAAAGTTTTCCAATCTCGACATCGAGATTGGGAGTAAGAAAAGCAGAGGTAAGTAGTATGAAAAGAAACATGACAGCTATTATGGCTTTGATGTTAGCTGTACTCACGTTATTTGGGTGTTCATTATCAAAAAGTACTAGCGACGATGTTGTCCATATTGGGATTCTTCAGTATGTTGAACATCAATCGCTAACAGCAGCTCGCAAGGGATTTGTGGATGAATTAAAAAAAGAAGGCTACGTTGACGGGGATAATATCGTCATTGATTATGAAAATGCACAAGGTGACCAGTCAAATTTACAAACCATTTCAACCAATTTGATTGCTAATAATGACCTTGTTTTAGGGATTGCAACACCAGCCGCACAGACATTGGCTAATCTATCAACCGATGTTCCAGTCTTGTTTACAGCAGTTACCGACCCAGTATCAGCAAAATTAGTTGATTCAATGGAGAACCCTGGGGGCATTGCAACAGGAACAAGTGACATGTCGCCTATTTCAAAACAGGTCGAATTATTGCAAAAAGTTATGCCGAATGTGAAAAAAGTTGGCATCATGTACACGACAAATGAACGTAATTCCGAAGTTCAAGTTGAAGAAGCAAAAGAAGTGTTTGCTAAGGCAGGTATCGAGGTCATTACCAAAGGTATCTCATCAACAAATGATGTTCAAGATACCGCTAAAAGCCTGATGAGCCAGACAGAAGTTTTATTTATCCCAACGGATAATATGATTGTTAGTGCTATCTCGCTCATTACACAATTATCGAAAGAAACAAAAATTCCAGTTGTCGGTGGTTCAGCAGATGTTGTGGAACAAGGTATCCTCTTTACATACGGTGCTAATTACGAAGCCCTTGGTCGTCAAACGGCAAAATTAGCTATTCGTATCCTTGAAGGTGAAAATGTTAGTGATGTTGCTGCGGAATATCCAGAGACACTAAACGTCGTTACCAATGATGAAATGGCTGAGACTTTAGGAATTGATTTAAGTAGTATTGAGAACGACACGACAGAATCGTCTTCTGATACGACCGAAACAAGCACATCAGCAAGCTCAAGCACAACGAAAACAAGTTCATCAAGCACGTCAACACAAACGTCAGATTCATCAAGTACGAACGGTTGGCTTGATATTGTTTTGTCGGCAATTTCACAAGGTCTTTTGTGGTCAATCATGGCAATTGGTGTCTTTATTACTTTCCGTATTTTAGATATTGCTGACCTCTCTGCCGAAGGCTCATTCCCACTCGGGGCAGCTTCAACAGCGATTATGATTGTCAATGGCATTAATCCATTAATTGCTACTATTGGTGGTTTTGTGGCAGGAATGATTGCTGGTGCGGTGTCTGGTTTCATGCACACCAAGATGAAAATTCCAGCTCTGTTAACAGGGATTATTACTCTTACGGCACTTTATTCTATCAATCTTTTGGTGCTAGGTAGTGCTAATGTTTCGTTAGCAGGTCAAGAAACACTCGTGACCTTAATGACGTCAGCACTTAACTTGTCGAAACTATATGCTGTGATTTTGATTGGTGTTATCTCTGTCACATTAGTCATTATCTTGCTGGTGGTTCTGTTAAATACGCAAGTCGGTCTCGCGCTTCGTGCAACAGGTGATAATATTGCTATGGGTGAAGCTAATGGTATCAAGGTTGACCGCATGAAGATTTTGGGTTACATGATTTCAAATGGTTTGATTGCCCTTGCTGGTTCACTTTTGGCGCAAAATAATGGCTACGCGGATATGAATATGGGAACAGGTACGATTGTTAATGGTTTGGCATCTATTATCCTTGCTGAAGTCATCGTGAAATACTTGCCACTTGGCAAACGTCTCTGGTCAATTGTCCTTGGTTCAATCTTATATCGTCTGGTGCTTGTTATCATTCTAGCCATGAATGTCGATGCACAAATGCTCAAATTAGCGTCAGCAATTCTGCTTGCTGTGATTCTCTATGTTCCAGAAATTCGCAACAAACTTCATATCAAACCCTCAAAAACATTAACTCCAGGAGGTGAAGATTAATGGCACTTTTAACATTATCAAATATTCATAAAACCTTTGAAAAAGGAACTGTTAACGAAAATCACGTTTTGCGTGGCTTAGATTTAGACATTGAACAAGGTAATTTCATCTCTGTCATTGGAGGAAATGGTGCTGGGAAATCAACACTTATGAATTCCATTGCAGGCGTCGTTGACATTGACAAAGGAGACATTCTTCTGGAAGGAGAATCTATTCGTAAAGCTTCTGTTGCCGCACGTTCAAAAGATATTAGCCGTGTATTCCAAGACCCACGAATGGGAACAGCAACCAATTTAATGATTGAAGAAAATATGGCAATTGCTTACCGTCGTGGTAAAAAGCGCAGCTTCTTCAAAAAATCTGTCACTGAACAAGAACGTGAATTGTTCAAAGAAACATTGACAGAACTTGGTTTAGGACTGGAAAATCGTATGAAAACAGATGCGGCTTTCTTATCAGGAGGGCAACGTCAAGCACTAACGCTTGCCATGGCAACCTTGGTGCGCCCCAAAATTCTTCTCTTAGATGAACACACAGCAGCCCTTGACCCAAAAACAAGTGACATGGTTATGCATTTAACGAAAAAAATCGTTGAAGAACAAGAGCTAACAACTTTAATGATTACCCATAATATGGAACACGCTATCGAGTATGGTAACCGTCTTATCATGCTTTATCATGGAAAAATCGTGGTTGACGTTCGCGGTGATGAAAAGAAAAATCTCACCGTTGCTCAACTCATGGACCTCTTCCATAAAAATAGCGGTCAAGCCCTAAATGACGACGCCCTAGTGCTGGGGTGATATAGATTAACTGAGCAAAATTGCTTCTACTATAAGAACGATTTCAGCTCGTTTTTTTTTTAAAAAATTAGTGTTTTTTTCTTGACTATTTTTGACTAAGTGTTAGAATATATCTTGTAGGGAATAGCAGTCGATGTATTAGAGTGCTAAAAAAGAATTTAGCTCTGCTATTTTCAAACAAAAATTAAGAGATAATTGGAGGGAAAAGTATGTTAAAACCATTAGGTGACCGTGTGGTCTTGAAAGTTGAAGAAGAAAAAGAGCAAACAGTTGGTGGCTTTGTCCTTGCTGGCGCAAGCAAAGAAAGAACTCAAGTAGCAACTGTTGTAGCAGTCGGTGACGGTGCTCGTACCTTGACAGGTGAACTGGTAGCGCCAAGTGTTGCAGCAGGTGATAAAGTCATTATTGAAAATGGTGTTGGAATTGAAGTTAAAGACGACGATAACACAGTAACTATCGTTCATGAAGCAGATATTTTGGCTATTCTAGCATAAGAGAAATTGTGCTATTAACGTTTATTTAGAAAATTTATCAATAAATAAAACGGAGGAAACTAATCATGGCAAAAGATATTAAATTTTCAGCAGATGCACGTGCAAGCATGATGCGTGGTGTGGATATTTTGGCAGATACCGTCAAAGTAACCTTAGGCCCTAAAGGTCGTAACGTGGTTCTTGAAAAATCATTTGGTTCACCACTTATCACAAATGATGGTGTGACAATTGCCAAAGAAATCGAATTAGAAGACCATTTTGAAAATATGGGAGCTAAACTTGTATCAGAAGTTGCTTCAAAAACAAACGACATCGCTGGTGACGGTACGACAACTGCCACAGTATTGACACAAGCTATCGTTCGTGAAGGTCTTAAAAACGTTACTGCGGGTGCAAACCCAATTGGTATCCGTCGTGGTATCGAATCAGCTGTCGCTGTTGCAGTTGACGAATTGAAAGCTATTGCTCAACCAGTTGCTAATAAAGAAGCGATTGCTCAAGTCGCTGCGGTTTCATCACGTTCTGAAAAAGTTGGTGAATACATTTCAGAAGCTATGGAAAAAGTTGGCAACGACGGTGTTATCACTATCGAAGAATCACGTGGTATGGAAACAGAACTTGACGTTGTTGAAGGTATGCAATTTGACCGTGGTTACCTTTCACAATACATGGTCACTGACAATGAAAAAATGGTTGCTGACCTTGAAAATCCATACATCTTGATTACAGATAAGAAAATCTCAAACATTCAAGACATTTTGCCACTTCTTGAAGAAGTGCTAAAAACTAGTCGTCCACTTCTTATTATTGCTGATGATGTTGACGGTGAAGCTCTTCCAACACTTGTGCTTAACAAAATTCGTGGTACTTTCAACGTTGTAGCTGTTAAGGCTCCTGGATTTGGTGACCGTCGTAAAGCAATGCTTGAAGATATTGCTGTTTTAACTGGTGGTACTGTCATCACAGAAGACCTTGGTCTTGATTTGAAAGATACCAACATTACAGCTCTTGGACAAGCTGCTAAAGTAACTGTTGATAAAGATAGTACAGTTATTGTTGAAGGAGCTGGTGAGGCTTCAGCTATCGCTAATCGTGTCAATGTGATTAAATCACAACTCGAAGCAACAACATCAGAATTTGACCGTGAAAAATTACAAGAACGTTTGGCTAAATTAACTGGTGGAGTAGCTGTTATCAAAGTTGGTGCAGCGACAGAAACAGAATTGAAAGAAATGAAATTGCGTATTGAAGATGCGCTTAATGCCACACGCGCTGCCGTTGAAGAAGGTATTGTTGCAGGTGGTGGTACAGCACTTGTCAATGTCATTTCAAAAGTTGCTGAACTTGAACTTGACGGTGATGAAGCAACAGGTCGTAATATTGTTCTTCGTGCTCTTGAAGAACCAGTTCGTCAAATTGCATTCAACGCTGGTTACGAAGGTTCAGTTATTATCGAACGCTTGAAAAACTCAGAAGTTGGTACAGGATTTAACGCTGCAAACGGTGAATGGGTAAATATGGTTGAAGCAGGTATCATTGACCCTGTTAAAGTAACACGTTCAGCCCTTCAAAATGCCGCATCAGTTGCAAGTCTTATTTTGACAACTGAAGCCGTTGTAGCTAATCATCCAAAACCAGCTGCACCAGCGCCAGCAGCTCCAGGCATGGACCCATCATTGATGGGTGGCTTCTAAGCTAGATAAATGCTTATTAAAAATGAAAACTCCTCAAATCCTGAGGAGTTTTCATTTACCTTGAAAGCAATGTCTTTATTTAAGAGTTTTATAACAAAATTTGATATAATAAGAAAAAGTATGGATAACGTGGAAAAGAGCTAGCGCTCATTATTATGGAGAAAAATGATATTGAACGAAAAAGAATTAATGAATTTAGGTGAACTTTATCGGGAACTCAGAGTGGCGCGTGGGTTAAAATTAAAAGATGTGGCACGTGGCAATTTGTCTCTTTCACAATTATCAAAATTTGAAAACGGGCAAACAATGTTAGCAGCTGATAAATTGTTAGTAGCTATTTCTGGGATTCACATGAGTTTCGCCGAGTTCGGGCACGCTTTAAATCATTATCAAGAAAGCCCCTTTTTTGCTGTTGGTAAACAGATTGCAAAATTACAGTTAAAGGGTGATGTTGAAGGATTAAAACAATTGCTGAACACTTTGGAAGATACGGAAACATTTGACACCCATAACCGACTAAATAGGATAGATGTCGCTAGCGCTATTCATTCACTAGACCCAAATTATGAAATCGCCGATGAGGACAAGAAGTTTTTGACAGACTATCTTTATGGTATAGAAGAATGGACGGAGTATGAACTGTACATTTTTGGAAATACAATGGCTATTTTGTCAGATGCAGATTTGATTTTCTTAGGGAAAGCTTTTGCAGAACGTGATAAGTTTTATTTATCATTACCGCAGCATAAAAAAACAGCAGAGCTAACCTTTTTAAATATCATTTTTGCGCTAATTGACCGCGAAGAGTTTTATTACACCACTTTTTTCATTGATAAACTGGAAAAATTATTAAATTATCAAGATATGTTTGCAATTGTTGTTTTAAATTTCTTAAGGCAAATTCTAGCTTATTTAAAAGGTGAAATAACAACGACCGAACCAATGGAAGAATATATTGAAATGGTAGAAAAACTAGGTAACCCTACAACTGCTTTGGTGTTAAGAGAACGGTTAGAAGAATTTTGCCTAAAAGACAAGAAAAGAGCAGATAAACAACCACCGCTAACCTAATAGTGGATAATTGTTATCTACTCTCCGTGTTCGGAAATAGTTGGCACTAATTAAAATGGCCAAATTCTAAAAGTTAGAAGAACAGCTGCTACAGCAATCAATTTTTTGAGCATAACATTACCTCCCTTTTCTATCCATTATAGAATAAATTAAGAAAAAAAACTAAGATTCTCAAATATGAAAAAAATATGTTTAAATTTTCATATTTGAGAATTTTTAATATTGGCAATTTTCTATGTTATATTATATTCATAAGTATTTTGATTAATGCTTAATGGAACCATGTCGTTCTTATATGTAAGAAGTTTCAAGTATGAAAATCAATTGATTGGGAGCTTTTGATTTTGGGAGCATACTCGAAAACCAAGATATTGTTCTAAGGGAATTGGATCTTCCTAGGAGAAAATTAGCAGAATTGCTAAATAAGACTTGAACAATGACCAGTTCAAGTTAACAAGTCATACCTTTTTCAATTGAGTGACACCGTCTGTAGTATTCGTAGTAGTATTACTTACTCTATTACAAATTAGTATATCCATGAGGTATGACAACATTAAGAACGGTTTATAAGGTTTGTTTTAGACATGATTGTTCACATATAAAATCACTGATAGCTAACCTAGACATCCTCGTAGACCTTATATTTATTTGACACCGTATTTTCGGTTGGGGGCAGCTGAAAATATGTTGGTGCAGCTTGGTGACTGATTACCTTCTGAAAAGACTGATAAGCTACACTAAAAAACTTAAAGAAAAAACGAACTTTTTGATTTGGTGGGGTTCGTTTTTTCAGCTCTATAATTTCTGTAGTGGGTAACTCCACTGTGGAATTATAGGGCTTTTTGAATATACACAAAAAGTCCCATATGACTTATAATGAAAAGCGACCAAACTCACATTAGAAAGCATCATATGGAACAACTCTATCATACTACACAATTGATTGGAATTAAAGACAAAAATATCACGTTGAACAAAGTTTTGAAACATAAGACACACATTGAGATGATAGCTACACTGGACTACGCTCCTGGAAACTGTAATCACTGTCAGGGAAAACAGATAAAATATGACTTCCAAAAGCCATCGAAAATACCATTTCTTGAGGTGGCTGGCTTCCCCAGTCTTATTAGGCTCAAGAAACGGCGTTTTCAATGCAAGAATTGTCGTAAGGTAACCGTCTCTGAAACCAGCTTGGTACAGAAAAACTGTCAAATCTCTGAACCTCTCAGACAGAAGGTCGCGCAAGCCTTGGTCAATCGTCAAGCCTTAACACACATTGCTCAGGATTTAGCGATTTCAACCTCTACCGTACACCGAAAACTCAGGGAATTCACTTTCAAAGAGGACTTCTCTCGTCTGCCTGAAATCCTCTCCATCGATGAGTTTTCGTATCAAAAAGGAAAGCTTGCCTTCATTGCACAGGATTTTGAGACCAAGAAAATCATCACCATCCTTGAGAATCGGACACAAACAACCATTCGCAATCATTTCTTCAGGTATTCTAAAGAGGCTAGGAACAGCGTGAAAGTCGTTACCGTTGATATGTCTGGCAGCTACATCCCGATGATTCCTAAGCTCTTTCCCAAAGCTAAGATTGTTATTGACCGTTTCCACATTGTTCAACACATGAGCCGTGCTCTTAATCACACACGTATTCAACTTATGAAACAGTTCGACAAGAAATCTTTAGAATATCGTGCCCTCAAATACTACTGGAAATCCGTGCTGAAAGACAGTCGTAAACTCTCTCTAAACAGCTTTCGTTCAAGGACTTTTGGAGAAACGCTCACACCAAAAGAATGTTTGACCGAGATATTCCACCTTGTCCCTGAGTTGAAAGGGTATTATGACCTCTACCAGCTCCTACTGTTCCACCTGCAAGAGAAAAACGCTGACTACTTCTTTGACTTGATTGAAGAAGCCTTACCACATCTCAATCAAACCTTTAAAACAGCTCTGAGAACTATCCTTCACCACAAGCAACACGTCATAAACGCTATTGAGCTTCCTTATTCTAACGCCAAACTGGAGGCAACCAACAAACTCATCAAAGACATCAAGCGTAATGCCTTTGGATTCAGGAACTTTGACAACTTTAAAAAACGTATCTTTATCGCTTTAAACATGCAAAAAGAGAAGACGCATTTCGTCTCCTCTCGTGTTTAGCTATAAGTCACCCACTACAGTTGACAATGAGTCGTTTTTTCTTTTGCGTCAATTTTTCCAAGAAGCATTAAAATGGTCGAAAAATAATAGAAGGTGTAGTATACTAAAAGGAACAATAACAATTTACTCGTGAGTGTAGTAGTTTTTGAAGTGAAGGGGGTAAGCTTATGTTCTTTTGGTTAGGTGTTGCTGGTGCAGTTTTGGGTGCTATTTATATTGTTAGGATTGATAATAAAGAAGATTTTTGACTAATGGCGGCTCTTTGAGCCGTTTTTTCTGTTTTTTACTGTAATATGGTGTGGCTGTTTTGTAACAAGAGGTTAAAGAGCTTTTGATATAATATGTGAAATAGTAAGAATAATGGAGAAAAGTCATGAAAAAGATAAAAAGCATTTTAAGATTAAAAAAAGTTTGGATACCTAGTCTTATTTTAGGACTTGCTTTAGTACTATTTTTGGTGTGGGCAAGTTTTCATTATTCAAAGAAACATTTGATTGAGAAATATGTCTCTGCTTACCGTCAGTCTGGCGATACGTTTGAAAATATCAAGGAGTACGTTGTCTGGTCAGATACCAATCAACAAGTGACGAATGACCAAGCGCAATATGCAACATTTACAAAGCTTTCTAAAAGTGAAGCCCAAAAATTGTCAGAGACATTAGAAAAGGCAGACAGTTCGGATGATTCCTACATTAAAAAAGTGGGGCGAAGATTTCTCTTTTTCCCAGCTTACCGAGTAGCTTTAAAACCAATGAGTTTAAGCATTAAGACAAATATTAATCAAGTTGATGTTCTTCTAAATGAGAAAAAAGTAGCGGTTAGTGATTCGAAAGATTATACGTTAACACTTGAGCGTTTACCAATTGCGGATTATACGGCGAGTATTTCAGGCACCTACAATGGGAAGTCAGTAGAGCTAAGTAAAGCTTATGACGGTGATAATAGCTTGTTGGATTTGACTGTTAGTTTTAAAACATTCAAAGTAACAAGTAATTTGACTGACGGTGAGCTTTATTTTGATAACACACGCATTGGGACTTTGTCAAATGGTGAGTATGATGTGAGTGATTATCCTTTGACGGATTCTGCGCAAGCTTATGTTAAAAAGAATTATTCAGACGGAGAATTGACATCACAAAAGCAGGCTCTTTCTGGCATTTCTGATGGTGATACGGTGGCTTTAGATGCTGAAAATCTCTTAGATGAAGCAAGCGCTGGACAGATTCTTGTGTCAGCTTTTGACCAATTGATTTCGTATTTAAGCACGGGTCAAGATTCATCAACTGTCGCTACGGTATTTGAAGATGGAGCGAATAATGAGTTTTATGAAGGCTTAAAAGAGAGCATTAAGGCGAAAATGCAGACAGATACTCGTAAGGTGTCAAGTCTGACTGTGCCAGCCATCACGCTGACGAGTCTGTCTCAGATTGGCAAGGAGTCCTATCTCGTTAACTTTTCAGCAACTTATGATTTTTATTATGATAAATCAACAGATAGCGAGAAAAATACATCTGGTGATGTTATTCAGACCTTGGAAGGCAAGATGACCTTGAAAAAATCAGGTTCAAGCTATGTTGTGGCTAATTCTGGGCAAAAAAATATCACCGTGACAGGTGAGAATAATCAAGTAAAATCAGATTCAGTCTTCCCAGAAAAAATCTTGGGAACATGGAAGGCTGATGATGAGGATGACATGACGTTCAAGTTTGAGGCTGACGGTACGATTACTAAAACAACGAAAGATAACGAGCTCAAAACAGCGAAAGTTACTAAACTTGAAAAAGAGGAGGATAATATTTATCGTTATGTTTACGATGACGGTACCGATACATCAGCCTTTATTACTAGCGGTATTGGCGGTATCGGTATCAAATATGCCTTCGGTATTAAAATTGATGGGTCACATTTGAAATTAGTCCTTTGGCAAACTGGAACAAATGACGATTTTGATTACAGTAAACCACTTTACAGCAATACATTAACGAAAAAATAGAAAGTTATTCTGTTTAACAGTTGAAAAGCGCACAAAGAACGGCACCCCAAAAGTTAGACACAAAATCTAACGATTGGGGTGCTTTTGTTTTTATGATAAGCCTGCTTCAAAGGTTTGAGATTTGGCTTCAACACTGATTTTTTCAAGGGTAAATGGGTGTGTGAAACATAATTTGTGCGCATGTAGCATAAGACGTTTGGCAGGAATTTTGCTATAAAGTGGGTCGCCAATAATGGCATGGTTGTGAGCTGATAAGTGCACACGAATCTGATGCGTGCGTCCCGTCTTTAAGCAACATTTAACCAGAGTTCCATTTGGAAAAACTTTGAGGCGGTCAACGATGGTTAAGGCAGTTTGCCCATTTTTGCGGTCAACTACGCGCTTTCTACGGTCATGACGGTCGCGCCCAATTTTATCTTGAAAGACTTGGTGTTTGGGTTCGAATTTTCCTTGCACCAAAGCCCAGTATTCGCGAGCAATGTCTTTGTTTTCTAGCAAGCGATTGAGGATTGGCAAGACAAAAGGATTTTTGGCAAACATGACAGCTCCGCTAGTTTCCATGTCTAAACGGTGAATAACATAGCACGTTTGTCCGACATAGGCAGAGACGTGGTTAAGCAGAGCGATTTCATTGGGGTCATTGCCATGGGTTTTCATGTCTTCTGGTTTGTTGACGATGATGAGGTGTTCGTCTTGATAAAGACAATCAACTAGCTCAGCTTGTCCAAAGGGAATCTCTTTTTTGAGATAATCGTCATCATCAAAAATTAAATGAATCATGTCACCAGTTTTGACCAAACTCTGCCAATTAATCATTTCTCCGTTGATACGAAGATGTTTTTTAGTGCGCAAGAAGTGACGAATTTTTCGTGGAATGAGCAAATGCTCTTCTAAAAGTTTTTTGACCGTACAGTCTGGATAAGGATTTTTAAGCGTAAATGATAAAGTCATAGTTCTATTATAGCATGACTACAAGTTAAAACGCACCTTGTTTGGTGCGTTGTGTATTTATTTTTGGTCGATTTCGTGCAACCAGTTATGGTATTTTTCCAAGAGATTAACAGCCATTTGAGTTGCGACTGCCATTGAATAAGCTTCTGTGCCTTCGGCTTCGCTTTCAGAAACTTCAATTTTTGTTTCATCGTAAACAGCTTTTAAACTTTCGTGTGACAATGTTTTTTTAAATGCTTCAAATCCTTTGTTCATCGTAAAATCCTTTCTAATACTTCGTAGTAGTATTGTGGGAACAAGTAGTTGTTCAAAATCAGTTGTGAATCCTTTTCTATGCTTTTATTTTATCACAAAAAGGCTAAAATGAAATGAAAGCATTGTATTATTTAAGGAATCCCTTTATCTCTGACGATTTTAAAAGAAATTGATATAATGTAGCTATGTTAACGTAGAAATATAAATTCTTGATTTAAAAGTGTTTTGAGTTATTTTTTATAATTGTAGTAGAGAAACTAACCAAAAATTAACCAAGCAACATATTTTTAATCAATTAGGTATAGAATAAAGTGCATTAGTTTTTTACTAGTGCATTTTACTGTATATTAAATAGATTTTTTTAGTGACAGATTTTGAATTGGTAATTGGTATTTGCAGATTAGTTTCGTGTTGCATTAAAATTGAATTATTCTTAAAAAATAGTGACGTTTAAAAATAGAAGTAGCACAATAAGCATAGGAAGAAGTATTTATATTGAAAGCAGAAATATTATTTGACTATTACTTAATTTAAAGTCGTTGCATAGAAAGGGAGAATAACGGAAACAATATTTTTTAACTACTTTAATTAAACTTAAATCATTTACCTTGACGAAACTTATGAAAGTGTGATTCGTTATGAAAAAGATATTATTTATAATAGTTTTTTCTTTTAATGTATTGTTTTTATTATTCGGAACTAATTCGGCTTTTGCTTTGGAGAGTGATGTTTCTTATACTTTAACGCAGGAGCAAATAAATACAGAGTTTGAAGGGTTAAGTGATAATCAGACTGTAGTGGCATTGCCTGACGGTGGGATTATTTTTAGTGTTAATCAAGATATGTCTTTTCTAATGAAGAGGTTACACAAAATCAGGGTTATGTAGCTAAAGTGGGTCAGCTAAAAGATGAGTATCAAACTAAAGAATTTGTCACTTCTGTTAGTATGATTCCAGAAGTTCCGTTGACTAGGGCGGCTGCACCATCTGCTACGGCTAAAGTTTTGCGAAGTGGATAAGTCTATCGTTCGGCGGCTTTTAGTGGTACTGGATGGCGGTTTTCCGGTCTAGGATTTAAACCGGCAGATGGCACAGGTGCTTATTTAGCATGGCAGACATTTAATGATTATGGATGCGTTGGGGATTATAATGAGGCAACTAGAACATTAGGAGGAACTCCTACGGGTACCCTTTTATATATAGGCACGAGAATATATGTGTTGAGTCGTTATGTCTATCCGTTGTACTATTAATCCAGTAGTTGGAACGTACTATATAGTTGATAATATTTGAGGAAAAAGATGTTAAAAAAGTATTGCCTATATTAGGATTTATTATACTAGTTGTCAGTGTATCTGATATTTAGCAAACTAAAAATTGGATATTGTCAAAAATAGGTTACTTTTTAGAGCTTTATGCATATCGTAACAACAAAATAAGAGTAATTCAGTACCTCTGCAGTAAGCATGCTTCTTTGGTACTGAATTGCTCTTATTAAGACGTTTGTAAGGACATTGTAACACAATTTAATGGATTTGTTTGTGAAAATTATAAATTTTTATTTAGGTGCTATGAATCCGTATAAGGTTATATCAGAATAGTCCATATGATAGTAAAGAATAATCTATTTGAATGGAAAGCTATTGACAATAACTAAAAATACAATTTTTATGAGCCATATTGCGTGTTTTGTAAATATTTTGAGCTATAGTGTAGTGGCTGTATTTTTAGTGTTTTTGAGTTTTATGGTGGTTCGTGAGCTTAATAATTAGCATCAAAGCTATAAGATAGAGTAAGATGAAGCAAATCAAAGTAGCGGTGTATGTATGGGTTATTGCATATGACGTTGCTAATAACATTGGTCCGAAAAGAGCAGCCATTGCCCAAGCTGTTAAAATATAACCGTGTAAAATGGCTAATTCCTTTGCGCCATAAATATCGCTGAGATAGGGTGGAATTAGAGAGAACCCTGCCCCATAACAGGACATTAAAATAGCCATTGAAATAACAAATAATATTGGAGAATGGGAAAGCATGATCATTATTGTCATAAGAATATTAACAATGAATAAAATTAAAAAGGTTAAAGGACGACCTATAAAGTCTGAAAGACTTGCCCATAACAGTCTTCCAAAACCATTAAAAACTCCCATAATTCCTACAATAATTGCTGCCTCACTAGCAGATATTCCAGCTAAATCTTGAGCCATTGGAGCAACAACTGAAATAAGTCCCAGTCCACAAGAAATATTGATGAAAAAAATTATCCATAACATATAGAAATCCCATGTTTTTAAAGCTTTTTTAGCAGAGACACTTTGGGTGATATCCGTTGGTAAATTATCTTTAGATAAAACGTAAAAATCTTTGCTTGTAGGGAGTTTGATAAACTGTGAAACAAGAATCATTACAACGAAATATATTATTCCTAGTATATAAAATGTATTAATAATTCCAGAATGTATTATTAACCACTGTGCCATAGGACTAGTTAAAAGAGCTGCGAAACCAAATCCCATAATAGCTAATCCAGTAGCTAAACCACGTTTATCTGGGAACCATTTAATAATAGTGGATACAGGTGTAATATACCCAGCACCTAATCCGATTCCACCAATAATTCCATACCCTAGATAGAGCAGAACAATACTATTCTTTGCAATAGCCAAACCAGTCAATATGTTGCCTAAGGCATAAAGAAAGGCAGATATACTTCCAGTTAATCTAGGACCAAATTTTTCTACGAGTTGTCCCATAAAAGCAGCGGACATTCCTAAACAAAAAATAGCAAGCGAGAAGGCAAAAGCAATGGCCGATTGATCCCATCCTGTTTCTGCGATAATTGGATTTCTGTAGACGCTCCAAGCATAGGTTGAGCCTAGCATTAAATGTAAGATAACACCACATGTTGCGATGAAGTAACGATTAGTTTTCATTTTTTCTCCTTTTACGAATATTATTTTATATATAGTCATATTCGTTAGGATTTTATAGTAACTTTTTTATAAAAATAAGTAAAATAATAAGATTTTAAATAAGTGAGTTTATATTCTTAGTAATTAACATAAAAGTATTTTATTAAAGAAAGTCATCGTGTGGATAGTTGGAAGTAAGGTTTAGAAAAGGTGAAGCTATCATATTTTCTATAAAGTTGGAATGAAAAGGCAACACTTTTCTGAACAATTTTTATAAAGTGCTTTTTTAGCGATAATTCGTTTGGTCATGGGAGTTTGGTAGTTAAGACTACCATGAATGCGATGATAGTTCCACCAATGGACATAATCTTTCGTTTTGAGAGCTAATTCTTCTAATGACTGAAAGGTTTCTTGGTTGATAAACTCCAGTTTGAAGGAACGATAGGTACTTTCAGCGACGGCATTATCATAGGGACAACCGGCTTGACTGAGGGAACGAGTGATTCCAAAAGCTTCAAGCATCTCATCAATCAGCTGATTGTCAAACTCCTTGCCACGATCAGAATGGAACAACTTGACCTTGGTTAGTGCATAAGGGATGCTTTGAATGGCTTGTTTAACGACTGTTGTAAGTGATAAAGATTTGGTTTTTATAGATGGTCTTGGAGATTTTTTTGTTTTGAATACATTTAATTCCTATATCCAACGTTATTTTAATAATCAGGAGATTGAAAAGTTGGATAGTTTTAAACTAACTAGTCATGTTTTTAGACATTCTCACGTTAGCTTGTTGGCGGAGCTAAGCTTTCATATTCGAGAAATTATGGAACGAGTTGGGCATAGTGATGAAAAAACGACGATTCAAATTTATACTCACGTGACAGAAAAAATGAAACAAAATAGTTTTGAGAAGTTATAATCTGTTGCAATATAAGTAACCAAAAACTAACCAAAAGATGAATAAATAAGTAGAAGTAAGTGGTAGGTAGTTGTTGAATGAAAAGAAATGAAAACTGTAAAATAGTAGTAAATAATAGTATTGGACAATAAGTATTTTTGAAAAAGCATATTAGATGTTATAATGTAGCTATGGCAAAATTAAAAATGATTAAAGAAAAAATTCTTTCTTTGTTTAATAACATCAAGGAGAGAATACCTTCTCACAATCACAGTAAGCGTAACTCATCTGAGGAGGAGTTATCAGGCGTTACTGTTAATGAATTTGAAACAGAAAAAACAGAAGAAAAAGAAGCAACACCAATGTATCAGCGAAGCAAAGGACACCACGAAAAGGTGAAAAAATTACCTGCTTGGGTGCAAAAAATCTCTCGCTTTATGCCCTCCACCAAAAATCCAATCCGACGTTTCTGGCGTCGCTACCGTATTGGAAAAATTCTGCTTATTTTAACAGGAATTAGTGTTTTAGCGATTGGTTCTTACCTTTACTTTGTCGCCAAATCAACGAATGTTTCGGATTTGCAAGATGCTTTGAAAGCAACAACTGTTATCTATGACCAAAATGGTGACCAAGTCGGTTCGCTTTCAGGTCAAAAAGGAACGTATGTTGAATTAGATGCTATCAGTGATAACATGAAAAATGCGGTTATTGCAACCGAGGACCGAACTTTCTATGAAAATAGCGGGATTAATTATTCACGTTTTTTCTTGGCTCTGTTCACCCTTGGGCACTTTGGTGGTGGTTCGACAATCACCCAGCAATTAGCTAAAAATGCTTATCTGAGTCAAGAACAGACAATCACCCGAAAAGCTAAGGAATTCTTCCTCGCGCTCGAGTTAACCAAAAAATACACCAAAGATGAAATCTTGACCATGTATCTGAACAATGCTTATTTTGGAAATTCGGTCTGGGGGATTGAGGACGCAAGTCAAAAATATTTTGGCACCAGCGCAGCAAATTTAACCATTGAACAATCAGCGATTCTTGCTGGGATGTTGAAAGGTCCTGAAATTTACAATCCTTATTATTCTATTGAAAATGCGACAAATCGTCGTAATACGGTCCTAAGTGTTATGGTTGATGCTGGTAAAATCACGCAGGAAGAGGCTGATGAAGCTGAGCAAGTTGATATTTCCAGCGAGCTTAACGATACCTACACAGGAACTTCTGACGATTACCAATACGCTTCTTATTTTGATGCGGTTATTCAGGAAGCTGAAGAAACATATGGCTTATCAGAAGATGATATTGTCAATAATGGCTATAAAATCTACACAGAGCTTGACCAAAATTATCAAGCCAATATGCAGGCTGTTTTTGATAATACGTATTACTTCCCAACATCAGATTATGACGGTGAAAGTGCCCAAGGCGCAAGTGTTGCTATGGACCCATCAACGGGGGCTGTTCGTGGTCTGGTAGGGCGTGTTAGCTCAACCTCTGCAACCTTCCGAAGTTTCAACTATGCGACACAAGCATCACGTAGCCCTGGTTCAACCATCAAACCTCTGGTGGTTTATTCACCAGCGGTTGCCTCAGGTTATTCAATTACAACTGAATTGCCAAATACGGTTCAAGACTACAATGGCTATGCGCCAACAAACTATGGTGGCATTGAGACAGATGATTTGCCAATGTATCAAGCCTTGGCTAATTCTTATAATATTCCTGCTGTTTATCTCTTAAATGAAATTGGTATCAGTAAGGGAATTAGCTATGGTAAGAAATTTGGTATCAACATGGACAATGTCAGCGAGGAATTGGGTATTGCGCTCGGTGGTGGTGTCACAACGAATCCACTTGAAATGGCGCAAGCCTATTCAACCTTTGCTAATGATGGTGTGATGCCAAAAGCTCATTTGATTACCAAAATCGAAAATGCTAGCGGTGATGTGATTGCAGAATTTAAACAATCCAATAAACGTGTCATTAGCCAATTCGTCGCAGATAAGATGACAAGCATGATGCTCGGAACATTCTCAAACGGCTCTGCTATTAACGCTAATGCTTATGGATACACGATGGCAGGTAAGACAGGTACTGTGGAAGCAAGCTTCAATGAAGACTTGACAAGTGACCAATGGGTAATTGGCTATACGCCTGATGTTGTTATCGCTCAATGGATTGGTTATGATTTGACTGATGAAAATCACTACCTAACCGACGCAAGTTCGGGAACGGCATCGACTATTTTTAGTGCGGTAGCAAGTAGCATTTTACCATATACGGCAGGAACAGAGTTTACCGTCGAAAATGCTTATAGCCAGAATGGATACGATTTAGTTTATAGCACCGATGATTCAACAGATACAAGCAGTAGCAGTTCGTCATCAAGCTCTAACAGTATCCTTGATAAAGTGCAAGAATCCGCACAAAACGCTGGCGATACGATTGGACGAGCGGTTAAAGACACTTGGGATAGCTTCTCAAGTTGGTTTAACAGCCAGAAGAACTAACGAACTTGCCAATTTATCAAAAACATGATAAAATAAGGTCTCGGAGGCATTATGGCACAGAAAAAAGCAAGTTTAGCTTGTACAGAATGTGGAAGCCGTAACTACTCTATTGGAGTTAGTAGTAATCCAAAGCCTGTACGACTAGAAGTTAATAAATTTTGTAAACATTGTAAAAAATACACGCTACATAAAGAAACACGTTAATCATTTTATGTAGTAACTGGCATTCTCAGCTTTAGAGTAATGAGCGGAGATGATAGAAAAAGGAGGCGCCCGTGGCATTCGTTAAGGGAGTTTTTACGATTTTAAAAGATACAACATGGCCAAATCGTAAACAACGTTGGAAAGATTTTATTTCTGTACTTGAATATACAGCATTCTTTACCATTGTTATTTTCATTTTTGATAAATTGCTCTCACTCGGAGTGACAGATTTATTGAATCGTTTTTAAGATTAAGTTTGATTGGAGGTTTTGCAATAGCAAGCTTCTGATTGATGATTAAGTCAAAAGAAGTCTGAAAAGTCATTTCTCAGGCTTTTTGTGCACATTTGGCAGCAACTCGTTGACAGCGCTTATTATTTTTCCTATAATAAAATAAAGAAAAACACCCAAAGAGCCTTGCGGGGCTTTTTTATAATGGAGGAAATTATGTTAGATTCATTTAATAAGGGTTGGTTCGTTTTACAAACTTACTCTGGTTACGAAAACAAAGTTAAAGAAACATTGTTGCAACGTGCGCAAACTTACAATATGTTAGATAATATCTTGCGCGTTGAAATTCCAACACAAACAGTTAATGTTGAAAAAAATGGGAAAGTCAAAGAAGTTGAAGAAAATCGTTTCCCAGGTTATGTCTTAGTTGAAATGGTGATGACAGACGAAGCTTGGTTCGTTGTTCGTAACACACCAAACGTTACTGGATTCGTTGGGTCACATGGTAACCGTTCAAAACCAACACCACTTTTGGAAGAAGAAATCCGTTCAATTCTTATCTCAATGGGACAAACTGTTGATGTCATTGACACAAATATCAAACCAGGTGATGTGGTTCAAATCATCGACGGCGCCTTTGCAGGACAAGAAGGACGTGTTGTTGAAATTGAAAGCAACAAAGTGAAATTGATGATTAACATGTTCGGAACTGAAACACAAGCTGAATTGGAGCTTTACCAAATCGCTGAATTGTAATGATTTTTCACAAGCCTAACGTGTATATTGGCTTACATTCTAAAACGCTGAACTCTTAGACGGAATTCAGCGTTTTTTCTATTTGAATGCTATTTTGATTCGGTATCTTCTTTTTCGATTTCTTCGAGGTAGCCTGCAGTCATGATGCTGACAGGGATTGCAATGATAGCAACGCCGAGGATAGAAGAAATCATTGTGATTAATTTTCCAATTTCAGAAATAGCATAAATATCACCATAACCTACCGTTGTCAAAGAAATGGTTGACCAATAAAGCGCATTAAAAAAGTTTTTAAAGGTATCTGGTTCAACATTGAAAATGACCAGTGCCGAGATAAAAATGTAGGTAATAACCAAGGCACCAGCCATAAATAGTGATTCCTTTTGTCTTTTGAGAACATTTATCAGCAGATTAAGGCTTTTAGAATAACGAAAAAGTTTAAATACGCGAATGGTGCGAACCATGCGAATGATTTTCAACAGTTTAAAGGTATTATTCCAAAAAAAGACAGAGGATAAAATGGCAATTAAGTCAGTAATAGCAAGGAAAGTGAAAGGGTATTTGACAAAGGATAATTTTCCTTGATTTAGCTTATAATCGGCGGTTATAAAACGCAAAAAGTAGTCGATAATAAAAATAATCGTTGTGATAGCCTCAAGCGTGAGATAAAATGACGTCGTTGTCTTACTTGTTAGTGGCAATAAGCTAACCACGATAGTACAAACCATAAAAACATCGTAAATTTTTTCAATGGTTGTTAGGTTATTAGAAGGTTCAATAATGTTAAAAAGCTGTTTTCTCATGAATGTCTCCTTGATGTTGTTAGGACTATTATAACATACCAAAAAACACTCTAAATAGCATGTTTTTTGGTATAATAAGTAACAAAACGAGAAAGAACGGAGAATGAGGATGTCTGTTGGTTTAGTATTAGAAGGTGGCGGCATGCGCGGCTTGTACACCGCTGGTGTCTTGGATACTTTTTTAGATGCGGGAATTAAGGTGGACGGTGTTGTCTCGGTGTCTGCTGGCGCTCTTTTTGGGGTGAATTTTTTATCAAAACAAAAAGGAAGAGCCCTCCGTTATAATAAAAAATATGCCTCAAATCCAGGATACATGGGACTTCGTTCATGGTTAAAAACGGGAAATGTGGTCAATAAAGAATTTGCCTATTACAAAGTTCCGATAGAATTGGATGTTTTTGACGAGAAAGCTTTTGAAAAATCAGGTGTGCCTTTCTATGCAACGGTAACGAATTTAGCAACAGGAAAAGCTGAGTATCATAAGGTTGACAATGTTTTTGAACAAATGGAGTTGCTTCGTGCGAGTTCCGCACTGCCTTTGGCGTCAAAAATTGTTGAGTGGCAAGGCAATAAATACCTTGATGGTGGTCTGTCAGACAGTATTCCAGTTGATTTTGCCAAAAGCCTTGTTTTTGATAAATTGATTGTTGTTTTAACACGTCCAATTGATTACCGTAAAAAGCCAAGTAATGGTCATGTCTATAAACTTTTTTACAGAAAATATCCTAAGTTTGTAGAAGTCGCTTCAAAACGTTATCAACACTATAACGACACCATTGAATACATTAGCAATTTGGAAAATAAAGGCGAAGTTTTTGCCATTCGCCCAAGCCAAAATCTAGAAATCGGACGACTTGAAACCAACCCCGACAAATACGAAGAAATTTACCAAATCGGTGTCAAAGATACCAAAGCAATCATGGAACAATTGAAAGATTATTTAGCAAATGACTAAATGAGCATTTGATTTGACTAAAAATTCTTCTTATCAACTGAGAACAGACATGAAATCTCTTGTGATTTCGCCTTTTTTCTTTATTCTTTTCGTGGTATAATAGTAACCAACACTAAGAACATGGAGAATGACATGGCTACTTATAATCATAAAGAAATTGAGAAAAAATGGCAGGCCTATTGGGCTGATAATCATACGTTTAAAACAGGAACAGATGCTGATAAACCAAATTTTTATGCGTTGGATATGTTCCCTTACCCATCTGGAGCTGGTCTGCACGTAGGACATCCAGAAGGATACACTGCGACTGATATTCTTAGCCGTTTCAAACGTGCTCAAGGCTACAACGTTCTTCACCCAATGGGTTGGGATGCTTTCGGACTTCCTGCCGAACAATACGCAATGGATACAGGTAATGATCCAGCTGAATTTACAGCTCAAAACATTGCAAACTTTAAACGCCAAATCAACTCACTTGGTTTCTCATATGACTGGGATCGTGAGGTGAACACAACTGACCCTAACTACTACAAATGGACTCAGTGGATTTTCACAAAATTGTATGAAAAAGGTTTGGCATACGAAGCTGAAGTACCAGTTAACTGGGTTGAAGAATTAGGTACAGCTATCGCCAACGAAGAAGTGCTTCCGGACGGAACTTCAGAACGTGGTGGATATCCAGTTGTTCGTAAACCAATGCGTCAATGGATGCTTAAAATCACAGCTTACGCAGAACGTTTGCTTGAAGATTTGGATGATCTTGATTGGCCAGAATCAATCAAAGACATGCAACGTAACTGGATTGGTAAATCAACTGGTGCTAATGTTACTTTCAAAGTAAAAGATACTGATAAAGACTTCACTGTCTTTACAACTCGTCCAGATACACTATTTGGTGCAACTTACGCTGTTTTAGCTCCTGAACACCCACTTGTTGAAGCTATTACAATACCAGAACAAGCTCAAGCAGTTGCTGATTATAAACACCAAGCAAGCCTTAAATCAGACCTTGCTCGTACAGACCTTGCTAAAGAAAAAACAGGTGTTTGGACTGGTAGCTATGCAATCAACCCAGTAAACGGTAAAGAAATGCCAATCTGGATTGCTGACTATGTTCTTGTAAGCTACGGAACTGGTGCTATCATGGCTGTTCCTGCCCACGATACACGTGACTGGGAATTTGCAAAACAATTTAACCTAGAAATCATTCCAGTTCTTGAAGGTGGAAATGTTGAAGAAGAAGCTTACACAGAAGATGGACTTCACATCAACTCTGGTTTCCTAGATGGTCTTGATAAAGCGCAAGCTATTGACAAAATGGTCGAATGGCTTGAAGCAGAAGGTGTTGGTAATAAGAAAGTAACTTACCGTCTTCGTGACTGGCTCTTCTCACGTCAACGTTATTGGGGTGAACCAATCCCAATCATCCACTGGGAAGATGGTACAACAACAGCTGTTCCAGAAGATCAACTTCCACTTGTATTGCCAGTAACAAAAGATATCAAACCTTCAGGTACAGGTGAATCACCACTTGCTAACTTGACTGATTGGCTTGAAGTGACACGCGAAGACGGCGTTAAGGGTCGTCGTGAAACAAATACAATGCCTCAATGGGCTGGTTCAAGCTGGTACTTCTTGCGTTACATTGATCCACACAACGATGAAAAATTGGCTGATGAAGAGCTTCTAAAAGCTTGGTTGCCAGTTGATATCTACATCGGTGGTGCTGAACACGCTGTGCTTCACCTTCTTTATGCTCGTTTCTGGCATAAATTCCTTTATGATTTAGGTGTCGTTCCAACCAAAGAACCATTCCAAAAACTCTTTAACCAAGGGATGATTTTGGGAACAAGCTACCGCGATCACCGTGGTGTACTTGTGGCAACTGACAAAGTTGAAAAACGCGACGGTTCATTCTTCCATATCGAAACTGGTGAAGAACTTGAACAAGCCCCAGCTAAAATGTCTAAATCACTTAAAAACGTTGTTAACCCAGATGACGTCGTTGAACGTTACGGTGCGGATACTCTTCGTGTGTACGAAATGTTCATGGGACCACTTGATGCTTCAATCGCTTGGTCTGAAGAAGGTCTTGAAGGCTCACGTAAATTCCTCGACCGCGTCTATCGCTTGTTGACAACAAAAGAAATTGTTGCAGAAAACAATGGCAATTTGGATAAAGTTTACAACGAAACAGTCAAAGCTGTAACTGAACAACTTGAAGCCATGAAATTCAACACAGCTATCGCACAATTGATGGTATTTGTTAACGCAGCAAATAAAGAAGATAAACTCTTTGTTGACTACGCTAAAGGCTTTGTACAATTGTTAGCACCATTTGCACCACACCTTTCTGAAGAATTGTGGCAAACATTGACACAATCAGGCGAATCAATTTCATACGTTGCATGGCCAACATGGGACGAAGCAAAACTCGTTGAAAACAACGTTGAAATTGTTATCCAAATCAAAGGTAAAGTTCGTGCAAAACTTGTTGTACCAAAAGATTCAAGCCGTCAAGAACTTGAAAAACTTGCTCTTGCAAACGAAAAAATTCAAGATGAAATCGCTGGTAAAGACATTATCAAAGTGATTGCGGTACCTAATAAACTTGTAAACATTGTTGTAAAATAAGTTTAAATAGATGAATCCTGTCCTTAAGGGCAGGATTTTTTTGTTGGTAAAAACTGAGTTTTAGTAAAACCTTGGTAAAAACAAGCAGAAAACGTTTACAAAAAATTTTAGGAGGAGTAAAATAAAGACAAGACCTAAGAAAGAGGGAAAAAATGGAAGTAAAATAAGAAATTGTTGAGACAATTAATCGGCAAAAGATTGAAAAATACACTATTATTAATGATAACGGTGTCCAAGTTGGTTTACTAACACTGGGAGCAACTTGGCAAGAATTTTTAGTGCCAGATGACAAAGGTGGTCAGAAAAATCTTATCATTGGTTTTGATGAGCCAAGTGATTATCTGAAAAATTCTTTATGTGCAGGTCAATCAATCGGACGTGTTGCAGGGCGTATTAATCAAGGGAAAGTTAACCTTGATGGCAAAGAAATTCAGCTACCACAAAACGAAAAAGGAAACACTCTTCACGGTGGTCCAAAAGGTTTCCACAAACACATTTGGCAAGCAAGAGTTGAAAATGATATTGACAAAGCCACTGTTGTCATGACTTACAATGCCAAAGAAAGCGTTGATGGTTTCCCTGGTGATATGTTGATAACAGCACGTTTTAAGCTGGATAACGACAATCGTTTTACAATCACTTACACTGGTAAAAATGGCGGTCAAGCGACCCTCTTTAACCCAACTAACCATGTTTACTTTAACCTCGGTGAACGCCAAGACTTGACACACCATACCTTTACTTTGGCTACTGACTGTTACTTGGAAACACGTGATGATTTGGTGCCAACAGGAAAATTCATTGACGTTGCTGGCACAGCTTATGATTTTCAAACTGGGCAAAACCTTGGAGAGGCTATCGCTGATACAGGCGGGCTTGACGATGCTTTCTTGGTAAATGCTTCGCTTGATAAACCTTGTGGAGAATTGAAAGATGAAGAAAGTGGCGATTCTGTTCATCTTTATTCTGACCGTGATACTTGGGTCGTTTACAGTATGGGTGGCATTCCTGAGGATATTTATCCAGCGCGAAATAAGGGTAAAATGGCTAAAGAATTTGAAGCCTTAGCGCTTGAAGCACAATTCTTACCTGATGCGATTAATCATGATGGTTTTGGCGATATTGTCTTGCAAGCTAATGAAGAAAAGACTTACACCATTGCTTTTGAATATCACAAAGGATAATATAATTTTACAAATTCAGTTAAAAAAGAGATCTCTGTTTGGAATCTCTTTTTATAATTTACAATTGATTCTTGAATTATGATTGAGAAAATCCAGTCAGAGCAAAATAGTTGTGTGAAAACATACTTTGTAGTAGCATAGCGTTATACAGTTCTACATACTATATTCCAACATCAAAGTAATATAGATATGTAGAATTAGAAAGGAAATGTAAATAATGATTGAAATTACATTTTTAAACTCCGTAAACCAAGAACGAGTAGTGACGTTTGACTCATACGAGGAATTCGAACGTTCACAGCAAACCTGCTCAATCGATATTGCCGACTATTACAAAGTCACTAAGGTCGTTTATAACGGTCATGTACTGGATTATTCAGGAAATTATGGCAACCTATTTTACTACTTTTTAAAACAAGATTTAACACAATATCGCTAATATCATGTTTGTTATTTAATGATGCGGTGCTTTTATGGGGGAAGAAAAATGAAAACATATGATTTATTAGTCATAGGCTTTGGTAAAGCTGGAAAGACACTTGCTGCTAAAATGAGTTCTCTTGGTAAGAAAGTTGCTCTTGTTGAAGAAAGTTCTTCAATGTATGGAGGAACTTGTATCAATATTGGCTGTATTCCAACAAAAACATTAATCCATGCAGCTGAAAATCATTTAACATTTGAGCAGGCAATGGCTGAAAAAGAGGTGGTTACGCATCGATTAAATCAGAAAAATAAAGCCAATGTGGTCAATGCTGGTGTAGATCTTTATGATGCTAAAGCAAGTTTTGTCTCTAATAAGGTTATTAAAATAGTTGCTGGCGAGGATAGTGAACGGTTAACAGCTGATACTATAGTGATTAATACAGGCGCCATTTCAAATCGTTTGCCTATCCCAGGATTAAAGGAATCTAAAAATGTCTTTGACAGCACTGGTATTCAAAAATTAGAAACTTTGCCACAAAGGTTAGGAATCATTGGAGGGGGTAATATCGGGCTTGAATTTGCCAGCCTTTATGCTAATCTTGGCAGTAAGGTCACCGTTTTTGAGACTGCTAACCGTATTTTGCCACGTGAGGAGGATATCGTTGCGCAGCTAGCAAAAGAATACATGGAAGAAGACGGTATTTCCTTTGTTTTAAATGCTCAGATAAATGCTTTAGAAAATGATGAAGAGGATAATGTTATTTTAAGCAATCATGGTCAGAAAATGAGTTTTGATGCTGTCCTTTATGCGACTGGTCGTAAACCGAATATTACTGACTTGGGACTTGAAAATACAGATATTGTGGTAACAGACCGTGGTGCCATTGAGGTTGATGATTATTGTGAAACTAGTGTTCCAAATGTTTATGCTGTTGGGGATGTCAATGGCGGACTCCAATTTACTTATGTGTCATTGGACGATTATCGCATAGTTTTTAATAAATTAACTGGACAGAGTGATTATAACGCTAGTCAGAGAAATAATATCCCCACTACATTATTTATTAACCCTGCTTTGGCACGTGTAGGTTTAACAGAAAAAGAGGCTGCAGAGGCAAATCTTCCCTATAAAGCAAATGAATTAATGGTTTCAGCTATGCCTAGAGCTCATGTTAATGGCAACCTTCGAGGTATTTATAAGGTTATTGTTAATGAAAAAACACAAGATATTTTAGGAGCAACTCTTTTTGGTGAAGGTGCTCAGGAAAATATAAACCTGATTAAGTTAGCTATGGATAACCATATTCCATACACTTATATTAAGAATCAAATATTTACGCATCCTACTATGGCAGAGAACCTTAATGACGTTTTTAATTTTTGAAATAAAAGACGACCAGCAGATTGTCAAAAAATTGATAAAATCGTAACAAATTGATTTTAAAACAAGCAAAAAGCCCTAAACAAAGGGCTTTTTCTTATGACGTTTAGTCCTCCCTATAGGTAGTTTATAGGGATTTATACATATAAAGAAAAGGATTTTTATTGATTTTATGAGATTTTACTATCTTTATATTTTAAAAGAATTTATATTTCGCAACAAATTCGCAACAGATTGAGGAAAGATTTTATGCTACTTATCAATAATGTCATTTCTAATCAGTAGCTTCTGTACTTCCATTAATAATTTTTAAGTAATGTTCGGTATAGTTAGTAAGCATAGTCGTATCACCAAGTATTTCAAATACCTGCAATGCTTGTTCCATTTTTTCTTTTCCTTTGTTTTTTGATTTTTTAAACTCAAAAAATCCTTCTGCATATAGGAAAACAGTTTGTTCATAATAATTTAGTTCACCATCTAGTAACTTTTTTATTTTTTTTATTAGGTAGTTACAATCATTAAACTTCCTATGCTCAATACTTGTTATTAAACAATTAATTGCAAGTTGTGTTACCAACTTTTTATTGTTTTTATTTAAAGAAGAATATATATAATTTCTTAGCATCTCCCTTGTTAGTAAAATCAAAGATGAGTAATCTATAGTGGGCGCACAATTTCCTAATAGGATAATTTCATAATATCCCCAAAATTCAACTTTAAAAAGATAGTCAGTTAATTCGAGTAATTCTTCTTGGCTAGGTTTTATTGAACTATCAATGGTGTATAAGATAGATTTTATCATTGTCTTATCAAATTTACTTAATTGAAAATTATTTTGAGTATTTAGTAAATTTATTAAAGTATCAACCTCTTGCTCAGAATAAGCTTTACGGATGTATTCAAGCAAGTCAATAAAAGACTGATTTTTTTTATTATCATTATTGTATAAAATCATGAATTCATCTAAAGTAACATTCATTTTATCTAATATATTAATTAGACGAATACAGGAGATTTCAGATTCTCCTCTTTCGAATCTTGAGATTTGAGATTTTGAAAGATATTTGTCTGCAATAGAGGTGAGGGAAATATTTTTTCCTTTCCTTATTTTTCTGAGTATTTTCCCAAGAGATGACTTCATATAAATTCCCACTTTCACAACAAAAATTAAGTCGATTTAAATTTATTATACAATAATCGGAAATAAAGGAGAAATATTATGAACAAATTTTTTCGAATAGTAACGATAATTGTGGGAATAATTATTATTGTCGGCGGATAATATATACTATGATAGTAGTTGTATGTTATATAGTTTGTATAGATATTTTAGACAATGAGGTGAAAAATGACTGAATTTTCAAAAAGGATAGATTATTTGAAGGATTCTCCAACTTTAAAATTAAATGACAGGATAAATTTTTTAAAAGGACAGGGGAAAGATATAATCAATCTTACAGTAGGTGAACCGAATTACTATGAACCAATAGTATCAAGTGAAGCTGCAATTTCTGCTATACAAAAGCATTTCACACATTACACGAATAGTTCAGGGATTCTTTCATTAAGAAAGAATATATGTGAGAAGCTTAGTAAAGAAAATAATTTGAATTATAGTCCGCAACAAATTACAGTATCTACGGGAGGAAAACAGGCACTTTTTAATACTCTCTCAGTGCTGGTAAATTATGGAGATGAGGTTATCATCCCCACTCCTGCTTGGCCAAGCTACGAGGCACAAGTTAGACTTGTTGGTGGGATTCCTAATATGGTTCAATTAAATGAAGAAACAAATTTTAAACTTACTCCAGATGTATTGGAAAAAAATATTAGTAATAAGACCAAAGTCTTATTACTAAATAGTCCATCAAATCCTACAGGAGCAACATATCATAAAGAAGAAATGGTAGAATTAGCCAGAATTATTGAAGAAAATGGATTAATTGTTATAAGTGACGAAATCTATGAGAGATTGGTCTATGATATAGATTTTATTTCTCCCGCCTCTTTATCTGATTATATGTATGAAAATACAATTACTATTAACGGTTTTTCAAAATCATTTGGCATGACTGGTTGGAGAATAGGATATTCTGCTGCTCCTATTGAGATTGCAACAAAAATATCGGCTTTTCAAAGTCAAATTACAGCCAGTATTTCCTCTATCTCTCAGGTAGCAGCAGAGAATGCGGTTTTAAATTTTGATTACTCACATGTAGAGGATTTAAAGACTTGTAGAGATTATTTAATGGATATTATAACAGATAATACTGACTTATTATTACCTAATAGACCAGATGGAAGTTTTTATTTGTTCCCGAACTTAGAAAAATTATTCGGGAAGAAGTTTTTTGGACATATAATTACTAGTGATGAGGACTTTTGTGAATTATTATTATCTGAGGTAGGAGTTGCATTAACTCCAGGGTCATTTTTCAATGCACCAAGGAATGTGAGAATATCTTATGCTAAGTCGTTTGATGAGATTCAGGAGGCAGGAAAAAGACTTATTAAATTTTTTGGAGATGAATAATAATGGTTGCTGGTGACTACAAATCGCTTGTTGATACAGTTATTGAAAAAGCAAGAAAAGAAAAAGATATTTTGATTGCTTTAAGATTATTATTAACATTAGATGGAAAACAAGAATTTGATGAAGCAATACTTCCTTTATCAAATAGAGATGTTAAAGTTATTGAGAATCTGCAAATTTTACCTGAGGATTCTGAACAAACAATAAAACTACATTGTTATTTTAGAAATAACAAAATAGAATTTTCTGATGTAGAACTATTAGAAGATGAAAATTGTAAATTTGTACTATCTTTTATGCTATCTAAAGATAGGTGGCATGAAATTTGTAAACAAGATAGTGAAGTGATGAGAAAAGAGTATAAAAGATGCTATAGTTTACTTAAAAAATTAGATGAAGCTGGTTTGCAACAACGTTTATTAAGAATAAAATATTATTTGTTACATATGGCTCCGGTAATTTATTATGTAGGAGCGTCGTGCTATTCAAATTTTGATTATCTTAATAATTTAAGTAGCAAAACTAAAGAAATTAACAGAAATTGTCTACTAGAATATTGGCTTGAAAGTCCATTGGAAAAGTGGGAAGAAAACGACTACATATTTGTATGTTTTACGGATTATATACTGAACTTGAATTAGATAATAAAGTACAAAAACTAAAGGAGAAGTGGGAGAAAATATCGAAAACAACTGTTATTTATAGAGGAATTAATGGTTTATCTCTACAAAAGTCAGAAGAGTTCATTCAAAACGAAGACCTCCTTTCTAAATTCGTTTTCGATTCAGATTTGAGTAGCGAATTGTACGATACATTTGGAGTGAAATCTAACAGTTTAGAAGAATTTCAAACAAGTATTAAAGAATATTTTCAAAGAGATTTATCCCATCTTGAAGAGCGTTTTCTAGATTTATTAAATTTTATTTTTCTACGTTTATCCGATATTACTCACAGTGATATTGCATTTTCAAGATATTTTGGTAATGTTGGCTTATTAATAAAATTAGATTCAGAAAAAGATTATCAAAATATTATCTCTCTTAGTCCTAAAAATTATTATTGTCTTGTTACCCCAAGTAAAAATATGTTAGAGAATGTTCTAGTTGATTTACTTTCAAAAATTGGAATGGCAATAAATTCACGTATGCTGTACAATGGATGGCATTATATGCCAGGGAATTTTATTAATTGTGAGCAGGTTGATTTTAGTGAACGGGATTTTTATTTTTCAGCAGTTTTGTCTGATGTTACGAATAAAGATAAATATCATCATGTTGGTCACGTCAAATTGGATATTAATAATTGTATAAGAGTTCCTTTAACTATGACTATTAATGGTAGAGCATACAAAGCATTAATGGATGTGAGAACTTTTAGAAGAGGAGATAATGAATATTCAATAAGCGACCTAGAAAATGTAATAATATATTCTAAGTACGTTAAAGTCATTGGACAAGCAATTTTTGATATAATTACAGATAAAAAAGATTTTTCTTTTGCGTTACAACAAGTAAATAGAGATAATTATACTAAAAATTTAGCTGAATTGAAGAAAAAGAGGTATTAAAGTGAAAAGAATTTTATTCATTAATTTGCGTTCACATTATGTTGAACGTATGGAGCCATTGTACGCAGCAAAAAAATTAGGGGTTGAAGTTGTGCTTCTTGCAGATATAAAGCCACAAATTGATGATGGATACATATCAGAAGATAATTTTATTATTACGGATACATATGATATGGCTAATGCACTTCAAAAAGTTATAGAGTTTGCTAAAGATAAGCCCATTGATGGTGTCCTAACTTGGTCAGATAGAGATGTCGAGTTAGTCTCACTTATTGCTGAAAAGTTAGATATACCTGCTCCAAATATTGAAGCAAGTAAGAATGCTAGGAATAAGTTTTTGATGCGGAAAGCTATTTCAGAAGAAAACCCAGAACTATGCCCAAAATTCTTGAGAGTTACAAATCTTAGCGAATTCAAAGAAGCAGTTGATGTAATAGGTACTCCAGGGGTATTAAAACCAGTAGGGGCTTCTGGTAGTAAAACGATTGTAAAAATATATTCGGAAACTAATTTGGAAAGTGTATTTGAACGAGTAAGGTCAGAAACTAGAATTTCAAGGGACAAAGTTTATAAATACTTTCCTGATGAATATATTTATGAAGAATTACTTTCTGGTGATGAAATGTCAGTAGAAGGTTTTGTTTCATCAGTAACTGGAGAAGTAGTGATAGCAGGTATGACTGATAAATATGTTACGGATGAGTATTCAACAGAATATAAAGAAGTAGAACCATCTCAAAAATCTCCTAAATTTCTTAAACTATACAGCGAAAAGGTAAAGTCTGCAGTAAAATCACTAGGACTTACAGCCTGTGCCTTTCATGCTGAAGTAAAAGTAGTCGGTGAGACTTTAAAAGTTATTGAGATAGCTGCACGACCGGGAGGCGGCTTTATAACAACACATTTAGTAAAATTGGCATCAGGAGTTTCATTTATTGAAGAAACCATAAAGAATGCTTTGAATCAGCCAATCGATAAAAAAATCTTTTTTGAAAGTTGGTCTCAATCTCCTAAGTATGTTGTTGGGCAAGAAGATTTTATGTCTGAAAAAGAGGGTGAGGTGTCTAGAGTAGGAGGTCTACCAGAAATCTTTGAAGATTCTAATGTTAGATTGTTTATTCCTTTGAAAGAGGTTGGAGATGAAGTTATTCTTCCTCCTAAAAATTACGGCTCACTTTACACAGGTAGAATAATTGTAGCTGCTTCAAATATAAAAGAAGTTGAAAAGTCACTATTAAGAGCAAAAAATAAATATAGATTTGAAGTAAAGTAAATATGTAATTTAAAATTGACATTCATTAATAAGGGGATACTATGAATTTTTTTAATAAAAAACTTTTCTCCTATTCAACGTCTGTAAAATTTTATTTAATAGGAACTTTCATATCTAGTATAGGTGATGGAATGTTTTCCTTAGCTGTTAGTAAGTTAGCTTTTGATAAAACTGGTACAGTAGCTGGAGTTGGTGGTGTGATTATCATTCAGTCTATAACAACGTTTTCGCTTAACCTACTTGCGGGCTATGTTGCTGATGCATATGATTCTAAAAAGATTTCAATTTATTCAGATTTAATACAAGCGATATTAATAATATTGTATGCCTTCTCATTAATTTATCTTAACGGTGGAAGTTTGCTTTTATTTTTATTAACGACTGTTATTAGTTGTATATCTCCTTTTTTTAGAGCTGCAAATTTTAAGCTTCTTCCAGAGATTGATAGAAAAGATTTAAGTTTGGTTAAATTAAATGGGCTAAGAAGTTCTGTTAAACAAGGAGGTTTACTACTTGGCTCCACTCTCATTGCACCTTTTATTTTTTTTAATTTGCTTCCACTTACTTTTCTATTAAATGGCATTAGTTTTCTTATATCTTGCTTATGTACATATAGGGTAATTCTTACAAGCACTACTAAAGAGGGAAGAATAGGGCCTTTATCGAAGATTTCAGAAATCTATAAAAGTTGGTTTTCATTAGTAAAGGAGCTATTTCTTAATCATAAAGTATTTTTCCTTGTTTTATTTTCAACTTTTGATTATTTGACAATAAATTTTATTAATTTAATAGGTATAAAATATGCTGAAACAGTATTACATAATTCAGCTTTTATTTCTCTCATTGATGGTGGCTATGCTGCAGGTGCAATTATTTCGTTTTTGTTAATTAACATAGTCTTTTCAAAGTGTGACTTTAATTACATTTTATGGATAGGACTGTTTGTCCAAGGAATAACGATTATTTTAATGAACTATTTTTCAACGGCGTATAGTACATTTATTCTAATATTTATTATAGGAGTTTTTACAGGTACCTCTATTTCCCTTTTTCAAACAATTCTGCATAAAGGAATATCTCAAAAATTTCATGGAAAGATATCAAGCTTTAGGGATATGATGGTTTCCGGTGAAACACTTTGTATTATTCCAATATTTTCTTATATTATAAATTTTGATTTTAAAAGGGGAATTTTGATTTTTGGAATTCTTATATTAACACTGTCGTCTATTTTAGCTTGGTTAGGTCTGACTAAATATTTTCCAAGTATAAAACTCAGAGAAAATGGAGAATAAAATGAAAAAAAGAATATGTGTTATAAATACTGTGACTTGGCTTAGAGCACCTATTTCAAATTGGCTTAATGATAATCTTGATACTACCTTAATCTCGAGTTATCAAGTTGATAAATCATTGCTTAAAGATATTAATCAATTTATATATTTTGAAAAATACAATGATGATGAGGAGCTTGAGAATTTAGTTATTAAACTTCACCAACAGGAGAAATTTGATTTACTTATTGCTCTCTCTGAAAAGGATATTTTGCGAGTAGCAAAGTTGAGAGAGCTTTTGGGAATACAAGGGCAAAATTATTTTTCAGCACTTCTTTATAGGGACAAATATATCATGAAGCAATTTGCTAAAATAATCGGATTAAATGTTCCAGAATTCAGCACTTTTTCGGAGCCTTGTGAGTTGATGGAAAAGGTTTCAAAAATTGGTTTTCCTATCTTAATCAAGCCTTTATCAAAATCGGGTTCTGAGGGAGTTCAGGTTCTAAAAAATAAAGAGGAGTATGATGACTACTTAGAAAAGAAGAGTCTCTGGGGAGAAAATTATGATGTAGAACAGTTTATTTTAGGTGATATGTATCATGTTGACGGAATTGTTGAAAATAATAAGCTTAAATTTGTATCAGTTTCTAAATACTGGAATAGTCTAGGAAAAAGTACAACATTAATGGAAAGTACGCAAAATACAACAATAACTTTTGCAGACTTTACAATAAATAAATCAGATTGGGAGTTTTTACTATTAAAAGGGGAGACTAAAAAATTTGTGGAAAAATCTAATTTTAATAATGGCACTATCCACGCAGAGTTTATAATTTCAGAGAAAGATAAAACGCCTTATTTTATAGAAATAGCAAGCCGTACAGGTGGTCTAATGATAAGCGATACGATTGAAAAAAAATATGGCATTATCATGAATGAAGTTTCCTTTTATTTACAAGTTGGACAAAAAGTGACTTATCCTTTAAAAAATGAGCCAGAAAATTTTGGTTTTTTAACAGTTTTTCCACAGAATAAAAAATTAATTGAATATGACGTAAGTAAAATTAAGCAAGATTTAAATGTCATTGATTTTTATGAAAATCATAAAATAGGTAAGCACTACAAATCTACGGAATATATGAATCATATAGGTATTATTTTATTTAAAGGTACCAGTCAAGAGAATATGAAACAAAAAATACAATATTTAACACGACTTATTGATTCAAATATAAAGTGGGAATAGCGTATTTATAATTAAAGCTAACTCTACCTTACTTATCCTAATTGGTAACTTTATAACTGAGAATTTTTTAAAATATAAAAGCGAACAACATTGGTTAGAACTCCAATTTGTTCGCTTTTATTTATGGTTGGTAATTGGGTAAAGTTTACATGTTAGGTAAATAAGGATATTGATTATGCAGTAATTGCTAAGTTAGTTACTTTGCAGTGTTTTGTTGTGTTTTTATAAATTTCTAGTTGCTAAAAATAGTGCTATTTAATATTAAATATTTTCTGATTACTTCCAGTTAGAGTTAGTGTTTTCTATGAGGAAATGCTTCTGAGATATCTTTCTCAACTTCTATAAATATAGTATTAAGAATTTCTCGTTCATCATCTAATTTGTATTTTGTGATTAAATTGTCTTTAAGATTGAATGCCTTAATTTTATTTTGCGTCATTTCAAATAGAATAGCCCACTTTAATTTATCTCGCTCTACTTTAGAAAAGTTCTTAATATCACTAACATCAAAATCAGACAAAAATCTTGTAACATCAACTCGTGAATAAATTGTTTGTCCTAATAGTTCATCAAGCGATAGGAGTGATGTTACTAAGTCAAAATATCTAATGCGAAAAAATGTTATCATACGCTTATTTGGAGATAAGAAAATTTCAAAAATAAAACCTAGTGAATATCAACGTATTATGAATGAGTATGGTAAAAAGGTATCAAGAAAACATTTAGGTCGGTTGAATAGTAATATAAAATCAAGTATTCATATGGCGATTGCTGATAAAATTGTCATTGAGGATTTTACAGCCTATGTAGAATTATTTTCTTCAAAACAAGGTCAAGAGACCGAAGAAAAGTATCTTCACACGGAAAAAGATTACCAAACTGTTTTAATCTATTTAAAAGCTAAGTTTGATTATCAAAATTCAATTGTTCCCTATATTATATTTTTCTTTTTAAAACAGGTATGAGATTTGCAGAATTGGTTGGTTTAACTTGGGAAGAGATTGATTTTGAAAAAGAAGAAATTAGAACATATAGACGTTATAATACTGCTACACATCAATTTACAGGACCAAAGAATAAAACTTCTGTAAGGAGTATCCCAATAACTGCTGATATGCTAAAAGTATTTGCTTTCTTAAAGAAAATGCAAGAAAAGACTAACAAAGAACTAGGAATTAGTAATGAAAATAATCTGGTTTTCCAACATTTTGGTTATGTTCACGATATGCCAGATATTGCAACTGTCAATAAGGCTATGAAAATAATGCTTACTGAACTTGACATTTATCCCATTATCACAACAAAAGGTGCACGCCATACTTATGGTAGCTATCTTTGGCATAATGGAATTGACCTTGGTGTTATTGCAAAAATATTAGGTCATAAAGATATTTCTATGCTAGTTGAAGTTTACGGACATACCTTACAAGAAAAAATTAATGAGGAATTTCTAGCTGTTAAACATTTATTATAAAATAGCAACAAATTTCGCAACAAATTGATTTTAGAACAAGCAAAAAGCCCTAAACAAAGGGCTTTTTCTTATGATATTTAATCCTCCCTATAGGGCTCGAACCTATGACCCATGGATTAAGAGTCCACTGCTCTACCAACTGAGCTAAGGAAGGATAAGAAGCTGTATTGGCACCGTGATTCACGATTTGTATTGAACCCGCGATCTACAAGCAGGTGGGCAACTCGCTTCTCCTTAGTTGCTTCCGCATGTAACGGCTTGCATACTGGAGAAAGACTACTGTTTCCCGAAATACAAATATTTAGTCGGTCAATACATTGATGTGAATTCGTATGCCACAGCAATAACCTATGTATCTATGATAGCATTTTTAAAAAATATTTCAAGGGGAAATCTTATTTTTTAGAAAGCGGTTTTCTTTTTAGACATTAACAAAAGCTATTAAAATGAGAAAGTCGATATGTTACCCTTATTTAGATAGTTCATCAATTTGCTCTTTGTTAGCACCGAGGGCACGCTCGTATTTCCCAGTTTGGTTAGCATCAAAATAATTTTTTCCGACTAACTTATCTGGTAAATACTGCTGTTTAACCCATTTTTCAGGATAATCATGAGGGTATTTGTAGCTTTGTGCGTTGCCCAATTCTTTGCTGCCAGCGTAATGTCCGTCGCGTAGATGACGTGGAATTGGCAGATTTCCATTTTGATGAAGGTCGCTGATAGCCTTGTCAATCGCTGTAATGGCAGAATTTGATTTTGGTGATAAGGCAAGGTCAATTACGACGTTGGCAATTAAGATACGTGCTTCAGGAAAACCAATTCTTTGGGCAGCATCAAGGGCCATGACCGTATGAATTTGAGCGTCAGGATTAGCAAGCCCAATATCCTCGTAAGCAATCACAGTCAGCCTGCGAGCAAGGCTTGGCAAATCACCAGCTTCAATCAGACGAGCGGCGTAGTGCAGACTAGCATTGACATCAGAGCCGCGAATGGATTTTTGCAAAGCTGACAGCACATCATAGTGACCGTCACCGTCTTTATCCATGGTAATATAACTGCGCTGCAAGCTATTTTCAACGGTGTCAAGGCTAATGTGGCGCAGTCCGTTATCATCTGCTTTGGTTGACATGACCGCTAAATCAAGCGAATTAAAAGCTGAGCGTAGGTCGCCGTTGGTTGCCGTTGCAATGAAATCAAGCGCATCGACATCAATATCAACATCAAAATCAAATCCGCGCTCTTTATCAGATAAAGCTGTTTGCAAAGCTGTCTTTATGTCATCAGTTGACAAAGGTTCTAATTCAAAAATTTGTACCCTTGAGCGAATGGCTGGCGTCACTGAAAAGAAAGGATTTTCAGTTGTTGCCCCAATCATGATAATATTGCCATTTTCAAGTAAAGGTAGCAAGAAATCTTGCTTGGTTTTATCTAAGCGGTGAATTTCGTCAAGCAGTAAGACTAAACCGCCAGAAAATTTAGCTTCCTCGGCAATTTCTTGCAGGCGCTTTTTGCTGTCTGTTGTAGCGTTGAACGTTCGAAAAGCGTATTTGGTTGTTCCTGCGATAGCGCTAGCGATTGAGGTCTTCCCGATACCAGGAGGACCGTAGAGAATCATTGATGACAACATATTGGCCTCCACCATACGGCGAATGATTTTTCCTTCACCGACTAGATGCTTCTGCCCAATCACTTGGTCAATATTCTTAGGGCGCATTCGCAAAGCGAGATTATTTGGCATGAATATCCTCCAGATAATAACTGTAAACGAGGTCATCAACGTAAGTATGGTTTAAGTAAAATTGATTTTTCAAAGTAGCCTCTTGTTTAAAGCCTAATTTTTCGTAGAATGTGCAGGCTTTTTCATTTGATGATAGTACATGAATGAGAACTTTTTGGTAGCCGTCAGCTTTTGCCATATTGAAGAAAGTTTGGATAAGTTTGCGTCCGATACCTTGACCGCGCGTTTTTTCAGAAACGGCAATGCCAAAAGTTACCACGTGATGACCGCTAGGGAAAAGATAATAAGTATGGTAATCAAGAACACCTAAAATGTCCTGATTTTCTTCAGCGACAAGATAATGTGTTCCATTTTCAAAATCTTTGATGATTTTATCCTTATTTGCAATAGGTAGCGGAGCTGGCGTGTTAAATGTATCCCATGTTTGGTTTTCTAGTATAACCACTTGTTCAATATCTTCTAGCTCCATTGGTCGTATTTGCATGTCATTTCCCCTTAAGTATGATAAAATAATTGTAACACAAAAGAAGATTGGAAGAAATTTTTAATGGCTAAATTTGGCTTTTTATCAGTATTAGAAGAAGAAATGGACAAGCACTTCACGTTTGATTATGCCATTGATTGGAATAAGAAAAATCATGCGGTGGAAGTGACTTTTATTTTGGAAGCGCAGAATCAATCTGCGGTTGAAACTGTGGATGACCAAGGTGAAATCAGCAATGATGACATCATTTTTGAAGATTATGTGCTTTTTTACAATCAAGCAAAATCAAAAGTTGATGAAGATGATTATTTGGTGACTATTCCATTTGACGCCAAAAAAGGCTTCTCGCGTGAATTTTTAGCCTATTTTGCAGAAACATTAAATGACGTTGCAACTAAAGGTCTTGATGATTTGATGGATTTCTTAGCAGATGAAAATGCAACTGACTTTGCTCTTGAATGGGATGCTGAGAGCTTTGAAAAAGGCAAAGCAGAGTTAAAAGAAACAGAATTCTTTGCATATCCGAGATATTAAGATGGTAAAAAGAGGTAAAAATATAAATATGTTTCTGATGGATGGTGAAGTCACTGGTAAGATTAAGTGTACTTTATCCAACTGGACAGGCGTGATTTATAAAATTCCTAGAATTCAGTTAGGTGATTTAAAATCAAGACCTGAGATGAAACAAAGTGGTGTTTATTTTTTACTCGGTCGTGATGATGCTAATCAGCAGGATACTGTTTATATTGGTCAAGCAACGAGCCGAAAGAATGGTGAAGGTGTTTTGTTACGTGTTCAAGAGCATACTAGGGATAATCATGCTGATTATTTCAATGATGTCATTGTATTAACAACTCAAAATAATTCCTTCGGGCCGACTGAAATCAGTTATTTGGAAAACAGATTTACTCAGCTAGCAAACGAAGCAAATCGTTTTGTTGTTCGAAATGGTAACGAACCAAATTCTGGCAATGTAACTGAAGAAAAGCAATCTGAACTGGATGAGGTTGTTGAGAATACAAAAACAATAATTGGAACCCTTGGTTATCGAGTATTTGTTCCTATGATTAACGGTGACAATTCTGTTGATGAAGAGCCAATTGAGGCTGAAACTGTTCTTGCTCTTAAACGTAAGATTAAGCGATCAAACCGTGAAATTATTGCAACTTGCCGACAGACAGCAGAGGGATTTGTTGTTCTTGAAGGCAGTATGATTGAACTTACAGATGGTAAAGGAATTCCAGAATCTATTCGTAACTTGCGACAAGAGTTACTGAAAGAGGGAATTATCAAGGATGGTATCCTCAAGAAAAATCGATTTTTCAATAGTCCATCTTATGCAGCATCTTTTGTTTTAGGTATGCCTACAAACGGTCGTACTGATTGGAAGGATTCAAATGGATGTACTTTGAAAGAGAGAGAAGAAAATTTATAACAATATGTAAATGTTCAGGTGTTTTATTGTGGATAAAGAGAGTTAATAGCTCCGCCTGAAATAGATTAGATGGAAAGGAAAAGGTTCGGTTAGTATTTTAACTGAACCCGCCCGAAACAAAAATAGAAAAGGAGTGTAAGGATAAGCGTTCAGCTTTGAACACGGACTTATGACCTTTTTAATACAGATGGAAAGGAAAAAGGTTCGGTTAGTGTTTTAACTGAACCCTCCCGAAACACTGTGCCAAAAAGATAAAATTCTCCTAGACGCAAGCGCCGTCGGTGATTTTCCTATTTTGGCTTTGTGTTTTACGGGCTTGGTATCTTAATTATGGACAAGTGGCAAGAGTTGACTGTTGAGGTTTTACGTGATGCAGAAGAGGCTGCGTCAAATATTTTGATTGAATTGGGTAGTCAAGGGGTTGCTATCGATGATAGTGCTGATTATCTTGGACACGTCGGGAAATACGGTGAAGTTTTCCCAGAAATCAAACAAGTAGAAACTGTGAAAATTACGGCTTACTACCCTGAACACATTGACATTGAAGAAGTTGAAAAAGAAGCGTCTAAACGTTTGGCTGAATTGACACATTTTGGTGTGGATGCTGGTGAGGTTCACTATGAGACACAAGAATTGGCTGAGCAAGATTGGGCTGAAAATTGGAAGAAATATTATGAGCCAACACGTATTAGTCATGATTTGACAATTGTTCCAAGTTGGACAGATTATGAAGCTAGTGAAGGTGAAAAGACGATTCGTCTTGACCCAGGTATGGCTTTTGGTACAGGAACTCACCCAACCACAAAAATGAGTCTTTTTGCGCTCGAGCAAGTGCTTCGTGGCGGTGAAACGGTCCTTGATGTCGGTACTGGTTCAGGTGTGCTTTCGATTGCAAGTTCACTACTTGGGGCAAAAGACATTTACGCTTATGACCTTGACGAAGTAGCGGTGCGCGTGGCACAAGAAAATATTGATTTGAATGCTAATACTGAAAATATCCACGTGGCTACTGGAAATCTTTTGCAAGGTGTTGGCATTCAAGCAGACGTTATCGTGGCAAATATCCTTGCGGACATTTTGGTCAATATGACAGAAGATGCTTATCGTCTTGTCAAAGATGAAGGTTACCTTATCATGTCAGGCATTATTTCTAATAAATGGGATATGGTTCGTAAATCAGCTGAGGACGCAGGTTTCTTCCTTGAAACACACATGGTTCAGGGCGAATGGAATGCCTGTGTTTTCAAAAAAACAGATGATATTTCAGGTGTAATTGGAGGATAAATGCAACAGTATTTTGTAGCAGGACAAGCTCAAGATGTCGTTATAATCACGGATAAAGATACGATTAAGCATATGTTTAACGTTATGCGTTTGACAGAAAACGATGAAGTTGTCCTTGTCTTTGATGACCACGTGAAGCGTTTGGCAAAAGTCATTGATAGTGCTGAACACCGTTTTGAAATCATTGAAGAACTAGATAGCAATGTTGAATTGCCTATTGAGGTGACGATTGCTGCAGGATTTCCTAAGGGTGATAAATTGGAATTTCTAGCACAAAAAGGGACTGAACTTGGTATGGCAAAGCTCTGGGCATTTCCAGCGGATTGGTCAGTGGTCAAATGGGATGGAAAAAAATTAGCCAAAAAAGCTGATAAGCTGGCAAAAATCACACTAGGTGCTGCGAAACAAAGCAAACGTAATGTGATTCCAGAAGTCACTCTTTTTGAGAAAAAAGCAGCTTTTTTAGAAGAACTTGAGCAATTTGACAGGATTTTTATTGCTTATGAGGAATCAGGCAAGGAAGGTGAGACGGCTATTTTAGCGCGTGAATTGTCACAAATGAAAGCGGGAGAGAAAATTCTCTTTATCTTTGGACCAGAAGGCGGCATTTCGCCAGAAGAAATCGAAACATTTGAATCAAAAGGTGGTTTGAAAATCGGCTTAGGACCACGTATCATGCGCGCTGAAACCGCACCGTTATACGCTTTAGCGAGCATTAGCTATGCCTTGGAATTGATGAAGTAGCTAGAAACCTAGGTTGTTAACAATTTATAATGGAAAACACTGTTATAGGTGTTTTCTTTTTATTTACTTATTTTTTACTGGTGCTTGTGAAGGTTTTGGGTTGACAGCGCTTTAAAAAGTTTTTATTCTAGATATATACAAATTACAGATAAGGATAATATAATGGTAACAATTAAGGATGTCGCAAGGGTTGCGGGGGTATCAAGTTCGACAGCTTCACGTGCTCTACATGATAATAGTATGATTAGCGAGGCGACTAAAAGACGTGTGCGTCGTGCGATGAAAGAACTGGATTACTCTCCAAACTATTCGGCACAAAATCTAGTCAATCGCACAACCAATACAATAGGGATTATTTTGCCTGTGCGAGAAAGTCAGGATTCACTTGAAAATAACCCATTTTTCATGCAAATTATTCAAGGTATTTCAAGCGTGTGTAGCGAGAATGACTACATGGTCAGCTTGGCAACAGGACGAACAGATGACGAATTGCAAAAAAATATCCAAACCTTAATTCGTAGCGGCAACATCACTAAGCTTATTTTTCTTTATTCAAGAAAAGCAGATCCAGTTTTTGAATTTGTCAAACAAGAAAAGAAGGTTTCTTGTGTCGTTGTTGGTCGTTCTTACGAAGATGCTCCGCAAAAAATGGTGCGTTTTGTCGATAATAATAATGACCAAGCTGGTAAAAATGCAACGACATTCATGTTAGCCAAAGGCTATAATCATCTTGTTTTTGCCTATACTGATATGGATGAATTAGTGCAAACCGAACGTTATCAAGGTTACTGTGAAGCTTTGCAAGAATACGGTAAAAAAGGGAGTACATTGCAATTATCACGCCTAAGCGACGAGGAAAATGCGGTGAAGTTGCAGACGTTTCTTGCTGAAAATCCCAAAACAGAGGCTTTTGTTGCCTGTGATGAACATCATGGCGATTCGTTTGCAACGTTTATTTAAGGATAGTGACCTTGAAAATCATTATACTATGATTGATTTTAACAATTCATTGATTACAGAAATTGCGAGCCCTGCCTTGACTTCCGTGGATATTTTTCCATATGAGCTGGGGAAGAATGCTGCCAAATTATTATTAACTGACCCTAAAAATTTAACTGAACAAACGGTTGTTATTCCACATAAAATCATTGAACGCGAATCAACACCAGATTTGGGTTAACAGCTTTTACTAACTAAAACCTCCGTTGAAGGTTTTTTGGCAAGGAAGTGTTTGTTTAGATGTCTTTTTTTTAAAAAATTACGGAAAACGCTTTACAAATTAAAAATACGTGTTATAATAAAATCATCAAAATTAACGCAAACGTTTGCGTAAATTTAAAACAAATCTCAAACCAATACTTTAAAGGAGTTGGAAAATAGAAGTGGCATTATTTTTCATAAATTAAAGCAATTGGTTTCCTAGAAAATGGTTTAAGGAGTATTTCATGAAGAAGGCATTTAAAAATTTAACCAGCTTCGAATTTTGGCAAAAATTCGGAAAATGCTTGATGGTTGTTATTGCTGTTATGCCAGCAGCAGGGTTAATGGTTAGTATTGGGAACTCAATTTCGCTAATCAATGCAGACTCAGCCCTTCTTGCTACGGTTGGTAACGTTATTGCTCAAATCGGATGGGGAATTATCAATAACCTTCATATCCTCTTCGCGTTAGCAATTGGTGGTAGTTGGGCAAAAGAGCGTGCTGGTGGTGCGTTTGCAGCAGGTATCGCATTTATTCTCATCAACCTTATCACAGGTCACGTTTATGGTGTTTCACTTGATATGATTGCCGATGGTACAAGTACGGTACACAATGTGCTTGGTGGTAAAATGCTTGTAGCTGACTACTTTGTCAATGTTCTCGGTCAACCTGCCCTTAATATGGGTGTGTTTGTCGGTATTATCTCTGGTTTTGTTGGGGCAACAGCTTACAATAAATATTATAACTACCGCAAATTGCCAGACGTTCTTTCATTCTTTAATGGTAAACGTTTCGTACCATTCGTTGTTATCTATCGTTCAGTTCTTGTTGGTTTGTTCATGTCACTTGTTTGGCCAATCATCCAATCAGGGATCAACGGATTTGGTATGTGGATTGCATCTTCACAAGATTCAGCACCATTTTTAGCACCATTCTTATATGGTACTTTGGAACGTTTGCTTCTTCCATTTGGACTTCACCACATGATTACTATCCCAATGAACTACACATCACTTGGTGGTACTTATGAAATTTTGACAGGTGCTCAAAAAGGAACAGAAGTATTTGGTCAAGACCCACTTTGGTTAGCATGGGTAACAGACCTTATCAATCTTAAAGGGTCTAATGCTTCAGCATACCATGATCTTTTAACAAATGTAACACCAGCTCGCTTTAAAGTTGGGCAAATGATTGGTGCAACTGGTACACTTATGGGACTTAGTCTTGCTATGTACCGTAATGTCGACCCTGACAAGAAGAAAAAATACACTGCTATGTTCATCTCAACAGCAGCAGCAACATTCTTAACAGGTGTTACTGAACCAATTGAATACATGTTTATGTTCGTTGCAATGCCACTTTACCTTGTTTATGCAGTCTTTCAAGGGGTGACATTTGCTTTAGCTGATTTAGTTAACCTTCGTCTCCATTCATTTGGTAATATTGAACTCTTAACACGTACACCTATGGCTCTCAAAGCTGGACTTGGTGGTGATTTGATTAACTTTGTCATCTGTTCTATCTTGTCAGGGGTTGTGATGTACTTTATCGCAGACTTCATGATTAAGAAATTCAACTTTGCTACTCCAGGTCGTAATGGTAATTATGACGATATGGATGATGACCAAGCTAGTGCATCAGCAGACGGTGCTAGTGTCTCTGCAGACTCACAGATCGTTCAAATCATTAATCTCCTTGGTGGACGCGATAACATCGAAGATGTTGATGCTTGTATGACTCGACTTCGTGTCACAGTCAAAGATGTCGCTAAAGTCGGTGATGAGGACACTTGGAAAAAAGCTGGCGCTATGGGACTTATTATCAAAGGCTCAGGTGTTCAAGCGGTTTATGGACCAAAAGCAGATATTTTGAAATCTGATATCCAAGACCTTCTTGATTCTGGCGCAGAAATTCCAACTGTCAACTTGTCAGAAGTTGAAGGAAATGATGTTACAAAAGTTTCTTATAAAGGTGTGACAGAAGTTGTCAATGCAGTTGCAGATGGTTATGTAAAACCTATCACAGAAGTTAAAGACCCTGTCTTTGCTGGTAAAATGATGGGTGATGGCTTCGCTGTTGAACCAGAAAACGGCAATGTTTACGCACCAGTTTCAGGTATTGTAACAAGCGTCTTTCCAACAAAACACGCCTTTGGTCTATTAACAGACAATGGACTTGAAGTTCTTGTTCACATTGGTTTAGATACTGTTGCCCTTAACGGAGTACCATTCTCAGTTAAGATTACAGAAGGTAAACGTGTTCAAGCTGGTGAGCTTTTGGTGGTAGCTGATTTAGCAGCTATTCGTTCAGCAGGTCGTGAAACAACAATTATTGTTGCCTTCACAAATACAGCAGAAATCAAAGCAGTCAATTTAACACAAACAGGAAAAGTTTCTGCTAACACACCTGTTGCCAAAGTAGAACTTTAAGCTGATATTACTCATATGAATAAGAGATGTTTAGGTTAAATCTAAATAAAAGGGAGTCTGAGATAGGAATCATGGAGTCTCCTTTGACTTGAAGGGAACAGATATGGCTAAATTTTTAACACTTAATACGCATTCTTGGTTGGAGGCAAATTCATTAAAGAAATTATTCGACTTGGCAGAAACGATTTATAGTGAAAATTATGATGTCATTTGCCTTCAAGAAATTAACCAAGATATTCGTGGACTGTTAGCCAAAGAAGTTGATGGCTATGAAAAATTACCAAGTAGCCCAGCTTTGCATCGTGATAACTACGCTTTACAACTCGTGAATTATCTGAGAAGTCAAGGACGATATTATTATTGGTCTTGGGCATATAATCATATTGGATATGAAAAGTACAATGAGGGTGTTGCTATCCTATCAAAAACACCTATCAAAGTGAATGATATTCTGATATCTGATGTTGATGACGAAACTGATTTTCACACAAGACGTGTTCTCGTTGCGGAGACAGAAATTGACCAGAAACCAATTACGGTTGTCAGCTTACACATGTCTTGGTTTGGTAAAGGCTTTGAAGGTGAATGGCAAAAGCTGGAGACAGCACTGCTTGATTACCCCAAACCATTGGTACTCATGGGTGATTTTAACAATCCAACGGATACTGCTGGCTATGATATGATTTTAAACAGCCCACTTGACTTACAAGACAGCCACAAAGTGGCTAAGAAAGTCCAAGGCGACCACACGATTATTGAAGACATTGACGGCTGGGAGGGCAATAAACAATCCCTCAAAGTTGACCATGTTTTCACAAGTAAAGATATTGATATTCTATCATCAATCATCACATTTGATGGTGGTGAAGCGCCAATCGTCAGTGACCATTTCGGTCTTGCCGTTGAGCTTAATTACTAATAATACTACCTCCTAATTTATTTGTTTGTTTTTACACAATCGCTCCTGATTTCAGGGGCGATTTTAGGTGTTATGTGTTATAATGACTCCATGATAATAGCATAAAATAATAAACAGTTAATTGCGGAGAAAAATATATGAGGCCATTCAGGTGAAAATGAAGCTTTGAGATTGGTAACTGACCATTACAGACGAGGAGATATTGTCTTGAATGAGGAGGATTATAAAGGAATGAAATAAGAAGCTGGACATTTGGTCTCAGCTTCTTATTTTTCAAATTCAATCATTCTACAATTGGGCTTTTTAGGTAAGCATCAACGAGGCGTTCAGTTGCTTGGACAGAGTTAATGTGTGTGCGTTCGTATGAGTGACTTGATTCGATACCAGCTCCAAAAAGGGCATGTTTGACTTCAGCACCTGCACGAAGAGCAGCAGAAGCATCACTACCATAATACGGATAAATGTCCAATTTGTAAGGAATCTTATTGTCATTTGCTAATTTGACAAGATGTTGGCGCAATTCATAGTGATAAGGTCCTGAACCGTCTTTGACACAGATTGACACACTGTATTCATCTGTTTGTTGGTCGTCTCCCATTGCTCCCATATCGACCGAAAGGTATTCAACAGTTTCAACCGGAATACTCGAATTCGCTCCATGACCAAGTTCTTCAAACGCTGAGAAGTAGAAGTGTGTCGTATATGGCAAAGTAATGTTTTGCGCTTTATATTCTTTAAGCAATTCAATTAAGATGGCTGCTGACACTTTGTCATCTAAGTGACGTGATTTGATAAAACCTGATTCGGTAACGACAACACGCGAGTCAAATGAGATAAAGTCACCAACTTCGATACCAAGAGCGCGTGTTTCTTTCTCATTTGTCACTATTTCATCAAGGCGAACTTCCATATTAGTTTGGTTGCGCTCAGCTGTACCAGCATCTTTATAAACATGTACAGATGTTTGGTGCATAAGGATTGTACCACTGATTTTCTTGCCATTTTTAGAAACGTGAACGGTACAATTTTCTCCCTCAATAGCGTTGTAAACAAAGCTACCGATAAGGTCCATTTTGAGCCGTCCATCAGATTTGACAGCGCGAACCATAGCACCAAGTGTATCCAGATGAGCAGTCACCACACGGTGTTTGCTGTCATCTTTACCTGTGACTGTGACCATAACACCGCCTTTATTCGTGCGAGCAGGCGCATAGCCAAAGCTTTCAAGTTCAGCAATCACATAATTCATAATGTGACTTGTGTAGCCAGTAGGTGAAGGGATATTTACAAGTTTTGTAATATAATCAACCGTAGTTTTCATGAGTCCTCCAATTAAAATTTAGTAGTCATATCGACGATAAAATACACGATATCATCTATGTTATTATACCATGTCTGCTAAATTTAGTTGAGAGAGGACTGTATGTATTAACTAGGATTGGCAAATCCTTGGTGTTGCTTCACAATAATCTTTGCTAGGCGCTCAATATCAGCACTTGTTCCTCGTAATTCAAAATCACCCAACATAGGAAAACCAAAACGTTTGGCGTACTGCTTAGCTGTCAGACAATATTGTTTATTGAAATTACGATTGCCAGAACCAATAATACCAAAACAATATTTGTAGTTTTCATGAGCAGCAATAAAATCACCTAGTGGATTCGTCAAGATTTCAACATCACCTGAATCAATACCATTTCCCCCTTCAAGATATGTTGGTAAAATAGTAACGAAAGGTGTTGTAATTGGAAATGTTTCATGATTAAGTTCTTTGATATTAATTGCTTCTATATCCAACGTATAGTGGTTAAGTAAGTGCTCAGTTAAGCGCTTTACAAAGCTTTGTGTGTTACCGCTCAAACTGATGTAAACAATGCTCAACGGAGCTAATTTTTTCTCTTGTGACATAATAAATTCCCTACTATATATGGTATTGCTTAGAATACTGTAACACAATATATGGTTATAAACAAGAATTTAGCTTTGCAATTTAGATGATTTAGAAAGCGTTTAAATTTTTTGAAAAAGTTCACACTTTTAAAAATAAAATAATATATATTTTAAAAAGTCTGTGTTTTACTTTTAGTAAAGATGTTGAGGAGCGTAAAACATCTTAAACAACTATTTTATATTCTATTCTAAAAGGGAGAATGATTATGTCAAAAGCATTGATTATCTGTGTAGCTGGAATGTCATCATCACTAATGGCCCAAAAAACAACAGACTTTTTGAAAAACCAAGGTAAAGACATCACTGTAGAAGCTATTAGCTCTAACGAAGGTGAACAAGTTATTACTGACGCAACTTACGATTTGTATCTAGTTAGTCCACAAGCTGGTATGTACTATAACCAATTTGCAGCTGCTGGTGAAAAATAAGGTCGTTCAGTTGTTAAAGTTCCACCACAAGCTTATGTTCCAATCCCAATGGGTGTTGAGAAAATGGCTAATCTTATCGTAGAAAACATTTAATGAGGTATTGTTAGAGATGACTGAAGAAGAATTGCAACTTGCTGCTTTTGAAATTATCTTGCACAGTGGTAACGCCCGCACTTCTGTTCACGAAGCATTTGCTGCAATGAAAGAAGGCAAATATGACGAAGCAAAAAAAAACTAGATGCTGCTGATGCAGAACTTTTGGAAGCACATCATGCTCAAACTGATTTGTTACAGAAATATCAAGCGGTACCGAAGTTAAAATCGAGATTATTATGGTTCACGCACAAGATCATTTGATGACTACAATGAATTTGAAAGAAGTTGCGGTGGAAATGATCACATTGTACCAACGAGTCGACGAAAAATTACGAGACGTTTTCATGTTAGCGTTTCCATTAACTGTGTTTGGGTCAATTGTCGTGGATATTTGTAACCTTCCTTTTTTAAGCAATGATTTGAAATCGCTTTTATACGACATTATGGGTAGTGGTCAAAGTGCCACAATGTCTATCATGACAGTGTTTGTAACCTTTGGTATTGGTTATTACCTATGCAAGTTTCCTTATCTTAACACCATTCTTCACAACTACCGACAGTGGTGAAGAATGGTGTTAAGTGTTTTAAGTCTTGATCGTCTTGGTGCCAAAGGAATATTCCTTGGTATGATTGTTGCTTTCCTTGCGGCAGAAATTTATAGCCGCGCAAGCAAAAAAAGGTTGGCAAATTAAAATGCCAGATAGTGTTCCACCTGCAGTTGCTAAATCATTCGCAGCGCTTATCCCAGCTATTTTGACATTGTCAGTCTTCACATCTATCAATGCTATTGTAACAGTTGGTTTCAATACAAACCTTCACGACGTTATCTACAATGTTATCCAAGTTCCACTTGTTGGTTTGGGAAGTAGTATTTGGGAAACATTTATCGTTGGTCTAGGTGGTTCAGGTATGACTTTGGCAGTTGTTATCATCATGGCGTTTATCATGAAGAAAAAACAATATCGTGATGTCGGTCGTTTGGCATTATGTGCCGGAATCTTCAACGTTAATGAACCTGTTATCTTTGGTTTGCCAATCGTGTTGAATGCTACGATTCTTATTCCTTGGGTAATTTCTCCAATTATTATAACGGCTCTTAACTATTTCATTATGTCAATTGGTCTTGTTCCTGCCCCAACAGGCGTGTCAGTACCTTGGACAGTGCCAATCTTCTTTAGTGGTATGATTGCGACAAACTCACTCACCGGAGGTATTCTCCAAATTATTGACTGTCTCCTTGTCGGATTTATTTGGTATCCATTCTTGCGTATGCTAGACAAACAATCTGATTCTGCGTTATAATAGAACTATAGTTTTTAAAAAATAGTCTATACAAGTAGAGTAGGAGCGATCTATGTCAAAATATGAAGAGATTGCAGATATTATTCGAACAAGGATTTCAGACGGCACCTACCCAGTTGATTCAAAGCTACCGACCCAATCGGACTTAGCAGAAGAATTTAAGGTAAGTCGTATGACAATTAAAAAGGCTATTGAGATGTTAATCATTGAAGGTTTAGTCCTCTCAAAGCAAGGTAATGGTACAAAAGTTTTAAATTCTTCGTTTTGGGATAAAGGGGACTCAAAATTCCGTTTAAATAATTACAATGGGTTGAGCTATGATATGAAAGATGACCCTCGGCAATTGACAAGTAAAATCATTGATTTTACTGTCGAATTTCCAGATGCTAAAATAGCAGAGAGGCTCCAAGTTGATTCAGCGACACCTGTTTACAAAATTATCCGACTTCGTTTATTGGACGGTAAACCTTACGCTTTGGAACATACTCATATGCCCTGTGATTTAGTACCTGGTTTGGATGATGAGATCTTATTAACATCTGTTTATGATTACCTTTGGCATCAGCTCGGTCTCAAATTTGCAGGTTCCTACCGACATATCACGGCTGAAAAGCCAGATCATTATGACAAAGATTATTTAGCCTGTAAAGATGATGATCCCATTTTGCAAGTCGAACAAGTTGTTTATTTGGAGAACGGGAGGCCAATCGAGTATTCTCGTAGTAGAAATCGTTTCGATACTAGAGGTTATTCATTATTGGATGTTAAGAACATTTAACTAAGAAACCCAAAAATGCTTTGGGTTTCTTCTTGGTGAACAAGCATATTTTGCTTGAAGGAAAGGAAAATTGTTATGGCAGAACCATTATTTCTAAAGTCACAAATGCATGATAAAATCTGGGGTGGAACTAAACTTCGTGATGAATTTGGTTATGACATTCCAACAGAAACAACTGGTGAATACTGGGCAATTTCAGCTCACCCAAATGGTGTTTCAATCGTAGATAATGGTACTTATAAAGGTGAAGGTCTAGATAAACTTTATCGTGAACACAAAGAACTTTTTGGCAATCCAAAATCTGAAGTCTTTCCATTATTGACAAAAATTCTTGATGCCAACGATTGGCTTAGTGTACAAGTTCACCCAGATGATGCTTACGCTCTTGAACATGAAGGCGAACTTGGTAAAACTGAGTGCTGGTATGTTATTGCTGCGAATGAAGATTCTGAAATTATTTACGGACACAATGCCAAATCAAAAGAAGAACTTCGTCAATTGATTGAAGCTGGGAAATGGGATGATTTGTTAACAAAAATCCCTGTTAAAGCTGGTGATTTCTTCTACGTACCAAGTGGCACAATGCACGCTATTGGTAAAGGGATCTTGATTTTGGAAACACAACAATCAAGCGATACAACTTACCGTGTTTACGATTTTGATCGCCGTGATGCACAAGGCAATCTTCGTGACTTACATATCAAGCAATCAATTGATGTTTTAACCATTGGTGAACCAGCTAACAGTACCCCTGTGGCAGTTGATGTTGACAATTTGAATTCAACACTTTTGGTTTCAAATGAATTCTTTGCTGTCTATAAATGGCTGGTATCTGGTGCTGTTAACTTTACCCAAACAGCGCCATACTTGCTGGTAAGTGTCCTTTCAGGTCAAGGTAGCATGAAAGTTGACAACCGTGTTTATAACATCAAAAAAGGTGACCACTTTATCCTTCCTAATGACGTTAAGTCATGGGAATTTGATGGTGAGTTAGAAATCATTGCTAGTCACGCAAATGAAAAATAATGATTGCTAATAAAGAGAGAGGATGGAGCCTAAGGCTAGAGAAAAGATAGTTGGCTGAAAATTTTACCCAGTATTCAACACCTTCTTTGATCTCTTGTACGGTAATGCCTTATGCTAATCCTATTTTTGTTATTTATAAAAAGTATGATAAGTGAGCATTAGCATTAATAACCTAAAAACGACTTAGTTTATAAGTCGTTTTTATTTATAGTGGTTTGATTTAGGAATAGGGCTAGATAACGAGTTGCAGATAAAACTGGAGTTCATCAAGACGAGTTAACGACGTCCTAACCTAAAAAACAACTATAGTTCAAAGGCTACATTGTTATTGTCAACAGAGGTTAGAGTTACCACACAATCGATGGAAAAAAGCACGACCACTCGCTAAAGTAGAGAATTTTTTTAACTGGGCAACTTAGATTTGACAGTCGGTGATTTGGTAGATTTGCGAAACAATTGTTTTGGCTGTGTCTCTCATCACCCAGTTAGGATTGCTCTGAGTTTGTGATAGGTAACGTTTTTTATTTTGGCTAGGGTGACCCAACACAATAAAAGAGGGATATGCCTTTATTCTTAAAAAGAAAGGTCATCGTAGATAAAAATACCAGTATAATTATTTTCAAAGATTGATGTTATAGAAATAAATACATATTTTTATATAAAAGATATATACTTTCTAAAAATAAAGCGTTATAATGTAAGCGCAAACAAAAAGAAGCTAAAATTAGGAGGAAGAACCTATGAAAAAAGGTTTGCTTACAATTGGGATGACTGCATTAGCAGCCGTGACATTAGTTGGTTGTTCAAGCGGAAGCAGTAATAGCGATGTTGAAACAATTACATTCATCAACCATAAGACCGATTGGGAAACTAACGGTAAATGGGATGAGTACATTGCAAAATTTAACGAGAAATATCCTGATATTAAAGTTGAAGTACAAACTATCACTGATTATGCTGGTCAAATGAAAACTCGTATGAATAGTAAAGAGTATGGCGATGTTTTAATGATTCCTGGTGATATTAGCCCGAAAGATTATGAGAACTTCTTTGAACCACTTGGTGATACAGAAGAATTATCAGAAAAATACTTAGGACTTAATGACCGTTCATATGAAGGTGTTCAATACGGTATTCCAAGCCAAATGAATGCTACTGGTTTGGTTGTTAATAAGAAAGTCTTTGAAGATGCAGGTATTACAGAACTCCCTAAGACAACAGAGGATTTCATGGTTGCACTTAAGAAAATAAAAGAAAATGATAGTAGCATTGTCCCACTTTACACAAACTACGCTGCTGGTTGGACATTGTCTAACTGGGACTTCACACGTACAGGTGTGTCAGGTGACGCTGATTTCACTAATGAAATGACTACTGATTCATCACCATTTGATGAAGGGGATACAATGTATACTATCTACAATACCCTTTACACAGTTGCTAAAGAAGGTTTGATTGAATCTGACCCTACAACAAGTGATTGGGAGCAATCAAAAGTTGACTTAGCAAATGGTAAAGTAGCTGTTATGGTACTTGGAAGCTGGGCAGTTCCACAAGTTCAAGAAGCCAATGAAGATAATGCGGACAACATTACGTTTGAAGTATTCCCAGTAACTGCATCTGATGGCAAACAATATATGCCAATCGGTGGTGACTACAACTACGGTATTAACATTAACAGTAAACACAAAAAAGCAGCCCGCAAATTCATCGACTGGATGGTTAATGAATCTGACTACGCTGTTGACAATGGTGGTATTCCAACCGTGAAAGGCGCCGAATATCTAAAAGCACTTCAAGATAGTCAAGATGCAGGTGTTGAATTGATTGAAGAAAATCCAGCTCCAGAAGGTAAAGAATCACTCTTTAGCGACATTAATAATGAATCTGAATTAGGTATTGGTTCTACTGACACGGAAAAACAACGTATTATTGATGCTGCTATTGGTAATTCAAAAGAATCATTTGATGATATTATGAAAGACTTTAACACAAAATGGGCTAATGCCATCAAGGCGGTTTCAGATAACTAAAATTTAGTTTAGTGGGATGAAAAAGTTTGGGAGTCAAAAATGTCTTGCTCCCTTACTTATGCTCATTGGGGTATTTATATAAGAATTTAAAGTTATTGTCATGGTGGAGGTTATTATGACAAAAAGTAAATTGAGTAAAGAATGGGAAAAACGCATCCTCGTTTTCTCTTTCACCATTATTCCAGTTCTTCTGTTACTCGTCTTTTCATATTATCCATTGATAAAAATGATTCAATATAGTTTGACAGATTGGAATGGATACGGTCAAAATCCCAATTTTGTTGGGCTTGATAATTATAAAACAGTTTTAACAAATCCAAAATATTTTTCAGTTTTTAAAACAAGTCTGTACTACTTTATTGCAACATTTTTCCAATTAGGAATTGCGCTGCTATTTGCTACGATTCTTTCATTCAAAGTGAAGTTTGCTAATTTCTGGAAAGGGATTTTATTTTTCCCATATCTTCTAAATGGTGTTGCGATTGGTTTTATCTTCCTTTATTTCTATAAAGGCGGTGGAACGCTTGATACGGTTTTGAAAGCTATTGGTCTTGGAGACCAAATTAGACTTTGGTTGGGAGATCGTTCAATCAATTATATCTCGCTTGCATTTACATCTGTTTGGTGTTACACAGGCTTTAATTTCTTGGTGTTCTTAGGAACGATTCAGTCTATTAACCCTGAAGTCTATGAGGCAGCTGAGATTGACGGTGCTAATCGCTGGGATCAATTTAGATACATTATCATTCCAAGTATTCGAAACATTGTCTTTCTTAACATTATCTTGGGTGTGAGTGGTTCACTAAGCGTCTTTGATATTCCATATATCATGACAGGCGGTTCAAATGAAACATCAACTTTCGTTATTCAAACAATTATACAGCCTTCAAGTACAATAAAGTTGGTTTGGCATCGGCTATGGCAATCATTCTCTTGTTTATCGTTATTGTTGTTTCTTTGATTCAAAAGGTTGTTACTAGTGAAAGGAAGAATGTCTGATGAAAACGAAAAAATAACATTTGGAAAAATTCTTCAATACCTTATCTTGCTAATTGGAGCAACCGTTGCGATTTTGCCGATTTTAGTTGTCTTTATCGGCTCATTCAAATCAAATACTAAATTTTTGAGTACGGGTGTTTTGGAATTACCAAAATCACTAGATTTCTCAAATTATAAGATGGCTTTTGTGAATGGGCAAATGTTGTTCGGTTTTAAAAATACGTTGATTATCTTTGTGGTTAGTATGGTTGGGAAATTGACTCTTGCCTCAATGTTTGCTTATGCGGTTAGTCGATTTGATTTTAAACTGAAAAAGCTTATCTTGACGCTCTTTATGTTGGCAATGTTGATTCCGAGTATCACTAGCCAAGTTGCAACTTTCCAAATCATCAATTCACTTGGATTGTTTAACAAAATTTGGTCAGTTATTTTACTCAATTTGGGAACTGATGTTATTTCCGTCTATGTCTTTTTACAATATCTGGATAAAATTCCAATTTCTCTTGATGAATCAGCTTATCTTGACGGTGCTAGTCATTTTGGTATTTTCTGGCGCATTATTCTCCCAAATTTGAAAGCTCCGATTGTTACCATTTTAATTATCAGTGTTGTCGGTGTTTACAATGACTTTTACAATCCTTTCCTTTATATGCCAGACCGTAATTTGAAAGTTATTTCAACAGCGCTCTTTGCCTTTAAGGGACCTTACGGAACTAGTTGGCCTGTTATTTTGGCAGGGGCTGTCATCGTTATTTTGCCAATTTTAATTGTCTTTTTATCACTTCAAAAGCACATCTACAATGGTGTTGCTGGTTCAGTAAAATAGAAAGATTTAGAAATTGTCTAGAAAGGAACAGCTATGACCGAAAAATCATCGCGTTTGATAGACGCTGTTAATTTAGTTTATACCGTCATGAAGGGCTCAGTGCTCTTCTGGCTGGCTTTGCTAAGTAGAGGTTTTGTTTATGGCTGGGTCTTTGCCATAAAGATAGTGTCTCTTTATTTCACTTCTGAAAATCCTCAGACGTTGCGATTTAGAGATTTGTTAAAGCAAAAAGAAAGTATTCCTTATGCTAAAGTGATTTCGGCTATGATGACTTTCTTCTTTAGCTTGGGAGTGACTGGTTGGTTACTTAGTCTGGTCAATATCAGCCAGTTATCGTTTGCCATGTTTTATATTGGTGGGCTTGCTTGGTTAGTCTGGTTAGTTATCGTGATTTATTACGTTAAAACACAGTCGTCAAGCGGAGAAAATCAGTTTTATCAAAGCCTTCTTGAAATGAAACAGGACTTTTAAAAGGTTATTTTAGCCTTTCTTCTTGCTTTTATCTTTGTGTGGTTAACATTAACCAAAACGATGCTTGGTTGGTTATTGTTTCCAGGAATTTATTTTTATCTTGTTGGACGTATTCAAAAAGTACAATTTAAGGAGTCAAGTCATGATTCTCATTAATGAGGAAGAACCTTCTTTTCATTTGACCAATGGAAAAGTATCGTATGTGTTTAGAGTAATGGAGAGAACAGGGATTTTAGAGCAATTATATTGTGGACCTGCTATTTCTGATTACAAATCGTTTACCTTTTTAATCGAGCGTGAAATTCGCCCAGGAAACAATCTTTATATGGAAACGAGTTTGATGTCGTTGGAACATATCAAACAAGGATATCCCGTATTTGGAACAACAGATTTCCGCTATCCAGCTTTGGAAATCTAATATCCGACAAGAGATTTGATTTCTCATTTTCGTTACACGGGATACCGTATTGAAAAGGAAAAAACGGTGACTGGCGCACTTCCTGGCACATTTGGAAATGAAGAAGATGTTGAAACGTTGATTGTTTGTTTGAAAGATGACTATGCTGATTTAGAGCTTGAATTGCAATATGCGATTTATGTGAATTATCCTATCATTACGCGTCAGCAAAAAATCATCAATAAGGATAATCAAACGGTTTCCATTAAACGCTTTGCTAGTTTTAGTTTAGACCTTCCAAATGAGAATTATGACTGGGTTCATTTAGATGGTGCTTGGGCACGTGAAAATCATTTGTCGCGTAGTTCCATTCAAGAAGGTATCCAAAATGTTTCAAGCACGAGGGGACATAGTAGTCATGTGCATACCCCTTTTCTTGCCATTTGTTCACCAGAAGTAACCGAAAATAGTGGACAAGTGTATGGATGTAGCTTAATTTATAGTGGAAGCTTTTTAGCTCAAATTGAATCCGACAACTACAATACCCTACGCATACAAATGGGTATCAATCCCTTCCAGTTTGATTGGCAACTTCATCCAGGACAGCTGCTCGAATCTCCTCAAGCTGTCTTGGTTGTGAGCCAGTCGGGCTTTAATGGGATGAGTCAGGTTTTTCATGATTTTTATAAAGAACATTTAATATGAAGTTCATGGAAAAATAAAAAACGCTCTGTTTTACTAAATAGTTGGGAGGCGATGTATTTCGATTTTAATCAAGAAAGGATTTTAGAAGTGGCTGAGGAAGCCAGTAAATTAGGAATTGAACTTTTTGTCTTGGATGACGGTTGGTTTGGCAAGCGAAATAGTGACACGGGTTCACTTGGTAATTGGACGGAAAATAAGGAAAAATTACCAGACGGACTTGCTCATTTAGCTAAGGCTATCAAAGAAAAAGGAATGTTGTTTGGACTTTGGTTTGAGCCAGAAATGGTCTCTGATGATACTGATTTGTTTAAAGAACATCTAGATTGGGTCATTGGCAATCCAGAAGTGGTTGAAGCAATTTATAGTCAAATGGCACATTTGTTATCAACGGTGACGATTGATTACATTAAGTTAGACATGAACCGCTACATTTCAGAAAGTTTTTCAAGTCATTTGCCAAGTAAACAGCAAAGTGAGGTTAACCACCGTTACATCTTGGGTGTTTACAGCTTGTACGAAAAACTAAATCAGGCATTTCCTGATGTTCTTATTGAATCTTGTACGGGTGGCGAGGCACATTTATCAACCATGAGTGCCCATGTTTCAGCGGTGCCTAATCATCAAGTCGCACGTGTGACATCACTTGATATGCGAAAAGACGTTGCCATGTTTGGTGTCTTTGGCTACGAATTAAATCCATTAGCTTTGACAGAAGAGAAAAAAGAAGCTGTAAAAGCGCAGATTAAAGAATACCATGCCTATCAAGAACTGATTCAAAATGGTATTTTCTATCGCTTGGATTTGACGGACAAAAACCATGTCGGCTGGCTGGTTGTCAATAAAGAAAGAACAGAAGCTTTGGTTGGCTATTATATGATTTTGGCGCAACCAAATCCAATTTACGAACGCTTAAAATTAGTTGGTCTCAACCCTGATAAAGCCTATCATATTCTCGGAAAAGATAAAGATGAGGTAAGGTATGGACGTGACCTAACTTCTATCGGTATTGTTTTAGGAAAAAATTATATCGGTAGAGAAAATGAGTATTGGTCACGCGAAATGCTGGGTGATTTTAACGGAAAATTTTATTATTTGCAACAAATTGATAAATAACATTTTGAACTTCTTGCGTTCTAGTTTACAATAAAGGTAAGGAAAAGAGTAATCAAAGTGAGCAGAGGAGAAAAAATGGAAAAATATAATCTTATTGCAAATGATGTTCGCAAGAAGATCTTAGAAGGTGTTTATCAGCCAAATGAGCAACTACCTTTTGAAAAAGACCTTTGTCAATTTTACGATGTTAGTAAAATGACGGTTAAAAAGGCTTTGGACATGCTAGTTGCAGAGGGATTAATTTACAAGCGTCGTGGTGCTGGAACTTTTGTGATGGACCTATCTGTTGAAAAAATGGAAAAAGTGTTGATGGACAATCAAATGATGGGGACAACCGCATCCTATCCAGACAAAAACATTACAAGTAAGGTGATTGACTTTTCTGTCGTAAAAGCAACGCCTGAAATTGCTGATAAATTAAAAATTAAAGAAACAAGTTTTGTGTACAAAATTCATCGTGTGCGTATTGTTGATGATAAACCAACGGTTATTGAAGAAACATATATGCCGATTGATTTAATTAACGGTCTGAAATTAGAGCATGTTGAAAGCTCAATTTATGATTATATCGAAAGTAGTTTAGGGCTAAAAATCCAATCTGGTCACCGTACGATTACAGTACGTCGTGCAACGGATATGGAAGCTGAATACCTAGACTTGGAAAAAGGAGACCCAGTTGCAATTGCCGTTCAAACAGGTTACCTAAGTACAGGTGCTGCTTTTGAGTATTCAATCAGTACCCACCGTTATGATGAATTTTCAGTGGAGATTGTTTTAACACATAATTGATAGCAATCTCCACCGCTTAGAATGGAGAAAAAAATGAATTTAGTTGTGTTTGATATTGGTGGAACATCTGTAAAATACGGTCTTTACTAAGATGGTAGTATCGAAAAGAAAAGCTTTTTTGCTACGCCAAAAACTTGGGATGAAATGAAAGAAAATCTGTATCAAGTCTTTAAAGAATTATCAGATGCTGATACAAAAGGTGTTGCCATGTCAAGCCCGGGTGCCGTAGATACAGAAGAAGGTGTTATCAAAGGGCTTAGTGCGATTCCATATATTCATCGCTTCAAAATTGTTGATGAATTAGAAGCTTTGTTTGGACTTCCTGTTGCTATTGAAAATGATGTCAACTGTGCAGGTTTAGCTGAAAGTAAATTTGGTATTGGTCAAGACAGCAAAAATGCCCTTTACTTTATCATTGGTTTTGGTATTGGCGGTGCAGTTTGTCAAAATGGTCAATTGTACAAAGGTAGCAGCCTTTTCGGTGGTGAATTTGGCTATATGATTATCGAAAATGGTAAGATATTAAGCACGCTTGCTAGTCCAGTTCAAGTAGCTGACCGTTATGCTAAAGCTCATGGTTTAACTGATTTTTCTGGGAAAGACTTGTTTGATTTAGCAGAAAATGGCAATGAAGAACCTAAAGCTGCTTTGTCAGGTTTGTATGGTGCCTTGGCTACTAGTATTTTCAATTGCCTTGTCAGCTTCAACCCAGATTTGGTCGGTATCGGTGGCGGTATCTCAGTTCGACCAGATTTGGTATCTGAACTTGATCGTATTCAAAAATTAATTCATGACACTGAAGCCAATGAATTAACTTACGAACTTAAAATTTGTCAATTTAAAAATGACACCAACTTATTAGGAGCCGTTTCAAATTTCTTAAACACTAAGTGAGGTAACCTATGGAAATTAGGAAACATGACCGTATCGTTTTTTTCGGAGATAGCATTACGGAGTGGGGATGTGATAAAAGTAATCCAGACAGTCTAGGACATGGCTATGTGAGTATTGTAGCGGCAGATTTACTGGATCGTTCTCCAGAGTTAGAATTGCATTTTTACAATCGAGGTGTTGGTGGTGATAAGGTTCAAAATTTGTTAAATCGTGTGGGTGATTGCTTATCTTGCCAACCCGATGCTGTCATTTTAATGGTTGGTATCAATTATGTTTGGCACTTGGTTGGTAAAGATGGCTTTGCTAGTTAAGAAGAACAACAACGTTTTGAAAATGTCTATCGTCAGCTTCTGCAAGCATTAAAACAAGCAGGAATTGAGCGCATTTTGTTAATGGAACCATTTGTGTTGGATTATCCAGAAGACCGTATGGAATGGCGCCGAGATTTGGACCCTAAGATTCAAATTGTCCGTCATCTTGCGCGTGAGTTTAAATTGGAATTGGTTCCTTTGGATGGCTTGATGAATGAGCAGGCATTGCTTTATGGCAGACGTGAATTGACAGGTGATGACGGTGTTCACCCAACATTGGCTGGCGCTAATATCATTGCTCAAGAAATCCTAAGACGCCTAACGTTTATTTATTGAAAGTAGAGGTAGGCAATGAAAACAGAGGATACTTTGAGATAGTGGGGCAATTACTAAGGGCATCAAGATAAGCCTGATGATTTTTGGGATAAAGCCAAAAAAGAGGTGGATTCGCTGGGGCTTCATTATGAATTGACGCTGACTGATTTTACATCAAAAGTGGCAGAGTGTTATGACTTGTATTTTACAGGTGTTCATGAGTCAAAAATCTATGCTCAACTGCTTTTGCCAAAGAAATCGAGTGCGAAACACCCTGTTATTTTTCAATTTCATGGTTATCATAGTGATGTCGGTGATTGGTCGGATAAATTAGCTTTTGTGTCTGAAGGCTATGTTGTGGTTGCCTTGTCTGTTCGAGGGCAAGGTGGCGAGTCAGAAGACCGTTTGCAAACAAGTGGTGGTACCTTGAAAGGACACCTTATCCGTGGCATTGAGGACGGTCCAGAGAAGCTTTTTTATCGTGCGGTTTTTCAGGACGTTTACCAACTGACAAATGTGGTGAGTCGTCTGCCATTTGTGGATAGTTCTAAAATGGCTTCTTACGGCGTATCACAAGGCGGAGCTTTAGCGCTTGTCTGTGCAGCGCTGTGTCCAAAGGTTAAACGGACATTTGTGCAGTATCCTTTTTTAAGCGATTATCGTACCGCATATGGTTTAGAGGTCACACAATCAGCTTATGAGGAGTTGGCATACTATTTCCGCTATCGTGATCCACTTCATGAACGAGAAGAAGCTGTATTTACCGCTTTAGATTATGTTGATATTCAATATTTGGTGAACTGTATCCAAGCAGAAGTGATATGGGCGATGGGCTTAGAAGACCGAGTTTGTCACCCAAGAACACAATTTGCTGTTTATAACCACATTCAATCACCAAAACAGCTTTATTTTTACCCAGAATACGGTCACGACTACTTGCCAAAATTTAACGACAAGATTCACCAGATTTTAGGTGGAAAATAAGTTGAAAAAGAGTGAAAGGAAGCTGAGACAAAGCTGCTCAGCTTTCTTTATATCATTATATTGCTAGATGTGGTGACTTAGGCTGTCGGTCAGCCAGCAAGAAATGAGGAATAAGCGCCAATTCGCCAGATTTTATTTGTTCTAAGCTTGACTATTTCTTATTTGGATAATATTTAGCACATTTCTCCTTCCAAAACGTGGCTTTTTGGCTTATGAATTGGTATTTTAGGCAGTTTAGTGTTAAAATAAATACAATATCAATCTGAAGAGGTCTTTATGGCAAAAACTGTGAATTTAACGGGTGAAGAGGTGGTTGCACTTACAGCCCAATATATGAGCGAATCTGATGTGGCAATTGTTCAAAAGGCATTGGATTACGCAACAAAAGCACATATTTCTCAAGTCAGGCAATCAGGTGAGCCTTACATTATTCACCCTATCCAAGTTGCAGGTATTTTAGCAGATTTGCATCTTGATGTGGTGACGGTAGCTTGCGGTTTTTTGCATGATGTTGTTGAAGATACTGAAGTTACTTTAGATGACATTGAAGCGGAATTTGGCAAAGATGTTCGTGATATTGTCGATGGTGTTACAAAACTTGGTAAAGTTGAGTACAAATCACATGAAGAACAATTGGCAGAAAATCACCGTAAAATGTTGATGGCGATGTCTAAGGACATTCGTGTTATTTTGGTTAAATTGGCAGACCGTCTCCACAATATGCGCACTTTAAAACATCTGCGCAAAGATAAGCAAGAGCGTATTTCACGAGAAACAATGGAAATCTATGCACCCCTAGCTCATCGTTTGGGAATTAGCCGTATCAAGTGGGAATTGGAAGATTTGTCCTTCCGTTATCTTAATGAAATTGAATTTTACAAGATTTCTCACATGATGAATGAAAAGCGTCGTGAACGTGAAGCTTTGGTTGACGAAATTGTTAAGAAAATCAAGGATTACACGCAAGAACAAGGGCTTTATGGTGAAGTTTACGGACGACCAAAACACATTTACTCGATTTATCGCAAAATGCGTGACAAGAAAAAACGTTTTGACCAAATTTACGATTTGATTGCCATTCGTTGTATTATGGAAACGCCGAGTGATGTTTATGCTATGGTCGGTTATATTCATGAATTGTGGCGTCCAATGCCTGGTCGTTTTAAGGATTACATTGCTGCGCCTAAAGCTAATGGTTACCAATCTATTCATACGACAGTTTATGGTCCAAAAGGTCCGATTGAGATTCAAATTCGTACCAAAGAAATGCACCAAGTTGCCGAATACGGGGTTGCTGCTCACTGGGCTTACAAGCAAGGTATCAAAGGGAAAGTTGATAACCAAGAACAAGTTGTTGGTATGAACTGGATTAAGGAATTGGTGGAATTGCAAGACGCTTCAAATGGTGATGCGGTTGATTTCGTTGATTCGGTTAAGCAGGATATTTTCTCAGAACGTATATATGTCTTTACACCAACAGGTGCTGTACAAGAATTGCCAAAAGATTCAGGTCCGATTGACTTTGCCTATGCTATCCATACGCAGGTTGGGGAAAAGGCAGTTGGTGCTAAGGTTAACGGACGTATGGTGCCACTGACCGCTAAATTGAAAACAGGTGATGTGGTTGAGATTGTCACTAATCCTAATTCATTTGGTCCAAGTCGTGATTGGATTAAGATTGTCAAAACCAATAAAGCTCGCAATCGCATTCGCCAATTTTTCAAAAATCAAGATAAAGAAACCTCAATTAATAAAGGTCGCGAGCTCTTAGTGGATTATTTCCAAGAGCAAGGCTATGTGGCTAATAAATACCTTGATAAAAAGCATATTGAAGAAATTTTGCCACGCTTTAGCGTTCGTAGCGAAGAAGCCTTGTATGCTACTGTCGGTTTTGGTGAAATTAGTGCTGCTTCTGTCTTTAATCGATTGACGGAAAAAGAACGCCGTGAAGAAGAACGCGCGAAGGCGAAGGCTGAAGCCGAAGAACTGATGAACGGTGGCGAAGTTAAAACTGAAAACAAAGATGTTCTGAAAGTTCGTAGCGAAAATGGTGTTATTATCCAAGGAGCTTCAGGTCTCTTGATGCGTATTGCCAAATGTTGTAACCCAGTCCCAGGAGACCCAATCGAAGGTTATATCACTAAGGGGCGTGGGGTGGCTATTCACCGTGCAGATTGTCATAATATCAAGAGCCAAGAGAGTTACGAACAACGTCTTATTGAAGTTGAATGGGACGATACTAGTGCCAACAATGATTACTTGGCTGAAATTGACATTTACGGACTTAATCGTTCAGGTTTGCTCAATGATGTGCTTCAAGTGTTATCAAGTGCCACTAAGAACATTTCAACTGTCAATGCCCAACCAAGTAAAGATATGAAATTTGCCAATATTCACGTCAGCTTTGCTATTCCAAACTTAACAGCATTGACAACTGTCGTTGATAAAATCAAAATTATTCCAGATGTTTACTCTGTCAAACGAACAAATGGGTAATGAGTGTGTTTTTCAAGCGAGTTGACTCGGTCAGCCCGCTTTTTTAGAAAGGATTGTACATGAAAGTTGTTATTCAGCGTGTCAAGAAAGCCCAAGTCGTGATTGATGAGGAGCTTGTCGGTGATATTAAACAAGGCTTGTTGCTTTTGGTTGGGGTCGGTCCAGATGATGAGCAAGAGGACCTTGATTATGCGGTGCGAAAAATTACGAATATGCGGATTTTTTCAGATGATATGGGAAAAATGAATTTATCTGTTCAAGATGTCAAGGGAAGTATTTTATCGGTGTCACAGTTTACCTTGTTTGCGGATACGAAAAAGGGTAACCGACCAGCCTTTACTGGTGCTGCCAAACCTGACAAAGCTGAGCAATTATACAATGCCTTCAATGAATCACTAGCGCAATACATTCCTGTTGAAACAGGCGTTTTCGGAGCTGATATGCACGTTAGTCTTGTCAATGATGGTCCTGTTACCATTATCTTGGATACTAAGGCACGCTAATCCCTTGATTAAAGTAGAGACTTATTGCATTTAATTAATATAAAACTGGTATTAATTTTGCAACAGTTATTAAAAATGGAGGTAAATCATGTCACTAGATGAATTGTTTCCTGAAGTGACATCAAAAGGAAATATCCAAAATCCAGAAGAATGGCTTATTTTAGAAGAAAATGGAACACCTTATTATCTTCCTCTAGCAAGTCTTAGTGAGCGTGAAAAAGCATTGCTGAGACTTAAAAAGACGATGATTTCAGCCAGCCGTGTTTCTGAAAATCTTTGGTATCAGTATTTGGTGCAAAAAAAGGGCAGTTTACCCCAAGAGTACAAACGCCTTCAGATGATTTACATTGACCATCAATATCGATTACCAGAAGAATTGGTTGATTTTTTAGCAACCCTTTTGCCAAATATGATTACAGAAGTCAGTCTTTCAGATAATCGGACCATTCTTTTGTTGGACCAATCAGAGCCGATTGAGGTAGAAGAATTGGTAAAAGATGTTTTACCGACTTTGGAAAGTGATTTTGGGATTAAATTGACTGTTTTCTTTGGCAATAGCTGGAGTAAATTGCAAGCAAATGATTTGCAAGCTTATTTCGATGAAGAAACCAAGCTTTTTTCTGATGTGAGTCACTATCGTGGTAATGAACGGGTGGCGACGTTTTCTGAAATGTTGTTGTTAGATTTTTCACGTCATCTTGATATTCCAATGATAAAACACAAAATATTACAATCTATTGATGATAGCAAGGATATTCGAGCTATCATTGTTGCCATGTGGCAGGAGCAGGGAAATCTTGCCAAAACGGCACAAAGTCTTTATATTCATCGAAATTCACTTCAATATAAATTAGAAAAATTTCGATTGTTGTCTGGTTTGAATTTGAAAAATCTTGATAGCCTTGCTTTTTGTTATCTCCTAATCATGATGCCATAATTTTTGGGCACTTTGCACAAAAAATCTTGTCACTCCTGTCCATGGTCTGTAAGCGTTATCTTTGTTATAATAAAGCCACATAGATCAAAGGAGTTACAAAATGGTAGAATTAAACCTTAACCACATTTACAAAAAATATCCAAATGCAAGTCATTATGCTGTTGAAGATTTCGATCTTGACATCAAAGATAAAGAATTTATCGTTTTTGTAGGACCTTCAGGTTGTGGTAAATCAACAACACTTCGTATGGTTGCTGGTCTTGAGGACATCACAGAAGGTGAACTTAAAATTGATGGTGAAGTTGTTAATGACAAAGCACCAAAAGACCGTGACATTGCCATGGTTTTCCAAAACTATGCCCTTTACCCACACATGACTGTTTACGATAACATGGCATTTGGGCTAAAACTTAGAAAATACAAAAAAGACGACATTGACAAACGTGTTCGTGAAGCTGCTGAAATTCTTGGGTTGACAGAATTTCTTCAACGTAAACCTGCTGACCTTTCAGGTGGTCAACGTCAACGTGTTGCCATGGGACGTGCCATTGTCCGTGATGCCAAAGTGTTCTTAATGGACGAACCTTTGTCAAACTTGGATGCTAAATTGCGTGTGTCAATGCGTGCTGAAATTGCCAAAATCCACCGTCGTATCGGTTCAACAACAATCTATGTTACTCACGACCAAACAGAAGCCATGACCCTTGCTGACCGTATTGTTATCATGAGTTCTACAAAAAATCCTGACGGTTCAGGAACAATTGGTCGTGTCGAACAAATCGGTACACCACAAGAACTTTATAACCGCCCTGCTAATAAATTTGTTGCAGGATTTATCGGTAGCCCTGCCATGAACTTCTTTGAAGCAATGGTTGAAGGCAATACTTTGGTCAATGATGCTGGCTTCAAGATTACTTTGCCAGAAGGTAAAAAGAAATTGCTTGAAACAAAAGGTTACAATGGTAAAAAAGTTATCTTTGGTATTCGCCCAGAAGATATTTCAAACCATCCATTAGTTCGTGATACTTATCCTGGTGCAACAATCAAAGCAGAAGTTACTGTTTCTGAATTGCTCGGTGCTGAAACAATGCTTTACGTTAAAGTAGGTAACACTGAACTTGTTGCTCGTGCGGATGCGCGTGATGTTTACCAACCAGGTTCAAAAGTGGAATTGACATTGAATGTTGCCAAAGGTCACTTCTTTGACCCAGAAACGGAGGCAGCTATTCGCTAATTTAACGCTATCCAAAACAGAACTCTTCTAGAATACAACCCAAAAAGCCTTACGTCTAACGACGTAGGGCTTTTTTGGGTTTTCATCATAAAATAAAGTTACTTACCAAATGATAAGTAACTTTTTATTGTCTAAACTTATTCGTCAGCGACCATGATATCAGTTAATTGACCAAATTTTTCTTTGGCATCTTCAGAAATACCTGAATCAGTGACCAGATGATCGATTTTGCTAACATTGTAGAAATCATAAAAATCGTATTTATTGAATTTTTCATGGTCGACGAGAAGGAATTTTTCAAAGGCATTATCAAGGGCAATGCGTTGAATTTCTCCTTCACTTTCGCTGTAAGTAGCTACAGAATCCCCAAAGACACCGTTAGCACTGACAAATGCTTTTGAGAATTTGAGGTTTTGCAAGTAGTTAGCAGTCAGTGAGCCAACAAAGGCACCTGTAATATCACGATATTCACCGCCGGTTAAGATTAAATCGGTGCTTTTATTTTGATTTAAAATAGTGAATACTGGCAAACTATTTGTCACGACACGGATGTTTTTGGCAACAAGTTCGTGAGCAAAATGTTCCAGCGTTGTTCCGGGACCGATAAAGACTGTTTCGCCTTCTTGAATGAGTGTGCTGGCGAATTTAGCAATGGCACGCTTTTCTTCAATTTGTAGTTCTTGTTTTTCAGTGTTTGATTTTTCGTATTTAGGTTTTACTTTTGGTGTATCGATACTTTGGGCGCCACCATGGATACGAATCAACAAACCTTCTTTATCGAGTTCGTCAAGGTCACGACGAACAGTCATATCTGAAACACCAAGTTCTTTAATGATGTCGTTAACTGTAATAACACCTTTGACGTTGATTTTTTCGAGAATCCACTGGAGGCGTTCTTTTTTCAGCATGTCAATCTCCTTTCTTTTCTTTTTTTCTTCTCACTATCATATCACAAACAAAGAACTAACTCAACAAATAAAAAAAAAAGAAACAATTCAAAACATTGTCGTCATAAAGGTAACAATTACTGAAAATAAAGGATTTCTATGACGTTGTTTTTAATGAAGGAAACAAAAATAAACAAACATTTTTAAAAAATCTAAAACAAATATGTTGACAAATGTTTGTTTTAGATTTATTATATAAACATAAAAAAACGTTTTTAAAAAATTATCTAGATAAAAGAAAAATTTTGAGGTGTTAAAATGACAATTATTCTTGGTTCAGATGCTGCAGGTGAAACTTTGAAAAATATTATCAAAGATTACTTGCTTGAAAATGATTATGATGTCAAAGACGTCACAGAGGTTAATAAAGATTTCGTTGATAACACGCTTGCTGTTGCGGCTGGTGTCAACGAATCAGATGAAAATTTAGGTATTATGATTGATGCCTATGGTGCAGGTAGCTTTATGACAGCAACTAAAATCAAAGGTATGATTTGTGCGGAAGTTTCAGATGAACGCTCTGCTTATATGACACGTGCTCACAATAATGCTCGCATGATTACTATGGGTTCTGAAATTGTCGGAGTTACTTTGGCGAAAAATATTGTTAAAGGATTTTTGGAAGGTCACTATGATGGTGGTCGTCACCAAATCCGTGTCGATATGCTAAATAAAATGTGCTAGGAGCGAGGAAGATAAAATGAAAATTGCAATTGGATGTGACCATATCGTAACAACAGAAAAAATGGCAGTATCAGATTTCTTGAAATCAAAAGGTTACGAAGTAATTGACTATGGGACTTATGACCACACACGTACGCATTACCCAATTTTTGGTAAAAAAGTCGGTGAAGCGGTGACAAGCGGTAAAGCAGATTTAGGTGTTTGTATCTGTGGAACAGGTGTTGGAATCAACAACTCTGTCAACAAAGTTCCAGGCATTCGTTCTGCTTTGGTTCGTGATATGACAACAGCGATTTACGCTAAAGAAGAATTAAATGCTAATGTCATTGGTTTTGGTGGCAAAATCACAGGTGAATTACTCATGTGCGATATTATTGAAGCCTTTATTAAAGCTGAATACAAACCAACAGCAGAAAATAAAGCTTTGATTGAAAAAATTGCACAAGTCGAAACGGTTAATGAGGACCAAACATCACCAGATTTCTTTGATGAATTTCTTGAAAAATGGGACCGTGGCGAATATCACGACTAGGAGAAAATCAGATGATTCTTACAGTAACACTGAATCCGTCAATTGATATTTCTTATCCGCTTGATGAACTAACTTTGGATACGGTCAATCGTGTTTCTGAGGTTAAGAAAACAGCAGGTGGTAAGGGTTTGAACGTCACACGTGTGCTATCAGAAATTGGTGACAATGTGACTGCGACAGGCTTTATCGGTGGAAAGCTCGGTGATTTTTTAACCAGTAGGCTTGATCAAAATGGTATTCAACATCGTTTCTTTCCGATTCATGGGGAAACCCGCAATTGCATTGCGATTTTACATGAAGGTTTGCAGACAGAAGTTTTGGAAGCAGGTCCGATGATTGACCGAGATGAGGCAGATGGTTTTCTTAATCATTTTCGTTACCTTTGCCCATCTTATGAAGTCATCACGATTTCAGGAAGCCTTCCAGCGGGGCTTGAAAGCGATTATTATCAAAAAGTCATTGGCCTTGCTAATTCGCAAGGCAAAAAAGTGGTGCTAGATTGTTCTGGTAAGGCTCTGGAAGCTGTTTTAACAGGTGATGACAAACCGTTTGTTATCAAGCCAAATACAGAAGAATTATCACAACTTGTTGGAAGAGAAGTGAGCGATGATGTGGAGGAGTTAAAAGAAATCTTGCAAGATGATTTGTTTACAGGGATTGATTGGGTGGTCGTTTCACTAGGCAGCAAAGGAGCTTTTGCGAAACACGGTGACCACTATTACCGCGTTACCATTCCAAAAATTGATGTCGTCAATCCTGTTGGTTCTGGTGATTCAACGGTGGCTGGTATTGCGTCAGCAATTATCCATAACCTTTCCGACAAAGACTTCTTACGTCATGCGAATGCCCTTGGTATGCTAAACGCTCAAGAAAAAGTGACAGGTCATGTCAATATGACAAATTACGAAAACTTATTTAATCAAATTCAGGTAGAAGAGGTATAAGAAAAATGGTATTAACACAAGAAAAACGCAGATTACTTGAGAAGCTTAGTCGTGATGGCGTGATTTCTGCTTTGGCATTTGACCAACGTGGAGCACTTAAACGCATGATGGCGAAATATCAAACAGAAGAACCAACAGTTGAACAAATCGAACAATTGAAAGCCTTAGTTTCAGAAGAATTGACACCGTATGCGTCATCTATTCTTCTTGACCCTGAGTATGGTTTGCCAGCAAGTAAGGTTCGTAATGCGAATGCTGGACTTTTGCTTGCTTATGAAAAAACAGGTTATGATGCGACAACGACTAGCCGCTTGCCAGATTGCTTGGTTGAATGGTCTGCTAAACGTCTTAAAGAAGAAGGAGCTGATGCAGTGAAATTCTTGCTTTATTATGATGTTGATGGTGATGAATACGTTAATCTTCAAAAACAAGCTTATATCGAACGCATTGGTGCCGAATGTAAAGCTGAAGATATGCCATTCTTCCTTGAGATTTTGACTTATGATGAAAACATCACTGACAATACAAGCGCAGCATTTGCCAAAGTAAAACCTCACAAAGTTAACGAAGCCATGAAAGTTTTTTCTGACGACCGCTTTGGTATTGATGTGCTCAAGGTTGAAGTCCCTGTCAACATGAAATATGTTGAAGGTTTTGCGGACGGTGAAGTGGTTTACACTAAAGAAGAAGCTGCTAAAGCTTTCAAAGACCAAGAAGCAGCAAGTCATTTACCATATATCTATCTTAGCGCAGGTGTTTCAGCAAAGCTTTTCCAAGAAACGTTGGTATTTGCGGCTGAATCAGGTGCTAAATTCAATGGTGTCCTTTGCGGACGTGCTACTTGGGCTGGCTCTGTACAAGTGTATATCGAAGAAGGCGAGGCCGCAGCGCGTGAATGGCTAAGAACACAAGGACGCAAGAATATCGAAGAACTCAACGCAGTCCTTATCAAAACAGCCAGCTCATGGAGTGAGAAAGTGTAAGAAGGTGATAAAATGACTCAATTATTTGCAGAAGATACGGTATATATATCTGAACAACAAGATCAAAAAAGTGTTTTTAAAGAAATCGCTCATAAATTATTTGAAAAAGGTCTTGTAACAGAAGAATACTTGGATAATTTAATCGACAGAGAGGAACATTATCCGACTGCCTTACCGTTAAGTCCAATTGATTCGAGTCTTCCCAATATTGCTATTCCACATACAGAAAGTCAGTTTGTAAATGTTACTCGTATTGTTCCAGTTAAACTGGAACATGCGATAACTTTTCATAATATGATTTTGCCAGATGAAAAACTAGAGGTTTCATTTTTGTTCATGATTTTAAACAATGAAGAAAAAGAGCAAGCTGGTTTATTGGCAGCAATAATGGATTTTATTAATAGACAAGATAAGGAAGCGTTAATTAAATTCTTTAATTCTGAAAATCCAGAAAGAATTTATCAATTTTTGGAAAATAATTTTTAAGGAGGAATTTCTCATGATTAAAATTTTAGCAGCTTGTGGAGCTGGGGTTAACTCAAGTCACCAAATTAAAAACGCTCTAGAAACAGAATTGACTAAACGTGGTTATCAAGTATCGTGTGATGCTGTTATGATTAAAGATATCAATGAAGAATTGTTATCGCATTATGACATCTTTGCACAAATTTCTAAGACTGATTTAGGCTTTGATGTTAAGATTCCAGTTGTCGATGCTGGTGCTATTCTTTATCGTATCCCAGCAATGGCAGAACCTGTTTATAAGAAAATGGAAGACGTTATTAATAGCTTAAACAAATAAATTAAAGCGCTTTCGAAAGAAAGGGAAGAAATGAAATGAATGTAATTATCGACTTTGCAAATACGATTTTCCAACCAATTATTGGCCTTGGTGCCGCTCCGTTAATGACAATCATCTTGACTGTCATTGCCCTCTTTTTTAAAGTGAAATTCACTAAAGCATTAGAAGGTGGTATTAAACTAGGAATTGCCTTAACGGGTATTAGCGCAATTATCAATATCTTGTCAACGGCATTTTCGGGTGCTATGGCTGACTTTGTTGCCAGAACTGGTTTGGAATTAAATATCACTGACGTTGGTTGGGCACCGTTGGCAACTATCACTTGGGGCTCACCTTATACCCTATATTTTTTGATGGTAATGGTCATTGTAAATATCATTATGTTGGTATTGAATAAAACCAATACGCTTGATGTTGATATTTTCGATATTTGGCATTTATCAATTGTTGGCTTGTTTGCTATTTATAGTGGAGCAAACCTCATGATTGCAACGATTTTGGTTATTTTTATCGGTATTTTAAAAATTATCAATTCAGACCTTATGAAACCTACTTTTAATGATTTATTGGGTACTGGTGATGAAAATCCGATGACAACAACTCACATGAACTACATGATGAATCCAATTATTATGGTATTCGATAAAATTTTTGACAAGCTTTTCCCTTGGCTTGATAAATATGACTTCGATGCTGCTAAATTAAATGCTAAAATTGGTTTCTGGGGTTCAAAATTTGCAATTGGTATTTATTTAGGAATCTTTGTTGGTTTATTAGCAGGTCAAACACCAACTGAAATTGCTTCTTTAGCTTTTACAGCAGCTGTCTGCTTGGAATTGTTCTCATTGATTGGGTCATGGTTTATCGCTTCTGTTGAACCACTTTCTCAAGGTATTACTGACTTTGCTTCTTCAAAATTACAAGGATGCACATTAAATATTGGTTTGGACTGGCCATTCATTGCAGGTCGTGCAGAAGTATGGGCTGCCGCTAATATTTTAGCTCCAATTATGTTGTTAGAAGCAATTGTTTTACCAGGAAATAAATTATTACCGCTCGCAGGTATTATTGCGATGGGGGTTACTCCAGCTTTGCTAGTTGTAACACGTGGTAAATTAATCCGCATGATTGTCATTGGTGCTATTGAATTACCGCTATTCTTGTGGTCAGGAACGTTGATTGCACCATTTATCACAGAAACTGCTAAAAAAGTGGGTGCCTTTCCAAGTGGTTTAGATGCTTCGACCATGATTTCTCATACAACAATGGAAGGACCAATTGAAAAATTCTTGGCATTCTTTGTTGGTAAAGCTTCAACTGGTGATTTGACTTACGTTCTTTATGCAGCTATTGCTTTAGTTGTTTACACGTTGCTCTTCTTCTGGTATAAAGGAGAAATGAAAAAACGTAATCAAGCTTATCAAGAAGCCAAATAGTAATACATCTAATCTAACTCACTAAAACTTCTTTTATTATTTTGTTTTTACGCGTGATGAGAATGGCAGTTATGAGGCTGTTCATTCTCATTTTATTTAGGAGAAAGTAATGGTTATTGAATTAAAAAATGATTTCTTAACAGTTCAATTTAAGGAATTTGGTGGCGCTGTGTCATCCATAAAAGATAAAGACGGCGTCGAATATTTGTGGCAAGGAAATCCAGAGTATTGGAGTTCACAAGCACCAGTATTATTTCCGATTTGTGGGAGCTTACGTGATGATGAAGCTATTTATCGTCCTAGTAGCCGTCCCCATTTTACAGGTGTGATACCGCGACATGGTTTGGTGCGTAAGAAGACTTTTACTTATGAACCATTATCTGAAAATAGCCTTGTTTTTTCAATCACCCCTGATGCGGAAATGTTGGCAAATTATCCTTATGATTTTGAGTTGAAAATCATTTACACTTTGATTGGAAAGACGATTAAAACAAGTTACCAAGTGACAAATCGCGAGACGGAAAAGGTCATGCCTTACTTTATTGGTGGGCACCCTGGGTTTAATTGCCCATTGCTTGCTGATGAGTGTTATGAAGATTATTATCTCGAATTTGAAAAAGAGGAAACTTGTACTGTTCCAGAATCTTTTCCAGAAACAGGGCTTCTTGATGTGAATAAGCGTACGCCATTTTTAGAAAAGCAAAATATTCTAAATTTGGATTATGCTTTGTTTGCCAAAGATGCCATTACTTTGGATAAATTAGCTTCACGCAGCGTTTCTTTGAAATCTCATAAACACGATAAAGGATTGCGTTTGGATTTTGAAGATTTTCCAAATTTGATTTTATGGTCAACCGTCAATAAGAGTCCTTTTATTGCTCTAGAGCCGTGGAGCGGCTTGTCAACGTCGCTTGATGAAAGTGATATTTTAGAAGATAAACGTCAAGTAACTTTTGTAGCGAGTGGGGAAACGAGTAAAAAATCCTTTGATATTACGATTTTTTGAATTTGTTTAAAATAAACAAAAAAAATCAAAAAAACACAAAGAAAGGGTTTACAAAGTTAAAATTATGTGTTATATTATAATCGTAGAAATTAATAGAGTGGATTGTAACTAAGACATTAGGCAAGACCGCAAATGACCTAGAAGGGAGGATTCTAGTTTGTTTGTGGTTTTTTTATCTAGAAACCACGTGAGGAGAGTAGAATGTTTCGGATTGTACAAGCGCTCAACAATAATGTCGCTCTGGTAAAAAATGAGCAGGATGACCAAGCCGTTGTCATGGGGCTAGGGATAGTCTTTCAAAAGAAAAAAGGTGATTTAATCACTCCAAGCAAAGTCGAGAAAGTTTTCCTTTTGAAAACAGAGGAATCCAAAGAAAACTTTTTAACCCTTTTGAAAAATATTCCGCTTGATATTCTAACGGTGACTTATAACATGATTGATGATTTGGTAGCCAAATATCATTTTCCTGTTCAGGAATACCTATATGTAAGCCTTACCGACCACGTTTATTTGGTATATCAAAAGCTTTTAAAGGGAGCTTATCAGGATAGTCATTTACCAGATATTTCAGCGGCGTATGTTACTGAGTTTCAAATGGCGCAAGAAGCTGTTGCTATTTTAAGTCAAAAGTTGTCAGTAACTTTTCCAGATGATGAAGTCGGACGAATGGCTCTGCATTTCATTAATGCCAAAGGTGATTACGAAGTTTCTGATAATAACAAAGAGGATGCAACTAAAAAAGTGATAGCTTTGATTGAGAACGAATTGGCTAAAAATAACATCAAGCGGAGCGCAGAAAACAGTAATCTTTACGACCGTTTGATGATTCATTTAACCTACCTCGTTAATCGATTGCAGATGAACCAGCAAGACAATACATCGTTGATTAATTTGGAAGAATATGTGAAATCAGATTATCCACAAGCCTATCAAATTGGGCAGGCCATTTATGATTTGATTGAACAAGAATTAAAAATAGATTTATCGCATAGTGAACGTGTTTACCTTGTGATTCACATTCAACGCTTATTGAAATAAGGAGAAAATTATGTATCAATTACCAGAAGATTTTATTTTAGGTGGTGCAACAGCAGCCTACCAAGTTGAAGGAGCTACTAAAGAAGGCGGTAAAGGTCCAGTAGCTTGGGATGATTTCTTAGCAGAACAAGGGCGTTTCAGTCCAGACCCTGCTAGTGATTTCTATCATCAATATCCACAAGATATTGAACTTTGTGAAAAATTTGGTGTCAACGGACTTCGCTTATCAATTGCTTGGAGCCGTATTTTCCCAAATGGAACTGGTGAAGTCAATCAAGAAGGTGTGGATTTCTATCACAAGGTTTTTGCAGAATGTCAAAAACGTGGCATTACAGCATTTGTAACGCTTCATCACTTTGACACGCCAAAAGTTTTGTTTGACAATGGTGATTTCTTAAACCGTGATACGATTGAAGCTTTTGTTAACTATGCAAAATTTTGTTTTGAAGAATTTACAGAAGTTCGTCATTGGAGTACATTCAATGAAATTTACCCAGTAGCAACTAACCAATATTTGCTTGGTATTTTCCCACCAGGAATCAAATATGACCTGTCAAAAGTCATTCAATGTCTGCACAATATGATGTATGCGCATGCGCGTGTGGTTAATTTGTTCAAAGACGGTGGCTACCAAGGCGAAATTGGTGTGGTTCACTCTCTTGAAACAAAATACCCTGCAACTGATAGTGAAGAAGATAAACATGCCGCTTTCCTAGATGATGCTCTTTCAATTCGTTTCTTACTTGATGCAACTTATCTAGGTTATTATTCAAACGAAACAATGGAAGCGCTTAACGAAATTTGCGCAGCGAACAATGCTAGCTATGAATTCCTTGACAGCGACTTTGAAGAAATGAAAAAAGCTAGTCACCGTAACGATTATCTTGGTATTAACCATTATCAATGTCACTTTGTCAAAGCCTACAATGGTGAAAATGCTATTCATCACAACGGTACAGGCGATAAAGGAACATCTGTTTACAAAGTTAAAGGTATCGGCGAACGCATTTACAAAGAAGGTATTCCACGAACTGATTGGGACTGGCTCATTTACCCAGAAGGCTTGTATGATTTGCTTCTTCGCATCAAAGCAGATTACCCACACTATAACAAGATTTACATCACAGAAAATGGTATGGGTTACAAAGATGAATTTGATGATGGCGTTGTTATGGACACAGCTCGTATTGATTATTTGAAAGTTTACATTCAATCTCTTGCTAAGGCAATTGAGGCTGGAGTTAATGTTAAAGGATATTTCCTATGGTCATTGATGGATTGCTTCTCATGGTCAAATGGTTATAATAAACGCTATGGTTTGTTTTATGTGGATTTTGAGACACAAAAACGTTATGCAAAAGCGTCAGCTTACTGGTATAAACACATTAGCGATACAAAAATTGTAGAATAGGGGATTTAGAAAATGGATAAAAAAGAATTGCAAATGTAAAAAGTATGTTTAGGATTCTAATTTCTATATTAATCATGGAAAAACTGAGGAATTTTATGTTTAATCAATGATGTAACTTTAACTGATCACATTTATTGTGCTTACCAGTCTATTCAAGCAGGTAACTACCAAAATAGTAAGTTGTCAGATATTTCCAATGAGTATCCAATTGAATATCAAATTGGTGAAGAAGCTCTTTCCATTTTCAAATTAAAATTATTTGATGGTTTTCCTGAGGACGAACTTGGAAGAATTGCTATTCATTTTATAAATGCCAAGAGAGAAGGGGAAGTGACTCCATCGTTTCAGATTAGTCGAACGAAGCATATTCTTGAATTAGTTAAGCAGGAATTGTCTCGAGACAATATTGAACGAACTCCACAGAATAGTAATTTCTATGATCGTTTCATGGTTCATCTAAGTTATTTTTTGGATTATATTGATCGATCTAGGAAAGATAATATGTCCTTGCTGGGAATGGAAGAACATCTAGAGGTTTCGTATCCTAAGGCTTTTGAAATAGGAAACAGAATCTATAATGTCATTGCAAGAGAAACAGAAGTGGATTTATTCCACAGTGAGCGAATTTATATCGTTCTTCATGTTCAACGTCTCTTGTAAAAATTTAATTTGCTCTATATCATTAAAATTATAAGGAGGAACTATTATGAATAGAGAAGAAGTCCAATTACTTGGCTTTGAAATTGTCGCTTATGCTGGTGATGCTCGTTCTAAACTTCTAGAAGCATTAAAAGCTGCTGAAGCTAGCGATTTTGCTAAAGCAGAAGCTCTTGTTGAAGAAGCAGCAAATTGCATTGCGGAAGCTCACAAAGCGCAAACATCTATGCTTGCTCAAGAAGCTGCGGGCGAAGAAATTCCATACAGCATCACAATGATGCACGGACAGGATCACTTGATGACAACCATTTTGTTAAAAGATGTGATTCATCATCTTATTGAATTATACAAAAGGGGAGCTAAATAATGAACAAACTCATTGAGCTTATTGAAAAAGGGAAACCATTCTTTGAGAGGATTTCTCGTAATAAATATTTGCGAGCGATTCGTGATGGTTTCATTGCAGGGATGCCTGTAATCTTATTCTCATCTATCTTCATCCTAATTGCGTATGTGCCAAATGCTTGGGGATTCCACTGGTCTAAAGATATTGAAACACTCTTGATGACTCCATATAACTATTCTATGGGCATCTTGGCCTTCTTCGTTGGTGGTACAACGGCTAAGGCTTTGACTGATTCAATGAACCGCGACCTTCCAGCAACCAACCAAATCAACTTCATTTCTACAATGTTGGCTTCTATGGTTGGATTCTTGCTCATGGCTGCTGAACCTGCTAAAGAAGGTGGATTCTTAACAGCATTCATGGGGACAAAGGGGTTGCTAACAGCCTTTATTGCTGCATTCGTTACTGTTAATGTTTACAAAGTCTGTGTGAAAAACAATGTGACTATCCGCATGCCGGACGAGGTTCCACCAAATATTTCACAAGTATTTAAAGACTTGATTCCATTTACATTGTCAGTTGTACTCTTGTATGCACTTGAATTAGTTGTGAAAGCAAGCCTTCATGTAACAGTTGCTGAATCAATTGGTACTCTTCTTGCTCCACTATTCTCAGCTGCAGACGGATACCTTGGTATTACTATCATCTTTGGTGCTTTTGCCTTCTTCTGGTTTGTAGGTATCCATGGTCCTTCAATCGTAGAACCAGCAATCGCTGCAATTACTTACGCAAATATTGATAACAACTTGCATTTGATTCAAGCTGGACAACATGCCGATAAAGTCATCACATCTGGTACTCAAATGTTTATCGTTACCATGGGTGGTACTGGTGCAACCTTGGTTGTTCCATTCCTCTTCATGTGGTTGTGTAAATCAGAGCGTAACCGTGCAATCGGACGTGCATCTGTTGTTCCTACATTCTTCGGTGTAAACGAACCACTCTTGTTCGGTGCTCCAATTGTATTGAACCCAATCTTCTTTGTTCCATTTATCTTTGCTCCAATTGCAAACGTGTGGATCTTCAAATTCTTCGTTGATACCTTGGGAATGAACTCATTCTCTGCTAACCTTCCATGGGTAACTCCTGGACCTCTTGGTATTGTTCTTGGTACGAACTTCCAAGTACTTTCATTCATCCTTGCTGCGCTATTAGTAGTAGTTGACGTGATCATTTACTATCCATTCGTTAAAGTTTACGATGAACAAATTCTTGAAGAAGAACGTTCAGGTAAATCAAACGATAGCTTGAAAGAAAAAGTTGCTGCAAACTTTAACACTGCTAAAGCAGATGTTATTCTTGAAAAAGCTGGTGTGGAAGGCGAACCAGTTCAAAACAATATCACAAAAGAAACAAACGTATTGGTTCTTTGTGCCGGTGGTGGAACTAGTGGACTTCTTGCCAACGCTTTGAATAAAGCTGCTGAAGAATATAATGTTCCTGTGAAGGCTGCTGCTGGTGGCTACGGTGCTCACCGTGAAATGTTGCCAGAATTTGACCTTGTTATCCTTGCACCTCAAGTAGCTTCAAACTATGAAGATATGAAGGCTGAAACAGATAAACTTGGAATCAAATTGGCTAAGACTGAAGGAGCTCAATACATCAAGTTGACTCGTGATGGTAAAGGCGCTCTTGCATTCGTTCAAGAACAATTTCAATAATAAATAGATTTACTGTTGATTGAAGTGAGATGGAGAAGGATTGATCACTGACTCCTCTCCATCTTGCTTTATTTCTATTTTATGATTGAGAAGGGGAAACTTATGTCAAAAACATTACCTAAAGATTTTATTTTCGGTGGCGCAACAGCAGCTTATCAGGCAGAAGGTGCTACACATACAGATGGAAAAGGTCCTGTTGCTTGGGACAAATACCTAGCAGATAACTATTGGTATACTGCTGAACCAGCGAGTGATTTCTACCATAAATATCCAGTAGACATACAGTTGGCTGAAGAATATGGCGTAAACGGAATCCGTATTTCTATTGCTTGGTCACGTATTTTCCCAACTGGCTATGGTGAAGTCAATCCAAAAGGGGTAGAATTCTATCATAAGTTATTTGCAGAATGTCATAAACGTCATGTAGAACCGTTTGTAACTCTTCACCACTTTGATACACCTGAAGCTCTTCACTCAAAGGGAGACTTCTTGAATCGTGAAAACATCGAACACTTTGTAGATTATGCTGCCTTCTGTTTTGAAGAGTTCCCAGAAGTCAACTACTGGACAACCTTCAATGAAATTGGCCCAATCGGTGATGGTCAATACTTGGTAGGTAAATTCCCACCGGGTATTCAATATGACCTTGCCAAAGTCTTCCAATCTCACCACAATATGATGGTTTCTCATGCACGTGCTGTGAAATTGTACAAAGGCAAAGGTTATACAGGTGAAATTGGGGTTGTTCACGCCCTTCCAACTAAGTATCCTTTGGATCCTAAAAATCCTGCAGACGTTCGTGCTGCTGAATTGGAAGATATCATCCACAACAAATTTATCTTGGATGCGACTTACCTTGGACACTACTCAGATGCAACCATGGAAGGGGTAAACCACATCTTATCAGTAAATGGTGGGAGCTTGGATCTTCGTGAGGAAGACTTTGCAGTCCTTGAAGCAGCTAAAGATTTGAACGACTTCCTTGGAATTAACTACTACATGAGTGATTGGATGGAAGCCTTTGATGGTGAAACTGAAATCATCCACAACGGTAAAGGTGAAAAAGGAAGCTCTAAATACCAAATCAAAGGTGTTGGACGTCGTGTGGCTCCTGACTATGTCCCTCGGACGGATTGGGACTGGATTATCTACCCTCAAGGTTTATATGACCAAATAATGCGTGTCAAGAAAGATTATCCAAACTACAAGAAGATCTACATCACTGAAAACGGACTTGGATACAAAGATGAATTTGTGGACAACACTGTTTACGATGATTACCGTATTGATTATGTGAAACAACACTTGGAAGTATTGTCTGATGCGATTGCCGATGGTGCAAACGTAAAAGGATACTTCATCTGGTCATTGATGGACGTCTTCTCCTGGTCTAATGGTTATGAAAAACGTTACGGACTCTTCTACGTTGATTTCGATACACAAGAACGTTATCCTAAGAAATCTGCACATTGGTACAAGAAATTAGCTGAAACTCAAGTGATTGAATAACCTCACTTGAACGTATTCTATTTTGTTATCAGATATTCTAGAAAAGGTGGCTCTTTGCCACCCACTACAGTTGACAAAGAGCTGAACTTTGAAGTCGTAGAACTAAAGATGTTTAGAGGCATTGTAGCCAATATCGGCTAAGCCTTTAAAAACGGTAGCTCTATGATTGCGGACAGGTTGGCAAAGTGGCAAAGGAAAACTATCTATAATGGCTAGTTTATCAGATGGAAGCATTTCACTCATAGCTTTTCGGATTAATTGGACGAGCCAAATCAATTGTTTTGACCGACGATTGAAATGACCTCTTTCTAGTAGCTGTCCACAAGGAAAGAGGTGGCAGATGCTGTAGAAATGACGCTGTGACGTTATGCCTAGTTCAGCCTGTAACAAAAGTAAGATAAGAATTGATTCATCTGAAACTTTGGCTAAACTAACATTACGCCGATGTTTGAAGGAATTTGGACAGTAGTTTTGGTAGAAGTGATGACAAATTTGTGATAATTGCTGTACATTCCATTGTAAATGATGAGATTTAGCAGTATACTGCAAGTGGCTCATTTGGACTAACCTCCTATATGTTTCATAACTTACGCTATTTTGAAATGAACTAGCACCACGAGTAAAAGGTATCCTAGTAGCCTTTATCACTGTTAATGTTTATAAATTCTGTGTGCTTCATGACATCACCATCAAGATGCCAAAAGAAGTACCTGGTACTATTTCTCAAACATTAAAAAAGTTGTTGTGGTTGAAACAGCTTATGCCAATACTCTTGGCAATCTTGACCAAAAGACAAATGCTGTCACAGCAACAGAAGAAGCAGCAGCTGGTTACAAAGCTAGCCAAGATGGTTAGTACGAATTTTTGACAGATTTAGTTGATAAGATTAAGGATGTCAAAAATAACAATGGACTTGGTTTCTTCTATTAGGAACCACTCTGGTATAACGGTAACGTCTTATGGGCTACGCAAGTGGGTATGTCATATCTTGGCGTTTCAGATATGACAGGTAACGAATGGGAAAATCAAGCTGTCTTCGATTTCCAAGGAAATGCTTTACGTGGCATCAAAGCCTTTAATTACTCTAATCTAACAAATCTCCTTCAAAACAATAGCTTTGAATGGGATGGTTATACCGAAAGTTCATCATCTTGGAATATTTGGAAAAATGGCCAAATTTCTGGGATTAAGACCGAAGTTTATGATAATACGCGTTATAAACTCAGCTTCTGGTCAGACAAAGCATATGAAAGTTCTATCTATCAAACAGTAGGAAATCTCAGCTCAGGTACTTACAAATTAAGCATCGATGCTATGGGTGGTACAAGTCTTGAAAATGCAGAACTTTATATCAAAAACTACGGTGGCAACGAACAAAAAATCTCTCTCAAAGATTCAAATACTTGGAAAACCTATACCATTGACAACATTCAAATCACAAACGGACAGTGTGAAGTTGGCGCTTACGTCACATCATCTGCCAACAAATGGTTAAACATTGATAACGTCCGACTTGTTAAAGTTGATTAAGAAAAACTCCCCCAAGAACTTAGTTCTAGGGGGGATTTCTGTTTTATTTTTTCAGCGCTCTTCGGTAATGGCTTGGGCTTTGTCCGAAATGTTTTTTGAAAGCCTTGCTGAAGGCGAGAGCGTCTGGAAAGCCTACAGCGTTTGCGATTTCTGATATGTGAAAAGTCGTGCTGGTAAGCAAATCAGCACTTTTTTCCATGCGGATTTGGATGAGATAATCCTTGAGAGAATAATCTGTTTCTTCTTTGAAAATCTTGTACAAGTAGGAGCGATTTAGATTGAGCTTTTTTGCAATCTCACTGATTTTTAATGGATTTCCATATTGTGTGTGAATGATTTTTTTAGCTTGCTTGATGTAATTTTGAATCAAAATACTGCTATCAGACATTGCTTTGCTTGGAAATTCTTCTATTAGAAACGCTAGCAATTTGTAAAGTTCAGCAATCAGCTGAAGCTCTGTAATGTCATCAAGTTTTTGGTCACGGAATTGTGTTAATTTGACTAGCTGATCGAGGATTTTAGAGTTGAGCGTTGAATGACAAAAATAGTGTTCAAGAAGTTGTGTTTTATTTAAGATGCTTTCAGCTTTTGAGCCACTAAATCCAACCCAAAGATAAGTCCAAGGGTGCTTGCTATCTGCTTGGTAGAAGGTCACTTTTCCTTTTGGCAAAATAAACATATCACCTGTTTTAAGTTCGGTCATTGTGCCATCAATTTTGAAAGTTCCCTTGCCATCAACAATGAAATGAAGGACGTAGTTATCCCTAACAGTAGGTCCAAAAGAGTAGTTTTTATCACAAATCTCAGCACCATAATGGTCGACGTTCAGGTCAAAATTATTCGTGCCAAATTCGTTGTAGGTATTTAGAATATTCAAAGTATCAACTCCTTTATAAACAACATTTTACCATATTTGCCCAACATGATACCATTCAAGAGGTAAATAAATGATGGTAAAATTTTAGTAAACAAAGGGAGGAATTATCATGGGAATTCGCATCGAAGGGAATCTTTTTTACATTCAAAGTAAAGAGATGTCAATGATTATCGAAAATAAAGAAGGGGATTTGCTTCTTCGTCATATTGGAGGCAAAATCGCCAAATATCACGGCTCAAACGCTATTTTGGAGAAGGACCACGCTTTTTCAGGAAATCCAACTCCAGATAACCGCACCTTTAGTTATGATACACAACGCCAAGTTTTTGGCGTTCATGGATTCGGAGATTTCCGACAACCATCTCTAAAAATAGCACACGCTAATAACGAATTGACACAATTTAAGTTAACATCTAGTGAGATTTTAAATGGTGCAAACGAAGCAACAGGATTACCTAATCCACATTCAACAGAAGATGCCGAAACTTTAGTTTTGACACTTGAAGACAAAGTCGCTGCGCTAGAATTAAAACTTTACTACACTGCTTATGCTGATTGCAGCACTATTTCAACTCATGCTGAGGTTCGAAATTTATCAGATAAAGCAGTTGTTATCAATCGTGTTTTGTCAACCATGCTTGATGTGCCAGCTTCTGCTTATGATGTGGTGACATTGCAAGGTGCTTATGCACGTGAAAAAACGGTTCGTCGTCAAAAAGTTGAACAAGGTATTTTCACAGTTGCTTCAAATCGTGGTGCTTCAGGTCATTCCCATACACCTGCCATGATTTTATGTGAGCATACAGCAACAGAAGATGCTGGTCAGGCTTTAGCTCTTCAACTGCTTTACAGCGGTAATTTCCAAGCTTTTGTCCAAAAAAATCAATTGAACGAAGTTCGTTTAGGTATCGGAATCAACGATGATAATTTTGCTTGGCAACTATCAGCTGGCGATAGCTTTGAAACACCAGTGGCTTTGATAACCTTTTCAAATCATGGTCTTGGAAAACTTACTCAAGAAAGTCAATTGTTCATTCAAGATCACATCATGCCAAAACAATTTGCACATGCTGAACGTCCAATTCTCATTAACAACTGGGAAGCAACTTATTTTGATTTCAAAAAAGAAAAATTGCTTGATTTAGCTGACGAAGCAAGTAAACTTGGTATCGAGCTTTTTGTTCTTGATGACGGTTGGTTTGGTAATCGATTTGATGATAATCGTGCGCTTGGTGACTGGGTTGTCAACGAAGAAAAACTCGGTGGGCCTTTGAATGACTTGATTGCTGAAGTGCATGCCAAAGGTTTGAAATTTGGTTTGTGGTTTGAACCAGAAATGATTTCTGTTGATAGTGATCTTTATCGTGCGCATCCAGATTGGGCTATTCAAGCTGAAGGTCGTGGTCATACTTATTCTCGTAATCAATTGGTGCTCAACCTTGCAAATCCTGATGTCGTAGCCTACATCAAGGCAGCTATTGATAAGATTTTGACAGAAAATGCTATTGATTATGTTAAATGGGATTATAACCGTAACATCACAAATATCGGAAATGGTGATACTTACCTTGCGACCCAAATGCAATCTCATGCTTACATGCTAGGCTTGTATGATTTGGTGTCTTATTTGACAGAAAAACATAGTAACATTCTCTTTGAATCTTGCTCAGGTGGCGGTGGGCGAAATGACCTTGGTATGATGCGCTATTTTCCACAAGTTTGGGCTAGTGACAATACTGATGCTATTTCACGTTTACCAATTCAATACGGCTCAAGTTACCTTCACCCAACCATTTCAATGGGCTCTCACGTATCAGCAAGTCCTAATCACCAAATGGGTCGCACAACACCGATTGAAACTCGTGGTAATGTTGCCATGATGGGAAATCTTGGCTATGAACTTGATTTGACAAGCTTGCCAGAAAGTGACAAAGAAGTAATTGCTGCTCAAGTCGCTCATTACAAAGAGATTCGTCCAGTGATTCAATTTGGTAAGCAATATCGCTTGATTAATCCAGAAGAAGGGTCAAATGAAGCAGCGGTTCAATTTGTTTATGAAGATAAGGTAGTTGTCACTTATGTTCGCACACTTTCAACCATTGAAATCATTGAAACAACACTTAAGCTGAAAGGTTTGGAAGAAGAAGCTCTTTACTGCTTGCAAGGAACAGACCAAGTTTACTCAGGAGCAGAGCTCATGTACGCGGGCCTCATAGCGATTCTCCCACAAGGTGATTACCTCAGCAAACAATACTATTTCGTGAAACAATAAGGAGGTTTTCCATGAAATGGCCTAAACGATTAATAGTGACTGGAGTGGCAATGTTGACAGCGGCAGCTGCTTTGACATTGACAGCTTGTTCAAAAAACAGTGATTCCTCTAATGATGGCAAGGTAACTATCGAATATTTCAACCAAAAAACAGAAATGGTTGATACGCTAAAAGAAATCATTAAGGATTTTGAAAAAGAAAATCCAAAAATCCATGTCAAAATGACCAGTGTGCCAAGTGCTGGTACTGTTCTAAAAACACGTATGCTTGCAGGTGATGCTCCGGATGTCATTAACATTTACCCTCAGAACGTTGATTTTAAAGAGTGGGCAAAAGCAGGTTACTTTGAGAATATGACTGGAAAATCATATCTTAAAAACATCAAAAATCATTACGAAAAAAATTATGCTGTCAACGGCAAAATTTATAGCGTCCCGCTATCAGCCAACGTTTCAGGGATTTATTTTAACAAGACAAAATTTGAAGAATTAGGCCTCAAAGTTCCAGAAACTTGGGATGAATTTGAAACACTTGTTAAACAGATTAAAGCTGACGGCGAAACCCCGTTTGCGCTTGCTGGTAGTGAAGGTTGGACTTTAAATGGCTATCACCAACTAGCTTACATTAGTGTAACTGGTAGCGGCGATAAGGCAAATGATTACCTTCGTTTTTCTCCGGTGAATTCTATTTCAACAGATGACAAAGAAGTAAAAAATGTCTTGAAACGTCTTGATTTATTGGCTGAAAAAGGAAATCAACAAACTAACTGGGAAGGGGCTTCTTATAATGATTCTGTTGTAGCCTTTGCGACTGAAAAAGCTTTAATGTTACCTGGCGGTTCATGGGTATTAGCAGCCATTAAGCAACAAGACCCTAAATTTGACATCTCAACCTTTGCCTTTCCTGGGAATGAAGTTGGTCAAGAAGTGACTGTTGGTGCAGGTGATTTGGCTTTGTCTATCTCATCAGCAAGCAAACACAAAAAAGAGTGCGAAAAATTCATTTCTTATATGGCTTCAGCTAAAGCAATGCAAAAATATTATGACGTCGATGGCTCACCAGTATCTGTAAATGGTGTGGTTGAAGATGAGAACTCTCCCCTTGCTCCGCTTTATCGATTAGCTTTTACAGATAAGCACTATGTTTGGCTTGGTGAAAATTGGACAAGCGAAGAAGACTTCTTTAGTTTGACAGCCAATTATTTGATGAGCGAAGATGCTAAGCAATATACAGATGAATTAAATGCCTTTTTCAATCCGATGAAAGCCGATGTGACGAAGTAGGAGGAAACTAGAATGCGAAAATTTTTAAATAAATATTGGGGCTGGGTGTTCTTGATTGTTCCCTTGATTTTACAAGCAATTTTCTTCTATTTCCCAATGATTCAAGGTGCTTTCTACAGTTTTACAAACTGGACTGGATTGACTTACAATTTTGATTTTGTTGGTGTCAACAATTATAAAATCTTGCTAACGGATACCAAATTCTTTAAAGCTCTTGGCTTTACTTTGATTTTGACCATTGTGTTAATTGTCGGTGAAATTGTGATTGGTATCTGGGTGGCGCGTGCTTTGAATACTAAAATCAAAGGTCAAACGTTCTTTAGAGCTTGGTTCTTTTTCCCAGCTGTTTTGTCAGGGTTGACAGTGTCTTTGATTTTTAAACAAGTTTTTAACTATGGTTTGCCTGCTATCGGCGAAGCTTTGAATATTGAATGTTTAAAAACAAGTCTTTTAGGAACAACTGGCGGTGCTGTTTTTGCAGCAATCTTTGTTATGTTGTGGCAAGGTGTTGCCATGCCGATTATTCTCTTCCTATCTGGTCTTCAAACCATTCCGAGTGAGATTACAGAAGCGGCAGCAATCGATGGCGCAAACAGCAAACAAACGTTCTGGAACATTGAATTACCATATCTGTTACCAAGTATTTCTATGGTCTTTATCATGGCACTAAAAGGTGGCTTAACAGCTTTTGACCAAATCTTTGCTTTGACTGGTGGTGGACCAAGTAATTCAACAACATCAATCGGACTTTTGGTTTACAATTATGCCTTTTCAAGTAACCAATACGGTTATGCTAACGCAATTGCCTTGATTCTTTTTGCCATCATTGTTCTTGTTTCAGTGTTGCAACTTAAATTATCAAGTCGTTTTGAAGTATAGGAGTGAGAGATGAAAAAAGAAGAACGTTATAATACTTTTTGGAAATATGTGCTCTTAATTGCGGGTTCAATTCTGATTTTGATTCCTTTATTAGCAACTGTCTTTAGTTCGTTTAAGACAACTAAGGATATCATGCAACATTTCTTTGCTTTTCCAAATCCTGTCACTCTAAGCAACTACACACGCTTGCTTGCTGATGGCATCGGACATTATTTCTTAAATTCAACGATTATCACCGTTGTATCAGTGATTTTGGTGACTTTATTTATTCCTGCGGCTGCTTATTCAATTGCTCGTAATATGAGCAAAAAACGTGCTTTCAATATCATGTACAGTTTGTTGATTTTGGGAATTTTTGTGCCATTTCAAGTTATCATGATTCCAATCACAGTGATGATGAGTCGACTTGGCTTGACTAATATTTGGGGTTTGATTATCTTGTACTTAACATATGCTGTACCACAAACCTTATTCTTGTATGTCGGATACATCAAGTTAAGTGTTCCTGACAGTTTGGATGAAGCAGCTGAGATTGATGGTGCTGATAAATTCACAACTTATCGCAAAATCGTCTTTCCAATGTTAAAACCAATGCACGCTACAACTTTGATTATCAATGCACTTTGGTTTTGGAATGACTTCATGCTTCCACTCTTGATGCTGAATAAATCATCAGACTCTTGGTCATTGCCACTTTTTCAATACAACTACACAGGACAATACCTCAGCGACTACGGACCAAGCTTTGCATCATACGTCGTTGGTATTATTACTATCACAATCGTTTACCTCATTTTCCAAAAACATATCATTTCAGGAATGAGCAACGGCGCAGTGAAATAAGGAGTCGACGCAGTGTCATTAAGACACAAGGAAGCTCATCTTTTTCACCCAGCCCGTAGCCCGAGTTCAACTTTTGCTGGGTGCTAAAATCCAAAAAGGTAAAGGAGTAACTATGACAATACAAAATAAAACAATGCTTATTACTTACTCAGATAGTCTGGGAAAGAATTTGAAAGAATTAAATGAAAATCTTGGCAAGTATTTTGGAGAAGCTGTTGGCGGGGTTCATCTTTTGCCATTTTTCCCGTCAACAGGTGACCGTGGTTTTGCGCCAGTCGATTATGATGAGGTTGATGCTGCATTTGGGGATTGGGATGACGTGAAGGCATTGGGTGAGAAGTATTATCTCATGTTTGATTTCATGATTAACCATATTTCTCGTCAATCAAAATATTACAAAGATTATCAAGAAAAGCACGAAGCTAGTGCTTACAAGGATATGTTTCTTAACTGGGATAAATTTTGGCCAGAAAATCGTCCGACACAAGCTGATGTGGATTTGATTTACAAGCGTAAAGACCGCGCACCAAAACAAGAAATTCACTTTGCGGACGGTTCAGTTGAGCATCTCTGGAACACATTTGGTGAAGAGCAGATTGACCTTGATGTGACAAAAGACGTGACCATGGATTTCATTCGAAAGACCATCGCGCATTTAGCTGAAAATGGTTGCGACCTTATTCGATTAGATGCTTTTGCTTATGCAGTTAAAAAATTAGATACTAATGATTTCTTTGTAGAACCAGAAATCTGGGAATTGCTTGATAAAGTCCGTAGCATTGCTGCGGAATCTGGTACAGAGTTACTTCCAGAAATTCACGAGCATTATTCGATTCAGTTTAAAATCGCTGAGCACGATTACTATGTTTATGATTTTGCCCTTCCGATGGTGGTTCTTTATAGCCTTTACAGCGGAAATGTTAATCGTTTGGCGAAATGGCTTAAAATGTCTCCAATGAAACAATTTACGACACTTGATACGCACGATGGTATTGGAGTTGTTGATGTCAAAGATATCTTGACGGATGAGGAAATTGATTACACGTCAAATGAACTTTATAAAGTAGGTGCCAACGTCAACCGAAAATATTCAACAGCCGAGTATAATAATCTTGATATCTACCAAATCAATTCAACTTACTATTCTGCGCTTGGGGATGATGACAAGAAATATTTCTTAGCTCGTTTGATTCAAGCTTTCGCGCCAGGCATTCCACAAGTGTATTATGTTGGCTTTTTAGCTGGTAAAAATGATCTTGAATTGTTAGAAAAAACAAAAGAAGGGCGCAATATTAATCGTCATTATTATAGCAGTAGCGAAATTGCAGAAGAAGTCAAACGTCCAGTTGTTCAAGCTTTGCTAAAATTATTTACTTTCCGTAATCAATCGGCTGCTTTTGACCTGGATGGCAGTATTGAAGTTGATGAACTTGATAGTCACACAATTCTTATTACACGCCGTAATCAAGGCAGTAGTGTTGTCGCACAAGCAAAGATTAATCTAAAAGATTTGACTTATCATATCACAGAAAACGGTCAAGAAATTACCTTTCTATAAAGCTAAAAGCAAGGGAGTATCCTTGCTTTTCTTTGCATCTAGGTTTGAGTAATGCAAACGCTTGCGTGAAACAAAAGAAAAGGCTAAAATAGAGACAAAGAATTCTAAAATGAGGTGCGTTATGGAAAAACATTGGTGGCATAAAGCAACCATTTATCAAATTTACCCAAAATCATTTAAGGATTCAAATGGTGATGGAATTGGTGATTTGCAAGGGATTATCAGTAAGCTTGACTACCTAGAGAAGCTTGGTATTACAGCAATTTGGCTTTCTCCCGTTTATCAGTCTCCGATGGATGATAATGGCTATGATATTTCAAATTATGAAGCGATTGCGGATATTTTCGGCGATATGTCTGACATGGAAGAATTGCTAGCTCAGGCAAAAGCGCGTGGCATTCGCATTATCATGGATTTGGTGGTTAATCACACATCAGATGAGCACGCTTGGTTTGTTGAAGCGTGTGAAAATCCTGCCAGCCCATACCGTGATTTTTACATTTGGCGTGATGAACCAAATGAGCTTAATTCAATTTTTGGTGGCTCTGCCTGGGCATATGATGGCAAAACTGGGCAATATTATTTGCACTTTTTCAGCAAGAAACAGCCAGATTTGAATTGGGAAAATCTCGCATTACGCAAGTCTGTTTACGATATGATGAATCGCTGGATTGACAAAGGTATTTCTGGCTTTCGTATGGACGTGATTGACATGATTGGGAAAATGCCAGAGCAATTAATTTCTAATAATGGACCAAAATTGCATGATTATCTCAAAGAAATGCATCAAGAAACCTTGGCTGGAAAGGATTTGTTAACGGTTGGCGAAACTTGGGGCGCAACACCAGAAATTGCTAAGAAGTACTCATCCCCAGATGAAAAAGAATTATCAATGGTTTTTCAATTTGAACATATCGGTCTGCAACACAAGCCAAATGCTTCAAAATGGGAATACGAAAAAGAATTAAATGTTCCTGCACTCAAAGCCATTTTCAACAAGTGGCAGACAGAGCTTGAGCTTGGTCAGGGTTGGAATTCGCTTTTTTGGGACAATCATGATTTGCCACGTGTTTTATCTATTTGGGGAGACACAGACACTTATCGTGAAAAATCAGCCAAAGCGCTAGCGATTTGCTTGCACCTAATGCGTGGTACGCCTTACATCTACCAAGGAGAAGAAATCGGCATGACTAACTATCCTTTCAAGGATTTAGGAGAAATTGATGATATTGAGTCGCTCAATTTTGCCAAAGAAGCGCTTGAAAATGGTAAGACGTCAGAAGAAGTGCTAGACAGTATTCGCATGATTGGACGCGATAATGCTAGAACGCCAATGCAATGGGATAGTAGCAAGAATGCAGGATTTTCAACAGCTGATAAGACTTGGTTGCCAGTTAATCCAAACTATCAGGACATCAATGTCCAAGCTGCTTTAGACAATCTAGAATCTATTTTCTATACTTATCAAAAACTCATCAAGCTTCGCAAGGAAAATGAGTGGTTGATTGATGCGGATTTTGAACTTTTAGAGTCAGCAGATAAGATCTTTGCCTATCTCAGAAAAACTGCGGACGCTACTTATCTTGTTGTGGCTAACCTATCGGACCAAGCGCAACCATTTGAATGCGACCTTAGTTACCAAGCAACTATTATCAGCAATACCGCAGAACTTGCTGATTTTGAAAATCATCAACTTCAACCATGGGATGCCTTTTGCGTTAAAGTTGGGTGAAAATATGAAATAAAACGAGCTTCAGATTTAAATTTGGAGCTCGTTATTAACATCTTTTATTTCGTGCTATCTCGCAATGTTAGGGTAGTTGCGAGTCTTGTCATTGTTGGGACGGTGTGGCGTTTGATGAGTTGGTGATTTAGGATATCAACAGCTGTGCGTCCCATTTCTTCGGTGTAGACAGTGATACTTGATAGAGCAGGAAAGACTTGCTTAGTCAAGGCAGTATCATTGAAAGAAATGAGGCTGACACGGTCAGGAACAGCAATGTTAGCTTCTTGAAGGGCACGAAGGGCACCTATGGCTAGGGTGTCGTTTGCAACAAAGAAAGCTTGCGGAAGGTCATCACCCAGTTCAGTGGTGGCTTTTTTCATTAATTCATATCCTGCTTGTGCTGAAAAATCTCCGGCAAAGATATAGTTAGGATTATAGAGGTTATTTTCGTAAGCGTAGTTTTTAAAGGTGCGGAAGCGTTGGTCGATAATGAGTTCTTTTTGGTCAGTTGTACGTTCTTCCCCGGCAATCATCCCAATTTTAGTAAATCCTTTCTGCATGAAGTAATCAAGCACCTTAACCACTGCATTATCAAAATCAGTTGTAACGCAAGGATGACCAGCGTTCAAAGTATCACTATCAACAAAAACTAGATTTTTTGAATGGCTTTCCAGACTATGAATTTGTTGGTCTGAGAATTTACCAATAGCGATAATTCCGCTAACACTTTCTGAAATAGTCAGAATGTCATTGTTAAAATAGCGTAAAACGTCATAATCCAATTCTTGAGCGCGCTTTTCGAGTCCGATACGAATGCTGTAGTAATAGAGGTCGTTGAGTTCTTCCTGCTCACTGTACCATTGTACAATGGCGATTTTTTGCCGTTCTTGTAAGATATTTGTGCTGTGTTTGTGCTTTTCGTATCCCAACTCTTCGGCGACGGTTAAAATGCGATGCCGTGTTTCTTCGCTAACAGAAAGGGTAGCATCTTGATTAAGCACCCGAGAAACGGTTGCTGATGAAACCTTTGCCAACTTTGCAATGTCTTTTAATGTAGCCATAAGTCATCCCTTCTTTCTTATCCCTATTATAGCACAAAAAATAAAATAAAGAAAATTTTAAGTAAAACTTTAGTAAATATTATTGACTTAAGATATTTAGGGTTGTAAAATGAAAGCGTAAACAAAAAGAAATGAAAAAAGGAGACCCTCATGACTATTACAGAACTTAAAGAAGCTTTTGCTAAAGTATTTGGCAATGAAGCAGACGCAACCTTTTTCTCACCAGGACGTATCAATTTGATTGGTGAGCATACAGACTACAATGGTGGTCATGTTTTCCCAGCGGCTATCACCCTTGGAACATACGGTGTAGCTCGTAAACGTGATGATAAACTTTTACGTTTTTACTCAGCTAACTTTGATGATTTAGGTGTTATTGAAGTGCCACTTGATAATCTTACTTTTGATAAGAAAGATAGCTGGACAAATTATCCAAAAGGTGTCATTAAATTCTTGCAAGAAGCTGGGCATATGATTAATACTGGTTTTGACCTTTACGTCAATGGTAATATTCCGAACGGTTCAGGCTTGTCATCATCAGCTTCGTTAGAGCTCTTGGTCGGAATTGTTGCTGAAGAATTATTTGACCTCAACTTAGACCGTCTTGACTTAGTAAAAATTGGTAAACAAACGGAAAATGAATTTATCGGCGTTAATTCAGGAATAATGGACCAATTTGCTATTGGTATGGGAGCTGACAAGCAAGCTATTTACCTTGATACCAATACATTAGAATACGACCTTGTGCCGCTTGATTTAGGTGACAATGTCATTGTTATCATGAATACTAACAAACGCCGTGAATTGGCTGATTCAAAATACAATGAACGTCGTGCCGAATGTGAAAAAGCCGTTGAAGAATTGAATCAAGTGCTTGATATCAAGACACTTGGTGAACTTGATTTGCAAGCTTTTGATGAATACAGTTACCTCATTAAAGATGCTAATCGTCTCAAACGTGCTCGTCACGCTGTTTGGGAAAATCAACGCACTCTTCAAGCCAAAGAAGCTTTGATTGCAGGTGAACTTGAAAAATTTGGTCGTTTGGTCAATGCCTCACATGTGTCACTTGAGCATGATTACGAAGTGACTGGTATTGAGCTTGATACCCTTGCTCATACCGCTTGGCAACAAGAAGGTGTCCTTGGAGCTCGTATGACAGGAGCGGGCTTTGGTGGCTGCGGTATTGCCATTGTCGCTAAAGATAAAGTTGATGAATTCACCCAAAATGTCAGCAAGGTTTATACAGAAATCATTGGCTATGCGCCAGCTTTTTACATTGCTGAAATTGCAGGTGGCTCACGTGTCTTGTCTCGAAAATAAGTAAGATTAGAGAAGAAAAATGAAACTTTTAGATACTTTTGTTGCTAAAGTCATTGCAGTTAGCGACTACACAGAAGATGATATGTTTTACTTGCGTAATCGTGTTCTTGCCCTTGTTGGCGAAGATGGCGTACAGCAAGAAACGAAGCAAACAGAGCTTATTGCCCTCAAAGATGGATTGGTTGACCTAGCCGTGCAAAATGGCAAGGTTGGTGAATTGGTAGCTGAAAAAGATTGTTTGGGTGCTGAGCTAATGAATTTTATCACGCCTGTCCCAAGTCAGGTGAATCGTAAATTCTGGGATACTTATGCAAAATCTCCTCAACAAGCTATCGCAGATTTTTATGCCCTCAGCAAACACAACGATTATATTAAAGTTGCCGCAATCGCAAAAAACATTGCCTTTACGACACCGTCACAATATGGTGATATTCAAATCACAATCAATTTATCAAAACCTGAAAAAGATCCTAAAGCTATTGCACAAGCTAAACTGGTCAAAGCTTCCTCATATCCAAAATGCCAACTTTGCATGGAAAATGAAGGTTACCAAGGTAGGATTAACCACCCTGCCCGCGCTAACCACCGCATTATCCGTATTAAGTTAGACGGTGAAAAATGGGGCTTCCAGTATTCACCTTATGCTTACTTCAATGAGCACTGCATTATTTTAAATACTGAGCATGTGCCAATGGTTATTAGCAAGGATACTTTTGCGCAATTATTGGACATTGTTGATATTTTTCCAGGGTATTTTGCAGGGTCAAATTCCGATTTACCGATTGTTGGTGGGTCAATTTTGACACACAATCACTATCAAGGTGGGCGTCATGTCTTTCCTATGGAAATAGCAGAGCTAGACCGTGAGTTTCATTTCAAAGGCTTTTCTGATGTGACAGCTGGTATTGTCAACTGGCCAATGTCTGTTATTCGTTTGCGTAGCGCTGATAAAAATCGTTTGGTTGAACTAGCTGAAACCATTCGCTTGGCTTGGCGTGATTATTCTGATGATAGCGTTGATGTTATCGCCTATACAGGAGACACACCGCACCACACCGTGACCCCGATTGCTCGTAAACGTCGTGGCTTGTTTGAATTGGATATTGTCCTACGTGATAATCACACGACTGCTGAATTTCCTGACGGTGTTTATCATCCGCACGCTGATGTGCAACACATCAAAAAAGAAAATATCGGTCTGATTGAGGTTATGGGCTTAGCTATTTTACCTCCGCGTTTGAAAGATGAACTGTCAGAAGTTGAAAAATATCTTTTGAACCAGTATAATGAAATCGCTGACTATCACAAAGATTGGGCAGATAATATTAAAAAACGTACTGATATTACGGCTAAAACAGTGTATAATATTGTACAAGAGGAAGTCGGAAAAGTTTTTGTTCGTGTTTTAGAAGACGCAGGTGTTTACAAACGTGATGAAAAAGGGCAAGCTGCCTTTATGCGTTTTGTAGATAGCGTGGGGTTAGAATAGGAGAAATACATGTCAATTTTAGTGCTTGGTGGGGCTGGTTATATCGGTTCTCACATGGTTGATCGTTTGGTTGAAAAAGGTGACGAAAAAGTCGTCGTGGTTGACAGTTTGGTGACAGGGCACCGTGCTGCGGTTCACCCTGATGCGACATTTTATCAAGGCGACCTTGCTGACCAAGACTTTATGCGTAAAGTCTTTACAGAAAATCCAGATATTGATGCTGTCATTCACTTTGCGGCTTATTCATTGGTTGCTGAATCAATGGAAAAACCTTTAAAATACTTTGATAACAATACAGCAGGCATGGTCAAATTGCTTGAAGTGATGAATGAATTTGGCGTGAAATACATTGTTTTCTCGTCAACAGCAGCAACTTATGGCATTCCAGATGAAATTCCAATCAAAGAAACAACACCACAACGCCCAATCAATCCGTATGGCGAAAGTAAACTCATGATGGAAACAATCATGAAATGGTCTGACCAAGCTTACGGTATTAAATTTGTACCGCTTCGCTATTTCAATGTTGCTGGTGCAAAACCAGACGGTTCAATCGGTGAAGACCATGGTCCAGAAACACATTTGTTACCAATTATTTTGCAAGTGGCACAAGGTGTACGTGAAAAAATCATGATTTTTGGTAATGATTACAACACACCAGATGGCACAAATATCCGTGATTATGTTCACCCATTTGACCTAGCAGATGCGCATTTGCTTGCGGTTAAATACCTTCGTGAAGGTAATCCGTCAAAGGCATTCAATCTTGGTTCTTCAACAGGATTTTCAAATCTTCAAATTCTCGAAGCAGCTCGTAAAGTGACCGGCAAAGAAATTCCAGCTGAACTGGCTGACCGTCGCCCTGGTGACCCGGATACCTTGATTGCGTCATCTGACAAAGCGCGTGAAGTCCTTGGTTGGAAACCACAATTTGACGACATTGAAAAAATCATTGCCTCAGCATGGGCATGGCACTCAAGCCACCCAAATGGGTATAATGATAGATAAGTATAACAGGACACCAAGTTCAACTTGGTGTTCTGTTCTTGATTATAAAAGGAGATATTATGGAAATTATTAGGGCTTATGTTTTAACAGATGAGGAATTGTTGGCAGCTAAAGAACTTATCAAGGTTGTTCAAGCGTTTGACCAGACACATCGCACACCGTATTTGTCTAATCAGCTTAATTTTGATGTGGATATGCCATCGTTTTTCTTGGGTTATGATGAGGGAAAATTAGTGGCTTTATTAACCGTTTATGCGGATTGCCAAGAAGCCGAGCTTGCTATTTTGGTTCACCCAAATCATCGTCGAAAGGGGTATGCAAAGGCGCTCTGGCGTGAATTTGATGAGATTAGACGTGATTATCAACTAAGACCAATCATCATGACTGAAAAGTGTTTTTTAGACAAAAATCCTGACTTAACCAGGCATTTGGGCATGGTGTTAGAACCTGATTTTGAATATTGGTTGGCACGTGAGCGAGAACCCTATCCTTTAGAAGAACGCACGGATTTAACCGTTCTTGAGGCTAGTACAGCACATATTGAAGCTATTGCTGATTTCCAAATGAAGGCTTTTAAAGAATCGAAAGAACAAGCGCTTCATTATGCCAAAGGGGCTTTGGAAGATGAGAATGGCAAGCTGTATACTGTCATGAGAGGAGATACAGTTTTGTCCTCTTGTACAGTTGATTTTAGTACAGATTATAACTATTTTTACGGTTTTGCGGTGGTTGAGGATTGCCGCGGTCAAGGAATTGGTACTTATTTTATGAAAAGGTTGGTGAATCAATTGATTGCTGAAAATGAGAAAACTTTTCAGATTGCAGTTGAGTCAGCTAACATTGCTGCCAAGAGTCTATATGAAAAATTAGGCTTTAAAGAACAGACTCAAGTGTTTTATGTGAAAAAATTGACAGATTTCACACGTTGAATCCTTGCTTTATTACCATTTTAACGGTCAATTCTTGCGTTGATAACTTAAATTTGGTATAGTAAATTTTGACCTTATAAATTTGGAGGAAACATATGGGAACAATTATTATGTTGGTTGTATTGGGTGGTATGATTTGGTTCATGCAACGTTCACAAAAGAAACAAGCTCAGGAACGTCAAAATCAGCTTAAAAAATTAGCTAAAGGTGATGAAATTGTAACTATCGGTGGTCTTTACGGAGTTATTGACGAAGTAGATGAAGATAACCAAAAAATGGTTTTAGACATTGATGGTGTTTACTTGACATTTGAATTGAGCGCTTTGAAACGTGTTATTAACCGCGCAGAACAAGAAACTGTTGAACCTGAAACAACTGTTATCGAAGAAGCAACAGAAACAGAAGCAGTTGTTGAAGGAGCTACTGAAGAAGCAAGTACAGATACTGCCATTGAAAGCAAAGATTAATACATGAAGTCAGATGTGAAAAACGTCTGGCTTTTTAAATGCAATGCTTGGAGAATTTTCCAGCATAATCTGCTTAAAAGCGTGCAATAAGTGGAGAAAAAATTGCCAATTTATGGTAAAATATTATAATGAGTATGCTTTTAAGGAAATTTTATGTTTAAATTTAGAAAAAAAGAAAAGGCGATAAGCCTTGAAAAGATTCCAAAACACATCGGAATCATCATGGATGGAAATGGTCGCTGGGCGAAGAAGCGTATGCAACCACGTGTCATGGGACACAAAGCAGGAATGGACGCTCTGCAAGACGTCACCATTGCGGCTTCTGAACTTGGTGTTAAAGTTTTGACTGTCTATGCTTTTTCAACTGAAAATTGGTCTCGTCCCGAAGATGAAGTTAAATTCATTATGAATTTACCAGTCGAATTCTTTGATAAATATGTCCCTGAATTGGACGCAAATAATGTCAAAGTTCAAGTTATTGGTGAAACAGACCGCCTGCCAAAAGATACTTTTGATGCGATGAAACATGCTTGCGAGAAAACAAAGCACAATTCTGGTTTGATTTTGAATTTTGCGCTTAATTATGGTGGACGTTCAGAAATCACAGAAGCAGTAAAAAACATTGCCCAAGAAGTGCTTGAAGCTAAAATCAACCCTGATGACATTACAGAAGATGTGATTTCAAACCACTTGTTGACAAATCACTTGCCGTATTTATACCGCGATCCTGATTTGATTATTCGAACAAGTGGTGAGCTTCGACTAAGTAATTTTCTGCCTTGGCAGTCAGCTTATAGTGAATTTTATTTCACACCAGTTTTATGGCCTGATTTCAAAAAAGATGAGCTGATTAAGGCAATTGCTGAATACAATCGACGTCATCGTCGTTTTGGTGGAATATAGAAAGGAAATGTCATGAAACAACGTGTGATTTGGGGGGCGATTGCCTTACTGATTTTACTGCCGTTTCTGTTGTTAGGAGGCTTATCTTTCCAAGTTTTTGCTGGTCTTTTAGCGATGATTGGTGTGGCAGAAATGTTGCACATGAAACGTCTAGAATTTTTCTCAATTGAAGGTGTTTTGGCGATGTTGGGAGCTTTTGTTCTTACTGTGCCTTTGGATAATTATTTTACATCGCTACCGCTGGACTCAAGTTTTTCAGTTTATGGCTTGCTAGTTTTTCTACTCTTGGCTGGAACTGTTTTAAACAGTGATGATTATTCATTTGACGACGTTTCTTATCCTATTGCGGCTAGTCTTTACGTCGGCATTGGTTTTCAGAACCTTGTTAATGCTCGTATCAGCGGTTTAGATAAAGTTTTATTTGCTTTGTTTATCGTTTGGGCGACTGACATCGGTGCTTACATGATTGGACGTCGTTTTGGACGCCGTAAATTGTTGCCGAAAGTTTCTCCGAATAAAACAATCGAAGGTAGCCTTGGAGGAATTGTCTGTGCTGTTATTGTTGCTTTGATTTTCATGCTTGTTGATAAGGCAGTCTATACACCGCATAATCTTTTTGCAATGCTTATTTATGTTGTGCTGTTTAGTGTTTTTGGCCAATTCGGTGATTTGGTTGAGAGTGCTATCAAACGTCACTTTGGTGTAAAAGATTCAGGCAAATTAATCCCTGGTCATGGTGGTATTTTGGACCGCTTTGATTCAATGATTTTTGTCTTTCCAATTATGCATCTCCTTGGTCTTTTCTAATTTTGATTGTGAGTTAACGCTGACAAGTCGCTCTTATCGCTTAATGGCTAGTGAATGATTATTAGGATAATATCAAATTTACTGGTATGGAAAGGAGTAAAATGCTCGGAATTTTAACCTTTATTATTGTTTTTGGAATTTTAGTTATTGTCCATGAATTTGGGCACCTTTACTTTGCTAAAAAGTCTGGTATCTTAGTACGAGAATTTTCTATCGGAATGGGCCCGAAAATCTTTTCGCATATTGATAAAGAGGGTACCGCTTATACAATTCGTATCCTACCTCTGGGTGGCTATGTACGCATGGCTGGTTGGGGTGATGATACAACGGAAATAAAGACTGGAACACCTGCCAGTTTGACACTAAATCAAGACGGTTTGGTGACACGTATTAATTTATCACAAAAGCAGTTGGACAACACCGCTCTTCCGATGAATGTCACGGCTTATGATTTAGAGGATAAGTTGGAAATCACAGGTCTAGTGCTCGATGAAATGAAAACCTATTCTGTTGACCATGATGCGACTATTGTCGAGGAAGATGGTACAGAAATCCGTATTGCACCGCTAGATGTGCAATATCAAAATGCAACAGTTTGGAGACGTTTAATCACAAACTTTGCTGGTCCGTTGAATAACTTTATTTTGGGAACAATTGTCTTTATCCTTCTTGTTTTCATGCAAGGTGGTGTACCAGATAATTCAACGAATGTTATTCAAGTAACTGACGGCGGTGCCATGCAGGCAGCTGGTGTTGAAAGTGGTGACCGTGTCCTATCCATCGAAAATTACGACATCTCTAATTGGTCTGATTTGACGGAGGCTGTCACGAAAGCAACTGAAAATATTTCAAGTGGTGATACGATTTCCGTAACCGTTGAAACCAGCTCAGGAAAGACTGAAACGCTTGATATCAAACCGCGAGAAAATAATGGTAGCTACTATATCGGTGTTACTCGAGTATTGAAAACAGGTTTCTGGGACAAGGTCACTGGTGGCTTCCAAATGGCTTGGCAAAGCGCAACCGCTATTCTGACAGCTTTGAAAGGCTTGATTTCAAACTTTAGTTTGGATAAATTAGGTGGTCCTGTTGCCATGTACCAAGTTTCAAGTCAAGCTGCTTCAAATGGATTGACTTCAGTTCTTTACTTATTGGCGCTATTATCAATGGACTTAGGAATTGTGAATTTGATTCCGATTCCAGCCTTGGACGGTGGAAAAATTTTGATGAACCTTATCGAAATTGTTCGTCGTAAACCGCTTAAACAAGAAACCGAAACTTATATCACCCTAGTTGGCGTTGTTATCATGCTTATTTTGATGATTGCTGTCACTTGGAACGATATTATGCGAGTTTTCTTTTAGATATATCTGATTACGCCTAAATGATGTAGTACAATAATTTATAAATAAAACCTATTTTTTAGAAAGGAATTTATACGGCCTTTTATAAAAAGAAGATAAGTGAGCTACTTGTTCAATTGAAGAGCTTACTTATTTTCATGATTTGACCGTTATATTTTGTTATGAAACAATCACAAATGCTTATCCCTACGCTTCGCGAAATGCCAAGCGATGCCCAAGTTATCAGTCATGCCCTTATGGTACGTGCTGGTTACGTTCGCCAAGTCTCAGCAGGTATATACGCTTACTTGCCACTTGCTAACCGTACGATTGAAAAATTCAAAGCAATCATGCGTGAAGAATTTGAAAAAATTGGTGCGGTTGAAATGCTTGCCCCAGCACTTTTGAATGCTGACCTTTGGCGTGAATCAGGTCGTTACGAAACTTATGGTGAAGACCTTTATAAACTTAAAAACCGTGATAAATCAGACTTCATTCTTGGTCCAACACACGAAGAAACATTCACAAGTCTTGTCCGTGATGCGGTAAAATCATACAAACAATTGCCATTGAACCTTTACCAAATCCAATCTAAATATCGCGATGAAAAACGTCCTCGTAACGGACTTCTTCGCACACGTGAATTTATCATGAAAGATGGTTATAGTTTCCACGCTGACTACGAAGGATTGGACACAACTTACGAAGATTACCGTAAAGCATATGAAGCTATCTTTACACGTGCTGGTCTTGATTTTAAAGGTATCATTGGTGACGGTGGTGCCATGGGGGGTAAAGATTCTCAAGAGTTTATGGCTATCACTCCAGACCGTACAGACCTTGACCGTTGGTTGGTTCTTGATAAATCAATCGCTTCAATTGATGAAATTCCAGCTGATGTTTTAGAAGATATCAAAAAAGAATTGGCATCATGGTTGGTTTCAGGTGAAGATACCATTGCTTACTCAACAGAATCAAGCTATGCTGCTAACCTTGAAATGGCAAGCAATGAATATAAACCAACAACAAAAGTTATCGCTCAAGAAGATGTCAAACGTGTGGAAACACCAGATTGCAAATCAATTGATGATGTTGCTGCATTCTTGAAAGTTGACGAAGAACAAACAATCAAAACACTTTTCTTCATTGCTGATAATGAGCCAGTAGTTGCTCTTCTCGTCGGAAATGACCAAGTCAATGATGTTAAATTGAAAAACTATCTTGGAGCTGATTTCCTTGAACCTGCAAGCGAAGAAGAAGCTGTTGAAGTCTTTAGTGCTAACTTTGGTTCACTTGGACCAGTTAACCTTCCTGAAAATGTCCGCATCGTGGCTGACCGCAAAGTGCAAGATGTTGCCAATGCAGTTGTTGGCGCAAACGAAGACGGCTATCACTTGACAGGTGTTAACCCAGGACGTGATTTTGAAGCGGAATACGTTGATATTCGTGAAGTTAAAGAAGGTGAAATCTCACCAGACGGTAAAGGTGTTCTTAAATTTGCTCGTGGTATCGAAATTGGACACATCTTTAAACTCGGTACTCGCTATTCAGAAAGCATGGGAGCAACAATCCTTGACCAAAATGGACGTGCTATTCCAATCGTTATGGGATGCTATGGTATTGGTGTTAGCCGTATCTTGTCAGCTGTTATTGAACAATATGCTCGTCTCTTTGTTTCTAAAACACCAAAAGGCACTTACCGCTTTGCATGGGGTATCAACTTTCCTAAAGAATTGGCACCGTTTGATGTACATGTCATCACTGTCAATGTGAAAGATAAAGAAGCACAAGCTTTGACAGCGAAAGTTGAAGCTGAATTGGTTGCTAAAGGTTACGAAGTCTTGGTTGACGACCGTAACGAACGTGTCGGCTCTAAATTCTCAGACAGTGACCTTATCGGTCTCCCAATTCGTGTCACAGTAGGTAAGAAAGCTGCTGACGGTATCGTTGAAGTGAAAATTAAAGCAACTGGCGATACTATCGAAGTTAACGCGGAAAACCTTATCGAAACTCTTGAAATTTTGACAAAAGAAAATTAATGATAACAAGGTCAGACAGTTAGTTCTGACCTTTTTCTTTTGTATCGAAAAAAGATTTCATTTGTGGTAAAATTAAGAGATAACGTAACTAGAAAAGAAGGCAAAATATGGTAACCAAGAGGTGTATTTTGCTTAGTAGATAAATTTAGTTTTTGGAATTGAGGTAGTTTACGCATTATGTCAGAATTATTTAAAAAATTGATGGAGCAAATCGATATGCCGCTTGACATGCGACAATCTTCTGCTTTTTCATCTGCAGATATTCGTGAAGTTAAGGTGCATTCTGTATCTCGCCTCTGGGAGTTCCATTTTTCATTTGCGGAAATTTTGCCAATTGAAATCTATCGTGAATTGTCTTATCGATTGGTGAACACTTTTAAGCAAGCGGATATCAGAGCGACTTTTGATATTCAAGCAGAAACTGTCGATTTTTCACAACCTTTATTGCAAGCCTACTATGAAGAGGCTTTTGAGCATGCTCCGTGTGATAGCGCCAGCTTCAAGGCTTCTTTCAGTAAATTGAAGGTCTCTTATGATGGCACAAAATTATTGATTGAAGCGCCAGCATTTGTTAACAATGACCATTTTCGCAAAAATCATCTGCCTAATCTAGCGCGTCAATTTGAAGCATTTGGTTTTGGCAAACTTACCATTGACATGGTTTCTGATGAAGCGATGACGCAAGCTTTACGAGAAGACTTTACGTCAATTCGCGAAGCTATGGTGGAAAAAGCGGTGCAAGAAAATCATGAGGCGGTTAAATCTCTGGAATCTTCTATGCCACCAACTGAAGAAGCACCAAAACCTAAATTTGATTTTAAGGAACGTACCAAACAGCGCCGTTCAGGTTTCGAAAATGCCAAAATCACACCAATGGTTGAAGTCACAACAGAAGAAAACCGAATTGTCTTTGAAGGAATGGTTTTTGACGTTGAAAAGAGAACAACTCGTACAGGACGTCACATTATTAATTTTAAAATGACTGACTACACATCAAGTTTTGCCATGCAAAAATGGGCAAAAGATGATGATGAGTTGAAAAAATACGATATGATTGCCAAAGGGTCATGGCTTCGAGTTCGTGGAAATGTTGAAAATAATAATTTCACCCATGCATTGACCATGAATGTGCAAGATGTCAAAGAGATTGTTCATCATGACCGCAAGGATTTAATGCCAGAAGGTCAAAAACGTGTGGAATTCCATGCCCATACGAATATGTCAACCATGGATGCTTTGCCAACGGTTGAAGAATTAATTGATACAGCAGCGAAATGGGGACACAAGGCTGTTGCTGTTACTGACCACGGCAATGTGCAAAGTTTCCCACACGGTTATCACAGAGCACGCAAAAATGGTATCAAGGCGATTTTTGGTTTAGAAGCTAATATCGTTGAGGACAAAGTGCCGATTGCCTACAATCCTCAAGATATTGAGTTAAACGAAGCTACCTACGTCGTATTTGACGTGGAAACGACTGGGCTTTCTGCGGTCAATAATGACTTGATTCAGATTGCAGCTTCAAAAATGTACAAGGGAAATATTGTTGAGCAGTTTGATGAGTTCATCAACCCAGGTCATCATTTATCAGCTTTTATAACGGAATTGACTGGTATTACGGATAATCATGTTCGCAATGCTAAACCGATTGAAGAAGTCCTTCAAATGTTCCAAGATTTTTGTCAGGATACTGTGTTAGTTGCCCACAATGCAACCTTTGACGTTGGCTTTATGAATGCCAATTATGAACGTCATGGCATGCCAATCATTACACAACCTGTCATTGATACCTTGGAATTCGCCCGAAATCTCTATCCAGAATACAAACGTCATGGTTTGGGACCATTGACTAAACGGTTTCAAGTTTCGCTAGAACACCACCATATGGCGAACTATGATGCGGAAGCAACGGGGCGCTTGCTCTTTATTTTCTTGAAAGAAGCACGTGAAAACCACAATTTAACTAATATGATGGATTTGAATACGAAATTGGTTGCTGAGGATTCTTACAAGAAAGCACGCGTCAAACACGCGACGATTTATGTTCAAAACCAAACAGGTTTGAAAAATATTTTCAAACTCGTCAGCCTTTCTAATGTCAAATATTTTGAAGGTGTGGCTCGCATTCCAAGAACGGTTCTTGACGCCCACCGTGAAGGGCTCTTGATAGGAACAGCCTGCTCAGAGGGCGAAGTCTTTGACGCAGTTTTATCTTCAGGGGTAGATGCTGCAGTCAAAGTGGCGAAATATTATGATTTCATCGAAGTTATGCCACCAGCAATTTACGCTCCGCTATTGGCGCAAGGAACAATCAAAGATGAAGAAGGTATCCGACAAGTCATCCGAGATTTGCTTGAGGTTGGACGTCGTCTGAACAAGCCTGTTTTGGCGACTGGGAATGTCCATTATATCGAGCCTGAAGATGAGATTTACCGTGAAATCATTGTCCGTAGTTTAGGACAAGGGGCACCGATTAACCGTCCGATTGGTCGTGGTGAAAATGCCCAACCTGCTCCGCTACCAAAAGCGCATTTCCGTACAACCAATGAAATGCTAGATGAATTTGCTTTCCTTGGTGAGGATGTTGCCTACGAGATTGTTGTTAAAAATACCAATGATTTTGCGGAACGCTTTGAAGAAATTGAAGTCGTTAAAAAAGACTTGTACACCCCCTTCCTTGAAAAATCAGAAGAACGTGTCGCTGAAATGACCTATCAAAAAGCCTTTGAAATCTATGGTAATCCACTTCCTGATATCGTCGATTTACGTATTGAAAAAGAATTGACGTCAATTTTGGGTAATGGATTTGCCGTGATTTACTTGGCTTCGCAGATGTTGGTAATTCGTTCCAATGAACGTGGTTACTTGGTTGGTTCGCGTGGTTCAGTCGGGTCAAGTTTCGTGGCAACCATGATTGGGATTACCGAAGTTAACCCAATGCCACCACATTATGTCTGTCCAAATTGTCAGCATTCAGAATTCATCACCGATGGTTCTGTCGGTTCTGGTTATGATTTGCCTGACAAGGATTGCCCAGAATGCGGCACACGTTACAAGAAAGATGGACACGATATTCCGTTTGAAACCTTCCTTGGTTTTGATGGAGACAAGGTTCCTGATATTGATTTGAACTTCTCTGGAGATGACCAACCGTCAGCTCACTTGGACGTTCGTGATATTTTTGGTAAACAATACGCCTTTCGTGCTGGAACCGTAGGTACGGTGGCGGACCGTACTGCTTATGGATTTGTTAAAGGTTACGAACGTGATTATGGCAAATTCTATCCAGAAGCAGAAGTGGAACGCTTGGCACAAGGTGCAGCTGGCGTTAAACGTACGACTGGACAACACCCAGGTGGTATCGTTGTTATTCCAAACTACATGGATGTGTATGATTTTACCCCTGTTCAATACCCAGCGGACGATTTATCAGCAGAATGGCAAACCACTCACTTTAACTTCCACGATATCGATGAAAACGTCTTGAAACTTGATATTCTCGGTCATGATGATCCGACCATGATTCGTAAATTGCAGGATTTATCTGGTATCGATCCTAAGGATATTCCAGCTGATGACCCAGACGTTATGGCGCTTTTCTCAGGCACAGAAGTGCTTGGTGTCACCCCTGAACAAATCGGAACACCGACAGGAATGCTTGGTATTCCAGAATTTGGGACAAACTTTGTTCGTGGTATGGTTGAAGAAACTCACCCAACAACATTTGCCGAATTGCTCCAGTTATCAGGGCTTTCTCATGGTACCGACGTTTGGCTAGGAAATGCTCAAGATTTGATTAAAGAGGGGATTGCCACGCTGAAAACCGTTATCGGTTGTCGTGACGACATCATGGTTTACCTCATGCACGCAGGTTTGGAGCCAAAAATGGCTTTTACCATTATGGAACGTGTGCGTAAGGGAATGTGGCTTAAAATCTCTGATGAGGAACGTAATGGATACATTGAAGCTATGCGAGAAAATAATGTGCCCGACTGGTACATTGAATCCTGTGGTAAAATCAAGTACATGTTCCCTAAAGCCCATGCAGCAGCCTACGTTTTAATGGCGCTTCGTGTAGCTTACTTTAAAGTACATTATCCGATTTACTACTACTGTGCTTATTTCTCAATCCGTGCTAAGGCCTTTGATATTAAGACAATGAGTGCTGGGCTTGATGCGGTAAAAGAACGCATGGCTGATATTTCTAATAAGCGTAAGAATAACGAAGCTTCAAACGTTGAAATTGATTTATACACCACACTTGAAATTGTCAATGAAATGCTCGAACGTGGTTATAAATTTGGTCAACTTGACCTTTACCGTAGTGATGCAACCGAGTTTATCATCGACGGTGATACACTTATTCCACCATTTGTAGCGATGGATGGTCTTGGTGAAAACGTTGCTAAGCAAATTGTTAAAGCACGTGAAGAAGGCGAATTCCTTTCAAAAATGGAACTCCGCAAACGTGGTGGCGTTTCAGCCACATTAGTTGAAAAAATGGATGAAATGGGAATCCTCGGCAATATGCCAGAAGATAACCAATTAAGTCTGTTTGATGATTTCTTCTAAGATAGAAACTTAAACTAGGATAGAAATGAACAAATTGCTTTCAGAAAAACTGGCGTGGTTTGTTCGTTTTCTTATGACATTTATTTTTAAAGGGAAATTTTTAAGGAGACGAAATGGCAAATTTTAAAAATAATGCTGTAAAATCAATGGTTGTGATGCGAAAAGCTTTTCGCACGATTGATGCTAGAGTATCAGAGTCGTTTGAAGTTGATCATTTGACACCGACTCAATTTGGTGTTTTAGACGTTCTTTATGCCAAAGGACCGATGAAAATCGCAGAGCTACTAGACAGTATGTTGGCAACTTCTGGCAATATGACGGTTGTCATCAGAAATATGGAGAAAAAAGGTTGGGTGACACGTACCACTTTCCCTCACGATAAACGAGCTTATCTGGTTGGGTTAACAGAGCAGGGACGCCAGGTCATTGAACACGCTCTGCCACTCCATATCGCTAAAGTTGAGGAAACTTTTTCAGTGCTAACAGAGGACGAACAAGCAGAACTCATTCGACTTTTGAAAAAATTCAAACCTTGTGAGCAAAATAATTTACAAAATCAAAAATAAAGTGTACAATGACAGCATATAAAAAGCACTATTTAGTGATAAATAATACTTTGATTTCTTTAAAACTAATCATTACTAAATAAATAACCTTTTTAAGGAGACTCACATGAAAAAAATTCTATTTGTTGTCGGCTCATTACGTAGCGGTTCATTCAATGCCCAATTCGCTAAAAATGCTGAAAAAGTGCTTGAAGGAAAAGCAGAAGTTAGCTATCTTGATTGGTCACAAGTACCAGTCTTTTCACAAGATTTAGAAGCTAATATTCCAGCGACTGTTCAGGCAGCTCGTCAAGCTGTTTCAGAAGCTGATGCTATCTGGATTTTCTCACCTGTTTACAACTTTGCTATCCCAGGTCCTGTGAAAAACTTGCTAGACTGGTTGTCACGTGCCATTGACCTTTCAGATCCAACAGGTCCATCAGCAATCAATGAAAAAGTAACTACGGTTTCTATTCTTGCTAATGGTGGTCACGAACAAGTAGCAGAAAGCTATCGTGCCTTGCTCCCATTCATCCGTACACAATTTGTCGATGAAATCACAACGACACGTGTAAATGATTCAGCTTGGGTGGATGGTGTGTTCGTTCCAACAGAAGAAGTTCTTGCAAATCTTGACAAACAAGCTCAAGCCCTTCTATCAGCAATCGACTAAATCAAATCATACATAAAAAGCTCATTGTCAGCCGTAATGGTTGATAATGAGCTTTTTGTTTTATTCGATAATTAGCATACCTTCTTTAATGGCAAATGGATTTTTCTCATTAATGCGATCGTAGAACATAATACCATTTGTATGGTCAATTTCGTGTTGAACGACGATTGAATTATAACCTTTGAGTTTAATGCGATGTTTTTCACCATTTTTATCAAAGTAATCAACGGTTACACGCGAGTGACGAACCACATAGCCTTCGACAGCACGGTCAACAGACAAGCATCCCTCACCATCAGCAAGTGCAGCATCTTGAACAGAATGTGCTACAACTTTTGGATTGTACATGACTTCTTGTAAGCTATAAGCTTCTTTTGGTGGATTACCGTCTTTGTCCTCAGGATTTGGAACGAGAACAGCAATGATGCGTTTTGAAATGTCTAATTGTGGGGCTGCTAGACCAACACCACCACGCAAGCCCATTTTTTCAGCTGTCACAGGGTCTTGTGAGTTTTTCAAAAATTGTAACATTTTTTCGCCTAGAATAATTTCTTCATCAGACAAAGGAAATGTTACTTCTTCGGCAACCGCACGAAGTGTCGGATTGCCTTCACGAACGATGTCATCCATATTGATTAAATGACTTGGTTTTGTTAATTTTTCAATAACTGACATATTTTCTCCTCAATTCATTCTATAATAACAATATAGCACAAAAATGCGAAACGAGAAAGTTAAAGACTTAATTAGTGATTTTTAGGTCAATCAATTGCGTCATGTCTTTGATGTAATAATAGGGTCTGCGTTTTTCGATGATTCCTGTATCAATAAGTTCATGAATGACACGTAGTAAATGACGGTAGCTGACGCTAAAGGAATCAGCAAGGCTTGTCAATTCTAATTTGAAAACACCTTTTTCCTCGATAGCCAAGATATGCGTTGCTAAGCGTTCTTTCAATGTGTAATTTAAATTCGTTGACGCGCGAATGTTTTGCTCGTAGAGAGATTGTGCTAAGCCTTTGCTCAAGTTTAAAAGCAGAGCATTGTCAGCAAGCAATTGTTCACGAATGCCAGCTAACGGTAATTGAATGATAAGAGTATCCTCAAGAGCAATGACAGATGATACGACAGGTTGGTCTGTTAATAACTCAATATCACCGATTAAGGTTGGCTTTTCTTTAATGTCAAGAATGTGTTCTTTTCCGTTAAAAAGTCGGCGAACGATTTTGAGTTTTCCCTTGGCAAAGTAAGAGAGTGCTGTTAATGATTCGCCTTGATGACAAATGGCATCCCCAGCAGATAGTTGCAAGACTTGCAATTTATCAAAATAATGAGTAGAGAAGATTTTTTCTAGCTGATATTCTTTAATATAGGCTTCTAATGACACGTAGATCTCCTTTTAATTGTGACAAAAGTCATATTTTTATGCGTTAACTTTGATTATACTTGATTTGATGAAAAAAACAAGTAAGGAGTTAATATGAAAGCATTTTTGGAAAAACTTAGTCTCTTGTCGCTCTCTCTCATGTTGGTTTCGACTTTTTCGACATCAACAGCTTTACCGCAAATGATTGCAACGTTTCAGCAACAAGGCTATGTTGCAAGTCAGGTTGAAATGCTGTTTTCCATTTCCTCTTTTGTAATTATGGGAATGTTGGTGATAAATCCATTTTTGGACCGTTTCCTGTCAGAACGCAGCAGTATCATTTTAGGACTTTCATGCATTGCATTTGGTGGAAGTTTGCCCGTTGTTGGTAAAACCTATGCGTTGGTTGTTGTCTCACGTGTGCTTCTAGGAATGGGAATTGGTCTGATTAACGCGCGTGCGATTAGTATCATTAGCGAAAATTACCAAGGAAATGAGCGCGCACAAATGCTTGGCTTTCGTGGGTCGTTTGAAGTGCTAGGCAATGCTTTTTTAACAGCTTTGGTAGGTTTTTTAGTGCCGCTTGGTTGGTCATGGTCGTTTATCGTTTATCTGTTTGCTTTACCTATTTTACTGTTTTATTTGCTGTTTGCCCCAAAACGAGCTGTTGTAGCGGAAGTGGCTAGCCAAAAAACATCAGCTAAATTTACAAAAAAAGATATTGTGTATATTGTCGGATTGTCTTTATTGGCAGGATTTGTGATTAATATTAATAGTGCCAATAGCCTTAGAATTCCAGTTATCGTTGACCAACTGCACCTTGGAAGTCCACGCCAAGCTAGTTTGATTTTGAGTGGCATGATGTTAATGGGAATTCTCTCTGGTATTTGCTTTGAAGGCTTATTAGCACGATTTAAGAAAGAGCTGATAATTGTTTCCTTGATTCCATTTGCTCTTGGGTTGTTTATGCTTGGTGTGGCACACAATCTCTGGTTAATGCTTATCGGAGCGATGCTTTCAGGGTTCTGGTACAGCATTGTGGTTACAAGCGTCTTTAGCAATGTGTCAAATAAAATATCGCCACAATTGATTGGACATGCGACAACTTTGGTTCTCCTATTTTGTAATTTTGGCGGAGCTAGCGCAGCCATTGTCCTCAGTCTTTTTTCAAAAATCAATCCACAACCTGGTTTTACCTTTGTGATTTATGCTATTATTAGCCTAATAATCAGCCTTGTCTTGATGTTTAAAACGCGCTTTTTAAGTCAAAAATGATACAATAAATCTATGAAAATGATACAAAGGTTACAATTACTAGAACACCTAACACCGACAGAACAGATTTTATCGGAAAATCATTATAATAAGATGTCGTCGTTTTCAACACGAATGACCTTACTTTATTTGTTAGATAGTTTGTACTCTTTGTATTTCCAATTAAATTACGACCAAAATTTGGCATTCAAATTGGAAGCTTACGAGCGAATGACCAAAACGAAAAAAGAATAAAAAAAACTTGGTAACTACTCCTAATACCTATCTGATTAGGATTTAGCCCAAGTTCTTTTTTGTTTGCTATAAGTGAGATTCGCAAATGCTGGATAGGTAATCTCCCCATAGCAAAGCCGATTAAACGGTCAATTCTAAACGATTTCCTTCGGGGTCACAAACGACGGATTCGTAGTAACCGTAACCAGTTGTTCGGGGTTGACCTAAAACATGATAGCCATCGTTTTCAAGCTGTGCCGTTAACTGATCAACGGCTTCTTTACTACCAAGTGAAATGGCTAAATGAGTAAAGCCAAGACTCTTATCAACGCCTTCAGAAATATCCCCACGATGACACAATTCCAAACGAGTACCATCAGAAAAGCTCAAAAAATGAGATGAAAAACCAGTTCGTGGATTATGGTAAAGTTCAGAAGCAGATGTGTTGAAATATTTAGCAAAAAAAGCTTTCATTTGCTCTAAATCATGTACCCAAACACCGATGTGTTCAATTTTTATCATTTTTATCTCCCGTTTAATCAAATGTTAAAGTAAACTCGTAACGTTTCAGCGATACCGTCCTCGTCGCTAGAAAGGGTAATAATATCGGCAATGTCTTTCAATTCTTGCACAGCATTTGCCATTGCCACCGCAGTTCCAGAATAAGTCAGCATACTAGCATCGTTTTGTCCGTGACCAAAAGCAATCATATCCTCTGGTTGATAACCAAGCGGTGCTAAAACAGTATTCAAGGCTTTTGCCTTGTCGATTCCTTGAGCAGTAAATTCATAATAAAAATCTGCCGTAAACATTGAACTGAGTTTGCCTTCAAATGGTGCAGCAATTTCTTTGTAATGTGCAGCAAGATAATCGCTACTGCCAGCCAATAAGATTTTATGGAGCGGGAAATCAGCAAAGGAAGCCAAATCACGCTTTTCAGCTAGCAAATATTTACCGCCACGTGATTCGTATTCAATGATATTAATGTCCAGATTCTTTTTCTCCCAGTGAATCATGTTCTTATAGACGTCGTTGACGTACATATAATCCCCTTTGCTAATCATTGGGATGACATCAAATTGTTTCACGTGTTCAAGAACTGCTTGTCCTTCTTCAACTGTCATGGCTTGATTGAAAAGAATATCGCCAGATTCACAATCCACTACCACAGCGCCATTATAAACTACTAAAAGCCCGTGGTGCTTGTCCATTGCTAATTCGTTAGCAAAATCCTGCATACCACTTACAGGATGACCAAGAAGCCAAGATGAGACGTGCTCCTTGTTCTTGAGTGGCTAAAAGAGCTTCTTTTGTTTTAGAAGTGATTTTTTTCTCGCTGTTTGTCAATGTTCCGTCAATATCCATGATAATTAAAGATTTTGTCATAAGAGTTCTCACTTTCTTGTTGTTTGATTTCAGTATAGTTGATTTTGGAAAAGATAAAAATAGCTGAGCGTTGTTTAGAATGTTCTTGTCATTTTTTCTGACTTTCTTGATAAATTTTTGAAAAAAGTTTTTCAAACGGATGATTTCCAAATAACTTTTAGATGACCTTAGCTAAAAACATTAAAAACCTTTGACAAAAGCAGCAGTAATCTGCTAAAATAAGGACTGTCATATGACAAGTAACTTTTTCTTGGTTGTAGGAGACGCCAAAAACCTACGACTCGGATGAAGCAATATAAAGGAGAAAAATATTATGGCAATCTCAAAAGAGAAAAAAAATGAAATCATTGCTCAATACGCACGTCATGAAGGTGACACAGGTTCAGTTGAAGTTCAAGTAGCTGTTCTTACTTGGGAAATCAACCACCTTAATGAGCACATTAAACAACACAAAAAAGACCACGCAACTTACCGTGGATTGATGAAAAAAATTGGTCACCGTCGTAACTTGTTGGCATACCTTCGCCGCACAGACGTTAACCGTTACCGCGAATTGATCGCATCACTTGGACTTCGTCGTTAATCAGATGCCCAAGTCAACTAAAAGCTTCTTGGATTTTTCCAAGGGGCTTTTTTGTATTTTCTAAGATGATTTCTCCTTTAAAAAGACAAATTTTACAAAAAATGAAAGCAAACGATAATAACCTTGAGATGATTAAATAAAATGAGAGAATCGTGTCAAAAGTGATAAAAAACATTAATATATCAAGCTTTTTGGTGTTTCTTTTGTATCCCCTTACAACGCTTTTATAATAAAAATAAAAAAGCTTACAAAAAATACTTAACTTTTTTGAAAAAAGTTTAATATAGTTGGTGAAGAATATCACAATTATTGATAGTTGAAGAACTTAACCTTTGATTTTGTGTAGTGAAGAGAGTTTTTTGACCTCTGTTGAGGTTTTAGGCGACTATACAGGTTTTATTTTTATCTTGGTGTCATTCATTCATTATTCTTCTTAAAAATTGAGGCACTTATTTTAAGGGTACTTATAAGGAGGTTTTCTTAATGGCTTAAAGCAACAAATGCAGATGTAAAGAATAACGAGTTGAGCGCTGAAGAAGCAGCCTAGCAGTATACAGGGGCTCTTGTCGATAAAGCTCTTGAAGCTGAGCGCGTTTATGCAACTTATTCACAAGAACAAGTTGATAAAATTGTAGAAGCTATGGCTCTCGCAGGTTCTGAAGCTTCGCTAGAATTGGCAAAAGAAGCACATGCCGAAACTGGTCGTGGTGTCGTTGAGGATAAAGATACTAAAAACCACTTCGCAACAGAATACGTTTACGAACGTATCAAAAATGAAAAAACAGTTGGTATCATTGGTGAAGATAAGGTTTCTGGAAGTATTCAAATTGCAGAACCTCTTGGTGTTTTAGCAGGTATTGTCCCAACAACAAACCCAACATCAACAACAATGTTCAAAATTTTGGTAGCGTTGAAAACACGTAATGCCATTGTTTTTGCATTCCACCCACAAGCACAAAAATGTTCTGCTCATGCAGCAAAAATTCTTTACGAAGCTGCGGTGAAAACTGGTGCTCCTGAAAATATTGTCCAATGGATTGAAATGCCCTCAATCGCTAACACAACAGCCCTTATCCAAAACAAGAAAATTGCTTCTATTTTGGCAACTGGTGACCTGGTATGGTAAATGCAGCCCTTAAATCAGGTAACCCATCAATGGGTGTCGGTGCAGGTAATGGTGCTATCTATGTTGATGCAACTGCTCATATTGACCGCGCTGTGGAAGACTTGTTGTTATCAAAACGCTTTGATAATGGTATGATTTGTGCGACTGAAAATTCAGCAGTCGTTGAAGCGTCAGTTTACAAAGAATGGTTGCAAAAAATGCAAGATAAAGGTGCTTACTTAGTACCTAAGAAGGACTACAATAAAATTGAAGACTTTGTTTTCAATGATAACCATGGTGTAAACGGTCCTGTTGCCGGGATGCCAGCAACTTGGATTTGTGAACAAGCTGGTGTGAAATTGCCAGAAGGTAAAGATGTTCTCTTGTTTGAGCTTGACAAGAAAAACATCGGTGAAAAACTAACATCAGAAAAATTGTCTCCACTCCTTTCAGTGTACAAAGCTAAAGATCGTCAAGAAGGTATCGAAATTGTTGAAGCACTTCTTGATTATCAAGGTGCAGGGCACAATGCCGGTATCCAAATTGGTTCACAAGCAGACCCATTTGTAGCAACATATGGCGATGCCGTGAAAGCATCACGTGTCTTGGTTAACCAACCAGATTCAGTCGGAGGTATCGGTGATATCTATACAGACGCACTTAAAGCCAGCTTAACAATTGGAACAGGATCATGGGGGAAAAATTCATTGTCACACAATCTTTCAACTGGCGATCTCTTAAATATCAAGACTGTTGCGAAACGTCGTAACCGTCCACAATGGATTCGCTTGCCAGGAAAAACTTACTACGAAAAGAATGCTATCTCATATTTGCAAGATGAATATGAACCAATGCAACGTGCTTTGATTATAGCAGACCCAGGTATGGTTCAATTTGGATTTGTTGACACTGTCCTTGCTCAATTGGCATTGCGTGATGAAAAAGTCGCAACATCAATTTACGAAACAATCAAACCAGACCCAACCCTTGGACAAACAATCGAAATTGCAAAACAAATGCGTGATTTCAAACCAGATACAGTCATTGCAATTGGTGGTGGCTCTGCTATTGATGCATCTAAGATTGCACGTTTAATTTATGAATTTTATCTTGACCGTGGTGATGAATTCCTTGATAGTTATGATGCTGTTAGCGAATTTTTCCTTGAATTGCAACAAAAAATCATTTATATTCGTAAACGTATTGTGAAATTCAAACATCAAACAACAATACGTCTCTTCTGTATCCCAACCACATCTGGTACAGGTGCTGAGGTGACACCATTTGCGGTTATTACTGATGATTATACACACGTGAAATACCCACTTGCTGATTATGAATTGGTACCACAAGTTGCTATTGTTGATCCAGAATTTGTTATGACTGTGCCAAAACGTACAGCAGCTTGGTCAGGATTAGATGCTTTGTCACATGCTCTTGAATCTTACGTATCAGTTATGGCATCTGACTTTACACGTCCATGGTCTCTTGAAGCTATCAAGTTGATTATTGAAAATCTTGAAGATGCTTATAACTACGATCCTAAGAACCCAACACTTCGTGGTGAAAAAGCTAAAGAAAATATGCATTATGCAGCAGTTATTGCTGGTATGGCATTTGGTAATGCTTTCTTAGGTATCAACCATTCACTTGCTCACAAAACAGGTGGTGAATTTGGACTTCCACACGGTTTAGCTATTTCAATCGCAATGCAACATGTTATCCGCTATAACGGTGCATCTGGTAATGTTAAACGCTCAGTTTATCCACGTTATGAAGAATACCGTGCTCAAAAAGATTACGCAGATATTGCGCATTATATTGGTCTTAAAGGTAAAGATGATGCAGAATTAGTCGAAGCACTTTGCGACCGCATTGATAAATTGATTCATACTGTTGACGTTGAACCAAAACTTTCTGCTAATGGGATCACAAAAGAAGCCTTTGATGCAGCAGCTAATCGTTTGGCAAGCTTGGCATATGATGACCAATGTACTCCAATAAACCCACGTCAACCATACATTTCAGAATTGAAACAACTTTTGATTGATATGTTCTAATATTAGTTGTTTAGTTAGCAGTCAATATCTTAAAAGTCTCCCTTTGGGAGGTTTTTATGTTACAATAAGGATATGGTATTTGGAATTTTAGCATTTTGTTTTGTTTTAATGGGACTGCTAGAGTTGATTTTTCTTGGTTTGAGTTTGTCAATTGGTCACCGTTGGAAATATATGTGGCTTTTGTCACTAGCATTCGGAATTGTATTTTTAAGTTCCTTTATTTTCATGGCAGAATAAACAATTGTTTTTTTAATACTGATGATACTAGGTTCTTTTGGAATGGGATTTACTTGCCCAAATCGATTTAGCAAGCGGAGCCGAATAGCTTTGTTTATCGTAGCTATTTTGGTTTTGGCATTTTATCTAATCGTCTTGTGGATAATTAGTGGAGCTCTTTCAAATATTTCTAGTGGGACAACGATTTAAAAGGAGAATATTATGATTTGGTCATTAATTGTCGGAGCGCTTATTGGGGTGATGGCTGGTGCAATTACCAATAGAGGAGAATCTATGGGCTGCATTTACAATATTTTTGCTGGTTTAGTCGGTTCTTTTGTTGGTCAAAGTTTATTTGGCTTTTGGGGACCATCGTTAGCTGGCATGGCAATTTTACCATCGATTTTAGGAGCTATTATTGTTATTGCAGTCGTTGATTTATTCTTTGGCAAGTAAATATTTTGATAAGAAGTAGTTGTCAACTGACAACTGCTTTTTAGTATTCTTAAAAAACTATGCTACAAGCTCTGCTATTTCCCATAAAATGTGATAAAATGATAGGGATACGTGGTTTTATGCAAAGACGAGTTTATAAGTCTTTTACAGACTGGTTTTTGTAGAAAACGGACGTATCAAAATAAAATATCAGAGGAATAAATATGTCAAAACAAACTTTTGAAACAACTTTTGCTGGCAGACCACTTGTTGTTGAGATTGGTCAAGTTGCTAAACAAGCCAATGGCGCTGCTGTGGTACGTTATGGTGAATCAACCATTCTTAGTGCAGCTGTGATGTCTAAAAAGATGTCAACAGGTGACTTTTTCCCACTTCAAGTTAATTATGAAGAAAAAATGTATGCAGCTGGAAAATTCCCTGGTGGTTTCAATAAACGTGAAGGACGCCCAACAACTGATGCGACTTTGACAGCGCGTTTGATTGACCGTCCAATTCGTCCAATGTTTGCAGAAGGCTTCCGTAATGAAGTTCAAGTGATTAATACCGTTCTCTCTTACGATGAAGATGCTAGTGCGCCAATGGCTGCTATGTTTGGTAGCTCACTTGCTTTATCTATCTCAGATATTCCATTTAACGGACCTATTGCAGGCGTTCAAGTAGCTTACATTGACGGTGAATTTATTATTAATCCGTCAGCTGCACAAAAAGAGGAGTCACTTCTTGAGTTGACTGTTGCCGGTACAAAAGATGCCATTAATATGGTTGAATCTGGCGCCAAAGAATTGTCAGAAGACATTATGCTTGAAGCGCTTCTTAAAGGACACGAAGCTGTTCGTGAGTTGATTGCTTTCCAAGAAGAAATCGTAGCAGCTGTTGGTAAAGAAAAAGCTGAGGTTGAATTGCTTCAAGTTGACCCAGAATTGCAAGCTGAAATTATCGCAGCTTATAACGCTGACCTTCAAAAAGCAGTTCAAGTTGAAGAGAAAAAAGCGCGTGAAGCAGCGACAGAAGCTGTGAAAGAACAAGTCATTGCTGTTTACGAAGAACGCTACGCTGACGATGAAAATTACGAAACTATCATGCGTGACGTTGCTGAAATCCTTGAACAAATGGAACACGCAGAAGTCCGTCGCTTGATTACTGAAGATAAAATTCGTCCTGACGGTCGTCGTGTTGATGAAATTCGTCCATTGGATGCTGAAATTGATTATTTACCAAAAGTTCACGGTTCAGGTCTTTTCACACGTGGACAAACACAAGCATTATCAGTCTTGACCCTTGCTCCAATGGGAGAAACACAAATTGTTGACGGTCTTGACCCAGAATACAAGAAACGTTTCTTACATCACTACAATTTCCCACAATATTCAGTTGGTGAAACAGGACGTTATGGCGCTCCAGGTCGCCGTGAGATCGGTCATGGTGCCCTTGTTGAACGTGCTCTTGCGCAAGTTCTTCCTAGCTTAGAAGAATTTCCGTATGCAATCCGTCTTGTAGCCGAAGTTTTGGAATCAAATGGTTCATCTTCACAAGCTTCAATCTGTGCGGGTACTCTTGCTCTTATGGCTGGTGGTGTACCAATCAAAGCTCCAGTAGCAGGTATTGCCATGGGATTGATTTCAGACGGTAGCAACTACACAATCTTGACAGACATCCAGGGTCTTGAGGATCACTTTGGTGATATGGACTTTAAAGTTGCTGGTACACGTGAAGGAATTACAGCACTTCAAATGGACATTAAGATTGAAGGAATCACTCCTCAAATCTTGAAAGAAGCTCTTGCTCAAGCTAAGAAAGCTCGTTTTGAAATTCTTGATTTGATTGAAGCAACTATCCCAGCACCACGTGCTCAATTGGCTCCAACAGCACCAAAAATTGATACAATCAAGATTGATGTTGATAAAATCAAAGTTGTCATCGGTAAAGGTGGTGAAACAATCGATAAAATCATCGAAGAAACGGGTGTTAAAATCGATATTGATGATGACGGAAATGTATCTATTTATTCATCTGACCAAGCTGCAATTGACCGCACAAAAGAAATCATTGCTGGTTTAGTTCGCGAAGCTAAAGTTGGTGAAGTTTACCATGCCAAAGTTGTTCGTATTGAAAAATTTGGTGCGTTTGTTAATCTCTTTGATAAGACAGATGCCCTTGTTCATATCTCAGAAATTTCATGGTCACGTACGGCTAATGTGTCTGATGTCTTAGAAGTCGGTGAAAAAGTCGATGTTAAAGTTATCAAAGTTGATGATAAAGGTCGTATTGATGCTTCAATGAAGGCTTTGTTACCACGTCCATCAAGAGCTGAGAAAGAACACAAAGGGCAGTCACCATTTGGCGGACACTTACTTGATCGTAAAGAAAAACATGACAAAATCGACTAATTGTCTTTCTTAAAGATCATTCTTTATAATTTTGGAGTTTTATCATGACAAATACAAATGAACTTGATATTCGTTTGCGTGCCTTTATTAATGCGCCAGACAATTTTTTAGATAGTATTGCCCTTGTTAATGCTTTGCATAACGCCCCTGTCTTAGCCAGTGATCAGCCTTATGCTCTTGAAATTGATGGGCAAAAGGTGACCCCTGTTTTTTCAGACAAAGATGACCTTGAAACATTCAAAACAGAACAAGCTAGTGCCAAACAACAAAATTGGATAGAACGTTCAACACTAGATGTTTTGAGAGAAGTTATTGAAAAAGGATTGACAGGACTTGTTTTTAACCTTAAAAAGACAGGTGATTTTGGTAATTCAACCATTTTCAAAAGTAGTGAATTGATTCAATTTTTGAATGCTTACACAACTATCTTAAACAAACTCATGGGAGAAGAAAATCTCACCGCAGATGTTTTGGATAAATATTATTTAGTACCTGCTTTTGTTCACCCACGTGATGACAAGAGTTTTGATCGTATGTTTCCAACAATGTTAACACCAGAAGGTAAAAGCTATGTCCCTGCTTTCTCAAACCTTCAAAGTTTTGCCAAATGGTATAACCACAATGATTTTGGTTTGCCATTCCGTAAAGCACAAGGAAGTGTTTTAACATGGCGCTTGGCAGATATTTATCAACCGGGACATGGTGAAAATGACATTGACGAAACCGTAGGAGTTGCGATTAATCCATTTGACGACCAACAAATCTTAGTGGATTGGTCCGAAATCGACGAAGACGAATAAAGGAAAGGAGAAGATATGGGTTGGTGGAAAGAGACCATAGATATCGTTAAGAAAAATGATCCAGCGGCTCGTAGCTCTCTGGAAATTATCTTAACATATCCCGGTATTAAAGCTCTGGCTGCACACCGTTTATCACATTTTTTGTGGAAACATGGTTTTAAATTAATCGCTCGTATGCACAGCCAATTTTGGCGCTTTTGGACACAAATTGAAATTCACCCAGGAGCTGAAATTGCTGAAGGAGTTTTTATTGACCACGGTTCAGGACTTGTTATCGGAGAAACAGCTATTGTGGAAAAGGGAGTTATGCTCTACCACGGTGTAACCCTTGGTGGAACAGGTAAAGATGTAGGAAAACGTCATCCGACCGTTCGTGAAGGAGCGCTTGTCTCTGCTCACGCTCAAGTCATTGGTCCTATTGAAATTGGAAAAAATGCTAAGGTAGGTGCTGCTGCTGTTGTAGTTGCGGATGTTCCTGCTGATGTCACAGTTGTCGGTGTTCCCGCAAAAGTTGTTCGTGTTCACGGTAAAAAAGATGTGGATGCTATTCATAACATGGAAGAAAATCGTGAATATTACACGTCTAAACTTGAAGAAGCACGCTATCAAAGCTTGCATTCCTCAAAACTTTAGATAACATGAACAGTTTAAACAATAGTTTAAGAATGACTATAAAAGGGGAGAAACAGACATGACAATTAAAATTTATGATACAATGACCAGAAGTTTGCGAGATTTCGTGCCGATTACTGAAAATACGGTTAATATGTATGTCTGCGGACCAACGGTTTACAACTATATTCATATTGGAAATGCTCGTAGCGTTGTGGCATTTGACACTATTCGTCGTTATTTTGAATACCGAGGATACAAGGTTAACTATATTTCTAACTTCACAGATGTTGATGACAAAATCATCAAAGGAGCTGCTGAAGCTGGTATGGACACCAAAGCTTTTTCAGATAAATTTATCGCCGCTTTCATGGAAGATGTCAAACAACTCGGTGTGAAACCAGCAACTAAAAATCCTCGTGTCATTGATTATATGGATGAGATTATTGACTTTGTTAAAGTCTTGGTAGATAAAGGTTTTGCTTACGAAGCTAATGGCGATGTGTATTTTCGCGTTGCAAAAAGCCAAAACTATGCAAAACTCGCTAATAAAACACTTGCTGACTTAGAAGTTGGAGCTAGTGGTCGTGTTGATGGCGAAGGAGAAATCAAGGAAAATCCCTTAGACTTTGCTCTTTGGAAATCAGCCAAACCAGGCGAGGTTTCATGGCAAAGCCCATGGGGAGAAGGACGCCCTGGTTGGCATATTGAATGTTCTGTTATGGCGACAACCATTCTTGGTGATACGATTGATATTCACGGTGGTGGAGCTGACTTGGAATTTCCTCACCATACCAACGAAATCGCCCAATCTGAAGCCAAAACAGGAAAAACATTTGCCAATTATTGGATGCATAATGGTTTTGTCAATGTGGATAATGAAAAAATGTCAAAATCTCTTGGAAATTTTGTAACTGTTCATGATATGTTAAAAACCGTTGATGGACAAGTTTTAAGATTTTTCCTTGCGACACAACAATACCGCAAGCCAGTAAATTTCACTGAAAAAGCTGTTCATGACGCCTCTGTTAATCTTAAATATTTGAAAAATACTTTTACATTGCCACTTACTGAAGAAGCTGATGCTGCTGAATTGGCAAAATTTAAAGCTGACTTCGAAGTAGCTATGGATGATGATTTCAATACGGCAAATGGTATTACAGTCATTTTTGATATGGCAAAATGGATTAATTCAGGTAATTATAATCAAGCAGTCAAAGATACCTTTGCTAAGATGCTTGCTGTATTTGGTATTGTGTTTGAAGAAGAAGTCTTGGATGCTGATATTGAAGAACTTATTGAAAAACGTCAAGCTGCGCGTGCTAATAAAGATTTCGCAACAGCAGATGCCATTCGTGACCAATTAGCAGCACAAGGTATTAAACTTCTTGATACCAAAGATGGTGTGAGGTGGACACGTGACTAACAAGGTAGATGTCAATCTAATTAATGGTATTGCCCTTGCTTTTGAAGGTGACGCGGTTTATTCCATGTATATTCGTAAGCACTTGATTTTTCAAGGATTAACAAAGCCAAATCAATTGCACCGCAAAGCAACCAAATATGTCTCTGCTAAGGCGCAAGCTATGCTAATTAATCTTATGTTAGAAGCTCAGCTATTGACTGAAAAAGAAGAAGACATCTATAAACGTGGTCGCAACACAAATAGCCACACTAAAGCTAAAAATGCGGATGTCGTGACTTATCGCATGTCAACAGGCTTTGAAGCAGTCATGGGATATCTTCATATGACTGGCCAAATCGAACGCCTCGAAGAACTAATCGACTGGTGTATTCAAGCCGTTGAGAAAATAGAAGACTAGTTATAAATAAAAATAACAGCCAGTTCTCGCATGAGAGCTGGTTTTCGTGATATAATAATACTATGGAAAACAGAGAATTTAATGAAACTAATGACATTGTTTACGGTGTTCATGCCGTAACGGAAAGTTTGACGGCTAATACAGGAAATAAACTTTACATTCAAGACGATTTACGCGGAAAAAATGTTGATAAGATAAAAAATTTAGCAGCAGAGAAAAAAGTATCCATCTCTTGGACGCCTAAAAAAACACTTAGCGATATGACAAATGGTGCTGTTCACCAAGGATTTGTTTTGCGTGTTTCAGAATTCGCCTATGCAGAATTGGATGCAATTTTGGATAAAGCTGCGCAGGAAGAAAACCCGCTCATTCTTATCTTGGACGGACTCAATGACCCGCATAATTTTGGATCAATCTTGCGAACAGCTGATGCAACAAATGTGACAGGTGTTATCATTCCAAAACACCGTGCGGTTGGTGTTACGCCAGTTGTTGCCAAGACATCAACAGGGGCCGTTGAGCATGTGCCGATTGCACGTGTGACAAATCTCAGCCAAACCCTTGATAAATTAAAAGAACAGGGTTTCTGGGTATTTGGGACAGACATGAATGGAACCCCATCTCACAAATGGAATACTTCAGGTAAATTAGCATTAATCATCGGAAACGAAGGAAAAGGCATTTCACAAAACATCAAAAAACAAGTTGATGAAATGATTACCATTCCGATGAACGGTCATGTGCAAAGCTTAAATGCCAGCGTCGCTGCGGCAGTATTGATGTACGAAGTCTTCCGCCATAAAATCGACTAAAACCTTGTAAAGCCGAAAAAGCTAGCCATCTATGAAAGGACTAGAATAATTGAAGAAAAAAATCCTCTTAGTTGATGGTTATAATATGATTGCCTTTTGGCAGGAAACACGTCAACTGTTTAAGAAAAATCAACTAGACGAAGCCAGAAATATCTTGCTACGTAAGTTAAATAACTACGCTCATTTTGAAAATCTTGACATTATCTGTGTTTTTGATGCGCAATATGTTCCTGGAGTTCGTCAACGCTATGACCAATATAAAATTCAAGTCATCTTTACAGAAGAAGACGAGACTGCAGATTCTTACATTGAACGTACCGCTGCTGAATTAAACACAACCCTTAATCTTGTTGAAGTTGCGACCAGTGATTTGAATGAGCAGTGGACAGTTTTCTCGCAGGGAGCTTTACGCGTCTCGGCCCGTGAACTCGAACAACGTGTTAATACAGTCAAATCAGATTTGGATAAAATGTCTCAACATATTGATTTAACAACACCCAAATTACGCCCTTGGAACGACGGACAATTGGATAAATTAAAACAATTGCTAGACGATATGTAGTTTAAGTTTAATCATAATTGGACTTTTTAAAAGAAGCTCGCGCAATGTGAGCTTTTTTGGTATAATAATTTAAAATAATTTGATTATCAAAGTATCATTTTGAAAATGAAAACTGATTTGACGGTAAAATATCAGAAAAATCAGTGTTTGATAGTAAAGGAAGAATTATGACTTTTAAATTAATAACAGATTCAACAGCTGATTTGGATGAAAAATGGGCAAACGCTCACGATGTTGAAATTTTAGGATTAACCATTCAGCTAGATGGAAAAACATACGAAACTGTCGGCGAAAACCGTTTAACAAGCGAAACATTACTTGACAGCATGAAAAATGGTAGCAAACCAACCACTAGTCAAGTTAATGTTGGACAATTTGAAGAAAGTTTCCGACGTCATGTTCGAAATGGGGAAAAGGTGCTTTATTTGGCATTTTCATCTGTTCTTTCAGGAACGTATCAAAGTTCGATAATTGCTCGTGATATTGTCTTAGAAGAATTCCCGCAAGCTACTATTGAGATAGTCGATACTTTAGCTGCTGCTGGGGGAGAAGGCTACTTGTCTATTTTAGCAGCTCAAGCGCGTGATGAAGGAAAATCTCTTGAAGAGACAAAAGCAATGATTATTGATGTTTTGCCACGTCTAAGAACTTATTTCTTGGTTGATGACCTTTATCATCTTGTACGTGGTGGGCGTTTATCAAAAACATCAGCTATTGTAGGAAGTTTAGCAAATATTAAACCACTTCTGTGGATTGAGCCATCTGGAAAGTTAGTTCCATTAGCCAAAGTTCGTGGACGCAAAAAAGCCTTGAAAGAAGTCGTTGCCCAAGCAACGCAATCACTAGCGCATGACACTGCCGTTGTTGCCTATGCCAATGACATTGAAGGTGCTGAAACACTCAAAAAATCATTACTAGAACATGAAGATATTAACCATGTCCTCATCATGCCACTAGGACCAGTCATTTCTGCTCATGTAGGACCAGGAACATTAGCCGTCTTTTCAATCGGAAAAGAAGCAAGATAATAGAGAAAGGTTAGAATAGTAAGTTCTAGCCTTTTTATTTATAGCTAGCCATAAGAAAATTCTATACCTGATTTCCTCCATATTCGACTGATGAAGTGATATAATTTTTAAAATCAAAGGAGGAAAAGACATGGCTTTGACTTATGCTGTACTTGGAAGTGGTGCAATGGGACTACGTTTTGGGCTGCTATTAAAAGAACACCTCGGTGTTCAAGTGGATTTTATTGATACGTGGGAAGAGCAAATCGATACGATTAGAAAACAAGGTGGTGTTTATCAATCACGTGATGGTAAAAATCGTCATCTGATTCCAATTAGCATTCAGACACCAGAAGTATACCAAGGAAAACCAGATGTTTTTATCATTTTTGATAAACAAATGCATTTGTCACAGTTGCTCGAACGAAGTAAGCATTTCTTCCATGAAAATCAATATGTTTTCACAGGAATGAACGGCATGGGACATATCGAGAAAATTAATCGCTATTTTGCGCCTGAAAAAGTTTTAGCAGGAACTTGTCTGATTGGAACGGTCTTGAAAGACGCAGGAAATGTTGATTTTATTGGAAAAGCAGGTGTTGGTTCTATTAATATTGCCGCTCAATCAGGGACGATCGATGATGTTCAAAAGCAGATAATAACTGAATTTGAAGCTTCAAACCTCAATCCAAATCTGACTGATAATTTTTTAGGAACACTTTACACAAAAGTTGTGTTCAATTCTGTCATCAATACCATCTGCACCCTTTTTGAAATTCGTATGGGACAATTCATTGATTACGACGGTGCCGAAAAACTAGGATGTCAATTAATTGATGAAGCTTATAACGTTGCCGAATTAGCGGGCATTACTCCTCTGAATAGTCGTGATGAAGAATGGGAGACCATTCGGTATATCAGCGCGGAAACAAGCCCTCTGCATTATCCGTCAATGTACCAAGATATGAGCAAAGGACGTCAGACAGAAGTTGATTATATCAATGGTTATATCTATGATTTAGGTAGGACTTATGATTACCAGGCCAAAACGCATGACTTTTTACGCCACTTAGTTCACTTAGCAGAAAATACCCGTAAATTCCGCTAAGCGTTTTCTATGAAAAAAAGAAAAAATCGCTAAAAAACTTAGAAAAGATGGTAGGTAAGTGTTGACTTGGTACCACTTTTTTTGGTATTATAGTAAACGGTATTGTTTACCCCATTTGTAAGGCCCCGGAACCTTTCAAATAACTCGTGGACCGGAACATCCACACTTTGTAAACAAAAACGAATTCGTATAGGAGAACTCATGAACAAAACAACATTCATGGCTAAACCAGGCCAAGTTGAACGTAAATGGTACGTTGTTGACGCGACAGATGTACCTCTTGGACGTCTTTCTGCAGTAGTTGCTAGCGTACTTCGCGGAAAAAACAAACCAACATTTACACCACACACTGATACAGGTGATTTCGTTATCGTTATCAATGCTGAAAAAGTTAAATTAACTGGTAAAAAAGCAACTGATAAAATCTACTACACTCACTCAATGTATCCAGGTGGTTTGAAACAAATTTCAGCTGGTGAACTTCGTTCTAAAAATGCTGTTCGCTTGATTGAAAAATCAGTTAAAGGCATGCTTCCACACAACACTCTTGGACGTGCACAAGGCATGAAATTGAAAGTCTTCGTAGGTAGCGAGCATACACATGCTGCACAACAACCAGAAGTACTTGATATCAAAGGACTTATCTAAGAGAGAAAGGAGCATCTATTAAATGGCACAAGCACAATACACAGGTACTGGTCGTCGTAAAAACGCTGTTGCACGCGTACGTTTAGTTCCAGGTACTGGTAAAATTACAGTTAACAAAAAAGATGTAGAAGAATACATCCCACATGCTGACCTTCGTCTTGTTATTAACCAACCATTTGCAGTTACATCAACTGAAGGTTCATACGACGTTTTCGTTAACGTTGTAGGGGGTGGTTATGCAGGTCAATCAGGAGCTATCCGTCACGGTATCGCTCGCGCATTGCTTCAAGTAGACCCAGACTTCCGTGATTCATTGAAACGCGCTGGTCTTCTTACACGTGATTCACGTATGGTTGAACGTAAAAAACCAGGTCTTAAGAAAGCTCGTAAAGCTTCACAATTCTCAAAACGTTAAGAAATGCCTACAATACAGCATTTACAACACTTCATGGTTCACACCATGGGGTGTTTTTTTGACGTTTTTTAACAAAATTCACACCACTTTTCACACCAAATTCACATCATTACTTTTTAAGATTACGATAGGCAATCTCTCCAACAGCCATTGGAATAACATTCGAAGCATTGACATAAGTCTTTGTTGTAATCGTGTCACTATGGGTTAGAGCTTCAGAAATAGCTTCAATAGACGTTCCAGCCTGTTTAGCAAGTGTAGCTCCTATATGCCTTAGTTTATGTGGTGTGGCGTGTGTAAAATATGGGTGACGATTTTTAAATGTTCTCATCTTATTGTTAAGATAATCTGCATGCAGAGGTTTATTTATGTTTCCTTTGGTATCTATATATGTAATCTTGTTTGTCGCAAGAGAGGTTTAGTAAAAAACTAGTGGTACTGAGTATTTTGACAGATTTTTATAGAACTAGATCAGATGGTATTTAGATTTATGAAGGATTGTGAGACTTTGGGTGAATGTCAAAAAGAAGTTTAGTAAATACAAAATAAGTAAACAGAACCGCAGTAAATTATCTGCGGTTTTCTTGTATTCTGATTATCTGTCAGTATCAGACACCATGTATTGTAAATGAAATTTAAGTTCTGTTCATGTTTTGCCTTTTTTTGAGAGCTAACTTACATTATTTCAGGGAACTTCAAACACTCTCAGAAATAGTTAAAGTTAGGCATAGAAAATGGTATAATAGGTGGAGATATAAACGTTTTCAAGGAGTAGGTTTTGGAAGAGAGCTTAATTAAATCAAAACAACGTGTTCAAAAACATGGAGAAGTCTTTACACCTGCTTGGATGGTTCGGAAAATGCTGGATACTCCTGGAGTGAAAGAAGCTTGTGAAAGTGTATATAAGACCTTTTTAGAGCCATCTGCAGGCGATGGAAATTTTTTGCAAGCAATTTTAGAGAGAAAGCTAGAGGCTGTGGTCAGACAGTATGACAAACGAAATTGGAAAACAAAGTCTTTATTCGCTCTCTCGTCCATCTATGGCATAGAGTTTTTAGAAGATAATTTGGAAGTGGCACGTTCACGGATGTTTCTTTGTTATTTAGACTGGTACGAGCAAGCTTTTGGAACTAGACTAAATAGCAAAAATGATATCTATCAATCAGCACACTATCTTATTCATAAAAATATTGTGAGAGGAAATACCTTGACTCAGCAGCATCCAGTTACAGGGGAGCCTATTAGGTTCAATGAGTGGCAACTGGTCAAAGGTCATCCAAGTTTGGTAAGAAAAATTCCTTTTGCACTTTCAGAACTTTTGGGTAATGAAGTAGAAGACGATCGGACAGTCGTGGAAGGGCAACTGAGTTTTTTTGATATAGATGATGAATTTATTATTGAGAATGAATCTGTTAAAAAAGCAGATACGATAAAAGAGATAACTATTCAAAAAGTGTATTTACTAGGAGATTAGGCTATGATTTCAAATTTTGAATTTTTGGCAATTGATATAGATACAGCCGAGCTTTTTAGAACCATAAATATGGCTGAAGAAAATTATACACATGGGGACTATGAAGGCACGCTGACTAAGGTGAGAAAAGTTGCTGAGAATACAGCGAGGTTGGTTGCCGATAGAGAATATTTAGATATTAGTGAGCGCGCCACCCTTAATGACGTACTAAGAGAGATAAGAGACTTTATTCCTAATAAAACAATCGTCGATCACTTTTATGATATCAAGGGAAAGGGGAATAATTCTGCGCATGTCCTTAATCCAGAAGATGCGACAAAAGAAAATGCCTTAAAATCACTAAAACAAGTCTTTGACATACTCGCTTGGGTCATGCTGACCTATATTGAACCGGATATTAAAGCCAGTGCAATCGGTCAGTTTTTAGAACCGAGAGCACAAGAAATGTACACTACGGCTGAGCGGAAGTTTATCTATATTCAAACAGTTAACAATGAAAGTGGACTATTTAATGCCTTCGAAGGAACTCAAAAAATTGGTGAGGGTAGCGTTTCTTCGGATGATATTGAGACAGATTGGTCGCCAAATAGTGACTTTTTACGTACTGTTGCCCCAAAACGTATTAATCAATACATGAAAACATCTGGTCTGCCTTACACGCTTGGTTGGGTAGAGCTTGCTTACAAAAAGGCGACCAAGTCCTGGTTCCATGATTATGATGTGCATAATATCTTGAAGCGTTCAGGGATTAAACAGGCTGAACAACTGGAAGGAACAGAGTGGTTCAAGACGGATTTAGAGACAGCTAAGGCTGCTATTAAAGCTGTTAAAGAAGGTAGAAATTATCTAAATATTACTGCCAAAGAATCATTTATTGAAGAACCAGTTATCACCCTTCGTCCAGAACAAGAGACAGCGGTCGAGCAGACGCAAAAAGTCTTTAAGAAAAAAGACCGAATGCTCTGGAATGCTAAAATGCGTTTTGGTAAAACCTTGACGTCCTTGCAATTGGTCAAGAATGAAGCCTTTCAAAGAGTGCTCATCATGACTCATCGTCCTGTTGTGGCGGATTCTTGGTTTGATGATTTCAAGAAAATGAAGATGAGCGCCGATGGGTATGATTATGGCTCAGTCAATCAAGGAGAAACGCTTGAAAACCTGAAGCGAGGAGAAAAACCTTTTGTGTATTTTGCTTCAATCCAATTGCTTCGGTACAATGGCGGACAAACCAATCTGAAAGATTTTGCAGATGTGAATTGGGATTTGATTATCATTGATGAGGCGCACGAGGGAACGCAAACCGAGCTCAGTGATACCGTTATGAAAGAATTGGTCAGAGAGCATACAAAGATACTTGAACTATCTGGGACACCTTTCAATCTTTTGGATCAATTTGACGAGGAGCAAGTCTATACTTGGGACTATGTCATGGAACAACAGGCTAAGAAGAAGTGGGAATTAGAACGACCAAGTGAGCCAAATCCTTATGAAACTTTGCCAAAAGTATCGATGTTCACTTTTGAAATGAAGCATAAGGAACGTTTTTCTGATGAGAGTAAATCGTTCAACTTTAGGGAATTTTTCCGTGTGGCTGAGGATGGTCAACTTGTTTATAAGAAAGAGGTTCGCCAATTCTTAGATAATATCACACATCCAGATAGTCGTACGAACTACCCTTTTTCAACGAAGTCTTATCGTGAAGAGTTGCGTCATACGCTTTGGCTTATGCCAGGTGTTAAGGAAGCTAATGCTTTTGAGGACTTGCTTAAAGAACACCCTATTTTCGGGAAAGAATATAAAATTGTTAATGTTGTTCGAGGAGCAAGTAGCGATGATGGAATTGCTAATGATGCGGACATAGAGAAAGTTCGTTCTGCTATTGGTAAAGACCCTTCGCAGACAAAAACTATTACCCTGACGGTTCGTAAACTAACTACAGGTGTAAATATCCCAGAGTGGACAGCAGTCCTGTTTTTGTCAAATACCAATAGTGCCATGAACTACCTACAAGCTGCCTTTCGTGCTCAGACGCCTTTTTCTCATGAGAAATTGGGAATGAAGACAAATTGTTATGTCTTTGATTTTGCTCCTGATAGAGCCTTGACTGTCATGGCGGAGAGTGCTCAGATTAACTCAGGTGTAGGGAAGAAAAATACGCAAGCGCAAAAGCAAGCTATGGCTCGTCTGTTAAACTTTATGCCAATTTTAGGGGCTTCTGAGCATGGGATGAAGACTTATGATGTCGATAGAATGTTGACACAGCTCAAGAAAGTTTATGCTGAAAAGGCAGTGCGGTCAGGTTTCGAAGATGACAGTCTATATAATGACAATCTTTTAACTTTAACCGCTGATGATGCAAGCATGTTTACCAAACTAAATGCTATCGTTGGTAAGACACAGAGTCAAAAAACACCTAAAAAAGTCATTATTAATGATAATGGTCTAACGGATGAAGAACATGAGCAGGCTGAGCGAGCCAAGAAGAAACCAAAAGCCAAACGGACACCAGAAGAGCTAGAAGCCATCGAAAAGCAAAACGAAGCTAAGAAACAACGTAAGAATATGATTTCTATTTTGCGTGGGGTATCTATCCGTATTCCTATGATGATTTATGGCATGGCGGTTGACTTATCAAAAGATATCACTATTCAAGAATTTATCCAGCAGGTGGATGATGAATCGTGGAAAGAGTTCATGCCAAAAGGTTTCACTAAGGGAATGTTTAGTGAGATTACCAAGTATTATGATGCAGAAGTCTTTATTGAGGCTGGAAGAATTATTCGCCAGCGAGCAAAATCTTTTGATAGTTTGGACTTTATTGAACGGGCAGAAAACATCGCTGAGTTGTTTAGCACCTTTAAAAATCCTGACAAAGAAACTGTGCTGACACCGTGGCGTGTAGTCAATCTTCAAGTGATAAAATCAGTAGGTGGCTTGAATTTCTATGATGATAATTTTGAGTCGGTAACAGATGGAGCGACTTCAAACCTACACTGGGTAGAAAATGAGGTCACATCATCCATCTATCAAAAAGAAACAAAGATCTTAGATATTAACTCGAAGACTGGTCTTTATCCTCTTCACAGTGCTATTAGCCTGTATTATCAAAGAGTGGCGGAAAATGATGACAATCATTTTGAAGCTGACCAGATCTATCAAGAGATTTTAGCAAATAATATCTATGCTATTGCGAAAACACCAATGGCAAAAACCATCACCGAACGCACATTGACCGGTTATCGGAATTACAAAACCAATGTAACCTATATTGAAAACCTAACGGATACCCTAAAAACAGACCTAGACAAAGGGAAAACTCAAGTGGAGGAGGCATTTAGAAACGTGAAATTTGATGTAGTAATTGGAAATCCTCCGTATCAAAATGAAGGAGTTGGAGAGGTAGCCCGTGACGAGCCAATCTATCATAAATTTATGGATTTAGCTTATGAAGTCGCAGATAAGGCAGTTCTGATTACACCAGCTCGTTTTCTCTTTAATGCTGGTCAGACTCCAAAGGTATGGAATCAGAAAATGTTAGAAGACGAACATCTTAAAGTGGTTTACTTCGCTCAAAAATCAGAAGAAGTCTTTCCAAATACAGATATCAAGGGTGGGGTAGCCGTCACTTATCGGGATGTTAATCAAAACTTTGGTGCTATTGAGACCTTCACACCGATTGAATGGCTAAATGACTTGTTGCATTTAGTACGCAATAAAGTTAAGAAATCGTTTAATGAATATCTTTATGGTAAGAGTAGTTATAAATTTAGCAGTAGTCTTTACAATCGTTATCCAGAATTGAAGGGAAGAGTTTCTTTAGCAGAAGAAAAATCGATTGGATCAAATATTTTCGAGAAACTACCAGAGATATTCTCGGATAAAAAACAATCAGATAATCAAATTGGGATATACGGACGTATCAATAATGAGCGTGTTACAAATTGGCTTGATAGCGATTTAATTGAAGAACATCCTAATCTGAATAAATACAAAGTGTTTTTACCTGCTTCCAACGGAAGTGGGGCGATAGGCGAAGTTCTATCGACCCCACTCGTGGGTACCCCACTCGTGGGTACCCCACTCGTGGGTACCCCACTCGTGGGTCATACACAAACCTTTATTTCTTTTGGTGCATTTGATACTGAAGTGGAAGCTGAAAACTGTTTGAAGTACATCAAAACAGATATAGCTCGTGCGATGCTAGGAACACTCAAGGTAACTCAACACAATCAATCGAAAGAGGTTTGGAGCAATGTTCCTTGGTTTGATTTTAATGATTATTCTCAAATAGATTGGTCGAAGTCGGTTGAAGAGATTGAAAGACAGCTTTATGATTATTTTAATGTTCCAGACAATATTATTGCTGAACTGAAAGCGAATGTTAGAAGAATGGACTAGAAATAGAGGAAACGTCGAATTCGGACATTGATTGGTCACAATCAATCGCTGAGTTAGACGGGTAACTCTATCGAAAATAAGGACTTTCAGATGATGAAATTGCCTTTATTGAAAGTAAAGTGAAGGAGATGGAGTAAGGAAAATTTGAAAACGGAGGTGAAGATGACAGAATTTAAATTTAATAAGTTAACACCATTAAACGATGTTGATATCGATGCGTCGCATGAAGCAGCGATGAATTATGCACTAGAAGATAAAGGTATTAAAAATGTAGCGATATCTGGAAATTATGGCTCAGGTAAAAGTAGTTTTATAGAAACTTATAAAAGTAAAAATGGAAATTTCAAACCATTACATATTTCATTGGCACACTTTTCCTCTCTGAATCACCTTGAAAATGGGAGCAATGCTCAATTGGAAATAGTCCAAGGGCGGATTGAAAATAGCGATTCGCTGGAGCAAATTAATATCATTGAGGGGAAAATAATTAATCAATTGTTACATCAGATTGATGCAAAGTATATCCCAATGACTATTTTTAAGTCAAAAAAGAATCCCGTATCATTTGAAGTTATTAAATTTTCTTCCGTATTATTACTATTTTTATTACCTATTTTATTTCTATGGAATTATACGCATTTAGCCATCTTAGTTAGAGAAGGCTTCCCAAATTTTCCTCACATTGGAAGTATCATTCGTTTGCTTGCTTACCTAATTTTAACGTGCAATATGATTTATTCAGTATATAAATTATCTGAATTACAGTTAAAAAGACGTTTAATCAAAAATCTTTCATTTCGTGGTGCGAATATATCTGGAGATGTTGAAGTATTTCAAAGTGAAGAAGACTCCTATTTTGATAAATATTTAGATGATGTTTTATATCTCTTTGATAACTGTCAGAGTGATATTGTCATCTTTGAAGATATTGATCGATTTGAAACAAACCTAATCTTTGAGAAACTAAGAGAAATAAATACGCTTGTTAATAATAAGAGAAAAGATGGGAAGAAACTTTTATTCATCTATCTTATCAAAGATGATATGTTTATTTCGCGAGATAGAACTAAATTTTTTGATTTCATCATTCCAATTATTCCAGTAATTACCTCATCTAATTCAGGTGAAAAGCTAGGAGAAATACTAACAAATTTAGGTGAAGTACACAGTGTTAGTAAAACATTGTTAAAACAAGTGGCGATTTACATTGATGATATGAGACTGGTGTATAATATTTGTAATGAGTTTGTTTTATATAAGAATAACTTATTTAGTCAGAAAGAAAATGATAATAATAAGCTGAATCTTTCATCAGATAAAATTTTTGCAATCATTGTTTATAAAAATATTTTTCCTAAAGATTTTTCATTACTCCAGAAAGACTCAGGATTTGTTCATCAACTTTTTAGTAAGATTAATGATTTGAGACAGGGGAATCTAGATAAAAAATCAACAGAAATTGAGAAAATAGAAGAAAAGATAATTTCTTCTGAACAAGAATTTTCTAGAAATAAACTTGAACTTTATTCAACGTATCTGAAGGTTCCTGAGGGAAGGGTAGCTATTCGAGTAAATGGTAAAACCGAGAGTCAATTTCCTAATAGGTTAGATTTTATACGTGAAATTCTATCGGAAGATGCGAAAATTACTTCCATCGTACCAGATTATTATAACCGAGAGGATAGCAGAGAAGAAACTATTAATAGTATTTTTGCTTTGGATGATATTAGTTTTCAGGAACGGATGAGTGCTATAGAAAATAGAGACCATCTTAAAGAGTTGAATTCTAAATTAGAAAAATTACGCGAAGAGTATGAAAGTGTTAAATCAGAAAAGTTGTCTGTTCTCATTAATCGTAATTTCTTCGAGACTATAATGGAAGAGTATCCTTACTTGAAGACAGAGAAAAACTCTCTAATCATGTATTTATTGAGAAATGGCTATATAGATGAGAGTTTTCCAGACTATATTACTTATTTTTATCCTAATAGTTTGAAGAAGCAAGATAAGGAATTTTTAAATGCAGTTCAAGGTGAGATCAAACTTGACTGGGATTATTCTTTGATAGAAGTTTCAGAAGTCAATGAAAGACTTGATGACTCCGATTTTACGAGAATTTATGCCTTAAACTTTGATTTGTTTGAATATCTTTTACAGAAAAAAGATATGACAAGATTGAAAAGTTATTTATCGGAGTCTAATGTAAAATTTGTTAACAAGTTTTTACAACAAAACTCACGACCTCTTGCAGCAAAAATTTCTGTTCTTTTATACTTAATTGATTTAAATCAGGGAACCTTAAAGTTACTTTTGACTTCTGATGGTATCCTTGAAAAGGAAAAACTGCAGACGATTATTTTATTGTTGTCATTTATTGATTTTTCTGAAGTCAGCTGGCAAGAAGATCTACAAGAGGTAATGTATTCTTTTGTAAATAGTAACTGGTCAGCTATCCAAGAAACCGTTGATAATTTTAACGAGCTCATCAATAATACTCAGATTCAAGATAATTTGAAGTTTATGGAAGTTAAAATTAAAAATTTTAGTTTTGAAGATAGCCATAAAGTGATGAGTGATTTTGTTTATGAAAATAATTTATATGATATTAACGTTCAAAATATCCTAAGTTTGCTCTACTATATGGATGGTGATGTATCAGCTGAATCAGTTAAAAATAAACCGTTTTCGATACTTGAGCAATTTGACAATCTTAATAATTATATTGGTAAGAATTTAGAAACTTATATGTCACAAATATTACCTTTCTTGAATGAAGTCATTCGTGATGAGTTACAAGTGGTTTATAGGATTGTAAATAACACAGCAGTAGCCGAAAACCTCAGAGTTGAATATTTAAAGAAAGTACACGACCACTCTCTTGAAATATCAGAATTAGCAACAATGCCTATTTTAGATGCTGCTATTGAGTTTAATAAGGTAGGATATAACACAGAAAATATTCTAAATTACTTTTGTGAGTATGATACATGGAACGAAAGATTGATTGAATTTGTGAATAATGGTGAGCATTTAGAATTTTCCCAGTTAGTGTTCAAGGAATTTTCAGACAATTTGCAAGAAGAATTTTTTGAAGAAACCGTTAAATGTAACCAATTAGCTAATGATAAATATAAAGAGATTCTTTCAAAATTGGGATGGTGTTTTACAGAATTTAAGAAGGATGATATTCCTGATGATAAAGTAGCTATTTTAATTGATGAGAAAATTATCTCAGAAGTTTTTTCTCTAAACACATTGGATTTTATAAGAGAAAATTACTCAAATCATGTTATTTCATATCTCAAAAAATATTTAGAGGGTTATCTGGCAGAAAAGACAGGCAATTTTGTGGTTTACCATGAACATGAAATGTTAAGTCTTCTTGAACAAGGGCTAACTGATGAAGATAAATTTAAAATTATTGATAGATTTTCTAACAATATATCCCTATCTGACAAGAATTATTCTACAGCAGTTATTGACTATATCTTGCAAAATAAATTTGATGAATCTGATTTAGAATATATTCTGTATGGGTACACTTCTTTTGAATTCAGTACTAGAAAGTTAGTAGAAAAAATCTTTGCGGATTATTTCGATGACATTCTAGAGGAAGGATACTCAGTCAATAAGGAATTATTGCAATCAGTCATCGAAAATACTGATATAGATTTAAGTGAACGTCGATTAATATTGGCAAAATACCTTAATGAGTTTACATATGATGAAGTTTTGAGTTTATTTAGAGTTTTAGATCTTACCGAAATTATTTTGGCGTTAACTGATAGAAAGAATCCTAAGATTAAAAATACAAATTATAATAAATCAATCCTCCAGTATCTAAAAATAAATAAAAAAATTGCCTCCTACCAATTAGAAGGTGATGGATATAGAATATATAGCCGTAAAAAAATAAAGTAGAAGAGGAGTTACAAGTTGGAAAATAAGGAATATTTATCTAATGATTTATCCCTCTACCAATTCTCTCCAGAAAGCCAATATCTAGATAGAAAATCAGCACGCAAGAAGCCTCAGGAATTGCTTAAGCACTTGATTGCTTTTGCAAATGCGGACGGCGGTCAGTTGGTGGTTGGTATTGAAGATGAGAAGCAGGACAATATTATCACTGGTTTCAAGGATGGTAGATCTTATCCCATAGACGATTTCAAAAAGATTGACCGTGAGATGCGGGAGACTCCTCTGGATTTGTCCTTTGAGGAAATCCCTGTGGTTAATCATAAGGGGGAAGATGACCTGATTTTGGTTATCTCAGTTGAATTGTCATCTAACCGAGTGATTGCTGCGCCTAATGATGAGGTTTATCTGCGTCAGGGCGATGAATCGGTTAAATTAAGCTATGAGCAACGTACTCAGCTCAGCTATGATAAGGGACAACGTTTCTTTGAAGATGAAGTAGTACCTGATGCAACCCTGGAAGACATTGATGATAACTTAGTGCAAGATTTCAAAAATCGGTTTGATATTTCAGAACGTTCGACAGAGGAAATTCTTAAAGTACGGCGTTTTCTCGTGAATGGTAAACTGACCAAGGCAGCAATTCTACTTTTTGGTAAATGTCCGTCAGCGTTTTTCCCACAAGCTCGTGTTCGCTTTCAACGCTTTGATGGCACGGATATGGGGACAGGCAGTAGCTTTAATGTCATCAAAGAAGTGACTTTTGATGATGCTTTGCCAGTACTGATTATAAAAGTTCGAGATTTTATCCGTACTCAGTTGCGGGAATTTCAGTACTTAGACGGTAATGGTCAATTTCAAATATTGCCTGAATATCCTGAGTTTGCTTGGTTTGAAGGTGTTGTCAATGCAGTAACTCACCGTGATTACTCTGTCTATGGAGATCACATTCGTGTACTCATGTTCGATGATCGCTTAGAGATTCACAGCCCAGGGAAATTACCCAATATCGTCACCGTTGACAATATCAAGCATGAACGTTTTTCAAGAAATCCTCGGATTGCGAGAACCCTGACTGAATTTGGTTGGGTTCGTGAAATGAACGAGGGTGTTAAGCGTATCTATTCTGAAATGGAATCAGCTTTTCTTCATGAACCTAAATATTCTGAGCCAGGTAATAAGGTAGTTCTAATCCTTGAAAATAACATTGTTAGTCGACATCTACGAACACGAGACAGTTTGGAAAAACAGTTTTCTGATTTTGGAACTCTAAATGCAGATGAACAAGCTATCGTTCACTACATGTATAATTCTGGTGATAAAATGACAACGGCAAAAGCGATTGAAATTACTGGTAGAAGCCGTAAATTTATTGTAAAAACTATGAAAAACTTACAAGAATTGGGCATCCTTAATTGGTACGGCGCAAACAAAAATGATAGAAATCAGTACTATACTTTGGTTGACAGATAGTTTATCCTTTATGAAGTAGGATACAGTAGGATACAGTAGGATACAGTAGGATACAGTAGGATACAGTGTTGGATATCGATTAAAGTAATATGATAATTAAAGAATAAAAATATTCAATTTAAGTTTATATATGACAGAGTTTTAATTTTAAATAGTTTTTATTTGAATTTATATATGTGTAGGAATGTTTAATGGTCGTTGAAGGTTACTATTTTGTTGGTTGCAGTATAGGTCGTAGACTATTACATAGAATAGGTAAAGAGGAGTATGAACTTTTAAAGAAATTCAATCTTGATTTTAATAAATTTTCAAATGTTGTAGATTGTTATAAAAATTTTATAAAATCTAAGAATATGTTAGAAGAGTACATTAATAAAATTGAGACAGATATAGAAGAGATGGAAAAAATATATTCTGAGTTGAAGTTTTTAGTGTTAACAAATATCCTTTTAGGAAGACTATTTGTTGATAACTGTAAAGCATTTTCTACGCAATTAAAATTAGTAGAATTGAAAGAACTGATCAGAATATATGAGCAGTACGATGAGATTCGAATTCTGAAAATATTGCGTGATTTTGGACAACATTTTTCTATTCCAGTCGATAATTTAGTGCAACAAGTAGATCTCCTTAAAGAGAGGGCGACTGTTAAAATATATATTTCGAAATCTGAGCTTGAAAGAAATAAGGGTTCTAATAAACAAAATGACAAATTTATAAGTGAAATCTCAGAAAAAGAAATAGAACTTATTGAGTCTTTCAAAAAATGGTCATTTATCCTTGATAAGGTATTTTTGGATTTAAAAAGCATATACTACAATCAAATATCTTCTGAGATAAAGAGAATAGTTGGAAAGTATTTTAGTCCAGTTATATTGGGAAATAATATTTATCGACCGAATTACATATCAATAGAGTCTTTAGACCAATCAAATATTAGTTTACCGGATAATCCAGATAAAAGATTCAATACATATAGAAATATTGCATTTACTCGGTTTAGTAGGATAGCTATGGATGAATTATTTAGTTTAGAGTTTGATAATGTTCTGTGATAATTTATCCATATAATCAAAAGTATATAGAAACTATATCTTTGATAAAATTGAAAATGTGATATACTACTTCTTAATATAGTATGACCTGATATAATTAAGTTGTAACACCTGTGTATAGTTTGGTAAAATACATACATAATCCAAGGAGATGTTACAATGACAAACAATCGTTACGAGCCTGAGCTCAAACAAAAGGTTCTTCGCCTCTATCTGGAAGAGGGACGAACCAAGAAAAGCCTGACCGAAGAATATAATCTTGGACAAGGCACGCTGACATACTGGTTACAGCAATACCGCAAAGAATGTGATAACAGCCCAACAAAACGGGAAGAATCTGATTCATACGAAGTTGCAAAAAAGCTACGCAAAGAAATTGAAGAACTCAAAAAAGAAAATGATTTTTTAAAAAAAGCGGCAGCATTCTTTGCGAAGGAAATCGATTAGCTCAGTACCAGTTCATCCAGAAATATCAACAGACATTTGGGGTCAGATGGCTTCTTAGAAGAATGAACATCTGTCCAAATGCTTACTATAATTATCTTAAAAACAAAAAACATGCTTATCGTCAGGAAAAGGCAGAGATTCAACGTAAAATTGTTGAAATCTACCACCGAGAAAATGGAGTTCCTGGATACCGAATGATGAACGATTATCTTAAGGGTATCGGAAGCATTCGTTCAGATCTGACAATACATCATTTTATGAATGAATTGGGCTTACGTTCCATCACACGTCGAAAGAAACCAAACTATGTAAAAGGAACTGCCAATAAAATCTTTCCAAACCTTCTGAATAGGGAATTTGATGTAAAAGAACCCAATAAAATATGGTGTACTGATTTTACATATTTAACTCGTCCAGATGGAACAATGCGTTACAATTGCACGATTATAGACCTTTGCGGTCGTGAAGTGGTTGCATCATTAAACAGCAGTCATATCGATATTGAATTGGCAAAGGAAACCTTGAAAATCGCACTAGAACGTCGAAAACCAGCAAAAGGAATTATCCTGCATTCTGATCAAGGGCGTCAATTTACCGCAAAAGAATTCAATAAATTTTGTGATAAAAACTATGTCCAACAAAGTATGAGCAAAGCAGGCTGTCCATATGACAATGCCGTTATGGAAAGATTCTACAATACGCTCAAACACGAATTCTATTATCTCTACATGTTTGATTCAAATGACATTCTTGACCAAAAGCTCTATGAATTCGTTTATGGGAAATATAATCACGTAAGACCACATCGTGCAAACGGTGGACTTACACCTTATGCTGCACGATGTCGTGCAGCGTAAGAAATTTTATACACTAGTGTTACAAAAATGCTTGACTAGGTCAGTATGTGCTGGATGATTATTTATTCCTCAACTACATAAGCTCCGAAAACAGATTTTTAGTAATCTAATGGTAATCCATTGTTTGTAAGATTGGGTTATAATTGCTTATTTATAATGAAAATGGACTTTGAAAGCTTTATTCAATAGCCTTTTACAGATAGTTGACTTATATCACCCAAAACCAGGTCTTAAAAAAGCTCGTAAAGCTTCACAATTCTCAAAACGTTAATTCGTTGCTGGGAAGAACAATACAAACGAAAATACTTTGCAACTTGCAAGGTATTTTTTTGTATGAGAACTGGCTGTACACAATTAGGCTAGCTCTAACGACTTTAGTCGCATAGAGATATGCTATGCACAGTTGCCTCAAGAAAACAAGTAGAGCGATGTTTGATTGGATGGCAACCACTACATAATGGAAATATCTAGAAATGTCTATTATAACTAAATAAAAAAGTTTCAGGAAAATTCATACTTTTCAGAAAGTTAGCTATTAATATTTATCATTTATCAATGATAAAAACAGCATGTTTTAAGGGACTGACCCCAAAAAGTGAGAATTAAATAAAAAGACTTGCCATAATTCGTTTACAATGATAAACTTATTTTAAACATATTCGTTTACATATGTAGACAACTAGGGGGAGGAGGCTGAGCACAATAGAATTTAATACTTATATCACAGATGCAGAATGGGAAGTCATGAGTGTAGTTTGGGCAAATGATCGAGTAACTAGTAAAAAAGTCATTTCCGTATTGCAAGAAAAAATGGACTGGACACAATCCACTATCAAAACGATCTTAGGTCGATTAGTTGGAAAAGGCGTACTAAATACAGAGCAAGAAGGTAGAAAGTTTATTTACACTGCCAATATTGTAGAGAAAGAAGCCGTAAGGGATTATGCAGAAGATATTTTTAACCGTATTTGCAAAAAGAAAGTCGGAAATGTAATAGGAAGCATCATTGAAGATCATGTCTTAAGCTTCGATGATATAGATCGACTAGAGAAAATATTAGAGATAAAAAAATCTTTCGCAGTAGAAGAAGTGGATTGTCAGTGTACAGAAGGGCAATGCGATTGCCATGAAGGCTGTTAAAGAACTTAGAAGACGCGGTGTTGAAGTAATCATGATTACTGGAGATAACAAACGAACAGCCAAAGCGATTGCTAAGCAAGTGGGTATAGACAGTGTATTAAGTGAAGTATTACCTGAAGATAAAGCAGAGGAAGTCAAAAAACTACAAGAGGCAGGCAAGGAGGTAGCGATGGTTGGAGACGGCATTAATGATGCACCCGCATTAGCTCAAGCAGATGTCGGAATTGCAGTTGGATCAGGTACAGACGTGGCGATTGAATCGGCTGATATTGTCCTTATGCGTAATGATTTAACCGCTGTATTGACTGCGATTGATTTAAGTCATGCAGCGCTACGAAACATTAAACAAAACTTGTTCTGGGCTTTTGCTTACAACCTTGTAGGTATTCCAGTTGCGATGGGTCTTTTGTATATTTTTGGCGGACCATTGATGAGTCCAATGTTGGCGGGGCATTCGCCATGAGTTTCAGCTCCGTATCGGTCTTGCTCAATGCTTTACGGTTAAGACGATTCAAACCAGCAGTTGTTTAGAAAACACTTAGCTTATCTGGGATTTAAACTTCTTCCTATTCTATATAATAGGAGAAGATAAAAAAAAGGGGAATAAAATAATGAAAAAAGAAGTCTTATTAGATGGCGTAAAATGTGCAGGTTGTGCGAACACGGTACAAGAAAGATTTTCAGCTATTGAAGGGGTTGAATCTGTAGAGGTTGATTTAGCGACTAAAAAAGCAGTACTTGAAAGTCAAACAGAGATTGATACCGAAACGCTCAATGCTGCTTTAGCAGAAACTAACTATTCAGTATTAAGTGCATAAAGTACGAATACCATTTATTCATAGATAGTAGCTAGAGATAAAGTATAGAACCCTTTTCGTGAGAATTATATGCAGTGTTAGATGAGAAGGTTCTAAAACTTTAAAATCAGTCTCTAATATAATAAAGAGGAATTAAAAATGAGGAATAACAAAAAACATTCGTCACATAGTCATCATAATCACGGTGACATGGATCACTCAAAACACGACCATAATGAAATGGAACATAGTCAGATGGATCACAGCAAGATGAATCATAGTGCGATGGATCACAGTGAAATGGATCATGGCGCAATGGGAGGGCATGCCCACCACCATCACGGAAGCTTTAAGGAACTTTTCTTAAAGTCATTGCCACTAGGAATCATTATTATGCTCTTAGTCCCTTTGCATGGATTTGAACTACCATTCCAGTTTACTTTTCCATATTCTGATATTGTAGTAGCTATTTTATCTACTATATTAATTATTTATGGTGGACGTCCATTCTATCAAGGTGCAGTTGACGAATTTAAACAAAAAAAACCTGGAATGATGGCACTCGTTTCTTTAGGTATAAGTGTTTCATATTTATACAGTATTTATGCTGTGATCATTACCTACGTAACGGGTGAACACGTGATGGACTATTTCTTTGAATTTGCTTCATTACTATTAATCATGTTATTAGGTCACTGGATTGAGATGAAAGCTATTGGAGAAGCAGGAGACGCACAAGCAGAATTGGCTAAGTTAGTGCCGAAAGATGCTCACGTTGTATTAGAAGACGATTCAATTGAAACACGACCAGTTGCTGACTTAAAGGTAGGTGATTTAATTCGTGTTCAAGCCGGAGAAAATGTGCCAGCAGACGGGATTATCGAGCGTGGCGAATCACGTTTAAATGAAGCTCTTTTGACTGGAGAATCAAAAGCAGTTAAAAAAGGCCCTGGCGATGAAGTAATCGGGGGCTCAACAAATGGAGAAGGGGTTCTTTATATTAAAGTGAATGAGACAGGTGATCAATCCTTCATCTCTCAAGTTCAGAATTTAATCAGCCAAGCTCAAAGTCAGCCTTCCAGAGCAGAAAATATTGCTCAAAAAGTTGCAGGGTGGCTCTTCTATATTGCTGTTATTGTCGCGCTAATTGCCTTTGTAGTGTGGATGGTTATAGAAGATATACCAACGGCAGTTATATTTACTATTACTACATTAGTTATTGCTTGTCCGCACGCATTGGGTTTGGCTATTCCATTGGTAACCGCCCGTAGCACGAGCTTAGGAGCTAGCCGTGGCTTACTAGTAAAAGACCGCCAAGCCTTAGAAATAGCTCAAGATGCAGATGTGATGATTTTAGATAAAACGGGTACTTTAACAACTGGTGAATTTAAAGTATTAGATGTAAAACTTCTTAATGACAAATATACAAAAGAGGAAATCATTGCCTTATTGGCAGGTATTGAAGGAGGATCTAGCCACCCAATTGCTCAATCAATTATAAGTTTCGCCGAGCAGCAAAATATACGTCCAGCATCTTTTGATTCGATTGATGTGATTTCCGGTGCTGGAGTAGAGGGCGAAGCAGGTGGGCACCGTTACCAACTAATCAGTCAAAAAGCCTATGGACGTAATCTTGATATGGATATTCCAAAGGGAGCAACTCTTAGTGTCTTAGTAGAAAACGATGATGCCATTGGTGCTGTAGCTTTAGGGGACGAATTAAAACCAAAGAGTAAAGAGTTAATTAAAGCTCTTAAAAAGAACAATATTCAACCAATTATGGCAACAGGTGATAATGAAAAAGCAGCTCAAGGCGCGGCAGTAGATTTAGGGATTGAATATAGATCAAATCAATCTCCACAAGACAAATATGAGTTAGTTAAAACACTTAAAGATGAAGGAAAGAAAGTTATCATGGTAGGTGATGGTGTAAATGATGCTCCTTCTCTTGCCTTAGCAGATGTTGGTATAGCTATAGGTGCTGGAACTCAAGTTGCATTGGATTCAGCTGATGTCATATTGACTCAATCCGATCCAGGAGATATTGAATCATTCATTGAATTAGCACACAAAACAACTCGTAAGATGAAACAAAACCTATTTTGGGGAGCTGGTTATAACTTTATAGCTATCCCTCTAGCTGCAGGAATTTTGGCTCCTATTGGTATCACATTAAGCCCTGCATTAGGAGCAATCCTAATGTCTGTGTCAACAGTCATCGTCGCCATTAATGCTATGTTATTAAGTTTAGATCCAAAAAATAACGGTTAACAGATCGAATGATTGAAACTCCTTAAAGTATCAAGATACAATAGTTTTACAGGAGAAAAAGAGATGTAAGTACTGGCTCTTTGTAAAATCGTGTTGGTAGAAGTAGACGATTTTTCTACCAACACGATTTTTAATTTATTATAGAACTGATTTCTTTTAAAATCCTAAAAGCCACCTATTTCGACAGTTTTATAGCTTGTTATTCTATTTTCTTGACAATAATACCACCGTCTCCACACGTTTTTTAACCATAAAAAGACACCTCCATGAGCATTTGATTATATTATATCAAATCCAACTTGGAGGTGTTTTTATTTAATTCTCATTTACGGGGGTCAGTGCCAATTAAAATTGTGTATTTTTTATTTAAAATGTATTAGAATTAAATTCATATAAAATATGCACGAAAAATAAATCAAAATTAAAAAGTACAAATTAATGAAGTGATTATTGATAAAAATAGTTAATAATTGGTTAAACAAAATATATAACTTGTTTATAAATTTGTAGAAATGAACCATTATAAATCTCCTCTTAAATATTGAAAAAACCATTGGCAGTGGACATATTTTAAGACTATATATTTCTGAAACTAGTTTCACAATACAAATATTGACATGCAATTATTAATTGGTGGATTTTAAGTTGATATCTACAAAGTTTAATGTTAAAATACATTCAAAAATATATTTGAATGAGGTGTTTTATGATTCAAAATGTTGTTACTTCAATAATCCTGTATTCTGGGACAGCCGTAGACTTACTTATTATCCTAATGTTATTTTTTGCCAAAAGAAAAAGCAGAAAAGACATCATTAATATCTATTTAGGACAATTTCTAGGCTCTGTTAGTCTAATATTGCTAAGTTTGCTTTTTGCATTTGTCTTAGATTATATTCCTAGTAAAGAGATTTTAGGTTTGCTCGGTTTGATTCCAATTTTCCTAGGCCTCAAAGTTTTGCTTTTAGGAGATTCTGATGGAGAAGCTATTGCCAAAGAAGGTTTGAGCAAAGATAATAAAAACCTGATTTTTCTAGTCGCTATGATTACTTTTGCAAGTTGTGGTGCTGACAATATTGGTGTCTTTGTCCCATATTTTACTACCTTAAATTTAGCAAATTTGATAGTGACTTTACTTACCTTTCTAGTCATGATTTATCTCTTGGTTTTCTCTGCCCAAAAATTGGCACAAGTCCCTTCTGTTGAAGAAACTTTGGAAAAATATAGCAGATGGTTTATTGCCGTTGTTTATTTAGGATTGGGAATATATATCCTGATTGAAAACAACAGTTTTGACATGCTATGGACTGTGTTAGGCTAGGAGAAAATATTTTGAAAATAGATAGTATCTGCCAAGTGAATGTTATAAATCAACAAAATGTTACAACAGCAACGAACTACCTTGAAAAGGAAAAAGTCCAAAAATCACTTCGCATTTTATCAAAGTTTACCGATAATAAACAGATAAATATCATCTTTTATCTCCTTGCTGTTGAAGAACTATGTGTCTGCGATATAGCCTGTTTACTAAATCTCAGTATGGCATCTGCCTCCCACCATCTTCGTAAACTAGCCAATCAAAACATCTTGGACACTAGAAGAGAGGGGAAAATTATATATTATTTTATAAAAGATGAGGAAATCAGAGATTTTTTTAATCAACTAGGATAACAACTATTTTTACTACTTTACCCATGATTATATATAGGACTTATCTATGAAATTTTTTGATGAAAATTACTCACAAGAAATACCTACTCGTATCAAATGTTTAAGAAAAAAGTATAATTTAAAGCAAAGCGACCTAGGTAATACAGGTCAAGTTAGCCAAGTTGAAAAGGGAGGAATTTGAAAGAATTTGTATTTTTTTTGTTTCATTTATGCCCTATGCTATTGGAATAGTTAGTAGTCATTTCATGAATCATACGGCACAGCTCTTTTATGGACTGATCGTTATTGTTTCAACGGTAGCAAACTGGTTTTTACATAAAGTAATTGATAAACCCAATATAGATCATAAAGAATTACTTGAAGCTACCGCACAATATAGGAAGTTATTGATACCTGACCTAATAATTAAAGGAGTGGGATTGATTCTATCCTTAATTCTCTATCCTCCGATTATGATGTATAGTGTTTTAATTGCGGCATTTTACATCATAACTTTAAAAACACTATCCGAAAAAAGAGTGAATAACTAAAAAACGGTGACCAAAGTTAGGTGTATTATTTTAATGCTTAGATACCTAAACTATTACCCTATTTTAAAAATATTGATTCAGATTTTATGAAATTAAAAAGTAGATATTGTTCAGAAAATCCTTGATATTACGCTGTTTTTAGTCCAACTGAAATCCATACTTTCCAAACCAGGTCTTAAAAAAGCTCGTAAAGCTTCACAATTCTCAAAACGTTAAGAATCGGCTACAATACAGCAATTAAAAATACTTCATGGTTCACACCATGGGGTGTTTTTTATAGTAAGAGGATTTATTTCTACTTTTCTAATCTACCAAGAGTGACTAAGTTTACTTTAGAGCTTTCCTATAGGCAAAACTAAAGAGAGGTTTACATTTTATCAAAAAAATAGTTGACAGTTTTTTCTAAGTTTAGTATACTAGATAAGCTATCGCAAGAGAGCAGGTTTCAGGTTTACAGAAAAGCTAAAAAAGTTCTTGACAAAGTAAGCTTGAGATGATACACTAATATAGTTGTTGTCCGAGAGGGCGGCAGAAATCGGTTTGAAACAGAATTGAAAAAACTTTAAAAAAGTGGTTGACAAGCTATTTCAGATTTGATAGAATATAGAAGTTGTCTCACGAGAGACAAAGACCTTTGAAAACTGAACAAGACGAACCAAACGTGCGGGTTGAGAAATCGACCTGTTAAGAAAATAAATCTGTCAGTGACAGAATGAGAACAAGATTAAATGAGAGTTTGATCCTGGCTCAGGACGAACGCTGGCGGCGTGCCTAATACATGCAAGTAGAACGCTGAAGACTTTAGCTTGCTAGAGTTGGAAGAGTTGCGAACGGGTGAGTAACGCGTAGGTAACCTGCCTATTAGTGGGGGATAACTATTGGAAACGATAGCTAATACCGCATAATAGTGTTTAACACATGTTAGAGACTTAAAAGATGCAATTGCATCACTAGTAGATGGACCTGCGTTGTATTAGCTAGTTGGTGGGGTAACGGCCTACCAAGGCGACGATACATAGCCGACCTGAGAGGGTGATCGGCCACACTGGGACTGAGACACGGCCCAGACTCCTACGGGAGGCAGCAGTAGGGAATCTTCGGCAATGGGGGCAACCCTGACCGAGCAACGCCGCGTGAGTGAAGAAGGTTTTCGGATCGTAAAGCTCTGTTGTAAGAGAAGAACGTGTGTGAGAGTGGAAAGTTCACACAGTGACGGTAACTTACCAGAAAGGGACGGCTAACTACGTGCCAGCAGCCGCGGTAATACGTAGGTCCCGAGCGTTGTCCGGATTTATTGGGCGTAAAGCGAGCGCAGGCGGTTTAATAAGTCTGAAGTTAAAGGCAGTGGCTTAACCATTGTTCGCTTTGGAAACTGTTAAACTTGAGTGCAGAAGGGGAGAGTGGAATTCCATGTGTAGCGGTGAAATGCGTAGATATATGGAGGAACACCGGTGGCGAAAGCGGCTCTCTGGTCTGTAACTGACGCTGAGGCTCGAAAGCGTGGGGAGCAAACAGGATTAGATACCCTGGTAGTCCACGCCGTAAACGATGAGTGCTAGGTGTTAGGCCCTTTCCGGGGCTTAGTGCCGCAGCTAACGCATTAAGCACTCCGCCTGGGGAGTACGACCGCAAGGTTGAAACTCAAAGGAATTGACGGGGGCCCGCACAAGCGGTGGAGCATGTGGTTTAATTCGAAGCAACGCGAAGAACCTTACCAGGTCTTGACATCCCGATGCTATTTCTAGAGATAGAAAGTTTCTTCGGAACATCGGTGACAGGTGGTGCATGGTTGTCGTCAGCTCGTGTCGTGAGATGTTGGGTTAAGTCCCGCAACGAGCGCAACCCCTATTGTTAGTTGCCATCATTCAGTTGGGCACTCTAGCGAGACTGCCGGTGATAAACCGGAGGAAGGTGGGGATGACGTCAAATCATCATGCCCCTTATGACCTGGGCTACACACGTGCTACAATGGTTGGTACAACGAGTCGCAAGCCGGTGACGGCAAGCAAATCTCTTAAAGCCAATCTCAGTTCGGATTGTAGGCTGCAACTCGCCTACATGAAGTCGGAATCGCTAGTAATCGCGGATCAGCACGCCGCGGTGAATACGTTCCCGGGCCTTGTACACACCGCCCGTCACACCACGAGAGTTTGTAACACCCGAAGTCGGTGAGGTAACCTTTTAGGAGCCAGCCGCCTAAGGTGGGACAGATGATTGGGGTGAAGTCGTAACAAGGTAGCCGTATCGGAAGGTGCGGCTGGATCACCTCCTTTCTAAGGAAAAAACGGAAGCACGTTTGGGAAGTCTTGTTTAGTTTTGAGAGGTCTTGTGGGGCCTTAGCTCAGCTGGGAGAGCGCCTGCTTTGCACGCAGGAGGTCAGCGGTTCGATCCCGCTAGGCTCCATTGAATCGAAAGATTCAAGTTGATTGTCCATTGAAAATTGAATATCTATATCAAATTCCACAATTAGAAATAATTGTAGAAAGTAACAAGAAATAAACCGAAACGCTGTGATTTAATGAGTTTAAGGTCAGAAGACCAAAATAAGGTTAAGTTAATAAGGGCGCACGGTGGATGCCTTGGCACTAGAAGCCGATGAAGGACGTGACTAACGACGAAATGCTTTGGGGAGTTGTAAGTAAACATTGATCCAGAGATGTCCGAATGGGGGAACCCGGCATGTGATGCATGTCACTCATTACTGTTAAGGTAATGAAGAGGAAGACGCAGTGAACTGAAACATCTAAGTAGCTGCAGGAAGAGAAAGCAAATGCGATTGCCTTAGTAGCGGCGAGCGAAGCGGCAAGAGGGCAAACCGATGTGTTTACACATCGGGGTTGTAGGACTGCGCTGTGGGAAGTCAAGATTATAGAAGAATTACCTGGGAAGGTAAGCCAAAGAGAGTAACAGCCTCGTATTCGAAATAGTCTTAAACCCTAGCAGTATCCTGAGTACGGCGAGACACGAGAAATCTCGTTGGAATCTGGGAGGACCATCTCCCAACCCTAAATACTCTCTAGTGACCGATAGTGAACCAGTACCGTGAGGGAAAGGTGAAAAGCACCCCGGGAGGGGAGTGAAATAGAACCTGAAACCGTGTGCCTACAACAAGTTCGAGCCCGTTAATGGGTGAGAGCGTGCCTTTTGTAGAATGAACCGGCGAGTTACGATATGATGCGAGGTTAAGTTGAAGAGACGGAGCCGTAGGGAAACCGAGTCTTAATAGGGCGAATTAGTATCATGTCGTAGACCCGAAACCATGTGACCTACCCATGAGCAGGGTGAAGGTGAGGTAAAACTCACTGGAGGCCCGAACCAGGGCACGTTGAAAAGTGCTTGGATGACTTGTGGGTAGCGGAGAAATTCCAAACGAACTTGGAGATAGCTGGTTCTCTCCGAAATAGCTTTAGGGCTAGCGTCGATGTTAAGTCTCTTGGAGGTAGAGCACTGTTTGATTGAGGGGTCCATCCCGGATTACCAATATCAGATAAACTCCGAATGCCAACGAGATATAATCGGCAGTCAGACTGCGAGTGCTAAGATCCGTAGTCGAAAGGGAAACAGCCCAGACCACCAGCTAAGGTCCCAAAATATATGTTAAGTGGAAAAGGATGTGGGGTTGCACAGACAACTAGGATGTTAGCTTAGAAGCAGCTATTCATTCAAAGAGTGCGTAATAGCTCACTAGTCGAGTGACCCTGCGCCGAAAATGTACCGGGGCTAAAACATATTACCGAAGCTGTGGATACCTTTTAGGTATGGTAGGAGAGCGTTCTATGTGTGATGAAGGTGTACCGTGAGGAGCGCTGGAACGCATAGAAGTGAGAATGCCGGTATGAGTAGCGAAAGACAGGTGAGAATCCTGTCCACCGTATGACTAAGGTTTCCAGGGGAAGGCTCGTCCTCCCTGGGTTAGTCGGGACCTAAGGAGAGACCGAAAGGTGTATCCGATGGACAACAGGTTGATATTCCTGTACTAGAGTATATAGTGATGGAGGGACGCAGTAGGCTAACTAAAGCGTGCGATTGGAAGTGCACGTCTAAGCAGTGAGGTGTGATGTGAGTCAAATGCTTACGTCTATAACATTGAGCTGTGATGGGGAGCGAATTTAAGTAGCGAAGTTAGTGATGTCACACTGCCAAGAAAAGCTTCTAGCGTTAATTATACTCTACCCGTACCGCAAACCGACACAGGTAGTCGAGGCGAGTAGCCTCAGGTGAGCGAGAGAACTCTCGTTAAGGAACTCGGCAAAATGGCCCCGTAACTTCGGGAGAAGGGGCGCTGGCTTTAAGTCAGCCGCAGTGAATAGGCCCAAGCAACTGTTTATCAAAAACACAGCTCTCTGCTAAATCGTAAGATGATGTATAGGGGGTGACGCCTGCCCGGTGCTGGAAGGTTAAGAGGAGCGCTTAGCATTAGCGAAGGTGTGAATTGAAGCCCCAGTAAACGGCGGCCGTAACTATAACGGTCCTAAGGTAGCGAAATTCCTTGTCGGGTAAGTTCCGACCCGCACGAAAGGCGTAATGATTTGGGCACTGTCTCAACGAGAGACTCGGTGAAATTTTAGTACCTGTGAAGATGCAGGTTACCCGCGACAGGACGGAAAGACCCCATGGAGCTTTACTGCAGTTTGACATTGAGTATCTGTACCACATGTACAGGATAGGTAGGAGCCTAAGAAGCCGGGACGCTAGTTTCGGTGGAGGCGTTGTTGGGATACTACCCTTGTGTTATGGCTACTCTAACCCAGATAGGTGATCCCTATCGGAGACAGTGTCTGACGGGCAGTTTGACTGGGGCGGTCGCCTCCTAAAAGGTAACGGAGGCGCCCAAAGGTTCCCTCAGAATGGTTGGAAATCATTCGCAGAGTGTAAAGGTATAAGGGAGCTTGACTGCGAGAGCTACAACTCGAGCAGGGACGAAAGTCGGGCTTAGTGATCCGGTGGTTCCACATGGAAGGGCCATCGCTCAACGGATAAAAGCTACCCTGGGGATAACAGGCTTATCTCCCCCAAGAGTTCACATCGACGGGGAGGTTTGGCACCTCGATGTCGGCTCGTCGCATCCTGGGGCTGTAGTCGGTCCCAAGGGTTGGGCTGTTCGCCCATTAAAGCGGCACGCGAGCTGGGTTCAGAACGTCGTGAGACAGTTCGGTCCCTATCCGTCGCGGGCGTAGGAAATTTGAGAGGATCTGCTCCTAGTACGAGAGGACCAGAGTGGACTTACCGCTGGTGTACCAGTTGTCTTGCCAAAGGCATCGCTGGGTAGCTATGTAGGGAAGGGATAAACGCTGAAAGCATCTAAGTGTGAAGCCCACCTCAAGATGAGATTTCCCATGATTTTATATCAGTAAGAGCCCTGAGAGATGATCAGGTAGATAGGTTAGAAGTGGAAGTGTGGTGACACATGTAGCGGACTAATACTAATAGCTCGAGGACTTATCCAAAGTAACTGAGAATATTGACAGCGCGTCGGAAACTTGTTAAAATATATAGGTATTCAATTTTGATTGGATAATCAATCAGAGTTAAGTGATGATAGCCTAGGAGATACACCTGTTCCCATGCCGAACACAGAAGTTAAGCCCTAGAACGCCTGAAGTAGTTGGGGGTTTCCCCCTGTTAGATATGGTAGTCGCTTAGCTTTTATCCGCCATAGCTCAGTTGGTAGTAGCGCATGACTGTTAATCATGATGTCGTAGGTTCGAGTCCTACTGGCGGAGTAAAGAAGACGGTAACAACGGCTGAGGCTGTTGTTTTTTTCTTACTTCATAAGCATTTTTGGACCATGACATTTTTGTCATGGTCTTTTTGCGCTTTCCTTTTTATAATGGGATTACCTTTTAAGTAAGGGAAACTAACTGTCAAGGAGATTCGAAAATGATGGAAACATTTGAAAGCTATTTTGAAAAGGTCAAACCGATTGTGCTTAAGTTGCGTCGTCACTATTTTGTCAAATTATGGGACTATGATGATTGGTTACAAGAGGGACGGGTGGTTCTGTTCCGTCTCCTGCAAGAAAAGCCTAATTTGTTGCAGGACGACTTGTCTCTTTATGCCTATTTTAAAACGAAGTTTTCCAACTATCTCAAGGATGTGATTCGCCATCAAGAGAGTTTGAAACGCAAGTTTAATCAGCTGCCATATGAGGAGATTAGTGACGTGGGGCATTGTTTGGCGCAAACAAGGTTTCTGGATCTGGCGGATTATGTGGCTTATCAGGAGCGGCTGCAGGCGGTTGAGCAGCGATTAGGAGTGGGAGCAAAAGAAAAACTAGCGAAGGTGATGCGAGGGGAGCGCTTTGAGGGGAAAAAGGCCTTCTTGACTAAAATTGAGCCCTTCTTTAATGAGTTTAGGGAAAAATAGCAAATAGAATTTTAAAACATGAATTTTTTTAAAAAAATATCAAAAATAATTCGCTTTTTGATGAATTTGTATCCGAATTAAATGGAATTTTTCTAAAAATTATGATAAAATTGAACCAATATTATTTTGGAGGCCTCTCATGAAAGCAATTATTACTGTTGTTGGTAAGGATAAGACAGGTATTGTAGCAGGTGTTTCAGCAAAAATTGCTGAATTAGGTTTGAATATTGATGATATTTCTCAAACTGTTTTGGATGATTTCTTTACGATGATGGCTGTTGTTTCATCTGATGAAAAGCAAGATTTTACTTATTTACGTTCAGAATTTGAAGCTTATGGTGAAACGTTGAATGTTAAAATTAATATTCAAAGTGAAGCTATTTTTGATGCTATGTATAACATTTAAGGAGGAAAGACGTGGATATTAAACAAGTTACTGAAACCATTGCGATGATTGAGGAACAAAATTTTGATGTTCGTACCATTACAATGGGAATTTCTCTTCTTGATTGTATTGATCCAGATATTAATAAGGCTGCAGATAAGATTTATAAGAAAGTTGTCGAAAAAGCTGGTTCTTTGGTAGCTGTTGGAGATGAAATTGCGGCTGAATTAGGTATTCCAATTGTCAATAAACGTGTTTCTGTAACACCGATTGCTATTATTGGAGCGGCGACTGATGCGACTGACTACCTTTCGTTGGCTCATGCTTTGGATAAGGCTGCGAATGAAATTGGAATTGATTTTATTGGTGGTTTTTCTGCCTTGGTTCAAAAGGGTTACCAAAAAGGTGATAAAATTCTTATCAACTCTATTCCTCGTGCGCTTGCTGAAACATCAAAAGTTTGCTCATCCGTCAATATTGGTTCTACAAAATCAGGGATTAATATGACAGCAGTTGCTGATATGGGGCGCATTATTAAGGAAACGGCTGAATTGTCTGATTTGGGTGCAGCAAAATTAGTCGTGTTTGCAAATGCGGTTGAAGATAATCCATTTATGGCTGGTGCTTTCCATGGTGTTGGTGAAGCTGATGTTGTCATCAATGTCGGTGTTTCTGGTCCTGGTGTTGTAAAACGTGCTCTTGAAAAAGTTCGCGGTGAAAGTTTTGACGTTGTTGCTGAAATGGTTAAGAAAACAGCCTTTAAGATTACACGTATTGGTCAATTGGTTGGCCAGATGGCGAGTGAACGTTTAGGGGTTAAATTTGGTATTGTTGATCTTTCTCTTGCGCCTACACCAGCGGTTGGTGATTCTGTGGCTCGTGTTCTTGAAGAAATGGGGCTTGAAACAGTTGGTACTCATGGAACAACTGCAGCGCTTGCACTTTTAAATGACCAGGTTAAAAAAGGCGGTATTATGGCTTGTAACCAAGTTGGTGGTTTGTCTGGTGCTTTTATTCCTGTATCTGAAGATGAAGGTATGATTGCTGCTGTTCAAAATGGCTCACTTAACTTGGAAAAACTTGAAGCAATGACAGCTATTTGTTCTGTTGGTTTGGATATGATTGCTATTCCTGAAGATACTCCTTACGAAACAATCGCTGCTATGATTGCTGATGAAGCAGCTATTGGTGTGATTAATCAAAAAACAACAGCTGTTCGTATTATTCCAAAAGGTAAAGAAGGCGATATGATTGAATTTGGTGGTCTTCTTGGTACAGCACCTGTAATGAGTGTTAATCATAATTCATCTGCTGATTTCATCAAACGTGGTGGTCAAATTCCTGCTCCTGTTCATAGCTTTAAAAACTAATTACTTTGTTTGATATTTACCTAGAGTAAGCAAAGATTGCTATCCTAGGTATTTTTTTTGCTTAAATTTTAAAAAATGATTTCAGGTTATCAAAGCTGCGTGTCAACTGATGAAGCTTTTGAAAAATATGATATAATAAAAGAGCTGAAAAAAGTAAAAAATTCATTATTTTTGTTGTCGTACACCTATGTTTTTTATAGGAATTAATTCTGGGAGGAAGCGTTATGGTTAAAACAAGATTGTATATTGCTCGTCATGGAAAAACGATGTTCAATACGATTGGTCGTGCTCAAGGTTGGAGTGATACTCCTTTAACTGTTGATGGTGAGCGTGGGATTCAAGAGCTTGGTTTAGGGTTGAAAGATGCAGGAATTGTTTTTAAAGAGGCGTTTTCGAGCGATAGTGGACGTACTTTACAGACAATGGAGATTATTTTACGTGAATGTCAACAGGAAAATATTCCATATACTCGTGATAAACGTATTCGCGAATGGTGTTTTGGTAGCCTAGATGGCGCATACGATGGCGAGCTCTTTAATGGTGTGTTGCCACGTGTATTTGATAAGGATATAACTAAGTTGTCTTATCAAGAATTGGCGGCAGGTATTTATCAAGTCGATACAGCTGGTTGGGCTGAGACTTGGGAAGTTTTGAGTAGCCGTATTTTAGAGGGATTTACTGCTATTGCTGAGAAAATCGAGACTTTGGGTGGTGGAAATGCTATTGTTGTTAGCCATGGGATGACTATTGGAACGTTTTTGTGGTTAATTGACCACGCAACGCCAAGAAGTTTGGGGTTGGACAATGGTAGTATTTCCGTTGTTAGTTTTGAAAATGGAAAATTTACAATAGAGTCTATCGGCGATGTTAGTTATCGTTTACGTGGTAGGCAAATATTAGAAGAAAGAAAAAATGAGAAAAAAGCGTAGTTTACCAACTCTTATCCTAGGGTTGTTAGTTATTGTAATTTTTATAATCGGTATTTTTGTTTTTGTCCAAGGTGACAAATTGTCATTGAGAGGAAATGCTCAAAAGTCATCAACGGATAGTTCAAGCTTAGTGAGCTCTAAGTCTTCAACGAGTTCAACAGCTTCAGCGACGGATTTGCCAGATTGTTCATCGAGTGATTGGGAGCTTGTTTTAGTTAATCGTGATAATATTACAGCTGAGATGAATCCTGATTTAACGCAAATTGATAATATCTATGTGGATTCACGTATTGCTGATAATGTTCGAAACTTTTTGGCAGCAGCGCAAGCTATTGATAGCAGTGAACATTTGATTTCTGGCTACCGAAGTGTGGCTTATCAAGAAGAATTATTTAATTCCTATGTGTCACAAGAAATGGCAGCTAATCCAAGCTTAACGCAAGAAGCGGCGGAGGATTTGGTTAAGACGTATTCACAGCCTGCTGGTGCTAGTGAACATCAGACTGGACTTGCTATTGATATGAGTACGGTAAATTCTTTGAATGAGAGTGATGCTAATGTTGTTGCGCAAGTCGCAGCTATTGCTCCTGAATATGGTTTTGTCCTACGTTTTCCTGAAGGTAAGAGTGATTCAACGGGAGTCAATTACGAAGATTGGCATTTCCGCTATGTTGGTGTTGAATCTGCTAAATACATGACAGAAAGCAACTTAACCTTAGAAGAATATGTGGCTTTGTTGAAGGAGAATAATCGATGAAATCTCGCTTTTCTCTGAAACAATTTTTGACTTTTGTTTTTATCTTTTTTATTGGAATTCTTTTGCTTTGCTTGCACCATGCAACGCCAAGTGCTACGAAGAAGCAGAGTGTTTCTTATACGCAAACAGAGTTTATTGAAGAAATTGCTCCGACGATTCAAAAAGTAGCAGCGTCATATGGCGTACGTCCTTCGATTATCATTGCCCAAGCTGTTTTGGAATCAAATTATGGGACGAATTTATTGGCAGTAAAATATCATAATTTATTTGCGGTGCAGGCACAGGATGGTCAAACGGCGATAAAATTAACTTATAAGAGTTATTTTGTTAATGAGTGGCAGACTGAGACAGTTCGCTTTGCGGTTTATAAATCTTGGACGGCTGCTATTTATGATTATTTTGATTTATTACAATCTGGCAAATTAAGTGATGGGGCGTATGATATTTTAGTGTCTAATACGGGTTATAAAAAACCAGCACAATCCTTGCAGGATATGGGATTCAGTACAGACCCTGACTATGCTACGAAATTGATTGCTATTATTGAAGAAAACAACTTAACAGCGTATGATAAATAGAAAAATAGCACTCTACTAAAAAGAGTGCTATTTTTTGAGTTTTTCTCTTGACATTCGTTTTTAAAGGAGTATAATAAAATTATAAATTAGCAGTCGTGGTTTATGAGTGCTAAGTGTAGAAAGGAGCAAGGTTATGATTACCCGACGTCAAAGTGATATTTTGAATTTGATTGTCGAATTATTTACACAGACGCATGAACCTGTCGGCTCTAAGACTTTACAGGCAACCATTAACTCGAGTAGTGCAACGATTCGTAACGATATGGCGAAGCTAGAAAAGTTGGGCTTACTTAAAAAGGCTCATACGTCAAGTGGGCGAATGCCAAGTGCTGCTGGTTTTAAGTATTTTGTTGAGCATTCATTGAGTCTTGACAGTATCGATGGACGTGATATTTATCAGGTCATCAAAGCTTTTGATTTTGAAGCTTTTAAACTTGATGATATTCTACAAAAAGCAAGTCAGGTTTTGGCTGATATGACTGGTTACACGTCAGTGATTTTGGATGTCGAGCCAGCTCGTCAAAAACTTACAGCTTTCAATATTGTTCAATTATCGAGTCATGATGCTCTAGCTGTTTTAACCTTGGATGAATCCAAACCGGCAACAATTCAATTTGCCATTCCTAAAAACTTCATGTTGGAAGATTTTATAACTTTGAAAGAAATCGTCGATGAGCGTTTACTTGGACGAACGGTGATGGATATTCATTATAAGTTACGAACAGAGATTCCGCAGATTTTGCAAAAATATTTTACTGTGACAGACAATGTGTTAGATTTGTTCGACTATATTTTCGTAGAATTATTTAAAGAATTGGTTTTTGTAGCTGGTAAGGTTAATTCGCTTGATTATGCTAATCTGGAAACATATCGTTTCTTAGATAATGACCAAAGGGTTGCGGTTGCTCTTCGCTCTTCAATAAAAAAAGATGAAATTGCAACGGTTCAAGTTGCAGATAGTCAAGAAGCAGCGCTAGCTAATGTGACTGTTTTGACACATAAGTTTCTGATTCCTTATCGTGGATTTGGGCTTCTTAGCTTGATTGGTCCGATTGATATGGATTATCGCAGAAGTGTTAGCTTGATAAATGTTATCAGGCGTGTTTTAGCGATGAAACTTGGTGATTATTATCGTTACCTCAATAGTAATCATTACGAGGTTAACTAAGTTTAGTAATTAAATTGATAAAAAGATAAGGGAGGGACACAGTGTCAGAAGAAACTAAAAACGAAGAACTTCAAGAAGAAGTTGAAACCACTGATGTTGTGACTGAAGAAAAAGTAGAAGAGCAGCCTCAAGAAGATGCTCAAAATGAAGAATTGCAAAAAGCACTTGAGCGTGCGGAAGATTTTGAAAATAAATACCTTCGTGCTCATGCTGAAATGCAAAACATTCAACGTCGCGCTAATGAAGAACGTCAGCAATTGCAAAAATACCGTTCACAAGATTTAGCCAAAGCAATTTTACCAAGTTTGGATAATTTGGAAAGAGCACTTGCTGTTGAAGGATTGACAGATGATGTGAAAAAAGGTCTTGAAATGACACGTGATAGCTTGATTCGTGCGCTTAACGAAGAAGGTGTTGAAGAAGTGGTTGTCGAAATCTTTGACCCCAACTTACATATGGCAGTTCAAACTCTTCCAGCTGATGAAGAACATCCTGCAGATAGCATTGCTCAAGTGCTTCAAAAGGGTTACAAACTTCATGAACGTCTATTGCGTCCAGCTATGGTTGTTGTTTACAGCTAATCGTTAGCAAAGACTTGACCGCAATGTCATAAAACTATAACTGAAAGAAAAAAAGATCAATCATAAAAAAGAGGGATAAAATATGTCTAAAATTATTGGTATTGACTTAGGTACAACAAACTCAGCCGTTGCAGTTCTTGAAGGAACTGAATCAAAAATTATTGCAAATCCAGAAGGTAACCGTACAACTCCTTCAGTTGTTTCATTCAAAAACGGTGAAATCATTGTTGGTGATGCTGCTAAACGTCAAGCAGTAACTAATCCAGATACAGTTATTTCTATCAAATCTAAAATGGGTACTTCTGAAAAAGTATCTGTAAATGGTAAAGAATACACTCCACAAGAAATTTCAGCAATGATTCTTCAATACCTTAAAGGTTATGCTGAAGATTACCTTGGTGAAAAAGTAACAAAAGCTGTTATCACAGTTCCTGCATACTTCAACGATGCTCAACGTCAAGCAACAAAAGATGCTGGTAAAATCGCTGGTCTTGAAGTAGAACGTATCGTTAACGAACCAACTGCAGCCGCTCTTGCATACGGTCTTGATAAAACTGATAAAGATGAAAAAATCTTAGTATTCGACCTTGGTGGTGGTACATTTGATGTTTCTATTCTTGAACTTGGTGACGGTGTCTTTGACGTACTTGCAACAGCAGGTGATAACAAACTTGGTGGTGACGACTTCGACCAAAAAATTATTGATTGGTTAGTTGCTGACTTCAAGAACGAAAATGGCATAGACCTTAGCCAAGATAAAATGGCTCTTCAACGTTTGAAAGATGCTGCTGAAAAAGCTAAAAAAGACCTTTCAAGTGTGACTCAAACACAAATCTCACTTCCATTCATCACTGCTGGAGCTGCTGGACCTCTTCACTTGGAAACAAGCCTTACTCGTGCTAAATTTGATGATTTGACTCGTGACCTTGTTGAACGTACTAAAACTCCAGTTCGTCAAGCTTTATCAGATGCTGGTCTTTCAATCTCTGAAATTGATGAAGTTATCCTTGTTGGTGGTTCAACACGTATTCCTGCCGTTGTCGAAGCTGTTAAAGCTGAAACTGGTAAAGAACCAAATAAATCTGTTAACCCTGACGAAGTAGTTGCCATGGGTGCCGCTATCCAAGGTGGTGTTATCACTGGTGATGTTAAAGACGTCGTTCTTCTTGACGTTACTCCATTGTCACTTGGTATCGAAACTATGGGTGGTGTATTTACAAAACTTATTGATCGTAACACAACTATCCCAACATCTAAATCACAAGTGTTCTCAACAGCTGCTGATAACCAACCAGCCGTAGATATCCACGTTCTTCAAGGTGAACGTCCAATGGCTGCTGATAACAAAACTCTTGGTCGTTTCCAATTGACTGATATTCCAGCTGCACCTCGTGGCATTCCTCAAATCGAAGTAACATTTGATATTGACAAAAACGGTATCGTATCTGTTAAAGCTAAAGATCTTGGTACTCAAAAAGAACAACACATCGTTATTCAATCTAACTCTGGTTTGACTGATGAAGAAATTGAAAAAATGATGAAAGATGCAGAAGCTAACGCAGAAGCTGATGCTAAACGTAAAGAAGAAGTTGAACTTCGTAACGAAGTTGATCAAGCTATCTTTGCAACAGAAAAAACAATCAAAGAAACTGAAGGCAAAGGCTTTGATAAAGAACGTGATGCTGCTCAATCTGCTCTTGATGAATTGAAAGCTGCTCAAGAAGCTAACAATCTTGAAGATATGAAAGCTAAACTTGAAGCTCTTAACGAAAAAGCTCAAGCTCTTGCTGTGAAATTGTACGAACAAGCTGCAGCTGCACAACAAGCCCAAGCAGGTGCTGAAGGTGCACAATCAACTGATTCATCAAATAATGGTGATGATGTTGTTGACGGTGAGTTTACTGAAAAATAATTCATCAATGATTATCAAGAATATATTTGACTGTTTACTTATTTTAGTAAGTTTAGTGTGAATTTTTCTTGGTAAATTATAAAATTCAGAGGTTGCGAGAATATCAACCTCTGTTTTTGGATAAATAGAGAAATCATAGAATTATTTTTAATAACCTTTTTAATGATAAAGAAAGGAAAGTGTTTAGAAATGAACACGGGCTACGGACGGTGACAAAAAGATAGATTTTCCTAGGACGTAAACGTCCGTTGTCAAATCTTCTATTTTGGCTTTGTCCGCTTAACGCCCTTTGTATCTTAATTATGAATAATACAGAATTTTACGATCGTTTGGGTGTTTCTAAAGACGCTTCGCAAGATGAGATTAAAAAAGCTTATCGAAAAATGTCGAAGAAGTACCACCCAGATATTAACAAAGCACCTGGTGCTGAAGAAAAGTACAAAGAAATTCAAGAGGCTTATGAAACGCTAGGTGATGAGCAAAAACGTGCCGCTTATGACCAATATGGTGCTGCGGGAGCTAATGGCGGCTTCGGTGGCGGCTTCGGTGGCGGATCTGGTGGCTTTGGCGGTTTCGATGGTGGTGCTGGCTTTGGTGGTTTTGAAGATATCCTCTCAAGCTTCTTTGGTGGCGGTGGAGGCATGCGTAATCCAAATGCGCCACGTCAAGGTGATGATCTTCAATACCGTGTGAATTTGAGTTTTGAAGAAGCCGTTTTTGGTGTAGAAAAAGAAGTGGTTTATAACCGTGAATCAACTTGTTCAACATGTTCTGGTACAGGTGCTAAACCTGGAACTAGCCCTGTAACATGTAGTCGTTGTCATGGCTCAGGAGTTATTAATGTTGATACACAAACACCTCTTGGTATGATGCGTCATCAAGTAACTTGTGATGTCTGCCATGGTACAGGTAAAGAAATCAAAGACCCTTGTCCTACTTGTCATGGTACTGGTCATGAAAAGAAAACTCATAAAGTATCTGTTAAGATCCCAGCAGGTGTTGAAACCGGTCAACAAATTCGCTTAAAAGGTCAAGGTGAAGCAGGCTTTAACGGCGGACCTTATGGTGACCTCTTCGTTATTATCAATGTTTTACCAAGTAAGCAATTTGAACGTAATGGCTCAACCATTTACTACAACATGAATATTAGCTTTGTTCAAGCAGCTCTTGGTGATACTGTCAAAGTGCCAACGGTGCATGGTGATGTTGAAATGACAATCCCAGCTGGAACACAAACTGGTAAGACATTCCGTCTTAAAGGTAAAGGTGCTCCGAAATTGAGTGGTGGAGGTCAAGGAGACCAACATGTAACCGTCAATATCGTAACACCAACCAAACTTAATGATGCTCAAGTCGAAGCGCTTAAAAACTTCGCAGCAGCAGGTGGTGACAAAGTTGTTAATCCTAAGAAAAAAGGATTCTTTAACAAAATGAAAGACGCCTTTGACGGTGAATAAACTCTCACAGAGATTGGAAACTAACATTTCCAATCTCTTTTTTATATAAAATTCTGTATGGGGACAGTTTGTTCTAAATTTTCTGGAAAGTCTTTTGTTAAGATGATAAAATACACTCATGGTGAGATATAAAGCAACGATTTCCTATGACGGTAGGCTTTTTGCTGGCTTTCAACGACAGCCGAGTGAGCGTTCTGTTCAGGAAGAATTAGAAAAAACATTACAGAAATTAAATAGTGGTAATCCAGTTAAAGTGCATGGTGCTGGTCGTACAGATTCAGGGGTGCATGCTTATGGACAGGTCGTACATTTTGATCTGCCACAGGCGCGTGATGTGGAAAAATTACGATTTGGTTTGGATACGCAGTCTCCAGAAGATATAGATGTGGTGAAAGTCGAGCAAGTCAGTGATGAGTTTCATGCCCGTTACAATAAGCACAGCAAGACTTATGAGTTTTTAGTAGATGCTGGGCGACCCAAAAATCCAATGATGAGGCATTATGCGATGCATTACCCCTATCCCTTAGATTTGATAAGTATGCAAGAGGCTATTAAGGATTTGGTAGGAACACATGATTTTACAGGTTTCACGGCTTCTGGGACTTCTGTCGAAAATAAAGTTCGCACGATTACGCGAGCAACAGTTGCTATTGATGACAAAACAGGTTTCTTTGTGTTTACATTCAGTGGCAATGGCTTTCTTTACAAGCAAGTACGCAATATGGTTGGAACCTTGTTGAAAATTGGTAATGGTCGTATGCCAGTTAGTCAGATTAAGACGGTTTTAGAGTCGAAAAATCGTGATTTAGCAGGCCCTACGGCAGCGGGGAATGGTCTCTATTTAAAGGAGGTTAATTATGACAAATAAGTACATTTTAGCCATTTCAGGAAATGATATTTTTAGTGGCGGTGGTCTTTATGCTGATTTGGCGACCTATACAACCAATCACTTGCATGGTTTTCTAGCGATAACTTGCTTAACGGCATTGACAGAAAATGGATTTGATGTTTTTGCGACAGATGAAACAGTTTTTTCTCACCAATTAAATAGTCTCAAAGATGTTCCTTTTTCAGGGATAAAACTTGGCTTGTTGCCAAACGTGAAAGTTGCTGATCTAGCACTTGAATTCGTTGAATCGCACGTTGGAATTCCAATTGTTCTTGACCCAGTTTTGGTTTGTAAAGAAAAGCATGATGTTGAAGTTTCAGCGCTTCGTGATGAACTCTTGAAATTTTTTCCATATGTGACCATTATCACGCCGAATTTGGTAGAAGCTGAGCTATTGACCCAAACCTCAATCAAAACTTTGGATGATATGAAAGCTGCGGCGAAAAAATTGCACCAGTTAGGAGCGAAAAACGTGGTTGTTAAAGGTGGCAACCGATTAAGTAAGGAAAAAGCGGTTGACGTTTTTTACGACGGTGAAAACGTGACTGTTTTTGAGACACCTGTCCTTGAAAATAATAATATCGGTGCTGGTTGTACATTCGCTTCAAGCATTGCAAGCCAATTAGTACTTGGAAAGTCTGCCAAAGCTGCTGTTGAACAATCTAAAGAGTTCGTTTATCAAGCGATTCGTCATTCAGACCAATATGGAGTGAAACAAAATTATGAAGAAAACTAATACGCGTGACTTAACCTTAATGGCTGTTTTGACAGCTTTGAGTGTTGTTTTGGCTTACATTCATATTCCAACCCCAACAGGTTATTTGACCTTGTTAGATGTTGGAATTTATTTTACTGCTTATTATTTAGGTTCAAAATCTGGAGCAATTGTCGGTGGCTTATCTGGCTTTCTTATTGACCTTTTGCTGGGCTATCCACAATATATGTTTCATAGTCTGATTGCACATGGAGCACAAGGATTTTTTGCAGGCTGGAATGGGAAAAAACGTATTCTGGGTCTTGTACTAGCTAGTGTTTCAATGATTGGCTGGTATTTTGTAGCCGCCTTGTTGTTGGGGTATGGCTTGGGTGCTGCTTGGGCAGGTATTTTAGGAAATGTTTTACAAAATTTCTTTGGAATGTTTGTTGGTTACCTTGTCTATCTTGCTTATCTGCGTTTTGAAAAACATTAGTGTATAATGAAGTAAAAGGAGGATTGACATGAACCTACAAGAATTAGAAAAGCAAACACGTGCTATTGTGATTGATATTGTTGAACGCTCTGCTATTAAAAAAGGTCAAATTTTTGTTCTTGGCTTGTCCTCAAGTGAGGTTGCAGGTGGTTTGATTGGGAAAAATAGCAGTTCTGAAATCGGTGAAGTGATTGTTAAGACGATTTTAGATGTACTAAATGAGCGTGGAATTTATCTAGCTGTGCAAGGTTGTGAACATTTAAATCGTGCTTTGACGGTTGAACGCGAATTAGCTGAGAAAAAAGAATTAGAAATCGTTAATGTTATTCCAAATCTGCATGCGGGCGGAAGTGGACAAGTCGCTGCTTTCAAGTTCATGCAAGATCCTGTCGAGGTTGAAGAAATCGTGGCACATGCTGGGCTAGATATTGGAGATACCTTTATTGGTATGCATGTCAAGCGCGTACAAGTGCCGTTAATTCCAGTGCAACGTGAGTTGGGCGGCGCTCATGTGACTGCTTTAGCGAGCCGACCAAAATTAATTGGTGGCGCGCGTGCAACTTATACATCAGACCCAATTCGAAAATTTTAAAAATAAATAAAGAGGACACTTGGGGTCCTCTTTTATAATATTCTATTTTGTAAGTGTCGGGTTGGCATACATCGTTAACAATGCAATGTCATTTTCCAAAAGCGCTTTTTGGTAAAGACGGTAAAAGTTAGAATAAATGTAACTTTGTTTGCCGTTTTGCACGAAAATCTCAACACGGAAAACAAGTTGTGCAATGTTATTTGTACGTGGTCCTAAAATGGTTGGACTACCAACGATTTCAGGATAAGATGGTAGCTGTTCTTTGTTGATCGTCTTAATGATATTTGAGATTTTTTCTAAGTCTGTGTGAGCGTAGATTGGCATATCAATCTGAACACGCATATCACCACGTGATTTGTTAGAAACAATAGTAATATTACGATTAGGAATGAAATGAAGTGTTCCGTCGAAACCGCGAATTTTTGTGGTACGAATACCGACGCTTGAAATATTTCCTTCAACTGTTCCAATAACGACAGAATCACCGACTTCAAATTGATTTTCAAGAAGAATAAAGAATCCGTTAACCATGTCAGTTAAAAAGCCTTGTGCACCAAGCCCAATAGCGACCCCAGCAAGACCAGCACCAGCCAATAAACTAGAAACTGGAACACCAAGAATACTCAACAGCCAATAAAGTAGGAAAAAGTAGATGGTGTAGTTCATGATGTTGTGCAAAAGTTTGCTGATTGTCTCTTGGCGAGCTTCCGTTTGGCGTGAAAGCGTAATCGATTTTTCTACCGCATGTTTAAAAACAAAATCAGCAACACGCTTTACAATTAAGAAAAATAGAAAAAGAAGTATCAATGAAACCGCCTTAGAAATAAGATCCACAGCGATTTGTTCGATTTGTAATTGTTCGAGATATTTAGAGATAATAGTCATACCATTAGTTTATTAAAAAAACGAATAGCAAGCAAGAGTTTAATATAAATTAAGAATTGCTGAAATTTATATATAGGACAGTAAAATGAGAAAAGTTGACCGTAATGTCATTAAGAGCCTGTTCAATACGCACCAATTCTGCGAATAGAGTGGTAATTGCCTTAGGATTTTTACACAAAAAACTTTTAAAAGCCTGTGAAATATGGTAAACTAAACTGTATATAAAATTTTAAGGAGAAATGACTTCATGTCTGTATCATTTGAAAACAAAGCTACTAACCGTGGCGTGATTACATTCACAATCGGTCAAGATAAAATCCAACCAGCTCTTGATCAAGCTTTCAACAAAGTTAAGAAAAATTTAAACGCACCTGGATTCCGTAAAGGACACATGCCACGTGCCGTATTTAACCAAAAATTTGGTGAAGAAGCACTTTACGAAGATGCTTTGAACGCTATCCTTCCAGCAGCATATGAGGCAGCAGTTGCTGAACTTGGCCTTGATGTTGTTGCTCAACCAAAAATTGACATTCAATCAATGGAAAAAGGTCAAGAATGGACATTGACTGCAGAAGTTGTTACAAAACCAGAAGTAAAACTTGGAGACTATAAAGACCTTGAAGTTTCAGTTGAAGCTACAAAAGAAGTAACTGATGCTGAAGTTGACGAAAAAATTGAACGCGAACGCAACAATCTTGCTGAACTTATCATCAAAGAAGACGCTGCAGAACTTGGCGATACAGTTGTTATTGACTTCGTAGGTTCAGTTGACGGTGTTGAATTTGACGGTGGTAAAGGTGATAACTTCTCACTTGAACTTGGTTCAGGTCAATTCATCCCTGGTTTTGAAGACCAATTAGTAGGTGCTAAAGCTGGTGAAACTGTAGAAGTTAACGTAACATTCCCAGAAAACTATCAAGCAGAAGACCTTGCTGGTAAAGATGCTAAATTTGTAACAACTGTTCACGAAGTTAAAACTAAAGAAGTTCCAGCTCTTGATGACGAATTAGCTAAAGATATCGACGAAGAAGTTGAAACTCTTGACGAATTGAAAGCTAAATACCGTAAAGAACTTGAAGCAGCTAAAGAAATCGCATATGATGATGCTGTTGAAGGTGCTGCACTTGAATTGGCAGTCGCTAACGCTGAAATCGTTGAATTGCCAGAAGAAATGGTACATGACGAAGTGCACCGTGCTATGAACGAATTCATGGGCAACATGCAACGTCAAGGTATCTCTCCAGAAATGTACTTCCAATTGACTGGTACAACTGAAGAAGACCTTCACAAACAATACGAAGCTGACGCTGACAAACGTGTTAAAACTAACCTTGTTATCGAAGCTATCGCTAAAGCTGAAGGATTTGAAGCTTCTGACGAAGAAATCGAAAAAGAAATCAACGACCTTGCTTCAGAATATAACATGGAAGTTGAACAAGTTCGTAAACTTCTTTCAGCTGATATGCTTAAACACGACATCGTTATGAAGAAAGCTGTTGACGTTGTCACAAGCACTGCAAAAGTAAAATAATTTATCTTAGATAAATACCTATAAAGTCAGGTAATCGTAAGATTACTTGGCTTTTTATGCCCTTTATCAGAAATTCTTATAAATCTTTTGACGAATTGACAAAATTAGCGTAAAATAGAGAGTAACGAAATTTAAGATAATAGGGTTTTTGTGGCTATTTGCTCATATCCTAAATAATAAGGAGAACTACCTTGGAATTAGAAGTATTTGCTGGACAAGAAAAAAGCGAACTTTCAATGATTGAAGTTGCCCGTGCGATTTTAGAAGAACGTGGACGTGATCATGAAATGTATTTCAGCGATCTTGTAAATGAGATCCAAAACTACCTTGAAAAATCAGATGCAGAAATTCGTGAAGCATTGCCATATTTTTATTCTGTATTGAACGTTGACGGAAGTTTTATTCCACTTGGGGATAACAAATGGGGACTCCGTTCATGGTATGCTATTGATGAAATTGACGAAGAAATCATCACTCTTGAAGAAGATGAAAATGGAGCACCAAAACGTAAACCGAAACGTGTTAATGCCTTCATGGATGGTGATGAAGATGCCATTGATTATTCAGATGATGATCCAGAAGATGAAGATTTCACACCTGAATCATCTGATTTAGAATACGATGAAGAAAATCCAGATGACGAAACATCAGAAGTTGAGTCATACGATTCAGAAATCAACGAAATTATTCCAGATGAAGATTTGGACGAAGAAGTTGACATCAACGAAGAAGACGACGAAGACGATGATTTAGACGAAGAGTAGTCATCAGCATTAGTTTTTTACTAAATTAAAAAAAGTTGTCAATTATCATTTGACAAACGCCACAGGATAGTTTATATTATTATTCGGGCACCTCTTTTTTAGAGGTCGTATGAAAGCTCCCTAACTTTTTAGGGAGCTATTTTTGTTTTCCTAAAAGTAAATGTTTATTTACTTTTTTATCAAATATCTTATGGATGTTTTGATTTGTTGTTATTCTTAATCTTCAAGCACTTATCGTTTGCTATTATTTTATTTAAAAGGAGTTTTATTTAATGACTAAGTATATTTTTGTTACTGGTGGTGTTGTTTCTTCTATCGGTAAGGGAATCGTGGCTGCAAGTCTTGGTCGTCTTTTGAAAAATCGCGGTCTTAAAGTAACTATCCAAAAATTTGACCCTTATATTAACATTGACCCAGGTACAATGAGCCCTTATCAACACGGTGAAGTTTACGTGACAGACGATGGTGCTGAAACTGACCTTGATCTTGGTCACTATGAACGTTTTATTGACATCAACCTTAATAAATATTCTAACGTAACAACTGGTAAAATTTATAGCGAAGTTCTTCGTAAAGAACGTAAAGGTGAATATCTTGGTGCAACTGTCCAAGTTATCCCACACATCACAGACGCTTTGAAAGAAAAAATCAAACGTGCCGCGGCAACAACTGATTCTGATGTTATCATCACAGAAGTTGGTGGTACAGTTGGTGATATTGAAAGTCTTCCATTCCTTGAAGCCCTTCGTCAAATGAAAGCAGATGTTGGTGCTGATAATGTTATGTACATTCACACAACGCTTCTTCCATATCTTAAGGCTGCTGGTGAAATGAAAACTAAACCAACACAACATTCTGTTAAAGAATTGCGTGGTCTTGGGATTCAACCTAATATGTTGGTTATCCGTACAGAAAAACCAGCTGGTCAAAATATTAAAAATAAGTTGGCACAATTCTGTGATGTTGCTCCAGAAGCTGTTATTGAATCGCTTGATGTGGATCACATTTATCAAATTCCACTTAACATGCAAGCTCAAAACATGGACCAAATCGTTTGTGACCACTTGAAATTGGATGTGCCCAAAGCTGATATGTCAGAATGGTCTGCAATGGTTGATAAGATTATGAATCTTAAAAAATCAACTAAGATTGCTCTTGTTGGTAAATATGTCGAATTGCCAGATGCTTACCTTTCAGTTGTTGAAGCTCTTAAACACTCAGGTTATGTTAATGATACGGCTATTGACCTTAAATGGGTTAATGCCAACGATCTTACAGCTGACAATGTTGAAAAAATGCTTAGTGATGCTGATGGTATCATCGTCCCAGGTGGATTTGGTCAACGTGGTACAGAAGGTAAAATTGAAGCAATCCGCTATGCGCGTGAAAAAGACATGCCAATGCTTGGTATCTGTCTTGGTATGCAATTGACTTGTGTGGAATTTGCTCGCAACGTATTGAACTTGGAAGGTGCAAATTCAGCTGAGCTTGATCCAGATACTAAATATCCAATTATTGATATTATGCGTGACCAAATTGACATCGAGGATATGGGTGGAACACTCCGCCTTGGGCTTTACCCATGTAAATTAAAACCAGGTTCACGTGCAGCACACGCTTACAACAACCAAGAAGTTGTTCAACGTCGTCACCGTCACCGTTACGAATTTAACACTAAATTCCGTGATCAATTTGAAGAAGCAGGTTTTGTTTTCTCAGGTGTATCACCAGATAACCGCTTGATGGAAGTTGTTGAATTGCCAGAGAAAAAATTTTTTGTGGCTGCTCAATATCACCCAGAACTTCAAAGTCGTCCAAACCGTCCAGAAGAGCTTTACACAGCCTTTGTGACAGCAGCGATTGAAAACAGCAAATAATCACTAAAACAGATTAACACTCTTTAAGCTAAAAGCTTGGGAGTGTTTTTTTGATAATACAATTCTAATGAATCTATACCCCTTTTATTTTTAGGAAAAAATAGTATAATAGTGAGCATGAGAAAAATAAGAATTAGAAAACGTCGTATTTTATTAGGAATTATTGCTCTACTTTTTGTAGTAAGTGTCGGAGCAAGTTTTTATTTTTTCCATGTAGCACAAATTCGTGAAGAAAAATCATTCATTAATAATAATGGTCGTTCAAAAGACAATCCTCTCTACGCCTATGAGCAGAGTTTTAACCAACTGACAAAAGAAACACTTTGGATGACCAACCAAGGTTTAAAACAAGATGCTTGGTATGTTCCTGCAGAAACAGCAACAAATAAAACGGTTATTGTTGTTCATGGCTTTACAAACGATAAGGAAGATATGAAGCCTTATGCTTGGATGTTTCATGAGCTAGGTTACAATGTCCTTATGCCAGATAATATGTCTCATGGTGACAGCGAAGGGCAAATCATTGGATATGGCTGGAACGACCGCTTAAATGTCATAAAATGGGCGGAGCTGCTAGTTGAACAAAATTCAGACAGCGAAATTACCTTGTTTGGTGTTTCTATGGGAGCAGCAACGGTTATGATGGCTTCTGGTGAAGAAAGTTTGCCTGACCAAGTTGTTAATATTATTGAAGATTGTGGTTATAGTAGTGTCTGGGATGAGTTAAAATATCAAGCTAAAGAAATGTATAATCTCCCAGCTTTCCCAATTCTTTATGAAGTATCTGCAATTTCAAAAATTCGTGCAGGCTTTTCTTACGGTCAAGCAAGTAGTGTGAACCAATTAAAAAATAACACCCGTCCAGTTCTTTTCATCCATGGCGGTGATGATACTTTTGTGCCAACAAGTATGGTTTACAAGAATTATCAAGCCACACAAGGCGAGAAAGAATTGTATATCGTTAAAGGTGCGGGACATGCCAAATGCTTTGAAACTGATCCTCAATCATATATTGAAAAAATTTCAACTTTCTTGAAAAAATATGAAAAATAGTGTTGACAGCCAAAAGATAAGTTGATATAATTTTATATGTTGTTAAGGAACAGCGGAAATGGCGGAATTGGCAGACGCGCAGGACTAAGGATCCTGTGATCGCTTTAGATCGTGAGGGTTCAAGTCCCTCTTTCCGCAGAGCAGACAAGCTAAGGCTTGTCTTTTTTGGACTCATTGTCAACTGTAGTGGGTGACTTATAGCTAAGCACGAGAGGAGACGAAATGCGTCTTCTCTTTTTGCATGTTTAAAGCGATAAAGATACGTTTTTTAAAGTTGTCAAAGTTCCTGAATCCAAAGGCATTACGCTTGATGTCTTTGATGAGTTTGTTGGTTGCCTCCAGTTTGGCGTTAGAATAAGGAAGCTCAATAGCGTTTATGACGTGTTGCTTGTGGTGAAGGATAGTTCTCAGAGCTGTTTTAAAGGTTTGATTGAGATGTGGTAAGGCTTCTTCAATCAAGTCAAAGAAGTAGTCAGCGTTTTTCTCTTGCAGGTGGAACAGTAGGAGCTGGTAGAGGTCATAATACCCTTTCAACTCAGGGACAAGGTGGAATATCTCGGTCAAACATTCTTTTGGTGTGAGCGTTTCTCCAAAAGTCCTTGAACGAAAGCTGTTTAGAGAGAGTTTACGACTGTCTTTCAGCACGGATTTCCAGTAGTATTTGAGGGCACGATATTCTAAAGATTTCTTGTCGAACTGTTTCATAAGTTGAATACGTGTGTGATTAAGAGCACGGCTCATGTGTTGAACAATGTGGAAACGGTCAATAACAATCTTAGCTTTGGGAAAGAGCTTAGGAATCATCGGGATGTAGCTGCCAGACATATCAACGGTAACGACTTTCACGCTGTTCCTAGCCTCTTTAGAATACCTGAAGAAATGATTGCGAATGGTTGTTTGTGTCCGATTCTCAAGGATGGTGATGATTTTCTTGGTCTCAAAATCCTGTGCAATGAAGGCAAGCTTTCCTTTTTGATACGAAAACTCATCGATGGAGAGGATTTCAGGCAGACGAGAGAAGTCCTCTTTGAAAGTGAATTCCCTGAGTTTTCGGTGTACGGTAGAGGTTGAAATCGCTAAATCCTGAGCAATGTGTGTTAAGGCTTGACGATTGACCAAGGCTTGCGCGACCTTCTGTCTGAGAGGTTCAGAGATTTGACAGTTTTTCTGTACCAAGCTGGTTTCAGAGACGGTTACCTTACGACAATTCTTGCATTGAAAACGCCGTTTCTTGAGCCTAATAAGACTGGGGAAGCCAGCCACCTCAAGAAATGGTATTTTCGATGGCTTTTGGAAGTCATATTTTATCTGTTTTCCCTGACAGTGATTACAGTTTCCAGGAGCGTAGTCCAGTGTAGCTATCATCTCAATGTGTGTCTTGTGTTTCAAAACTTTGTTCAACGTGATATTTTTGTCTTTAATTCCAATCAATTGTGTAGTATGATAGAGTTGTTCCATATGATGCTTTCTAATGTGAGTTTGGTCGCTTTTCATTATAAGTTATATGGGACTTTTTGTGTATATTCAAAAAGCCCTATAATTCCACAGTGGAGTTACCCACTACAGAAATTATAGAGCTCTTTTTTGTTTTCAATGGAAAATAATAGTATGAAATAAAGCTTTCATTTTCAGTAAATTTTGTCATTTGTGGGCGTTTTTTCATAGAAAATCAGTCAAATTTCAAGTAACACTAGCAATCTGATGAGATTTGTGATAAAATGTACGTGTAAAAGGGATTATCCCAAAAAATAAATAGGAGGCCTATATAATGGCAATCGTTTCAGCGGAAAAATTTGTCAAAGCAGCCCGTGACAACGGATATGCAGTTGGTGGATTTAACACAAACAACCTTGAATGGACTCAAGCAATTTTACGTGCAGCAGAAGCTAAAAAAGCTCCAATCCTTATCCAAACTTCAATGGGTGCTGCAAAATACATGGGTGGTTACAAACTTTGTAAAGCACTTATCGAAAACCTTGTAGAATCAATGGGTATCACTGTACCAGTTGCTATTCACCTTGACCACGGTCACTTTGAAGATGCATTGGAATGTATCGAAGTTGGTTACACTTCAGTAATGTTCGACGGTTCACACCTTCCAGTTGAAGAAAACCTTAAATTGGCTAAAGAAGTTGTTGAAAAAGCACACGCTAAAGGCATCTCAGTTGAAGCTGAAGTTGGTTCAATTGGTGGTGAAGAAGACGGTATCATCGGTGAAGGTGAATTGGCACCAATCGAAGACGCTAAAGCAATGGTTGAAACTGGTATTGACTTCTTGGCTGCAGGTATCGGTAACATTCACGGTCCTTACCCAGAAAACTGGAAAGGTCTTCACCTTGACCACTTGCAAAAATTGACTGAAGCTGTTCCAGGCTTCCCAATCGTATTGCACGGTGGATCAGGTATCCCTGACGATCAAATTCAAGCAGCTATCAAACTTGGTGTAGCTAAAGTTAACGTTAACACTGAATGTCAACTTGCATTCGCTAAAGCTACTCGTAAATTTGTTGCTGAATACGAAGCAAACGAAGAAGAATACGATAAGAAAAAACTTTTCGACCCACGTAAATTCTTGAAACCAGGTTTCGAAGCTATTACAGAAGCTGTTGAAGAACGTATCGACGTATTTGGTTCAGCAAACAAAGCTTAATCAGTTATAATACATGATTAAATCAAGGTTTATCCGAAAGGATAAGCCTTTTTAGTATGATTTTGCCCCCAATTTGCCCCCATTAATACTTTGATGAGTTATTGCTGAGTTAATGAATCAATTAGAGGTGTGATTGTGTCTTTTGTCTTTTGAGTTACATGGAGATATATATTAGTAACTCTACTTCCTCTATTATGCCCTACTCGATCTACTTCATCAAAAGTTTGAAAAGCAGTAAATGGATTGACTTGTTCCTTTTTAGTTCGCTTTGAATCAAGGATTCTAATGGATTAAGACTAGAATCGGAAATTTCGTCCCCTAATTCAATTTGTAGGTTATCGGCTGTCCCAATATTCCAATGAAGACTCAAAAGTCCATACGCTCGGTCTTTACGTTCTGCGTTTGCGAGCGGGTGGTCAAGCAGGCGGAGCACTTCATCCCATTCGTCACGTTTTGCAGCTTTCTCAATTAATTCATCACGTTTGTCTTCTACTTTGCTCATAATTGTTTCCTTTCGTCTTAGAACGGAAAGAAACAAGCTCAGGGTTTGACAAAAAAGCACATCAAAACAACGGAGAATCAGAATAGTGAGCAAACGACTAATGTCAGTTCACTATTTGTTTCAGTCCGTCCGTTTGATGCGCATCATATTTGTATTTGGACTATTTTTTATTTACAAGTTACCTTGCATAATCTTATTCTACTAAAGATAAAAAGGCTTTCCCATGACTTCTCAAGTCAATTATTTAATATTTTTATTTATTTTTCGTTTCTTTCTTGGAAAGGTTTTCGTGGTATAATGAAAGTAACAAATATTTGACAAGGAGCTTTATTATGGCTAACGAAAATATGCTACAGAACGAAGCTATAAAAGACTTTGACTTTGAGGCAATGGAGGATTTGATTTCTCAACAATTAGAAGATCAAATTGCTGATTTGGAAGTGATAAAGGAACAGCGTGATAAAATCGGCACGCCAGAAAGTTTGGTGAATGCGGTTATTGATGCTGCTGTGGAAGGATTTAATAATAATATTGCACAACAGTTTGGCGAAGATTTCATTCGTAACAATGGTGGTTTGAACCTTGATTTAAGCAGGGATGCACACTTCCAAACCGTGGACAATTTTGCTGATGGAAAATTTGCAGAGCACAATCCACATGCTGGGGAATATCAGCAAAAGCATGAAGCCATGCAAAGCAACTTTGAAAAAGATGCTCAAGGGAATATCAGATATCATACAGACCGCTCTGGGAAAACTAAAGTAAATCTTGTTAAAGGGGCTCGTACACCCTATGATAAAAATAGACCAAGTGGGTCAAAAGAGCGTGGGACAGATATGGATCATACTATGTCAGCAGGAGAGCTGATGAGGGATCCAGCTGCTAATTTGTATATGTCGGAAGATGCAAGAATTGCTTTTGCAAACAGTCCGCAAAACCTCAATGAAATAAACAGTGCTTGGAATCAATCTAAAGGGGATTTGTCAATGGAAGATTGGCTGAACCATCCCAATGCTAACGGGCAAACACCAAAAGAGATTTGGGGAATTACTGATAATCAAGAAAAGGCACTAAGAAAGAAAGATAACGAAGCTAGACAAGCCAAACAAAATGCGGAACAAGCAGGAAAAGACGAGATAGAAGAACTGGGCAAAGCTTCCCGTCGTGATGAAGGCGTGAGGATACTAAAAGGTGCAGGAAAAGCAGTTCTGATGTCCTTGTTGGCAGGCTTTGTCAAGGAAGTTCTAAAAGAAATGATTATTTGGATCAAAGAAAAAGGGCGGAAACTGAATACTCTGATGGATCATTTCAAATCTGCTTTGTCAAACTTTATTAGAAACCTAAAAGAGAATCTTTTCCAATCTACGAGAACGGCTGTGACGACCGTTGTAACCGCAATCTTTGGGGAGGTCGTAACAGTTATTAATAAAGCTATTACCTTCCTCAAACAAAGCTGGAAAACCGTGAAAGATGTCATGACTTATATGAAAAGTCCTAATCACAAGCGAGAGTCCTCAGTTGAGATGATGTCAGGAATTTCAAAAATTGTAGTTACGGGGCTTGCGACAGTTGGTACCATCGCTTTTAGTGAAGTGGTTGGTAAAGGATTAGTTGCTGTTTTTCCGGCGTTAGCTGCTGGTGGTATTGCAGATATGATTGGGCTATTGATCAGTGGGATAGTGATGGCGATTATTAGCATGCTTATCATGAGGCAGATCGATAAGTTCATTGATAATAAACTGAAAGAAGAGTCATCTAAAGCAATAATCGCTAAGCAAAATGAGATCTTAAATCTACAAGAACAACAGATTGCTGTGGCTGGAGCTAAAATAGAAGTAAAGAGGAGAAATACCCAAAATTTCATTCAGCAGACTCAAGAAAACGCTAGGGCAGCACTCAAAAGGATTTCTGACAACGACAATATAGAAATCTCGAAGATAGATTTTATATCTGAAAATAAAAGTGAATTAGATAGACAACAAAAAGAACTAGATAGTCTATCTAAGATATTGGATGATTTGTTGTGAGATTTCCAGATGTAAGAGATAATGGTATGTATAAAACAAATACATCGTAGTAAAAGATTTTAACAAGATAGATAACACGGGACACTTCCCAAATTTTTCTGACTATAGATCTGTTGAAATAAGGGGACATTATGAATAATGACAAATTAAATAAATTAAAAGTTTTTCTTTCGTGGGCATATCCAAAAGGTTCTTCGTTTGAGAAAGCAGACCTAGATATGTTAGATATAAATGCTTATGTGGAAATCCAAGGCTGGCAGGAAATTTATTACCTTATCGATGTTCTTGTGAAGGAAGGATTTTTGACTAAGGATTATCGGTTTGGAAAGTATTTTTATCAAATTAATTTTTCTAAAACAACAGAAAAAGATAATAAAATTGTAGAAAAAACAAAGAGTAACTCACGAAATAAAAAAGCTCAAAGTAACACAATAGTTGCGTGTGATAATAAAGAAAAGAAGCAGACTGTAGAGCAAAATACTGGTGATACTAGTCTCCAGCTCGCCAAGAAGGTCAATGAATTAGAGAAAAAGAAAAAGGAGATAAAGTCCTTAGTCCGAAGTATTAATTCAAGTGAAAATTTGCCGACGGTTGCGGAAAGGGGGGGACTTTTTGGTCGGTTTGATTATAAAGTTACGGGAGAAGAATTAAATAATTTTACCTCAAAGGTTCAAAGTAGGTTAATTGGGCAAAATCAAGCAATAAAAAAAACCACTCAAGAATTTGGCTCAGTATATACTTCAATTATTGAAACTTTAGGACTGGTAAATGTTTCTCTGGCAGGAGCTGTAAAGGCTTCTAATCAAGCACATGAAGCGGGAGTTAAAGCTGGGAAAAATGCCGCAAAAGTTAAGACAGCACAAGATGACATAAAAAAATTAGTTATAATAAACAATACATTGCTTCAAAATCATAAAGAAGTCATCCAAAAATTGAAAACTCATAAAGAAAAACTTGATGAAATTGAACATATTACAGATGTAGATAAGCTTTACTCAGATTTTTATGTGAAGAGCCAGGAACTTGAAAAAGAAAATAATAAGATTTCTGAGCAAATCATAACTGTAAGTAGTGAAATTGAAACGCTAAAAACAGAATTAGATGATTTATCGGATACGATTAGAAATTTTGATGAATCCTTATCAAAAGAGATGGAAGCTCAAAAAACTGGAATTGATGCAGCCTTTCTGCAAGTGGCTCAAGACTTAAAAGATATTCAGAGTGAAACGGAATCTAAAGTTGAAACTCTCAGCTCTGATATTAATAAGGTAGTTCTAAATCAGAAAAAAGGTTTTGATGAAAAGTTGGATCACTTAGATGATACAGTTAAAAAACTGGAAGAATCCAACTTAGAAAAGATACATGAGCTGAAAAATACAAGTGATGAAGCTTTTGCAAAAATTGCTAAAAAGATTGAAGAAAATCAAAATGAAAGTCTAACTCAAGTCAAAAGTATCCACTCAGAAATGGAAGAACAATTGAATGAACTGAAGGAATATTTCCAAAATCAACTAAAAAGAACAAGACTTCTCGCAATAATCTCATTTATTGCATTTATCATTTTGCTCGTATTGATACTTAGTGAGGTAATTTAATGATTTCAGAGAGCTACATAATTAAGCTAGAGAAGGAAGCGAAAAAACTCGACATTATCTATGGTACGGAAAATGAGTTTGAAAAGCTTGTAGCAGAAATTGCCACAGACATAGCAGGACAAGCGAGCCTTCTGTTTTTAAAAAAAATAGGTGAAGAGCAAAAGAAAATAAATTCTCCAAAAACTTCAAAATTCCTAAATGAAGCGAGAGAACTTTTATTTACCTTTTTAGGTTCAAAACAAATTGAAAACATGGTCGATGTTTTAAAGGAAGAAGCGAATTTTTCTTTGCCGGAACTCTTACATAATTTAGATACCTTAGTTGGTTTGGAAAACGTTAAACGTCAAGTGACGGATTTAATTACATACAATCAAATTCAACACTTACGAACAAAAAAAGGTTTAGCGAAATCCAATAGAACCTTGCACATGGCATTTCTAGGAAATCCCGGTACTGGTAAAACTACAGTGGCTCGAATCGTTGGGCATATGTATAAAGCGATTGGTTTATTGAGTAAGGGACAGTTTATCGAAGCGAGTCGTACTGACTTGATTGCAGAGTATCAGGGACAGACGGCAATCAAAGTTAAGCGACTTATCAATCGTGCAAAAGGTGGAGTTTTGTTTATAGATGAAGCTTACAGTATCACAGAAAATAATCATACAGACAGCTATGGTAAAGAAAGCTTGACAGAACTCACGAAAGCACTTGAGGATTATCGAGATGACTTGGTCGTGATTGTGGCAGGCTATACAGATCTCATGGAGCAATTTTTTGAGTCAAATCCTGGCTTGAAATCAAGGTTTAATAGCTTTATTTTTTTTGAAGATTATTCGATTGATGAGCTAGTGGAGATTTTTAAAAATATTTGTGAGGAAAGTGATTATTCTGTTGATGAAGCGATGATTGAAAAAGTTAGACTATGGCTTCAAAACAAGCTAGATGAAAAAAATGGAAACTTTGCTAACGGTCGAGTGGTGCGTAATTTGTTTGATGATATTACGATGAACCAAGCTAAAAGACTTGTACGAGACGCTCATGAAGAATTAGATAAGAATTTATTGGAAAAATTATTGCCAGAGGATGTACCAGAGTTAAAGGGATAATCTAGGACAAAAGATAAATTTAAAACTTAATTTAAAGTCAAAATGGATTGGGAGTATTGGGTAGAGAACCAGATATTCAAAAATATCTTCATATCCTTTAATATGAAGAAAAATATTGCATGAGGGATATTCTGAGGATAACTGGGTTGGAAAGTCTTGTCCTTAAATATTATTTGAACAATGGCTAGAACAATTAGATAAAGTAAAATGGGAGTATCATAGCTTTGACCACGGGAAAAAATACAGATATTGATTAATTTTTCAGTTTTTCTTTCTGGTTGTTTTCTGATAACGGAGGTTTGCTCAAATGCTATAAGAAATAAATTAGGAGGTCTATCATCTAAAAAAAATGTATGTAACTAAAAATAATTTAACTAATGGTGTGAACTTTTAGTATTTATCAGCTCAATTCGTGTATTTTTAGGATAAAGTTCACACCATTCAGATGAAATTAGTTGGAATTGGATGAAATTGTGAGTTTTGAAAACTTGTGGAAACATTGATATTACAAGCTTTTGAAATTTATTCAAAGAAAAATCTTTCCAACCAGGTCTTAAGAAATGAAGTATCCATAACTAGGATTCTTGCCCCGAATTGGCCCCCATTAATACTTTGATGAGTTATTGCTGAGTTAATGAATCAATTAGAGGTGTGATTGTGTCTTTTGTCTTTTGAGTTACATGGAGATATATATTAGTAACTCTACTTCCTCTATTATGCCCTACTCGATCTTGAATAGCTTCAAGTGGAACGCCTTGTTCTGCAAGAAAACTTATATGAGTATGCCTGAAGATATGAGTTGAAATATGTTTATTAAAACTTATCTTTTCATCAATATTTATACCGACACGTCTTTGATTGCCTTTTTTATTCTTCTTCCCATTTTGAGAAGAGTTTAGAAAATTATTTAGAACACTATAATGTAAAGGGGATCCATTGAAATCAGGTTTGTTTTTACTTTTAGATGTAAAAATCCAACCGTTATCTTTGTAGTCAGGGTTGAATTGAATATGCTTAATGTTTTCTTCAATTTCTTCACGAAGTATCTCAATTGCTCTATCTGAGAGTTGAACCTTTCTATAGCTTTGTAAGTTTTTTACATTTCCTTCGTAATTAGATTCTGAAGCTCCAGAATGAGTAGCTCGACTTCTAATTACAGAAGCTATTTTTTTATCAAAATCAATAGTTTCAATTTTTAAGCCTAAAACTTCACTAATTCTCATACCAGTAAGTGCCTGGAACTCAAATATTCTTGCGTATTGTTCGTTATATTTTTTAACTATCTCTAAGACCTCCCTAAGTTCCGATGACTCTAAGTAATAATCTTCAATATTTTTCTCCTTAAGAATTTTAATCTCTTCCTCAAGTCCTTTTTTGCCAATTGTAATGTAGGGCATAGGATTCTGGTCTGGAGAGATAAAGTTATTAGCAATTGCGTATTTAAAAATAGATGATAAATCTGATTTTACACTTTGAGCTATTCTTTTGTGACTCCCGATAGGATATAAAGAATCGATAAAGTTTTTAATTAAATTTGTAGGGATATTTTTTATTAGGGTCTCTTGAGGAATATACTTTTGAATATGATTTCTATACCTACCCTCCTCACCTGCTAATGTTTTAGGTTGAACTAACTTCTGATTTAATCTTTCTTGATGCCATAAGGTCCAAACTTCATTTAAAGTTATATTTTCTTTATCTTTGAGTGATTTTTTTGTTATTTCTTCAAACGTTTCATTTGCTTTAATTTGGAGTTCCTTATAAACTAAAGATTTTATTTGAGGAGATATTTTTATTTTTCCATTTTCATCTGCTTTATTTGGAACAGTATACCATTCTGAGAGAATTTCACGCCTTTTTTCTGTTAGAGGGTTAATAAAGCGGGTTCTGAATTTAACATCTACATAACCTTTTTTAGATGATTTTTTTATACTCTTCTGAACAATAGAGTGGAGGCGGATATTATTCATCAACTTACCTCCTTATATCTTTTGTTTTGTCTAAATCGCAAAAACATCAAAAAACCATTGAAGTTTATCCACACTGTTCTATGTCCAGAGTTAATGACATATTCTGCAAAAGTTGGATGTAGTCTCATTTCAGTTAGTAGATTATTAAGGGTTTTTAATTTTAATCCTTCAAATCGTTTTATTAAAGCCATTTTATCTCCCCATTCTGCTTCACAGTTTTCCACAGGTACATATTTTATTTTTAGCATATTAGTTCCTTTCTAATTTTATTTCCCAATCACATAAGTGGGTTCTGTTGCGAAGTTTGAAAATCAAACGAGCCCTCTCTGAACTCAGAATATCTTAGGCTGGTATTCCCATTAATACCTTGATTTCAGTAGACACCGAAAAGCCGAAGAGCGTTCCATTTCTTCGGTTCTTTTTATATATTCCTCGAATGGTCTCCATGCCCTTAATCGTGGAAGAGGCTGTACGGAGACTTTGATAAAATTTATTCCGTCGTTTAATAGGTCGATGGTCTTGTTCTATTAAATTGTTAAGATACTTCACAGTTCGGTGCTCTGTCTTAGTATATAAACCCACACTCTGTAACTTTCTAAAGGCGGAGCCAAGAGAAGGTGCTTTGTCTGTCACGATGACTCTAGGCTGTCCAAACTGTTTATGAAGTCGTTTTAAGAAAGCATAGGCTGCTTGAGTATCCCGTTTCTTTCGTAACCAGATATCTAAGGTTAAGCCGTCCGCATCAATTGCACGATAAAGATAATGCCAACGTCCCTTAATTTTGATATAGGTTTCGTCCATTTTCCATGAATAGAAGGATTGTCTATTTTTCTTCTTCCAAAGATAATAGAGGACTTTGCTGTACTCTTGCACCCAACGATAAATCGTAGTATGACAAACATTTATTCCACGATCATATAACAATTCCTGAACTTCACGATAGCTTAGATTGTAACGCAGGTAGTAACCAACAGCGACAATAATGACGTCTTTTTTGAATTGTTTGCCTTTAAAATGATTCATTACTCTGTCCTCTCTGTCTTTTTTCTCAATTTTACACTAAAATAGATTTTTTGGAAAACTTTGCAACAGAACCATATATAGCAAACATAGTAAATGGTAATGGAGGTTATTGGGGAACAAATGGTGTGAGTCAAGGAGTCTTGCGTCGAACAAATTTGGCTCCAGGAGTTATTGCTTCAGGATTTACTGACCATTTTACAGGATATGGAACGTCTACTACAGCTCGAACCTCACCATATGGTCATGTGGCAGTAGTAACTGGGGTGAACCCAGATGGAACATTTAACGTTCAAGAAGCTGGATATGGTGGGACATTTCCTTGGGGAAATGTTAGAACAAATATTAGCCCAGAAAATGTAGTATTCCTACTCCCAAATTAAAAAATACAATACTAGATACATATCTAGTATTGTATTTTTAGATAACTGCCAATTAATTTAATAATATCCTTAATTCCAGATGTGGCGTTGAAAAGTTGTACGGATTTTCGTAAGTTTCCAGAATTAATATAGAATTTTGCTTAAGTTTTTTAAGTCTAATTAATTCATCCGTTATCTTATCAGGTTCAATATGTTGTGCTTGAACACAGACATGATCAATATGCAAAATTTTTATGTTTTTTAACTTTGATGAGTGGCCCCGAACTTTTAAGGCAAGAAATTTATCGTAGTTACCATACTGGAGTGAATAATAACACCCAATTCGGTTAAAAAATTCTATTTCTAAATCCTTCAACATAGAGATAGTTTTATTAATTGTATCATAGTACTTATTTGAAAAAAATACATCATCGAAAGGTATCAAGATAAAATCCTCATGAGTTTGCTCTAAATCAACATTAATTGATGAGTCTAGTTTTTGAGATAAGCTTATTTCATTTTGTATATATTCTAAAAATTGCTTATCCTCTTTTAATTGCTTTTCTTTTAATTCTAATATGTTACTAGCTTTTCTAATGATTTCGGTCAAATTGATCTCAGTTTCGGACTTAATAAAGTCGTTAAAAGTCCCTAGAGGAATTCCATAATCAGCACATAATTTTATAATTTTCACATATGGAATATGTGCATGAGAGTAATAGCGGTAACCATTATTAGCATCAATTAATGCTGGATGTAAAATGCCGATAGACTCATAATATCTTAAAGCCTTGATATGTATACCAGAATAGCTGCTAAGTTTTCCTATAGTCAAATAATTTTTATTTTCCATTCTTTCTCCTTGACCTTACCGTAAAGGTATAGTTTATAATATCAGTATAACATATAAAAATATTTATATCATTTAGAAGAGGTATCTAATATGAAAAGCTTAATTACAGCTTTAAAAGAAAAGAGAGCATTACGCTTATATTTTATCGGAATAATAATTTTTATCATCGGATTATTACTCCCAATATCAAGTACAGTCAGAGTTTTAATTAGCATAATAGCAACTATTTTATCGGGATATCATGTAATGCTTGAAGGGATAGATGATACCATAAAAGAGACAGTCAAAAAGAAAAGATTTACTCCTAATACGCATATTTTAATGACACTTGCCGCAATAGGTGCAATTTTCTTAGGAGAAGCCGTTGAAGCTGCTCTACTAATCTTTATATTCGCAGGGGCACACTTTCTTGAAGAATATGTTGAGGGAAAAAGTAAACGGGAAATTACTAAACTAATAGAACTAAATCCTACGGAAGCTCGTTTAATTAATAATGAGGGAAATATAGAAGTAGTTTCGATTGATAAATTAAAAATAGGTGATAGACTTCAAGTTTTGAATGGAGCGCAAGTTCCAACTGATGGTATCATACTTAATGGTTCAACAAGCATTGATGAGTCAACCATAAATGGTGAAAGTATTCCTCGAGAAAAAAATGTTGGTGATATTGTTTTTGGTTCAACCATTAATGGTACAGGTACATTCACTATGAGAGTATCCAAGGATAGCAAGGATACAGTATTTTCTAAAATATTAACTATGGTTGAAGAGTCACAAAATAACCTTTCACCAACTGCCGATTTCATAAAACGTTTTGAACCACACTATGTCAACGGAGTATTAGTAATATTTTTAGCTTTAATTATATTTTCTCCAATGTTTTTAGGCTGGACATTAACGGAAACAATTTCAAGAAGTTTAGTCTTTCTAGTCTCTGCTTCACCATGTGCATTAGCTGTTGCTGCAATTCCTGCAACATTAGCTGGAATATCATCTTTAGCAAAACAAGGAATACTATTTAAAGGTGGTAATTTTCTTTCAAATTTAATTAATTTAAAAGCTGTCGCTTTTGATAAAACAGGAACATTGACAGAAGGAAAACCAAAAGTAGTAGATTTCTATTTTAATCCCGAACTTGATGGTGAATCCTTTAGAAATACATTAGTAGCAATGGAAAAGCAAAGTAATCACCCATTAGCAAATGCTATAGTTAATAAATTTGAAATTCAAAAAGTTGACTACGATATCAAAGTAGAAAATGAACTTGGGACAGGGTTGAGCGCAACCTACCAAGGAGAAAGCTATCGAATTGCTAAACCAAGTGCTTTTAAAATCGTAAGTCAAGAATGGATTGAAAAACAGGAAAACTTTGAAAATGAAGGAAAAACGGTGGTATTTATTGCTGTTAACGATAAAGTCGAAGGCTTAATAGCAATTCAAGATACTCCTCAAAAGACTGCAATTTCGGCAATTCAATATTTAAATAAGAATCAAATAAAGACTATTATGATAACTGGTGATGCAGTATTAACGGGAAAGGCAATTGGGAAACAGTTAGGCGTAAGAGATGTGCAGGCAAATGTAATGCCTGATGAAAAGGCAAAAATAATAAATGAAAATAAAGAAAAATATGGTCCAACCGCGATGATCGGAGATGGTGTGAATGATGCACCAGCACTTGCTGTAGCAGATGTAGGTATTGCGATGGGAGATGGCACGGATGTAGCTATAGAAACTGCAGATGTAGTATTAATGAATAATGACCTTGGTAATTTTGTGAGTGCACATAAAACTTCTAAAAGATTAAAAAATATTGTAACTCAAAATATAATATTTGCTTTATTAGTTGTTCTATTTTTAGTGTATATTAGTCTATGGAAAAATACCTCGGTGGTACTAAGCATAACATTGCATGAGGGAAGTACGCTGGTTGTTCTGCTAAATTCATTGAGATTATTATTGCCAAATAAAAAAGATATAGAAGGAGAGCTATAAATGTTTAAAAATATATTTCAAAACTTAACTGAACAAGCACAAGAAATTTTGGGGAATATAACCGAAAATATTCCTGAACAAATTCAAAATGTTGCAGGAGGTATAACCGAAAACATTCCTGAACAAATTCAAAATGTTGCAGGAGGTATAACCGAAAACATTCCTGAACAAATTCAAAATGTTGCAGGAGGTATAACCGAAAATATTCCTGAACAAATTCAAAATGTTGCAGGAGGTATAACCGAAAACATTCCCGAACAGATTCAAAATGTTGCAGGAGGTATAACCGAAAACATTCCCGAACAGATTCAAAATGTTGCAGGAGGTATAACCGAAAACATTCCTGAACAAATTCAAAATGTTGCAGATAGTATTACGAAATTTTTGGGATAATATAAATTTTTCTCATCTTTTGAGAATATGAAATTAAATTATGCTCCAATCAAATGTATCAAACTAGGTTGAAACTCAATGACCAACTCGTTATATACCACGAGCCAATCAGAAAGCTTGATATTCGCTCAACCAGATACATCTGAGGAATCCTCCTTTATAAAGATTTTAAATATATTAATTGGGCCACTGAAATCAGGTGGCTTTTTTTGTTCAGTATTGAGGTCGGTATTAGGGGCAGTATTAGGGTCGGTATCAAGGTCAGTATCAAGGTCAGTATTAGGGTCAGTATTAGGGTCGGTATTGAAAAGTGTTATCGACCTTAAGAATGGACTAACAATTATTTATAGCCATGCTTTGAGAAAAAGCAAACTTTTTCGGAAAGATGTATATCATTTCAATTCGTTTTAAATCCTCTATTTGTTTTTGCGCTTCCTTTTGTTTTTTAGAAATAAATTCGAACATATCTTGACAACGAACTTCATCTTTATCTACAACACCAAGTAATTTATAAATCTCGCTTAAAGAAAAACCAAGTTCCTGTATTCGTTTAATAAACCGGTTCTGTTGCAAAGTTTTAAATAAAGAATAAAATCCCTTACGGTATCTATGATTTAAGCTGGGATTCCCAATAATACCTTGATTTCAGTACAGACCGAAAACCCGAAGAGAGTGCCTTCTTTTCGGGTTTTCTTATATAATCCTCGGATGGCTTCCATACCTTTAATCGTGGTAGAGGCAGTGCGTAAACTTCGATAGAATTTATTGCGTCTCTTTACTGGACGATGGTCTTGTTCAATCAAATTATTCAGGTATTTAATGGTACGATGTTCTGTCCCTTGATAAAAGCCGTATTCTTTTAGTTTCTTAAAGGCACTTGTAATAGAGGGGGCTTTATCTGTGACTACAACCTTCGGTTCATCAAACTGCTTCACTAACCGCTTAAGAAAAGCATAGGCTGCTTGTGTGTCCCGTTTTTTACGTAACCAAATATCCAAGGTTAAACCATCTGCATCGATGGCTCGATACAAATAATGCCATTTTCCTTTAATTTTGATGTACGTTTCATCCATTTTCCATGAATAAAAGGATTTTTTATTTTTCTTTTTCCAAATTTGATAGAGTCGTTTGCCATATTCTTGCACCCAACGATAAATCGTCGTATGAGAAACGTTAATGCCACGATCATATAAGATTTCTTGAACTTCACGATAGCTAAGGTTATAACGAAGATAGTAGCCCACGGCTACAATAATCACATCCTGCTGAAATTGCTTTCCTTTAAAATGATTCATCGTCATTCCTCCTGCTATCTTTTTCTATTATTCTACCTTATCTGATAGTAGATTTAAAACTTTGCAACAGAACCGGTTATAATAATTGGCGGACCTATTGTTGCAATTGTATGTGGAGTCGGAACTTACTACTATATCATGAGAAATGAAGATTAAAGTTGAAACAAAAAAACAGATTGTTTTAAAATGTAAATCTGTTTTTTTGTTTGGTCTGATTTTATCACACCAATTATGTGATCAGAAAATGACCATTTTATGAACATTCAAACATTCACTTGAATATAGATGGATGTTCTGATACAATACATTCAAACAAACATTTGAATGTAAAGGAATGATCGTATGAATAATGAAATTTGTGAAATAACTTGTATTCATGAAGACAAAGTTAATCGTGCTAAATCTAAACTAGCAAACTTTGATACTCCGTCAGTAAGTGGTTTCTTTAAAATATTGTCAGATGAAAATCGACTTAAAATTGTACATGCTTTAGTTCATGAAGATGAGCTATGTGTTTGTGATATTGCTAATATCATTGATGCTTCGGTCGCAACAACTTCACACCATCTGAACTCCTTAAAAAAATTGGGAGTAGTTGATAGTCACAAGGATGGTAAGTTAGTCTACTATTTTATTAAAAATATCAAAATCTTAAATCTTATGGAGCTTGGCGTAAATTTTAAAGAAGAGGTGCTAGCATGAGTGAGAAAATGACCGAAAAAACCTATCGAATAGAAGGATTAAGCTGTACAAATTGTGCAGGTAAATTTGAAAAAAATGTAAAGCAGTTGCCAGGAGTTACGAGTGCAACAGTAAACTTTGGTGCAAGTAAGATTTCAGTAGAAGGCCAAACAACAATTGAAGAACTCGAAGAAGCGGGAGCCTTCGAAAATCTTATCATTCGTGATGATCAAGAAAATGATGAACAAGTTAGATCAAAAGAGTCTTTTATTAAACGGAATATCGCTTTAATCATCTCTCTTGGTTTTATACTTGTTGCTGTGATTTCCCAACTATCATTGGGCGAAGATCATTTATTAACGAAAGCTCTTTATATATTGGCAATAATAATTGGTGGATTTGATTTATTTAAAGAAGGGTTCTCTGATTTGATCAAATTGGACTTCTCCATGGAATCTTTAATGACTATTGCAATTATTGGGGCCGCATTTATTGGAGAATGGGCCGAAGGTTCTATTGTAGTAATACTATTTGCTATTAGCGAAGCTTTGGAACGATTTTCAATGGATAAAGCAAGACAGTCGATTCGTTCTCTTATGGATATAGCTCCCAAAGAAGCTCTTATCAGGAGAAACAATGTAGAGCAATTAGTCAGTGTCGATAAAATCGATATCGACGATATTATGATCATTAAACCCGGACAAAAAATAGCCATGGATGGGCTTGTTATCAACGGTCATTCTTCAGTAAATCAAGCAGCAATAACAGGAGAATCGGTTCCTGTTGAAAAACAGTTAGATGATGAAGTGTTTGCAGGAACACTAAATGAAGAAGGTGTTCTTGAAGTCAAAGTAACAAAAAAAGTAACGGATACAACGATTGCCAAAATCATTCACTTAGTTGAAGAAGCGCAAGGAGAACGAGCTCCTGCACAAGCCTTTGTAGATAAATTTGCAAAATACTATACGCCATTCATAATTATTATGGCCCTTTTGATAGTGGTTGTTCCTCCGCTATTCTTTGGTGGTGACTGGAATAAATGGCTTTACCAAGGGTTATCCATTTTAGTTGTCGGATGTCCTTGTTCATTAGTGATCTCAACACCTGTTTCAATTGTTTCGGCTATTGGTAATGCAGCAAAAAATGGTGTTTTAGTAAAAGGCGGAGTCTATCTGGAAGAAATTGGTCATTTGAGAGCAATTGCTTTCGATAAGACTGGAACCTTAACAAAAGGAAAGCCTGTCGTAACGGATTTCATTGCAACCAGTTCTGAAACTGATATAAATTATCTATCGATTATTTCATCGTTGGAATCTCTTTCTCAACACCCATTAGCTTCTGCTATTTTAAACGAAGCGGATAAAACTAATGTGGATTACAAGTCAATACAAATAGAGGATTTCCAATCTATCACAGGTAAAGGACTTACAGGTATACATCAAAACATACGTTACTATATTGGAAGCCCTAAACTGTTTTCTGCATCAGTAATCGAAGAAACAGCGGTCAAAGTACAATACAGACAATTTCAAGAACAAGGGAAAACCGCCATGTATTTCGGTACTGACGAACAAATTTTAGGAGTAATTGCTGTCGCGGATGAAGTAAGAGATTCAAGTGCTGCCGTTATTTCTGAACTCCACAAGTTGTCAATTGAACACACTATTATGCTTACTGGTGATAATACTAAAACCGCTGAATCTATTGGTAAGCAATTAGGTGTGACTGAAATAAAAGGAGATCTAATGCCTCAAGAAAAATTAGATTCGATTAAAGCGTTGCGGACAACTTATAATAAAGTAGCAATGGTGGGCGACGGCATTAATGATGCACCAGCATTAGCTGCATCGACGGTTGGTATTGCAATGGGCGGTGCAGGAACAGATACGGCTCTCGAAACTGCTGATGTTGCTCTAATGGGCGACGATTTACAAAAATTACCATTCATTGTTAGACTTAGCCGTCAAACTCTAAAAGTAATTAAGCAAAATATCACCTTCTCATTAGGTATAAAACTATTAGCTCTACTACTAGTCATACCAGGTTGGCTAACACTATGGATTGCTATTGTAGCAGATATGGGAGCAACGCTTTTAGTAACATTAAACGGATTACGATTGATGAAAGTTAAATAACACAACAAATAAAAGAAGGCATGTTTATAAGCGTGCCTTCTTTTTATGATACATTTTTAGTTTTTTTGAACGCTAGTTATGAAGCAAACTATGCGCCATTTAAATATTAAAATGACAGTCTAACCTTATTAAGTAGGTGTTCCCATTAATACTTTGATTTCCTTAGATAATAAAAAGCTCCAGAGAAATAAAATAAGATCTTCAAATTATAAATTTCATCTCTTTAAAAATGGTTCTGTTGCGAAGTTTGAAAATCAAACGAGCCCTCTCTGAACTCAGAATATCTTAGGCTGGTATTCCCATTAATACCTTGATTTCAGTAGACACCGAAAAGCCGAAGAGCGTTCCATTTCTTCGGTTCTTTTTATATATTCCTCGAATGGTCTCCATGCCCTTAATCGTGGAAGAGGCTGTACGGAGACTTTGATAAAATTTATTCCGTCGTTTAATAGGTCGATGGTCTTGTTCTATTAAATTGTTAAGATACTTCACAGTTCGGTGCTCTGTCTTAGTATATAAACCCACACTCTGTAACTTTCTAAAGGCGGAGCCAAGAGAAGGTGCTTTGTCTGTCACGATGACTCTAGGCTGTCCAAACTGTTTATGAAGTCGTTTTAAGAAAGCATAGGCTGCTTGAGTATCCCGTTTCTTTCGTAACCAGATATCTAAGGTTAAGCCGTCCGCATCAATTGCACGATAAAGATAATGCCAACGTCCCTTAATTTTGATATAGGTTTCGTCCATTTTCCATGAATAGAAGGATTGTCTATTTTTCTTCTTCCAAAGATAATAGAGGACTTTGCTGTACTCTTGCACCCAACGATAAATCGTAGTATGACAAACATTTATTCCACGATCATATAACAATTCCTGAACTTCACGATAGCTTAGATTGTAACGCAGGTAGTAACCAACAGCGACAATAATGACGTCTTTTTTGAATTGTTTGCCTTTAAAATGATTCATTACTCTGTCCTCTCTGTCTTTTTTCTCAATTTTACACTAAAATAGATTTTTTGGAAAACTTTGCAACAGAACCGATTTTACGATAAAAAGGTAGAGTTTGAACTGAAATATAGCAATATACTGCATTTAGCAAAAAGAAAAAACGCTTGAAATTAGCGCTTTTCTTATGTATTGATTTGTATTGAATGCTTACATAACCTCATTCTGAGGTACAGTAAAGTCTGTACTTTTATTTTTTTAAAAATAATATAAAAAGCACTCTAGCTTCTATAGTTTAAACAAAACTACAGATTTTAGAGCGCTATTGCTATCAGAAGGAATATACATATGAGGTTAGAAAGGATCTCAAAGTAATCTAAAGAAAGCTGATTTTTCACCTGAGTAATATTGTAATGTTAAGGATTTGTCATAGTTCTTGGTGTTGTTTTAAAAGTGAGTAGTTAGGAATACAACAACCTTAAATTTCTTGTAAAGTAATCCCATGTTTTAAGTAAAAAATCAACCGATTTTAGAACTATTTATCGTCCTTTTTAACCATATTTTTAACGCCTTCAATTGTTCCTTCAACAGCATCTTTGGCATCTTTGGCAACTTCTTTAACTTTTGAAACTCCTTTTTCAGCAGCTCCTTCTTTTTCGGTCTTTTTATCATCAGTTACTTTTCCGACACCTTCTTTAATAGCACCTTTAGCTTGATTAAGTTTTTCTTCTACTGACATAGTGTTACCCTCCATTGGAAAATTAGATTATTGAAAATGAACGTTTTTAAACTTTTTTAGGCATAAAAGAATTTAGTGAACTCTTGGTTCTGCTTTAGCAGTCTCTTTGGTATCTTCGGCAACTCCTTTAACTTTTTCCTTTGCAGCTGAGAAGCCATCACTCAATCCCTCTTTTGCGCTTTCAAACTTATCGGAAGTAAATTCACTTGTTGATTCAACAACTCCAGTTGCTCGATCTTGCAGGCTTACTGAGTCTGCTTCATGTTGCTCTTTAGTCTTGATATCAACAACATCTACATTAACTTCAACCACTTCCAAATTAGTCATATTAGAAATTTCTGAAACAACAACCTCTTTGATTTTCTTGTATAATTCAGGAATATTCTTTTGATATTCGACAACTGCTTTCAAATCCACAGCAACTTGCTTTTTACCAACTTCAACATTGATTCCGCTTGCAACGTTATCAGTATTGATAAGTTTTCCAGTTAGTTTTGAGAAAAAGCCGCCATCAATATCCAGTAAACCTGGAACATTTTCTAAAGAAAGACCAATAATTTTTTGAATGACTTTATCTTCATAGGTCAATTCGCCTTTTACTTCTTTTACTTCTTTTACTTTTTGTTCTACATTTGACATATAAATCACCTTTACTATTTAAATAATTGTTTTTGTTGAATATAATATCCAATTCCAACTCCTAGAGTGGCGCAAATCAAGACAAATAAAGTCTTAAAAAAACCATAGGATAGGATGAGGCACGCTAAGATAGCACCCGCCAATCCGGAAAGAAATAGATATTGGTATTTTTTAAACCATTCCATTTTTTTACTTCCTTACTTTACACGACTAACAGTTTTTTTACGTGGTGGTTTAGGCTTGTATTCTTTTACAGAAATATACAGTTTTACACGATGATTCATTCCAAAAAACTGTTTCAATCCATCAGCTATCTCATCTTTAATTATTTGAGTTTGTTTAATAATGTTGTCTGATGGAAGCATTTGTCCTTCTACGTGAACTAAACATTTATTCTTACGACAGTCTACCTTAATAGTAGGATCTTTTATAAAATTGTGATTAGCAACCACACAACGTACAAATCCTTCAATAGCTGAATTTTTTAATTTTAGGTTCCCATCGACATCAGGTAACTGAATCTCTAAATATTGTTTAGGATAAAAGAGTGTAACAAGCATTAGAAACAACACTACAGCTGAAAGTACTAGAGCACCCCAGAAAATATATCTTGAAAGATAAAATTCTAAAAAGGAATTTTTATTCCAACCAACTAAATGAAGTCCTAAGCCACTGAATTTAAGATAATCTAGTAAAATAGGAATCAAAATTGTCAAGATTAAAATACATAAAATAAGGTAAAATATTTTTTTGTTTTTTGACATATTGAATCCTTTCATCAATAGAATTTGAATTTTAATCTATTCCTGTCAAGAAAGGTTCAAGTTCAATCTTTTTTTCCTAGGAAAAATGATACTACTGAAACAACAATAACCGCTCCTAAGATTGATGGAATTAATGCCATTCCAGCTAGACTAGGTCCCCATGCACCGAAAAGTGATTGTCCAACAGATGAACCGACTAAACCTGCAATGATATTAGCGATTATTCCCATGGAATCTCCCTTTTTAGTGATTCCACCTGCAATAAGACCGATAAGTCCTCCTACGATAATAGCCCAAAGCATAATGTCTTCCCCTTTCTAAATTGTGGAAAGTTAGATTATTTGGAAAATCAAATAATCTAAAGAGTTATATTTTAGCTAAAGTATTTTTTATATTAATCTTAACAATCATAAGATTAATATATAGCATATACCTTTGCGAATATTATAGGTCAATAAAAATGATAAGTCAAAGAAAATGATCTCGCTTACAAAAAAATAGAATGAATTCTGTTAATCGTTTTGCAATCAATTGTATAGATTTGCAAGTATATTTCTGATATGATTCTTGTTATTTTTTGAACAGTTTTGTAAATAATCTTCATTTATTCTACCTTATTTGATAGTAGATTTAAAACTTTGCAACAGAACCAAAAATATAACTCATTTTGTGTCTAATTATTTGCCTTTAGTACAATAGACAAATGTGTTGATTTGTCTAATAGTTTCGAAAGGTTTTTCTTTACAAGAAGTAATGAAAAGCCTATAATCAAGTTAAGAAGGATGTTTATTTAGTGTCTATACAAAGGAGGCCCATTTATGTATTACAGTAACGGAAATTATGAAGCTTTTGCACGTCCAAGAAAGCCCAAAAATGTGGATCAAAAATCAGCGTATATTATTGGAGGAGGGCTGGCCGGATTGGCGACCGCTGTTTTCTTGGTGCGCGATGGACAAATGTCCGGGGAAAAAATTCATATATATGAGGAATTGCCTACTCCGGGTGGGTCGTTAGATGGAGAAAAGCGTGCCAACATCGGTTTTGTGACACGTGGTGGTCGAGAAATGGAAAATCATTTTGAAACTATGTGGGACATGTATCGATCAATTCCTTCTTTAGAAATTAAAGATGCCTCTTACTTAGATGAATTTTATTGGCTAGATAAAGATGATCCAAATTCATCTAATACTCGCCTAATTTATAACCGGGGACAACGCGTCCCAACGGATGGCCTGTATACTTTGGACGAAAAATCTAAAGAATTAATAGATTTAGTTTTAACCCCTGAGTCAAAACTGGGTAAGACGACTATTGAGGAATTTTTCTCAAATGAGTTCTTTGAAAGTAACTTTTGGATGTACTGGGCAACTATGTTTGCTTTTGAAAAGTGGCACTCTGCAGTTGAGATGCGTCGATACACGATGCGATTTATTCATCATATTGATGGATTACCTGATTTTAGTGCCCTAAAGTTCAATAGGTACAATCAGTATGAGTCTATGGTTCTACCAATTATAAAGTATTTAGAGTCATACAATGTCGAATTCATCTATAATACACAAGTTAATAATGTTGTGGTAGATTTCGAAAATGACGAAAAAATTGCCAAAAAACTCGTGATCCAGGATGGTGATGATGTCAGCCTATCACGTGATGATCTTGTATTCGTTACAAATGGTTCTATTACAGAAAGTTCAACATACGGAAGCCATGATAAACCCGCTCCTATATCAAAAGAGTTGGGTGGTAGCTGGTCACTATGGAAGAATCTGGCAGAGCAATCTAATGATTTCGGTCATCCAGAAGTATTCTATGATAACCTACCTGAAAAAAGTTGGTTCGTATCAGCGACAGCCACTATAAAAACACCAGAAATTGAACCTTACATTGAACGTCTCACCAATCGTGATTTGCATGATCACAAAATTAATACTGGTGGGATAATTACCATAACCGATTCGAACTGGTTGATGAGTTTTGCTGTTCATAGGCAGCCACATTTCAAAGAACAAAAAGAAAATGAAACAACTGTATGGATATATGGACTATATTCAGATACCAAAGGAAATTTTGTTAATAAGACTATCGTAGAAAGTTCTGGGGAAGAAATTACGCAAGAACTCCTTTATCACCTTGGGGTCCCTGAGTCCAAAATCAAACAATTGTCTAACCAAAACAATGTAAATACCGTTCCAGTATTTATGCCATTTATTACATCATACTTTATGCCCCGAATTGCGGGGGATAGGCCAGATATTGTTCCTAAAGGGTCTGTTAATTTAGCATTTATTGGTAATTTCGCAGAGTCACCTAGTAATGACACCGTATTTACTACTGAATATTCAATTAGGACAGCCATGGAATCTGTATATACTTTGCTTGAAGTTGAACGTGCTGTTCCTGAAGTTTATGGATCCATTTATGATATTCGAGAACTACTTAAAGCCATCTACTATATGGGAGATAAAAAAACCATTGATGAGGCTAATTTAGGAATTCCTAAATTAGCTAAAGTAGTTCTAAAAAAGAAGATAAAGGGAACGTTTATCGAAGAGCTACTTAAAGAGAGTAAATTACTATAAAACATGGTAGCTGTTAAAACTCTCTGAATTATCAAAAACTGTTGCAAATTATTATAATGCGACATATTTCGATATGTAATAAGCTTTTCATTTTTGAAAAAGACTTGATGATTATATTTCATCAAGTCTTTTTTATAGCTACGTATTTTTTAAGAAATAACCTAATTACGGGAAAATGTATATGGGAAGTCCGGACTGCTTTATTTCTAAATCATAATCCGAGATAATCATTGGGAACTCTAACATTTAAAGGAACCACAACACTAGTGAGTAGTAAAATTCAATCATTAAAGGAAGAACGTAATGCCGATAAATTACGAAACACTTATGATGAAATTGTAAATGAGTTGCTTTCGGAACGAGAACAGGCAATCAGAATTGCTCAGGCATATAAAGAAGAATATGAAAAAGTACATATTGATGATAAAGATATTGAGTATTTGCACAATACTTTAGAACGGGTTATTTCTCTACTATCTTCATTTATTATTGTTGAAGATGGGAAAGAAGATTCAATGAAACAATTAGTTGCTTTACTTAACAAGGATACTTTAAAGACTATGCAATTATTGGGATTTAATTACAAGGAGGCAATAGAGGAACCTCTAACGGAGGTTTGTTCAAATGCTATAAGAAATAAATTAGGAGGTCTATCATCTAAGAAAAACGTACGTAACAAAAAATAATTTAACTAATGGTGTGAACTTTTAGTATTTATCAGCTCAATTCTTTGTAATTTTGGGGTAAAATTCAGACCATTCAGATAAAATTAGTTGAAATTGATTGAAATAACACTTTCAGAAAAGCGTAGAAATGCTTGATATTAAAGACTTTTGAAATTTAGTCAAACAAAAGTTGTTCAAACCAGGTCTTACGATTTGTGGCAAATTCAATTTAATATTTTGCCTCAAATTATCCACACTTTTTATAGAACTAAGAGGAATAATGAAGTTCTCTTCCTATTAATATGGTTGTTTAAAATCTTAAATATAGCGTTTTACGGTGTAATGGGAAGTATGGCGAATAAATCAACTATGTTCAGCTAACAAAGCTTAATTAGATTATATAGGCTTGAAAATAAAGGGTTTGTCCAATATGGACAAGCCTTTTTCTTATGTTTTGCCTCCATTTTGCCCCCGATTTCTAAATTTCAGTTCGTTTTGATTATAGAAGTAGCGGAATTATGTTTATTTTGTCAATTGATCAATCATTGGAGTGATTGTGTTCTTAGTCTTCTGTGTAACGTGTAAATAGATTTGTGTTACTCGACTCCCCCTTGTGTGTCCAACACGATCTTGAATAGCCTCCAAGGGTACTCCTTGTTCAGCTAAAAAGCTGATATGCGTGTGTCGGAAGATATGAGTTGTAATATGTTTCTTGAAACTAAGCTTATTGTCAATATCGATGCCTGCTCGTCTCGGCTTTCCCTTGCGGTTTAGTTTACCATTTTCTGAAGAGTTGAGGAAGTTGTTTAAGACACTGTAATGAAGAGGAGTTCCATTGTAATCAGGTTTATGGATGTTCTTAGATGTGAAAATCCATCCATTATCTTTATAGTCTGGATTGAATTCTATATGATGATGATTTAATTCAATTTCTTCTTGTAGAATTTCAACAGCCCGCATTGATAATTGAACGTTTCGATAACTTTGTACATTTTTAACGTTACCTTCATAGTTATCTTCTGAGGCTCCTCCATGAGTAGCACGAGTTCTAATAACTGAGGCTATATTTTTATTAAAATCAATAGCTTCCTCCTTTAAACCAAGTACTTCACCAATACGCATCCCGGTTAGTGCTTGAAATTCAAAAATATGTGCATACTGCTCATTGTACTTACGAACAATGGATAATACTTCTTTGAGTTCCCAAGATTCAAGATATTGATCTTCTATATCTGATTTCTTTAAACGTTCTAATTCGTCAGAAAGCCCTTTCTTACCAATTGTTATATAAGGCATGGGATTCTGGTCAGGCGTAATATAATCATGTGCAATAGCATACTTGAATATGGCAGACAAGTCTGATTTAATTGATTGAGCTATTCGTTTGTGGTTTCCGATTGGGTAAAGTTGATCTATAATCTCTTTGATTAAACTAGTGGGAATATTTTTTAGTATCGTTTCTTTTGGAATATGAGGTAAAATGTGGTTTCTATATCTACCATCTTCCCCAGCAAAAGTTTTAGGAGCTACTAACTTCTGTTCAATTCTCGTTTGGTGCCATTCATGCCAAACTTCATACAAAGTGATATTGCTTCGTTTTCGTAAAGATTCTTTTGTTAGTTGTTCATAAAGTATATTTGCTTTATCTTGAAGATCACTAAATATAAGCGATTTTACTTGTGCTGAAAGTTTGATTCGACCATCATCATCTTTTTTATTAGGTAATGAATACCAATCAGAAACTATTTCTCGCCTTTCAGGATACTGTCAATAATTATGTGTAAACACTCAAGTAGAGTTGAAGAATGTTAATCAAATAAGCTTTCAAGTGTGTCAGCACATTGGCCAAACCCTTTATGGATGCGTTGATTTTGCTTGAAATTATAATCTTCAAACAGGGTAACTAAATAACGTCCCAGAGCCTCCTCGTTAGGAAAAATGAATCTTCTTTTTCGTTTGACGTTTGATTTCTTTGTTAAGAGACTCAATGAGGTTTGTCGAATAAATGCTATGCCAAATCTGGTAGGGAAACTGATAAAAAGTTAAAAGATTATCCGTATTCTCCAAACTTTCCATGACTTTCCTATACTTTGGTTTCCATTCGGCGATAAAGTTCTCTAAAGCTTGCACTGCCATTTCTAAATTTTCAGCACGATAAATCGTTTTAAATTGCTCCAGAATAACCGCTCTATCTGCTCGTTTCACTTTACTAGCTAGATTTCGACTAATATGAATTAAGCAACGTTGTTGTTTAGCTAATGGGTAAGCCTGATTGATAATCTCTTCAAGCCCCTTGAAGCCATCGGTCACTACAAGAGAAACCTGTTGGATTCCTTGGTTTTGAAGCTTGTCTAACAGGGTGGACCAAGAAGCATTGTTTTCATTTGGGGCGATTTCATATCCAAGAACAGCCTTCTGTCCTTCTGGTGTAATGCCAAGTGCGATATGAATACATTCTTTACTAACGGTTCCACGTCTTAATGGAAGATAGGTTCCGTCAAGAAATAAAACAGAGTAATTGGCTTCTAAGCTTCGCTCATGAAAAGTAGCGACATTCTCCTGAGTTGCTTTTGAGATATTAGAAATTGTGGCAGGACTATAGTGATGACCATACATTCGTTCGATGATATCACTAATTTCTCGAGTCGTTACACCGGTTTGATAGAGTTTGATAACCATCTCTTCCAAGTGGTCATCTCGACGTCCATAAGCGGGAAGCAAAGCTGGACTAAAGTTCCCATTACGATCTCTAGGAATACTCAACTGAACAGTCCCATATTTGGTTTCGAATTTCCGTGCATAGCTTCCGTTACGACTATTCCCAGAATTATAGCCTAATTTATCGTAAGGTTCATACCCTAAAAAGGCTGATAACTCTGCTTGAAGCAGATCATTCATAGCTGTTTCAAGAGAAGTACGGAAAAATTCATCAATATCTTGCTTTTGGGCTAGGAAGTTAAGTAGTTCTGTGGTAAACTGAGTCATAGGAATAAATCTCTTTCTAGTAATGTTTTGCAACTCTACTATAACGGATTTATTCCTTTTTGTGTTTACACAACTTATTTTACACTACCTTTTTACAAGGTTGTAATATAACAAAAGATTGATAATGTAAAATAATATCTATTTAAAATTATTTTATTGTAAAAATATTATGCAGAAAATAAAAAAAGAAACACATTAAATTGTATCTCTTTTTATTTATAAAACTTATCTTTGAAGAAGTAATTTATAACTTTTCCAAAATAATATTCTTTCAAAGCAAGGTATTGAGAGGATTTAACACTTTTTCATGGGATATGAATTCATACATAATACCTGCTTCCTTAATGTAAAAATTAAACTTATCGAAGCCATTTCTTTTATAAAAATCTTTTCTTTTAATTCTTTGCTCATTATTAGTAGCAGAGGAATCTATTTTTTCAAAGGTTAGACAGATAGCATAATTAGAATATTTTTTCTTAATTTCTTCTAAAACTTGACCACCATATCCTTTTGACCTAAGGGAATCATCGATGGCAAAGTAGGATATAAAAGTCAACTTATCATGCTTAACCAGATAGATCATACTAATCCAAGAATCATCATCATAAATACTTAAAAAATCGACATTTTCATCTTTAGTTTTTGTCATGAAAAAGAAAAAAGGTAATCTTTTCTCTGCTGGAAATGCTTTTAAATAAAGCTTTTTCAGTTGATCTTTTTCTTTTTTATCTGTATTATATTTGGTTACTCTTTTAAATTTAATCATACTTTCTACTTTCAATTATACTTTCATTCATTATACATTTTTCTTGAAAACTTTTCTAAATTACTAAATTTCTGTGATAGAATTATTATTATAAAGGTTAAAGGAGACATGAGATAAATATAGCAGTTTATTGTGGAGTAAGTTTAGGGAACAATCTAGCCTATGAGAATGTAGCAGTTGAGCTGGGTAAATGGATTGCTGCAAACAATAATAGCTTGATTTACGGTGATGGCAATGTTGGTCTTATGGGAATTCTTGCCGATACTGTGATAGATAGTGGTTCTAAGGTAATTGGGATTATGCCTACTTTTTTACAAGAAAGAGAATTAGCTCATGATAAGTTAGATAGTCTTGAAATTGTAGAAAATATGTCCCTTAGAAAGCAAAGAATGCTTAAATTATATGATGTTTGCCTTGCCATTCCTGGTGGACCAGGAACTTTAGAAGAAATAGCTGAAGCATATTCATGGATTAGGGTTGGGCAAAGTTCAAGTCCATGTATCTTCTTGAATATCAATAGTTACTATGATCTACTTGAACAATTCTTTGATAAAATGGTAGAAGAAGGATTTTTAAGTTTGGTTGATCGAAAAGCCTTGAAATTTGTTAGTGGAATTGATGAGCTAGATCAGTTAATTAAGTCTTATAAAAATATCTAGATCAGTTAATTAAGTCTTATAAAAATATAAATAATGATAAATAAAAAAATCTTAGTTTCCTAAGATTTTTTTGTATATTAATGTGCTTTCTTTCTGATGCGAGCAACGGGATCTAATTTCTTTTCAATAATCCCCATTCCCCAGTCAGCTAGAATAGCCATAAGAGCTGTTGGTAAGGCACCGGCAAGGATTATAGCTCCTCCATTTGTGGCATTGGTACCACGGATGATGATGTCTCCAAGTCCACCAGCTCCGACGAAGGCTCCAATTGCAACAACTCCAATAGCCATAACAAGTGCATTTCTGATACCTGCCATGATTACTGAGATTGAAAGTGGAAGTTCAATCATAAATAGGCTTTGCCACTTATTCATTCCCATTCCACGACCTGCATCCAATACATTTTTATCGACCTGCCTAATCCCTGTGTAAGTATTAGTAAGGATAGGTAGTAGTGAATAAAGGAAGGTAGCAATCAATACAATTTTAACCCCAAGACCAAAGGCCAACATTAGCATGGAAACCATGGCTAGAGAAGGAACTGTTTGAATGATACTTGCAAGTCTAATAACCCAGTGGGCCATTTTCTTTCTGCGTGCGATGTAGATACCAATTGGTATGGCAACTGCAGCAGCAAAGAGTACCCCGTAAATTGAGATAAGGAAATGTCTTATGAATTGATGGAAGACATAGGCTCCATTTTCCTGGAAGTAGACAATAAATTGTTCAAATAGGTTCATATTTTCCATTTATTTTACCTCCTTATCTTCAAAGTAATTATGTTTTTCAAGGAATTCACGGGCTACAACAGATGGCTCTTTCAAGTTGTTATCAGCCTCGTAATTTAGTTTTTGCATTTCTTTAGTATCGATTGTATTTGTTAATTTTTCCAAAGCTTTCTTCACTTCTGGTTCCTGTTCAAGAAGCTTGTTGTCAACTACAGCACAGGCATCGTAAGCGGGGAAGAAGTGTTTATCATCTTCAAGCATGACCAAATCATAGCTACTGATACGTCCATCAGTGGTATAACCTAAAACGACGTCCATTTTCTTTTCAGCAACAGCCGTATAAACTAGACCAATCTGCATGGTATGAAGATTGTCAAAGCCAAAACCGTAAGCCTTCTTGAATCCTTCATATCCATCCCCTTCACGGGTTCTCCACGCAGTGTCTACACCAACAGTTAACTTGTCCTTATATTTTTCCATGTCGCTAATTTTCTTCAAATTATACTTTTTAGCTGTATCTTTACGTACAAGATAAACATAAGAATTGGCGAATCCATAAGTGGGCATCCAAGTTTGATTGAATTTTTTTCGAATTCATCATGAACAATATTCCATGCCTTTTTGGGATCACTTTCTGCTGGTAGTCCTAGAGTTGTTGTAAGGTCAGTACCAGTGTATCGTGCTGCAGAAATTTGTGCATCTCCGTCAAGCATGGCCTGATGGTTGATGGTAACTGTGGCAAGATTGTTGAGTACACGGGTATCACGTCCTGTATAGTGAGTAACCATGTCAGCAACCATACTACCAAGAGTTTGATACTCTGATGTAATTCCACCTGCAACTACTATTTGATTATTTTCAGTTTTTGGAGGTATAATTGTGAAGTAGCCCCATAAAAGAACACCAATAGAAATGGCTCCTATTAATATAGTTTTTATATGTTTCATAATCTTAGCTCTCCCTTTCTTTTTTGATACCTAAAGGCCGTAATCTTTTCTTGGAATTTAGTTAGAAGCATGTCTACTAAAAGTGCAAGTAAGATTACAGGGATTGTTCCTGCAAATATCAGGGCAGGTTGGTAATTATAAAGTCCACTAAAGATTAGATCTCCAAGTCCCCCTGCACCGATAAATGAAGCAAGAGTAGCCCAAGAAATTACATAAACAGCAGATAAGTGAATACCAGCCATGATAGTTGGGAAGGCTAAGGGAAGTTCTACTGAACGAATAGACTGCCAGTTGGTCATTCCCATACCTTTTGCTACGTCTGTATAGTCGTCACTAACTTGACTCATTCCTATATATGTATTCCTCAAGATAGGTAGGAGTGAATAAATAAATAGGGCAACAATAGCAGGAGTTCGACCTACTCCAAAGATTGGTATCATAAGAGTAAGAAGAGCAAGTGAGGGAATTGTTTGCAAGGCACTTACAATATTTATAACTGGTCCTGCAATTTTAGAGTGGCGTGTAAGAATAATTCCTAAAGGTACAGCAACAATAATTCCTAGTAATAGGGCAAAGAAAGAGATGTACAGATGTTCTCCTGTTTTACTTAAAATTTCATCTCCATATTCTCCCATGAAAGCTTGAAATTTAGCACTAAATTCAGCCATATCATACCTCCTCTGGATTGATGTCAGAGACGATTTGGCTAGTAGCACTTGCTATTGTGTCTTCATTTCCACAAATAACATCATAAACAATGTCAACGATAGAAGAACGTGTAAGAATTCCAATTACTTTATTATCCTTATCAACAACTGGAACGTATTTGAGATCACGTTTTAAGATGCGTTGAAGGGTATTACGCAGATAGTCTGTTTCTTTAACAGTAAACATATCTGTATTTACAATATCGCCGACGCTAGATGCCTTATCATGCATTCTATTTAAATCTTCAACGTCAACAAATCCTTTAAAAACACCAGCATTATCAGTGACTAGGAGCATATCAACTCTTTTGTCCTTCATAAGCTTGATGGCGTCATTTAGCGATTTTTCAGTACTAACTGTTATTGGCTTCATAAGCATAATTTCAGCAACTGTGGTAGTATCTGGTTTTGCTTGTAGAAGTCTTTCTTTACCAATCAAATCTTCAACAAAAGAATTTGCTGGATTTTGTAATATATTGTTTGGTGTATCAAATTGTAAAATTTCACCCTTATCCATGATAACGATGCGACTAGCAAGAGCCAGAGCTTCATCCATATCATGGGTAACAAATATGATTGTTTTTCCTAATTTTTCTTGTAAGTTTTTAACAAGTTCTTGTAAGGAATCACGAGTTATTGGATCAAGTGCACCGAAGGGCTCATCCATTAAAATTATATCCTGATCAGCAGCAAGCGCACGAACTACACCGATACGTTGTTGCTGACCACCAGATAGTTCAAATGGATAACGATCTAACATTTCTGTAGGTAATTCAACAAGATTTATCATTTCTTCAGCAGTTTTATTTCTAGTAGCTAAATCAGTTTTTAGTAATTTAGGAACTAGTGTTATATTATCTCTAATAGTCATGTGAGGCATAAGCCCGATACTTTGAATAACATAACCAATTTTTCTTCTAAGATTTACAGGATCAATTTTTGAAATATCTTCCCCATCGATATGAATGCTTCCAGTTGAAGGATTCGTCATACGATTTATCATTCGCATTAGCGTTGTTTTTCCGCTACCACTAGTTCCGATAAAACAGATAAATTCTCCCTTATTGAAGGCAAGATTGATATTCTCAACTGCAACCTTCTTACCTTCGTAAACTTTTGAAACATTTTGAAATTCAATGAAATTACTCATTTTTTAACCTCCTTTTTCAATAATTTTTTTATGAATTCTCCTATGGTATTATTATGACATAAAATTAAAAAAAATGTGTGTTTGAACTCATATTCTAGTTTCATATGTAATTAATTTGGTTAAGATAATTTATTGAGAACCCTTATAAAATAAAGCTTGATGGCATAAAAAAAGCAATAACTTTTCTTTTAAAGTTATTGCTTGAAAATTATGCTGGATAGACACAAACAGCTTCAGGAACGAAGAAGTCGTCTTGAACTTTAGTTAAAAGTCCTGTTTGTTCATCTTTTAAATATGTTGTTACATTATCAGTATCTTGATTGGCTACTATAAGAACTTTCTCGCCTTTTGAAAGGTTGATATCGCGTGGAATGTCTCCAAAAGAAGAGATAGTTTGAATCTTTTCTAGAGTACCATCTGCAAGTGATTCATATACTACAATGCTGTTGTGACCTCTATTACTTGCATAGACAAATTTGTCATCTGAAGTCATACGGATAGCAGCTGTAGCATTAAATTCCTCCTTGTCAGCGTCATCTGGTAGAGTTGAAATTGTTTGTAACTTGTGAAATTCTCCTAGGCCGTCATATATGAGTACTTCGATGGTAGAATTAAGCTCACAAATCAGGTAGGCAATTTTATCAGTATTCTTAAATACTAAGTGTCTTGGTCCAGAACCTGGGCCTGGCATCATAGCTATTGATTTCTTTTAACTTGCCATCAATTAAATCATAAGTAGTTACTTTATCAGTACCTAAGTCACATGTTACGAGATATTTATCCGGTGTTAAATCTGTATAGTGGACATGAGGAACTTCTTGGTTTTCATGGGGACCAAAACCAGTATGTTGTATCCAGTCACTAAGGTGAAGTTTGCCGTCTTGATCACGCTTATAAACCATTACTTGCCCAGTATGATAATTAGCTCCGTAAACAAAATCACGGTCTTCATCAATTGCTAGAAAACATAAGGAAGCTCCATCTTTTACTACATAATTTAAAAGTTCATTATTAGCATCATAGGCTGCAATTCCACCTTGACCGTCATTTGAACCTACAGAATATATATTACCTTTTTTATCAATAGAAAGATAAGTAGGGCTGTGTTCTTTAATTTTTAGTTCTAAATCACTTAGAATTCCTGTATCAGTATCTAGCTGAGCCGTATAAATTCCTTCTGAAATACGTCTAGTATAGGTACCGAAATATATTGTTTCTTTCATAAAAATATCACCTCAAATAATTATGTATATATTTTAAATAATTATGTATATATTTTACCATATTTTGGGGAAATGTTTTTGGTCAGATAACAAGCTATGCTATAATAAAATATATTAAAGAAAAATAGGTAGGTGTATGAATGAATCAAAATAGACCAAACACGAGAACTTCTTGGTTGATACTGTCAATAATTATGTGTAAACACTCAAGTAGAGTTGAAGAATGTTAATCAAATAAGCTTTCAAGTGTGTCAGCACATTGGCCAAACCCTTTATGGATGCGTTGATTTTGCTTGAAATTATAATCTTCAAACAGGGTAACTAAATAACGTCCCAGAGCCTCCTCGTTAGGAAAAAGAATCTTCTTTTTCGTTTGACGTTTGATTTCTTTGTTAAGAGACTCAATGAGGTTTGTCGAATAAATGCTATGCCAAATCTGGTAGGGAAACTGATAAAAAGTTAAAAGATTATCCGTATTCTCCAAACTTTCCATGACTTTCCTATACTTTGGTTTCCATTCGGCGATAAAGTTCTCTAAAGCTTGCACTGCCATTTCTAAATTTTCAGCACGATAAATCGTTTTAAATTGCTCCAGAATAACCGCTCTATCTGCTCGTTTCACTTTACTAGCTAGATTTCGACTAATATGAATTAAGCAACGTTGTTGTTTAGCTAATGGGTAAGCCTGATTGATAATCTCTTCAAGCCCCTTGAAGCCATCGGTCACTACAAGAGAAACCTGTTGGATTCCTTGGTTTTGAAGCTTGTCTAACAGGGTGGACCAAGAAGCATTGTTTTCATTTGGGGCGATTTCATATCCAAGAACAGCCTTCTGTCCTTCTGGTGTAATGCCAAGTGCGATATGAATACATTCTTTACTAACGGTTCCACGTCTTAATGGAAGATAGGTTCCGTCAAGAAATAAAACAGAGTAATTGGCTTCTAAGCTTCGCTCATGAAAAGTAGCGACATTCTCCTGAGTTGCTTTTGAGATATTAGAAATTGTGGCAGGACTATAGTGATGACCATACATTCGCTCGATGATATCACTAATTTCTCGAGTCGTTACACCGGTTTGATAGAGTTTGATAACCATCTCTTCCAAGTGGTCATCTCGACGTCCATAAGCGGGAAGCAAAGCTGGACTAAAGTTCCCATTACGATCTCTAGGAATACTCAACTGAACAGTCCCATATTTGGTTTCGAATTTCCGTGCATAGCTTCCGTTACGACTATTCCCAGAATTATAGCCTAATTTATCGTAAGGTTCATACCCTAAAAAGGCTGATAACTCTGCTTGAAGCAGATCATTCATAGCTGTTTCAAGAGAAGTACGGAAAAATTCATCAATATCTTGCTTTTGGGCTAGGAAGTTAAGTAGTTCTGTGGTAAACTGAGTCATAGGAATAAATCTCTTTCTAGTAATGTTTTGCAACTCTACTATAACGGATTTATTCCTTTTTGTGTTTACACAACTTATTTTACACTACCAAAATTTGTTATTATTTGAGTCTTCAATAAGATTTGAATACTCTTACCTTGTGATGATAGATTGGTCTTCTCCATACCAGTCTTATATCGCAAGGTTTTTAAGTTTTTTGTGGGTCTATGTCAACTGTAGTGGGTGACGAAAAGCTAATATCTAAAGATAGTCTGGTAGAAAAAAATAAGATTATTTACTACTTATTGATTTAGAATAATAGTGAAGCTATTAATTTGTGGCAAATTTAGTTTAATATTTTGCCTCAAATTAGCCACACTTTTTATAGAATTAAGAGGAATAATGAAGTTCTCTTCCTATTAATATGGTTGTTTAAAATCTTAAATATAGAGATTTACGATGTAATGGGAAGTATGGCGAATAAATCAACTATGTTCAGCAAACAAAGCTTAATCAAACTTCGTTTTAGAAAAACTTCCCATTTGGGGAGTTTTTTATTTTTTGTGTTAACTGTTATTATTTAATTGACAAATTTTAGCTGAGTGATATAATGTCTTTGTTAGCCGATTTAGCTCAGTCGGTAGAGCAACGCACTCGTAACGCGTAGGTCGTAGGTTCGATTCCTGCAATCGGCAGATAATTTTAGATCCTGATAATCATCAGGATTTTTTGTTTACAAAATGTTTTAGAATTTCTGGCGGAAATCAGTTTGAATCTGGGAAATTGTTAGTGCTTTCGCAATTATTTTTGCTGATTATTTGCTAAAAAGCTTGCGAAAGCATGGTGAATATGATATTATTTTATAGTATGTGGTGTAAAGCACCTATAATCTAAGTAGGAGGACACAGATAAATATGGCTAAGGTTTGTTATTTCACAGGTCGTAAGACTGTATCAGGAAACAACCGTTCACACGCAATGAACAAAACAAAACGTGCATTTAAACCAAATCTTCAAAAAGTTACTATTCTTGTTAATGGAAAACCTAAAAAAGTTTGGGCATCAGCTCGTGCGCTTAAATCTAGTAAAGTAGAACGCGTATAAAATGAAAAGCCGAAAGGCTTTTTTCTTTGTTTTATAGCCGGTAATCTTTTATTATTTTTTACAAGACGGCTAATATATGGTAGAATAAACTGATAAAAACTTTTGAGGTAGTAAATATGACTGTGAAAATTAATACAAAGGATGGCCAAATTGAGTTATCTGACGACGTTATTGCAACTGTTGTTGGAGGTTCCGCAACAGAAATTTTTGGTGTTGTTGGTATGGCAAGTAAAAGTGCTCTTAAGGATAATTTTCAAGCGCTTCTGCGTAAAGAAAACTACGCAAAAGGTGTTGTTGTCAAATCAACAGAAAGTGGTATTTCAGTCGATGTTTACACTGTAATGTCGTATGGTGTAAAAATTTCTGAGGTATCAAAAAACATTCAGGAACGTGTCAAGTTTAATCTTGAAAACCAACTTGGCCTTTCAGCAGATACGGTGAATGTTTACGTACAAAATATTAAAGTTGTAGGAGAAGATTAGTGTCAAATATTACAACCAGTTTATTCCAAGAAATGGTTCAAGCTGCTAGTACACGTCTTGGAAATCAAGCAGAATATGTAAACTCCCTTAATGTTTTCCCTGTCCCAGACGGTGATACAGGAACAAACATGGGAATGACAATTGAAAATGGTGCCAAAGAAGTTGCGGATAAACCTGCAAGTACTGTTGGAGAAGTTGGACAAATTCTATCAAAAGGTCTTTTGATGGGAGCACGTGGTAATTCAGGTGTTATCACATCTCAATTATTCCGTGGTTTTGGTCAAGCAATCAAGGATAAAGAAGAGTTAACTGGTCAAGATTTAGCTCATGCTTTCCAATCAGGTGTAGAAGTAGCTTACAAAGCTGTCATGAAACCTGTTGAAGGTACTATTTTAACTGTTTCTCGTGGAGCAGCAACTGCCGCTCTTAAGAAAGCTGAAGAAACTGACGATGCTGTTGAAGTAATGCGTGCTGCACTTGATGGTGCTAAACGTGCTTTGGCTAAAACACCAGAAATGCTTCCTGTTTTGAAAGAAGTTGGTGTTGTCGATTCAGGTGGCCAAGGTTTAGTCTTTATTTATGAAGGATTTTTAGCTGCTTTGACTGGTGAATACATCGCTTCTGAAGATTTCAAAGCAACTCCAGCGGTAATGACTGAAATGATTAATGCTGAACACCACAAATCAGTAGCTGGACACGTTGCAACTGAAGACATTAAATACGGTTATTGTACTGAAATCATGGTTGCACTTAAACAAGGACCTACTTATGTTAAAGAGTTTAACTATGAAGAGTTCCAAGGCTATTTGAGTGGCTTAGGTGATTCACTTATCCTTGTTAATGATGATGAAATTGCTAAAGTTCATGTTCACACAGAAGACCCAGGTCTTGTCATTCAAGAAGGTCTTAAGTACGGAGCGCTTAAAAAAGTTAAAGTTGATAACATGCGTAACCAACACGACGCTGTTCTTGAAAAAGACCAAGCGGCAGCTATTAGCCAAGAAGAAAAAGACTTTGCTATTGTTGCAGTATGTGCTGGTGACGGTTTAGCTGATATCTTCAAATCACAAGGCGTTGACTACGTTATTTCTGGTGGTCAAACAATGAACCCATCAACAGAAGATATTGTTAAAGCGATTAATGCTGTTAACGCTAAAAATGTTATTATCTTGCCAAATAACAAAAATATCTTCATGGCTGCACAATCAGCAGCAGAAGTGTCTGAAGTGCCAACAGCAGTCGTTGAAACGCGTACTGTACCTCAAGGATTTACAAGCTTGTTAGCTTTCAATCCCGCACAATCATTGGAAGAAAATGTTGAAGCAATGACAGCTAGCCTTTCTGACGTTATTAGCGGTAGCGTGACACTTGCTGTTCGCGATACTTCTATTGATGGTCTTGAAATCCACAAAGATGACAACCTTGGTATGGTTGATGGTAAAATCGTGGTTTCAAATCCAGATATGACAACTACATTGAAAGAAACATTTGCCAAAATGATTGACGTAAATAGTGAAATCATCACTATTTACGTTGGTGAAGAAGGAAATCAAGAATTAGCAGAAGAAATTTCTGAATATCTTGAATCAATTTACGAAGATGTTGAAGTTGAAATTCATGATGGTAAACAACCAGTTTATCCATACTTGATGAGTGTTGAATAAAAACATAATAAAGAGAGTCTGAACAATTCAGGCTCTTTTTTTCTGCCCTGCCCTCAAAGAGCAATACCTATGTAAGAAATGTGTTGTTTTTATAGGAAAATAGTTTTATCTATAATAGAATCAATTTATCCTATTATATAATAGAAAATGGTACTTATATTTTGAAAAGAGAAAAAATTTTCAACTAACAAAATTTTCTGAAAATTATCTTGACTTTATTTTATAAAGTGGTAACATGGAGTGTAAGATTTAATTGATAGGGGAAAACAGATGAGAAGTGACATGATTAAGGTAGGTGTGGATAAAGCACCAGCCCGTGGTCTTCTTTATGCAACCGGGCAAGTAAAATCTGTTAAAGACATGCAAAAACCATTTATCGCAATTTGTAATTCTTACATTGATATTGTTCCTGGACATGTTCATTTGCGTGAGTTGGCAGATGTCGCCAAGGAAGCTATTCGTGAAATGGGTGGTATCCCTTTTGAATTTAATACAATTGGTGTTGACGACGGGATTGCTATGGGACATATCGGGATGCGTTATAGCCTTCCATCACGTGAAATTATTGCAGATGCTGCTGAGACAGTTATTAATGCGCATTGGTTTGACGGTGTTTTCTACATTCCAAACTGTGATAAAATTACGCCAGGGATGATTCTAGCTGCCCTTCGTACAAATGTTCCTGCAGTTTTCTGTTCAGGTGGGCCAATGAAAGGTGGCGTTGATATGACTGGACATCAAGCGACTTTATCAAGCCTTTTTGAAGCGGTCGGAACATATCAAGCTGGCGATATGTCAAAAGCAGAATTAGATTATTTAGAACAAAATGCTTGTCCAACTTGTGGTTCTTGTGCGGGAATGTTCACAGCTAATTCGATGAACTCTCTTATGGAAGTGCTTGGTCTTGCTCTTCCTGGAAACGGTACGGTTCTTGCTGTTTCTGACCAACGTCGTGAATTGGTACGCCAAGCGGCAAAACATTTGATGGACAATGTTAAAAATAATTTGCGTCCACGTGATATTATCACAAAAGAAGCTATTGATGATGCTTTTGCCCTTGATATGGCTATGGGTGGTTCAACCAATACGGTTCTTCATACCCTTGCGATTGCGCGTGAAGCAGGTATTGAGTACAATCTAAAAGATATTAATGAAATTGCTAAGAAAACGCCATACCTGTCTAAAATTGCACCTTCAAGCGTTTATACCATGCATGATGTTCAAGAAGCTGGCGGTATTTCAGCGATTATTAATCAATTGATTAAAAAAGGAACAATTAAGGGTCACCGCATTACAGTTACAGGTAAAATATTGAAAGAAAATGTAGCTGGCGCAGAAATCAAAAATGAGGAAATCATTCACCCACTTGAAAGTCCAATTTCACCAGTAGGTGGTTTATCAATTCTTTACGGTAACATTGCCCAAGATGGCGCTGTTATCAAGGTTGGTGGGGTTGACCCATCTGTTAAAACCTTCCGTGGTAAGGCTATCTGTTGTGATTCACAAGATGAAGCCCTTAAATTAATTGATAATGGAACGGTTAAAAAAGGTCACGTTGTCGTTATTCGTTACGAAGGACCTCAAGGTGGTCCAGGTATGCCAGAAATGCTTGCGCCAACCTCTAAAATCGTTGGACGTGGACTTGGTAAAGATGTGGCATTGATTACAGACGGTCGTTTTTCTGGAGCAACACGTGGTATTGCGATTGGTCACGTTTCACCAGAAGCGGCAGAAGGTGGTAATATCGCCCTAATCGAAGACGGTGATGAAATCTATATTGATTTAACTAATCGTACAATTGATTTGCTTGTTGATGATGCAACGCTGGTAGAACGTCGTAAACACTTGAAACCATTCAAATCAAAAATTTCAAGCGGTTGGTTACGTCGTTACACAGCTTTCGCTTCATCTGCGAATTTTGGTGGTTCAATGATGAATCAAGAAGAATTTGAAGAACGTAAAGCTGAACGTGAAAGTCAGGATAAAGAATAAAGTTAAAAATAATTTGTGAAAGTGGACAAATATTTGCTCACTTTCACTTGCTTTATTTTTTTTTAATGTTATTATAGTAACAAGCTGTTGGAATTTTTAGATAATTTGGAATTTACATGCAAAGGAGGACTTTGTGAAACAGATTAGATTAAAAGAATCCAAAAACGGATCAGAATTGCTATTAGAGACCTTAGCTGGTCTGGGAATAGATACAATTTTTGGCTATCCTGGTGGAGCTGTTTTACCGCTTTATGACGCTATATATAATTTTGATGGTATTCGCCATATTTTGGCACGTCATGAGCAAGGAGCCCTCCACGAAGCAGAAGGATATGCTAAATCAACAGGAAAACTTGGGGTTGCCATTGTAACCAGTGGTCCAGGTGCAACTAATGCCATTACTGGTATTGCTGACGGAATGAGTGATAGTGTTCCAATGCTTGTCTTTACTGGACAAGTTGGAATGTCAGGTATTGGGAAAGATGCTTTTCAGGAAGCTGATATTATCGGTATCACAATGCCAATTACAAAATACAATTATCAAATTCGCGATGTTGCGGATGTGCCTCGCATTGTAACAGAAGCCGTTCATATCGCAACAACAGGGCGTACAGGTCCAGTTGTTATTGATTTGCCAAAAGACGTTTCAGAGACGAAAACAAGCTTTTATCATGACCCAACGGTTAATCTTCCTAGCTATCAGCCAACGGTTGAACCTAATGTGCTTCAAGTGAAGAAAATTTTAACTCAATTGAAAAAGGCTAAAAGACCGTTGATTATCGCTGGTGGTGGCGTTAACTATGCAGGGGCTTCGCAAGAATTAATTGCCTTTGCCGAACGTTATAATATTCCAGTTGTTTCTACGTTATTAAGCTTGGGAGCTATGCCAATTGATCATCCCTTATCTTTGGGGATGGGAGGAATGCATGGTTCATACGCGTCTAATATGGCATCAACGCAGTGTGATTTTATGCTTAATTTTGGTTGCCGTTTTGCGGACCGCTTAACAGGAAATCCAAAGACATTTGCGAAAAAAGCAGTTGTAGCTCACGTTGATATTGACCCTGCAGAAATTGGGAAAGTTGTAAAAACACAGATTCCTATCGTAGGTGATGCCAAACGTGCTTTGGAAATTCTCCTTGAAGCAGATGAAGTTAAGACACGTCACGATGATTGGACAGAATCAGTTCTTGCTAATAAAGCAAAAGCACCATTTAGCTATGATTTCGATGAAACTATTATCAAACCACAGCATGCTATTGCAGCAATTGGTAAGATAACAAATGGAGATGCTATCGTTGTTACCGACGTTGGTCAACATCAAATGTGGGCAGCACAATTCTACCCATATAAAAATGCACGTCAACTCATTACATCTGGTGGACTAGGAACAATGGGATTTGGAATTCCTGCTGCTATTGGTGCTAAACTAGCCAATCCTGATAAAGAAGTTATACTCTTTGTTGGTGATGGTGGTTTCCAAATGACTAACCAAGAGTTAGCATTGCTAAATGGTTACGGTGTTCCAATTAAGGTAGTCTTGATTAACAATCATTCACTTGGTATGGTTCGTCAGTGGCAAGAATCATTCTATGATGAACACCGTAGCGAATCAACATTTGATGATGAACCAAATTTCCAATTAATGGCAGAAGCTTACGGCATTGCTCATTATAAGTTTACAAATCCTAACACTTTGGAAGAAGATTTGAAAGTTATTACTGAGAATAAGCCAATGTTGGTTGAGGTTGCGATTTCTAATCGTGAACACGTTTATCCGATGGTTCCAACTGGTAAATCAAATAGTGAGATGTTGGGGGTGAAGTTTAATGCGTAGAATGTTGACAGCTAAGCTTCAAAATTCAACAGGTGTTCTTAACCGTTTTACAGGTGTTCTTTCACGACGTCAGGTTAATATTGAATCTATTTCAGTCGGGCATACTATGGAACCAAACATTTCCCGAATTACAATTATCATTGATGTTGAGAGTTTGGAAGAAGTTGAACAGATTATTAAACAGTTAAATCGTTTAATTGATGTTCTGCGTGTCCGTGATATTACGGATATTCCTCACTTAGAACGTGAAGTCATTTTGGTTAAGTTAACGGCGCCAACAAGCAAACGTGCTGAAATTCTGGCTGTTATTCAGCCATTCCGTGCCAGTGTTGTTGATGTTGCTCTAAAATCAATTACGATTCAGGTAACAGGTGATGCAGATAAAATTGAAGCACTTCTTCGTGTAGTAAAACCGTATGGTATTCAAAATCTTGCTCGCACAGGTGCAACAGGATTCTCAAGAGATTTTTCTTGATAAACATTAATTTAGTTAACTCTGATGCCTTGGGCATTTAAAATAAAAAATAGAAAAGAGATATTTATTATGGCAGTAACAATGGAATACGAAAAAGATGTAAAAGTAGCAGCTCTTGATGGTAAAAAAATTGCTATTATTGGTTATGGCTCACAAGGTCATGCCCATGCACAAAACTTGCGTGATTCAGGTCATGATGTTATCATTGGTGTTCGCCATGGTAAATCATTTGATAAAGCAAAAGAAGATGGTTTTGATACTTATGAAGTAGCAGAAGCAACTAAACTTGCAGATGTTATCATGATTTTGGCACCAGATGAAATTCAAGCGGACCTTTACGCCAAAGAAGTTGCTCCTAACCTTGAAGCTGGTAATGCTCTTGGATTTGCCCATGGTTTCAACATCCGTTTTGAATACATTAAAGCTCCAGAAACTGTTGATGTCTTTATGTGTGCGCCTAAAGGACCTGGTCACCTTGTACGCCGTACTTACACTGAAGGATTTGGTGTGCCAGCACTTTACGCTGTTTACCAAGATGCTACTGGTAACGCTAAAGACATTGCTATGGACTGGGCTAAAGGTATCGGTGCTGCGCGTGTTGGACTTCTTGAAACAACATTTAAAGAAGAAACTGAAGAAGATCTTTTCGGTGAACAAGCAGTTCTTTGTGGTGGTTTAACTGCCCTTATCGAAGCTGGTTTTGAAGTTCTTACAGAAGCTGGTTATGCTCCTGAATTGGCATACTTTGAAGTGCTTCATGAAATGAAACTTATCGTCGACCTTATTTATGAAGGTGGCTTCAAGAAAATGCGTCAATCAATTTCAAATACAGCTGAATTTGGTGACTACGTATCAGGACCACGTGTTATCACTAAAGATGTTAAAGAAAATATGAAAGCCGTTCTTGCTGATATCCAATCTGGTAAATTTGCAGAAGACTTTGTTAATGACTATAAAGCAGGTCGTCCAAAACTTGAAGCTTACCGTAAAAAAGCTGCAGACCTTGAAATCGAAAAAGTGGGTAGCGAACTTCGTAAAGCGATGCCATTTGTTGGACAAAACGATGACGACGCATTCAAAATTTATAACTAATTTTTGAAAAAAACTACTGATAAAATGCCGATGTTTGTCATCGGTTTTTTATCTATTGGTTGACTAATGGTTTAAACTTTTCTATGTATGTATAGAAAAATCAAAATTTTTGAATATAAGAAGGTAGGTTTATGATTTTAGCTAAGGATGTTGTCAATGCCTATGACGTTTTAAAGGGTGTTGTTGAGCGTACACCGCTTGATTTTGACCGCTATTTGTCAGAAAAATATGGTGCAACAGTTTATTTAAAACGTGAAAATATGCAAAAAGTGCGTTCGTTTAAAATTCGTGGGGCATATTATGCTATCCATGAGTTGTCTGATGAGGAGAAAAAACGTGGTGTGGTTTGTGCTTCTGCTGGAAATCATGCACAAGGTGTTGCTTTTACTTGTCACGAGATGAAAATTCCTGCAACAATTTTTATCCCTGTCACGACGCCGCAACAGAAAATTGGACAAGTTAAATTTTTTGGTGGACCTTACGTCACTATTAAACTTGTTGGTGATACTTTTGATGCTTCCGCACAAGCTGCACAAGAATTCACTAAGTCGGAAGGGATGACCTTTATTGATCCGTTTGATGACGAAGATGTTCAAGCTGGTCAAGGAACAGTCGCTTATGAAATCTATGAGCAAGCCCAAGAAGAAGGTGTTGTCTTTGATCAAATTTATGTTCCAGTTGGTGGAGGAGGTTTGATTTCAGGAGTAGCCACTTATATTAAAGATGTGGCACCTGAAATTGAGGTTGTTGGTGTGGAAGCTTCAGGTGCTCGTAGTATGCGTGCTGCCTTTGATAAAGGGCATCCTATCAAATTAGAAGAAATCGATAAATTTGCAGACGGTATTGCCGTGCAAAAAGTCGGATATAAAACATTTGAAACAGCTCGCAAGTATGTTGATAAATTGGTCGGTGTGGACGAAGGTTTGATTTCTGAAACATTGATTGATATGTACTCTAAACAAGGGATTATCGCAGAACCTGCTGGAGCAGCGTCAATTGCAGCACTTGAAGTTATGAAAGATGACATCAAAGGAAAAACAATTGTTTGCATCATTTCTGGTGGGAACAATGACATTAATCGTATGCAAGAAATGGAAGAGCGTGCGCTTATTTACGACGGTGTCAAACACTACTTTGTGGTCAATTTCCCACAACGTCCAGGTGCGTTACGTGAATTTGTAAATAATATTCTTGGACCAAATGATGATATTACGCGTTTTGAGTACATCAAACGTGCCAACAAAGGAAGAGGACCAGTTCTGATTGGTATTACTTTAGGTGATAAAAATGATTACAATGCTTTGATTGATCGTTTGTCAGCATTTGACCCTTCTTACATCAATTTACATGGGAACGAAAGTCTTTATAATTTGCTCGTTTGATAGCAATCAAACCTAGTTATGGATTACACCCTGACTAGGTTTTATATGTCTTTTTGCTTGACTTTTTAGAGAAATGAAATATAATTGTATTAATTGATAGGTACAAAGATGTGACAAGAAATGTTGCTATTTCTTATATTTTGGCCAGTTTTTACTTATTTTTGAAAGTCATAGATTATGGCTTAAAGGAGATTTATCATGATTTTAATTGTTTTAGCAATTTTTCTAATTATTATTTTGAGTGTGGTTGCTAGCACGCTTTATGTGGTACGTCAACAAACTGTTGTTATTATCGAACGTTTTGGGAAATACCAAACAACATCTGGTAGTGGTATACATGTGCGTCTACCGTTTGGAATTGATAAAATTGCTGCGCGTATTCAGTTGCGTCTTTTGCAATCTGAAATCGTTGTGGAAACGAAAACCAAGGATAATGTTTTTGTGACTTTGAATGTTGCTACACAATACCGCGTTAATGAACAAAATGTTACAGATGCCTACTATAAACTCATGCGTCCAGAAGCTCAAATTAAGTCATACATCGAAGATGCCCTACGTTCATCAGTACCAAAATTGACTTTGGATGAATTATTTGAGAAAAAAGATGAAATAGCGCTTGAAGTACAACATCAAGTGGCTGAAGAAATGTCAACTTATGGTTATCTTATCGTTAAAACATTGATTACTAAAGTTGAACCAGATGCTGAAGTTAAACAATCAATGAATGAAATCAATGCGGCACAACGTAAACGTGTGGCAGCTCAAGAATTGGCTAATGCTGATAAGGTTAAAATTGTCACAGCTGCCGAAGCTGAAGCAGAAAAAGATCGTTTGCATGGTGTTGGTATTGCACAACAACGTAAAGCTATCGTGGATGGTCTTGCTGAATCAATCCAAGAATTGAAAAATGCTAATGTTGGAATGACAGAAGAACAAATCATGTCTATCCTTTTGACCAACCAATACCTTGATACGCTAAATACTTTTGCGGCTAAAGGCAACCAAACACTTTTCTTGCCAAATCACCCAGAGGGAATCGAAGACATTCGTACCCAAATTTTGTCATCATTAAAGGCAAAATAATAACCAAAAAAAAAAGACCTATTGCAGGCGGAAGGAAGCCTTGCAATAGGTCTTTTAATCTGGCAATGTTAGGGATTAATAATGTAAGGAATTAATTTGCTTTTTTGAAGCGTTTATAATCATGAATGATTTTCAACGTACGTTTCCGTGTTTTTATATTGGGACTTTTTAATCTACAATAAGCAGATGCTAAATCAACTTTTTCAGCCATATCAACCTCCTTGTGATAGATTTATTAACGTTAACGAAAAATAGTACAACACAAAATGATTAACTGGTAAAGTATTTTGTGTTATACTAAATTTTTTAAGAGAATTTGATTATTTTTTGTGTGATATGTTGACTTAACCATTTTCTTAAAGCGGTTTGATGCAGCATAGTGCCCATACCAATGCTCAAGAGGTTAAGGGTGACATCTCCTAAATCAAAAATACCAAGGTGGAAAACGTATTGGGCTGTTTCAATCGTCAGTAAACCAAAGAAAGCTAGGATAAAGTTTTCTTTGGAAGGTCGGAAAAGAAAGCCTGATGGTATAAACATCACAAGGTTCATAATAGTAACAAAGCGACTGCCACTTGTAAAGTCAGAAATAAACGATAATGGATTAAAAGAATAGCCTTGGATACCGATATTTTTCAGCAAAATCACATAAATCAAAATCATAAAATAAATGAAGTAAGAGACAGCGACTGTCAAACTTGTAATCTTCTTAGTATAAACTAAGTGCATTAGAATGAACGTGAAATAAGTTAAAATCAGTGTAATAATAGTATTTAAGGTAAGGGTAAATGAGACATCATAAGAGGAAATGTAATGGGTATAAGTCATCAGATAGTGTTCATAAAACCAACTTGAAAAAGCAAAAGATACAAGAGTTAATGCGATATTGATGATATTTCTTTTTAAAGTTGCCATTTTGATTTCCTCCTTCTAGTGATTAATAGTTGGGTTAATTTTTATTATCGTTAGTATAAGCTAGGAAACTTATAATTACATTAAAAAGATTTTTTGGAAAAATGTTAGCAATTTTATGCTATTTAGAAACTAAAAAAAGCTGAGACGTTGTTGTCTCCAGCTTTGTATTTAAACTTTATTTTAAGAAACGTTGTAAGAAAACTTTTGTACGTTCTTGTTGTGGATGTTCAAAGATTTGTTCAGGTGTTCCCTCTTCGGCGATAACGCCTTTATCCATGAAAATCACACGGTCAGAAACTTCTTTGGCGAATTCCATTTCGTGAGTAACGATAATCATTGTTAAACCAGATTTGGCAAGGTCTTGCATTGTTTTTAAAACTTCTCCAACCATTTCTGGGTCAAGGGCTGAAGTTGGTTCATCAAAGAGCATTGCTTCAGGGTTGACAGAGAGGGCGCGTGCGATAGCCACACGTTGTTTTTGACCACCAGAGAGTTGTTTTGGTTTTGCTTTCCAGTATTGTTCTGTCATACCGACTTTTGTAAGATTTTCTTTGGCAATTTTTTCAGCTTCGTCACGTGAACGTTTGAGAACAGTTGTCTGAGCAACGATGGCATTTTCTAAAACATTAAGATTTTCAAAAAGGTTAAATGATTGGAAAACCATGCCTAATTTTTCACGATATTCTGTCAAATTATAATCTTTTTCAAGAACATTTTGACCGTGAAAGAGGATCTCACCAGCTGTTGGTTCTTCTAAAAGATTGATAGAACGAAGAAATGTCGATTTTCCTGAACCTGATGAACCGATAATCGAAATAACTTCACCTTTAGTTACTGAAAGTGAAATATCTTTGAGGACTTCATTTTGTCCGTAAGATTTTTTTAAATGTTTAATATCAATGATAGCTTGTGTCATTATTTCACCTCTTTCGTTTGGTTTTGGTTAGCACCAGTTGTGTAAGTGTCCGCATCGAAACGACGTTCAATAAATCGTAGGATACGTGTCACAGTAAAGGTGAGGACAAAGTAAATAATCGCGATAATAGTAAATGTTTGGAAATATTGATAAGTTTGTGTCGCAACGGTGTTACCTGAGAAGTAAAGTTCGACAACGGAAATAACGTTCAATACAGAAGTATCTTTGATATTGATGACAAATTCATTACCTGTTGCTGGCAAAATATTGCGGACAACTTGTGGAAGAACGATTTTGCGCATGGTTTGTCCGTGGGTAAATCCGAGTGCTGTTGCGGCTTCAAATTGACCTTTATCAACGGCGAAGATACCGCCGCGGACGATTTCACTCATGTAAGCACCAGTATTGATTGAAACGATAAGGACAGCGGCTAAGGTACGGTCAATTGAGATTCCAAAAGCTTGAGCAGTACCATAGTAAATAACCATCGCTTGTACAATCATTGGCGTACCACGAAAGACTTCAATATAGACATTGAGTACCCAACCGAAAGCTTTTTGAAGTCCAGCTAATACTTTATTGGTAGCTTTTGGAGCGGTACGATAAACACCAATGAGAAGTCCGATAAAGAGACCGACAACTGTACCAATAATTGAGATGAAGAGTGTCACTCCAGCACCACGTAAGAATTGATTCCAGTTATTTTTGAAAATTGTCCACATGTCAGTGAAGAAGTTGCTGTTTTCATCTTCTTCAGAATTATCAGATGGTTGTTCTTCAATCATTTTATCCATGAGTTCCAAACGTTCATCTTCTGAAATACCAGCTAAAACAGCGTTGACTTTAGCGAGCATTTCTGTGTCGTCTTTGCGAAGACCAACGGCAATAGCTGTATCAGATACTGATGTTGAAAAACCTTGACCTTCTTCAAAGGAAATCATCTTGAAGTCGCTATTAGCGTTTTCGGCTGAGATGGCATCTGGACGTTCAGAAACATAACCATCAATGATACCAGATTCAAGGGCTTGACGCATTTGGTTGAAGTCACCCATGGCAGTTTCTTTAGTTGCACCACTAATTTGGTCAATGAGGTTATAAAGGTAAACACCTTGTTGAGATGTTAATTTTGCACCTGAAAAGTCAGCTAGGGATGTAGCATTGGCATAATCGCCTTTTTTAGAAACAACGATTACGGGATAACTTGTGTAGTAACTATCTGAAAAGGCAATTTCTTTTTTGCGTTCATCAGTTGGGCTCATTCCGGCAGCAATCATATCGATTTTCCCAGAAGTAAGTGCAGGAATTAACCCTGTCCAAGTTGTTTTGACAACGAGAAGTTCCTTGCCTAAACTGTCTGCAATTTTCTTAGCAATTTGGACATCATATCCGTTAGCATATTGATTAGTTCCTTCAATAGGAACAGCTCCGTTAGAATCATCATCTTGTGTCCAGTTAAAGGGAGCGTAGGCAGCTTCCATACCGACACGAAGGTATTCGTCAGCGTGTATGCTAGTCATTCCTCCAAAGAGAAGAAGAACAGCTGCAAAACAACTTAAAAGTAACTTTTTCATTTAAGACTCCTGTCTATTCTTATATCCTACTATTTTACAAGAAATAGATTTTGATTTCAATATAATCATCCTAAAAATGGAATATTTATACAATGAAATATGGTAAAATAAGGGGAGAGGAAAGGGGTAGGAGATGATGAAAAAATTAACATTATTTTTGCTTGCTATTGTTACATTTTTGGGATTGTCTGTTCAGGTTAATGCTGATGTTGACTACAGTATTAGCCATTATGACGGTGTCTTAACAATACATGACGATAATTCAGCTGACTTTATTCAGACGATTACGTATCAGTTTGATTCGTCTTATAATGGGCAAATTGTAACATTGGGAGAAGCTGGTAATATGCCAGATGGTTTTTCGGTAAATAGTCAACCTGAAGTTTCGGTAGAAGTTAATGGAACTAGCAGAGAAGTTAATACTAGCATTTCTAATCTTGGTGATGGTTACGAAGTAAAAATTTATAATTCTGGTTCGAGCGGTGATACTGTCGTGGTTACTGTCCACTGGCAATTATCACAATTATTATTTCCGTATTTAGATGTTGCTGAACTAAACTGGGTGCCAATCAGTGATTGGGATGAAACATTACGAAATGTGAATTTTACAGTAAACACGGATAAGTCAACCTCCAATCGTCAATTGTGGGCACATACAGGTTATCTGAATTCAACAACAGTTACCAAAACGTCGAATGGCTATCAGATTTCAGCTAAAAATGTTAGTGGTAAATTGGAGTTACACGCTTATTGGGACCATTCAATTTTTGAAAATGTTAGTTTATTACCTAAAAATCAGAAATCAACCATTTTGGAACAAGAAGCTAAAATTACTCGTAGAAGTCGGATCTTACAGGTTTTATTATTTGATATTTTACCAGCAACTGCTATTCTTCTAATATTAGGCGCTTTAGTGGTATCTTTTAAAGCAATCAGACTAGCTAAGCAATATGAACGTTTTGACAAAAAAATACGTTCTTACGAAGCGCCAGAGGACTGGTCACCCCTTTTAGTTTTAAAATACATTTATGATGTGGATTTACAATATTTGGATACTAAGGGGAGTTCAATCTCACAAAAATTTAATTTTGAAACAGCTATACAAGCAACTTTGCTTGATTTGATTGACCGTAAGGTTATTAGTGTTGATGATAAGGAGTTGGTCTGTCATCTTGATATGTCGATAACGGATTATGAAGCTAAAGTGATTGATATGGCATTTGGTGGAAAAGAGAAAATAACTATTGATAATCTCTTTGCTAATTACTATTTCGATGATGCTTTAGTGAAGAAGTGTAAAAAACAGTATAAAGGTAAAACGTTAGAAAGTAAGTTGAATAAGCTTGGAAATGATTTCAACTGCCGATATAATGCTAAATTGAATAAAATAAATAAGTTGGTAAAAAAAGAGATCACACATCAAAAATTACCAATTATTCGCCAAAAATTATCTGAGGAGACCAAGACGTCTATTTCAATAGCACGTAAACTGTTGCTAGTTGCCATGATTATAGTTGTCTTAGGAGGACTTTATTCATTTATTCAAGAACATTCGATTGCTTTTCTGTATGGATTAATTTTGGCAATTGTGATTTTTGTGATGTTCTATATTAGTAAAAAAGTGCAATATTCTGCAGAACATGGAACGTTAACTGCTGAGGGGCAACAGCGTGTCCAAGCATGGGTTAGCTTTACTAATATGATGCGGGACATCAATAAATTTGATAAAGTCGATATTCAAGGTGTCGTTGTTTGGAATCGCATTTTGGTTTATGCAACTTTGTTTGGTTATGCTAAACAGGTGCAAAAATACCTTGATTTCAATGATATTAAATTTGCAAATGAATCGGTTATTTTAACCAATCAAGAAGTGGGGTATATGATTGGTATGCGTACGCATCAGCTAGGTTTAGCTAGTCACAATGCGGATTCGGCTGCTCATTTTTCAGTTTCTTCTGATAGCTCTGGCTCTGGCGGCGGAGGAGGATTCTCTGGCGGCGGAGGCGGAGGTGGAGGAGGAGCGTTTTAAAAACGCTTCAAATCTGCTATAATTGAAGAGATATAAATTTAAGGAGAACTTATGTTATTTTTCGAACTACTGAAGGCTATCTTTTTGGGGATAGTTGAGGGAATTACAGAGTGGTTGCCTGTTTCAAGTACAGGGCACTTGATTTTGGTTCAAGAGTTTATCAGTTTGAACCAAAGCAAAGCGTTTTTGGATATGTTCAATATTGTTATCCAATTGGGGGCAATCTTGGCTGTTATCGTAATTTACTTTAAACGTTTAAACCCATTTCAACCTGGTAAAACAGCGCGTGAAGTCCAATTAACATGGCAATTATGGTTAAAAGTTGTGATTGCTTGTATTCCATCAATTTTGATTGCGTTGCCGCTTGATGATTGGTTTAACGCACATTTTAATTACATGGTTCCAATCGCCATTGCTTTGATTGTTTATGGGATTGCTTTTATCTGGATTGAAAAACGCAATGCTAATGTTGAACCGCAGGTTACTGAACTTGCTCGTATGCCTTATTTAACCGCTTTTTGGATTGGTTGCTTCCAAGTTCTTAGTATTATTCCAGGGACAAGTCGTTCAGGTGCTACAATTCTAGGGGCAATTATTGTGGGAACAAGTCGTTCAGTTGCTGCTGATTTTACTTTCTTTCTCGCTATCCCAACAATGTTTGGTTATAGTGGTTTGAAGGCGGTTAAGTTCTTCTTAGATGGAAATGTTCTTAGTTTCAGTCAATTTTTAATTTTAATGGTTGCTAGTGTAACAGCATTCCTTGTCAGCCTTTACGTTATCCGCTTTTTGACTGACTATGTTAAAAAACATGATTTCACTATTTTTGGTAAATATCGTATCGTTTTAGGTTCGATTCTTATTGTGTATAGTATCTTGAAAGCTATATTTTAATAACTAAGCAGCCTCTCAAGGGCTGCTTTTATAGCGTAAAAATTGAAAAATTCCGACTTTTCTTGTATAATAAAATAACTACTCGTGCGAGGTAATTAGTATGGAAATGAAACAGATTAGCGAGACAACGCTAAAAATAACGATTAGTATGGAAGATCTAGAAGAACGTGGCATGGAGTTGAAAGACTTTTTGATTCCACAAGAAAAGACAGAAGAGTTCTTCTACTCAATAATGGACGAATTAGATTTACCAGATAATTTCAAAGATAGTGGAATGCTTAGCTTTCGTGTAACGCCAAGAAAAGACCGTATTGATGTCTTTGTTACAAAATCTGAAATTAATAAAGAAATTAACTTTGAAGATTTAGCTGCATTCGACGACGTGTCAAACATGTCACCTGAGGAATTTTTCAAAACATTGGAACAAACAATGATTTCTAAAGGTGATACTGAGGCGCATGAAAAATTAGGAAAAATTGAAGAAATGATGGAAGGTGCTGTTGAGGATGTTCTCACAGAACAAGTTCAAGCAGAGCCAACAGAAGAGGATATTAATCCATCTGATTATGTTCATTATGTCCTTGATTTTCCAACACTTGAAGCTGTCGTATCTTTTGCTAAAGCAATTGATTTTCCAGTTGAAGCATCAGAACTCTACAAAGATGGTGGTCTTTACCACATGACCATTTTACTTGATTTGCAAAATCATCCGTCTTACTATGCGAATTTGATGTATGCTCGTTTGTTGGAATATGCTAGCGCAGGTACAAAAACGCGTGCTTATTTGCAAGAGCACGGTGTTGAAATGTTAGCAGATGACGCTGTTACAAAATTAAAAATGATTGAGTTGATATAATATGGCCCCTTTTACAATTGAATATGTTCTTGTTTTAATCGGCGCTTTCTTACTGTCATTATTTTTGACACCGATTGTTCGTTTTATTGCATTTCGTGTTGGAGCTGTTGATAATCCAAATGCTAGACGTGTCAACGAAGTACCTATGCCAAGTAGTGGTGGATTAGCGATTTTTATCTCTTTCTTAATTTCAGCCTTAATTCTAATGCCAAGGGTTTTGAAAGAGCCGATATGGACAATATCTTATTTTGATTATATTTTGCCAGTTGTTATTGGTGGATTAATTATCACAACGACTGGTTTTATTGATGATATTTACGAATTGAAACCTAAGACAAAAATGACAGGCATTATTCTTGGAGCTGTTGTTGTCTGGGCATTTACAGATTTCCGCTTTGATAGTTTTAAAATACCATTTGGCGGTCCCTTGCTCGAATTTAATTCAGTGATTACTTTCTTTTTAACCGTCTTTTGGATTATTTCGATTACCAATGCAATGAATTTGATTGACGGTTTAGATGGTTTGGTTAGTGGCGTATCAATCATTAGCCTTGTTACAATGGCTTTGGTTTCGTATTTCTTTTTACCGCAAACTGATTTTTACCTAACGTTGACAATCTTACTCTTGATTGCTTGTATTGCAGGTTTCTTCCCTTATAATTACAATCCTGCGATTATTTATTTGGGAGATACAGGTGCCCTGTTTATAGGGTTTATGATTGGTGTTTTATCATTGCAAGGGTTGAAAAATTCAACAGCTGTTGCTGTGGTAACGCCTGTTATCATCCTTGGTGTGCCAATACTAGATACTACTGTGGCGATTATTCGCCGTAAATTGTCAGGGCGCCCAGCGACGGAAGCAGACAAAATGCACTTGCATCACCGCCTTTTGGCAATGGGATTCACGCATCGTGGAGCGGTTTTAGTGGTTTATGGTATTGCCATTCTCTTTTCACTTATCGCCTTGTTGCTAAATGTTTCTAGCCGTCTTGGTGGTGTGTTTCTAATGGTTGGTGTTGTCTTTGCTTTAGAAGTCTTTATTGAAGGGCTAAAAATTTGGGGAGTAGGACGTACACCACTCTTTGATACGCTTAAATTTATCGGAAATAGCGATTATCGCCAAGCAACCATGCTAAAATGGAAAAATCGCAAAAATAATAAGTGATTGAAAAGCCTATTATGGCTTTTTTTGATATAATGATTAGTAACCCTATAGAACTGCGGTAATTTTCAGAAAAAAGTTACTGTCGTATTTGATTAATTGGAGGAATGTACACATGTCTGTACTTGAAATAAAAGATCTTCATGTTTCTATTGAAGATAAAGAAATTTTAAAAGGTGTCAATCTAACCCTTAAGACTGGTGAGATTGCTGCGATTATGGGACCTAATGGTACTGGTAAATCAACTTTATCAGCAGCTATTATGGGAAATCCAAATTATGAGGTTACTCAAGGGGAAATTTTGCTTGACGGTGAAAATATCCTTGAACTCGAAGTTGACGAACGTGCACGTCTCGGGCTTTTTCTTGCTATGCAATACCCATCTGAAATCCCAGGAATCACCAATGCTGAATTTATCCGTGCAGCTATGAATGCTGGAAAAGAAGATGACGATAAAATTTCAGTTATAGATTTCATCACAAAACTGGATGAAAAAATGGAATTTCTTGGCATGAAAGAAGAAATGGCAGAACGTTACCTTAACGAAGGTTTCTCAGGTGGTGAGAAAAAACGTAATGAAATTCTTCAACTGCTAATGCTCGAACCTAAATTTGCACTTCTTGACGAAATTGATTCAGGACTTGATATTGATGCTCTTAAAATTGTTTCAAAAGGTATTAACGCTATGCGTGGCGATAATTTTGGAGCTATGATTATCACCCACTATCAACGACTTCTCAACTATATTACACCAGATGTGGTGCATATTATGATGGATGGACGTGTTGTTCTTTCAGGTGATGCTGAACTTGCTGCCCGTCTTGAAAAAGAAGGTTATGCAAAAATTGCAGAAGAACTTGGACTAAAATACGAAGAAGAAGTGTAATTGATGATGTCAAAGTCTGCTTTTGGCAGACGATACTCGTATGATGACTATGAAAAGGAGTAAACATCAAATTATGACGAAAGAATCTATCCTAAATTTTTCACAAACAAAGGCAGAACCTTTATGGCTACAAGAACGTCGTTTGACTGCCTTTGATAATATAGATAAATTGCCATTACCTGAAATCAACCGTGTTAAATTTCACCGCTGGAACTTAGGTGATGGGACGATTTCAGAGGACCAAGCACTTGCTAATGTCCCTGATTTCACAGCACTTGGAGACAATCCAAAACTTGTTCAAGTTGGTACACAAACCGTTTTAGAACAATTACCAACTGATTTGATTAATAAAGGTGTTATTTTCACCGATTTTTATACAGCTTTGGAGGAAATTCCTGATATTATTGAAAAGTATTTTGGAGCAGCGCGTGATTTTAAGGAAGATAAGTTAGCTGCTTATCATACCGCTTATTTTAATAGCGCAGCTGTTCTTTACGTTCCTGATAATATTGAGATTGAAGAGCCAATCGAAGGCTTATTTTATCAAGATAAAGCTAGTGATGTGCCGTTTAACAAGCATATTTTAATCATTGCAGGACGAAATAGTCGCATTAATTATTTGGAACGCTTTGAAACAATTGGAGAGGGTGATGCTCAAGCAACAGCGAATATCAGTGTTGAGGTTATTGCGCTTGATGATAGCCAAGTGAAATTTTCAGCTATTGACCGTCTGGGTGAGAATGTCACAACATACATTAGTCGTCGTGCTCGCCACGGTAAAGATGCTAGTGTCGATTGGGCACTCGGTGTCATGAATGAAGGCAATGTTATCGCTGATTTTGATTCAGATTTGTATGGGAATGGTAGCCATGCCAATCTTAAAGTTGTTGCTGCATCATCAGGACGTCAAGTCCAAGGCGTGGATACACGTGTGACAAACTACGGTTGCAATTCAATTGGTCACATTTTACAACATGGTGTTATTTTAGAACGTGGGACACTGACATTTAACGGTATTGGACATATTATCAAGGGAGCAAAAGGAGCAGATGCGCAACAAGAAAGCCGCGTTTTAATGCTTTCTGATAAAGCACGTTCTGACGCCAATCCGATTTTGTTAATTGATGAAAATGATGTAACGGCAGGTCATGCGGCTTCAATTGGACAAGTTGACCCAGAAGATATGTATTATTTGATGAGTCGTGGACTTGATAAGGATACAGCAGAGCGCTTGGTTATTCGTGGTTTCTTGGGTGCTGTTATTACGGAAATTCCTGTAAAGGAAGTCCGTGATGAAATGATTGCGGTATTAGACCGTAAATTGGAGAATCGTTAGAATGTCAGCATTAGATGCTCATAACATTTATCAAGACTTTCCTATTCTTGACCAAATTATCAATGATGAACCATTAGTTTACCTTGACAATGCGGCAACAACACAGAAACCACAACAAGTTCTTGATACACTTAACGATTATTACCATAAGACAAATGCCAATGTTCACCGTGGTGTTCATACTTTGGCTGAACGTGCAACGGCTGCTTACGAAGATAGTCGTGAAAAGGCACGCCAATTTATTAATGCCAAGTCAACAAAAGAAATTCTTTTCACACGAGGCACTACAACTGGACTGAACTGGGTAGCACGTTTTGCAGAAGAAGTGCTCCAAAAAGACGATGAAGTTCTCATTTCAATCATGGAACACCATTCTAATGTCATTCCATGGCAAGAAGCTTGCCGTAAAACGGGAGCAAAATTAGTTTACGCTTACCTCAAAGACGGACAACTTGACATGGCAGACTTGCAAAGCAAATTGTCACCCAAAACAAAATTTGTTAGTGTTGCCCACGTTTCAAATGTCCTTGGTTCAATTCAACCTGTCAAAAAAATAGCAGAGCTAGCTCACCGAGTTGGGGCATATATGGTTGTTGATGGTGCGCAATCAGCACCTCACATGATCATTGATGTTCAAGATTTGGACTGCGATTTCTTTGCTTTTTCGGGACATAAAATGCTAGGACCAACGGGTATTGGTGTCCTTTATGGTAAAGAAGAATTGCTTAATCAAATGTCACCAGTCGAATTTGGTGGCGAAATGATTGATTTTGTCTATGAACAAGAGGCAACATGGAAAGAATTACCATGGAAGTTTGAAGCAGGAACACCCAATATTGCGGGAGCTATTACTTTGGGAGCTGCTATTGATTACTTAACCAATATTGGTATGGACGCCGTACATGCTCACGAACAAGAATTAGTAAATTACGTCCTTCCGAAATTGCAAGTTATTGATGGTTTGACGGTTTACGGACCACAAGACCCAAATCAACATATGGGAGTAATTGCCTTTAACTTAGATGGCTTACACCCACACGATGTGGCAACGGCAGTAGATTATGAAGGTGTCGCTGTGCGTGCAGGACACCATTGTGCACAACCATTGATTACTTATCTTGGTATTCATTCAGCGGTGCGTGCAAGTTTTTATATCTATAATACGAAAGAAGATTGTGATAAACTGGTAGAAGCAATTCTTAAAACAAAGGAGTTCTTCAATGGCACTTTCTAGATTAGATAGTCTTTATATGGCGGTAGTTTCTGACCACTCCAAAAGTCCACATCATCATGGAAAATTAGAAGATGTGGACCAAGTCAATCTTAACAATCCAACTTGTGGCGATATGATTTCTTTATCAGTGAAGTTTGACGGTGACCGCATTTCGGATATCGCTTTTGCAGGTGATGGTTGTACCATTTCGACAGCTTCATCAAGCATGATGACAGATGCCGTTATCGGTAAAACAAAAGAAGAAGCACTTGAACTGGCTGAGATTTTTTCTAAAATGGTTCAAGGTGAGAAAGATGACGCTCAAAAAAGACTAGGCGAAGCTAGTTTTTTATCAGGGGTTTCAAAATTTCCACAGCGAATCAAGTGTTCAACACTTGCTTGGAATGCTCTGAAAAAAGCTATTGAAAACGATAGTAAGGATTAGAAAGGTAACTAGATGTCTGAAAAAAATGAAAAAGTAACCCCAAAGCCAATTGATATCGGTGATTATAAATTTGGTTTTCATGACGATGTAACGCCTATTTTTTCGACAGGAAAAGGAATCAGCGAAGCTGTTGTTCGTGAAATGTCAGCAGCAAAAGGCGAACCAGAATGGATGCTTGAGTTCCGCTTGAAATCATTGGAAATTTTCAATAAAATGCCAATGCAAGATTGGGGACCTGATTTATCAGATATTAATTTTGATGAGATTAATTATTATCAAAAGGCTTCTGACAGACCAGCACGTTCATGGGACGATGTTCCAGATAAAATTAAAGAAACATTTGAACGTATCGGAATTCCTGAAGCTGAACGTGCCTACCTTGCAGGAGCATCAGCTCAGTACGAATCAGAAGTTGTTTATCATAACATGAAAGATGAGTATGATAAGTTAGGAATTATTTTTACCGATACGGATTCTGCTTTGAAAGAGTATCCTGATCTCTTCAAAAAATATTTTGCCAAACTAGTTCCGCCAACGGATAACAAATTAGCAGCTTTGAATTCAGCGTTTTGGTCAGGTGGGACATTCATCTACGTGCCAAAAGGGGTTAAGGTCGATATTCCTTTGCAAACTTATTTCCGTATTAACAATGAAGCAACAGGGCAATTCGAACGAACATTGATTATCGTTGATGAGGGGGCAAGCGTTCATTATGTCGAAGGATGTACCGCACCAAATTATTCATCAGCAAGTCTGCATGCTGCTATCGTTGAAATTTTTGCACTTGAAGGCAGTTATATGCGTTATTCAACGATTCAAAACTGGTCAGACAACGTGTATAACTTGGTAACAAAACGTGCCACAGCTAAGAAAAATGCAACTGTTGAATGGATTGACGGTAACCTTGGTGCGAAAACAACCATGAAATACCCATCTGTTTACCTTGACGGCGAAGGTGCGCGCGGCACAATGTTGTCAATTGCTTTTGCTAATAAAGGGCAACACCAAGACACAGGTGCAAAAATGATTCACAATGCACCACACACCTCATCTTCGATTGTTTCAAAGTCCATTGCCAAAGGTGGCGGAAAAGTTGACTATCGTGGTCAAGTGACTTTCAATAAGGAATCTAAAAAATCAGTTAGTCATATTGAATGTGATACCATTATCATGGATGATATTTCACGTTCAGATACCATTCCTTTCAACGAAATTCACAATTCACAAGTTGCACTTGAGCATGAAGCTAAAGTTTCAAAAATCTCAGAAGAACAACTTTATTATCTTATGAGCCGAGGGCTTTCAGAACAAGAAGCAACAGAGATGATTGTTATGGGATTTGTTGAACCGTTCACAAAAGAATTACCAATGGAATACGCCGTTGAACTTAATCGGTTGATTAGTTATGAAATGGAAGGTTCTGTTGGGTAATAGACTAAAAGAGACAAGCCAAAGGCTTGCCTCTTTTATATATGAAAATTAAAGTTTTTCATTAACAAAAGTGACGAAGTGATTCCACCATACCTTGAAGAAAATACTTCTATCAACATCTGTCTTAGCAACTGCAGTTACACTTGGTTCAGAATCAAGATAACCTGTTCCTACAATTTGGGTGTCATTATAAGTAATGGTTCCAACTTTTTGCCCTTTAGTAATAGGAGCATCATAGCCGTCTGCATTAGTTGAAAAATAAGCAGAAACATCAGTATTAATACGACGGACAACTTTTAAATCTTCAGAAGCGACAGCAGCAACTGATTTTGCTTTACCGTCATTAACCGTAGCTTTACTACTTTGGTAAGATTTCCCTGCCTTAACAAGTGTCACCATTTCATAGTTTGATTTGACATAATCTAGCAAGTCATTTATTGCTTCAAAACGAGCGTATTCATCATCTTCCCAACCATCTGCATTCATAACAACAGAAATAATACGCATACCATTTTCAGTTGAAGTAGCCACAAAAGAAGCGCCAGCTAATTCTGTCGTACCTGTTTTAAGACCGTCAACCCCTGATCGTTCATATAGCATACCTTCTAACATATAGTTGTAGGTATTCATAGTAGTGCCATCAAAGTCAGCAGTTGTTTGACTTGTGATTTTTAAAATATCAGGATATTCAGTGATTAAGTGTTGAGCGATAATAGCAACATCTCGAGCACTCATCATATTTTCATCGGTCGAACTTGAACCTGGGTAGATATTGTCACCAAGATAGCTATTATTAAGACCAGAAGCATTGACGATTGTGGCGTCTGTGATGCCCCATTCTTTCAGTTGTGCTTTCATCATATCGACAAATTTACTTTCAGTACCGCCGATTTGTTCCGCAAGGGCAATGGCTGCGCTGTTTGCACTAGCAACCATTGCTGCATTTACAAGTTGTTCAACCGTATATTCGCGTGCTTCCATAGGAACATTACTAGCATCAGAATTCGCTGTTAAATCATAAGCATAATCTGAAATAGAAACTTTGGTATCCCAAGAAAGTTTTCCTTCATCAATAGCTTTATAAACTAAGTAAACAGTTAAAATCTTAGTTATAGATGCAATGCCGTCAGGTGTGGTTGCATCTTTTTCATATAAAACTTTTCCTGTGGTAGCTTCAACAGCAATAGCGTGTTCGGCAGCTACATCAAAATCATCATCTGCGCTAACTTTGCTTGCTACTGCAAGAAAAGTCAGAAAAATTGCAAAAAACGCGAAAATCTTCTTCATTAGAAGTTCCATCCTTTGTAAAAAATTAATCATTATGATTATACCATATAATTACCATGTTAGATAATCTGACAAAAAATTCTGACAAAAGTATTTTCTTTAAGAAAAGTTTATGATATAATTCTATTTGTCAAATAATATAATTTAGAGAAAACACCAGGAGGGGCGTCACGTGTTATTAAAAAGTAAAACATGGAAACGCATTGGCTTTGGGGCGGTTACGCTAGTTTCTGCAGCTGTTTTGGCAGCTTGTGGAGGTAGCAGTTCATCGTCGTCTTCAAGCAGTGATGAAATTAATTGGTATACACCAACAGAAATTAGCACTTTGGATATTTCAAAAGTTACAGATACTTATTCATCAATCGCTATCGGTAACTCAGGAAGCAACCTTCTTCGCCGTGACGAAGATGGTAATTTACAACCTGACTTAGCTGAAAGCGTTGAGGTATCTGATGATGGTTTGACATATACAGCAACATTACGCGACAATTTAAAATGGTCAGACGGTAGTGATTTGACTGCTGAAGACTTCGTTTATACATGGCAACGTATTGTTGATCCATCAACAGCTTCAGAGTATGCTTATCTTGTATCAGATGCACACGTTTTGAATGCTGAAGAAGTTATTGCAGGAACTAAAAGTGTTGATGAACTAGGCGTTAAAGCTGATGGAAATAAAGTCATCTTTACATTGTCTAGCCCATCACCACAATTTGAAAGTCTTCTTTCATTTGCAAACTTTATGCCACAAAGCAAAGAGTTTGTTGAAGAAAAAGGAGACGATTACGGAACAACTTCCGACAACGCTTTGTATTCAGGACCATATACTGTTGAAGATTGGAACGGAACAAGCGGAACATTCACACTTGTGAAAAACAAATACTATTGGAATGCTGATAACGTTAAAACTAAAAAAGTAAATGTTCAAACTGTTAAGAAAGCTGATACAGCCGTACAAATGTATAAAGACGGTGAGCTTGATACAGCTAGCATTTCAGCAACAGATGCAATCTATAACGCTAATAAAAACCGCGATGATGTTGTAGATGTTCCAGAAGCAACAACAGCTTACATGGTTTACAATGAATCCGGTTCAACAGAAGCTTTGACAAATACAAAAATTCGTCAAGCACTTAACTTAGCAACTGATCGTAAAGGTATTGTCAAATCAGCTATTGATACCGGTTCTACGGCAGCTAATGCTTTAGTTCCAACAGGACTTGAAACATTGCCTGACGGAACTGACTTGTCTGATTATGTTGCTGCTGATTACAGCTATGATGAAGACAAAGCTGCAAAACTCTTCAAAGAAGGTTTGGCAGAACTTGGTACTGACTCAATTACATTGACAATCACAGCTGATTCAGATAATGCTGTTGCTAAAGCTGCAGTTGACTATATTAAACAAACATGGGAAAATGCTCTACCAGGTTTGACAATTGAAGAAAAATTCGTCACTTTCAAACAACGTCTGCAAGATTCTAAGAATCAAAACTTTGATATTGTAGTATCACTTTGGGGTGGTGACTATCCAGAAGGTTCTACCTTCTACGGATTGTTTACTTCAACATCTTCATACAACTATGGTCAAATTTCTGATGCTGCATATGATGCTGCTTACCAAAAAGCTCTTACAACAGACGCTTTAGATCCAGCCGCAGCAGCTGAAGATTATAAGACAGCGGAAGCAGAGCTTTATAACAACGCTCACTATAACCCACTTTACTTCCGCAGTACAAAATCACTTCAAAACCCATCAATCAAGGGACTTGTTCGTAATTCTACTGGATTACAAGTTGACTTTACATACGCTTATAAAGAGGATTAATCTTTAATAGTGACTATATTGGGCAAGAATTGGTTGCGACTAATTCTTGCTTTTGTTGACAGGAAATTTTTTTCTCCTGCCAACAAAAACAATAAAGAGAAGGAAATATTATGGTAAAATACATTCTTAAACGTGTTGCGATTCTGCTTGTAACACTCTGGGTCGTGGTTACCCTGTCGTTTTTCCTCATGCAAGTTATGCCTGGGACACCTTACAATAACCCAAAACTAACTGATGAGATGATTGCTCTAATGAACAAACAATATGGTTTGGATAAGCCAGTATGGCAACAATACCTTACTTATCTTTGGAATGTTCTTCACGGTGACTTTGGTACAAGTTACCAATCAATTAGCCAACCAGTATCACGCTTGATTTCACAACGTTTGGGCGTTTCTATCCAACTCGGTGTTCAAGCTCTTGTTATTGGACTTATTGCTGGTATTTTGGTTGGTGCTGCTTCAGCACGTAACAAAAATAACTGGATTGACGGTGTCCTTAGTATCATCTCAACATTAGGTATTTCTGTGCCTTCATTCATTATCGGTCTTTTCCTTTTGGTACTTTTTGGTTTCAAATGGAACTTATTCCCACTTGCTGGTTGGGGAACATTTGCACAGACTGTCATGCCATCAATTGCCTTGGCAATTCCAGTATTTGCTCAAGTAACACGTTTCTTCAGGGGACAAATGATTGAAACATTGAGTTCAGATTATATCCAATTAGCAACTGCTAAAGGGTTGACTAAACGTCAAGTAACTCGTAAGCACGCTTACCGTAACTCAATGATTCCAGTATTAACTTTGGTTGGACCTATGGCAGCAAACCTTTTGACAGGTTCAGCATTGATTGAACAAATTTTCTCAATTCCAGGAATTGGTCAACAATTTGTCACATCTATTCCAGCTAAAGACTACCCGGTAATCATGGGGACAACTATTGTATATGCAATGATGTTGATGGTTGCCATTTTGGTAACAGATATTGCAACAAGCATCGTTGACCCTCGTGTACGCTTGCAGTAAGGAGAGTAACATGGCAGAAAAAAATAGAGAATTTAAACTTGTTGGCGTTGGTTCAGCCAGCTCACAAGAAAAAATCGAAAAGCCTGCTCTTTCTTTCATGCAAGATGCTTGGCGTCGTTTGAAAAAAAACAAATTAGCTGTCGCTTCAATGTGGTTCTTGGCTATCTTGATTGTCTTTTCAATGATTTCAGTCGTTTTAGTTCCGCGTGATGATGCTAATGCATTTAACACAAAAGAAGTTACGACATATCGTAACCTTCCACCAAAAATTAGTGATAATCTTCCATTCTGGAATGGTACAATTACTTATCCTGGAAATACGGAAGCAACAGATGTTTATGCTGACCAAGGTGTACCAGAAGGAACGAAATTCATTTTAGGTACTGATAATTTGGGACGTAGTATCGCCAAACGTATTATTGTCGGTGTTCGTATTTCCCTTCTTATCGCAATCGTAGCTACTTTGATTGACCTCTTGATTGGTGTAACATACGGTTTAATTTCAGGTTATGTCGGCGGTAAAGTCGATATGATTATGCAACGGATCATTGAAGTTATTTCATCAATTCCTAACTTGGTTATTGTAACAATGCTAGGACTTTTGCTTGGTAATGGCGTCACATCAATCATCATTTCAATCGCTATCGTCGGTTGGACTTCAATGGCTCGTCAAGTGCGTAACTTAACACTTTCTTATCGTGAACAAGAGTTTGTCCTTGCAGCTCGTTCATTGGGTGAAAGTGCGCCAAAAATTGCCTTTAAACATATTCTTCCAAACATTTCAGGGATTATTATTGTTCAAATCATGATGACAGTTCCAAGTGCCATCATGTACGAAGCTGTTCTTTCAGCTATCAACCTTGGGGTGAAACCACCTACAGCATCACTTGGTTCATTGATTACTGATGCCCAAGAATATTTACAATATTACCCTTATCAAGTTATTTTGCCAGCCCTTGCTTTGGTATTGATCTCACTTGCCTTCATCTTATTAGGGGATGGACTTCGTGATGCATTCGATCCAAAATCTGGTGATCGTTAGGAGGAAAAACTATGACTGAAGAAACAATTTTACAAGTTAAAAACCTCCGTGTAGATTTCCATACCTATGCTGGGGAAATTAAAGCTATTCGTGATGTCAGCTTTGACTTAAAAAAAGGTGAAACGCTTGCCATAGTTGGTGAGTCAGGTTCAGGTAAATCTGTAACAACAAAAACGTTGATGGGCTTGTCAGCTTCAAATGCAGAAGTTACAGGAGACATCGATTTCAAAGGTAAAAAATTAACAGAATTAAAAGAAGACGAATGGATTAAGGTTCGTGGAAATGAAATTGCAATGATTTTCCAAGACCCTATGACAAGTCTTGACCCAACAATGAAAATTGGTCAACAAATTGCTGAACCAATTATGATTCATGAAAAAGTTTCTAAACAAGAAGCTTTAAAACGTGCTTTGGAACTCATGAAAAATGTCGGTATTCCAAACGCAGAAGAACATATTAATGATTATCCGCACCAATGGTCAGGTGGTATGCGTCAACGTGCTGTTATTGCGATTGCCTTGGCAGCAAACCCAGATATTTTGATTGCTGATGAACCTACAACAGCCTTGGACGTAACCATTCAAGCACAAATTTTGAATTTGATGAAACAAATTCAAAAAGAACGTGGTTCATCAATCGTCTTTATCACACATGACCTTGGTGTTGTTGCGGGTATGGCTGATCGTGTTGCTGTTATGTATGCTGGTAAGATTATTGAATATGGAACAGTAGATGAAGTATTCTATAACCCACAACATCCATATACTTGGGGGCTTTTGAATTCAATGCCAACAACTGATACTGAAGCAGGAAGCCTTCAATCTATCCCAGGGACACCGCCAGATCTCCTTAATCCACCAAAAGGTGATGCTTTTGCACCACGTAACGAGTTTGCTTTAGATATTGATTACGAAGAAGAACCACCAATGTTTAAAGTTAGTGATACGCATTTTGCAGCTACATGGTTGTTAGATGAACGTGCACCTAAAGTAACACCACCATTACCAATTCAAAAACGTTGGGCAAAATGGAAAGAACTTGAAGGGAGAAAAGCTTGATGACTGAAAATAGAAAAAAGCTTGTTGAACTTAAAAATGTATCATTGACTTTTAACGAAGGTAAAAAGAACGAAGTAAAAGCTATTGATAATATCAGTTTTGATATTTACGAAGGTGAAGTTTTCGGTCTTGTTGGAGAATCAGGTTCTGGTAAGACAACTGTTGGTCGTGCTATTTTGAAATTGTACGACATTAATAAAGGTGAAATTGATTTTGATGGTGAAACTATCTCTCATCTTAAAGGGAAAGAACTGCACGAATTCCGTAAAAATGCTCAAATGATTTTCCAAGACCCACAAGCTAGTCTTAATGGTCGTATGAAAATTCGTGACATTGTTGCGGAAGGACTTGACATCCATAAATTAGTTAACAGTAAAGAAGAACGTGACCAAAAAGTTCAAGATTTACTTGCTTTAGTTGGACTTAACAAAGACCATTCAACACGCTATCCACATGAATTTTCAGGTGGACAACGTCAACGTATTGGTATCGCTCGTGCTCTTGCTGTTGAACCAAAGTTCATCATTGCCGATGAACCAATTTCAGCCCTTGACGTGTCAATCCAAGCTCAAGTTGTTAACCTTATGCAAAAACTTCAAAGAGAACAGGGGTTAACATATCTCTTTATCGCTCACGATTTGTCAATGGTTAAATACATCTCAGATCGTATTGGGGTTATGCACTGGGGTAAAATGCTTGAAATTGGAACATCTGATGATGTCTATAATCATCCAATTCACCCATATACTAAGAGCTTATTGACCGCAATTCCAGAACCAGACCCAGAATCTGAAAGAAATCGTATCCATGAAGAATACGATCCAAGTGCAGAACTAGATGGTCAACCACGTGAAATGCGTGAAATTACACCTGGCCACTTTGTTTTTTGTACAGAAGCAGAAGCAGAAGTTTATAAACAAGAATTATAAGACAAAGAGAAGGGTTTCCTTCTCTTTTTTGCATATCTAAATTTTAGTCTCTAATTGCTCTCTTTTCCCACTCTACACCCTTTCTATAAGCTCCTTAGTCATAATTCTCTATTTTACCCAAAAAGGCAACAAGCCACTCTAAAAAACTTACGGACAAGTAGTTGACAGTTTTTTCTAAGTTTAGTATACTAAATAAGCTATCGCAAGAGAGCAGGTTTCAGGTTTACAGAAAAGCTAAAAAAGTTCTTGACAAAGTAAGCTTGAGATGATACACTAATATAGTTGTTGTCCGAGAGGGCGGCAGAAATCGGTTTGAAACAGAATTGAAAAAAACTTTAAAAAAGTGGTTGACAAGCTATTTCAGATTTGATAGAATATAGAAGTTGTCTCACGAGAGACAAAGACCTTTGAAAACTGAACAAGACGAACCAAACGTGCGGGTTGAGAAATCGACCTGTTAAGAAAATAAATCTGTCAGTGACAGAATGAGAACAAGATTAAATGAGAGTTTGATCCTGGCTCAGGACGAACGCTGGCGGCGTGCCTAATACATGCAAGTAGAACGCTGAAGACTTTAGCTTGCTAGAGTTGGAAGAGTTGCGAACGGGTGAGTAACGCGTAGGTAACCTGCCTATTAGTGGGGGATAACTATTGGAAACGATAGCTAATACCGCATAATAGTGTTTAACACATGTTAGAGACTTAAAAGATGCAATTGCATCACTAGTAGATGGACCTGCGTTGTATTAGCTAGTTGGTGGGGTAACGGCCTACCAAGGCGACGATACATAGCCGACCTGAGAGGGTGATCGGCCACACTGGGACTGAGACACGGCCCAGACTCCTACGGGAGGCAGCAGTAGGGAATCTTCGGCAATGGGGGCAACCCTGACCGAGCAACGCCGCGTGAGTGAAGAAGGTTTTCGGATCGTAAAGCTCTGTTGTAAGAGAAGAACGTGTGTGAGAGTGGAAAGTTCACACAGTGACGGTAACTTACCAGAAAGGGACGGCTAACTACGTGCCAGCAGCCGCGGTAATACGTAGGTCCCGAGCGTTGTCCGGATTTATTGGGCGTAAAGCGAGCGCAGGCGGTTTAATAAGTCTGAAGTTAAAGGCAGTGGCTTAACCATTGTTCGCTTTGGAAACTGTTAAACTTGAGTGCAGAAGGGGAGAGTGGAATTCCATGTGTAGCGGTGAAATGCGTAGATATATGGAGGAACACCGGTGGCGAAAGCGGCTCTCTGGTCTGTAACTGACGCTGAGGCTCGAAAGCGTGGGGAGCAAACAGGATTAGATACCCTGGTAGTCCACGCCGTAAACGATGAGTGCTAGGTGTTAGGCCCTTTCCGGGGCTTAGTGCCGCAGCTAACGCATTAAGCACTCCGCCTGGGGAGTACGACCGCAAGGTTGAAACTCAAAGGAATTGACGGGGGCCCGCACAAGCGGTGGAGCATGTGGTTTAATTCGAAGCAACGCGAAGAACCTTACCAGGTCTTGACATCCCGATGCTATTTCTAGAGATAGAAAGTTTCTTCGGAACATCGGTGACAGGTGGTGCATGGTTGTCGTCAGCTCGTGTCGTGAGATGTTGGGTTAAGTCCCGCAACGAGCGCAACCCCTATTGTTAGTTGCCATCATTCAGTTGGGCACTCTAGCGAGACTGCCGGTGATAAACCGGAGGAAGGTGGGGATGACGTCAAATCATCATGCCCCTTATGACCTGGGCTACACACGTGCTACAATGGTTGGTACAACGAGTCGCAAGCCGGTGACGGCAAGCAAATCTCTTAAAGCCAATCTCAGTTCGGATTGTAGGCTGCAACTCGCCTACATGAAGTCGGAATCGCTAGTAATCGCGGATCAGCACGCCGCGGTGAATACGTTCCCGGGCCTTGTACACACCGCCCGTCACACCACGAGAGTTTGTAACACCCGAAGTCGGTGAGGTAACCTTTTAGGAGCCAGCCGCCTAAGGTGGGACAGATGATTGGGGTGAAGTCGTAACAAGGTAGCCGTATCGGAAGGTGCGGCTGGATCACCTCCTTTCTAAGGAAAAAACGGAAGCACGTTTGGGAAGTCTTGTTTAGTTTTGAGAGGTCTTGTGGGGCCTTAGCTCAGCTGGGAGAGCGCCTGCTTTGCACGCAGGAGGTCAGCGGTTCGATCCCGCTAGGCTCCATTGAATCGAAAGATTCAAGTTGATTGTCCATTGAAAATTGAATATCTATATCAAATTCCACAATTAGAAATAATTGTAGAAAGTAACAAGAAATAAACCGAAACGCTGTGATTTAATGAGTTTAAGGTCAGAAGACCAAAATAAGGTTAAGTTAATAAGGGCGCACGGTGGATGCCTTGGCACTAGAAGCCGATGAAGGACGTGACTAACGACGAAATGCTTTGGGGAGTTGTAAGTAAACATTGATCCAGAGATGTCCGAATGGGGGAACCCGGCATGTGATGCATGTCACTCATTACTGTTAAGGTAATGAAGAGGAAGACGCAGTGAACTGAAACATCTAAGTAGCTGCAGGAAGAGAAAGCAAATGCGATTGCCTTAGTAGCGGCGAGCGAAGCGGCAAGAGGGCAAACCGATGTGTTTACACATCGGGGTTGTAGGACTGCGCTGTGGGAAGTCAAGATTATAGAAGAATTACCTGGGAAGGTAAGCCAAAGAGAGTAACAGCCTCGTATTCGAAATAGTCTTAAACCCTAGCAGTATCCTGAGTACGGCGAGACACGAGAAATCTCGTTGGAATCTGGGAGGACCATCTCCCAACCCTAAATACTCTCTAGTGACCGATAGTGAACCAGTACCGTGAGGGAAAGGTGAAAAGCACCCCGGGAGGGGAGTGAAATAGAACCTGAAACCGTGTGCCTACAACAAGTTCGAGCCCGTTAATGGGTGAGAGCGTGCCTTTTGTAGAATGAACCGGCGAGTTACGATATGATGCGAGGTTAAGTTGAAGAGACGGAGCCGTAGGGAAACCGAGTCTTAATAGGGCGAATTAGTATCATGTCGTAGACCCGAAACCATGTGACCTACCCATGAGCAGGGTGAAGGTGAGGTAAAACTCACTGGAGGCCCGAACCAGGGCACGTTGAAAAGTGCTTGGATGACTTGTGGGTAGCGGAGAAATTCCAAACGAACTTGGAGATAGCTGGTTCTCTCCGAAATAGCTTTAGGGCTAGCGTCGATGTTAAGTCTCTTGGAGGTAGAGCACTGTTTGATTGAGGGGTCCATCCCGGATTACCAATATCAGATAAACTCCGAATGCCAACGAGATATAATCGGCAGTCAGACTGCGAGTGCTAAGATCCGTAGTCGAAAGGGAAACAGCCCAGACCACCAGCTAAGGTCCCAAAATATATGTTAAGTGGAAAAGGATGTGGGGTTGCACAGACAACTAGGATGTTAGCTTAGAAGCAGCTATTCATTCAAAGAGTGCGTAATAGCTCACTAGTCGAGTGACCCTGCGCCGAAAATGTACCGGGGCTAAAACATATTACCGAAGCTGTGGATACCTTTTAGGTATGGTAGGAGAGCGTTCTATGTGTGATGAAGGTGTACCGTGAGGAGCGCTGGAACGCATAGAAGTGAGAATGCCGGTATGAGTAGCGAAAGACAGGTGAGAATCCTGTCCACCGTATGACTAAGGTTTCCAGGGGAAGGCTCGTCCTCCCTGGGTTAGTCGGGACCTAAGGAGAGACCGAAAGGTGTATCCGATGGACAACAGGTTGATATTCCTGTACTAGAGTATATAGTGATGGAGGGACGCAGTAGGCTAACTAAAGCGTGCGATTGGAAGTGCACGTCTAAGCAGTGAGGTGTGATGTGAGTCAAATGCTTACGTCTATAACATTGAGCTGTGATGGGGAGTGAATTTAAGTAGCGAAGTTAGTGATGTCACACTGCCAAGAAAAGCTTCTAGCGTTAATTATACTCTACCCGTACCGCAAACCGACACAGGTAGTCGAGGCGAGTAGCCTCAGGTGAGCGAGAGAACTCTCGTTAAGGAACTCGGCAAAATGGCCCCGTAACTTCGGGAGAAGGGGCGCTGGCTTTAAGTCAGCCGCAGTGAATAGGCCCAAGCAACTGTTTATCAAAAACACAGCTCTCTGCTAAATCGTAAGATGATGTATAGGGGGTGACGCCTGCCCGGTGCTGGAAGGTTAAGAGGAGCGCTTAGCATTAGCGAAGGTGTGAATTGAAGCCCCAGTAAACGGCGGCCGTAACTATAACGGTCCTAAGGTAGCGAAATTCCTTGTCGGGTAAGTTCCGACCCGCACGAAAGGCGTAATGATTTGGGCACTGTCTCAACGAGAGACTCGGTGAAATTTTAGTACCTGTGAAGATGCAGGTTACCCGCGACAGGACGGAAAGACCCCATGGAGCTTTACTGCAGTTTGATATTGAGTATCTGTACCACATGTACAGGATAGGTAGGAGTCTAAGAAGCCGGGACGCTAGTTTCGGTGGAGGCGTTGTTGGGATACTACCCTTGTGTTATGGCTACTCTAACCCAGATAGGTGATCCCTATCGGAGACAGTGTCTGACGGGCAGTTTGACTGGGGCGGTCGCCTCCTAAAAGGTAACGGAGGCGCCCAAAGGTTCCCTCAGAATGGTTGGAAATCATTCGCAGAGTGTAAAGGTATAAGGGAGCTTGACTGCGAGAGCTACAACTCGAGCAGGGACGAAAGTCGGGCTTAGTGATCCGGTGGTTCCACATGGAAGGGCCATCGCTCAACGGATAAAAGCTACCCTGGGGATAACAGGCTTATCTCCCCCAAGAGTTCACATCGACGGGGAGGTTTGGCACCTCGATGTCGGCTCGTCGCATCCTGGGGCTGTAGTCGGTCCCAAGGGTTGGGCTGTTCGCCCATTAAAGCGGCACGCGAGCTGGGTTCAGAACGTCGTGAGACAGTTCGGTCCCTATCCGTCGCGGGCGTAGGAAATTTGAGAGGATCTGCTCCTAGTACGAGAGGACCAGAGTGGACTTACCGCTGGTGTACCAGTTGTCTTGCCAAAGGCATCGCTGGGTAGCTATGTAGGGAAGGGATAAACGCTGAAAGCATCTAAGTGTGAAGCCCACCTCAAGATGAGATTTCCCATGATTTTATATCAGTAAGAGCCCTGAGAGATGATCAGGTAGATAGGTTAGAAGTGGAAGTGTGGTGACACATGTAGCGGACTAATACTAATAGCTCGAGGACTTATCCAAAGTAACTGAGAATATTGACAGCGCGTCGGAAACTTGTTAAAATATATAGGTATTCAATTTTGATTGGATAATCAATCAGAGTTAAGTGATGATAGCCTAGGAGATACACCTGTTCCCATGCCGAACACAGAAGTTAAGCCCTAGAACGCCTGAAGTAGTTGGGGGTTTCCCCCTGTTAGATATGGTAGTCGCTTAGCTTTTATCCGCCATAGCTCAGTTGGTAGTAGCGCATGACTGTTAATCATGATGTCGTAGGTTCGAGTCCTACTGGCGGAGTAAAGAAGACGGTAACAACGGCTGAGGCTGTTGTTTTTTTCTTACTTCATAAGCATTTTTGGACCATGACATTTTTGTCATGGTCTTTTTGCGCTTTCCTTTTTATAATGGGATTACCTTTTAAGTAAGGGAAACTAACTGTCAAGGAGATTTGAAAATGATGGAAACATTTGAAAGCTATTTTGAAAAGGTCAAACCGATTGTGCTTAAGTTGCGTCGTCACTATTTTGTCAAATTATGGGACTATGATGATTGGTTACAAGAGGGACGGGTGGTTCTGTTCCGTCTCCTGCAAGAAAAGCCTAATTTGTTGCAGGACGACTTGTCTCTTTATGCCTATTTTAAAACGAAGTTTTCCAACTATCTCAAGGATGTGATTCGCCATCAAGAGAGTTTGAAACGTAAGTTTAATCAGCTGCCATATGAGGAGATTAGTGACGTGGGGCATTGTTTGGCGCAAACAAGATTTCTGGATCTGGCGGATTATGTGGCTTATAAGGAGCGGCTGCAGGCGGTTGAGCAGCGATTAGGAGCGGGAGCAAAAGAAAAACTAGCGAAGGTGATGCGAGGGGAGCGCTTTGAGGGGAAAAAGGCCTTCTTGACTAAAATTGAGCCTTTTTTTACTGACTTTAACTCTAATTGGTAAGGTAAAATTGAGGATATTGAACTGCTTTCATATATAAAGTATTATTTGTTTAAATTTAAGCTGGTGCAGGGGAGTAAGCCGCTTTAGTATTACGCTATTAGTAAAGAATCTTAAAAAAAAGAAGAATATAGCAGGTTATGCTCATCGTCAAAAATAAAACTCTGAGGCCTTATTGCCTCAGAGTTTCGTGTGTAGAATTAATTTTGTTCTTCTGTGAAGAAAGCATTATATAAAGCGCGTACAGCTTGTTTTTCTTGTTCTGTTTGGGTTACAAACATGACTGAAACTTCACTTGAACCTTGAGAAATCATTTCAAGGTTGATGTGTTTATCTGAAAGAGCTTTGGTTGCTGTAGCAGTTACCCCGATATGGTTTTTCATGTCTTCACCAACAATCATGATGATTGAAAGATTGTGCTCGATATCAACTTCATCAACACCTAACTCTCGTGTGAGGTAAGAGATAATCTCTTGTTCTTTGATTGGTGTTAATTCGCGTTCGCGGACGATAACTGACATATCGTCGATACCTGTTGGCATATGTTCCCAACGGATATTGAGGTCCTCTAAAATTTGGAGGACTTTTCGACCAAATCCGACTTCGCGGTTCATGAGGTATTTAGACATGTTGATACTTGCGAAGTTATCATCCGCAGCGATACCAATGACAGGAATTGTAGGTCCGCTGTGTTTTAAAGTAATACGTGTTCCTGGATGATCAGGATTATTTGTATTTTTAATGACAAGTGGAATTTTACCACGGTAGGCAGGAATCAATGCTTCGTCATGTAGGATAGAGAACCCTGCATAGGCAAGCTCACGCATTTCTCTATATGTTAATTCTTTAATAGTGTGGGGGTTATGGACAACGCCTGGGTGGGCTGCAAAAATACCATTAACATCAGTAAAGTTTTCATATAAATTAGCTTTGACACCAGCGGCAACGATAGAACCTGAAATATCTGACCCACCACGTGAGAAGGTACAAATTTGCCCATCAGTTGTTACACCAAAGAAGCCAGGGATAACAAGGACTTCTTCAGAATCACGTAATTCTTCAAGCTTGTCATAACTTGACGGAAGAATACGAGCGTTTCCTGGTTCACTAGATACGATGATTCCAGCCTCTTTAGGGTGAACATAACGAGCAGCAATACCGTTTTTACGGAAGTATTCCGCAACGAGTTTTGCGTTATTGTCCTCACCAGCTGCTAGGAAGGTATCATAAAGAAAATCATTTCCGTCGATAGGAAGAGTTGCAAGATTTGTAATGGCACCAGCAATTTTGCTCACGATAGAAGAGTTTAAACCGAGTTCTTCTGCCATGGCTTGATAACGATTGATGATCCATTTTTGCGCAGCAGTAACGTCATCGCCAGCTGTATATGTTTTATAGTATTTAATAAGGGCGTCTGTTACCTTGGTATCTTCAGCGTTACGCTTACCTGGGGCAGATACAACGACAAAGCGTCGTTCTGAGTCTGATTTAATAATGTTCAATACTTTTTTGAGTTGCTCAGCAGAAGCGAGCGAGCTACCACCAAATTTGATTACTTTCATGACTTCTCCAAAATTTAAATTTATAAACAATTATAGCAAAATTCTGAAAATTTGTCAGTAGTTTTTAAAAGAAAAAGATAGTATAATAAAGGAATGGAAAATTTTAATGCTATTATTTTTGATATGGACGGTGTATTATTTGATACAGAGACTTTTTATTATCATAGACGTGAAAAATTTTTAGCTAAAAAAGGAATTAGTATCAAGCATTTACCACCTAGTTTTTTTATCGGTGGAAATATGAAACAAATTTGGCGAGATATTTTACGTGATGATTATGAGAATTGGGATATTCACAAATTGCAAGAAGAATATACAATCTATAAGCATAATCGCCCACTTCCTTATAAGGATTTAATTTTTCCAGATACTTTTGAAGTGATTAAGAAGTTTTATGATAATGGTTATCGTTTGGGCTTAACATCAAGTTCAACAAAACATGATATTTTAAAGGCTTTAGACGATACAAAGATGAGAGAGTATTTCTCAGTTATTTTATCGGGGGAAGAATTCCCAAAAGGAAAACCTCATCCAGCTATTTATCAGGAAGCTACTCGGCAATTAGGAACGAATCATGATAATATTTTGGTTGTTGAGGACAGTGAAAAAGGTATTCAAGCAGGTGTTTCTGCTGACTTACAAGTTTGGGCAATTGAGGATAAGTTATTTGGAATGAACCAAAGTAAGGCAAATCGCTTGGTTGACAATTTGACGCAGATTTTTGAAGAACTTGTTGGTTAAAGTAAGAAAAGGTGTGGAAAGGTAGCAATTATCGCTAGTTTTCCATTTTTTAATAGAATTATTTGATTATTAAATTATTTATACACCAAATAATTTTTGTGAAATAAGCAGTTTTTACTTGATAAAAAAAGAAATAATATGCTAAAATAGCACTTGCTAAATAGTTAGATTATCAAACTATTTTTGTCCCATTTATTGGAGGTAAATAGATGTCTTTTAATAATGTTATTTATGAAAAGGGCGAAGTGGCAACTTTAACCTTGAATCGTCCTGATATTTCAAACGGTTTTAATATCCCGACATGTCAAGAGATTCTTGAGGTTTTAGATAACGTTAAATCAGATGATTCTGTCAAGATTTTGGTTATTAAGGCAGTTGGAAAAGTTTTTTCAATTGGCGGTGATTTGGCAGAAATGCAACGTGCCGTAGAATCTGACAATGTTGAATCATTGGTTGAAATTGCTAGTTTGGTTAATAAAATTTCATTTGCAATGAAAAAATTGCCAAAGCCAGTTATTATGAGTGTAGATGGTGCGGTTGCGGGAGCAGCTGCAAATATGGCTGCCGCTGCAGATTTTGTTGTTGCTAGTGAAAAAGCTAAATTTATTCAAGCTTTTGTTGGTGTAGCTCTTGCGCCAGATGCTGGAGGCCTTTTCTTAATGAGCCGTGCAATTGGTACAACTCGTGCCATTCAATTGGCAATGACTGGGGAAAGTTTAAATGCCCAAAAAGCGCTTGAATATGGCATTGTTTACCGACTATGCGAGTCTGAAAAGCTTGAACGAACAACCAATCAACTCACAAAGCGTTTGCTACGAGGCTCAGCAAATTCTTACCGTGCGATTAAAGAAATGTCATGGAAGGCATCTTTTGAAGGTTGGGAAGATTATACGTCACTTGAATTGCAACTTCAAGAAGAACTAGCATTTAAGGAAGATTTTAAAGAGGGCGTCCGTGCTTTTGCTGAAAAACGTCGTCCAAAATTTTCAGGAAAATAATGTAAGAAGATGATTCGATTTTCAAATTATTGAATGGAAGAATCTTAAATATCTTGCAAAATGTTTTGATGTTTGATATACTTTGACTGTCAAAGTTTATTTAGGGGGTGAAATCTTGGATTATAATAGAATCAATGAATACCTTGTTAATATTTTTAACCGTGTTCAAGTCATTGAAGAGACAAGTCTAAGAACAAGTCAGTTCAATGATGTTTCATTAAAAGAAATGCATACCATTGAGATTATTGGTAAAAATTCTAATGTTACTCCAAGTGATATTGCTCGTGAGTTGATGTTAACGCTCGGAACAATAACCACTAGCCTGAATAAACTTGAGGCAAAAGGTTATATTGAAAGACGACGTTCAAAATTGGACCGCCGTGTTGTTCACTTAACTTTGACAAAAAAAGGAAGATTACTAGACAGACTTCATCATAAATTCCACAAAAATATGGTTATCCATATTGCGGAAGATATGAATGAAGAGGAATTTGAAGCCTTGGCTCAAGGGTTGAAGAATCTTCATAAGTTTCTTGAGGAGTTAATGTAATAATGGTATTTGCAAGAATTGCTCAGGCAGCAGCCTATGCCCCTGAACAAGTGATTACAAACGATGATTTGTCGAAAATTATGGATACTAGTGATGAGTGGATTTCATCACGTACTGGTATCAAAAGACGACACATCACTCGAATTGAAACAACTAGTGATTTAGGGACACAAGTTGCCAAGCAACTGATTTCTAAAGCTGGTTTATCGGCTGAAGATATTGACTTCATCATTGTTGCAACGATAACCCCTGATAGTTTAATGCCTTCTACGGCAGCACGTATTCAAGCGAATGTTGGTGCGGTTAATGCCTTTGCAATGGATTTGACGGCAGCATGTAGTGGTTTTGTATTTGCTTTAGCAACTGCGGATAAATTCATCCAGTCAGGTATGTACAAAAAAGGAATTGTGATTGGCGCTGAGACTTTGTCAAAAACGTTAGACTGGTCTGAACGTAGCAGTTCGGTTTTGTTTGGCGATGGTGCTGGTGGTGTCTTGATTGAGGCTTCTGAAACAAAACATTTCTTAGCTGAATCACTCCATACAGACGGCAGTCGTGGGCTTAGTTTGACTTCAGGGAAAGTTGGCTTATCTTCGCCATTTTCAGAAGAAGAAACTGATGATAAATTCTTAAAAATGGAGGGTAGAGCAATTTTTGATTTTGCAATCCGTGACGTTTCTAAGAGTATCAATGCTTTAATTGAAGCTTCTGATGTGGCAGCTGAAGATTTGGATTATTTGTTTTTACACCAAGCTAATATCCGTATTTTAGATAAAATTGCTAAAAAAATTGGTGTTGATGTAGATAAACTTCCAGCTAACATGATGGAATATGGAAATACCAGTGCAGCAAGTATTCCAATTCTTTTATCTGAGTATGTTGATAAAGGATACATTAAATTAGACGGTTCACAAACGGTTCTTTTCTCAGCTTTTGGCGGAGGTTTGACATGGGGCAGTCTAATTGTTAAAATCTAGTTACAAACTTGTGTATAAGCACAAGATAAAATTTTTATTTATATTTATAAGGAGAAATAATCATGGCAGTATTTGAAAAAGTACAAGAAATTATCGTTGAAGAACTTGGTAAAGAGACAGATGAAGTGAAATTGGAAACTACTTTCGATGAACTTGATGCTGATTCGCTTGATGTTTTCCAAGTTATTTCAGAAATCGAAGATGAATTCGACATCCAAATTGAAACTGAAGAAGGTCTTAATACTGTAGGTGACTTAGTTGCTTACGTTGAAGAAAAAACAAAATAATAGCATGGCTGGAGTTGGTGCTAAAAACTAACTCCACTATATTTAGTAGGAAGGGTTGTGGGATATGTAACTAAGACATTAGTACTTATCCTACTCCCTCTCTTCTTATTATGATAGTTTGACTATCAAATTATTGTTTTATAAAGACTAAGAAGGTTTAATGTGAAAACACGTATAACAGAATTATTAAATATAAAATATCCAATTTTTCAAGGAGGAATGGCATGGGTTGCTGATGGTGATCTAGCTGGTGCTGTTTCTAATGCTGGTGGTTTAGGTATTATCGGTGGTGGTAATGCCCCCAAAGAAGTTGTTAAAGCTAATATCGATAAAGTTAAAGAAATTACAGACAAACCTTTTGGTGTCAATATTATGCTTTTATCACCATTTGTTGATGATATTGTAGATTTAGTCATTGAAGAAGGTGTAAAAGTGGTCACAACAGGTGCTGGTAACCCTGGTAAATACATGGAACGTTTCCACGAAGCAGGTATTACAGTTATCCCAGTTGTTCCAAGTGTTGCTCTTGCAAAACGTATGGAAAAATTGGGTGCTGATGCGGTTATCGCAGAAGGTATGGAAGCTGGTGGACACATCGGTAAATTGACAACAATGACACTTGTTCGTCAAGTTGTGGATGCGGTAAATATTCCTGTTATCGGTGCTGGTGGTGTTGGTGATGGGCGTGGTGCTGCAGCGATCTTTATGCTTGGTGCGGAAGCTATTCAAGTTGGAACACGCTTTGCAGTTTCTAAAGAATCTAATGCACATCAAAACTTTAAAGATAAAATCTTGAAAGCAAAAGATATTGATACCGTTATTTCAGCGTCAGTTGTTGGACACCCAGTTCGTGCTGTCAAAAATAAATTAACAACATCATATGCACATGCTGAAAAAGATTTTTTGGCTGGACGTAAAACAGCAGAAGATATTGAAGAGCTTGGTGCAGGTGCTTTACGTAATGCAGTTGTTGATGGTGATGTTGTTACCGGTTCAGTTATGGCTGGTCAAATTGCAGGGCTTATTCGTAAAGAAGAAACTTGTGAAGAAATCTTGAAAGACCTTTACTATAGCGCTCAAGAAGTCATCTTGGAAGAAGCTAGACGTTGGTCTGATATTGATAAGGACTAAAAACTTTAATATAAAATAAACCAATTTTCCCGCTTAGGAGGATTTAATGACAAAAACAGCCTTTTTATTTGCCGGTCAAGGAGCTCAAAAACTTGGAATGGCAAGTGACTTATATGAGAAATATCCTATTGTTAGAGAAACTTTTGAACAAGCTAGCAGCATTCTCGAATATGATATTCGTGAATTAATTGACAATGAGGAAGATAAACTCAACCAAACTCGTTATACTCAACCAGCGATTTTGACAACTTCGGTTGCGATTTTCCGCTTGTTGCAAGAAAAAGGATATAGTCCTGATATGGTGGCTGGTCTTTCTCTTGGTGAATATTCTGCTTTGGTAGCTTCAGGTGCTTTAAGTTTTGAAGATGCTGTTGCTCTTGTTGCTAAGCGTGGTGAATTTATGGAAACAGCATCGCCAGCTGGTACTGGGAAAATGGTTGCTGTCATGAATACAGAGGCTTCATTGATTGAAGAAATTTGTCAAAAGGCTTCTAGCAAGGGAATTGTGACACCTGCTAACTACAATACGCCTGCACAAATCGTTATCGGTGGAGAAACAGAAGCCGTTAATTATGCCGTTGAGTTGCTAAAAGAAGCAGGCGTAAAACGTTTAATTCCTTTGAAAGTTTCAGGACCTTTCCATACTGCTTTACTACAATCTGCTAGTGAACGTTTGGCAGAGGTTCTTGATAAGGTGACATTTTCTGAGTTTCAAGTTCCTTTAATTGGCAATACAGAAGCAAAAGTTATGGATCATGCTGATATTAAAGCTTTACTTGCTAGACAAGTTAAGGAGCCTGTTCGTTTTTATGATTCTATCGAAACAATGCGTGAACTTGGAATGACAGAAGTTATCGAAATTGGTCCTGGTAAAGTTTTGAGCGGATTTCTTCGTAAAATCGATAAGGCTATTTCAGTCTCAACGGTTGAAGATGAAGCTAGCTTAAAATCTTTGCTAGAAAAATAGGAGAAAATCATGGAAATCAAAGATAAAAATGTTTTCGTAACAGGTTCAACTCGTGGAATTGGTTTAGCTATCGCACGTCAATTTGCTAGTCTTGGCGCTAATATTGTCCTTAATGGGCGTTCTGAAATTTCGCAAGATTTGATTGATAGTTTTAAAGACTATCACGTTAAAGTGATTGCTATTTCGGGTGATGTGTCAAATTTTGACGATGCTAAGCGTATGGTTGATGAAGCTATCAACGAGCTTGGTTCTGTTGATATTTTAGTTAATAACGCAGGTATTACCAACGATAAATTAATGCTAAAAATGTCAGAAGCTGATTTTGAGTCTGTGCTTAAAGTTAATTTGACTGGTGCGTTTAACATGACACAATCAGTCTTAAAACCGATGACACGTGCTCGTCAAGGTGCTATCATTAACCTATCAAGCGTTGTTGGTTTGACTGGTAATGTTGGACAAGCTAACTACGCTGCTTCAAAAGCTGGTTTGATTGGTTTTACGAAATCAGTTGCTCGTGAAATAGCTGCGCGCGGTGTTCGTGTCAATGCTATTGCCCCTGGTTTTATTGAATCAGATATGACTGATGCGATTCCTGAAAAAATGCAAGAAGCGATTTTGGCAGGAATTCCAATGAAACGCATTGGTAAAGCTGAAGAAGTGGCTTCTGTTGCTAGTTTCTTAGCACAGCAAGATTACTTGACAGGACAAGTGATTGCTATTGACGGTGGTATGACAATGCAATAATCGTTGCTTTGTCTTGATGATTTTAATTAGAGTTGAGAATTTCTCTTAAAAGGAGACAAAAATGACATTAAATAGAGTTGTAGTTACAGGCTACGGTTTAACATCCCCTATTGGAAATACACCAGAAGAATTTTGGAATAATCTTCACGACGGTAAAATTGGTATTGGACCAATCACTAAATTTGATAATTCTGAAATTCCTGTTCACAATGCTGGTGAAATTCACGATTTTCCATTTGATAAATACTTTGTTCGCAAAGATAAAAATCGTATGGACCAATATTCACTCTATGCGATTTATGCGACTTTAGAAGCTCTTGAAAATGCAAAACTGGATATGAACACTGTTGACCGTGACCGTACAGGTGTTATCGTGTCATCTGGAACTGGTGGTTTGCAAGAAATGCAAGAGCAAATTATTCGTATGCACGAAAAAGGAATCAAACGTATTCAACCAATGTTCATTCCGAAAGCTTTGTCAAATATGGCTGCAGGAAACATTGCTTTACGTATTGGTGCTCGTGGTGTATGTAAATCAATCACAACAGCTTGTGCCTCATCTAATGATGCAATCGGTGAAGCTTTCCGTGAAATTAAATTCGGTTATCATGATGTGATCTTAGCTGGTGGTGCTGAATCAACAATTAATGAAATCGGTATTGGAGGTTTCAACGCCTTGACTGCCCTTTCAACTACAGAAGACCCAGCTCGCTCCGCTATTCCATTTGATAAAGACCGTAACGGTTTTGTGATGGGTGAAGGTTCAGGTGTCCTTGTTCTTGAAAGCCTTGAACACGCTCAAAAACGTGGTGCAACAATCCTTGCTGAAGTTGTTGGTTATGGTAGCAACTGTGACGCTTATCACCAAACAACACCAACACCAGACGGTTCTGGTGCGGCTAAAGCGATTAAATTGGCTATTAAAGAAGCAGGTATTTCTCCAGAAGATGTGGACTATGTCAATGCACATGGTACTTCCACTCAAGCCAATGAAAAAGGCGAAAGTAAAGCTATCGTAACAGTTCTTGGTAAAGATGTTCCAGTTTCTTCTACAAAATCATTTACTGGTCACCTTCTTGGTGCTGCTGGTGCTGTTGAAGCTGTTGCTACTATCGAAGCACTTCGTCACAACTACATTCCAATGACAGCTGGTACACGTGAGTTGTCAGAAGATATTGAAGCCAATGTCGTTTATGGACAAGGTCAAGAAGCAGAGCTAGAATATGCTATTTCAAATACATTTGGCTTTGGTGGACACAATGCTGTTTTAGCATTTAAACGTTGGGAGGCGTAATGGTGAATATTTCAGAAGTAAAAGATTTGATGGCACAATTTGACCAATCAAGTTTACGTGAATTTTCATTTAAAACAGGTGAAGCTGAATTGATATTTAGCAAAAATGAATATACTTCGCCAGTAGTACCACAACAAGCTAGTCAAGATCCTGCTACGGCACCAGTTGGAGTAGCAGCAACTGCTCCTGTAGCCCCTGCGCAAGCAGCAAGCGATTCTGAAGAAACAGTTGTTGATACTGATATTTTTGCTGAAGGTGATGAAGTAACAAGTCCGCTTGTTGGGGTGGCTTATCTTGCTCCAACTCCTGATAAACCAGCCTTTGTTTCAGTTGGAGATTCTGTTAAAAAAGGTCAAACATTGTTGATTATTGAGGCAATGAAAGTGATGAATGAAATTCCAGCTCCAAACGATGGTATTGTCACAGAAATTATGGTAAACAACGAAGATGTTGTTGAATTTGGACAAGGATTGGTACGTATTAAATGATTGATATTAAACAAATTCGTGAAGCTTTGCCACACCGTTACCCAATGCTTTTGGTTGACCGTGTGCTTGAAGTGAGTGACGATGAAATTGTTGCAATTAAAAATGTGACAATCAATGAGCCGTTTTTCAATGGTCATTTTCCAGAATATCCAGTAATGCCAGGCGTTCTTATTATGGAGGCTCTTGCGCAAACTGCTGGTGTTTTGGAACTTTCAAAAGAAGAAAATAAAGGGAAACTAGTTTTCTACGCTGGAATGGATAAAGTTCGCTTCAAGAAACAAGTTGTTCCAGGTGACCAATTGGTGATGACAGCAAAATTTGTCAAACGTCGTGGTACAATTGCTGTTGTTGAAGCAAAAGCAGAAGTTGATGGGAAATTAGCAGCTTCTGGCACATTGACATTTGCTATTGGCAGTTAAAGAAGAATAGTAGTTTAACGTAAACTGTGACAACATAAAGAATTTTGACAAGGGTTGCAAAGATGCAATTCCTGATAGGAGGATAAAAGCAGACGTATGTTTAAAAAATTATTAATTGCCAATCGTGGTGAGATTGCGGTGCGTATTATTCGTGCAGCGCGTGAATTGGGAATCAATACGGTAGCTGTCTATTCTGAAGCGGATAAAAATTCTTTGCATACAATTTTGGCTGATGAAGCAATCTGTATCGGTCCAGCTCGTTCAACCGATTCTTATCTTAATATGAATGCTGTCTTGTCAGCTGCTATCGTGACAGGAGCGCAAGCCATTCACCCAGGTTTTGGTTTTTTAAGTGAAAATTCAAAATTTGCTACCATGTGTGAAGAAATGCACATCAAATTTATCGGTCCTAGTGCTGAAATCATGGATAAAATGGGTGATAAAATCAATGCTCGTGCTGAAATGATTGCTGCGAACGTACCTGTTATTCCTGGTTCTGACGGTGAGGTATTTACTGCAGAGGAAGCACTTGAAGTGGCTGATAGACTTGGTTATCCTGTTATGCTAAAAGCTTCTGCTGGTGGCGGTGGTAAAGGAATTCGAAAAGTCGAATCTGCAGAAGAACTTGTACCTGCCTTTGAATCAGCTTCACAAGAAGCTTTGGCGGCTTTTGGTAACGGTGCTATGTACATCGAAAAAGTCATCTATCCAGCTCGACACATCGAAGTTCAAATTTTAGGTGATTCTCATGGCAATGTCGTTCATCTTGGTGAACGTGACTGTTCTCTTCAGCGTAATAACCAAAAAGTTTTAGAAGAAAGTCCATCAGTTGCCATTGGTAAAACCTTGCGTGGTAAAATTGGTGATGCCGCTATTCGTGCTGCAAAGGCAGTTCACTATGAAAATGCAGGTACGATTGAATTCTTGCTTGACGAGAAAACATCCGAATTTTACTTTATGGAAATGAACACACGTGTTCAGGTAGAACATCCTGTCACTGAGTTTGTTACTGGTATTGATATTGTTAAGGAACAAATTCGTATTGCAGCAGGTCAACCATTGTCTGTGACACAGGATGATATTACAATCACAGGTCATGCGATTGAATGTCGTATTAACGCTGAAAATCCGAAATTCAATTTTGCACCAAGCCCTGGTAAAATTACAGATTTGTATTTGCCAAGTGGTGGTGTTGGATTGCGTGTTGATTCAGCTGTTTACAATGGTTATAGTATTCCGCCTTATTATGACAGTATGATTGCTAAAATTATTGTTCATGGTGAAAATCGATTTGATGCTCTGATGAAAATGCAGCGTGCCCTTTATGAGTTAGAAATTGAAGGTGTTACCACAAATGCAGAATTCCAAATGGATTTAATTTCAGATGAGCATGTTATCGCTGGAGACTATGATACGTCATTCTTGATGGAGACATTCTTGCCAAATTATAATAAAGAAAATGATTAGGAGATTTCATGGCTTTATTTAGTAAAAAAGATAAATACATTCGAATTACTCCCAATAACTCCCTGAAGCAATCAGCACCTCGCGAGGTACCAGAGGTACCTGATGAATTGTTTGCAAAATGTCCAGCTTGTAAGCATATGATTTATCAAAAGGATTTAGGAGTGGCAAAAATTTGCCCAGCTTGTTCTTACAATTTCCGAATTTGTGCCAAAGAGCGCTTAGCTATTACCGTAGATGAAGGAAGTTTTGAGGAACTCTTTACTGGGCTACAAACGCAAGACCCTCTTAAATTCCCAGGTTACCAAGAAAAATTAGCTAAAATGCGTGAAAAAACTGGACTTGATGAAGCTGTTTTGACTGGTAAGGCTTTGATAAAGGGTCAAAAAGTAGCGCTTGCCATTATGGATTCAAACTTTATCATGGCATCAATGGGGACAGTTGTTGGTGAAAAAATAACACGCTTATTCGAATTAGCAATCGAAGAGGAATTACCTGTTGTCATTTTTACAGCTTCAGGTGGTGCTCGTATGCAAGAAGGTATTATGAGCTTGATGCAAATGGCAAAAATTTCAGCTGCTGTTAAGCGTCATTCTGAAGCTGGTCTGTTTTATTTAACGATTTTGACCGACCCTACAACGGGTGGTGTGACAGCAAGTTTTGCTATGGAAGGTGATATTATTATTGCTGAACCACAAGCTTTAGTCGGCTTTGCTGGACGACGTGTTATTGAAACGACTGTTCGAGAAAAATTGCCTGAAGATTTTCAAAAGGCAGAATTTCTTTTGGAACATGGTTTTGTTGATGCGATTGTTAAACGCACGGAAATGCCAGATGTTATTGCCAAATTAGTTGCGTTTCATGGAGGTGCTAAATGAGTAGCGATGTATCAATAATATTGAAAGAAGCGCGTGAACAAGGACGTTTGACAACCTTGGAATACGCTGAACTCATTTTTGATGATTTCATGGAACTTCATGGCGATCGCCATTTTGCCGATGATGGTGCCGTTGTTGGCGGTATCGCACGCCTAGATGGTCGTCCTGTGACGGTTATTGGTATTCAAAAAGGAAAAAATTTACAAGAAAATCTTAAACGAAACTTTGGTCAACCAAATCCAGAAGGATACCGTAAAGCACTGCGTTTGATGAAACAAGCTGAAAAATTCGGTCGTCCTGTCGTTACGTTTATCAATACAGCGGGAGCCTATCCTGGTGTTGGTGCTGAAGAACGTGGGCAAGGGGAAGCCATTGCACGTAATCTGCTTGAAATGAGCGACCTAAAAGTGCCGATTATTGCCATTATTATTGGTGAAGGTGGTTCAGGAGGTGCTCTTGCACTCGCTGTAGCTGATAAGGTCTGGATGCTCGAACACAGCATGTATGCGATTTTGAGTCCAGAAGGTTTTGCCTCTATTCTTTGGAAAGATGGCTCACGTGCAACCGAAGCAGCTGAGTTAATGAAAATTACAGCTGGCGAACTCTTTAACATGGGAGTAGTGGATAAGGTTATTCCCGAACACGGTTATTTTTCAAGTGAAATTGTTGAAATGATTAAATCTAATCTGATTTCAGAATTAGATGAACTTAGTCAACTACCATTAGAACAACTCCTTGAAAACCGTTATCAACGTTTTAGAAAATATTAAAAAATCCTGCTTGTGCTAGCCTCAAACCCTGAAAAAATTTTTTGGTTTGAGAATGGTTCAAGGGGATTTTTATTGTATTCTGGTTTCTTTAGTAAAAAACACCTGCTAGTCAGTTGGCTAGCAGGATATTTTATTATTTAGGTGAGATGACTTCAGCTCCACCCATGTATGGACGAAGAACTTCTGGAATTGTTACAGAACCGTCTTCGTTTTGGTAGTTTTCAAGGATTGCAGCGACTGTACGTCCAACGGCAAGACCTGAACCGTTAAGTGTGTGAAGAAGTTTAACTTTGCCGTCTGCTTCGTCACGGTAACGGATTTGGGCACGACGGGCTTGGAAATCTTCAGTATTTGAACAGCTTGAGATTTCACGGTAAGTATTTTGTGCTGGAATCCAAACTTCTAAATCATAAGTTTTAGCAGCTGAGAATCCCATATCGCCAGTACAAAGTGTGATAACACGGTATGGCAAACCAAGTTTTTGAAGAATGTTTTCAGCGTTAGCCACCATTTTTTCCAATTCGTCGTATGATGTTTCAGGTTTAGAGAATTTCACCATTTCAACTTTGTGGAATTGGTGAAGACGAATCAAACCACGTGTGTCACGACCAGCTGAACCAGCCTCTGAACGGAATGATGGGCTCATTGCTGTGAAGTAAACTGGAAGTTCTTTACCGTCAAGGATTTCACCACGGTAGTAGTTTGTAAGTGGCACTTCCGCAGTTGGGATAAGAACGTAGTCAGAGTCAGCTAATTCAAATGTGTCCTCTTTAAATTTTGGATATTGACCAGTACCGAACATTGAGTCATGGTTGACCATGTAAGGTGGGATAACTTCTGTGTAACCTTCTTTAGCGTGTTCATCCAACATAAAGTTGTAGATAGCACGTTCTAGGCGAGCACCAAGTCCTTTGTAGAAAAGGAAGCGAGAGCCAGTAACTTTGGCACCACGTTCCCAGTCAAGAATACCAAGGTCTTCACCAAGATCCCAGTGAGCTTTGATCTCAAAGTCAAAGTCACGAGGTGTTCCCCAACGGCGAACTTCTACGTTTTCATCTTCGTCAGCACCGACAGGAACATCAGCGGCTGGGATATTTGGAAGTGTAGTTGTGAATTCAGCTAATTTGTTATCGATTTCAGCTAATTGAGCGTCAGTAGCTTTGATATCTGCTGACAATTTTTGCATTGCTGCAATTTGTTCAGAAGCGTCTTCTTTGTTGCGTTTTGCTTGAGCGATAGCGGCAGATGCTGTGTTGCGTTCAGCCTTAGCTGATTCAGATTTGACAAGCAATTCACGGCGTTTGTCGTCAAGTTCTTTTAATTCAGCTAATTTTTCAGCAGCAACGCCACGTGTTGCTAATTTTTTAGCGACTTCGTCAAAATCGTTACGAATACGTTTGATGTCTAACATAGTTTTCCTCCAGTGGTTTCAGCGTTCATATGGCTAAATAAAGCTCAGATGAACAAAAAGCACAACATGTAAACTTGCTGGAGCGCAATCGCGCGGTTCCATCCAGCTTCACATCCTGTGCACTTAATTTTCTATTTTTAAATGATATAACGGTAGAATTTCGGAATTATCACTCTATCTGCTCACAGCAACCGCAGACTTTCTGAAAGAGCTCCACTCTTACTTATCCGTACACTTTATTATACTAGATTTATTTCCTTTTGACAAATCTTGATAGTCTTTTAATAATGATTTGAACCAAGGTTAGCATACGGACAACTTTGTCGTTTCCGATATGTTGGCGAGCTACTTTTAGAATCTTTCCTGAATCTTTTGAGGCAAAAAGAAATTTACCTTTGTCAGTAAAGACTTCAAAGTGACGGCTGACTTTATTGCGAGAAACATTTGCTCCGATTTTTTCAATATTTTCCCAAGGAATTTGAATGTAATCTTCAACATTAGCATCGCTGTAAAATTCTAAGCCTTTATTTCCTAAGAGAAATTTGCCAACTTTTCCCCCCATACTGAGGTAAGAAACACCAGTAGTCGTTAATTCTACCGTAGAATTAATTGATTGTGCCATGTCATCTCCTCTGATAAGCTTTTAGTCTATTATAACATAATAAAAAAGAAGGATCGAAATCCTTCCTTTCTTTTATTACATGATTCCGAAGAAGCGAGCGATGATACCAACGATGAACAATCCAATGATGATTGTGATTGGTGAAACTTTTTTCTTAAGTAACCACATACAGAAGAATGTGAGAAGAAGTCCCATCAAACCAGGAATCAATGAGTCTAATTGACCTTGAAGGGTATTAGTTTGTGTAGAAGTCAAGCTAAGTCCGTTAGCAACATCAACAAGAATACCTTGAAGTTCAGTACCAGTTACGCTTCCTTTAGGGAATACGATGTAAGCTCCTTCTGACAATTGAGTTGAAGGAAGATTTACAGTAAATGTAATTGATACCCAACGTTCAACCAAGACAGCAAGGATGAACATACCAAGGATTGAAGCACCTTTAGTGATTTTTTGGATAATACCACTTGAAAGGTCTTTAGTAATTTCAGAACCAGCTCTGTAACCAAGCTCTTGAGTGTGCCATAAGAATGCCATACGAATGATGTTCCATCCAAAGAAGAATAGGAGTGGACCAACAATGTTACCTGCCATAGCAAGTGAAGCACCAAGGGCACCAAGGATAGGACGAATAGTAAACCAGAAGACTGGGTCACCAACACCAGCAAGAGGTCCCATCATACCGATTTTAACCCCTTGAATAGCTGTATCATCAATTTCAGCACCATTTGCGCGTTCTTCTTCAAGGGCGAGTGTTACACCGATGATTGGAGCGGCAACGTATGGGTGAGTATTGAAGAATTCCAAGTGGCGTTGAAGAGCAGCAGCTTGGTCTTCTTTAGATGTATAAAGTTTTTTGATGGCAGGGATTAAAGCATATGCCCAACCTAAGTTTTGCATACGTTCGTAGTTCCAAGAACCTTGAAGGAAAGTTGAACGCCACCAAACTTTTTTACGGTCAGATTTTGATAATTGAAGTTTTTCAGTCATGTTTGTGCCCCTTTCTAATAGTCTTCTAGGATATCACCAATTGGGTCACCAGAACCTGAAGCAGTTCCGCCACCGTTTCCACCTTTTTCTGAAAGGTTAAGGTAGATGAAAGCAAGGGCAACACCGATTGTACCAAGTGCGATAAGAGTAAGATCAGAGACAGCTGCTAATGCAAAACCGATAGCAAAGAACGGCCATACTTCACTTGTAGCCATCATGTTGATAACCATAGCGTAACCTACGGCAACAACCATACCACCACCAACAGCCATACCACCTGACAACCAGTCTGGCATAGCGTTAAGAACAGATTGTACTGCTGATGTTGGTACTGCAAGAAGAAGTGCAGCAGGAACAGCAATACGAAGTCCTTGAAGGAAAAGAGCAACTAAGTGAGTGCGTTCAACAGCAGCGATGTTTCCTTCTTTAGCGGCAGCGTCAGCACCATGAACAAGGGCAACAGAAGCTGTACGAACAAGCATTGTAAGGAAAAGACCAGCAACAGCAAGAGGGATAGCAGTCGCAGTTGCAACAGCGACACCTTTAGTTGTGAAATCTCCACCTTTGACCATGATAATGGCAGCAGCTACTGAGGCAAGGGCAGCATCAGGCGCAACAGCGGCACCAATGTTAGCCCAACCAAGAGCGATCATTTGAAGTGAACCACCAAGGATGATACCTGCTTCAAGGTTACCAGTAACAAGACCGATAAGCGTGCAGGCAACTAGTGGTTGGTGGAATTGGAATTCGTCAAGGACACCTTCAAGACCAGCGAAGAAGGCAACCACAACGACTAAAATCATAGAAATAACTGACATTATTCTAGTTCCTTTCGTTTATAAAAGTTTTCAATGTGCAATAGGTAAGCCAGAAACCACGGCTTACTTAACTTGGATAAAAACAGGATGTTGAGGTTGTGTTTATGATAATCGGTAATGTATAGAAACGCTTACTTTTTATGTTAAACACAGCTCATATTATTGAATGTTTGCTTTTTTGATAAGATCAAACAAGTCTTTCTTAGAATCATTAGGAACCTTACGTACATCAAATGTTACGCCAAGATCACGTAATTTTTCAAATGTGGCAACATCATCTTTATCCATAGATAAAACGTTGTTAACCATTGTTTTACCTGTTGAGTGAGCCATTGAACCAACGTTAAGTTCTTTAATTGGCACACCGCCTTCGATAGCTTTAAGAGCATCTTGAGGTGTTTCAAACAAGATAAGTGCATGTGTGTTACCAAAACGAGGGTCTTTAGAAGCTTCAATCAATTTCTTAATTGGAACAACGTTTGCTTTAACACCGTTTGGAGCAGCTTGTTTAATCAAACTTTTACGCAATTCATCTTTAGAGACTGTATCAGAAGCAACGATGATACGATCTGCTTTAGACGCTGGTACCCAGTTTGTTGCAACTTGTCCATGAAGAAGACGTGTGTCGATACGAGCGAGGTTAATTTTAAGTTTACCATCACCGATGACAGTTCCTTCTGGGATAGCACCTTGAGGTGCAGCTTGTGCAGCAGGCGCAGCAGTAGCTTCTTCAGCTGGGTTGAGTTTTTCAGGAAGTGCTTTAACACCGTCTTTAGACTCTTTAATGATATTTGCAACAACTTGTTCAACACCTGCATTAGCGTCCATCATACGCTCTGTGTAGGCTTGGATAAGCATTGGCAAATTGAGACCTGTAATGATAGCCATCTTGCGGTCTGGATTTTCACCCATCACGCGACTAGCTTGGTTAAATGGAGAACCACTCCAAAGGTCAGCTAGTACGAGGATTTCATCATCAGCATCAAATTGTGCGATAGCATCGTTGAAGTGTGCATACAAATCATCTGGTCCTTCGCTTGGCATGAAAGTTACGACTTGAACTTTCTCTTGTTCGCCAAAAATCATAGAACCTGATTGATGAATACCTTCAGCAAATTTACCATGGCTGGCAATAATAATACCGATACCCATTCTTGTTCTTCCTCCTTTTAAATATTTTTCGTTGAAACAAAAAAGAATAATCTCCTTCCAAGCGAATTTGGCAATTCTTTTCTGTTTCAAGGAAATTTAAGAACAATGTTATTCTAAAACGTTTTCAATAAAAAAGCAATAGCTTTTGAGAAAAAATAGCACAAATCATGAAAAATTTTTAGAAACGCGCAGGCTAAGACAACTGAATTTGACAGAAAAATAGCATTTGTTCGAATACTGCCGATCAAAAAAATGAAAATGCCGTGAAAACGTTTTGAAAAGAATGAAAAAAGAAAAAACTTCCAAAAAGAAGTTTTTTCATAAATTTATAGAAAAATTTTTTCAAGTTCTTTGGCAACACCGTCTTCTTCATTAGAAAATTCAGTTTGTTTATCGGCAAATGGCAGAAGAATGTCACTTGCATTTTTCATAGCGTAGCCTGTTCCAGCAAATGATAACATCTCGGTGTCGTTATGTTCGTCGCCAAAAGCAATCAAATTATCTTGAGAGATATTGAGTGCTTTTAGGAGATATTTCAAAGCGTAAGCTTTGTTGATGCCTTTTGGTGAAAATTCGAGAATATTAAGCGGACCACCCCAAGAATCAATTTCGATTTCGTAGTTGAAGTGTTTACGCATTTCGTCAGCAAGAGCGTATTTATCTTGGTGACGTGTTTGCATGAGAATGCCGTTTGGATTTTCAGTGATTTTTTTGATGTCCATTGACATTTTTTCAGTAATTTCTGGGACACCGAAAAGTTGAGGATTTACGTAATTGTGGTCTTGGGCGCTAATATAGAATTTTTTTCGGTATTCGCTGGCAATAAAATCCGCTTCAATGCTTTGTTGCATATCAAGAACATCAAGCAGGTATTGCTTGTCAATCGTAACGCTATGTTCCCATTCCCATTTTTTCTCGGGTAAATGTGTGAGCGAGCCATTGAAAGAAATCATCGGAGTTGATAATTCAAGGCGGCGATAGTGTTCAAGTGCCATACGATAAGGACGTCCAGTTGCAATAACGACCTTATGCCTTTTGTTTTGAATTTTTTTAATCGTTTCAACGGTATAATCTGAAATGGTATTGTCGCTGCGCAACAATGTACCATCTAAATCAAGTGCAATCATTTTCTTTGTCATAGCTGTTATTATAACAAAAAAGACTATTAAATTAAAAGAAAATATTTCTATGCTATAATAGTAGTAATAAAAAATGAGGTTTTGGATTCATGTATAAAATTGTTTGGAGTCATTTATTTGCCTTAGGCATTATTTTGGGAGTTGTTTATTATCAGTCTAACATTGATGGCTTGATGAATGACGTCTTGTTTTCGTTGCTAACTTTGGAGATGGGATTTTTATTCTATTATTTTAAACACGTTTTGTTACGTGGCTTGGTTTTAATATTTTGGTGCTTTTTCTATCCTTATAATTTGAACGTTTTGTTTAGTGTGGCTGACACGTCTTGGGATACTGCCGCTTTATGGACATCAAATGGGATGAAATCTTTCATGCTTTATTTGGCAGTTCTTGTATTTGCCTTGATTGCTGGGACATTGAGCATACGGTTGATTTTAAATGCATTTAAATTAAATCATTACATTCAAGTATTCTTTGTAATGGGAATTGCATTTTTTGCTAGTCTGATGTTTCAGATTTTACGAACATTGGGAATTACTTGGAAAGTGATTTTATCACAACACCTCAGTATTTTTGAGCAGGTCTCAAAAGCTCTGACAACAATTAATATGCCATTTATTCTAGGGTTAATGGTTGTGCAGGTGATGATGTTTGTTTTGTTGGATAATGATTAATTAAGCTAAGGAATTGTCCTTGACTTTTATTTTTCAGTATTTTATCGCTTTGTTCTTGTGGTTATACTTACTTTGTTTGTTAGTTTTAAAGGGCTTTTTAAGCTCTTTTTTGCTATAATGTCTGTTTAAAGAAAGGAGAAAAATATGGCTAAGAAAATTGTTTTTATTCATCTTTTTTTCGGAGTTATTGCTTTTGGCATTTACCATTATCATCTTGAAGGACCAGACCTTGTTTGGAATATGTTTTTAGCTTTGGTGGCTCTTGATTTTTCACTTGTTTCCTATTATATAAGTAAAAAAGTTGTAAGGGGATTAGGAGCTATTCTGTGGTTATTTTTTTATCCTAATACCTTCTACATGTTAACGGATATTGTTCATATGCAATTTACAAGTACAGTATTGTGGAACAAAACGAGTTTGATTTTGTATATGCTATATGTGTCTAGTATTTTGTTTGGTGTTCTTTGTGGGATTGAAAGTGTTAAAAATATTGTTCTTACTTTTAAACTAAAAAATTATTATTTACGGTTGCTTTTTATTGGTGTTTTGTCATTTATTTCAAGTTTTGCTATCCATATCGGACGTTATGCCCGCTTGAATTCTTGGGATATTTTCACACGTCCAAAAACCGTTATTAGTGAAATTCTAGACGTTGTTAGCTGGGATGCTGTTCATTTTGTGTTAGGGTTTACACTTATTCAGATTTTATGTCTGGTATTTCTTGACCGAGAAAATTTCAAATAAAGTTATTGAAAAGTGAACAATCTTTTGGTAAAATATGTAAGTCGTTCGGAAATAGAACAAAAAACGACTATTATTAACCTTATCAAAGGAGAAACCATTTTAAAATGGAAAAGTTTTTTAAACTTAAAGAACATGGTACAGATGTTCGTACAGAAGTAACTGCTGGTTTGACAACTTTCTTTGCAATGTCTTATATTTTGTTTGTCAATCCGTCAATCCTCTCACAAACAGGAATGCCTACACAAGGTGTGTTCCTTGCTACTATTATTGGTGCTGTTGTTGGTACATTGATGATGGCTTTCTATGCTAATCTTCCATATGCACAAGCACCAGGTATGGGACTTAACGCATTCTTTACTTATACAGTTGTCTTTTCATTAGGATACACTTGGCAAGAAGCGTTAGCAATGGTATTCATTTGTGGACTTATTTCACTTGTTATTACAGTAACGAAAGTTCGTAAATTGATTATTGAGTCAATTCCTACAACATTGAAATCAGCAATTTCAGCAGGTATTGGTATTTTCCTTGCTTACGTTGGTATTAAAAATGCTGGTTTCTTGAAATTCTCTGTTGATGCAGGAACATACACAGTGTCTGGAACAGGTGCTGACAAAGGTCTTGCTTCAATCACAGCTAATGCTTCAGCTACACCAGGTTTGGTTGCTTTCAACACACCAACCGTTATCCTTGCATTGATTGGTCTTGTTATCACTATCTTCTTTATCGTTAAAGGTATCCGTGGTGGTGTTATTCTTTCAATCGCTGTAACAACTATTGTTGGTATTTTCATGGGTGTTGTTGACCTTGGTTCAATCAACTGGTCAGCAACTAACTTATCTGCTTCAATCAATGATTTGAAACAAGTCTTTGGTGTTGCTCTTGGAAGTCAAGGTTTGGGGTCATTGTTCTCAGATGCTTCACGTATCCCAGGTGTTTTAATGGCAATTCTTGCTTTCTCATTGACAGATATCTTTGATACAATTGGTACACTTGTTGGTACTGGTGAAAAAGTTGGTATTGTTGCCACAACTGGTGAAAATAAAGAATCTAAATCATTTGACCGTGCCCTTTATTCTGATTTGGTTGGTACAACATTAGGTGCGATTGCAGGTACTTCAAACGTAACAACTTACGTTGAATCAGCAGCAGGTATCGGGGCTGGTGGTCGTACTGGTTTGACTGCTCTTGTTGTAGCTGTTCTCTTTGCTATTTCAAGTTTCTTTAGTTCACTTGTTTCAATCGTTCCTACACAAGCAACAGCACCTATCCTTATCATCGTTGGTGTAATGATGCTTTCAAATCTTAAAAATGTTAAGTGGGATGATTTGAGCGAAGCTCTTCCAGCCTTCTTTACATCAATCTTTATGGGATTCAGCTATAGCATCACTTACGGTATCGCAGCTGGATTTATCACTTACACACTAGTTAAAATTGTGAAAGGTCAAGCTAAAGATGTTCACTTTGTTATGTGGATTTTGGATTTCTTGTTCATTCTTAACTTTGTTTGCTTGGCAATTTTGTAAGAGATATAGTTTTAGACGAAAGTTGGAGGAGAAATTCCTCCAGCTTTTTTAAATCCTTTTTAGGCGGTATTGAGTAGCTGTTTTAAGGTGTTTGGAGGATTAGAATTTTGAAATTTTATAATAAAAATAGGAGAAAAGTCGGACGAGACTTGGAAGAGTTTCAGTTTTTTGATATAATAGTTCCATGTTTTATAGTCACAATGAAGATGAGTTGATTGCTTATGGAAATCGGATCGGTCAAGAATTACAGGCAGGAGATATTCTTGTTTTAACAGGAAATCTTGGTGCTGGTAAGACGACCTTAACCAAGGGAATCGCTAAGGGACTTGATATTCACCAGATGATTAAGAGTCCAACATACACAATTGTTCGGGAATACGAAGGACGTTTACCACTTTATCATTTAGATGTTTATCGTATCGGAAATGACCCTGATTCTATCGATTTAGATGATTTTTTGTATGGTGATGGCGTAACTGTGATTGAGTGGGGTGAGCTTCTTGAGGCTGACTTGCTTGGTGATTATCTAGAGCTTGTTATTACGCCGTCAGGAGATGGGCGTGAAATAGCACTACATGCTAACGGTTCACGGAGTCAAACGCTTTTGGAGGCGATTGAACGTGGCTGAGCAGGAAGTTATCATTGAGGAAGCGCAGCCTTCAGATGCCAAAGCTTTGATTGATTTACTCAATCAAGTAAATGCAGAAACAGATTTTATCATTTTAGAGAAGAACTTATCTCTTGATGATATGCAGACTTTTTTACGAACACGTGCAGAAGTCTTAAATGAAATTTGTTTGGTTGTTAGAGTTGGTTCTGAGCTTGCGGGAGTGCTTAATATTGTTAGTACGAACTCACCACAAACTAATCATATCGGCGATATTTTCATTGCATTGCAAGAAAAATATTGGGGATACGGGCTTGGTTCGCTTTTAATGGAAGTTGCTCTTGATTGGGCAGAGCAAATGCCAATGATTCGCCGTTTGGAGTTAACAGTTCAAGCTAGAAATAGCAGAGCTGTTCACCTTTATGAAAAGTTCGGTTTTAAGATTGAAGCTATGAAAGAACGTGGCGCAAAAACTAAAGATGGAGAATTTCTTGACGTCTACTTGATGAGTAGGTTGATAGACTAAAAGTAAACAAATGAAACTCGGAAAAAAAATTCTGCTAATGATAGCAGCAATCTTTGTAACAACAATTGTTGCCTTAGGTGTTTATATTACAACAGCTTACAATTTCTCAACAAGTGAGCTTTCAAAAACGTTTAAAGACTACAAGACGTCTGGTTCTAGTAGTAATGCTATTGAGCAAACAAAGCCTATCTCAATCCTTTTAATGGGGGTTGATACGGGAGATTCAGAACGTACGTCAACGTGGGAAGGTAACAGTGACTCTATGATTTTGGTGACTGTTAATCCTGAAACGAAAAAAACAACGATGACTAGTTTGGAACGTGACATTTTGGTGACACTTACTGGACCAGAAGATAATGATATGAATGGCGTTGAAGCTAAATTGAATGCCGCATATGCTTCTGGTGGTGCGCAAATGGCTATCATGACAGTACAAAGTTTGTTGGATATTACTATTGATTACTATGTCCAAATCAACATGCAAGGTTTGGTAGATTTGGTTGATGCTGTTGGTGGTATTACCGTAACCAATAATTTCGATTTTGCCATTTCGATTGCTGAAAATGAACCTGAATATACAGCAACCGTTGAACCTGGTACACACAAGATTAATGGTGAACAAGCTTTGGTTTACGCACGTATGCGTTATGATGACCCAGAAGGTGACTATGGACGTCAAAAACGCCAACGTGAAGTCATTCAAAAAGTCTTGAAGAAAATTTTAGCGCTTGATAGTGTAAGTTCATATAAAAAAATCCTTTCTGCTGTAAGTAGCAATATGCAAACAAATATTGAAATTTCATCTAGCACGATTCCAAGTCTACTTGGTTATACAGATGCTCTGAGTGATATTGAAACCTACCAACTACAAGGTGAGGATGCGACGATTAATGGTACATCATATCAGATTATCACATCAGATCATCTGCTTGAAATTCAAAATAATATCAAGAAACAACTTGGTTTGGATGAAAGTACAACCTTACAAACAACAGCTGTTCTCTATGAAAATCTCTACGGTAGTGGGACATCAAGTTCTTATGATAGTGGCTATGACAGTGGCTATGACAGTGGTTACAGTGATTACAATAGTGGTGGTTATAGCGACTATAGCACAGATACTTATTCTGATTACAGTGCTTATTCATATTAAGATAATAGAAGCTGAGATGAAATCTCAGCTTCTTTAATTTGAAAAATTTGGTCTGATTAATTGCCTTATCAGTGGTTATTGCTTAGTTTTCTTCTTGATATTTTGCTAGCGTTGCTTTGATTTGCTCTAAGCGGCTATTAGTTTCTTGTTCAAAAAGGCGACGTTTGTAATCCAAATCTTGTCTGATTGTTTGAAGTGTTGGAAGCTGGTTGTTAATGTCGTCAATGCTGCGACGAATTTTTGCGATATCAGTTGAAATTCTTTCGCTAATGTCATCAGCTTCTGCGATTTCTGCTTTAAATTGGTCGCGGTTTTTATAGACGTGATAAGCTGCATATCCTGTGCAACCAGCCACGCCGAGTGCGATAAGATGTCTTAATTTCATGCTTTTACCTCTTGAGAGATTTGCTCTGCTAATTTACCAAGCGCTTCAAAGTCAGGTTCGTGTTCTGTGAAGGCAAATGTGACTTCGTCGTTAGTATCATAACGTGGAATGAGGTGGACGTGTGCATGGAAAACAGTTTGTCCAGCGACTTCTTCGTTGTTATTAAGAATGTTCATGCCGACAGCACTAGTAGCTTTTTGGACGGCACGTGCGACTTTTGGTAAACGACCAAAGAGTATTTCTGATGCTTCTTGAGACATGGCAAGAACATTGCGGACGTGCTCTTTTGGAATTAATAGAGTATGTCCTTTAGTTGTTTGTGAAATGTCTAAAAAAGCAAGTACTTGGTCATCTTCATAGACTTTTGATGACGGAATGTCACCAGCGATAATTTTACAAAAGATACAATTTTCCATTTGAATCACCTATAATCCTTTGATTTTGTTATAATTATTATATCAAAAATTTGTGGGTATCTTATGTTAAAAATTGAAAATGTAACTGGGGGATATATTAACATCCCTGTCTTAAAAAATATTTCTTTTGAAGTTGGTGACGGTGAGCTTATTGGCTTAATTGGTTTGAATGGGGCTGGTAAGTCAACGACAATCAATGAAATTATCGGACTTTTAACGCCATATCAAGGGCAAATTTCGATTGATGGTTTGACTTTGGCGCAGGATCAGGCGGAATATCGTAAGAAAATCGGATTTATCCCAGAAATGCCAAGTTTATATGAAGAACTGACTTTACGTGAACATTTAGAAACGGTTGCAATGGCTTATGACCTTAATTATGATGAGGCGATGGCGCGTGCGACAGAATTGTTGGAACTTTTCCGTTTATCTGATAAATTAGAGTGGTTTCCGATTAATTTCTCTAAAGGGATGAAGCAGAAGGTCATGATTATTTGTGCCTTTATGGTTAATCCAAGTTTGTTTATCGTTGATGAACCCTTTTTGGGATTGGACCCATTAGCGATTTCTGATTTGACAGAATTATTGGCGCAAGAAAAGGCAAAAGGAAAAGCGATTTTGATGTCAACACACGTTTTGGATGCTGCTGAAAAGATGTGTGACCGTTTTGTGATTTTGCATCAAGGGCAAATTCGTGCGACTGGTACATTGGCAGAGCTACGTGAAGCTTTTGGTGATGAGACAGCAACGCTTAATGCTATTTATATGTCATTGACTAAAGAGGTGTGATATGAAAGAAGTTTTTCAAAAGCGCCGTAGTGCTTTTTTAGGGCAAAGCTTAAAGTATCTTCGTTATGTCTTTAATGACCATTTTGTGCTAGTCTTGGTTTTCTTAACAGGTTTTCTGATGGTTCAATACAGCCAGCTGTTACGTCAGTTTCCAAGCCAGACAGTCGTTGTTGACGTGATTTTGGTCTTGGTTATCCTTGTTTTGCTTAGCCTTGGGAAGATTGCGACTTATTTGGAAGCACCTGATAAATTGTTCTATTTGCCAAAAGAAGTTGAGATTTTGCAATGGCTATCACAGGCAAGACGTCGTGCTTTTGTGATTTGGACGATTGTGCAAACAGTAATTCTTGTCTTATTAGCTCCTATCTTCTTTAAACTAGGTTTTTCAATGGTTACCTTTGGCATTTTATTGCTTGCTTTAGCGGCTGTGAAATGGCTTGTAATGAAAGAAAAAAGCAAGGTCTTCTTTTCTCAAGGAAAATTTTCATGGGATGCTGCCATTTCTTATGAAGCAAAACGTCGTCAAGGAGTGCTTAAATTCTTTTCACTTTTCACAACGGTTAAGGGAATTTCAGCTAGTGTGAAACGTCGTTCGTATTTGGATGGTCTGCTTGGTTTGGTCAAAAAAACACATGCCAAAACATGGTCAAATTTATACCTACGTGCGTTTTTACGGAGTTCAGATTATTTTGCTTTAACCTTGCGATTACTCGCATTGAGTTTGCTTGCGCTTATCTTTATTTCCAATCGCTTGGTAGCAGTTAGCTTGGCTTTGGTCTTTAATTATTTATTGCTTTTTCAATTATTAACCCTATCTCAACATTTTGATTATCAATATTTGACCAATCTTTATCCAATTTCTGAAAAGCAAAAGGCGGCTAATTTAAAGACATTTTTGAAAAAATTATCGTATTTACTGGGCTTTTTGGAGTTATTATTAACGTTTTCTTGGCAAGCAGCGAGCTTGTTGGTTTTGGTAACGGTTATTATTACAGAATGGTATCTTCCTTACAAAATCAATAAGATGATTGACTAGGCGCTGTAAAACAAGTAAAATAGGAGTAAACAAACGATTTACGAAAGAAAAGGAGGGCGGACAGGTGACAGTATCGGATCAAGAATTGACAATGATTCCCTTGCGAGGTAAGAGTGGCAAAGCCTTTATTGGTCAATATCCAAACGGTGAAAAAATCTTTATTAAATTGAATACGACACCGATTTTGCCTGCACTTGCTAAAGAACAGATTGCACCACAATTATTGTGGGTACGTCGAACTGGCAATGGTGATACAATGAGTGCTCAAGAGTGGCTTGATGGTAGAATTTTGACAAAAGAGGATATGGGGAGTAAACAAATTGTCCATATTCTTTTACGTTTACATAAATCACGCCCTCTAGTTAATCAGCTGTTACAGTTGAACTATAAGATTGAAAATCCTTATGATTTGTTAGTGGATTGGGAAAAAAATGCCCCACTTCAAATCCAAGAAAATACTTATCTGCAAAGCATCGTTAAAGAATTAAAACGTAGTTTGCCAGAATTTCGTTCAGAAGTCGCAACAATTGTGCATGGTGACATTAAGCATAGCAACTGGGTCATTACGACTAGTGGTATGATTTACCTTGTTGATTGGGATTCTGTGCGATTGACAGATAGAATGTATGATGTAGCCTTTCTTTTGAGCCATTACATTCCATATTCTCGTTGGCAAGAGTGGTTACATTATTATGGTTATAAAGATAGCGAAAAGGTTCGTCAGAAGATTATTTGGTATGGACAATTTTCATATCTTTCACAAATTTTAAATTGTTTTGATAAACGTGACATGGAACACGTTAATCAAGAAATTTATGGTTTACGAAAATTTAGGGAGTTAGTTAGTAAAAAGAAATAATGCGAGTTAGAAAACGTAAGGGTGCTGAGGAGCACTTGAAAAATAACCCACACTATGTTATTTTAAATCCAGAAGTGGTCAAAGGACATTGGCACGAAGTATTTGGTAATGATAATCCGATTCACATTGAAGTAGGTTCAGGAAAAGGTGCCTTTATTACTGGAATGGCTTTGCAAAATCCAGATATTAACTATATCGGAATTGACATTCAAGTATCTGTGCTTAGCTATGCTTTAGATAAAGTGTTAGATAGTCAAGCACCGAATGTTCGTTTGTTGTTAGTTGATGGCTCTGATTTGACAAATTATTTTGCAGATCGTGAGATTGATTTAATGTATTTAAATTTCTCTGACCCATGGCCTAAGAAACGTCATGAAAAACGACGTTTAACGCATAAGACGTTCTTGGATACTTACCGTCAAATTTTGCCAGAACAAGGTGAAATTCATTTCAAAACAGATAACCGTGGCTTGTTTGAATATAGTTTAGCAAGTTTCTCACAATATGGCATGATTTTAAAACAAGTTTGGTTAGATTTACATGCTAGTGATTTTGAGGGAAATGTTATGACTGAATATGAGGAAAAATTCTCTCAAAAAGGACAGGTCATCTACCGTGTCGAAGCACAATTTCAGTAATTAATGGATTGGTAAAAGAGGTTGTTACCTAAACTTCTTTTGGAGAGGTCGCATAGTGGTCGAGTGCGCACGCTTGGAAAGCGTGTAGTCCAATTGGGCTCGGGGGTTCGAATCCCCTCCTCTCCTTACAAAATTGAATGATAAAAGATGCCCTTTATTTTATAGATAATGATGTAAAAAATCAGGGCATTTTTTTGTACTCAATTATCGTAATGTTATTGAGGTTTATGAATGGGAAAGACTCTCACCGGAGTTAAAAAATAACAACTATAGTTTGTATGTTTGGGAGCAAGCTGCTGGTAGTAAAACTACTTAGAATGGTGAGATTTTAATGGTATTAGGAAAAGTAAGTGATTTTTTAATCAAGCATCAAAGATTGTTAACGTACTTAAGTATTTTTGCTGTGTTAATGTTATTAATGCGCGTAGTGTATTATTATGTTTTGATTGGCCATGATAAACCCATCATTTTAGCAATCTTGATAGGAATACTAGTCCTTTGGACCTTAGCATCTTACCCTAATCGAAGACAGCATGTGCTATCCCACTTTATCTTACAGAGTTCGAAACTTATTAACGTCTATGATGTAAGACTTAGATTATCGTTTTATTGCGGTTAATAAGAATGGTATTCGGCTCATGGAAGAAATTTTTTATTTCACTCCCAAAATTGGTGACTTTCCAATGAATTATCTTGATAGTGAAGATGCTGCGCGTTTAAAAGCAAATGTTGATCGTGCGAAAAAGGGTGAAATATTTACATTTATGGATACTATTAAGACAGGCGACAAAATGCTTTACTGGCAAAATATGTATTCTCCCATTTATAACAATCATCAAAAAGTGATTGGTGTTTTTTGTTTTGTTCTTGATATTACAGAGCAGAGACTTCATAAACTTGAAATACAGAGGATGGCATACGAAGATGTTTTAACACGGGTTCATAATCGACAATATATTGAGCTTGCTTTTGAGGAATGTCTGACACATAAAGAAGAACAAATTACGGTTATTATATCTGATTTGGATAAATTCAAGGAAGCAAACGATACCTTTGGACATGCTACGGGAGATAAGATTCTAATTAAATTTGGTGATATTTTAACGAAGATAATGCCTGAAACTGCTGTAATAACAAGGTTAGGTGGAGATGAATTTGCGGTTTTATTACCGGAAGTTTCTGAAAATCAAGCTGAATTTTTAATAAAACTTGTTCAAGCAGAAATGACTGTCACAGATATTGGTGTCACAGCATCTCTAGGTGCCTATACAGATTCTTATCAATCACATAAAACCTTCGTTGATTTTTGTGCAATGGCGGATAAGAAAATGTACGAAAATAAAAGTCAGAAGGATAAAGCGGATGATGTATCAAGATGTTGTTATTGTTATTCCTGCCTATGAACCTGATGAACGTTTGTTGGAACTTTTGAAAAATATTCGTGACAAGGAAAATCACGCATTTGACATTGTTCTTGTTGATGACGGTAGTGGGTTGAAGTTTGCGTCGTTATTTGCAACAGCACAGAGTAACTATGCTTGTCATTTGCAAAGACACGCTGAAAATAAAGGAAAGGGTCGTACTTTAAAAACGGCTATTTCATATATTTTGGACAATTTTCCTAATTCCAAAGGAATTGTGACGATTGATTCTGATGGTCAACATACCTACGAAGACATGATGAAATGTTTGGCTTAATTTTTGCAACATCCTGATAGTTTGGTGCTGGGTGTTAGAACATTTGAAAAATCTGTTCCTTTACGTAGTAAATTTGGAAATTTATTGACAAGAGACGTCTTGGGGGCTATGACAGGTATGAACGTTTCTGATACGCAAACAGGGCTTCGTGTGATTCCTATGTCATGGCTACCAAAACTCTTAACCGTGGAGGGTGAACGGTATTAATTTGAGATGAATATGGTACTTGAGGTAAAAGAGGACAATATTTCGATTTGTGAAGTTGGCATTGCAACGATTTATTTGGATGAAAATCAGTCGTCGCATTTTGATGTGATTCGTGACTCGATTAGAATTTACAAGGTTTTCTTCAAGTACATTTTTTCATCATTGTTTTCCTTCTTGGTTGATATTGTTGCTTTTACGATTTTAATTTCTTTGTTTAATGGATTGAGTTTTAGTGCGGTAACGCTAGCCTCGGTTTTAGCGCGTGCGATATCATCTGTTGTTAATTTCACCTTGAATCATAAATTGGTTTTTAAAAAAGGTAAATCTAATAGTGTTATTAGATATTTTTTGTTGGTTGTAGTACAAATTATTTTGTCTAGTTCTTTAGTAACGATTCTAAAAAATGCCTTGACGACGCTGCCAATTTCATTGGTAAAGATTTTAGTTGACGGTACACTTTTCTTTGTCAGTTATTTTGTGCAAAAACATTTGATTTTTAGTGGAGGCGAGAATGAAAACCAGTAAGAGGATACTCTACTTTGTTGCTTTTGTAACAACTGCCTTTTATTTAACTTGGCGATTGGTGGCGACTATTCCGTGGCATGATTCATGACTTGCGCTGATTTTTGGAATTTTATTGTGGGGAAGTGAGGTAGTTTTAGCCATCACAGGCTACATTCTCATTTGGAATAAGCAAAAGGACTTTGAGCTTGAAAAGCCTGAGATTGCTAAGGAGCGTTACCCAGATGTGGATGTTTTGATTGCAACGCATAATGAGGATCCAGAGCTGCTTTATAAGACGATTAATGCCTGTATTTGTATGGAGTATCCTGATAAGTCTAAGGTACATATCTACGTCTGTGATGATACCAATCGTCTAGAAGTTGCCAAATTGGCTGATGAGCTCAGTGTTGGTTATTTCGGTCTAGCAGATAATAAAGATGCTAAATCAGGAAACTACAATAATGCTTTACGTCAGACGTCATCACCTTTGGTGGCGACATTTGATGCGGATATGATTCCTTATCGTGAATTCCTGTTGGAGACTGTGCCTTATTTTGTTGCACAAGTTGAGGCTTATGAAAATGGTGACGATTATGATAAGTCAAAAGTTGGTTTGATTCAAACGCCACAAAGTTTTTACAATGCTGATATTTTCCAATTTAACTTGTTCTCAGAATCAACCTTACCAAACGAACAAGATTTCTTTTCCAAAGAAATTAATGTTTTCAATAATTCGCACAGTGCAGCGGTTTATACGGGTTCTAATACAGTTATTTTCCGCAAGGCGATTGAAGATGTTGGTGGTTTTCCGACAGATACCATTACGGAGGATTTCGAACTAGGTGTTCGGATGAATGCGGCTGGTTATGTCAATTATTCGACGAAAAGTCCAATGGCTAGCGGGTTAATGCCAACAGATTTGAAGAGTGTCATCAAGCAGCGCGTGCGTTGGGGGCGTGGCGTTATTCGCAGTAGCTACAATATGAATATCTTCTTTAATCCCAAATTGACAAAGAGGCAAAGAATTGTTTATGTTAATGGCATCACACAGCGACAGCGTAACAAGTTATTACCTCTGGAATAAAAATATCGATACTAGAGATGATTTCAATTTAACAGACGATGACTTTATTGCACTCTTAAAAACATATGACGAAGTCTTGATTTTAGATGACCATTATACGTTTAATGCCTTGACGAAAAAACTATTTGGTCGGACATATTCCCCAGGATTGTATAAAGTATCAGATATTCTTGCTGTAAAAGGGTAAGTTTTCTAGCTTTATCAAGCATAAGTCTTGATATTTCAAATAAAATGTGCTATTATAATAAAAAATATGTAGAAGGAGGCGGAGTTTGTGACTTCGCCTCTTGTGGTGCTTAAATCTCATTTTAGCCCAAAAGGCTAGTGATTACACGAGATTAAGAGCAAAGTTCTACGATGAGACGCTACAAGTCCACTTCGTAGAAGTGAATGAGCGTAGTGAACTTTCTATTTTTGATTTTGAAGATAAAGGAGGGGATTCTTATCGCAAACGCAAATACAATCATTGATGTTGTTACAGAAGTGGTTGCACCAGCTATTAAAGAGCCGTTTGAATTGGTTGATGTCGAGTATGAGAAAATGGGTAGCGATTATGTGCTTAGCATTTTAATTGACAAGCCAGAAGGGATTACGGTAGATGATACAGCAGAGTTGACTGAAATTATCAGCCCTTTGCTTGATGCGATTAAACCAGACCCATTTCCAGAGCAGTATATGTTGGAAGTGTCTAGCCCTGGTTTAGAGCGTCCGTTAAAAACGAAAGAAGCTCTTGAAAAAGCTGTAGGTTCTTATGTCAATGTTAGTCTCTACAAAGCGATTGATAAAGTTAAGGTATTCCAAGGGGACCTTGTTGCTTTTGACGGTGACACATTGACCATTGATTATTTGGATAAAACGCGGAAAAAAACAGTTGAAATTCCGCATTCGACAGTTGCAAAAGCACGTTTGGCAGTGAAATTGTAGTTAAGATTTATAAACTACAATCTGATTTTATTTAGATATAGACGAAAGGATACGCTCTACTGACCATGTAGAGCAATGAAAACAATGAGCAAAGAAATGCTAGAAGCCTTCCGTATTTTGGAAGAAGAAAAACACATTAACAAAGAAGACATCATTGACGCTGTGAAAGAGTCTTTGAAATCAGCTTACAAACGTCGTTATGGTCAATCTGAATCATGTGTTATTGAATTCGATGATAAAAAAGGTGATTTTAAAGTTTACACTGTTCGTGAAGTTGTTGAAGAAGTTTTTGATAGCCGTTTAGAAATCAGTTTGTCAGATGCGTTGAAAATCAGTTCAGCTTATGAACTCGGTGATAAAATTCGTTTTGAAGAATCTGTTGCTGAATTTGGTCGAGTTGCTGCTCAATCAGCTAAACAAACAATCATGGAAAAAATGCGCCGTCAAATTCGTGAAGTAACTTACAATGAGTACAAACAACACGAAGGCGAAATCATGACTGGTACTGTTGAACGTTTTGACCAACGTTTCATCTATGTTAATCTTGGGTCGCTTGAAGCACAATTATCACACCAAGATCAAATTCCTGGTGAAACCTTCAAATCACATGACCGTATTGAAGTTTATATTTACAAAGTTGAAAACAATCCAAAAGGTGTCAACGTTTTTGTAAGCCGTAGCCACCCACAATTCATCAAACGCATTATGGAACAAGAAATTCCTGAAGTATTTGACGGAACAGTTGAAATCATGAGCGTTTCACGTGAGGCCGGCGACCGTACAAAAGTTGCTGTTCGTAGCCACAATCCAAACGTTGATGCTATCGGTACTATCGTCGGTCGTGGTGGAAGCAACATCAAGAAAGTGATTAGCAAATTCCATCCAAAACGTTATGATGCCAAAGCTGGTGTTGAAGTGCCAATCGAAGAAAATATCGATGTTATCCAATGGGTTGAAGATCCAGCGGAATTCATCTACAACGCCATTGCGCCAGCAGAAGTTGATATGGTTCTTTTTGACGAAGAAGACAGCAAACGTGCGACTGTTGTTGTTCCTGACAACAAATTGTCACTTGCTATCGGTCGCCGTGGACAAAACGTTCGTTTGGCAGCTCATTTAACTGGCTACCGTATCGACATCAAATCTACATCAGAATACGAAGCACTTGAAGCTGAACGTGAAGCAAACGCAGCTGTAGCACAAGAAGAAGTTGCACCTGTTGAAGAAGCAGCTGAATCTGTTGAAACTGAAGTTGTAGCAAACGACGCAGAATAAAGAAAGATAGAGGTGTTTGATGGCTAAAACACGTAAAATACCTTTAAGAAAATCAGTTGTTTCAGGCGAAGTAATTGATAAGCGCGATTTGCTTCGCATTGTTAAGAACAAAGAAGGCGAGATTTTTATCGATCCGACTGGTAAGAAAAACGGTCGCGGTGCCTACATTAAGCTTGACAATGAAGAAGCAATCCAAGCTAAAAATAAAAAAGTGTTTAATCGTAGTTTTTCAATGGAAGTTCCTGACGAATTTTATGACGAATTAATTGCTTACGTCGATCACAAAGTTAAAAGAAGAGAGTTGGGTCTTGAATAACCGTGAAAGATTGTCAAATTTGATTGGTCTAGCACAGCGAGCAGGAAAAGTTATCTCTGGTGAAGAATTAGTTATCAAAGCGATTCAATCTGGAAAAGCACAGCTTATTTTCCTAGCCAATGATGCTGGCGCTAATTTGACAAAGAAAACAACTGATAAATGTCAATATTATAAAGTAGAAGTCTCTACAGTGTTTAACACACTGGAATTAAGTTCTGCTCTTGGAAAACCGCGTAAAGTGGTAGCCATAGCAGATACTGGATTTTCAAAGAAAATGAGGACTCTTATGAACTAAAAGAATAGGAGGACATCAATTGTCAAAGAAAAGATTATATGAAATCGCTAAAGAATTGGGTAAATCAAGCAAGGAAGTTGTTGAATGTGCTCAAGAATTAGGACTTGCTGTTAAGAGCCATTCTTCTAGCGTTGAAGAATCTGATGTCAAACGCATTGTGGCACAATTTTCAGATAAGCCTCAATCTACTCCAGCTAAACCTAAAGTAGAAAAATCATCTGAAGAAACAGTTGTACAAGCTTCAAAAGCTACTCCTGCAACACCAGCAAAACCACAAAGCCGTAATTTTAAGGCTGAGCGTGAAGCGCGTGCCAAAGCCGAAGCTGAAAGACGCGCTAATGGTGGCGATAAAAAACCTCGTAACGACCAACGTCGCGATGACCGTTCAAATCGTAATGATCGACAAGGGAACTCCCAAAATAATCGTAAACAAAATAAACGCGATCGTAATTCTCAAAATCATAATCGAAGAGATCAACGTGATAATCGCCACGATAACCGTCAGCAACCAGTAAAACCACGTGTTGACTTTAAAGCACGTGCCGCTGCCATAAAAGCTGAACAAAATGCTGAGTATTTACGTCAAAGTGAAAACCGAATTTACGAGCAAGAAAATGCTAAGCGTAAAGCAACCGCTGCGAAAGAGCAAGAACAAAAGGCTCGTGTTGAGGCAAAAGCTAAGGCTGAAGAAAAGAAAGCAGTAGTTAAAAAGACTGCGCCTGCTCCACAAACTGTGGTGGCAGAACGTCCTGCACCAACTGCTGATAAACGTCGTAAGAAAGAAGTTCGTTCTGAAAAATCACATGATTACAATCATGAGCATAAAGACGGACCGCGCAAGAATAAAAATAGAAAAAACTGGAATAATCAAAACCAAGTGAGAAATCAAAGAAATAGTAACTGGAATAATAATAAGAAAAACAAAAAAGGTAAAAATAATCGTAATAATGCTCCAAAACCTGTAACAGAGCGTAAGTTCCGTGAATTGCCTAAAGAATTTGAATATACTGAAGGTATGACAGTCGCTGAAATCGCAAAACGTATTAAACGCGAGCCAGCTGAAATTGTTAAGAAATTGTTCATGATGGGTGTTATGGCAACACAAAACCAATCCCTCGACAGCGATACAATCGAATTGTTGATGGCTGATTATGGTATTGAAGCTCATAAAAAAGTTGAGGTTGACGAAGCTGATATCGAACGCTTCTTCGTAGATGAAGATTACCTCAATCCTGAAAATATGGTTGAACGTGCACCTGTTGTTACAATCATGGGTCACGTTGACCATGGTAAAACAACCCTTCTTGATACCCTTCGTAATTCACGTGTCGCTACAGGCGAAGCTGGTGGTATCACTCAACATATCGGCGCTTACCAAATTGTTGAAAATGGTAAGAAAATTACTTTCCTTGATACACCAGGACACGCGGCATTTACATCAATGCGTGCGCGTGGTGCATCAATCACAGATATTACAATCTTGATTGTTGCTGCTGATGACGGTGTTATGCCTCAAACAGTCGAAGCCATTAACCACTCTAAAGCTGCTGGCGTCCCAATCATCGTTGCGATCAACAAAATTGATAAACCAGGTGCCAACCCAGAACGTGTTATCGGTGAATTGGCAGAACACGGTGTTATTTCAACTGCCTGGGGCGGCGAGTCTGAGTTCGTTGAAATCTCAGCTAAGTTCGGCCAAAATATCGAAGAATTACTGGAAACAGTTCTCTTGGTTGCTGAAATGGAAGAACTTAAAGCTGACCCAACAGTTCGTGCTATCGGTACCGTTATCGAAGCTCGTCTTGATAAAGGTAAAGGTGCGGTTGCCACTCTTCTTGTTCAACAAGGGACTTTGAACGTTCAAGACCCAATCGTTGTTGGTAATACATTTGGACGTGTCCGTGCTATGACAAACGACCTTGGTCGCCGTGTCAAAACTGCTGGACCATCTACACCGGTTTCAATCACTGGTTTGAACGAAGTGCCTATGGCGGGGGACCACTTCGCGGTTTATGAAGATGAAAAAGCTGCGCGTGCAGCTGGTGAAGAACGTGCTAAACGCGCTTTGATGAAACAACGTCAAAATACACAACGCGTCTCACTTGAAAACCTCTTTGATACTCTTAAAGCTGGTGAAGTTAAATCTGTTAACGTTATCATCAAGGCAGACGTCCAAGGTTCTGTCGAAGCCCTTGCTGCATCACTCCTTAAGATTGATGTTGAAGGCGTTAAAATCAACGTTGTTCACTCAGCTGTTGGTGCTATCAACGAATCTGACGTGACTCTTGCGGAAGCGTCAAACGCTGTTATCATCGGTTTCAACGTTCGCCCTACACCGCAAGCTCGTCAACAAGCGGAAGCTGATGATGTTGAAATTCGTTTGCACTCAATCATCTACAAAGTGATTGAAGAAGTTGAGGACGCCATGAAAGGTATGCTTGACCCAGAATTCGAAGAAAAAATCATTGGTGAAGCTGTTATCCGTGAAACATTCAAAGTTTCTAAAGTGGGAACTATCGGTGGATTCATGGTGCTTAGCGGTAAAGTCACTCGCGATTCAAGCGTTCGTGTTATCCGTGACGGTGTCGTTGTCTTCGACGGCAAACTTGCCAGCCTTAAACATTACAAAGATGATGTCAAAGAAGTTGGTAATGCCCAAGAAGGTGGTTTGATGATTGAAAACTACAACGACCTTAAAGTGGACGATACCATCGAAGCTTATGTTATGGAAGAAATTAAACGTTAATAAGTATTGTTGCTGAAGCAACTAATACTTGTACGGCAATCTCTATGGAGCATTGCCTAAACGTTATACTAGTCTAAAACTTCCAGTATTATCGACTGAAATTTTTAGCTGTCGAAACGCTTGGGAGTAAGACAGAACCCCAAAAAGTAGGTTCGTCGTCTTACACCCGTACAGTTGACTAGGTTGGTCGCAATTTTTGCGAAGCAAAATAAGCTCTGCCAGTCAACCACTGCGCAACCATTGAGAATAAAGTCTCTAATGGTGTATGATAAGCTCTAGCAGACTTTCAGTTGATGACTAGCTTTCAAGAATTCTCTAGTAAAAACAGAGCTATATACTGCAGTCTTGTTTTACCACGGTGGTAGCTATCTTTAGAGTATCAACAAATTTAGTTTTTATGAAATAATTTCTAAAATTTGCCAGTCTTGTCTATTGATTGATTATTTGCAAGCGAAGCGAGCAACAAGACGATACTTACCGCTGTGGTAAAAGTGGCTGAATTTACTACAATTCGGCCACTCGAAAGTTTTGAGACTTTAGGCTCAAAACTTAGGTATGGAATTTCTTGGATTCCTTCAATAGTCCACTGGACTATTGAACCTGCCGTCCGCACAACTTAAGGAAAGTATCAAAAAGACTTCTTTAGAAAAATAAAAAATATCAAAATAACTAGAAAGGATATTTTATGGCTAATCATCGTGTTGACCGTGTTGGTATGGAAATCAAACGTGAAGTAAACGAAATTTTGCAAAAAAAAGTTCGCGACCCACGTGTTCAAGATGTGACAATTACTGATGTTCAAATGCTTGGAGATCTTTCAATGGCTAAAGTGTATTACACTATTCACTCTGAACTTGCGTCAGATAATCAAAAAGCCCAAACTGGTCTTGAAAAAGCAAAAGGAACTATCAAACGTGAACTTGGTCGCAACTTGACTATGTACAAAATTCCAGATTTGACATTCATCAAAGATGAATCAATCGAATACGGCAATAAAATTGACCAAATGCTTCGTGATTTGGAAGCTAAAAAATAACATAGCTTTCCATTTCAGTTTAAAATAGAAAAACAATTAAGAACTCGCTAATTGGCGGGTTCTTTTGTGTTATAATAAAAGTGTTTTTTTTGAAATGGGGAAATAAAAAAGATGAATATTACGGTTTATTTGGCTTCAAGTATGGGAAATACGCCAGATTATCACGAACAAGTTGTCGCATTTGCGAATTGGTTAGCTCAACATGACCATTGTTTGGTTTATGGTGGAAGCAAAACTGGACTTATGGGAGTTTTGGCGGACAAGGCATTGGCACAGGGTGGTAAAGTCTATGGTATCATGCCTGATTTTATGCAAAAACGTGAAAAGGCACATCAAGGCTTAACACACTTGCAAATTGTTGCTGATATGGATGAGCGTAAGCGTCTCTTAATGGAAGAGGGCGACATTTTAGTCGCATTTCCAGGCGGTCCAGGGACACTTGAAGAGATTATTCAGGCTATTTCATGGGCGCGTGTTGGGCAACTCGACAAGCCCTGCTTGCTTTTTAACATGAACGGTTACTATGATAGCCTCAAAGAACAATTTAATCAGATGGTGCAGGCAGGATTTTTAACGACAGCTGACCGCAAAAAGGTTATCTTTGTCGATAGTCTGCAAGTGTTAGAAGAGGTTATCAGTAGTTATCAGAAATGAGGGATGGGATTCATGGATTTACAAGCGTTATTTGTGCAAGATGAAGAGTTAATGGGGATTCTTAGAGTAATAGCAGAGCTGGATTTGCAAGATTCTTGGCTAGCATCTGGGACATTACGCAACTATGTTTGGAATGTCTTGTCAGGAAAAGCTGGCTTGGCACAAGCAAGTGATTTAGATGTCGTTTTTTATGATGCCAATGTGTCTTATGATGAAACGCTGGCGCTTCAGCAAGGCCTTCAACAGCGCTACCCAGCCTATCAATGGGAAATCAAGAATCAGGTTTATATGCACAGCCATAGTCCAAATACGCTCCCTTACCAAAATGCGAGAGATGCTGTTAGCAAATATCCAGAGCGTTGCACAGCCATTGCAGCAAGATTGAACAATGATGAGTTGGAACTTTTTTTGCCTTATGGTGATGACGATATTGTTAATTTTGTCGTGCAACCGACACCGCATTTTTCAGAAGATAAGAAACGGATGCAGGTCTATCGTGAACGCCTTGCTAAGAAAGATTGGCAGGAAAAATGGCCAAACTTACAACTGCTTGATAAATAAGAATAATACGCTAGGTGAAACAGATTGCTTTGAGTTTTGCAATGTGTTTCATTTTTTTATCTTTTATTGTTGACAAGTGTAAACTATAATCGTATAATAAACCTACAAACGTAAACCAAAACTGTTTTAAAGGAGGTAACAATGTCAATTTCAAATGCAGAATGGGAAATCATGCGTGTTGTTTGGACGAAAGAGGAAACAACTAGCAGCCAGATTTTGGAAATTCTCGAGCAAAAGACAGACTGGACAGCCTCAACCGTTAAAACATTGTTGAAACGACTAGTGGATAAAGGCTATTTAGCAACACAGAAATCGGGCAAATCATTTCTTTATTCAGCACTTGTTTCTGAAGAAGAAGCTATTAATCGACAAGCCGATGAGCTTTTTGATAAATTTTGTCAGCGCAAGCATACTGCAATTATCAAACATCTCGTGGAAACAACGCTGATGACAATGGCAGATATTAACGACTTGCAAGCTCTGCTATTGTCCAAAAAAGAAGAGGCACTTGAAGAAGTGCCGTGCAATTGCATCCCTGGGCAATGTCGCTGTAAAGATCATTTGAGTGCTTAGGGTTAGATTGGAAAGGAAAATAAATGGCAAAAGAAGAAGTTTTTGTCATTGATGGAATGACCTGCGCAACTTGTGCTTTAACGATTGAAAATGCTGTTAAAAAATTAGACCATGTTGACTCCGCTGTTGTCAATCTAACAACGGAGAAATTGACGGTGAATTATAATCCTGACTTAGTCAGTGAAAAAGAAATTGAAAAAGAAATTGAAAAAGCAGTAGCAGATGCAGGTTATAGCGCCAGCATTTTTGACCCGACAATGGCAAAGAGTCAATCAAAGCGTCAAAGTGAAGCCACACAGAATATGTGGCATAAGTTTCTTTTATCAGCTTTGTTTGCGATACCGCTCCTCTATATTTCTATGGGAAGTATGGTGGGGCTTTGGGTGCCAGAAATCATCAGCATGTCAGCTCACCCATTGAACTTTGCTTTGATTCAGCTGATTTTGACGCTTCCTGTCATGTATTTTGGACGTGGTTTTTATGTCAATGGCTTCCGCTCATTGTTTAAAGGGCATCCTAATATGGACTCGTTGGTTGCTTTGGCAACAACGGCTGCCTTCGTTTACAGCCTTTACGGTGTTTATCATATTATACTGGGGCATAGCCACCACGCGCATATGCTGTATTTTGAATCAGTTGCGGTAATTTTGACCTTAATCATTCTCGGGAAATACTTTGAAACGCTGTCAAAAGGTCGCACGTCAGATGCCATTCAAAAATTGGTGAAATTATCAGCAAAAGAAGCAACGGTTATCCGTGACGGTGTGGAACAAGCTGTTGCGATTGAGGATGTGCGCGTTGGAGACCTTATTTTAGTAAAACCTGGGGGAAAAATCCCTGTTGACGGTAGTGTGGTTTCAGGGCACTCGGCGATTGATGAGTCAATGTTGACAGGGGAAAGTATCCCAGTTGAGAAAGCCACAGAGGATAAGGTTTATGGTGCTTCAATCAATGGACAAGGGGCGCTAACCATTCGTGCTGAAAAAGTCGGTGATGAAACCTTGCTCGCCCAAATTATTAAATTGGTTGAGGATGCGCAGCAGACCAAAGCACCGATTGCGAAAATTGCGGATAAGGTAGCAGGTGTTTTTGTTCCAACTGTTATCGTGATTGCGCTTGTCACCTTCATTTTCTGGTACTTGATTATGGGACAAACCTTTGTCTTTGCTCTCCAAGTTACCATTGCGGTTCTTGTCATTGCTTGTCCTTGTGCGCTTGGTCTTGCCACACCGACAGCGATTATGGTCGGAACTGGTCGCGGTGCTGAAAATGGTATCCTCTATAAACGCGGTGATACCCTTGAAAATGCTCACCACCTCGATACCATTGTCTTTGATAAAACAGGGACTATCACCCAAGGCAAACCACAAGTTGTTAATATTTTTGCTTACCAAGGCGATAAAGATAAGCTTCTTGCACAAGTTGCCTCAATCGAGAAATTGTCAGAACACCCTCTTAGTCAAGCCATTGTGGAAAAAGCATCCGCAGATAAGTTAGCTTTGACAGAGGTCACAAACTTTAAGTCCTTAACAGGATTTGGCTTGCAGGCTGATATTGACGGACAAACAGTTTACGTCGGAAACCGCAAGTTAATGGAAAAATATCAGGTTGACTTGACCGCTAGTCAAGAAGCGGTGCTGGCTGTGACTCAAAAAGGACAAACACCGATTTACATCTCGGCAAATGCACAACTACTAGGACTTATCACCGTAGCTGATTTGCTAAAAGCAGACAGTAAAGAAACCGTCGCTAAATTGCAAGAAAAAGGCATTGAGGTTGTCATGCTGACAGGCGACAATAGCAAGACAGCACAAGCTATTGCTAAACAAGCTGGTATCAAAAATGTTATTAGCGAGGTCCTACCAGACCAGAAATCGCAAGCCATTCAGGATTTGCAAAGTCAAGGAAAAATGGTTGCCATGGTTGGTGACGGGATAAATGACGCACCCGCTTTAGCGGTAGCGGATATTGGTATCGCTGTCGGTTCTGGGACAGACATTGCTATTGAATCAGCAGATATTATTCTCATGAAAGCAGAAATCTCAGATGTTCTGAAAGCCTTGAGCATTAGTCGTTTAACGATTAAAATTATCAAGGAAAATCTTTTCTGGGCATTTATCTACAATATCTTAGCAATTCCTGTCGCTATGGGTGTATTATACCTATTTGGTGGACCTCTGTTAAATCCAATGATTGCAGGACTTGCCATGGGATTTAGCTCAGTTTCAGTCGTCCTCAATGCCCTTCGCCTAAAATATATTAAACTGAATTAATGATAAACAAAGGAGTTTCACATGGAAAAAACGTATGAAGTTACTGGCATGAAATGCCAAGGTTGTGTCAAAACAGTGACAGAAAAATTGTCAGCTGTTCGTGGCGTTGAAAAAGTGGTTGTTGATTTGGATAAAAAACAAGCAACCGTCACAGGAAATCCTTTCAAGCTCTCCCTAAAACGAGCACTCAAGGGAACAAAATTCACACTTGGAAAAGAAATTTAAAAGAATTTCAAAAATCAAAAAAACAGACTCAGTGCTGTTTTTTTTTGCGTTAAAAATGATAAACTAGTCTAGTAAGAAAAAAATGAATTTGGAACGAAAATGACAATAGATGTTTGGGATATTTTAAGTATTATCGGAACGATTGCTTTTGCACTTTCAGGAGCTATTGTTGCCATGGAAGAAGATTTTGACATTCTAGGATTGTTTATCTTAGGATTTGTAACAGCTTTTGGTGGTGGTGCCATTCGTAATCTTTTGATAGGATTGCCCATTAGTGCGCTTTGGTCACAAGGTCAAGCATTTTATTTTGCCTTGGTTGCTATGCTATTTATCATGGTATTTCCAAATCTCATTACTCATAAAGGTTGGAGAAAGGCAGAAGTGTTGACGGATGCTATCGGGTTAGCGGCGTTTAGCGTGCAAGGAGCTATGTATGCGGTGAAATTGCATCAACCCTTGAGTGCAGTCATTGTTGCGGCAGTTTTGACTGGTGCAGGTGGCGGTATTGTTCGTGATGTTTTAGCAGGGCGAAAACCTGGGGTGTTACGAAGCGAAGTTTATGCAGGTTGGTCAATTTTAGCAGCGCTAGCGATTTACTTTAAAATCGTCCATAACGATTCGGGTTATTATTTGCTTGTTTTGATTCTGACCATCTTACGTATGATAGATTACTGGCGTCAATGGCATTTGCCAAAAATTAAACGGAAGGTCACTTAGAAATGATTAAATTAATTGCAATTGATTTAGACGGAACTTTACTGAATTCAGATAAAAAAATTCCTGATGAAAATGTCAAAGCTATTCAAGAAGCTGCTAAAGCAGGTGTGAAAATTGTTCTTTGTACAGGACGACCAAAATCAGGAATTCTGCCTTATTTTGAACGACTTGGCTTGACTGATGAAGAATACATTATTATGAATAATGGCTGCAGCATTTACAATACTAAGAATTGGGAGCTTGTCAGTTATGCCCAAGTTAATAATGATGAATTGGACAAATTAGACCAAGTGTTAGCAGACTATCCAGAGGTTTGCTTGACATTGACAGGCGAAAAACATTATTATGCCGTTGGAAGCGAAGTGCCAGAATTGGTTCAATACGATGCAGGGCTTGTTTTCGATACAGCTAAAGCTGTTAGCATTGATGAACTGAAAGCTAGTTCAGAAATTATCTTCCAAGCCATGTATATGGCAAGAGCGCCTTATTTGGACCCATTCCAAGAAGCCAAAGAAAGTGCCTTGGCAGCTGAATTTAGCGTGGTGCGCAGTCAAGAATACATCTTTGAAGCTATGCCGAAAGGTTATACAAAAGCTACGGCTCTTAAAGCTTTGTCAGAAAAACTTGGCTTTACTCCAGCAGAAGTAATGGCAATCGGTGACGCTGCTAATGACATTGAAATGCTAGAATTTGCTGATAACAGTGTTGCCATGGGAAATGCGACTGACGAAGTCAAAGCGCTTTGCCGCTACGAAACAACAACCAACGACCAAGCAGGCGTAGCCCAAGCCATTTACGATTATGTGTTGAAATAATTATCAGATAACAAACAAAACTCCGACCAAATTTGATCGGATTTTTTTCTTCTTATAAGAAAAGTGGTAAACCAATAGCGGCTACTTCTTCGGCAGGAATTCGCATATCGTCGGCTACCCAGTTTGAGAGTACCGAGATAATGGCATTGCTCCAGAAAGAATTAGTGTAGCGAGAATCATGCTTTTTCTTGAAACGTTGATAAGCTTTTAAGCGTTTAGAAACGATACTTGTCAATAGCTTTTCAAGGTGTTGTTCAAAAATCATTCGTAAAACGTTGGCTTCCTTTTTCGCCTCCGTCAATATGAAAAGCCACGCTTGGGAGAGTTGTGTCTTTAAATTAAAATTTTTGATGCCTCGAAAAATACGGCGAACAATTTGCGTTAAAATAGATTCAAGAATGGCTTCTTTAGATTTGTAATTTCGATAGAAAGCATTACGTGAAACGCCAGCTTTAGCGACAAGTTCAGAAATCGTAATTTGATTTAGTGGTTTCTTTTCAAGAAGAAGAAGTAAAAGCGCAGTTTCAAGTGATTCACGCGTTAATTTTCGTGACTCCTTGTTGGACACCTGCAAATTTTGCAAGGATTTTTGTGAAATTGTTTTTTCCGTCATGACAAAATCCTCTCACTTGTGACGTCTGATTGTTTTTGATAGCTAAGATAAAGGCTCTAATGATATAATTTTAGGAGAAAATAGTTTGTTTGTCAAATAATATCAAAATCAAAAGAAATGGAGGAAAAGAGATTTGACTTGGAAAATTGTGACAGATTCTGGCTGTGATATTAAACATATCGAAGTTATCGCAGACCACACAGAATTTCAAAATGTCCCTCTAACAATACAGATTGGCTCAGAAATCTTTGTGGATGATGAAGGGTTAGATGTCGATAATATGGTGGCAAGTATGTATGCAAGTCCTACATCATCAAAATCAAGTTGCCCAAGCCCAGATGCCTTCTTACAAGCCTACCAAGGCGCTGAAAATGTCATTGCTATTACGATTACAGGAAATTTATCAGGAAGTCAAAACAGCGCTCAAGTGGCTAAAAATATGCTTCTTGAAGAACACCCAAATGTTAATATTCATGTGATTGACTCACTATCTGCAGGCGGTGAAATTGACTTGATTGTTTTAGAGTTAAACCGTCTAATTGCTAAAGGTCTCAGCTTTGATGAGGTGGTCGAAGCGATTACTGCTTACCAAGCTAAGAGTAAATTACTCTTTATTCTTGCTCGTGTGGATAACTTGGTGAAAAATGGTCGCTTGAGCAAATTGATTGGTAAAGTTATCGGACTTCTTAACATTCGTATGGTCGGAAAAGCTAGTGACGAAGGGACTTTAGAGCTTCTTCACAAGGCAAGAGGTCAGAAAAAAGCTGTTCAAGCAACAATCGATGAAATGTTCAAAGAAGGTTATCAAGGTGGCAAAGTCATGATTACTCACGCCAACAATGAAAAAGCTTGCCAACAGCTAAGTGATAAAATCAAAGAGAAGTACCCTCAAGCCGATATCACATTTATCAAAGCTTCAGGACTTTGTAGCTTCTATGGTGAAGATGGTGGTATCTTATTAGGATACGAAACAAAATAAACGTCAAAACACCCAAGATGAATATCAGTCTTGGGTGTTTTGTGTATGATGATTTAAGCCACTGTATTTTTTAATAGCAATAAGTGTTGTAATTGTGATGACCACGTCCATAACTAAAGCAGGATAGGATTTAATGGTGAAGTCGTATAAAGACCAAAGTAGCATATTCTCAACCGTTACCCAGCGAAGCCATTGTACCCTATCAGTCAAAAAAGAAACGATAGTATAAGATACTGATGAAATCAAAGGTAAACAGCCGATTAATCCTAAATTATTGACATGAATGCCTAATGTTACTTGAATGATAACGAGGAGAACAGTTGTATAAATTGAATCCCATTTCTTAATCATGAGCGTATTTCGAATGATAGAAATACTGATAGAAACAGCTCCCGTATAGCCACCCAACAAAAAATTGGCAACCATGGTAAAGAAATAATCAGACAGTTGCCAACTCAACATGCTTTTCTTAGTTTTGGCAAAAGATGAGATTGCTAAACAAGTTGCGCCAATGGCTGAAAAGACAAGGCCGATTGACATAATGATTAATATCCGTAAGAATCGCTATTAGTGACAGTCGAATCAGAATAAGTATTATCGTAAGTGCTGTATATTGAATCACCTGAAGTAGTATTGCTTTGTGTAGTTGCTACTGCGATAGCATTAGAAACAGCATCCAGACGAGCCTGAAGTTGGTCTTTAACGGTTTCATTTGTTAGAACATCAATTGCTGCTTGTGCCGCAGTGACATTTGCGCTTGTTTGTTCAGATTCTGCCGTTGCAACAGCTGTTTCCGCATTGCTTTCATTGGTTACTTCAGCAGAGACAGCATCCAATTGTGATTGTAATTCTGTTTTTTTACTTTCATTAGAAAGTTTATTAATGGCTGCTTGGGCATTGGTAATAGCTTCTGCCGTAGGATTGGCTTGTGCTTTTGCGAGCAATGCTTCTGCGTTAGCTTCTAGATCTTCTTCGCTAGTAGATGATGAAGATGAGACAGCAGTAGTTGTTTGTGAACTTGATGTGCTGGCATAATTGTTACCAAAGATTAGGTAAATACCCGCTCCAAAAGCAATTAAAATAATGATAAGTATGAGATAAGTAACTTCACTTCTTGAGGTTTTCATGAAAGCTCCTTTTCCTTTTTATAAAATTAGATACTACTTCAATAACGTAGCGTTATTCGATAAGTCAAATAATGTTAAACTTCTGTGATTAACAGAGCATCTCTCTATATTATAACATAGAAATGACAGCACATTAATTTTTTTCGACATTCTCCTAAAAATTTACGCTAATTTAACCTAAAACGATTATACTGACAAAAAGGAAATTTCAAAAAATAATCGATTATTAAGAAATCAGTTTTTATCATTTTATAAAAAGAACAAAAAATACTGTTTGCTTACTTTTAATACATTAAAATGGAATTATCGACTTTTTACGATAAAAATTATAATATTTGAGGATAAAACCGTGTCAGTAAGTTGGCAAGAAAGTGTTTTTAATTTTTTGGAGATCTAGGGCTCTTTCTCTTCAGTATTAAATACATGGGAGACGGTTTACAACAGGCTGCTGGAGATAGACTTCGTTATTATATTGATAAATATACGAGTAATCCTTTTCTAGGAATACTTGTTGGTTTAGCCATGTCAGCTTTAATCCAATCAAGTTCAGGAGTGACGGTTATTACTGTTGGGCTTGTGTCAGCGGGACTTTTGAACCTTCGACAAGCAATTGGAATCGTCATGGGTGCCAATATTGGAACAACGGTAACATCATTTTTAATTGGGTTTAATCTAGGAGATTATGCATTGCCGATGATTTTTGTTGGTGCTACCTTGTTGTTCTTTACATCACGTCGAAGCTTGGAAGCTTGAATAACATTGGACGTATTATTTTTAGTGTTGGGGGAATTTTCTTTGCACTCAATATAATGAGTGATGCAATGGAGCCTTTAAAATCTGTTTCAGCTTTTCAAGATTACCTAGCAACCTTGGGGGATAAGCCAATTATGGGAGTTCTGACAGAGACAGGATGAACCATGCTTATTCAATCATCAGCTGCCATTATTGGGATTTTACAGGGCTTGTATGCTGGTAATTTGCTTGACCTTCAAGGAGCGATTCCGATTCTTCTAGGAAGTAACATTGGGACGTGTATCATAGCTGTTTTGGCATCAATTGGTTCGAATATAGCAGCTAAATGTGTGGCAGCTGCCCATGTCCTTTTGAATGTGATTGAAACTGTGCTGTTTATGGTTCTTCTTTTACCATTTACAAGCTTAATGGAATGGATGCAATCAAGCCTTGATTTAACACCAGCGATGACTTTAGCCTTTGCCCACGGCACATTTAATATCGCTAAGACCATTCTCTTGTTCCCATTCATTGGAACACTGGCTTATAGAACACTGGCTTATAATTGTGACTAAACTAATTCCTGGACAAGACGAAGCAGCGAAATACGAAGCAATCTATCTCGACAAAATTTTGTTGAAACAAGCACCAGCTATCGCACTCGGAAATGCTAAAAAAGAACTTATTCATTTGGGGGCTTATGCAACACAAGCCTTTGAAGCGGCATTTTTATTTGTAGAAACGAGTAATGAAAAATACGCTGATAAGACGCAAAAATTTGAAGATACGTTTAATAATCTCGATGAAGAATTGACCAAATACCTCATTGAGTTATCAAGTGACGACCAATTGAATCAGCATGAAAGTGAGATTCTCTCAAGTCTTTTAGATCCATCACGTGATTTGGAACGTATTGGTGACCATAGTATTGGTTTTGTTCGTTTGATGGAACACAATATTTCAAAAGACATTACGTTTTCACCAGCGGCAGTTAAGGAAATCGACCAACTTTACCATGAAACGCATCGTATGATTTTGGATGCTTTAAAGGTTGTTATTGATAATGATCGTGAATTGGCTGACGAATTGGTGGAACGTCATAAAGATATTGTGCATTTGGAACGTCGTATTCGTAAGAATCACATCAAACGCATGAATAATGGTGAATGTACACCGTTGGCAGGTATTAACTTTATTGACCTCATCACACCATGCACACGCATTACTGACCACGCTTTAAACTTAGTTAAAAAAGTCATTGAAGACTAAATTTAGATTATATAGTAAATAGAAACTGGAATTCTTCCAAGTTTCTATTTTTTGCCAAAAAAGTCAAATAAATTTGGTATATACCATTTACAAAAATAATCATTTGGCATATAATATAAATGAATGGAGGCGGTTAAAAATGACAAAGTATATTAAAGCAGACGAATTTTATTATCCTTACCAAGTAAAAAAAACTGGTTATCTTGCTGTCGAGGGAGATACTTTTGGAGACTGGCAAGCAGAAGTACCAAGCGATGCTGACATCATTGATTATACGGGTTACAGCATTGCTCCTGGTTTAGTTGACACTCATATTCACGGTTTTGCTGGTGCTGATGTTATGGATAACAGCAAAGAAGCTCTGGAAACCATGAGTCATGCCCTTTTAGGAGCAGGAGTGACTAGCTTTTTACCAACTGGTTTGACAGCGTCATTTGAAACTTTAGATGATATTTGTCGTACGGCAGCTGATTTTGCAGGTCAAGAAAGCGGTGCACGTATTCAAGGGCTTTTCTTTGAAGGACCATATTTTACGGAAAAATACAAAGGGGCTCAAAATCCTTCGTATATGCGTAATCCGTCAATTGTTGAACTAGACCAATGGTTGGAAAGTTCAAAAGGTTTGTTAAGAAAAATTGCTTTGGCACCAGAACGTGATGATGTGGCTGATTTTATTAATCATGCTAAGGAAAAAAATGTGATTGTTGCTTTAGGGCATTCTGATGCGACTTATGAACAAGCAGCAAATGCTGTGGAAGCTGGTGCTTCAGTTTGGGTTCATGCCTATAATGGTATGCGTGGACTTAACCACCGTGAACCGGGTATGGTTGGTGCGGTTTATGAACTCCCAAATACCTATGCTGAATTAATCTGTGACGGACATCACGTTCATCCGTCAGCGTGTGATATTTTAATGCACCAAAAAAATTATGACCACGTTGCCTTGATTACGGACTGCATGAGCGCAGGCGGTCTCAAAGATGGTGATTATATGCTTGGCGAATACCCTGTTACTGTCGAAAAAGGAACAGCACGTTTGAAATCAAATGGTGCTCTTGCGGGTTCAATTCTCCAACTAAAAGATGCCGTGAAAAATGTTGTTAATTGGGGAATCGCTTCAAAAGCACAAGCTATTAGTATGGCAAGCCTTATTCCTGCTATCTCTGTTGGTATTGATAATAAATGCGGACAAATCAAAAAAGGACATCAAGCTGATTTTATCGTCCTTGATAAAGAACTTGATTTACAAGCAACTTACTTAGGTGGCGAAAAAGTTTGGAACGCCTAAACGTGAAAGTTTGAGATGAACAATATTGGGATTTTAGTTTTGGGTAAATGAAAAAATTTTTGAGCTTATCTCGCTTTTAAATTTTGAATGATGAAATGAGTGAAAACAAGATTTCAGTTATTAGTTTTTTGTTTGAACCTAGACACTCCAAGTCATTTGTGCTAAAATACTCTTTAAAGAGAGAAAGTCTCATGGTGTTTCTTAGCGAGTCCGAGGTGGTGGAAGTCGGATGAAACTGAAGTGAGTCGCTGGCGCTTTCGCTTAGCAAGGCTAAGTTAAAATCAGATAAACGAAGTAATAAAATAGGGTGGAACCGCGTTTTAACGCCCCTTATGAGATATCATATGGGTGTGTTGGTGGTTTTTTATTATGAAAAAACGTTAGCCTCCAAGATACGTCGCAAAAATTAGTTATTAAAATAAGGAGTAGATACATGTCTAAAAAATTGACGTTTTACCTAGGCAATGTCAGTAATCTCCTCATTTTAATTGGCAGTCGTCGAACTGACAAATGGCCATCGCTATGGCGACTTGCCTAGCCTATGTGCTAGTCAGATTGTTCAAAAATAATCGTTTTGCCCAATCTGACGTCGCAAATCAAGTTACTAAAATAAGGAGTAAATACATGTCTAAAAAATTGACGTTTCAAGAAATTATTTTGATTTTGCAACAATTTTGGAATGACCAAGGTTGTATGTTGATGCAAGCTTATGACAATGAAAAAGGTGCTGGTACAATGAGTCCTTACACTTTCCTTCGTGCCATTGGTCCAGAACCATGGAATGCGGCTTATGTTGAACCATCACGTCGTCCAGCTGACGGTCGTTACGGTGAAAATCCTAACCGTCTTTACCAACATCACCAATTCCAAGTGGTTATGAAACCATCACCATCAAACATTCAAGAACTTTACCTTGAATCATTGGAAAAATTAGGAATTAATCCCCTAAAACACGACATTCGTTTCGTTGAAGATAACTGGGAGAACCCATCAACTGGTTCAGCTGGTCTTGGTTGGGAAGTTTGGCTTGATGGTATGGAAATCACTCAATTTACTTACTTCCAACAAGTTGGTGGTTTGCAAACAGGTCCTGTAACATCAGAAGTTACTTACGGTCTTGAACGTTTGGCATCTTACATTCAAGAAGTGGATTCTGTCTATGATATTGAATGGGCACCAGGTGTTAAATATGGTGAAATCTTCCTTCAACCAGAATTTGAACACTCAAAATATTCATTTGAAATTTCTAATCAAGATATGCTTCTTGAAAACTTTGAAAAATTTGAAGCAGAAGCAAAACGTTGCTTGGATGAACACCTCGTACACCCAGCTTATGACTACGTTTTGAAATGTTCACACACTTTCAACTTGCTTGATGCGTGTGGTGCGGTTTCTGTAACAGAACGTGCTGGTTACATCGCTCGTATTCGTAACTTGGCTCGTGTCGTTGCCAAAACATTTGTGGCAGAACGTAAACGCCTTGGTTACCCATTGCTTGATGAAGCAACACGTGAAAAATTATTGAAGGAGGATGCTGAATAATGGCTAAAAATTTACTTGTAGAACTTGGTTTAGAAGAATTACCAGCTTACGTGGTTACTCCAAGTGAAAAACAACTTGGCGATCGTATGGCAGCATTTTTGAACGAAAAACGTTTGGCATTTGAAGGCATTCAAACTTTCTCTACACCACGTCGTTTGGCTGTTCGTGTGACTGGTCTTGCTGATGCGCAAACTGATTTAACAGAAGATTTTAAAGGTCCTTCTAAGAAAATCGCATTGGACGCTGACGGGAACTTCACAAAAGCGGCTCAAGGATTTGTCCGTGGTAAAGGGTTGACAACTGACGATATTGAATTTCGCGAAGTTAAAGGCGAAGAGTATGTTTACGTTACAAAACACGAAGCAGGAAAAGCTGCCAAAGAAGTGCTTGTTGACATTCCAGAAATCTTATCAGCAATGACTTTCCCAGTAAACATGCACTGGGCAAATAACACATTTGAATACATCCGTCCTGTTCATACATTGACTGTTCTTCTTGATGATGAAGCTCTTGACCTTGATTTTTTGGATATTCATTCAGGTCGTGTTAGCCGTGGACACCGTTTCCTTGGTCATGAAACAGAAATTGCTAGCGCTGATTCATACGAAGAAGATTTGCGTAGAGTCTTTGTTATCGCCAACGCTAAAGAACGTCAAGACATGATTGTTAACCAAATCAGAGACATTGAAAAAGCACAAAACGTCCAAGTTGAAATCGATGACGAATTGCTTAACGAAGTCCTTAACTTAGTTGAATACCCAACTGCTTTCATGGGAAGCTTTGATACGAAATATCTTGAAGTACCAGAAGAAGTGCTTGTCACATCAATGAAAAACCACCAACGTTACTTTGTTGTCCGTGACCAAGCTGGTAAATTAATGCCAAACTTCATCTCGGTTCGTAATGGTAATGCTGAGTACCTTGAAAATGTCATTAAAGGTAATGAAAAAGTGCTCGTGGCTCGTTTGGAAGACGGTGAATTCTTCTGGCGTGAAGACCAAAAACTTAAAATTGCTGACCTTGTGGCAAAACTTGACAACGTTACATTCCACGAAAAAATCGGTTCACTTTCTGAACATATGAAACGCAGCAAAGTAATTGCAGCTTACCTTGCCGAAAAAGCTGGCGCTTCTGCCGCAGAAAGCAAAGCTCTTGCTCGTGCTGCTGAAATTTATAAATTCGACTTATTGACTGGTATGGTTGGTGAATTTGATGAATTGCAAGGTATCATGGGTGAAAAATATGCTCTTCTTGCAGGCGAAGATGCCGCAGTAGCCACAGCTATTCGTGAACACTACCTTCCAAATTCAGCTGACGGTGACCTTCCAGAAACTAAAGTTGGTGCTCTTTTGGCACTTGCTGATAAATTGGATACTATCTTGTCATTCTTCTCAGTTGGCTTGATTCCATCAGGTTCAAATGACCCATATGCTCTTCGTCGTGCAACAGCTGGTGTTGTTCGTATTATGGATGCCTTTGGTTTGAAAATTCCAATGGATAAATTGATTGACAACCTTTACGCCTTGTCATTTGATAGCTTGACTTATGAACACAAAGCAGAAGTTATGGATTTCATCCGTGCGCGTGTTGAAAAAATGATGAGCAAATCAGTTTCTAAAGATATTAAAGAAGCTGTTCTTGCTGGTTCAAACTTTGTTGTAGCTGAAATGCTTGAAGCTGCTGATGCTCTTATTGAAGTAAGCAAAGCTGCTGATTATAAAGCCGCCGTTGAAAGTCTTTCACGTGTATTCAATCTTGCTGAAAAAGCACCAGCTGACGTGACTGTGGATGCAAGCTTGTTGGAAAATGATGAAGAAAAAGCTTTGGCACAAGCTGCAGCAGAATTGAACTTGTCAGGTAGCGCTAGTGATAAATTGGCACAATTGTTCGCTTTAAGCCCAGTTATCGACAAATTCTTTGACAATACCATGGTAATGGTGGATAATGAAGCTGTTAAAAACAATCGCTTGGCTATCCTTGCTGAATTGACTGCAAAAGCTAGCAGCGTAGCAGCATTTAACAAATTGAATACCAAATAAGAAGTGGCATTTCGCTTGCCGCTCCTGACACAGTTGGTTAAAATTTTGCTAATGACTGCTAAGTTAGCATTGTCATTTTAGAGGCGTAGTAGCTAATTGATTTTCTGATTTGGTAAATTATAAGAAAGGAAAAAGCGTGTAGAATCTATGGATTTTATATGTTTGGTGAGTCTTACTCATGAATGAAAAAAAGATTCAACGCATTAATGAACTTGCGCGTAAGAAAAAAACAGTTGGTTTGACAGGTGCTGAAAAAGTTGAACAAGCAGAGCTTCGCAAAGAGTACATTGAAGGGTACCGTCGCTCACTTCTTCACCATATCGCAGGGATTAAACTTGTTGATGACGAAGGAAATGATGTGACACCAGAAAAACTAAAACAACTTCAACGCGAACGTGGTTTGCATGGCAGAAGCCTTGACGACCCAAATTCGTAAGATAGGAATCCCAGTCAGTAATGACTGGGATTTTTGTGTACAATGAAAAGGAAAAATGTCCATTTTAAAGTGGACACTAAAAGGAGTTTGTTATAATTAGAAAACGCATACAATAATAAGTATGAAAGGAAAATGAAGATGAATAAAAAACAATTACAATTTGATAGATTGCTAGCAGTATTGCATCAGAATTCAGATTATATCACGGCAAAATCTTTATCCAAACAATTGAATTTATCTGAAAAAATGGTTTATCGTCTTGTAAAGGAAATAAATTAAAACTATTTTCCTGATGAACTTATCATAAAAAAGAGAGGACGTGGTTTTAAACTTAATAGACTTAAAAATTATGCTACTTTAGTAAATTCTAAGCAAAATGATTTTACACCAGCTAGTAGGCAACTTCAAATTTTTGAGAGATTGTTAACGATATCACCTAAAAAATTACTTATATATGACTTAGCACAAGAGTATTATGTCAGTGATTCCGTTATTATGAAGGATAAAATCGAGATTCAAAAGCGACTCAATCCCTTTCATTTAAAAATCTCAACTCGGACAGGCTATATTTTTATAACAGGTTCAGAATTGGATATTCGTAGAGCATTAGCGGATTTGGTACCAACGTTTAGCATGATTGATATTGACAATTTGTCTAATACTACTAACCAAAGTCATTTTGATTTAGAGCTTGCTAAAATTATTTTGGAAGAATTTGACCAAATTGAGACGGATTTCAGGCAAGGTTACCATACCCATACAATGTTAATATTTTTTCTCATCTTTACATTATGCTTGAACGGTTAAAAATTTCTAGTCGTAAAATCCCTAACGCAGAAGTAGTGGATATCAAGATGACAGATTATGATGACTTAATTCTCAAAGAAAGTAAAAAGATTATAAATGATATTGGGAATCGTTTAGGGAGGAGCATTGATGATTTAGAAATTAATTATCTCTATCAATACTTGTATTCGTCAAGATTTCAACTTAGTACACATCAGCAAAAAATTGAATTTTCAACGCGTGTTGTTTCTGTAACAAAATTTTATTTTAAAAAGATGGAAATGACAAAGTCAGAGTCAATAAATGAACAATCTCCTATGTTTATTGATTTGGCAAACCATATCAGTCCGTTTGTCGGACGTTTGGAAGACATCGGCACAGATGCTTACCAATTGATTTCAGATTTGCGAGAAATCATTGCAACTAGCATTCGTAATACAGTTCATGTTGAGAACGTTGCGAAATGAGGTACTCATATTGCTACCATTCCAGATGCTTTTTTGATAAAATGACCAAACATCCTTTGACGACAAGCGGTATTAAAAACTTTACTAAAGACTGGGAAACGTTTAAAAATAAAGTCGAATAATAATTTATTTTAAAAACTCCAATTATTTATGATATAATAGAATCCGAACAATAATACTATAAGTCCTTAAAAACAGAAAGGTTTCACTCATGACATTTGATGCTATTGATCAGTTGGCAGTCAATACTGTCCGTACGCTCTCAATTGATGCCATTCAGGCAGCTAATTCAGGTCACCCTGGTCTTCCAATGGGAGCTGCACCTATGGCTTATGTTCTTTGGAATCATGTAATGAATGTTAATCCGAAGACCAGCCGCTCTTGGTCTAACCGAGATCGTTTTGTACTATCTGCAGGACATGGTTCTGCCCTTTTATACAGCCTTCTTCATCTATCAGGTTACAATGTTAGCATTGATGATTTGAAGAATTTCCGTCAATGGGGTTCAAAAACACCAGGTCACCCAGAAGTCAATCATACAGACGGTGTTGAAGCTACAACTGGACCTCTTGGCCAAGGGATTGCCAATGCTGTTGGTATGGCAATGGCAGAAGCTCACTTAGCAGCTAAATTTAACAAACCAGGATTTAATATCGTTGACCACTACACTTATGTTTTGCATGGTGACGGTTGCTTGATGGAAGGTGTCAGTCAAGAAGCTGCCAGCCTTGCTGGACATCTTAAACTTGGCAAATTAGTCCTTCTTTACGATTCAAACGACATTTCACTTGACGGTTCAACATCAAAAGCTTTCACAGAAGATATCAAAGGTAAATTTGAAGCTTACGGTTGGCAACACATTTTGGTTGAAGATGGTAATGACCTCGAAGCGATTGCTAAAGCTATCGAAGAAGCAAAAGCTGAAACTGAAAAACCATCTATTATCGAAGTGAAAACAATCATTGGTTTCGGTGCTGAAAAACAAGGAACATCAGCTGTTCACGGTGCCCCTCTTGGCGTTGATGGCATTGCTTACGCTAAAAAATCTTACGGTTGGGAATATCCAGAATTCACAGTACCAGAAGAGGTGGCTAAACGCTTTGAAGTTGGTATCAAATTCCGTGGTGAAGCTGCTGAAAATGCATGGGATGCTAAATTCCGTGAATACGAAGCTGCTTATCCAGAATTAGCCGCTGAATACAAAGCAGCATTCGCTAACAAACCAGTTGACGTGACACTTGAAGATTTCGAAATCGGTACAAGCCTTGCTAGCCGTTCATCAAGTCAACAAGCTATCCAACAAATCTCAGCACAAGTGCCATCATTCTGGGGTGGTTCAGCTGACCTTTCTGCATCAAACAATACAATGGTCAAAGTAGAATCTGATTTCCAACCAGACAACTACTCTGGTCGTAATATTTGGTTTGGTGTGCGTGAATTTGCCATGGCAGCTGCCATGAACGGTATTGCTCTTCATGGTGGTACTCGTGTTTACGGTGGTACATTCTTCGTATTCTCAAACTACCTTCTTCCAGCTGTTCGTATGGCTGCTCTTCAACAATTACCCACGGTTTATGTCATGACGCATGATTCAATCGCTGTCGGTGAAGACGGACCAACTCACGAACCAGTTGAACAATTGGCTAGCGTTCGTTCTATGCCTAACCTTAACGTTATCCGTCCTGCTGACGGTAACGAAACAAATGCTGCATGGAAACGTGCTCTTGCTGAAACTGATCGTCCAACAATGCTCATCTTGACACGTCAAAATCTTCCTGTCCTTGAAGGGACAAAAGAATTGGCAGCAGAAGGTGTTAATAAAGGTGCTTATATCCTTTCAGAAGCAAAAGGTGACCTTGACGGTATCCTTATTGCAACAGGTTCTGAAGTGAAGTTGGCGCTTGATACGCAAGCTGCTTTGGAAGCAAAAGGTGTTCATGTTCGTGTGGTTTCAATGCCAGCACAAAACATCTTTGACGAACAAGACGCTGCTTATAAAGAAAGCATTCTTCCAGCTAACGTCACAAAACGTTTGGCTATCGAAGCTGGTTCAAGCTTTGGTTGGGGGAAATACGTTGGTCTCGAAGGTAAAACTCTTACAATCGATACTTGGGGCGCATCTGCACCAGGCAATAAAATCTTTGAAGAATACGGCTTCACAGTTGATAACGCTGTAAATCTTTACGAATCATTATAATTAATAACTAACTGAACTCTCCTTGTTTTCAAGGAGGGTTTTTATAATTATTTGACAAATGATAGCTGAAAAGGTAAGATATAATAAAAATATTTTTGTGTTACTTTAATGGTACAAATAAAATTTTAGGGGATTTTATGGAAGAGAAGTACAGTGAATTATACAAAGCAATTAGGAATGCTTATGAAGATATGACCATTCGTCAAGATAATGATTTGTCAAAAATCTTACTTTCTGCGTCAAATGAGGTGATTAGGTCTGGAGATGCTGGGTTAAGCGCTCTTCACCTTGACCGTCAGTTAAATCTGTATAGTACAAGGCATGATTTTTCGCTACTAAAGGGGGCAAAATCATTGAAACAGTTGACACAGGAATTTGCTGCGGATTACCGAAAGAGCAAAGAAGTTTCAAAATGGATAAAACCATTGTTAGGAGAGTAGGGAAAGGAGATACAGATGATTCGATTTGATCATGTTTCAAAGTTGTATGGTGATAAGGAAGCACTAAGTGATGTCAATATGACCATTGCTAATGGCGAAATTTTTGGCTTGATTGGGCATAATGGTGCAGGAAAAACAACGATGATTAGCATTTTAACGTCAATCATTGAAGCGAGCTATGGTGAGGTATATGTTGATGAGTTAGCTCTTTCTGAGCATCGTGATGACATCAAAAAACGCATTGGTTACGTGCCTGATTCGCCTGATATTTTTCTGAATTTAACGGCGATAGAATACTGGCATTTTTTAGCTAAAATTTATGACGTTGATGATAAGCTCACTGATGAACGGATTGAACGATTGTCACATTTGTTTGATATTGCGGAGAATATCAATGATTTGATTGATAGTTTTTCACACGGTATGCGTCAAAAAGTAATTCTTATTGGTGCTCTGATATCAAATCCAGATATTTGGATTTTAGATGAACCTTTGACAGGGCTTGACCCACAAGCATCTTTTGATTTGAAAGAAATGATGAAAGAGCACGCGCGTGGTGGTAATACGGTTCTTTTCTCAACACATGTTCTTGCTGTTGCAGAGCAACTTTGTGACCGTATTGGAATTTTAAAAAATGGCAAGTTGATTTTTATCGGAACCTTAGATGACTTAAAAGCTAATCACCCTGATAAAGATTTGGAAACAATCTATCTTGAATTAGCAGGGCGTAAAGCGCAAGAGGAGGGATAGGCGTATGAATTGGTCAACAGTTTGGGAGTTAACCAAGATTAATATCCTCTATTCTAGCCCACAGTCTGTCACGGCGGCAAAGCGAAAACAAGAACGTAAACCAAGCAAAGGTTTTTCGGCTTATAAGAGTGTGATGCGCCAGCAAATTCTCCTCAGCCTTTTGTTTGCGGTCATTTACATTTCTATGTATGCTAACATTGATTTTCGTTATTTCCCAGGGTATTTCTCTTTTTACATAGCGATTTTCTTTATCATGGCAACTCTAAATGCTTTTTCAGCCATGTATAGCATTTTTTATGAGAGCGATGATGTTCGTCTTTATGCACATTTGCCGATTAAATCGAGTGAACTTTATATGGCAAAAGTTATTTCCAGTTTTGGTATGGGCATTACATTTTTAATGCCACTTTTGTCCTTGTTTTTTATCGCTTACTGGCAAATAGCAGGGATTGTACTAGCGATTCCGTTGACAATTATCCTCTTTTTTGTTCTGTTTGCGGCTATGATTTTGTTGGCACTTTATCTTAATAGTTTTGTGGGAAAAATCATTCTTCGAAGTCAGCACCGAAAAATCGTCTCGACTGTTCTCATGTCTATTTCAACGATTGGGGCAGTCGGTGCCATTCTTTACATGAATGTTATCAACAGTCAGAACATGACTTATGATGATAATGTTGCCTTTGCAGACCATACTGTTTTACCATATTTTCGTGGTTTTTATGACGTGGTAAAAGCACCATTTCAATCAGCGACTGTTCTTAATTTTTGGCTACCTTTGTTAGTGTTGATGATTTTAACAGTTGGGGTTGTCAAATGGTTGATGCCAACGTATTACAAAGAAGTTCTTTATGCTAAGCCTAAATCTAAGCCAAAACAAAAAGCATCGTCAGCATCTCAAAAAGCGTTGAAAGGTAAATTGTTGAAAACGATGATGATTCGTCACCATATGTCAACGTTACAAAATGCAACCTTGCTGACACAAACTTATCTATTGCCTTTGATTTATGTGGTGATTTTTATCACACCGAGTGTGACAAATGGGGTTAGTTTGGCTGAAGTACCGAATGATTATTTTGGTGTGGCAATGCTTATCGGAATTGTTTTGGGAAGTTTTTGTAGCACGCCAAACTCATTTGTTGGGGTTGGGATTTCATTAGAAAAAGAAAATCTGACGTTCTTTAAAGCTCTACCAATCAATTTTAAGGATTTTCTTGTTCAAAAATTTTTAACGCTGGTAGGACTTCAAGCACTTGTTCCAGCTATCGTTTATTTATTAGTGGGCTTGTTTGTCTTAAAAGCACCGCTAGTGTTGATCATTTTCTTTATCCTAGGACTTCTTGCGAGTATCTTGCTTCAGGGACAACTTATGTATCACCGTGATTTTAAATTTCTTGATTTAAAATGGCAAGATGTGACCCAACTTTTTAACCGTCACGCAGGACAATGGCTGACTCTCGCTATTATCCTAATCGCCTTAGTAGTAGGTGGAAGTCTGGGGGCAGGCACATTTTTACTCGGAGTACTACTCAAAGATGTTCTGTTGGCAAATGTTTTGTTTGCAATATTGGCTGTTTTGATAGGAATCGCTTTTCAAATAGTGATTTACCACACATTTTGGAAAAAGTTATAAAAAACTCTCCTAAAGGGTATTGTGTTAAAAATCCCATTGATTTCGTAATAAAGCTAATAAAAACAGTTCCTCGGACTGTTTTTTAGTGTATAATAGGCATATGAAACGAAATTTTGAAACTGTTAATCGAATTGTTATAAAAATTGGGACAAGCTCACTTGTCATGCCAAATGGCAAAATTAATCTTGAAAAAATTGACCAACTAGCTTTTGTTATCTCTAGCTTGATGAATAAAGGAAAAGATGTTATTTTGGTGTCATCTGGTGCCATGGGTTTTGGGCTCAATGTGTTAAATATGGACAAACGTCCGACAGAAATTGCACGTCAACAGGCGGTGTCAAGTGTTGGGCAGGTTGCTATGATGAGCCTTTATTCTCAAATCTTTTCGCATTATCAGACAGAAGTTAGTCAGCTGTTGATTACACGTGATGTTATTGAATATCCTGAAAGCTTAGAAAATTTCACTAATGCCTTTGAAATGTTATTAACAATGAGAATTGTGCCAATCGTTAACGAAAACGATGCTATTAGCGTTGATGAAATGGATCACACAACAAAATTTGGTGATAATGACCGACTTTCAGCGATTGTAGCTAAGGTAACCAAAGCAGATTTGTTAATCATGTTATCAGATATTGACGGACTTTACGATAAAAATCCAAATATCTATGATGATGCCAAACTTCACGAACACGTTACTGAAATTACGGACGAAATCATTAAATCAGCGGGCGGTGCTGGAAGTAAATTTGGCACGGGAGGCATGCTCAGCAAGATTAAGAGTGCTCAAATGATTTTTGACAATAACAGTCAGATGATTTTGATGAACGGTGCAAATCCGCGTGATATTTTAAAAGCTTTAGAAGGTGCTAATATTGGAACGTGGTTTTCACAAGTGAATTAAAAGGAGGATCAAAGATGGGCTATATTGATGAATTAGGCAAAAATGCTAAAGTAGCTAGCCAAAGTTTGGTAAAGCTTGGAACTGCTGAAAAAAATCAGATTTTAGGACAAGTTGCTGATGCTTTACTTGCAGAGACAGACTATATTTTGGCTGAAAATGCACGTGATGTTGACCAAGCACAGGAAAATGGTATTTCGCCTGTTATGGTTGACCGTTTGCGTCTAGATGCTAAGCGTATTGAGGGGATTGTTGAGGGCGTCCGTCAAGTTGCGGATTTGCAAGACCCGATTGGTCAGGTTGTCCGTGGTTATACCAATCTTGATGGCTTGAAAATCGTTCAAAAACGTGTACCACTTGGCGTGATTGCTATGATTTTTGAAAGCCGTCCAAATGTATCTGTTGATGCTTTCAGCCTTGCTTTTAAAACAAGTAATGCTATTATTTTGCGTGGTGGTCGCGATGCCATTCATTCTAATACAGCCCTTGTGACGGTTATCCGAAAAGCTCTTACTAAAGCAGGTGTAAATGAAAACGTCGTTCAGCTTGTTGAGGATACTAGCCATTCCGTTGCTGAAGAATTAATGCAAGCTGTTGATTATGTTGATGTTCTTATTCCACGTGGTGGAGCTCGTTTAATTCAAACGGTCAAAGAAAAATCAAAAGTTCCTGTTATTGAAACAGGTGTCGGAAATGTTCATATTTACGTTGATGATTCGGCTGACCTTGATATGGCAACGAAGATTGTGATTAATGCTAAAACGCAACGTCCAAGTGTTTGTAATGCTGCAGAAAGCTTGCTTGTTCACAAAGCGGTAGCAAAAATATTCTTACCACAGTTAGAAGAAGCAATCGCAAAAGTTCATGCTGTTGAATTTCGTGCAGATGATAAAGCGCTAGCTATTTTCAAAAATGCAGTAGCAGCCACAGATGAGGATTACGGTACAGAATTTTCAGATTATGTCATGTCTGTCAAAGTGGTTGACTCTGTTGATGACGCTATTGATTGGGTGAATCGTTACACGACTCATCATTCAGAAGCTATTATCACCAAAGACCTTGAACACGCTGAACGTTTCCAAGATGAAGTGGATGCGGCTGCGGTTTATGTCAATGCCTCAACACGCTTCACAGACGGTTTTGTCTTTGGATTGGGTGCAGAAATTGGCATTTCAACACAAAAAATGCATGCGCGTGGTCCAATGGGCTTGGAAGCTTTGACAAGTACAAAATTTTACATTAATGGTAAAGGACAAATTCGAGAATAATTGATTTTTGCTTACTGCTTGTCCTTATACAGATGGTAGCCTTTACAATAAAAAATATTACCAAAAGCTTGATATTATCAGCTTTTGGTTTTTGTATTTCTGGTGGAGGTTTTAAGGAAGAATCTTATGATTTATGATATAATGAAAAGTATGACAACAGATTTTCATCATATTACAGTGCTTCTACATGAAACCGTTGATATGCTTGATATCAAGCCTGATGGTGTCTATGTAGATGCAACGCTTGGTGGGGCAGGGCACAGTGAGTACCTGCTTTCTAAGCTTGGACCGACTGGTCATCTTTACGCGTTTGACCAAGACCAGACGGCTATTGATAATGCACAAATTCGTTTAAAAGACTATATTGAAAAAGGACAAGTCACTTTTATCAAGGATAATTTCAGAAACCTAGCTTCCAATTTGGCGTCTCATGGTGTGACTGAAATTGATGGTATTTTGTATGACCTTGGGGTGTCAAGCCCACAATTGGATGAGCGTGAGCGTGGCTTTTCGTATAAAAAAGACGCGCCTTTAGACATGCGTATGAACCGTGACCAAGACTTGTCAGCTTATGATGTGGTTAACACTTATGATTATCATGACTTGGTTCGTATTTTTTTCAAGTATGGCGAGGACAAGTTCTCAAAACAAATTGCACGTAAAATTGAGCAGGCGCGAAAAGTTAAGTCGATTGAGACAACGACAGAATTAGCAGAAATCATTAAATCTGCTAAGCCTGCTAAGGAACTCAAGAAAAAAGGACATCCTGCGAAGCAGATTTTCCAAGCCATTCGTATTGAAGTCAATGATGAACTCGGTGCGGCAGATGAGTCTATCCAACAAGCTATTGAGTTATTGGCAGTTGATGGGCGCATTTCAGTGATTACTTTCCATTCTTTGGAAGACCGTTTGACAAAACAGTTATTCAAAGAAGCTTCTACCGTAGATGTGCCGAAAGGGTTGCCTTTTATTCCTGAGGATATGCAACCTAAGCTTGCTTTGGTTAATCGAAAACCTATTTTGCCAAGCGAAGAAGAGTTAGAAGTCAATAATCGTTCTCACTCAGCCAAGCTCCGTGTGGCTAGAAAGGTTTGTAAATAATTATGACAGATAAACATCGTAACGAAGCTATTTCTAATGCGCTTAAAAGACGGATTAGAAAATTTTCGAGAATTGAAAAAGTTTTTTATGGTTCTATCATTTTGACGGCTATTATCATGGCTGTTAGTATTATTTACCTACAGAGCCGTAATCTACAAGTGCAACAAGAAATCACAAATCTTAATAGTCAGATAAGTGATATGCAGACAGATTATGATAATGCTAAACAAGAGGTTAACGAATTAACAAGTCGTGACCGTATTGAACAAATAGCAGGAAATGCAGGCTTGACTAGCCAACAGGATAATATTAAACAGGTGGAGTAAAAATAGTCTATGAAGAAATTAATGAACCGTTTTTTAGACTATGTGGTAAAGGATAGACGAACGCCCAACAAAAACCGTGAGCGCGTTGGTCAGAATTTGATGATTCTGGCGGTCTTCCTTTTCTTTGTGTTTGTTATCAATTTTGCCATTATTATTGGGACAGATACAAAGTTCGGACACAATTTGTCAACAGAAGCGTCAGAAGTTTATCAACAGACAGTAACCGTTCAGGCTAAACGTGGTACGATTTATGACCGTAATGGTGTTGCTCTTGCGGAGGATTCAACAACTTACAGTATCTATGCCATTATTTCAACATCTTATGTTTCATCAACAGGTGAAAAGCTTTATGTCAAAAAATCTCAGTATGAGAAAGTGGCAGAGATTTTAAATGAACAGCTTGGAATTGACAAGGATGAAGTGCTGAGTCAGCTAAAACAAGATGGGCTTTTCCAAGTTTCTTTCGGAAGTTCAGGTTCTGGGCTGTCATACAGTACAAAATCAGCTATTGAAACGGCTATGGACAAAGCTGGCATTAAAGGAATTGGTTTCACTTCAACGCCTGGGCGTATGTATCCAAATAGTATTTTTGCTTCACAATTCCTTGGTTTGACACAATTAAAAGAAAATAAAGATGGCACATCAAGTATTGTAGGAACATCAGGTCTTGAAGCATCTTTAGATGATATTTTGTCAGGTACAGATGGTAAAGTGACTTATCAAAAAGATAAAAATGGTAATCTGTTACTTGGTACTGAAACAACGGTTAAACAAGCTGTCGATGGGAAAGACGTTTACACAACACTTTCTGAACCATTGCAATCTTACTTGGAGTCTCAAATGGATATCTTCCAAAATGAAACCCAAGGAACGTATGCTAGTGCCACAGTTGTTAATGCAAAAACCGGTGAAATTTTAGCAACGACACAACGTCCAACTTACAATGCGCAAACCTTGGATGGATATAGTGAGGATAATCTAAAAACTTGGAACACCTTACTCTATCAAAACTATTATGAACCAGGGTCAACCATGAAAGTCATGACCCTTGCTTCAGCAATTGATGACGGTGTTTTCAATCCTAATGAGGTTATTTCAACAATCAATGGAATTACGGTTGCTGATACAACAATCAATGACTGGAACGTCAACGAAGGAATGACTTCGGTTCAGCACCTGACTTACGCGCAAGGTTTTGCTTGGTCAAGTAACGTTGCTATGACTAGCCTTGAACAAAAAATGGGGAAAGACAAGTGGCTCACTTATCTTTCGCGTTTCAAATTTGGTTATCCAACACGTTTTGGTATGCTAAATGAGGACAGTGGTTTGTTACCTTCTGATAATGAAGTAACAGTAGCCATGAGCTCATTTGGTCAAGGGATTGGTGTTACACAAGTGCAAATGTTGCGTGCTTTTACAGCTATCTCTAATGGTGGTGTTATGCTAGCGCCGCAATTCATTAGTCAGATTTACGATCCAAATACGAATTCGGCACGTGTAGCGACATCAGAAGTTGTTGGTAATCCTGTTTCAGAAGATGCTGCTGACCAAACACTTGATTACATGGTAACTGTTGGTACTGATTCACAATATGGTACCTTGTATAACAGCACAACAGGCCAACCATATATCCAAGTTGGTGACTATTCCGTCGCTGTGAAATCTGGTACTGCCCAAATTGCTGCTTCGGCCGAAGACGGTGGTGGGTACTTAACTGGAGATAATGATTACATTTACTCAGTTGTTGCGATTGTGCCATCAGATGACCCAGAATTTATCATGTATGTAACGCTTCAACAACCATCTGAACAATTCAGAGCTATGTATTGGCAAGATATTGTCAATCCAGTGCTTGAAAGGGCGATGATGATTAAAGATACCTTGACTAGTACAGCGGTAACGGGAACTGATACAGAAACCGAATATACACTAAAAGATTATATCGGTGAAAGCCCAGGAGATACAGCTCAAGAACTTCGTGATAACCTTGTACAACCAGTTGTTGTTGGTTCAGGTAGCAAGATTAAGAAAATGTCTAAAAAAGTCGGAAGCAACCTTTCTGCTAATGAGCAAATCTTGCTTTGGACAGGTGATCTTGAAACAGTGCCAGATATGTATGGTTGGACGAAAGAAAATGTTGAAAAATTTGCTAAATGGACTGGAATTAAGATAACCTTTAAGGGTTCCGATTCGGGAACAGTCACGAAACAAAGTGTCGAATCTGAAACAGATATCGACGGTGTAAAAAAAATTACAATTACTCTAGGAGAATAAACTAAGATGTTTTTAAGTTTAATCGCAGGTATTGTCGCTTTTGTGTTGACAGTATTTGCCATGCCCCACTTTATCCGTATTTACCAAATCAAGAAAATCGGTGGGCAACAAATGCACGAGGATGTCAAACAACATTTGGCTAAAGCTGGTACTCCAACCATGGGAGGAGCAGTTTTTCTAACAGTTGGAATCCTTGTTAGCCTCATTTTTAGCTTGTTTGTCGAAAAGCAAAACGGTGCTTCAATGGGAGCAACGGCAGGCATTCTTTTGGTGGTTCTCATTTATGGGATTATTGGTTTTCTTGATGATTTTTTGAAAATCTTTAAACAAATTAATGAAGGCTTGACACCTTGGCAAAAAATGAGCTTGCAAATTATTGGTGGCTTGATTTTCTACTTCATTCATGTCCGTCCAAGCGGAACAAATGATTTAAATGTCTTTGGTTTTGACCTTCATCTTGGTATTCTTTACGTTTTCTTTGTTCTTTTCTGGGTTGTTGGTTTTTCAAACGCCGTTAATTTGACAGACGGTATTGATGGTTTGGCTTCTATTTCAGTTGCTATCAGCTTGGTTGCCTATGGAATCATCGCCTTTGCTCAACGACAATTTGATGTCTTGTTGATTATCGTGACAATGATTGGTGCTTTGTTTGGCTTCTTTGTCTTTAACCATAAACCTGCCAAAGTCTTTATGGGTGATGTGGGAAGTCTGGCTTTAGGAGCAATGCTTGCAGCAATTTCTATTGCACTTCGCCAAGAATGGACTTTGTTAATCATTGGTATCGTTTATGTCTTTGAAACAAGTTCAGTCATGCTTCAAGTGTCATATTTCAAATACACGAAGAAAAAATATGGTGAAGGGCGTCGTATTTTTCGCATGACACCATTCCATCATCATTTGGAACTTGGTGGTTTGACAGGGAAATCAGAAAAATGGTCAGAACGGAAAGTTGATGCTTTCTTGTGGAGTGTTGGCGCTATTGCCAGTATTTTGACCTTGATTGCACTTTACGTATTTTAATAAGACTCATTGTCAACTGTAGTGGGTGACTTATAGCTAAGCACGAGAGGAGACGAAATGCGTCTTCTCTTTTTGCATGTTTAAAGCGATAAAGATACGTTTTTTAAAGTTGTCAAAGTTCCTGAATCCAAAGGCATTACGCTTGATGTCTTTGATGAGTTTGTTGGTTGCCTCCAGTTTGGCGTTAGAATAAGGAAGCTCAATAGCGTTTATGACGTGTTGCTTGTGGTGAAGGATAGTTCTCAGAGCTGTTTTAAAGGTTTGATTGAGATGTGGTAAGGCTTCTTCAATCAAGTCAAAGAAGTAGTCAGCGTTTTTCTCTTGCAGGTGGAACAGTAGGAGCTGGTAGAGGTCATAATACCCTTTCAACTCAGGGACAAGGTGGAATATCTCGGTCAAACATTCTTTTGGTGTGAGCGTTTCTCCAAAAGTCCTTGAACGAAAGCTGTTTAGAGAGAGTTTACGACTGTCTTTCAGCACGGATTTCCAGTAGTATTTGAGGGCACGATATTCTAAAGATTTCTTGTCGAACTGTTTCATAAGTTGAATACGTGTGTGATTAAGAGCACGGCTCATGTGTTGAACAATGTGGAAACGGTCAATAACAATCTTAGCTTTGGGAAAGAGCTTAGGAATCATCGGGATGTAGCTGCCAGACATATCAACGGTAACGACTTTCACGCTGTTCCTAGCCTCTTTAGAATACCTGAAGAAATGATTGCGAATGGTTGTTTGTGTCCGATTCTCAAGGATGGTGATGATTTTCTTGGTCTCAAAATCCTGTGCAATGAAGGCAAGCTTTCCTTTTTGATACGAAAACTCATCGATGGAGAGGATTTCAGGCAGACGAGAGAAGTCCTCTTTGAAAGTGAATTCCCTGAGTTTTCGGTGTACGGTAGAGGTTGAAATCGCTAAATCCTGAGCAATGTGTGTTAAGGCTTGACGATTGACCAAGGCTTGCGCGACCTTCTGTCTGAGAGGTTCAGAGATTTGACAGTTTTTCTGTACCAAGCTGGTTTCAGAGACGGTTACCTTACGACAATTCTTGCATTGAAAACGCCGTTTCTTGAGCCTAATAAGACTGGGGAAGCCAGCCACCTCAAGAAATGGTATTTTCGATGGCTTTTGGAAGTCATATTTTATCTGTTTTCCCTGACAGTGATTACAGTTTCCAGGAGCGTAGTCCAGTGTAGCTATCATCTCAATGTGTGTCTTGTGTTTCAAAACTTTGTTCAACGTGATATTTTTGTCTTTAATTCCAATCAATTGTGTAGTATGATAGAGTTGTTCCATATGATGCTTTCTAATGTGAGTTTGGTCGCTTTTCATTATAAGTCATATGGGACTTTTTGTGTATATTCAAAAAGCCCTATAATTCCACAGTGGAGTTACCCACTACAGAAATTATAGAGCTTTTAATAAATGAACGAGTTGGTTTTTCCAGCTCGTTTTTGATTCTAAATCGCAGTGTACTTTGCTTTAATCACCCTTTTAATGATATAATAAAAAGGAATGAAAAAATTCGCCTAGTCGATTTTAGCTAGGGATTAAATGATAAGTAAATAATATAGAGAAATTCTCAAGTGAAACTTGATGAGATAAGAAATTGAGGTAAAACATGTCTTTTAACGATTTTAATTTTAAGCCCTACATTCGTGAGGCGCTTGCAGAGCTTAAATTCACAAATCCGACAGAAGTGCAACAAAAGTTAATTCCCGTTGTGCGTTCTGGTCGTGATTTGGTTGGAGAATCTAAAACTGGTTCAGGAAAAACGCACACTTTCTTGTTACCGATTTTTGAAAAATTAGATGAAAACAGCAATAATGTTCAAGTGGTTATCACAGCACCAAGCCGTGAGTTGGCAACGCAAATTTATCAAGCAACCAAACAAATTGCTGAAAAGTCTGAAACAGAAATTCGTGTGGTAAACTACGTTGGTGGTACAGATAAATTACGTCAAATTGAAAAATTGAAATCATCTCAGCCACACATCGTCATTGGTACACCTGGTCGTATCTATGATTTGGTCAAATCAGGTGATTTGGAAATTTATAAAGCTCATACCTTTGTTGTTGATGAAGCTGATATGACGCTTGATATGGGATTCCTTGATACGGTGGATAAGATTGCAGGGACATTGCCAAAAGATGTTCAAATTTTGGTTTTCTCAGCGACTATTCCGCAAAAGTTGCAACCCTTCTTGAAAAAATATTTGACAAATCCAGTCATGGAAAAAATCAAGACAACTACTGTTATCGCAGACACAATTGATAATTGGTTGGTTTCAACTAAGGGACGTGATAAAAATGCGCAAATCTTGGAAATCACTAAAGCCTTAAATCCATATCTTGCCATGATTTTTGTAAACACAAAAGAACGTGCAGATGAGTTGCATAGCTATCTTGTGTCAAATGGATTGAAAGTGGCAAAAATTCACGGCGATATTCCTCCACGTGAACGTAAACGCACCATGAACCAAATCAAAAAACTGTCATACGAATACATTGTGGCGACAGATTTGGCAGCGCGTGGGATTGATATTGAAGGAGTTAGTCATGTTATCAATGATGCTATTCCGCAAGATTTATCATTCTTTGTGCACCGTGTTGGACGTACAGGACGTAATGGTTTAAATGGTATTGCGATTACGCTTTACAAACCAAGTGATGATTCTGATATTCGTGAACTTGAAAGAATGGGGATTAAATTTGTCCCTAAAATGCTTAAAAATGGTGAATTTCAAGATACTTACGACCGTGACCGTCGAGCTAACCGCGAAAAATCTTACCAAAAATTAGATACTGAAATGATTGGTTTGGTTAAAAAGAAAAAGAAAAAAATCAAACCAGGCTACAAGAAAAAAATTAAATGGAAAGTTGATGAAAAACGCAAACGTGAACGCCGTGCCGCTAATCGTGCCAAAGGACGTGCTGAACGTAAAGTAAGAAAACAAACTTTCTAGAAAACAGAATCCCGAAATAACTTCGGGATTTTTATTTTAATCAAGTAGCGCTTGGTTAGCTTTGTCAAGAAATTTGATTTATTTCCTGATAGTTTTTTCTTATCAAGTCCATAGAAAAAATATATTGGGAAAGTGTGGCTAAGTTTGATAGACTGGAAAGGAATTATTAGAAAAGAGGCAGACAAATGAAAAAGAGGAGATTACTATCGTTTGGTTCCTTATTTCTGTTGATACTAGCTCTGGCGGCTTGTTCCAATCAATCACAATCAAGTGGTAAAACAGTCATCAAAGTGGCAACAGACTCAGATACAGCACCATTTACTTACAAAGAAAATGACACCTTTAAAGGTTACGATATTGATGTGGTGAAAGCCATTTTTAAGGATTCCAAGAAATATAAAGTTGAATTTGTGACAACGGCGTTTGATTCTATTTTAACAGGAGTAGATGCAGACCGTTACCAAATTGCGGCAAATGACTTTAACTATAATGAAGAACGTGCTGAAAAGTACCTTTTCTCAGACCCAATTTCTAAATCAAACTATGCCATAACAAGTGCCGAAGGGACAAGTTATGATAGTCTTGATGATTTATCTGGAAAATCAACTGAAGTGATTTCAGGTTCTAACTATGCTCAAGTTTTAGAAAAATGGAACGATGAAAATCCTGATAAAGAGCCGATTAAGATTAATTACGCTTCTAGCTCAACAGGGTTGACAACACGTGTGCAACATATTGAAAATGGAACAATCGACTTTATTTTGTATGATGCGATTTCATCGAATTATCTCGTTGAGGACCAAGGTTTCAATTTGACAGTGACCAATGTAACAGATGATATTGGTGGCGAAACAGATGGTTTAGAATACTTACTGTTTGCAGATACAGATGAGGGAGCTAAACTACAAAAATTTGTCAATAAACGTATCAAAGAGTTAAAAGACGATGGCACATTGGCTGAATTGAGCGAGCAATATTTTGGTGGCGACTTCGTTTCAACAATCAATTAAAAATGAAAAAGGAAAAGAAAAGGATTGGTGATAGGCCTATCGTTATAGCATAGGATAATAGAAAAGGAGCTTATATGACTTTAACAACATTAGCAGCTGGTTTGTCTTGGTATGATAAATTGGTTGAAAAAATTCCAGAGGGTCAATTATTCAGTTGGCGAGCGGTTTTTGATGCCATTCCGTCTTTAATAGAACGTTTACCAACAACACTTGGCTTAACAATAGCAGGTGCGATATTTGGCTTATTGTTAGCTTTGCTATTTGCTCTCGTGAAAATCAATCGCACAAAGGTTTTGTATCCGATTCAAGCTGTTTTTGTTAGCTTTTTACGTGGAACACCTATCCTTGTTCAACTCATGTTGACTTACTACGGTATCCCACTTTTCTTGAAATTTCTCAAAATAAGATACGGTTTTGATTGGAATATCAATGCTATTCCAGCATCTGTTTTTGCGGTAACTGCATTTGCCTTCAATGAAGCGGCATACACTAGCGAAACCATTCGAGCTGCGATTCAAGCTGTGGATGTTGGAGAAATTGAAGCTGCGCGTAGCTTGGGAATGACCTCCTTTCAAGTTTACCGTCGCGTAATTATTCCAAATGCAGCTGTCATTGCAACGCCGACGTTGATTAACAGCTTAATTGGCTTGACGAAGGGAACATCATTGGCATTTAATGCAGGTATTGTTGAAATGTTTGCCCAAGCGCAGATTTTAGGTGGTTCGGATTATCGCTATTTTGAACGTTACATTTCAGTTGCGCTTGTTTACTGGGTAATCAGTATTATTATTGAACAAATCGGTCGTCTCATTGAAAAACGAATGGAAATCGATACGCCTCAATCAAGTCAAAAAGAAGTGGCAGGAGGTATTCGCTGATGATTAAGATTAGAAATTTAACCAAAGAATTTTCAGGGCAAAAAGTTTTAGACGGTTTGGATGTTGATATTCAAAAGGGAGAAGTTCTAGCTCTTGTCGGTGCTTCAGGTGCAGGAAAATCAACGTTCTTGCGTAGTCTAAATTATTTAGAAAAACCTGATTTTGGCAGCATTGCCATTGATGATTTCAAGGTTGATTTTCAGACGATTTCTAAGGAAGATGTCCTTGTTTTACGTCGTAAATTAGCCATGGTTTTCCAACAATTTAATCTCTTTGAACGTCGAACAGCCCTCGAAAATGTCAAAGAAGGTTTAAAAATTGTTAAGAAGCTTCCAGATAGTGAAGCAACAAAAATTGCGAAAGAAGAATTAGCTAAGGTTGGTTTGTCTGACCGTGAAAATCATTACCCACGTCATTTGTCAGGTGGGCAAAAACAACGGGTGGCTTTAGCACGTGCTTTGGCAATGAAACCAGACGTCCTCTTACTTGATGAACCCACTTCGGCGCTTGACCCAGAGCTTGTCGGCGAAGTTGAAAAATCGATTGCCGATGCCGCTAAAGCAGGGCAAACCATGGTTTTGGTTAGCCATGACATGAACTTTGTTTATCAAGTGGCAGACAAGGTCTTATTCCTTGATAAGGGGCATATCCTTGAATCTGGTAAACCAGATGACGTTTTCAATCATCCAAAAGAAGCCAGAACCAAAGAATTCTTCGCAAACTATACAAAAACGTATATTTAACCACTGACTTTTGTTATAATAAGAGCTGAGAGACTTTTTCAGTTCTTTTTAGAGTGATAAAGCAAAAAACTGATTTAAGTATAGGTGATGTATGTTTTTAGAAATTTTTAGTCTTTATATCAAAGGACTTCTATTAGCCATTATTTTTGTATTCTTAGTTGGTATCATTTGGAATTTTTGGCGTGCTACCCGTAAATTAGACAAAACAGCCAAAGAACGCCAAGCCTTTTTATATGATGTGTTAATGATGTCAATCATGACTATCCCAGTTTTGTCCTTTACATTTATGGCGATTTTATTAATGTTCAAAGCGTAATAATTGCAATTTTAATACCTGATTGCTACAATGAAAAAATAATCGAGATATTGAGGTGACTAAATGTACGATACATTAATTATCGGCTCAGGTCCTGCGGGTATGACTGCGGGGCTTTATGCCGCTAGATCTAATTTGAAAGTTGGTATTATTGAACAAGGAGCCCCTGGTGGACAAATGAATAATACTTCAGAAATCGAAAATTACCCAGGGTATGACCATATTTCAGGACCAGAATTGTCAATGAATATGCATGCGCCGCTTGAAAAATTTGGTGTTGAAAATATTTACGGTATTGTGAAATCTATTGAGGATGCTGGCGATGTGAAACGTGTCATTACTGAAGACGCTAGCTACGAAGCGAAAACAATTATTTTAGCGACTGGTGCTAAATACCGCACTCTTGACGTACCTGGTGAAGAAGAATACACAAGCCGCGGCGTTTCTTACTGTGCTGTCTGTGACGGTGCTTTCTTCCGTAATCAAGATTTATTAGTTGTTGGTGGTGGGGATTCGGCAGTCGAAGAAGCTGTTTACCTCACACAATTTGCCAAATCTGTAACGATTATTCATCGCCGTGATGAATTGCGTGCTCAAAAGATTTTGCAAGATCGTGCTTTTGCTAACGACAAAATCAACTTTATCTGGGATTCTGTTGTCAAAGAAATCAAAGGAACTGACATCAAAGTCTCTGGTGTAACTGTTGAAAATGTTAAAACTGGTGAGCTTAGCGAACACGAATTTGGTGGTATTTTTATCTACGTTGGGGTTAATCCAGTAACAAGCATGGTAGCTGACCTTGGCATCACAGATGAAGCTGGTTGGGTGATAACAGACGAACGCATGATGACACCAAAAGCAGGCATTTTTGCCATTGGAGATGTTCGTCAAAAAGAACTTCGCCAAATCGCAACAGCTGTTGGCGACGGTGCTATTGCTGGACAAGGTGTTTACCAATATATTGAAAATATGAAATAATCACATCACTAAAGTCTGAGATGAAAATCTTAGGCTTTTTTAGCAGTTGCTAGATTTGTGAGAAAACATGAAAACATTTTTCAGAAAATCAGTGTTTTTTCAAATCTTTGCGCAAAACCTCACAAAGTTTTAGCCAGTCTGTGGTATTTGTGCTATAATATTGGGGATAAATTAACTTTGAGCTGGAGATAACAGAAAATCTTGTGAGGCTGCTAGGGTCTTAACAAGACTTATCAAGGCTCATATTTCTAAAAAAGGGGATACCACATGTATCAAGATGATAGTTTAACTCTCCACACGGATTTGTATCAAATCAATATGATGCAAGTTTACTTTGATAAGGGCATTCACAATAAGAATGCAGTTTTTGAAATCTTTTTCCGTAAAGAACCATTCGCCAATGGCTATGCCGTTTTTGCTGGTTTGCAACGTATGGTTGAATACCTTGAAAATCTTCGTTTTACAGAAACAGACATTGCTTATCTAGAAGATTTAGGTTATCCAGCTGATTTTATCGCTTATTTGAAAAATTTAAAATTAGAATTAACCATTCGTTCAGCTAAAGAAGGAGATTTGGTTTTTGCTAATGAACCAATCGTTCAAGTTGAAGGACCACTTGCCCAATGTCAATTGGTTGAAACAGCCTTGCTTAACATTGTCAATTTTCAAACATTGATTGCGACAAAGGCTGCTCGTATTCGCTCTGTCATTGAGGATGAGCCTTTGCTAGAATTTGGTAGCCGTCGTGCACAGGAATTAGATGCAGCCATTTGGGGAACACGTGCTGCCGTTATTGGTGGTGCTAATGCAACTTCAAATGTTCGCGCTGGTAAAATGTTTGATATTCCAGTTTCTGGTACACATGCACACTCATTGGTACAAGCATATGGCGATGATTATGAAGCATTCATGGCATATGCTGGAACACACAAAGATTGTGTCTTCTTAGTTGATACCTATGACACTCTTCGTCTAGGAGTTCCTGCAGCTATTCGCGTTGCCAATGAATTAGGTAACAAGATTAATTTTCTCGGTGTTCGTATTGACTCAGGGGATATGGCTTACTTGTCTAAAAAAATTCGCAAACAATTGGACGACGCAGGCTACCCAGATGCTAAAATTTATGCTTCAAATGATTTGGATGAAAATACCATTCTCAATCTTAAAATGCAAAAAGCCAAAATTGATGTCTGGGGCGTCGGAACAAAATTAATCACAGCTTACGACCAACCAGCACTTGGTGCAGTTTATAAGATTGTATCTATGGAAGATGAAAATGGTGTCATGCAAGATACGATTAAGTTGTCAAATAATGCTGAAAAAGTCTCTACACCAGGTAAAAAACAAGTGTGGCGCATTACTAGTCGTGAAAGAAATAAAACAGAGGGTGACTACATCACTTTCACAGATACTGATGTTAATAAACTTGACGAAGTTTACATGTTCCACCCAACATACACTTATATCAATAAAACGGTGAAAGATTTTGAAGCTGTGCCACTTCTTGTTGATATTTTTGATAAAGGGAAATTAGTTTATAACTTGCCATCTCTTTCTGAGATTCAAGAATATGCTCGTAAAGAATTTGACAAACTTTGGGACGAATACAAACGCCTGCTTAATCCACAAGATTATCCAGTTGACTTGTCACAAGAAGTTTGGCAAAATAAAATGGAGCTTATTGCCCGTATCCGCAAAGAAGCACAACAAAAAGGAGAAGTTAAATGACATTACAAGAAAAAATCATTGCCGAATTAGGGGTTAAACCAAGTATTGACCCTAAAGAAGAAATTCGCGTATCAGTTGATTTTCTTAAAGACTATTTGAAAAAACATTCTTTCCTTAAAAGTTATGTTTTAGGGATTTCTGGTGGACAAGATTCAAGCTTGGCAGGACGTTTGGCGCAAATCGCCGTAGAAGAACTCCGTGCAGAAACTGGTGATGATAGCTATAAATTTATTGCTGTGCGTCTGCCATACGGCGTTCAAGCTGACGAAGAAGATGCTCAACGTGCTCTTAAATTTATCCAGCCAGATGTTAGCATTACCGTTAATATCAAAGAAGGTGTTGACGGACAAGTTCGTGAACTTGAAAAAGCTGGCATTGACGTTTCAGATTTCAATAAAGGAAATATCAAAGCACGCCAACGTATGATCACACAATATGCCGTTGCTGGAGCAAATAACGGAGCTGTTATTGGTACTGACCACGCAGCTGAAAACATCACAGGCTTCTTCACTAAATTTGGTGACGGTGGTGCGGACGTTCTCCCTCTTTATCGTTTAAACAAACGTCAAGGAAAACAATTGTTAGCAGAACTCTGTGCAGATCCTGCAATCTATGAAAAAATTCCAACAGCTGACTTGGAAGAAAATCGCCCAGGAATTGCAGACGAAGTTGCTTTAGGTGTCACATATAATGATATTGATGACTATCTTGAAGGTAAAACAGTTTCATCAGAAGCCAAAGAAAAAATTGAAAATTGGTGGCGTAAAACAGAACACAAACGTCACTTACCAATCACAGTATTTGACGATTTCTGGAAATAAAACAAAAGACCCGCTGGGTGTTTTTTCTTTAAAAAACAGTAGTGTGAAATTGTAGTTGTTACAAAAGGTTACATACTCTTGTAATTCCTTTAAAAATGTCAGAATTTTTCATCAGAAATTCTTGCAATCTCCTTAATAAACGATATAATAGACATTAGTTTAGTATGGTTAAGTCAGAAAACATTACATGGCTATCAACCGACAATATAGGAGGAATTATGTCAGAATTATCATCAACATTTACCGATAAATTATTTGCTGATTTTCAAGCTGATAGCAAATTACGTGCTGTTGAAAATGCTGTAACTCACAATGGATTGTTAAAATCACTTGAAACACGTCAAAGTGAAATGGAAAACGATCACGCTTTTTCAATTGATTTGACAAAAGATAAGGTTGCCAACCAAAAAGCGTCAGGTCGTTGCTGGATGTTTGCAGCTCTCAATACTTTCCGTCATAAAATGATTTCAGATTTGAACTTGGAAAATTTTGAGCTTTCACAAGCTCACACATTTTTCTGGGATAAATACGAAAAATCAAACTGGTTCTTAGAACAAGTTATCGCAACGGCAGATCAAGAACTTGGTAGCCGTAAAGTAAAATTCTTGCTCGATGTGCCACAACAAGACGGTGGACAATGGGATATGGTTGTTGCCCTTTTTGAAAAATACGGTGTCGTACCAAAAGCAGCATACCCAGAATCAATTTCATCAAGTAACAGCCGTGAATTGAACCAATACCTTAACAAATTATTGCGTCAAGATGCTCAAATCTTACGTGAAGCTATTGCAGCTGGTGCTGATGACAAAGCTGTTCAAGCGAAAAAAGAAGTCCTTCTCCAAGAAGTCTTTAATTTCTTAGCAATCAATCTTGGTTTGCCACCACGTACTATTGACTTTGCTTACCGTGACAAAGATAACAATTACCATTCAGATAAAAACATCACACCACAAGAATTTTTCAAAAAATATGTTGGTTTAGACCTTTCAGAATACGTATCAGTTATCAATGCGCCAACAGCCGATAAACCTTACGGCAAATCTTACACTGTTGAAATGCTTGGTAATGTGGTTGGTAGCCGTGATGTTCGTTACCTTAATCTTGATATGGAACGTTTCAAAGAATTGGCCATCGCTCAAATGCAAGCTGGTGAAACTGTTTGGTTTGGTTCTGATGTTGGTCAAATCTCAGACCGTCAAAAAGGTATCATGGCGACAAATGTTTATGATTTTGAAACAGCTATGGACATTAATTTCACTCAAGACAAAGCAGGACGTCTTGATTACAGTGAAAGTTTGATGACGCACGCTATGGTGCTTACAGGTGTTGATTTGGACGAAAATGGCAAATCTCTTAAATGGAAAGTTGAAAATTCATGGGGAGATAAAGTTGGTAACAAAGGTTACTTTGTTGCTTCAGACGCTTGGATGGATGAATTTACTTACCAAATCGTTGTACGTAAAGAATTCCTGACAGCAGAAGAACGCGCAGCTTATGAAGCAGAACCAATTGTCCTTGCACCATGGGATCCAATGGGAGCTCTTGCAAATAAATAAAAAGAATGACGTCAGCTGTTTGGTTGATGTCGTTTTGCATATAAGAAAAGCACTCTCTGAAATATTCAGAAAGTGCTTTTTGTGTTATTCATCACTAGATTCTGTGTTACTGTTATCTGAATTGTTGTCAGCTTCGTTTGATGATTCGGTTGAAGAACTATCTTCGCTAGAAGATTCAGCTGTTGACGACTCTTTTTCAGAAGAACTTGAGCTTGAACCATAAATATTGCTGTAAACAGAGCTTGATGTTGAAGAATAAGTGTAGTTGTTATTTGAACCGCCTAGGTAGACATAGCCACCGCTAGTGTAAACACCACTTGGGACAGTGAAGTCTTCGCTACCACTGCCATATTTTTCATTTAGATAGCTTTGCATTGTTTTATAAACATCAGCTGCGACATTCAATCCAACACCATAAATTGGCGTCATCCTGTCTTTATAACCTGTCCAAACTGCCATTGAGTATTGTGTGGTGTAACCAACAAAAAGTTCATCTGGAGCCATTGTACCAACAACGCTGTTGTAAATACCAGTTGATTCTTCAATTTCTTCTAATTCATCATCAGAATAGTTAGAAGTACCAGTCTTACCAGCTTGGTAAACACCAGAAATAGCAGCTTTAGTACCTGTACCGTAAGTCAAAACAGTTTTCAGCATAGATGTCATCATATAGGCTGTTGTTTCTTTCATGGCGCGTGTACCAGAAGAACTGTAAGTTTGAGTAGTACCATCATTAAACTCGATTTTATTAATATATTGAGGTTCGTAATAGATACCACCGTTGGAAAATGCCGCATAGGCGGCAGCCATTTTTTCACTGCTTGCGCCATACTTTTCATCGGAATCACTAGTAGAACTTGAAATGGCGTTTGAGTAGTAAAGTTGTGGGTAATAGATACCAAGCCCCTCAAGGAATTCTTTAGCAGCATCTAATCCGACTGCTTCAAGAGCCTTAACGGCAGGAACGTTACGCGATTGTTGAATCGCCGTTTGAATGGTCATTGTACCATAGTATTGACGGTCCCAGTTGTAAATCTGAGTAGAAGTGCCTGGCCAGTAATATTTACTATCGCTTGTCGTAGCTGCGGTACTTGTGTAAATACCATTTTCAATAGCTGGAGCGTAATCAGTGATAGGCTTCATTGTAGAACCCCAGTCCCTATCTGTCAGAACAGATTGGTTGGTACCAAGTGAGACAGTAGTGTCTTGGTTACGTGAGCCAAGTTGAGCAATAACGTTACCGTTTGTTACATCAATGATAGTCGAGGCAACTTGAAGATCAGGATCTGGATAAGAGACATAGTAATCAGTATTGTAAACATTCCAGAGATATTGTTGGACATCAGTATCAACGTTTGTATAAACTTTGAGTCCTGCTGAATAAATATCTTGACCTGTCTTATCGCTGACCTCTTCGATAACTTCCTTAATATAATTATCAAGGTAAGCATCGTAACTTGATGTCTCCGTGAGGGTTTGTAAACCGTCTGTGACAGGAGTTGCTACCGCAGTATCGTATTCGTCTTTTGTAATGTTACCGTTCTCGTACATTTCCGCCAAAACGGTATCACGACGACTTTGTGCTGCGTCTGGATTAGTATAAGGGTCATATTGACTAGGAGCTTGAGGAATTCCTGCAAGTAAGGCAAGCTGGGCAATGGATAAGTCTTTCAAATCTTTACCATAGTAAGATTTAGCAGCGGTAAGCATACCATAGTTACCATTTCCCATATAGACTTTGTTAACATAGAACGTTAAAATTTCTTCCTTAGTATATTTGCGTTCCATTTGGAGAGCAAGCCAAGCTTCTTGCGCCTTACGTTTTAAGGTCTGATCGGATTCACTCGTTGAGAAGTATGCCAATTTAATCAGCTGTTGGTCAAGTGTGGATCCACCTTGGGTGCTCGAGCTAGTGAAGTTGTTAAAAGCAGCTCCAAGAATACGGTAGACATCAATACCACGGTGTTTGAAGAAACGTTTATCTTCAATAGAAGTAATGGCATTTACCAAATTCAAAGGGATGTTATCAGATGTAACACTTTCACGTTTTTCAGAACCAAGGTCCGCAATCAAATTGCCACTTGAATCGTAAATCAAACTAGAGTTAGTAGATGATAACTTGCTTTCAGATAATTTTGGGGCACTACTTACATAGTAAGCAAAGAGAGAGCCACCAGCCAAAACAGCTGCAATGACAAGTGTTAGTCCTGCAATCAAGCCGTATTTTAAGAATTTAAGAGCAGTTGCTTTTCTTGAAGAAGTAGTAGAATTAGTTTTTTTTTGTTTTCTTGTTATTTTCTTTTTAATTGTGATCACCGCCTAAAATTTTTTGATCAATAATATCTAAATAAGGAATTTGAGGTAGTGAACTTGTTGTCACCACATAACCATTTTTTCTGATATAATCAAGTGGCATGGATTTGGTGCCGAGATTGATTTGGTAAAAATCTACTAGAGCACTAGCAGGTAGAAAATAAGTTTCCTTAAGTGTTGAAAAATGAAGTAGAACAAAGCAGATGCCGTCTTGTTTTAAAACATTTGCCATGTGCTCAATCTGGTGAGCGTGGAAATTTTTCAATGGCATAGATGTCTTTTGCCGCGTTTCTTTGGCTTCAAAGTCGATATAGCGTCCTTTATAGACGCCAGAATAATCGGTCGTGGAAGCTTGTCGAAAGTAGGCTTCTACAATTTTGGCACGGCTTCTTTTCGGATAATCAACTTTAACAATTTGAATCGGTGTTGGTTTTTTATGAATGACAGCAATATTACGAGATAGGTAATAATTATTGGTTTCATTAATTGCTGCCTCAAAACTCATCCCACGATTAGCAAAGTTAACGGATGATTTTTTTACCTTTTTATAAGCAGGAACTGCTTGTTTTTGAATAAGATGATGAGGGTAATTAACCATAGAACTCCTAACATTCATGCTTTAAGTCAATATAAGCAATTTTATTATAACATATTTTTAGAAAGGAAACAGAATATGACTGCAATTCTTGTGACGGGCTATAAGAGTTTTGAATTAGGAATCTTTCAAGATAAGGATGAGCGCATTAGTGTTATCAAAAAAGCTATCCGCCATGATTTGATTCGTTATTTTGAAGAAGGTATAGATTGGCTGATTTTTATGGGAAATCTTGGTTTTGAATATTGGGCTTTGCAAGTTGCCAAAGAATTGCAAGAAGAATATGAGTTTAGTATAGCAACAATTTTTACTTTTAAAAATCATGGTCAAAATTGGAACGAAGCTAACCAAGTAAAATTAGGTGAATTTAAGCAGGTTGATTTTGTCAAATATACCTATAAAAATTATGAAAATCCAAGTCAATTTAAAAACTATAATCAATTTTTAGTAGATAACACAGAAGGAGCTTATCTTTTTTACGACACCGAAAATGAAACAACTTTAAAATATTTGTTGCAAGTGATGCAAGAAAAAGAGAACTATCCGATTAATTTTCTAACCTTTGACCGTCTTAATGAATTCTTAGAAGAATGGTAATAAAATTTTAATAATGAAATAAAGGTAAATGCTTGATTTTTCATTAATTTTTCTGTAACATATATCCTGATATGACGATTTCATATTCTTACTTTTAACTAGAATAGTTTTGTTTGGAGAGATAGAATGACAAGTATTATTTACAGTCCTAAGGACATTTTTGAACAAGAATTTAAAACCAGTATGCGTGGTTATGACAGGAAAGAAGTAGATGAATTTCTTGATAACATCATCAAGGACTATGAAAGTTATATTTCACAGGTTCAAGAACTACGCGCTGAAAATGAAAAATTACAACAACAACTCTCTGCAAAACCAAAAGCAGCGCCAACACCATCTTATGTTGGTTCACATACGGTTAATGCAGGGCAACAAACACGCGTTGCTAAATCAGCAACAAATATTGATATTTTGAAACGTATTAGCCGATTGGAAAAAGAAGTATTTGGAAAACAAATCACTGAATAAACAGCCTAATTAACGACAGTTAGTAAGCTGTTTTGATTTTGTGTTTAACTTATTTTGGAAATTTGTCAAAGTGAGTTTATAAATTGCAATTTTCGGATAATCGCGTGGTATTTTAATACCATGAGGAAAGTCCATGCTAGCACTGGCTGTGATGCCGGTAGTGTTTGTGCTAGGTGAATCAATAAGCCTAGGGACATCTTTTTGATGTTACGGCGGGCAAAAAGGCTAAGTCTTTACGGATATGTCTGAATAGCCCTGAAAGTGCCACAGTGACGTAGTTCTTGGGGAAACCTAAGAAGTGGAACGCGGTAAACCCCTCAAGCTAGCAACCCAAACTTTGGTAGGGGCATGGGATAGTTGGAATCCGAACAATCTATCCTGACTGGAAACAGTAGACAGATGATTATCGAAGGAGATAAGACCTAGTTATCTCTGGAACAAAACATGGCTTATAGAAAATTGCATATAGGTATATAGCTAGCTTAGGCTAGCTTTTATTTTTGGTTGTATTTTAATACTAGGTATTGGCTAATAATGGTGTTTGAAAATTAATTGATTTTTACTAGCTTAAAGCCAGTAAAACGTGTTAAACTTATAGATAAGTATTTGATGAAATAGGAATTAATGAATGAAAAAAACGTTTAATTTAGTAGCGACAGCGGCAGCAGGACTTGAAGCGGTTGTAGGGCGTGAAATCCGTGATTTAGGCATTGACTGCCAAGTCGAAAATGGAAAAGTCCGTTTTCAAGGAGATGTTAGAACGATTGCGACAACCAACCTTTGGTTACGTGCGGCTGACCGTATTAAAATTGTAGTCGGTGAATTTCCGGCTTGTACCTTTGAAGAGTTATTTCAAGGTGTTTACAAATTAGATTGGGAAAATTATTTACCACTTGGTGCTAAGTTCCCAATTTCAAAGGCAAAATGTGTGAAATCTAAACTACATAATGAGCCAAGTGTTCAAGCTATTAGTAAAAAAGCTGTTGTTAAAAAACTGCAAAAAGTTTATCATCGTCCAGAAGGTGTTCCGTTGCAAGAAAGTGGGGCAGAATTTAGAATAGAAGTTTCCATTTTAAAAGATAAAGCAACAGTTATGATTGATACAACAGGAGCAAGTCTTTTCAAACGCGGTTACCGTGTGGAGAAAGGTGGGGCCCCGATTAAGGAAAATATGGCAGCAGCAATTATTGAGTTGTCAAACTGGTATCCAGATAAACCTTTTATCGACCCAACATGTGGTTCGGGAACCTTCTGTATCGAGGCAGCTATGATTGGCATGAACATTGCGCCAGGCTTTAATCGTGACTTTGCTTTTGAGGAATGGGATTGGGTTGACGATGATTTGGTTCAACAAGTTCGTGATGAAGCTGAAAAAAAAGCTAATTATGACATTGAACTTGATATTTCTGGATTTGATATTGACGGACGCATGATTGACATTGCGAAAAAGAATGCTGAGGAAGCAGGACTTGCAGATGTCATCAAATTGAAACAAATGCGACTTCAAGATTTAAAAACTGATAAAATCAACGGTGTTATCGTGTCTAACCCCCCATATGGTGAACGATTGCTGGATGACAAAGCTGTGGACATTTTGTATAATGAAATGGGACAGACTTTTGCTCCGCTAAAAACATGGAGTAAATTTATCCTAACAAGTGATGAACAATTTGAACGAAAATATGGTTCACAGGCTGATAAAAAACGTAAATTGTACAACGGTACACTAAGAGTTGATTTGTACCAATTCTATGGCGAACGTGTTAAACGTTCAGTTACTGCACCAGCGCAAGAAAAGTAAAATACGGTGTTAAACAGCCTAATAAAAATGACAATCTGATTTAGAGAGGTGAACAAGCGTGTCAGACAAGAAAGAATTGCCATCTTCTGAAGAACAAGAAGGGCTTAATTTAGAAGATGTAAAAAATATGACCATTGGGGAAGCTGTTCGGAAGGATTCTGAATTAAAAGCTGGGGTGACTGAGTCTGACGGTGTTTTGGATAAATACATTAAACAGCACCGAGACGAAGTGACATCGCAAAAGTTTGAGGCTAAATTATCTGACTTTGACGATTTAGATACCAAAGCTTTGGATAATTTCATTAAAAAGCAGCGCGAGGAATTGGTTAACAACGGGATTGTTGGTGAGTCTGCTTTGAAAGAAAACGAAGCTACGCCTAAAGCTGTTGATTTTGAAGCAGAAAAGCTTGAGGACACTCAAGAGACTTCGCAAGAAGTACCGTTATCAGAAGATGTAGCATCTGAAAACGACTCAACGATTCAGCAAGAAAGTGTTAGTATTGAAATACCAAATGCTGATTCAGCAGTTCCAGAGCCAACTCCAGAAGCTGCGTCAGCTGTGGTTGCTGATGACAAAAACAGCGAAGCTATTACTCTTGAAACGGCAGATGAGCAGCCAACTCATAAAAATAAACGTGTGATTATTGGTGGCTTGGCAGCTCTTGTTGTCGCTATTTTTGGTGTGGCTTACGGTTTAAATTATACCAGAGAATCAAGCACGAGTGTTGCTAGCTCATCAACATCTATAACTAAGAAATCAACATCATCTAGTTCGTCTGCAGCAGCGGCTAAAAAGGCAAAAACAGCATTTGACGATGCCTATGCAGCTTTCTTTACAGACGATACTAAAACAAAATTGAAAAATAGTGAATTTGATAATATTTCATCATTAAAAGAAAAACTAGATGACTTAAAAGACACAGATTACTATGACGATGCTAAGAAAGAATACGATACTTTGGCAGCTCAAATTACAGCTATCCAGACAATCAATACTTTATTTGAATCAAATGTTATTGTAAATGGTGAAAAAGCTTCAGCAACTGTGAAATCTGATGCAAACTTTGATAATTTATCAAGTGCCCTTTTGAATACAGGCAATGCTAATCTAGATACATTGTTGCAATCAGCGATTACCGATGGTAAGAATCAGTTAGCTGCTTTGGCTTCATCAAGCAGTCAAGAAGTAAGCGCAAGCTCATCAAGCCAAACAGAAAGTGCATCATCATCTGATACGTCAACAACACAAACTGTCTCTGGAGCTAGTGGATATGGTATCACATCTTATGATGCTTCTACACTTCAACGTAGCTTGAGTCGTGTTCCTTATAGTGATTCAGCGATTGCGGATTCAAGCAATTCTGCTTGGACATTTGCAGATGGTGTACTTGATAAAATTGTGGCAATATCTCAATCACGTGGTTACTTCTCAGGAAATGATTACATTCTTGAAAAAGTTAACATCATTAATGGAAATGGTTACTATAATATGTTCAAGGCTGACGGAACATACCTTTTCTCAATTAACTGTAAAACAGGTTACTTTGTTGGGAATGCTTCTGGTAATTCGGATACACTTGATTATTAAGAACAAAATGCCCTCTCTCCTTGCGGAGGGCATTTTTTATTTGATAAATAAAAGTAATGAAAAATGATTGAAAAAATAGACAAAAAAATTTGTAAGCGCTATAATCAAGTTAACTTAAAGATTAGGGGTGATATTATGGTAAAAGTCGCTATTGTTACAGGTGCAGGTCAAGGGATTGGCTTTGCTATTGCAAAACGTCTGCATGAAGATGGTTTTCAGGTAGGAATCCTTGATTACAATCAAGAAACAGCTGAAAAGGCTGTTCAGGAAATTTCTCCAACAGATGCCTTTGCTGTGGTTGCAGATGTATCAAAACATGACGAAGTAGCAAAAGCTTCAAGCATCTCATCAATCAGCTGATTGTCAAACTCCTTGCCACGATCAGAATGGAACAACTTGACCTTGGTTAGTGCATAAGGGATGCTTTGAATGGCTTGTTTAACGAGCTTCGCAGTCTTGTGCCAGCCAACGGACAATCCTATGATTTTACGATTAAAGAGGTCAATGATGAGACGAACGTAAGCCCAGCGCCTATCCATACGGACGTAAGTCAAGTCGGTCACCAGGGCTTCCAGTGGTCTTTCTTGGTCAAATTGCCTGTCTAGGCGGTTTGGAATAAAAGCTTTGTTCTTCCCTTTAGAATGCGATTTGAAGGCTGCTTGCTGATAAACGGATACCAAGTGGAGTCTCTCCATGATGCGACGAATCCGACGGCGTGAGAGTATGATGCCGTCCTTTTGGTAGTAGTAACTTGAGCGCGGGATGTTCAGCCAACGACACATAGCTGAAATGCTGTATTTATCCTTGTTGGCAGTGATTACTTATCTTTTCGTGCCATAATCACTGCCACTTGCTTTAGGATGTCTAATTGCATTTTGAGTTCTTTATTGCGTTTTTTGAGTTGAATTAGTTCCCGTTGTTCATCTGTCATATTATAAACAGATCTGAAGGAACCCGTTAGTTTGGCTTGTCTGACCCACTTATCGAAGGTTGAGGGCGTTAACTCATATTCTTTGATAAGATCACTTCGTTTCATTCCAGCATTGTGGAGGTCAACAATTTGTTGCTTAAAGTCATCGGTGAAGTGGCGACGTATTTTTCTGGACATATCTGTTCTCCTGTTTTCTTTAGTGTAGGACACTTTATAAATTCTGTCTAGTTTAGTGTAACCGATTTATATCATACTTTTGACAAATATCAGTAAGGAAACCTTTCCCATAAAGATGAATTGCTTGTTCCTTGACTTCTTTGAAATAGCTATTCCAAGTTCGACTTTCCTTTAGAGCAACCGCACCATCTTTTTCACACTTCATTTTCCAAGAATTGATAGCTGACTCACTTACTCCGTACAGCTTGCTGAGTTGGGAGACTGATTTCTCATGATTAAGTAATCGTTGAACAATCTCTAATTTCTCTTCTACGGATTTTGGACTTCTTTTGGACATATAAAAACTCCCCTTATAGGTTCTAGTGAATTTTTGTTTTTTCACTGTCTACTATATGGGGAGTATATCAATGCTTCTCTTTGCTTTTTTTATTAAAAAGGCCAGCTAAGCTGACTTTAATATTTAGATGACATGACGTTCAAATGGGTCGTCTGAAATACCGTCTTTTAAGATTAATTTTGCCCATTCTTTAGCGGTAAAAAGGCTATGGTCTTTATAGTTGCCGCAAGATTCAATGGTTGTTCCTGGAACATCTTCCCATGATGTTACGTTGGCAATTTCTTCTAAACTTGATTTGATAACTTTGGCGATTTCAGTTGTATTGTGTTTCTCCCACATAATCAAATGAAAACCAGTACGGCAACCAAATGGAGAGCAGTCAATCATTCCGTCAATTCGTTCACGAATAAGTTTAGCAAGCAAGTGTTCGATAGTATGTAAACCAGCTGTTGGAATAGCATTTTCGTTAGGTTGCACAAGACGAATATCAAAGTTTGAAATAACATCGCCTAGAGGTCCAGCTTCTTCTGAAATAAGGCGGACATAAGGGGCTTTAACAATAGTGTGGTCAAGTTCAAAACTTTCCACAGTAACTTCTTTTTTAGACATAGTACACTCCTTTTTTGTTCCTTGTAAATATCATAACACAAAATTTAGTAAAACGCTTTACAATTTTAAATTGTGAAAAAGCTTATTTTATGATAAACTTGAAAGTAGCTTTCTATAGATGAAATCTAAAATTTTTATTGAGGTAAAAACATGCCAAATATTATTATCTTGATTGTTTTTGCCCTCATTGGTTTGATAGTTGGTTATGTGCTGATTTCAGTTAGACTTAAGTCTGTGAAAGAAGCGGCAGAACTCACTCTTTTAAATGCAGAACAAGACGCTGTTAATCTACGTGGTCAAGCGGAGTTAGAAGCTGAGCATATCAGAAAAACAGCTGAACGAGAAAGTAAATCACATTGTAAAGAATTACTAATCGAGGCAAAAGAAGAGGCTAGAAAATATCGTGAAGAGATTGAAAAAGAATTTAAATCTGAAAGGCAAGAGTTAAAACAAATGGAAACTCGTTTAACAGAACGAGCTTCTTCTCTTGACCGCAAGGATGAAAACCTAACCAACAAGGAAAAAGTGTTGGATAGTAAAGAACAAAGTCTAACCGATAGATCTAGACACATTAATGAGCGTGAAAAACAAATCGGAGAACTAGAAGAACAGAAAAAAGCAGAACTTGAACGCATAGCGCTCATGACGATTGCTGAAGCGCGTGAAATTATTTTAACGGAAACAGAAAATAATTTGACGCACGAAATTGCTACTCGTATCAAAGATGCTGAACGTGAAGTCCGAGATAAATCTAGCAAACTTGCTAAAAATATTCTAGCGCAAGCTATGCAACGTATGGCAGGTGAATATGTTACTGAACAAACTATTACAACAGTTCACTTACCAGACGATAGCATGAAAGGTCGTATCATTGGACGTGAAGGACGTAATATCCGCACACTTGAAAGTTTGACAGGAATTGACGTTATCATTGATGATACCCCTGAAGTTGTTGTTCTTTCAGGATTTGATCCGATTCGTCGTGAAATCGCTCGAATGACTTTGGAAGCTTTGATTCAGGACGGACGTATTCACCCAGCTCGTATCGAGGAATTGGTTGAAAAAAATCGTTTGGAAATGGATAACCGTATTCGTGAATATGGTGAGGCTGCTGCATTTGAAATTGGAGCCCTTAACTTGCACCCTGATTTAATTAAAATCATGGGACGCCTGCAATTTAGAACATCATACGGTCAAAACGTCTTACGTCATTCTGTCGAAGTTGGTAAGATGGCAGGTATTATCGCAGGAGAGCTTGGTGAGAATGTGATGCTTGCTCGTCGTGCAGGTTTCTTGCATGATATAGGGAAAGCCGTTGACCGTGAGGTTGAGGGAAGCCACGTTGAAATCGGAACGGAACTTGCTCGTAAATACAAGGAAAATCCGATTGTCGTTAATGCCATTGCTAGTCACCACGGTGATGTAGAACCAGAAAGTGTTATCGCTGTGATTGTTGCAGCTGCGGATGCGCTTAGCTCAGCTCGTCCAGGTGCTCGTAACGAATCAATGGAAAATTACATCAAACGCCTTCGTGATTTGGAAGAAATTGCCACAAGCTTTGATGGTGTTCAAAATAGCTATGCTTTGCAAGCAGGACGTGAAATCCGCATCATGGTGCAACCAACTAAAATTTCTGATGATGAGGTAACGATCTTAGCTCACAAAGTTCGTAAAAAAATTGAAGGTAATCTTGATTACCCAGGTAACATTAAAGTTACCGTTATCCGTGAACTTCGTGCAGTTGACTATGCAAAATAAAACAATCTTTGAAAGAAGTGCTAATCTTAGCGCTTTTTTTTAATCGACATTTATTTACTAAAAACAGTCACTGAAATTACTAGAATTTAAGTAGAATGTCTAACTAAGATTTAAACAGCATTTTTTATGTGGAAAGAGCCACGGAAGCTTTTAAAATTCCTTGAAAAATGGCTATATTTTTGATACACTAGTTTGTAGTCTAATTGATAAAAAGCAAGTCTTAACTTGTAGTCTATAATAAGGAGAGTGGCATGACCGAACGTGGTTTGTTAATTGTTTTCTCAGGACCTTCTGGGGTTGGTAAGGGAACAGTTCGCCAAGAAATTTTTTCAACACCAGATCATAAATTTGAATATTCCATTTCTATGACAACACGCCAAAAACGGCCAGAAGAAGTCGATGGCGTTGATTATTTCTTCCGAACTCGTGAAGAATTTGAGGAGCTTATTAAAAATGGTCAAATGTTGGAATATGCTGAATACGTAGGAAACTACTATGGCACACCACTGACTTATGTTAATGAAACTCTTGATAAGGGGATTGACGTATTCCTTGAAATCGAAGTGCAAGGAGCGCTTCAAGTTAAGAAGAAAGTTCCAGATGGGGTGTTTATTTTCTTAACGCCACCTGATTTGGACGAATTAAAAGATCGTTTGGTAGGACGTGGTACAGATAGCGAGGAAGTTATCCGCCAACGTATCGAACGTGCTAAAGAAGAAATCACTTTGATGCGTGAGTATGATTATGTTGTTGTTAACGATGAAGTATCTTTGGCAGCTGAACGCGTTAAACGCATTATCGAAGTAGAACATCTCCGTGTTGATCGTGTTATCGGACAATATAACGACATGATTAAAGATATTGATTAAAAAAGAGAAAAGAGAAAAAAGCTATGATGTTAAAACCTTCTATCGACACTTTGCTTGATAAAGTGCCTTCAAAATATTCACTTTGTATTCTTCAAGCCAAACGTGCTCGCGAACTTGAAGCAGGTGCTAAACCAACTCAAAAATTCAAATCTGTAAAAGCAACTTTGCAAGCACTTGAAGAAATTGAATCTGGTAATGTTGTGATTCATCCAGACCCAGAAGCTAAACGCGCAGCTGTTCTTGCTCGTATCGAAGCAGAACGTCTAGCTAAAGAAGAAGAAGAACGTAAAATCAAAGAACAAATCGCTAAAGAAAAAGAAGAAGGAGAAAAAATCTAAGGTGTTTTATCTTAGATTTTTCTTGTAATAAATCATTGTGATAAGCTAGACAAACATTGGTCGCTATCATGATGATTATTCTTTTTCATGAATAGCTAAGGACTAGATAGAAAGGAAATTTATGGTAAAAATTGCTCAGGTCATCGTTGATGTCCCGCTTATGCAAACAGATAAACCTTTCTCTTACATCATTCCGAAAGATGTTGAAGACCAAGTGACCATCGGCTCACGAGTTCATGTGCCTTTTGGACGTGGTAATCGGCTTTTGCAAGGTTTTGTTGTCGGTTTTTCTGATACTTTTGATAATGCTGTGACTGACTTAAAAGCTATTAGCGAAGTTTTGGATTTTGAGCCTGTGTTGAATGCAGAACAGCTAGAATTGGCAGAGCAGATGCGTCATACGGTGTTTTCTTACAAAATTTCCATTCTGAAATCGATGATTCCTAATCTGCTGAATTCGCAGTATGATAAACGTCTAACGCCCACAGAAAGCTTATCTAGCGAAGAACGTTTGGCATTGTTTGGCGAAAAAGAGGACCGACTTCATTCGTCATTGAGCGAGGAAGAAGCGAAAAAAGTCGCTCGCTTGGTTCAAGCAGGAAAAATTACCGTTGATTATTTAGCTAAAGATAAGAAAAATATCAAGACGGAAAAATATTATCACGTTCAAGCTAAAAAAATACCTGCCGCAGACATCTCCAATCGTGCCAAAAAACGATTGGAATTACGTGATTATTTGTTAAAGCATCCTGAAGAAGGAAAATTATCAGATTTGCATCACCTTTTTTCACGTGATGTTGTCAAATTTTTTGTGGATAACCAGTTGATAACTGTTCTTGAAAGAGAGAAAAAACGTTCAGACGCTTATTTTGATGTAGCAACAACGGATTTTCTTGATTTAAATGCTGAACAAGCGGCTGTCGTTGAACAAGTAACTAGCCAAATTGGCCAGGAAAGTAATCCGTTTTTACTGGAAGGTGTGACAGGCTCAGGAAAAACTGAAGTTTATCTGCATATCATTGATAAGGTTTTGAAACTCGGTAAAACAGCCATTGTCTTGGTGCCTGAAATTTCTTTGACACCACAAATGACCAATCGTTTTATTTCACGTTTCGGCAAGAAAGTGGCTATCATGCACTCTGCTTTGTCAGACGGTGAAAAGTTTGACGAATGGCGAAAAATCAAATCTGGACAAGCGCGTGTCGTTGTTGGGGCACGCTCTGCTATTTTTGTTCCTATTGAAAATATTGGTGCCATTATCATTGACGAGGAACATGAGGCGACTTACAAGCAAGAATCCAATCCGCGCTACCATGCGCGTGATGTGGCTTTGCTTCGTGCTAAATACCATAAAGCTGTGTTGTTAATGGGCTCTGCAACACCAAGTATTGAAAGTCGTGCTCGGGCTAGTCGTGGTGTTTACCAATTCCTACAATTGACACATCGTGCTAATCCTATGGCAAAGATTCCCAAAGTTGAAATTGTCGATTTTCGTGATTATGTTGGGCAGCAAGAAGTTAGCAACTTTACCCCTTATCTCTTAGAAAAAATTGCTGATCGTCTAGAAAAAAATGAGCAAGTGGTTCTCATGCTTAATCGTCGTGGTTACTCTAGTTTTATCATGTGCCGTGATTGTGGCTATGTTGATGAATGTCCAAATTGCGATATTTCCTTGACGCTGCATATGGATACCAAAACTATGAATTGTCATTACTGTGGTTTTGAAAAATCCATTCCACACACTTGTCCGAATTGTCATAGCCGTAGTATTCGGTATTATGGAACAGGGACACAGAAGGCTTATGATGAACTCGTGGAAGTTTTTCCACAAGCTCGTATTTTACGAATGGACGTTGATACCACACGTCAAAAAGGGGCTCATCAACGCATTTTGGATAAATTTGGTAACCATGAAGCCAATATTTTACTTGGCACACAAATGATTGCTAAGGGACTTGATTTTCCAAATGTTACTTTGGTAGGGGTTTTAAATGCGGATACGTCTTTAAATTTACCTGATTTTCGTTCTTCTGAACGCACATTCCAATTGTTGACACAAGTTGCAGGGCGTGCAGGACGTGCAGAAAAAGAAGGGGAGGTTCTTATCCAGACCTACAATCCACAGCACTATGCTATTCAACTAGCGCAAAAGCAAGACTACGAGGCATTTTACGCTTATGAAATGGGAATCCGTAGGCAATTATCTTATCCGCCTTATTATTTCACGGTCGGATTGACCTTATCACATAAAGATGAGCAGATCGTTGTCTGTAAATCATCTGAACTCTTGCAATTATTGCGTCAACAATTATCGGATAAAATCAAAATTCTCGGTCCGACACCAAAACCAATTGCCAGAACGCATAATCTTTATCATTATCAAATTATCGTTAAATATCGCTTTGAGGACAATTTAGAGAATGTCCTGAACCAGATTTTAGATTTGACACAATTACCAGAAAATAAAGATTTACGCTTAGTCATTGACTATGAGCCACAAAATTTCATGTAGCGGATGACTATGCTATAATAGAGAAAATTTAAGTAGGAAAATCCTTTGAAAGGAACTGAAATGACAAAATTAATTTTTATGGGAACACCTGATTTTTCAGCGGCTGTTCTAAAAGGTTTGCTAGATGATAGCAACTACGATGTCCTAGCGGTGGTAACGCAACCTGACCGTGCTGTTGGACGCAAAAAAGAAATCAAAATGACACCTGTTAAGGAAGTTGCTTTGGCGCATAATTTGCCAGTTTATCAACCTGAAAAAATGTCTGGTTCAGAAGAAATGGCAGAGCTGATGACTTTGGGTGCTGATGGCATTGTGACAGCTGCGTTTGGATGCAGGGCAACAAACACGCGTTGCTAAATCATTGATTTTGCGGTTAATGTTCATGCTTCGCTTCTTCCCAAATACCGTGGCGGTGCACCAATTCACTATGCAATCATTAACGGAGAAGAAGAAGCTGGCGTGACAATCATGGAAATGGTTAAGAAAATGGACGCTGGTGATATGATTGCCAAGGCTTCAACACCGATTACTGACGATGATAATGTTGGAACAATGTTTGAAAAATTGGCTGTTATTGGACGTGATTTGTTGTTAAAAACATTACCAGATTACATTGCAGGTAATATTGAACCAGAACCGCAAGACGAAAGTAAAGCCACTTTCTCACCAAATATTACACCAGAAGAAGAACGCATTGACTGGAATAAATCAGCACGTGATGTCTTTAATCACATTCGTGGCTTGTACCCATGGCCAGTAGCTCATACCCTTCTTGACGGCAAACGTTTCAAGATTTATGAAGCTACTTTAGCTGAAGGTCACGGAAAACCAGGTGAAATTATCGAAAAAGGTAGGAAGTCACTTGTCGTAGCAACAGGTGACGGGGCGATTTCGCTTAAAACAGTGCAACCAGCTGGGAAGCCACGCATGAGCATTGTTGATTTCCTTAATGGTGTAGGACGTAAGCTCGAAGTAGGTGACCTTATTGGCGAATGATTGGAAAAATCAGGCACGTGGTTTAGCGCTTCTTGTCCTTGAAAATGTCTTTGAAGACGGGGCTTATTCTAATATTGCTCTCAATCAAGAATTAAGCCATACGACATTATCGCCAAAAGATAAGTCATTAGTGACAGAAATCGTTTATGGAACAGTTGCACGAAAAATTACCTTAGAATGGTATCTTGCTCATTACATTAAAGATCGAGATAAGTTAGATTCTTGGGTTTATTACCTATTAATGTTGAGTCTTTATCAACTCTTGTATCTGGATAAAATTCCTGCCCACGCTGTGGTAAATGACGCGGTTAACATTGCTAAAAATCGCGGTAACAAAAAAGGTGCAGAAAAATTTGTCAACGCTGTTCTACGACGTTTTACCAAGGAAGAATTACCAAATCCTGAAACGATTAAACGTAAGAATAAACGCTACTCTGTTCTTTATTCATTGCCAGTTTGGCTAGTCAAAAAATTAATTGATCAATTCGGCGAAGAACGCGCGGTAGCTATTATGCAAAGCCTTTTTGTCCGCAATAAGGCAAGTATTCGTGTGACAAAACTTGATAAATTATCCGAGATTAAAGCAACGACGGGGGCAGAGCAATCTATCTTATCACCAGTAGGTTTGGTGAAAACATCAGGACATTTTGCTGGAACAGATTATTTCGCTAATGGGGACATCACGATTCAAGATGAATCTAGTCAACTAGTTGCTCCAACGCTTAATATTCAAGGAAATGAAGACATCTTAGATGCTTGTGCTGCCCCAGGTGGTAAGGCAACTCATATGGCCTCGTATTTAAAAGAGGGGCATATTACAGCACTTGATTTATATGACCATAAATTAACACTTGTCATGAATAATGCCAAGCGTCTGCATGTCGCTAATAAAATCAGCACACAAAAGATGGATGCCACAACCGTCCATGAGCATTTTGCATCAGATTCTTTTGATAAGATTTTGGTAGATGCCCCTTGCTCAGGAATCGGCTTAATCCGCCGTAAACCGGACATTAAGTACAATAAGGAAAATCAAGATTTCTCGGCTCTGCAAGAAATTCAACTGCAAATACTTGATAGCGTTTGTCAAACGTTGCGTAAAGGTGGTATAATAACTTATAGCACTTGTACAATTTTTGATGAGGAAAATTTCCAAGTTATTCACAAATTTTTAGAAACTCATCCAAATTTTGAACAAGTAAAACTGAGTCATACGCAAGAAGATATTGTTAGAGATGGATGTATTGCAATTACCCCAGAACAATATCAGACAGACGGGTTCTTTATAGGACAAGTCAAACGTATCTTGTAATCTCAAGGAGGAAACTGACACAGTCAGAAGAAAAACTATGAAAATTTCACTTGTAACTGATATCGGACAAAAACGTTCAAACAATCAGGATTTTATTAACAAATTTGATAATAAAAAAGGCATTACTTTGGTTATTTTAGCAGATGGCATGGGTGGTCATCGAGCAGGAAATATCGCTAGCGAAATGACTGTTACAGATCTTGGACGTGAATGGATTAATACCGATTACACTGAATTAAGTCAGATTCGTGATTGGCTTTTAGTAACATTAGAAGCTGAAAATCGCAAAGTCTATGAACTCGGTCAAACTGATGAGTATAAAGGCATGGGAACAACAGTAGAAGCATTGGCAATTGTTGATAACAATGTCATCTATGCTCATGTTGGGGATTCACGCATTGGTTTGCTCCACCAAGGAGAATACCGATTGTTGACAAGTGATCATTCTTTAGTTAATGAACTGGTAAAAGCTGGTCAATTGACTGAAGAGGAAGCTGCAAATCATCCTCAAAAAAATATCATTACACAGTCTATTGGACAAGCAAATCCTGTCGAACCAGATTTAGGTGTTCAGGTACTTGAAGAAAATGACTATCTCATTATTAACAGTGATGGTTTAACTAATATGATTACCAATGACGAAATTGTTAGCATTTTAAGTCAAGATAAAAATCTTGATGACAAGAACAATGAGTTGGTTACTCTTGCTAACGAACGTGGAGGTCTTGATAACATTACCATTGCTTTGATCCACGCCGAAAGTGAGGAAGTTTAATGATTCAGATTGGCAAATTATTTGCTGGTCGTTATCGGATCCTCAAATCTATCGGACGGGGTGGAATGGCAGATGTTTATCTGGCAAAAGATCTCATTCTTGATAATGAAGAAGTTGCCATTAAGGTGCTTCGGACGAATTATCAGACTGATCAAATTGCCGTAGCGCGTTTCCAACGGGAAGCGCGTGCCATGGCAGAACTGAACCATCCAAATATTGTCTCGATTCGTGATATTGGAGAAGAAGATGGACAGCAATTCTTAGTAATGGAATATGTTGATGGCTCGGACTTAAAAAAATACATTCAAGATCATGCTCCGCTTTCTAATAATGAAGTTGTTAGAATCATGGAAGAAGTCCTATCTGCGATGACTTTGGCGCATCAACAAGGAATTGTTCACCGTGATTTAAAACCACAAAATATATTATTAACCAAAGACGGAACTGTTAAAGTTACTGATTTTGGTATCGCCGTAGCCTTTGCCGAAACAAGTTTAACGCAAACCAATTCAATGCTAGGTAGTGTGCATTATTTATCGCCTGAACAAGCACGTGGTTCAAAAGCGACTGTTCAAAGTGATATTTACGCTATGGGGATTATGTTGTTTGAAATGTTAACAGGTCACATCCCATATGATGGCGATTCAGCTGTTACCATTGCGCTTCAACATTTCCAAAAACCACTTCCTTCCATCATTGATGAGAATAAAAATGTGCCACAAGCACTAGAAAATGTTGTTATCAAGGCGACTGCAAAACGTTTAAGTGACCGTTATGCGTCAACTTTTGAAATGAGTCGTGATTTGATGACGGCACTTTTTTACAACCGTAGCCGTGAACCTAAACTTGTTTTTGAAGATACTGAAAATACAAAGACACTTCCAAAGGTAACAACATCAACATCTGTTCCTTCAACGACAGAACAACTTTTGAAGAAACAAAAAGCAGCTAAAGAAGATAAAGCAGCAACAGAAAACAAAGCGACTAAAGCTAAAACAAAGAAGAAAAAATCACATCGTATGTTCGGCACGTTAATGAAAATCTTTTTTGCAGTTGTGATTGTAGCTATTGCTATCTTTACATACTTGACGTTGACCTCACCATCAACCGTGAGTGTTCCAGATGTTGCTGGCTCTAGTTTATCAGAAGCAAAAACAACGATAAAATCATCAGGTCTTAAAGTTGGAACCGTTCATGAAGTATCAAGCGATACCGTCGAGAGTGGTTACGTTATTAAGACAAGTCCAACTGCTGGTTCATCGAAAAAAGAAGGGTCATCAATTGATATTTACGTATCAAAAGGCTTATCAGGATTCAAGATAAAAGACTATACAGGTCAAGATTATCAAACAGCCGTTAAAGATTTGGTTAATAATTATGGTGTTTCAGAGTCGCAAATTGAGATTGAAGAAGTCTCAACGTCAGATTATGACGAAGGTGTTATCATCAGTCAAACACCTAGCGAAGGTGGAACCTTTAAGGTAAGTGGTGATGATAAGATTACCTTTAAAGTAGCTACTGAGAGTACAGTAACAATGCCGAATTTGACAGGATATACTTATTCAGAAGCTATTGCTGCCCTGACGGCTCTAGGTGTATCAAGTTCACATATTACGGCTTATCAAGCCAATCCCAATTCATCTACGGGTTATGTGCAAGTAAGCTCACCATCTTCAACAGCAACTGTCACTGCTCAGACACCATATTATGGTGATACACTAAGTGATAACGTGGTACTTTACCTAGCAGCTGATGAAGAAGAAAGCTCACAGGCACCATCGTCATCAAGCTCAGAATCCTCTGAATCAAAAGAATCAAGTTCATCAAGCTCAGAATCCTCTGAATCAAAAGAATCAAGTTCATCAAGCAGTAGTACAGATGACAGTAGCTCATCGACAGAAACAAGTGATGAATAATAACTTAAAAGTCTAGGATAACTTCCTAGGCTTTTAATGTTGCTTTTTTAGTTAGAAACCTGCAATTTTGGTAGCTTTTTGGTAAAATACAGAAAAAGAAAGGGTATGATATGAGGAAGATTCAATTTTTTATCATCGTAGAGGTGATTTTGATTGTGATGGGCTTGATGACTATCATGGCAAATAATCTATCTAGTTTTATTCTTATTCTTGTTTTGATTTTATTGGCACTGCGGTTTTATAATCAAGATAAACGGAACAACTTTTTATTAACTATCGGTCTTGTTCTTTTATTTATGATTTTTATGCTTAATCCTTATATTATCATGGCAGTGGTATTAGGTGTTGTTTACATTGTTATCAATCATTTTTCACAAGTTAAGAAAAAAAATCGTTATGCTTTGGTGCGTTTTCGTGAGGAAGAATTAAAAGCAAAGCCAGTTCGTAATCAATGGTTTGGAATGGATACGCATGATAGTGATTTTTATGCGTTTGATGATATCAATATTATTCGTTTGACAGGAAGTGATACGATTGATTTAAGTAATATCATTGTAACTGGAAAGGATAATGTTGTTGTTATTCGAAAAATTTTAGGACCAACAAAAATTTTAGTACCTATTGATGTTGCTGTGAAATTAGATGTTAGTGCGATTTATGGTAGCGTTCGATACTTTGATTTTGAAGAATATGATTTACGTAATGAATCGTTAAAAATATGGCATAGTGAGGATGAAGAATATTTAAAAGCAGTGAAAATTATCGTTAGTACGCTTGCTGGAGATGTTGAGGTGGTGCGCAAATGAAAAAACATTATTTTATATTATTTATCCTTTATGCGAGCATTATTATCATATCAACCGTTGTCGTTATTTTGGATAGTTTAAATCTGCATTTGAAAAATTTTATCACAGATTTCTGGATGGGAGAACAATTTGTCTTTTCAATTGTCTTTTTAATCCTAGCAGTAACGATTTTGTTGCTTTTGCTTTGGGTTATTTTAGATGATAACAGCAAACGTGGTATCAACCAAAACTTACGCCGTATTTTGAATAATCAGCCTATCAGTCTAAACGAAGATACAGAAATCAATACGAATTTATCGCGTTTGTCTAAAAAAATGACGCATTTGACAAATAGTTTGCAAAATACAGAAAATAGTCGTATTCTAAACAGTCAAGAAATTGTTGAGCAAGAACGAAAACGAATTGCGCGTGACTTGCATGACACGGTTAGTCAAGAATTATTCGCCTCTTCGATGATCCTTTCAGGCGTGTCTGCTAATCTTGACAAAATTGAAAAAGAGCAATTAGAATTTCAATTGACGGCTGTTGAAAGCATGCTACAAAATGCTCAAAAAGATTTGCGAATTTTGCTATTGCATTTACGACCAATAGAATTAGAAAATAAAACTCTTTCAGAAGGTTTTGATATCCTCTTGAAAGAATTGACAGATAAGAGTAGTATAGAGGTTGTTTATAAGAAAAGTATCGGTCAACTACCTAAGAAAATAGAGGATAACGTTTTTCGAATTGCACAAGAATTCATTAGTAATACCCTTAGACACGCTAAAGCCAGTCGTTTAGAGGTTTATCTAAATCAAACAGAAACCGAGCTTCAGCTTAAAATGATCGATAACGGTGTCGGTTTTGATATGGATGAAAGCCATGATTTAAGTTATGGTATTAGTAATATTGAAGAACGTGTTGATGATATGGCTGGAACAGTTACATTACTGAGTCAAAAAGGTAAAGGAGTATCAATGGATATTCGTTTGCCACTGGTAAAGAGAGGAAACGAGGAGAAAGAAGATGACCCAGAAAATTAAAGTTATCCTAGTTGATGACCATGAAATGGTACGTTTAGGGTTAAAAAGTTTTTTGAATTTGCAACCAGATGTTGAGGTGGTTGGCGAAGCTGGAAATGGTTTAGATGGTATCAATTTGGCTTTAGAATTAAAACCAGATGTGGTTGTTATGGATTTGGTAATGCCAGAAATGAGCGGTGTCGAAGCAACATTGAAGCTTCTGGAAGAATGGAAGGAAGCTAAAATTCTTGTTTTAACATCTTACCTTGATAACGAAAAAATTTATCCTGTCATTGAAGCAGGGGCCAAAGGTTATATGTTAAAAACATCTAGCGCAGCAGAAATTTTAAATGCCATTCAGAAAGTTGCACGTGGTGAGTTAGCTATTGAAACAGAAGTCGATAAAAAAATCAAAGCCCATGATATGCAACCAGAATTGCATGAAGATTTGACAGCGCGTGAACGTGATATTTTGAGATTACTTGCTAAAGGGTATGATAATCAAACTATTGCTGATGAGCTATTTATCTCACTAAAAACCGTCAAAACACACGTTTCAAATATTCTAGCTAAGTTAGAAGTTGATGACCGTACACAAGCAGTCGTTTATGCCTTTAAACATCATTTAGTACCGCAAGATGACGAATAATGATATAATATAATCATGGCTTTTCTTTGATTTTTAATTAGAAAGGAAAATGGGAAAGTGATGTCACTTTTATGGAAAATGAGATTCTGATGACTTTTTCCTTTCCCATAATTTTCAGATGAATGTAAAAACTAAATACAAGGCTAAAAAAACTAAAATTGTCTTTTTTGACATTGATGACACCTTGCGCGTAAAAGCAACAGCCTATATGCCAGAATCAATTAAGTATGTTTTTAAAAGCTTAAAAGAAAAAGGTATCCTGACTGGGATTGCAACCGGGCGTGCCTTTTATGGCATTGTGCCAGAAATTCGCGCTCTAGAGCCTGATTATTTCGTGACGATTAATGGCACATATGTCATCGATAAAAAAGCAACAGAAATTGTTAATGACCCGTTGCCACGAGACATTGTCGAAAAATACGTTGCCTGGGCTAAATCAGAAGGAATTGAATACGGTTTTGCTGGAAAAGATAAACCAGTTGTTTCAGCTCGTTGTGACCTAATCGATGACGCAATGATACCAATATACGGTGTCTGCGACGTTGAGCCTGATTTCTATTTGACAAATGATGTTTATCATATGTGGACCTTTACGGAAAATAATGCTCAGTTGCGATTACCTGATGAATTAGCTGTAGAAATTCGTTTAGTCCCTTGGCATGAACATTCATCTGATGTCGTCAAAAATGGTATTTCTAAAGCTTCAGGTGTTGCGCACGTTCTAGAAAGTCAAAACTTAAAACCAATCAATGCCATGATGTTTGGTGATGGTCCAAATGACATGGAAATCTTTGATTATGTTGGCTTGAAGATTGCTATGGGCAATGCAGTCCCTGAACTCAAAGAAAAAGCAGATTTTGTAACAAAAACAGTAGAAGAAGATGGCATTTTATATGCTTTGGAGGAACTCGGTTTGGTAGAAAAACAATTAAATTTCCCACAAGTTGACTTAACAACAGTTGAAGGTCCAGTTGCGATAATCAAAACTAATCACGGTGATATGAAGATTAAACTCTTCCCAGAACACGCACCAAAAACAGTTGCAAACTTTATTGCCTTGTCAAAAGATGGCTACTATGACGGTATTATTTTCCACCGTATTATTCCTGAATTTATGATTCAAGGTGGTGACCCAACTGGTACTGGTATGGGGGGACAATCTATCTATGGCGATAGTTTCGAAGATGAATTCTCGGAAGAACTTTATAACGTTCGTGGGGCTCTTTCAATGGCTAATGCTGGACCAAATACAAACGGCAGTCAGTTCTTTATCGTTCAAAACAGCAAAATTCCTTATGCTCAAAAAGAATTAGAACGTGGTGGTTGGCCAAAAACAATTGCAGAATTTTATGCGACAAATGGTGGAACGCCACACTTGGACCGTCGCCATACCGTATTTGGCCAAATCATGGACGATGATTCATACAAAGTTTTAGATGAAATTGCTAACGTCGAAACTGGTGCTCAAGACCGCCCAGTTGAAGATGTCGTTATCGAAACAATTGAGGTAGTGGACTAATGAGAATTGGCGACAAAATCACTGGAACAATAACAGGTATAAAACCTTATGGTGCCTTTGTCGCATTAGATAATGGGACAACAGGTCTTATTCATATTTCAGAAATTAAAACAGGTTATATTGAAAACATTTACCAATTACTCAGTGTTGGGGAAAAAGTTTTAGTCCAAGTTATTGATTTTGATGAATTTACGCAAAAAGCAAGTTTATCTCTTCGCACACTGGAGGAAGAAAAACATCACTTACACCGTCGTCACCGCTTTTCAAATAGCCATCTAAACATTGGCTTTCAACCATTGGCGGACAATTTGCCAAAATGGACAAAAGAAAGCCTAGAATTATTGAAGAAAGAATAACAAAAAGCCTATCACAGTCACTGTGATAGGCTTTTTGCTTTTATACATAGATATAGATAATTATTTTAATGATAGAGGAGAGAAATGTAACCTAAGGAAAGTTAACATAATTGGTGACATTAGTCGTTAAAATCATAAAGAGATGTTGAAAGGTAACGTTCACCGTTATCTGGGAGAAGTGCAAGAACTTTTTTACCTTTACCAAGTTCTTTTGCTTTTTTAATAGCTGCATAAATAGCTGCACCAGAAGAAATACCAGCAAGGAATCCTTCTTTTCCACCGAGATTACGGCTAGTAATGATAGCATCGTCAGAAGCTACACGAATAACACCGTCATAAGCTTTAGTGTCAAGAGTGTCAGGGATGAAACCAGCTGAAATACCTTGGATTTTGTGTGGACCAGGCTTTTCACCAGAAAGCACGGCAGATTCATCAGCTTCAACAGCATAAACTTGAACGTTAGGATTAGCTTTTTTAAGAGCATGAGAAACACCTGAAACTGTTCCACCAGTACCAACACCAGAAACAAAGGCATCAAGACCCGTTGGACCAAAAGCTTCGATAATTTCAGCACCTGTTGTATCTTCGTGCATAGCAGGGTTAGAAGGGTTAGCAAATTGAAGAGGCACCCAACCATTTTTTTCTTCAGCAATTTCTTTTGCTTTGGCAATAGCCCCTTTCATTCCTTCACTTCCAGGAGTTAAAACGAGTTCAGCACCATAAGCTTGAATAATTTTGCGACGTTCAACACTCATTGTTTCAGGCATAACGATAATCACTTTGTAGCCTTTAGCTGCGCCAACCCATGCAAGACCAATTCCTGTATTTCCAGAAGTTGGTTCAACAATAATATCGCCTGGTTTGATTGTGCCTGCTTTTTCAGCATCTTCAATCATACGAAGGGCAATACGGTCTTTGACAGAAGAACCAGGGTTGAAAGCTTCGATTTTAACATAAACATCAGCAGCATCTTCAGGGACAATGTTGTTAAGTTTTACGATTGGTGTATTTCCAATTAATTCAGTAATTGAATTGTAAATTTTTGACATATGTTCACCTCTTATTGATTTAAAAATTTATAGATAAAAGTATATGTCTAATTAATTCCTTTGTAAAATACATATTTCCTATCAAGGTGATAAAAAAATACTATCACAAGGGAACTTCGACAATTTTTGAACCTGATTTAGTAAAGTCAACTTTGCCTTGGTAAAATTCAATCAAACGCCCACTAACTTCTTTGAGGTTTTCAGGGTCAAGGTAAATATAGGCTGTGACATTTTCAAGAAATTCTGTATCAAATTCTTGCAGGTTTTCAGCCTGTAAAAAGTTAGCAAAGGTTTGATATTGAGGATAAGAAAGAGTGATTTTGAGCCCCTCTTGTTCTTTTACCTTAACTAGACCAATTTCCTTGAGAGCATTAGCAACACTGCCTGAATAAGCCCGAATAAGCCCACCAGCACCTAATTTAATACCACCAAAATAACGTGTCACAACGGCAACAACGTTGGTCAAGCCTTGTTTTTCTAGAACAGTTAGCATTGGAACACCAGCAGTTCCACTTGGCTCACCATCATCGCTAGAACGCTTGATTTCAGCATGTTCACCAATAATCATAGCCGAGCAAGAATGTGTTGCTTTATAATGTTCTTTTTTGATTTGTGCAATGAATTGACGCCCCTCTTCCTCTGTGTCAACTCGTTTTAACTGACAGATAAAGCGTGACTTTTTAATTTCTTCTTCAAAAATACCATCATTTTTAATCGTTTTATAGTTCATACCAAAATTTTACAAGATTTTAAGCTATTTAGCAAAATTTTTCGAATAAATAAAGTATGGATAAACTGGATAATTATTATGGAAGACTATTTACACAAGCTCAACTTTCGGATGCCTTAAAAAAACAGACTAAACAGTTACCAGCAATGACAAAATTAAATCATCATTATGTTTGCAATCGTTGTGGTAGTCAAGTATCTTTACAAAACAAACTTCAAACAAACGTTTTTTATTGTCGAATTTGCCTTGTTTTTGGAAGAAATACGAGTAATGGACATCTCTATTATTTTCCACAAAAATGTTTTTCTAAAAAAAATTCTCTTATTTGGAAAGGAAAATTGACTCCTTACCAAGATGACGTTTCAAAAGGGATGTTAGAAGGTATTGATGCTAAGAAAGATCTACTTATTCATGCTGTTACAGGTGCTGGAAAAACAGAAATGATTTACCAATCTGTATCCAAAATAATTGATGACGGTGGTTGTGTTTGCCTAGCAAGTCCGCGAATTGATGTTTGTCTGGAACTTTATAAACGCTTGTCACGTGATTTTTCGTGTCCGATTACATTGCTTCATGGAGATTCTGAGTCCTACAAACGTGCCCCTTTAATCATTGCCACAACACATCAACTTTTAAAATTTTACCAAGCTTTTGATTTGTTAATTATTGATGAAGTTGATGCCTTTCCATTTGTGGATAATGCCGTGCTTTACCATGCTGTTGATAAAGCTACCAAACCTAATGGAACCAAGATTTTTTTAACAGCGACATCAACAGATGAATTAGATAAAAAAGTAAAAACAGGAACTCTGACCAAATTGCACCTTGCTCGACGCTTTCATGCCAATCCATTAGTTGTGCCACAAAAAATCTGGTTGTCTGGCATTTTATCCAATATGCAAAAGAAGAAAATTCCCCAGAAATTAATAAATCTTCTGAAAAAACAACGTCAAACCCGCTATCCTTTGCTAATCTTCTTCCCAAACATCGAACAAGGAGAAGCCTTTACTCAAATTTTACAAACTTACTTTCCAGAAGAACAAATCGCTTTTGTGTCTAGTAAAACAGAAAATCGCTTAGAAATTGTAGAAAAATTTAGGAAACAAGAACTTTCTATTTTGGTTACAACAACCATTTTAGAACGTGGTGTCACTTTCCCATGCGTAGATGTTTTTGTAGTGCTTGCCAATCATAGATTATATACCAAAAGCGCGCTAGTTCAGATTTCAGGGCGAGTTGGGAGAGCAGCAGAGCGTCCAACAGGAGAACTGTTATTCTTGCATGACGGTAGCACTAAAGAAATGAGAAAAGCTATTACTGAAATTAAAGCGATGAATAAAAAAGGAGGTTTTGCATGATTTGCCTGCTCTGCGAACAAGAATTTTCCAAAAAAGAACAATTTTTAAACCTTATCTTAATGAAAAAAGATGACAACGGCGTGTGTCTGGAGTGTCAAAAAACATTTGAAAGAATAGGAGACATTCATTGCCCAAACTGTTACCGCAACGGCTTTGCTCAGCAATGCTTAGATTGTCAATCATGGGAAAAAAAGCATCACCATGTGTTTCATGAAGCACTTTTTACTTACAACTCTTCAATGAAAGACTATTTTTCAAAATATAAATTTCAAGGAGATATTCTTTTAAGTCACGTTTTTTCAAAGGAAATCAAACAAGCATTAAAAAAATATAAAAACTACACCGTTGTTCCAGTTCCCATAAGTCCAAAACGGCTAAAAGAAAGACAATTTAACCAAGTAACAGCACTTTTACAAGCAGCTAAAATCTCCTATGAAGACTTACTAATCAAGATAGAAATCAGAAAACAGTCCGATAAAACACGAAAGGAGCGCCTAGAAACTCTCAATCCTTTTTCTTTTAAAAATATTTCAAAAGTGCCAGAAAATATTTTGATTATTGATGATATTTACACAACTGGCGCTACTTTAAAGGGAATATACCAGCTTTTCTATGAAAATGGCGCAAAAAATGTAAAAAGTTTTACGATTGTGCGGTAAAGGCTTGCAAATTTTCATGAAAGCAGTATAATAAAAGAGTAGAGAAAGCGCTTTATAGCGAGAAAGAGGTGTTTTATGATTAAATATAGTATTCGTGGAGAAAACATCGAAGTAACTGATGCTATTCGTAACTATGTCGAATCAAAACTCGGAAAGATTGAAAAATACTTCCGTCCTGAACAAGTTTTAGACACTCGCGTTAACCTTAAAGTTTATCGTGGAAAAACTGCCAAAGTTGAAGTAACCATTTTAGTTGATTCTATTACGCTAAGAGCAGAAGATGTCTCACAAGATATGTACGGTTCAATTGATTTGGTAACTGATAAAATTGAGCGTCAAATCCGTAAAAACAAAACAAAAATTGCTAAAAAGCATCGTGAAAAATTACCAGATAGTCAAATTTTTACAAGTGAATTTGAAGCAGAGCCTGTAGAAGAAGGACCAGCGGTAAAAGTTGTTCGTACGAAACACGTTAGTCTAAAACCTATGGACATCGATGAAGCGCTTCTTCAAATGGATCTTTTAGGACATGACTTCTTTATCTACACAGATGCAGAAGATGGTGTTACAAATGTTCTTTATCGTCGTGAAGATGGTGAACTTGGCTTAATTGAAACAAAATAATTTACTAACAAATCAGAAATCTGCAATTTGCAGATTTTTTATTAAGACCAAAATATCAATGATAATCTGCATCTTCAAGTGTTAATTTAAGACATTGAGATAGGTTTTTATTTCTAAGTGTCTGAAAAATACCAAAAAAGATATTGACAAAATAGATCATGAAATGATAAGCTATTATGGCTGTCAATTGAGCAGCAAGTTTATCAGCAATCAGAAATTGCAACTTTGAAATTTTTTTGAAAAAGATATTGACAAAAAAATTCCTGGATGATAAACTAATATAGTTGTTGTCCGAGAGGGCAGCAGAAATCGGTTTGAAACAGAATTGAAAAAACTTTAAAAAAGTGGTTGACAAGCTATTTCAGATTTGATAGAATATAGAAGTTGTCTCACGAGAGACAAAGACCTTTGAAAACTGAACAAGACGAACCAAACGTGCGGGTTGAGAAATCGACCTGTTAAGAAAATAAATCTGTCAGTGACAGAATGAGAACAAGATTAAATGAGAGTTTGATCCTGGCTCAGGACGAACGCTGGCGGCGTGCCTAATACATGCAAGTAGAACGCTGAAGACTTTAGCTTGCTAGAGTTGGAAGAGTTGCGAACGGGTGAGTAACGCGTAGGTAACCTGCCTATTAGTGGGGGATAACTATTGGAAACGATAGCTAATACCGCATAATAGTGTTTAACACATGTTAGAGACTTAAAAGATGCAATTGCATCACTAGTAGATGGACCTGCGTTGTATTAGCTAGTTGGTGGGGTAACGGCCTACCAAGGCGACGATACATAGCCGACCTGAGAGGGTGATCGGCCACACTGGGACTGAGACACGGCCCAGACTCCTACGGGAGGCAGCAGTAGGGAATCTTCGGCAATGGGGGCAACCCTGACCGAGCAACGCCGCGTGAGTGAAGAAGGTTTTCGGATCGTAAAGCTCTGTTGTAAGAGAAGAACGTGTGTGAGAGTGGAAAGTTCACACAGTGACGGTAACTTACCAGAAAGGGACGGCTAACTACGTGCCAGCAGCCGCGGTAATACGTAGGTCCCGAGCGTTGTCCGGATTTATTGGGCGTAAAGCGAGCGCAGGCGGTTTAATAAGTCTGAAGTTAAAGGCAGTGGCTTAACCATTGTTCGCTTTGGAAACTGTTAAACTTGAGTGCAGAAGGGGAGAGTGGAATTCCATGTGTAGCGGTGAAATGCGTAGATATATGGAGGAACACCGGTGGCGAAAGCGGCTCTCTGGTCTGTAACTGACGCTGAGGCTCGAAAGCGTGGGGAGCAAACAGGATTAGATACCCTGGTAGTCCACGCCGTAAACGATGAGTGCTAGGTGTTAGGCCCTTTCCGGGGCTTAGTGCCGCAGCTAACGCATTAAGCACTCCGCCTGGGGAGTACGACCGCAAGGTTGAAACTCAAAGGAATTGACGGGGGCCCGCACAAGCGGTGGAGCATGTGGTTTAATTCGAAGCAACGCGAAGAACCTTACCAGGTCTTGACATCCCGATGCTATTTCTAGAGATAGAAAGTTTCTTCGGAACATCGGTGACAGGTGGTGCATGGTTGTCGTCAGCTCGTGTCGTGAGATGTTGGGTTAAGTCCCGCAACGAGCGCAACCCCTATTGTTAGTTGCCATCATTCAGTTGGGCACTCTAGCGAGACTGCCGGTGATAAACCGGAGGAAGGTGGGGATGACGTCAAATCATCATGCCCCTTATGACCTGGGCTACACACGTGCTACAATGGTTGGTACAACGAGTCGCAAGCCGGTGACGGCAAGCAAATCTCTTAAAGCCAATCTCAGTTCGGATTGTAGGCTGCAACTCGCCTACATGAAGTCGGAATCGCTAGTAATCGCGGATCAGCACGCCGCGGTGAATACGTTCCCGGGCCTTGTACACACCGCCCGTCACACCACGAGAGTTTGTAACACCCGAAGTCGGTGAGGTAACCTTTTAGGAGCCAGCCGCCTAAGGTGGGACAGATGATTGGGGTGAAGTCGTAACAAGGTAGCCGTATCGGAAGGTGCGGCTGGATCACCTCCTTTCTAAGGAAAAAACGGAAGCACGTTTGGGAAGTCTTGTTTAGTTTTGAGAGGTCTTGTGGGGCCTTAGCTCAGCTGGGAGAGCGCCTGCTTTGCACGCAGGAGGTCAGCGGTTCGATCCCGCTAGGCTCCATTGAATCGAAAGATTCAAGTTGATTGTCCATTGAAAATTGAATATCTATATCAAATTCCACAATTAGAAATAATTGTAGAAAGTAACAAGAAATAAACCGAAACGCTGTGATTTAATGAGTTTAAGGTCAGAAGACCAAAATAAGGTTAAGTTAATAAGGGCGCACGGTGGATGCCTTGGCACTAGAAGCCGATGAAGGACGTGACTAACGACGAAATGCTTTGGGGAGTTGTAAGTAAACATTGATCCAGAGATGTCCGAATGGGGGAACCCGGCATGTGATGCATGTCACTCATTACTGTTAAGGTAATGAAGAGGAAGACGCAGTGAACTGAAACATCTAAGTAGCTGCAGGAAGAGAAAGCAAATGCGATTGCCTTAGTAGCGGCGAGCGAAGCGGCAAGAGGGCAAACCGATGTGTTTACACATCGGGGTTGTAGGACTGCGCTGTGGGAAGTCAAGATTATAGAAGAATTACCTGGGAAGGTAAGCCAAAGAGAGTAACAGCCTCGTATTCGAAATAGTCTTAAACCCTAGCAGTATCCTGAGTACGGCGAGACACGAGAAATCTCGTTGGAATCTGGGAGGACCATCTCCCAACCCTAAATACTCTCTAGTGACCGATAGTGAACCAGTACCGTGAGGGAAAGGTGAAAAGCACCCCGGGAGGGGAGTGAAATAGAACCTGAAACCGTGTGCCTACAACAAGTTCGAGCCCGTTAATGGGTGAGAGCGTGCCTTTTGTAGAATGAACCGGCGAGTTACGATATGATGCGAGGTTAAGTTGAAGAGACGGAGCCGTAGGGAAACCGAGTCTTAATAGGGCGAATTAGTATCATGTCGTAGACCCGAAACCATGTGACCTACCCATGAGCAGGGTGAAGGTGAGGTAAAACTCACTGGAGGCCCGAACCAGGGCACGTTGAAAAGTGCTTGGATGACTTGTGGGTAGCGGAGAAATTCCAAACGAACTTGGAGATAGCTGGTTCTCTCCGAAATAGCTTTAGGGCTAGCGTCGATGTTAAGTCTCTTGGAGGTAGAGCACTGTTTGATTGAGGGGTCCATCCCGGATTACCAATATCAGATAAACTCCGAATGCCAACGAGATATAATCGGCAGTCAGACTGCGAGTGCTAAGATCCGTAGTCGAAAGGGAAACAGCCCAGACCACCAGCTAAGGTCCCAAAATATATGTTAAGTGGAAAAGGATGTGGGGTTGCACAGACAACTAGGATGTTAGCTTAGAAGCAGCTATTCATTCAAAGAGTGCGTAATAGCTCACTAGTCGAGTGACCCTGCGCCGAAAATGTACCGGGGCTAAAACATATTACCGAAGCTGTGGATACCTTTTAGGTATGGTAGGAGAGCGTTCTATGTGTGATGAAGGTGTACCGTGAGGAGCGCTGGAACGCATAGAAGTGAGAATGCCGGTATGAGTAGCGAAAGACAGGTGAGAATCCTGTCCACCGTATGACTAAGGTTTCCAGGGGAAGGCTCGTCCTCCCTGGGTTAGTCGGGACCTAAGGAGAGACCGAAAGGTGTATCCGATGGACAACAGGTTGATATTCCTGTACTAGAGTATATAGTGATGGAGGGACGCAGTAGGCTAACTAAAGCGTGCGATTGGAAGTGCACGTCTAAGCAGTGAGGTGTGATGTGAGTCAAATGCTTACGTCTATAACATTGAGCTGTGATGGGGAGTGAATTTAAGTAGCGAAGTTAGTGATGTCACACTGCCAAGAAAAGCTTCTAGCGTTAATTATACTCTACCCGTACCGCAAACCGACACAGGTAGTCGAGGCGAGTAGCCTCAGGTGAGCGAGAGAACTCTCGTTAAGGAACTCGGCAAAATGGCCCCGTAACTTCGGGAGAAGGGGCGCTGGCTTTAAGTCAGCCGCAGTGAATAGGCCCAAGCAACTGTTTATCAAAAACACAGCTCTCTGCTAAATCGTAAGATGATGTATAGGGGGTGACGCCTGCCCGGTGCTGGAAGGTTAAGAGGAGCGCTTAGCATTAGCGAAGGTGTGAATTGAAGCCCCAGTAAACGGCGGCCGTAACTATAACGGTCCTAAGGTAGCGAAATTCCTTGTCGGGTAAGTTCCGACCCGCACGAAAGGCGTAATGATTTGGGCACTGTCTCAACGAGAGACTCGGTGAAATTTTAGTACCTGTGAAGATGCAGGTTACCCGCGACAGGACGGAAAGACCCCATGGAGCTTTACTGCAGTTTGATATTGAGTATCTGTACCACATGTACAGGATAGGTAGGAGCCTAAGAAGCCGGGACGCTAGTTTCGGTGGAGGCGTTGTTGGGATACTACCCTTGTGTTATGGCTACTCTAACCCAGATAGGTGATCCCTATCGGAGACAGTGTCTGACGGGCAGTTTGACTGGGGCGGTCGCCTCCTAAAAGGTAACGGAGGCGCCCAAAGGTTCCCTCAGAATGGTTGGAAATCATTCGCAGAGTGTAAAGGTATAAGGGAGCTTGACTGCGAGAGCTACAACTCGAGCAGGGACGAAAGTCGGGCTTAGTGATCCGGTGGTTCCACATGGAAGGGCCATCGCTCAACGGATAAAAGCTACCCTGGGGATAACAGGCTTATCTCCCCCAAGAGTTCACATCGACGGGGAGGTTTGGCACCTCGATGTCGGCTCGTCGCATCCTGGGGCTGTAGTCGGTCCCAAGGGTTGGGCTGTTCGCCCATTAAAGCGGCACGCGAGCTGGGTTCAGAACGTCGTGAGACAGTTCGGTCCCTATCCGTCGCGGGCGTAGGAAATTTGAGAGGATCTGCTCCTAGTACGAGAGGACCAGAGTGGACTTACCGCTGGTGTACCAGTTGTCTTGCCAAAGGCATCGCTGGGTAGCTATGTAGGGAAGGGATAAACGCTGAAAGCATCTAAGTGTGAAGCCCACCTCAAGATGAGATTTCCCATGATTTTATATCAGTAAGAGCCCTGAGAGATGATCAGGTAGATAGGTTAGAAGTGGAAGTGTGGTGACACATGTAGCGGACTAATACTAATAGCTCGAGGACTTATCCAAAGTAACTGAGAATATTGACAGCGCGTCGGAAACTTGTTAAAATATATAGGTATTCAATTTTGATTGGATAATCAATCAGAGTTAAGTGATGATAGCCTAGGAGATACACCTGTTCCCATGCCGAACACAGAAGTTAAGCCCTAGAACGCCTGAAGTAGTTGGGGGTTTCCCCCTGTTAGATATGGTAGTCGCTTAGCAAAAGGGAGTTTAGCTCAGCTGGGAGAGCATCTGCCTTACAAGCAGAGGGTCAGCGGTTCGATCCCGTTAACTCCCATTAAGAAGGTAAATATACCAAAGGTCCCGTAGTGTAGCGGTTATCACGTCGCCCTGTCACGGCGAAGATCGCGGGTTCGATTCCCGTCGGGACCGTTTGACTCGTTAGCTCAGTTGGTAGAGCATCTGACTTTTAATCAGAGGGTCACTGGTTCGAGCCCAGTACGGGTCATAATATTATGCGGGTTTGGCGGAATTGGCAGACGCACCAGATTTAGGATCTGGCGCTTAACGGCGTGGGGGTTAAAGTCCCTTAACCCGCATTAGAAAAAGTAGCCGGCTTAGCTCAGTTGGTAGAGCATCTGATTTGTAATCAGAGGGTCGCGTGTTCAAGTCATGTAGCCGGCATAACCTTTTATAATTTTAGCTTCGGGCGCATAGCTCAGCTGGTTAGAGCGCACGCCTGATAAGCGTGAGGTCGGTGGTTCGAGTCCACTTGTGCCCATTAGAAATATGGTCCGTTGGTCAAGGGGTTAAGACACCGCCTTTTCACGGCGGTAACACGGGTTCGAATCCCGTACGGACTATTTTATTTATTTTTTAAAAAGGTTGAGGAAGACTACTTGGTCTTCTTTTTTTGTTTTGTTTTGTTTCGATTTTTAGTAGTTGGGATTCTACTCAAAAGTTACAGAGCTTTTTTGAGCTGTGCTGTTTCGAATAGTTCCAAAATAATGCTAACGCAGGCGGACAAAAACTATTTTGTTTTAGATATATAAAAACTCTCTACACAATTTGTACTGAATACAAAAGTTAGGCATAAAATCTAACGATTGGGGTGTAATTCAATTAGTATAGTAGAGAGTTTTATTATTAATCAAGTTCGTGTGGGAGTAGGAGTGTTTCTACGCCTGCTTGGTCAATGATGTGTACGATTTCTGGGAAAAAGGGATCGAACGGGAAGTTGTAATCAAAACCAATGAAGATTTTTCGTTTGCTGTCGTGATATTCAAACATTACATTGTTATGATTATTAGCTAGTCTAAATGTTAAAATTGGGTCAAGTGGGACAACATTTTTTAGGTAGTGGTCTAATAAATCCCAAAATGTATCTATAATTTCATGTGGTAAGCTAGTAGCGACGCCAAAGCTTGCGTAACGTTCTTTGTTTTTTTCAAATGCCATTGTGAGTTACTCCTTTCAAGTAGTGTAAAAGCACTCCAAAAAGGAGTGCTTGCAACTTTTAACGATTCTTCAGTTCAAGATAACGTTTGTACCAAATATTAATATAGGCTTGTGAAAACGGTCCTTTGCCATTATTAATCCAGTCAACGAGAATTTTGACATTCTCTTTTAAAATAAAATCAATGTCTGGAGAGTAGCCCATTTCTTGCTTATGTAATTCGTACTCATCGACGTCAAGTAGTCTTTTTTCTCCATCTGCAAAAACTTTGACGTCTAAATCATAGTCAATATACTTAAGAGCCTCCTCATCCATAACGTATGGACTGGCAAGATTGCAGTAGTATGAAACACCGTTATCTCTTATCATAGCAATAATATTAAACCAGTATTTTTTATGAAAATAAACAATAGCTGGTTCTCGCGTAACCCAACGTCGCCCATCACTTTCTGTGACGAGTGTGTGATCGTTAACTCCTATAACAGCATTATCTGTTGTTTTTAGTACCATAGTGTCGCGCCATGTACGGTGCAAACTACCATCATGCTTATAACTTTGAATTGTAATAAAGTCGCCTTCCTTAGGTAATTTCATGCCTTACCAACTTTCTACAATTAAACTTATCTGTTATAGTTTATCATAATTTTCTGAAAAAAGACACTTAGAAATGTTATTTATTTCTATAAATAGTCTCTGAGGGCACTAGCTATATCGTCAAAATTGAATCCCTTTCGGGCAAGTGACTGGGTTAGTCGTTGTTTTAATTCGTAGCCATCATATTTTTTACTATATTTTCGATATTGTTTATCGAGTTCTTTATAAAGTAATTCAAATTCTTGTTCGCTATCTTTTTCAACTTCAAGGTTTTCAAAAGCTATTTTGGCTTCTGAGTAGGAAAAACCTTTATTCATCATATTTTGAATGATTTTATCTTTAAGTGTTTTTGTTGAGAGTTTATGTTGATATATTCGGAGAAGTTTTTGAGCTACTTTTTCGGAGAGAGGTGAGAAGTCTAAATTAGCTAATTTTTGGTCAATGAGTTGGGAATTAATTTCTTTTTGAATGAGTTTTTGTTTTAAAACGTAGGCACCTTTGTCCCCTGTATTGAGATTTTGTGATAAATACGTCTCAACGTATTGTTCATCGTTAATCCAGTTTTCTTTTTTGAGATTTTCAAGAATTTCAGGGATATAAAGGCTGTCAATATCATGCTGTTCAAGGTATTTTTTAACTTCGGCAGCTGTGCGTTGTTTAAAAGAAATGTGATAAAGCGCTAGATTTTTACCATAAGAAAACTGAGCAAACTTTTGAATGTCTTTGAGTGTTGCTTCGTCAATTTCCATATTTTTACTTAACATGAAATGAACAATAGTGTCTTCTGTAACGTAAAGTTTATCATTAGCGTCGATTTCTAAAAGATAAAGCCGTTTTTTCTTTTCAATTTTAGTGATTTTCATATATTCATTATAACAAAAATGTTAAAATAGAAGGGATTAGAATTAAAGTGTAGAGATGGGAGGGTGAGATGATGAAAGGTGATAAGAATAAAATAATTGATTGGGAGACAATTCTTCAGAAAAAAGAGCTTTCTGAGTTAGCAGAGGAAGATTTTTGGGATATGGATGATTTCATGTTTGACGATGATGTGCTTGATTTTGCTGGCAAAAGAGATGAACAAGTTGTGCCTAGAGATGTTCGGTTATCGGATGATTTGTATTTTGATATCAAGGGTCTTAAAGAGATGCTCGATTCTTTGGCTGGGAATTCTGAACAAATGTCTTTTGTTTTTTTTAGTGAAAAATTGAGATTAGCATCGCTTTATAAGGTAAATGGACTTTATCAAAAGGCTTTAACACAGTTTGAGGAGTTAAATAAATGTGATGAAAATGGTGACTATGGTTGTCATTATGAAATTGTGTCACTTTATATTTTGGTGTCGGATTATGCATCAGCTAAGGCTTTCTGTGAGAATTGTGTTTCTTATGAACATGATTATTTGCTACAAACGCTTCTTTTGATTGGTGCGATTCTTGCGGATGATGATTTTACTGCTCATGAATTGCTCAAACGATTATTTGATGAAGTTGAGGGATTTGAGGACTTTTGTTTATGTTCGGGTTTGTCATTGAGCAAGGTCTTGGCAGAAGATGATTCTGGTTTAAAACTTGAGTATGCTGAAAATGATATTGAGACTGTTTATGCAGCGTTTCGTCTTGTTTTGCCGTTGGTGGAGAGAGCAGCAAGTTATCTTTCGGGGTATTTGAGCAGTTATTGTTTGGATACGGTAATGGATATACTGTTGGATGAGCTTGATTTTTTGACGACAGCGCAGCTTGATGTCTTTGAAGAAAATGGTATTTATAGCATCAATGATTTCAAAGTATGGTCTGAAGAAGAGATTTTGGATTTGCCGAAAATTGAAAAAGTTACGATAGAAAATTTAAAAGATATAGGAGTCATATTTAGTCACTAATGAATTTAAAAGTAAAGCAAAAAATTCCTTTGAAAATTAAGCGTATGGGAATCAATGGTGAAGGGATTGGATTTTATAAGAAAACCTTAGTGTTTGTTCCGGGTGCTTTGAAGGGTGAGGATGTTTTTTGTCAAATTACAGCGGTTAAACGTAATTTTGCACAAGCAAGACTGATAAGTATTAATAAAAAATCGAAATTTCGTGTGGAGCCTGCATGTCCGATTTATCAAAAATGTGGTGGTTGTCAAATCATGCATCTTCGTTATGATAAGCAGTTAGAGTTTAAGGATGATTTGATTGCTCAGTCGTTGAAAAAATTTAAGCCTGCTGGCTATGAGAATTATGATATTCGCCATACGCTTGGTATGGAGGTACCATATCATTATCGTGCTAAGTTGCAATTTCAAACACGTTCATTTAAAGGAAGTGTAAAATCAGGTCTTTTTGAAGAAGGTAGTCATCGTTTGGTTGATATTAGAGATTGCTTGGTGCAAGATGAATTGACGCAAGCGATTATTAATCGTGTGACTGAACTTTTAGAAAAGCACCACATTCCAATTTACGATGAACGTAAAATTGCTGGGGTGCGTACGGTTATGATTCGTAAAGCTATTGCGACTAATCAAGTGCAGCTGATTTTTATCACTAGTCGAGATGTTTTTTTAGCCCCTGTCATTAAGCAATTAACGGCTGAATTTGACATGATTAAAGGAATTGCTGTTAATATCAACCGTTCTAAATCAAGTGAGATTTATGGTGAAAAAACTGAAGTTATCTGGGGAAATGCTGATATTTCTGAGGAAGTTTTAGATTATCAATTTTCGCTTTCACCACGAGCTTTTTATCAGTTGAATCCACAGCAAACAGAAGTGTTATATGGCCAAGCTGTTGCAGCGCTTGATGTTTCAGAAAATGACCATGTTATTGATGCTTATTGCGGTGTTGGGACAATTGGTTTTGCATTTGCAGCTAAGGTAAGGAGTATTCGTGGTATGGATATTATTCCAGAGGCGATTGCTGATGCCAAGAAAAATGCGCAACGTATGGGCTTTGAGAATACTCACTACGAAGCTGGACGCGCAGAGGATATTATTCCTAAGTGGTACAAGGAAGGTTACCGTGCGGATGCTTTGATTGTTGACCCACCACGTACGGGACTTGATGATAAGCTTTTGGATACTATTTTAAAATATCAGCCTGCTAAAATGGTTTATGTGTCATGTAATACCGCAACGTTAGCTCGAGATTTGGTCAAGTTGAGTAAAGTTTACGACGTTCATTACATTCAGTCGGTGGATATGTTTCCGCATACCGCACGGACCGAGGCTGTAGTGAAGCTACAAAAGAAGGAATGCTGAGAATCCTTGATTTCAAGCAGTTTTTCAAACATTTTGTATTTATTCCAGATGGTCTAGGAGGACTCAAAAAAGTGCAAAAAAAGGAGATTGAAGTTAGCGTTTTTATCCTGCCTGTCTGTGGAAGACACAAATATTAGATGTTTCAACGTAAACGAGAACATTTTAATAAGTGTTCTCGCTTTTTTAGTACGACGGGCATGTAGTACATCTGAGGTGAAAGTCCTCTGCGGGCACCCGCTACCGGTGAACCCAATAGCGACTCCCAAGCCTGACTATCGTGAGGTAGCGGGGAGAGGAAGGGATAGCGAAATCGTGGCACTACGAACAGAAACGTGATACGAAGGCGTATATAGCGGACAAGGTGGCTAAGAACATTAAAGTCCCAAAAGGTAGTCGTAACCTATATGCGTAAATCACGAGTGTAAATGAGGAAAGATGTACGACTTATCCCGTGAGGTCTCATGGGCGTCAATAAGACGTAGTAACAACGAATCATGAGAAGTCAGCCGAGGCCATAGTAGTGAAGAAACTTCTGTAATGGAAGTGGAGCGAAGGGCTAAACTATTAACCGGAGTATACCTACTTCACTTGTGTCTGTAAAAGAACGGTCTGATAGAACTGGAGGCGGTCACGTATTGACTAGAAGAAAGTTCGCCAATATAAGATATCCTACAGACACCGAAACAAGAAAGGAATACACACATGTCACAGTTACTAGATAATATCCTATCTCGTTCAAATATGTTGGACGCTTACAATCAAGTTAGAGCTAATAAAGGTTCTGCTGGAATTGAGCGACTAAACTGGGTCATCCGAGGTTGGATAAACTACTTTTCTATGACGAACATGAAATCAGTCATGGAAAGCATTGATGAACGATTAAGAACTCGAATAAGAGTTATTATCTGGAAACAATGGAAGAAGAAATCTAGGCGATTATGGGGACTTCTCAAATTAGGAGCACTGAAGTGGATAGCGAATAAAGTATCTGGCTGGGGAGACCATTATCAATTAGTGGCTCAGAGGTCTGTACCGAAACGTGCCATATCAAAACCAGTCCTCGCTAAACGTGGACTGGTTTCTTGCCTAGATTATTATCTAAAACGACATGCGTTAAAAGTTAGTTGAACCGCCGTGTGCCGAACGGCACGCACGGTGGTGTGAGAGGGACTAGAAATTAGTCCCTACTCGATTTATAGTGAGTAATCACTTACCTGTCAAGTGCTTTTTAAAATTTAAATTGAAATTTGCTTACAAAATTAAGAAGCATCAAGCTTTCCCTCATACAAAGATGCTATATTATAGTAATAAAGAGAAAGGACGATTTGAATGAGCTATTCTAAACTTTTAAAAGAAATAATGTACGATGAAGATAATATTTCATATACAGAAAGAGGGATAAAATCACTTTTTTCTGCTCCAGAGACTGCTAAAATTATAATCATAGCACAAGCACTGGGGATTCATGCTCAAGAGTTAGGTATATTTTTCAATGATTTAAGCGGCGATAAGCTTCGTGAATGGTTAGGTATTGATAGAGAATGTTTTTATGATTCTGGATATTTCGCAGTGGTCCCAATGGATTATTATTTTCCTGGAAAAGGTAAAACGGGGGACTTACCTCCAAGAAAAGGATTTGCAGAAAATGGCATAAGAAAACATTAGATCTCATGCCAAATAAACAATTAATACTTTTGATTGGTGCCTATGCTCAACGATATTACTTAAAACAAAGATCGACGGAAAAATTAACCAATACTGTAAAGAATTTCGATAGATATCTACCTGAATTTTTCACCCTTGTGCACCCTTCGCCACGTAATAATATTTGGCAGTCCAAAAATCCTTGGTTTCTAGATCAGGTTATTCCTGTTTTGCAGGAACGTGTTAAAGCAATTCTTAAATAAAGATTCGGAAATATACAGAGGATTGTTTTTATAGTCAAAATTTTTAGAACTGACACTATCGTAACTGAATAGAATTATAAAAATATAATTCTATGATTAATATCATTAAATCAATTGAACATAGTTAGATGTATTTGAAACAATCTAGACATTCTAGTATTTTTAAAACTTGATATAAATCAATTATTATATTTCTATGCTCGGTTATACTGGATATAACAAAGGAGGTAGAAATCATGCAAAGATGGTTATCACGTTATCGGAATTGGTTGACAGCAATAACTGGTGTTCTTATTATTCTTGCTTTTTCATCCAAATGGGTTTTTAGTAGTGAGCAGGGATCAGCTTATCTACTGTTTGTAGCTTCATTAGTTGGCGGTTTACCAATTTTTGTTCAAGCCTATCAAGCTCTTAGAGTTAAGGTCATTAGCATCGATCTCTTAGTAACTCTTGCTATTTTAGGGGCATTCGTTATTAAAGAGTTTGAAGAATCAGCTATTGTAGCTTTTCTCTTCTTGTTCGGTGCATACTTAGAACAAAGAACATTAGCCAAGACACGTTCTGCGATTAAGAATCTTGTCGAATTGGTGCCGGAGACTGCATTTCGGAAAGCACACAATGGTGACTTTGAAGAGGTGTCGGTTGAAGAAGTTGAAGAAGGTGACATTCTTATAGTAAAAACAGGTGGTAAAATCCCAGTTGATGGTGAAGTTATATTTGGCGCTGGTACCACAAATGAATCTAGCATAACAGGTGAGCCTATTCCAGTTTCTAAAGGTCTAGGAGATAAAGTTTTTGCTGGTACTATTCTCGAAAATGGGACCATACAACTTCGTACTGATAAAATTGGGGAAGACACAACTTTTGGGAAAATTATTGAATTAGTCGAAGAAGCACAAGACTCCAAATCAAAAGCTGAAAGATTTATTGATCAATTTTCAAAATACTATACACCTGCAGTTTTGTTGCTTGCTATTCTCGTTTGGCTTATTAGTCGCAATATTGAGTTAGCCGTTACTATTTTGGTTCTCGGATGTCCTGGTGCATTGGTTATTGGGGTACCAGTTTCAAATGTGTCAGGGATTGGAAATGGCGCACGACATGGTATTTTATTTAAGGGTAGTGATGTCATTACAAACTTTAGTAAAGTTGATACAATGCTATTTGATAAAACAGGAACATTAACTTATGGTAACCCTCAGGTTGCACAGACAATCTACTATAGCAGTGATAGGAGTCTTGCTGAGAGCTTACTGGCTAGTGTTGAGAGAGAATCAGATCATCCGCTCGCGAAAGCAATTGTGAAAAATTACTCAGGTTCTTTAGTAGAGGTAATTGACTCAACAGAGGTCGTTCAAGGTGGGGGAGTTGTTGCTCGTATTCAAAATCACCAAGTTCTCGTAGGGAACTCTTATTTGATGAATCAATATAATATTCCTTTCACTAACCAGATGAAGAGCGACATAGCAGGGATGGAAGCAGAAGGGAATTCAATTGTCCTAACTGCTATTGATGGACAAATAGCTCTTATTGTAGGGATTCGCGACCAGATTAGACAAGGAGTCAAGGAGGATTTAGAGACGCTTAAGAATATGGGAGTAAAAAATCTCATTCTATTGTCTGGAGATAATCAAGGCACAGTTGATTTAGTTGCTAGTCAGTTAGGCTTAACCGAGGCTTATGGTCATCTATTACCAGAAGACAAGGCAGAATTTGTGAGAAAACGTCAGGCAAGTGGAGAAATAGTAGCATTTGTCGGAGATGGTATTAATGATAGCCCATCATTGGCCTTGGCAGATATTGGAATTGCCATGGGAAACGGTACAGATGTTGCCATTGAAACTTCAAATGTTGTTTTGATGAATTCGGATTTTCACAGAATCCCTCATGCGATCGGATTGGCTAAAGCTACACGACGTAATATGATTGAAAATATCTTCATTTCATTGCTAGTCGTAGTAGTTCTTCTTATCAGCGTTCTCTCAAGTTCGTGGATGAATATGGCTATTGGCATGTTTGTTCATGAAGGTAGCATTCTCCTAGTTATTTTGAATGCTATGAGGCTTTTAAAATATAAAAGAAAATAGAGATTCTTGATATAAATCAATTTTTTATTCTAAATATCGTACTATACTAAAGATATAATAAGGAAAGGAAGTAAAGATGATGAAAAAAGCTATACTACAGCTTGAAACACTGGCTTGTCCAACATGTATGCAAAAAATTGAGGGAGCCATTAAAAGTGTAACAGGTGTCGATAAGGAAAGTGTCAAAGTTCTATTCAATGCCAGTAAGGCAAAAGTAAATTTTGACGCTAGTATGACAAACATTAATGAAATTGTGAAGGCAGTGCAAGCAATTGGCTATGATGTCCTAAAAGCATCAGAAAAATAATAGGAGAAAGTTACAATGTTAAAACAATTTTTTGAAGCAAACGATGAGATGCTTGATCTATATACAAATGCTATTACAAAAGCTCATGGGAAAAATCATCCAGAAGTCTTTGATGTTCGCAAAGTTTATGAAACAATTCAACATAAAATTAGGGATAATAATTTGGACCTATCAAATGAATTTTCAGAACTAAGAGCTCTTACAAAAGATTATACAATTCCAGATGATGCTTGTGAGACATTTACTAAAACTTATCAGCTATTAAAACAATTTGATGAATTATCTCAAGAATAGATTTTATCAATTAGAAAGAGGCTATCCATGGTTCAACACATTTGTGTGACACTTGTACCATTATTTAATTATCTGTCAGAAGATGAACAGATTAAAATTAATAGATTGGCACAACACAAACAATTTAAAAAAAATGAAATTGTTTTTAGACCAGGAGATGAAAATCTAGACATCGTGGCTCTCGGAAGTATGAAAGTATTCCAACTGTCTACAAATGGTGATGAACAGCTTTTACGGGTCGTTGAACCAGGTGGCTATGAGGGTGAGAATCAGTTGTTCGGTATTAAAAATGAATCTCTTTTTGGTGAAACTCTTGAAACAACTGAAATTTGTAGATTAAGTAAACAAGCTTTTGATCAAGTAATGCTTAGGAATCCACAAATAGCTCTTAAATTATTTGAATTAAGTGCGCAAAAGATGATTCAAGTGGAGAAGCAGGCCCATATTTTATCTATGGAGCGTGTTGAGGAACGTTTAGCGAACTACCTCTTGGATCTGTCAAAAGTAGCGAACGATTATCGGTTCAGTTTACCTATGAAGATGATTGATATCGCGCGATATATAGGGACTACCCCTGAAACTCTTTCTAGAAAATTTAGATTTCTTGAGGATAATAGATTGATAAAACGTTCAGGTAGAAAAATAATTATTCTTAACGGAGATGGCTTAATTGATTTATGAGGTGAAAAATGTCGTTTGACAAATTAAAGGAATATCTACCCTATCGAGGAGAAAAATATATTAAGCCGGAAAAGGCTGGTAATTATCGCCAGTATATGGTGGATTTAAGGGACCTAGCTCGACAGGCCCGGGATGAATTCAGTTTAATCAGTAAATCTTTTGAAGACAGGGTAAAGCCATTTAAAGCAGAGGGTTCTGTTGCAAAGTTTAAAAACAAATCATACTACTAATTGTTTTACAATAAATTATGCTGGGATACCCATTAAAACTTTAATTTCAGTACAGACTGAAAAGCCGAAGAGATTTCCTTCTTTTCGGCTTTCTTTATATATTCCTCGAATGGTTTCCATGCCCTTAATCGTGGTGGAGGCCGTACGGAGGCTTTGGTAAAATTTACTGCGACGTTTAATTGGACGATGATCTTGTTCAATGAGATTATTGAGATATTTAACTGTTCGATGTTCTGTTTTTAGATAGAATCCTTTTTTCTGTAGCTTTTTAAACGCACTACTTATAGATGGGGCTTTATCTGTAACGAGAACCTTTGGCTCTCCGAATGGCTTCTTTAATCGTTTTAAAAACGCATATGCTGCTTGTGTATTTCGCTTTTTACGTAACCAAATATCTAAAGTTAGTCCATCTGCATCAATTGCTCGATATAAATAGTGCCACTTTCCTTTGATTTTGATATAGGTTTCGTCCATTTTCCACGAATAAAAAGACTGTCTATTTTTCTTTTTCCAAATTTGGTACAGAACTTTACCGTATTCCTGTACCCAACGGTAAATGGTTGTATGACAGACATTAATCCCACGGTCATAAAGAATTTCTTGAACTTCTCGATAACTTAGATTATATCGAAGATAGTAACCTACAGCGACAATAATTACATCTTCCTGAAATTGTTTGCCTTTAAAGTGATCCATCTTTTGTCCTCCAAGCTATCTTTTTCCTCTATTCTATCTTAAAATTAGTTTATCAGGAAACTTTGCAACAGAACCAAGCAGAGCGTGTTAGTCAATGGATGAATCAATCTCAGCTATGTCGTCCACATTTTTGGTGTTACTTCCGATTGCCTTCCGATGATTTGGATGATTCAGCATTGGCTATTCGTCTTTATGGGGAATCTGATAATTTTGGAATTTCCGTTGAGGTTAGTTTTGTAGAAAGAAGGAGGTCTGAAAACAGTTTAGAGAAACAAAATAAAGTTTTGAATCTTCTTCCTTTTGGAGCCATGTATTATTTTGTACAAAAAAATGGTATAAGTTTCAAAATGGATGCAACAGAAGAAAATCGAAAGAGTTTACTAAAACAGGTCAAATCGGGTGAGGTTCGTAAGGTCTTGGTTAAACAGGATATTCCAATTGAGACTGACCACTCATTAGAACGGTTAATTGATGATCTATTAAAAAGTTTTGATGAATTACTGCCATTTTATAAGGAAACAAAGAAATAAACTAAAGGATAGGTAGAAGTAACACCTATCCTTTAGTTATAAAAATTATAGAAAGTCAAATTTATCCCAAAAAGAACGAAATAGTATAATTTTCTTTCCATTTCTATTTATTAATCCTTCTTCTTGAAAAGCTCTTAATTTACGGGATATAGTTTCAGGACTGGTAGCTAGATAGCTGGCTAGTTCTTTCAGTGAGACTGGTATCGTAATGGTCTCTTCAGTCATTACCTCTGAAGGGAGAGAGAGCTGACTGAAGTAGGTAGCTAAACGATCCTCTATTGAATCAATTGCCAGTAGTTGCAGTTGCTTCTCAATCTCTAAAGATTTGTAGGCATTTAATTGAAGTAGTTTGCAGCTTAATTGTGGGTAAAGATAGATTAACTTATTGAAATCTGACTTATATAGGATACATACTTTTGTTTCTTTAATGGCCTCTCCATAAAGAGAATCATTTGAGAGACCAAAGAGATAATTCTCTCCGTCATATTCTCCCTCATTAACAATACGAATAAGCTGTTCCTTACCAATTTTACTCAGTTTATAGATTCTCATAGCACCAGCTGAAATAATCGATAGCTGCTCTGGATCATCAGGAGAAAAAATAATTTCTCCCTTTTTAAAGGTTTTATGATATAGCAATTCTTGAACCTTACTCTGTTCATCGCAAGCAAGATTATTAAAAAGAGGAACCCGATGAACGCAGCCAATTTTTGTCATATTTTTATTCTCCCTTGCATTCTTTTATATTTCCTAAAAAATTGACCATGGTCAATTTTTTTTAATTAGGGAAGATATATAATTAAATCACTATATGTAGTGTCTGTTTTTATCATCAAATACAGTATATAGGAATTATACATATTAGGAGGGAAAAATGCAAGTGATTAGAATATACTATATCAGTCTTAGCGGGAATACGACTAATTTTCTTGAAAGATTAGATCATTATCTCCAGAGGGAACTTCAAGAGAAATTGGATTATGTTAATGTCAAGGATTTAGTAAAAAATAATGAATCATTGGAATTTGAAATCAAAGAACCTTACTTTGCTTTTCTACCAGCCTACCTTGAAGGAGGGAATGGTGTTACTACTGGTAATATCGAAATATTAACAACACCCCTCCGTAGGCTTATTGCATATAAAAAAAATAGTAAATATTGTATGGGCATCATCGGAAGTGGTAATCGAAATTTTAATAAACAATTCTGCCTGACAGCTCACCAGTATTCTGAGGAATTTGGATTTCCAGTATTAGATGAATTTGAATTACGAGGAACTGAGGAAGATGTTATTCGCATTTCAAATCGATTGAATACTAGGTTAATAGAGTGGAGATACAGTTCAGAGCTTGTATCATATAGGCACTTACCTAATCTGACATCACATCATATGCCTCATCCCTTGCGGCACAGTCATCATATTAAAGATGGGACTTGGGAAAAGATAACTATTTGGTCCGGGAAGATAAAGATTTTCGAATTGAGAGAGAATGGAGATGTTCTCAAAGAGTGTACTTATGACACTAGCAATCAACCACCATTTATTGAACCCCAAACATGGTATAAACTCTCTCCGTTAACGGAAGACCTAGTATTTTCCATTGATCTCTTTTGTAAAAAATCCGATTTTTTACATCAATAAAGGTAAAAATATAAAAATAGAAAGAAGACTAGAATGACAAAAGATTATTTTATTCTGAATAATATGTTAAATGTACCGGTAGAGGGACAGATTCCACTTCATTATGACAGGGAGGCGTTAGAAGAATATTTAAATACAGAAATTAGGGATAACTTGAAAACCTTTGATAGTATCGATGAGAAATTGGATTATTTAATTAGTCATGATTATATTGATGAAAGTGTTTTGAGTATTTATGGTAAAGATAATAGGATCTTTATCAAGGAGCTATTTAAGTTCGCCTATAACTATGGTTTTAAATTTCAAAGCTTTATGGCTGCCTATAAATTTTATAATCAGTATGCAATGAAAACAAATGATTCGAAATATTATTTAGAAAACTTTGAGGATCGTGCTGTATTTAATGCTTTGTATCTTGCGAATGGGGACAGGAATCTTGCTCATAAGATACTAGAAGAACTTATTTCCCAAAGATATCAACCTGCAACACCAACATTTCTAAATGCAGGTAAGAAGAGGCGGGGAGAAATGGTTTCATGTTTTCTTATTGATATTGAAGATTCTATGCTATCGATTGGTCGGAATATTAATTCAGCTTTACAGCTTTCTAGAATAGGTGGAGGCGTAGGGGTTAATCTATCCAATCTACGTGCAACAGGATCCCCTATAAAAGAAATTGAGAATGCTTCTTCGGGTGTGCTGCCTGTTATGAAATTACTGGAAGATTCATTTTCCTATAGTAATCAACTAGGACAACGAAATGGTGCAGGAGTAGTGTATCTTAATGTTTTTCACCAAGATATTCTGGAATTTTTATCTACTAAAAAAGAAAATGCAGATGAGAAAATTCGAGTTAAGACATTATCGCTAGGATTAGTAGTACCTGACAAATATTATGAGCTGCTTAAAACAAATGAACCAATGTATCTTTTTAATCCTTATCACGTTGAGCGAGTTTATGGTATCCCGTTTTCTTATGTTGATCTAACGAAAGAGTACGATACTATGGTGGCTAATGATGAAATAGAAAAAACTGTAATTAATGCTCGTGAATTAGAACAGGAAATTTCACGTTTACAACAAGAATCTGGTTATCCATATATTTTAAATATTGATACAGCTAATCGAACTAATCCTGTAAAAGGAAAAATTATTATGAGTAATCTTTGCTCAGAAATTCTTCAACCACAAGAACCGTCTATATTAAATCCAGATTTAAGTTATAAAAAGGTGGGGACCGATATTTCTTGCAACCTTGGTTCAATGAATATGGTAAACCTTATAAAATCTAAAGATTTTGGAAAGTCTATAGAATATGCGATTCGGGCGCTCACCACTGTTACTGATCGGGGTGCAATCAGTGAAGTTCCAACTGTGGCTAATGGAAATTCGCTCTACCATACAATTGGGCTTGGTGCAATGGGACTTCATACAGTTTTAGCTCTTAATGGTATTGACTATGAATCTGATGAAGCCTTAGAATTTGTAGATGCTTTCTTTCTGGCTATGAACTATTACTCTTTAAAGGCCAGTCACCAAATTGCAGTGGAAAAGAACGAAACTTTTCATGATTTTGAATACTCTCGCTATGCTGATGGAAGCTATTTTAATTATTATCTAGCGAAGGAATTTCATTTTACATCTGAAAAAGTGGCAAAGATATTTGAAAATATCTTATTACCGACAATTGAAGATTGGCAGTTATTAAAAGAAGATGTCATGAAAGATGGTCTCTACCATCGAAATAGACTAGCTATTGCTCCTAATGGTTCTATTTCTTATATCAATGAGACTAGTGCATCTCTTCACCCAATTACTCAATTAATTGAAAATCGTCAAGAGAAAAAAGTTGGTTCAATCTTTTATCCTGCTCCATACTTGTCGAATAAAACACTTAGATATTATAAGACAGCTTACAACATGGATCAACGAAAAATTATTGATATCTACGCTAAAGCTCAGCAACATATTGATCAAGGAATGAGCTTGACACTCTTCATGCGTTCTGTATTACCTGAAGGTATCTATGAGTGGAAGAAGCAAGGAAGTTCAAAATTAACAACTCGAGACTTAAATCGTCTTCGTAATTATGCTTGGACAAAAGGGATTAAGTCACTCTACTATGTTCGGACATATACGGAAGATGACGAATTCAATAGTGTAAATAATTGTGAATCTTGCATGATTTAAGGAGGTACTATGTCAAAAAACTATTTATATTATAGAGCCATTAACTGGAATGTTGTCGAGGATGAATTTGACAATGCAGTATGGGAAAGAGCTACATCACTGTTTTGGTTGGATACCAGGATTCCAATTGAAAATGATTTTACGAATTGGGTAAAGCTTAATTTGGAGGAACAAGAACAATTAAAGCGTTTACTGATACTTTTAACGAATTTGTCTACTAATCAGTCCATAGAGGTAGGTGAAATTGTTCGAAATGGTAAGTGTTCGCAACAAGAAGTTGCTATTTTAAATAATATTCAATTTATCGAGATGGTCAATACCAAAGCTTATAATCGAATATTGCTCACCTTTGATAAAGAGATTAATCTTAAAAAGTCATTTGAGTGGGTTGACAATGAATCACGTGTACTGGAATATTTGAATGATATTAATACTGTTTATAGAGAATCGAGTCTAGTTAAAAAAAGGTTCATAGCGCTATGTGTAGAAGGTCTCCTGAACTATGCTTATCTTGCATACCTTTTTGAGTTATGGATTAATAAAGAATTTAATAACCTCGGAAGTATGTTGGAAATGATTATCCGTAATGAGTCCTTGCATTGCTTTTATTTTAGTCATAAGATAAAGCTTCTACTAAAAGAATCAGACCTGCAAGAGGTTGAACGCTTCAAAGCATGGGGTTATGAAACTGTCGACCACTTTGTAAAGTTGGGGATTAATTTAATTGGTGACTTTTATTATTTGAAGGAGAGTAAAATAATCGCTAAAAACTTAATATTGCAGGAAGCTAATAATATTCTCATGGGGATTGGATTGAAAGAGCAATTTAGTTTTAATGCTGAGGTGTTGAAAGGAATAAATTATCGGTTAAATAACTTACGCGAGCATCATTTATCCATCTCTAGTAACAAATCAGCTTCAACCGATGAAGAGATTATGGAAGAATCTGATTACGAATTCTAGAGGAGAATATGTAATATAGGGATATAGGCTTAATTTGGTAATTAAACTAGAAATTAGGATTAGTGTCATTGATTTGGAATTAGTCTATGATACATAATTTTAAGGAACGGGGGTGATAGATACCGTTATCGTATTAATGAAAAAGGATAACAATAGATTGATCAATCTTATTACTGACTAGATATATATCGTATTAAAATCAATAATAGAGGTCTCAAGTCTTTATGATTAAGTAGGGGTAGGAACTTGCTTAGTAATTAGAAGGATAAGTTATTATGCATAAATTGCATTAGAGACTTATTAGAAAAAGTGATAATAGAGGGTAGAAATAAATAAAACTACTGTTTAAGAAAGGAATTATATTATGACAACATTTTTTGGGAAAAACGTTACAGTTTCAGCAGAGAGACAACTACATGTTGGTGATACAATGTCAGATTTTACACTAATGTCAAGTGACTTAACTCTTAAAAGTTTAAGTGATTTTGACGGGAAGAAGAAAGTTATCTCAATTGTTCCTTCACTGGAGACTGATTTATGTTCAACACAAACACGTACATTTAACAAGGAATTATCAGAACTAGAGGATACGGTTGTTATCACTGTATCAGTTGATTTACCATTTGCTCAGGCGCGGTGGTGTGGTGCTGAAGGATTAGATGTCGTTTTACTTTCTGACTATTATGATAATAGTTTTGGTAAAGCATTTGGTGTTCTCATGGGTGAGTGGCATTTACTAGCTAGGGCAGTCTTGGTTCTAGATTCTCAAAATACTGTTCAATATACAGAATATCTTGAAAATATCAATGAATCTCCTAATTATGAGCAGCCTATTAAGGTTGTTAAATCACTATAAGTGTGTGTTTTACGTACATCATATACTATTGATATATTGGTAATATTAATAAGTACAAAGGTAAGGGGAAAAGAATGCTAAATAAAACAATGAATTGGCAGCTTATAGAAGATGAATTAGATGAATATGTCTGGGATAAAGCAACTGCGCAGTTCTGGTTGGATACAAGGGTTCCTGTTTCGAATGACCTATTAGATTGGGGAAAACTTTCTGATATGGAAAAGGAGGTGGTGAAAAAAGCAGTTGGAGGACTTGCCTTATTGGATACGTTACAATCCGAAGAGGGCTTATATGCATTAAAGAAAAATGCAAGAACCTTAAAAGAGAAGGCTGTGTTGAGCGACTTCACCTTTATGGAATCCATCCATGCCAAAACATATGGAACTATTTTAATTTCACTTAATACATTCAAAGATATAGAAGAAATATATAATTGGATGAACAATGACCGTAGAATGCAATTTAAAGCTAGAAAGATTAATGAGATCTATCAGAACGGCACACCTATGCAGGTTAAGGTTGCAAGTGTCTTTTTAGAAGGAATATTGTATTATAGCAATTTCTTTATCCCCCTTTGGTACCGAGGTCAGAATAAATTAGCTAACTTAGCAGAACTTATTAAATTGGTTATACGAGATGAATCAGTACATGGTACATATTTAGGGTATAAGTTTAGACAGGACTTTAACGAGTTATCGATTACTGAACAAGAAAACTTTACTAATTGGATGTATTCCTTTCTAGAGGAGCTGTTAGACAATGAGTTTGCATATACTGAAGAAGTGTATTCTGAAATCGGACTAGTGGAAGATATTAAAACATTCGTGAAGTACAATGCAAATAAATCTCTGCAGAATATGGGATTTGATATATATTTTAAAGATGCCTCAGCAAATGATGTAAATCCAATTGTAATGAATGGCATTTCTATTGAAACAGCAAATCATGATTTCTTTTCACAGGTTGGTGCAGGATATCTAATGGGAGAAGCGGAGGAAATGCTAGATGATGATTATATTTTTTAAAAGGAATAACAAAAACGGGAGCTCCATTAGATGAAAACAACTAAACAACACAAAAAAGTTATCCTTGTTGGTGACGGTGCCGTAGGTTCTTCATACGCCTTCGCTCTTATTAACCAAGGAATTGCTCAAGAATTTGGAATTATTGAAATTCCTCAACTGTTTGAAAAAGCTGTAGGCGATGGACTTGATCTTAGCCATGCGCTTTCGTTTACCTCGCCTAAAAAAATTTATGCTGCATAATACTCAGACTGCGCAGATGCTGACCTTGTTGTCATTACTGCGGGTGCACCTCAAAAACCGGGTGAAACCCGTCTGGATCTTGTCGACAAAAACCTTGCTGTCAACAAATCCATTGTTACTCAAGTGGTTGAGTCTGGATTTGATGGCATTTTCCTTGTGGCTGCCAATCCGGTTGATATTTTAACTTACTCAACATGGAAATTTTCGGGTTTCCCTAAAGAACGTGTTATTGGGTCAGGGACATCACTTGATACTGCTCAATTTCGTCAAGCCCTTGCGGAAAAAATTGGAATTGATGCCCGATCTGTTTTGGGCAAAAGCCTGAAATCAACTACTCCTACATATAGCAAATACGGACTGAAACATGGCAAGCTGATGCGTGATTGGTTATTCGAACAGATTAAATAACGTTTTAAGAGTAGAAAATAGCTAACGAAAGATGTCACTTTATTTTTGACAGTAAAGGATTTTCTCGATATACTGGTGAAAAATTACGTTCGAGAGGGTATCCTAGGACATATGACAGTTATCATTCGTTTGGCTCGTTTAGAGGATGCCAAAGATTTACTTGCTATTTATCGTTATTATGTTGAAAAGACGGCTATTACTTTTGAGTATGAGGTGCCAAGTTTAGAGGAATTTCGGGAACGAATGCGTTCTATTATGGCTTTTTATCCGTATTTGGTAGCAGAAGAGGCAGGGCAGATTTTGGGTTATGCTTACGCGTCATCTTTTCATCCAAGAACTGCTTATGCTTGGTCGGCTGAGGCAACGGTGTATTTGGACAAGGCTGCGCGTGGAAAAGGTGTAGGACGTCAAATTTACCGTGCTTTGGAAGAATACTTGATAAAAATGGGAATTTTGAATCTCAATGCTTGCATTGCTTCAACTGAGACAGAAGATGCTTATTTGACAAATGGCAGTGAAAAATTCCACCGTGCCCTTGGTTACCAGTTAGTCGGAAAATTTCACCAGTCTGGCTATAAATTTAACCATTGGTATGATATGATTTGGATGGAAAAAATGTTAGGTGAGCACGATAACCATGTAAAACCTGTCAAATCAATTCATGAAGTTACACAAAAAGCTTAACTCATATCATATTCTGAGTTAAGCTTTCATTTATAAACATGAAATGCAGGTTTAGTGGAGTAGTTTGACAAGAATGAGTTGGGTAACTTTTTCTTGCTAGAAAAGTGATTTCATGTTACTATAAGTAGGTAGCCGCTATAGTTAAATGGTATAATAGAGCAATGGTAATGCTCCGTTCCGAGTTCAATTCTCGGTGGCGGCAAAGATAGTTTGGAAGCCTCGCTTGAGGCTTTTTTAGTGGAAATTTAAGCTTGTCCTTTGCCTTTCTTCCAAATCATAATCCCAACCAATCCTTGAGCAAACATGCCGAGGTAGCTGAAAGCGACGATTTGGTTTCCAATGGAAATAAATAGCATAAAACTAAGAAGGTCAACCAAAAGCCAAATGTAGTAGCCATCAAGGTGCCCTTTTACTTGTCGTTGTTGAGCAGTGAATGATAGTCCGTTTGTCAAAGCATCGAGGACAATTTTTTGTCCACCCATCCAGTAAGACAGAAAGCCAAGTCCAATTGTCCAAAAGAAAATAGCGAGAAAGACGTCTTTGGCTCCGAATTTTTTATCGACAACAAGTTCACCATTATCATTACGGCGTTTTTTCCAACTGTAATGCCCGATAAATTCGGTTACAAGATAATAAAAACTTGTAAACATATCACCGTAAATGCCTTGCATTCCAGCAACTAAAATCCCAGCGATATTTTGAATCCCATTTGCCTTAAAGGTGTGCTGCCATTGGAGCGCCAAAGTCCATGTTCCGATAAAGCCAAAGATTGACATGATAATTGAGAGAGTATTTAAGGCGGTAAAATCACCTGTGACTAGTGTCGGTAACATGCCATAGAGAGTAAAGCTAAGTGACGCCAGAAAAGTGATAATGACAAACATTTTTTCTTTAGTGTTTAGGCGATTCCATGCAAGGTTGAAAGAATTTTTAAGTGATAATTGTTTTTTCAAAATATGTTAATCTCCAATTCCAATTGATTTCATTTCTTGACGGATCATTTGATAAACTTTTGCCCAGTCCTCCGATTTTGTAACATCGATATGGTCGGTGTTGATTTTCATTTTAGGACTGTATTGGTAGTTTTCATACCAGCTGTTGTAGTGTGTGTGAAGGAGTTTGTAGTAATCAGTGAGCCCGTTAGTATTATCAGGCTGTTCAAAATCACGTCCACGTTTTTTGATGTTGTTCATGATGTGGTCAAAACTGCCTTCGAGGTAAATGAGCAAATCAGGGGATTTTTTAGGAAGTCCGTCAATCTCCTCCATCATGTTATCTAACAATTCTAGGTAAATCTTATATTCTTGTTCGCTGATACTGCCTTGAAGGGTATTGATATACGTAAAGAGAGCATCTTCGTAGATGGAACGGTCTAAGACATTATTATCAGTATAATAAGCTTTTTTAATGGCTTTAAAGCGTTTATTTAGAAAATAAATCTGCAAAGCAAAGCCGTATTTTTCAGGGTCTTCATAATATTTATCTAAAATAGGGTTGTTATCAACAGGTTCAAAGAAAGCTGTTGTGCCTAATTCTTTGGCTAAAAGAGAAGTATAGGTAGTTTTTCCAACTCCTATCATTCCTGCTAGAATAATCACGATGGTAATGCACCTCCAATATGCTAATGTAAGTGAGAATAGTTATGGAAATAGATTTGAGCATCTATTTAGAAAATGGTAGTAAATGTTTGGTGGAAGTTATGGTATTGTGGAAATAAGAAGATAGCCTCCTTTCTCTAAGTATTATCTATGTAGTGGTAAGAAATCGTTCTTGTTGAAACTGCATATTAAACACAATATCTTGTGTTCCGTATAAAATCTTAGCACTATATTTTGTGTTTTGCAAGACTTGAAAATTATTATTTTTGTGCTATACTGATTACTTTTATCTGAACGGATAGCTTGAACAAAATAACTAAAAGCATCCTGCTAGGTTACCATAAAGGTAATATCAGAATGCTTTTTATTGATGTGAATCTGCTTAATCAGGCAGTTTGGTTAAGTCGTAATAGTGTGGAATAATGTCCTCGTACTCATTGTTTTTATTGAGGAATCCTGCAGGAATCGTTCCAAGTTGGTGGAAGCCTAGTTTTTGATAGAGGGCAAGTGCGGCTTGGTTTGATTTGACAACGGCATTGAATTGAAGAATTCTAAATCCTAATTTTTTAGCAGTCCCATAGAATGGCGGACGAGTTTTTCACCGATATGTTGTCCACGAAAATGACTATCAACAGTGTAGCTGGTGTTGCAAATATGTCCACAACGTCCCACATTGTTTGGGTGAAGAATATACAAACCGATAATTTGTCCAGTATCTGCTTGGTAGGCAACGCCTGTGTAAGTTTGGACTTTGAAAAAGGCTTTTCCTGTCTCAAGAGTTAAGGTTTCAGTTTGTGGAAAGGCTACTCCGTCGGTCACGACTTGATTCCAAATCGCAATGGCTTGAGCGGTATCTTCGTCAGTAAATGATTTAAATTGAAGGTTCGTGTTTCTCCTCTTTTCGGAAAAAAACTTATCACTATTATAATGATTTTAACGGAATAATTCAACGGCAAAACTTAAAGCAATGTTTGCAATGCGGTCTTTGGTTTCAAGGTCAGCATCGTTAGCTAAAGTTCGAGGTTCCCAGGCTTCAGCGTCTAGATTATCAGCCGAATAAAAGCATTGAAAATGATTAATCTTGCGGAAGTTGGCAAATGCGGTAATCGCAGAGCATTCCATATCAACGGCGATAGCACCTTGTGTCTTTCGATTTGCCGTCTTTTGATGAGTTCACGGTAAATGCAGTCAGTTGTCCAAACCTTTCCTTCTGTATAGGAGATATTTTAGGCGTCAAGAAACTGTTTGAACTGTTTGCGATAGGTGTGATTGAGCGCAATTTCACTTGTTGGCGGAGCGTAGTGATAGCTTGTGCCTTCGTCGTGAATAGCGATTGTAGGAATGATGATTGAGGACACCGCACGTGCCAAAAACAAGGATAATTTCAGCACCCATAGCAATAATATCCTCTAAAATAGCAACATAGCCACTTGCCCCAATATAGGAGTTGAAAAAAGCAATTTTTTGCCCCTGAAACTTTAGCTCATAGATTAGAATTTCCAAATTTGCGACACTTGTTTTTGTGATTTCATGGTGAGGAAATTCAGCTAAGATTCGTGCGAAAGTTCCTCTTGCAAAACAGGTCACAGCGGTTTTGGGAAAATCTGGCAAATCTTGGATGACATTCCCTGGGTTAATAATCGCCGTTTGCTGATGGTCAAATTGTGATAAAATCATGCCAACACATCCTCCTTGAATTTCAAAATATTTTTAACATTTTACTTAAAAACTTTGGAAAAAACAAGATAATTCACTAAAAATGATGGTTTTTCTGAAAATTTCCCTGTAAAAAGAAATGATTCGTGGAAATCATGTTACAAATCCTTTACAAACTTCTCTTTTTGCCTATGTTTGTGTTATAATATGACCTAGGAAATCAGACGAGAGGTGTTTATGACTTACGAACAAGAATTTTTAAAAGAATTTGAAGCTTGGGTAGACTCACAAATCGCAATCAACGAAATGGCGATGGAAGCTAGTCGTAAGATTGTGGAAGAAGATAAGGATGAACGCGCAGCTGATGCCTACATCCGTTATGAAAGTAAGTTAGATGCTTACAAATTTATCCAAGGCAAATTTGCTAATTATAAATCCGGAAAAGGTTTCCACGAATTACCAGATAATCTTTTAGGGGAGAGAAATTACTAAAATGGCAAAGAAAAAGAATCGAAAAAAAGAGTACTTATTGAAATTGAAACGCGCAGGCATTATCAAAACTGCTGCAACAGCAACTGCTAAAGTAGCTACTAATGTTGTTTCAAAAGCGACTCTTAGTTTGGAAGAATTTTCAGCGATTTCTGCCGTAGAGGGCATTCGACCAAAACTTATTGAAACACTTTATAATGAAGGGATTAAATCAGTTTCCGATTTCAAAAACTTTACTGAAAAAGACGTTTTGGCCTTTAAAGGAGTTGGTCCAGCAACTGTTAATAAATTGAAAGAAAATGGTGTAGCTTTCAAAGCTTAATCTATTTGCGTTAGCTGACTAAATCTGTTAAAATAAAAACATTCAGAGGTGTCTTAAAAACCATTTGTTACAGAGAGCGGTGTGGTTGAGAAATCCGTACAAATATTAAGACTGGTTGCTGAACGTTGTAACTGAATAATCAAGTTGCGAGTGCTAGTCACTCGAATGTGGGTGGTACCGCGGATTTATAAAAAGTTCGTCCCTGTCGAAAGACAGGGGCGATTTTTTACCACCAAAATAGGAGAGAGCTTATGATTAAAATTTTAGGTCAGATTAAGGACAGTAAACTTCCTGATATTGAGACAGAACGGCTATATTTACGCCCACGTCTGGTCTCAGATGCTGAGGATATTTTTGCTTATGCGAGCTTGCCAGAAGTGACTTGGCCAGCTGGTTTTCCACCTGCAGAAAGCGTAGAAGCAGAGGCACATTATCTTGAAAACATTATGCCAAAGCGCTGGGTTGAGCAAAAGGTACCGTCTGGTTATGGTATTTGCTTAAAAGGGACAAATAAAGTCATTGGTTCGGTTGATTTTAATAAGCGCCATGCTGATGATGTTCTTGAAATGGGCTATCTGCTTCATCTAGATTATTGGGGGAAAGGATTCGTGCCAGAAGCTGCGCATGCGCTGTTGGAAGTTGGATTTACCCTACTCAATCTCCACAAAATTGAAATTGAATGTTATGGTTACAATAAAGCAAGCCAACGTATTGCTGAAAAACTAGGTTTCACCCTCGAAGCTCGAATCCGCGACCGCAAAGACGCACAAGGGAAACGTTGTGACCTGTTGCGCTATGGATTGTTGAAAAGTGAGTGGGAGGGGAGATGATGAATCTTGTCATTATTGGTGCACAAGCTTCAGGTAAGATGACGATTGGTCAAGAAATTGAAAAGATGACTGGTATGACTTTGTTTCATAATCACGATAGCATTGATTTTGTTATGCGTTTTATGGAATATGGACCTATCTCAACTGAACTCATTCGAAAAATTAGAATGAATTTTTTTGAAGCTTTTGCTCAGAGCAATAAACCTCTTATTTTTACTGTTGTAATTGATTTTAATGATTCAAATGATATTGATTTTTTGAGACAGATTCAAGATGTTTTTCACTCATTTAATAGAGAGGTCTTGTTTGTAGAACTTGAAACGGATTTAACTGAACGGCTTCGGCGTAATCGTACTGAGCATCGCTTGCAGTGCAAACCATTAAAACGTGATTTAGAATGGTCTGAAAATGATATTCTGTCAACGATGACATTTGCCCAATTTAATCCAGAGAAGTCACCAGAATTTCTTAAGTATTATTATAAAATCAATAATACTGATCTATCCGCTCGTGAATCAGCACAACTTATTTTACAAAAATTAAATGATATTGAAAAAATGTAGAAAGGACACATTATGTCAAAAGAACTTTCACCAAAATATAACCCGGCTGAGGTTGAGGCTGGGCGTTATCAAAAATGGTTAGATGAGGATGTTTTCAAGCCTTCTGGCGATAAGAAAGCTCATCCGTATTCTATCGTTATTCCACCACCAAACGTAACTGGTAAACTTCATCTTGGTCACGCTTGGGATACTACTTTGCAAGATATTATTATCCGTCAAAAACGTATGCAAGGTTTTGATACTTTATGGCTTCCTGGTATGGACCATGCGGGGATTGCAACACAAGCAAAAGTTGAGGCACGTCTTGCTGAAGATGGTATCTCACGTTACGACCTTGGTCGTGAAAAATTCCTTGATAAAGTCTGGGAATGGAAAGATGAATACGCATCAACAATCAAACAACAATGGGGTAAAATGGGTATCTCTGTTGACTACTCACGTGAACGTTTTACACTTGATGAAGGATTGTCAAAAGCGGTTCGTAAAGTCTTTGTTGAACTTTATAAAAAAGGTTGGATTTATCGTGGTGAATTTATCATCAACTGGGATCCAAAAGCTCGTACAGCCCTTTCTGATATCGAAGTTATCCATAAAGATGTTGAAGGTGCTTTCTACCACATGAACTATATGTTGGAAGATGGTTCACGTAGCCTTGAAGTTGCCACAACTCGTCCTGAAACAATGTTTGGTGACGTAGCCGTTGCGGTTAACCCAAATGATGACCGTTACAAAGATTTGATTGGCCAAAATGTTATCCTTCCAATCGTTAACAAAGCTATTCCAATCGTCGGTGATGAACACGCTGACCCAGAATTTGGTACTGGTGTAGTTAAAATCACTCCAGCACACGACCCTAATGACTTCTTAGTTGGTCAGCGTCATAACTTGCCACAAATCAACGTCATGAATGATGACGGTACAATGAACGAACTTGCTGGTGAATTTGCTGGTATGGACCGCTTTGAAGCTCGTAAAGCTGTCGTTAAAAAATTGGAAGAAATCGGTGCACTTGTTGAAATTGAAAAAATGGTTCACAGCGTTGGTCACTCAGAACGTACTGGTGTGCCAGTTGAGCCACGTTTGTCAACACAATGGTTCGTTAAAATGGACCAATTGGCTAAAAATGCTATTACTAACCAAGACACTGATGACGAAGTAAAATTCTACCCACCACGTTTCAACGATACTTTCCTACAATGGATGGAAAACGTTCATGACTGGGTTATCTCTCGTCAATTATGGTGGGGTCACCAAATTCCTGCATGGTACAATGCTGAAGGTGAAATGTACGTTGGTGAAGAAGCTCCAGAAGGTGACGGATGGACTCAAGACGAAGATGTTCTTGATACTTGGTTTAGTTCAGCCTTATGGCCATTCTCAACAATGGGCTGGCCTGACACAGAAGCAGAAGACTTCAAGCGTTACTTCCCAACATCTACATTGGTAACTGGTTATGATATCATCTTCTTCTGGGTGTCACGTATGATTTTCCAATCATTGGAATTCACAGGACGCCGTCCATTTGAAAACGTGCTTATCCACGGTCTTATTCGTGACGAGCAAGGACGTAAAATGTCTAAATCACTTGGTAACGGTATTGACCCAATGGATGTTATCGAGAAATACGGTGCTGACGCTCTTCGTTGGTTCTTATCAAACGGTTCTGCACCAGGTCAAGACGTTCGTTTCTCTTACGAAAAAATGGACGCTGCTTGGAACTTCATCAACAAAATCTGGAATATTTCTCGTTACATTTTGATGAACAATGAAGACCTTACGCTTGACCAAGCTAGCGCAAATGTTGACAAAGTTGTTGCTGGTACGGGTGGTAACGTAACTGACCGCTGGATTCTTCACAACTTGAATGAAACAATTGCCAAAGTTACTGAAAACTTTGATAAATTTGAATTTGGTGTGGCTGGTTATATCCTTTACAACTTCATTTGGGATGAATTTGCTGACTGGTACGTTGAATTGACAAAAGAAGTGCTTTACAGTGACAATGAAGATGAAAAAGTTATCACTCGTTCAGTTCTTCTTTACACCCTTGATAAGATTCTTCGTTTGCTTCACCCAATTATGCCATTTGTTACTGAAGAAATCTTTGAACAAATTTCTGAAGGTTCAATCGTAACAGCTGAATACCCAACAGTTAACCCAACGTTTGAAAATGAAGCTGCGCATAAAGGTGTTGAAAGTCTTAAAGACCTTATCCGTGCTGTCCGTAACGCACGTAGCGAAGTAAATGTTGCTCCAAGTAAACCAATTACACTTCTTGTGAAAACAAGCGATAAAGAATTGGAAAACTTCTTTAACAGCAATGTGAACTATATCAAGCGCTTCACAAATCCTGAAAAACTAGAAATTTCTTCTACCATTGAAGCACCAGAATTGGCAATGTCTAGTGTGATCACAGGCGCTGAAATCTTCTTGCCACTTGCTGACCTTCTTAACGTTGAAGAAGAATTGGCACGTCTTAACAAAGAACTTGCTAAATGGCAAAAAGAATTGGACATGGTCGCACGTAAACTCGGCAACGAAAAATTCGTCGCTAACGCTAAACCAGAAGTTGTCCAAAAAGAACGCGACAAACAAGTCGATTATCAAGCCAAATACGATGCAACAGTCGCTCGTATCGAAGATATGAAAAAATTGGTGAAATAATAAATCGATTATAAAAGAACGCCCCACTTCAACTAATGGTTGAAGTGGGGTTATTGGTGGAATTAAAGTAGAAAAATAAAATTAGATAATTAATTTCAATCTATTTGATTGATATAGTTTCCAATTTTTCTTTTTAGTTCTTCCTATTCAAGAGGAGATAGCAATTCTTGAATATACTGAGACTCTTTTTAACTTATGAGCTGTCCACTATCAAGATATGTAGTAGTATAAATAATGATTCTAAATCTTGGAAACTTTTTCCAATTTTTCTATTTTTTAAAAGAATCCATATGTATTTAATTAGTAGGTTAGTTTTTTCTTCATTGAGTTTTTCTTCGCTTAGGTAATAAGTCAGAGAATATAACTCAATATTAGCTGTACATTCTGTTACATTATCTTTAAAAGTTTCTAAGAACTCTAAGTATTTATCGTTATTAAGACTATCCTCTTGAATAATAAGGGCAAGTAATGAAAAAATGTTATAACTTTTATTTTCTTGTAATATAAGTTGTCTTAACCAATCGTTTTCATATTTGAATTTTTTTGACTTAAGAAAATCAAATTAACCATATAGTTGAAGTTATTATGTTGAAACATAATCTCTTTAAGTTTTATATATTCCAGTGCTATTAGTAGTGAATAACTCAAAGCTTTGTTATTATTAATTTTTGTTTTGAGCAAGTTAGAAACTAAGTTTGCAAAAAGCTCTCCAGTTTTATTTGGCATTCTTTTATGATAATAAATGTATCCAAGAAATATTTCATAATTAATTTCTTCAGTATTTACATCGTAATCATATAAGAATACACCTTTCATAAATTGTTTGTATGGATTGTATGAGAGGTTGTCGATGATTTTTTTATTCTGTTTAGATATTCTTCCTTGTGTTTAATCACTAATTCTATTAAAATACTTAAATATCCACCCAATTCAGAACCGAAAAATAGAATTATATCAAAATCTTTATTATCTGATAAGGAACTATCCAAATTGTTAGGAGATATACTAAAAAGTTTATTGATTATTTGTGTATTTAAATTATTTTGTTGAACGAAGTATGTGAAAAATTTTTCCTTATCATGTGAAAAGTGATTATCATTCATATTTTTTAAGCAGGTACTTATCGAAAAATTTATAATATTTTTTGGCAATTCTTCAATAATTGCAAGCTTATAAAATAGAGAAGAGTATCTGTTGAATAACTTTTTACTATTATTGCTCAAGAAAGTCCAAAATTTTTCTTGCAATTCTGTATTGAATTATTTGTCAATAATTCAATACAGAAATCGATTGTAGCATTAACAGTGTTCTCTTCCCAAAGCTTTTTAGGATTAAATTGATTTTCTTGAGAAGTTAACAAAATATTAAGAAGTTCTTGCTCTGATAAATTTAAAATCTGTTCTGCGGTTATAAATGAATTATTTCGAACAATAAAGGATGCTCCTCCAGTAATTAATTCGTGATAATTATCGAGAGGGAGTATTTGTTGTTCCTCAAGTTTTGAAGAATGTCTTTGTACAAAACTATTAAGTTCAGAGCCAAAAGTTTGGTCATTGAAATTAATATTGTTAATTAATTTTTCGACTAAATTACTTTCTAATGATATATCATTATCTAATTTTACTAATATTTTTTGTATGATTTTTCTAGAAATTAATTCTTCAGGAATTTTTTCTAGAAGGGATTCTTCATTGATAAAAATATGATTCTTGCTTAATAGTATATATATAATATTTATAAAATTCCACCTTCTAAAATTAATTCTTCAATTTTTGAGGTACGCAGATGACTGTGTTATGGCTGTAGGAAGTAGAGCATTAGCTATTCGAGTGATGCATTCTGTTACTCGCTATATTGAGAAATGTCTCGGTCTCAAGGTTAACGCTAGTAAGACCAAAATCACTAAGCCAACTCGTCTAAAGTATCTCGGCTTTGGCTTTTGGTATCAACCTAAAATAAACCAATGGGTAAGTCGTCCTCATCAAGATAGCGTTAAACGGTTTAAGGAAAAGTTAAAACTTCTTACCAGCTGTAAGCATAGTATAGAACTAGGTATGAGAATTCAACGGCTTAACTGGCTAATCAGGGGTTGGATAAATTACTTCCGTATCGGAGTGATGAAAACAATTCTCACCAAGATAGATAAGCATTTGCGAATTCGTTTACGAGAGATTATCTGGAAGTAGTGGAAAACCAAAGCTAAACGGCATTTGGGATTGCTTAAATTAGGTGTTCCTAGGTGGTTAGCAGACAAGGTATCGGGTTGGGGTAACCACTATCAACTGGTAGCCTGTCAGTCTGTTCTTAATCAATCTATATCAAAACCAATCCTCACCAAACGAGGATTAGTCAACTACATGGAACGACATGTTAACAGTTAATGGAACCGCCGTATGCCGAACGGCACGTATGGTGGTGTGAGAGGGACTACAAGTTAGCCCCTACTCGATTTATACTTATGCTAAACGAAAGGAGTCCCTATGTCATTTGAATCGGATATTTTTAGGAAGAAGCGGGTAGTGTTTGAGTGCTTGGTGCCGTTTGGTTTTCAGAAATCACAGGGTGGTTATGAGTTCCGCGAAACTATTTTGGACGGCGCTTTTGAAGTGCATGTCCATATTGCGGTAGATGGGGAGGTGTCAACTTATGTGATTGATACTGATTTGAACGAGGAATATCTTGCCATTCATGTGGCGCAAGCAATGGGAAATTTTGTTGGGCAAGTCAGAGAAGCTTATCTTGCGGTGCTTGAACGTGTGGCGGCAGATTGCTTTGAAGCTCTGCCATTTCTCAATCCACAAACCAATCGTCTCGCACACTACTTGCAAGCGACATATGGCGACATGTATGACCATCCTTTTGAAAAATATCCTGAGTTTTCGTCTTACCGTTATCCGCAGAATCATAAGTGGTATGCGTTGATTATGACGGTTGCGCGTGGAAAGTTGGATTTGGGCGATGAAACGTGGTCAAAAGAGGCGTTAGAACAGAAAATCGAGATTATCAATATCAAAGTTAATCCCAAAGACTTGCCTCGATTGCTTGAAATAAGAGGCATTTACCCATCTTACCATATGAGCAAGAAATCATGGGTGTCGCTAGTGCTGGACGAGACGGTTTCGGATGATTTGCTTTTTTCTTTGGTGAAAAATAGCAGAGCTTTAGTTTCAGGGAAAAGTCTTGGGAGCTTATCTGGGCCTGATTATTGGATTATCCCTGCCAATCTGAAATATTACGATATCGATGCGGAATTTGCAGCAAATTCGATTATTAATTGGACACAAAAAGCCAGTATTAAAGCGGGTGATTATGTTGCCATTTATATTACGGCACCAACACGCGCCCTTCGCTACCTTTGCCGTGTCTTAGAATCCGACATTCCAAATAGCGGTTATCGGGAAGAAAAATCAATTAAAAAATTAATGAAAATTGAGCTATTGCAAACTTTTTCAAATAGCCAATTTCCAATTGCTGTGCTGAAAGAATGTGGTGTCACTAACATTCGTGGACCACGCCGTATGACAAAAGAATTAATTACCTTGATTGATCGAACATAAAATCGTGAAATCTTGTGCGAAAGTGCAAGATTTTTTGTGTTTTATTTTAAAAAGAATTGAAAGAATATTCCAAAAAATACTTCAAAAGTATATACTATTTTAAAAACGGGGGATATTTTTTATATGAAAAAAGCAGAACAGAAAAATGCTAGTTTGCTTGTTTCAAGCAGCGCCATTTCAAAAATTGGAGATGTTTTATTTGATTATGTTAACAATTCATTCTTAGCTAGTTTTAATATGAATTCAATGGTGTTAGTTGGGGTATATCAATCACTTGAAAACATTATGGGAGTCCTTTTTAATCTTTTTGGTGGTGTGATTGCTGACCGTTTTCGTCGAAAGAAAATCATCATTTTGAGTGATTTTTTAAGTGGTCTAGCTTGTATAGCCTTGTCATTTATCAGTGATAATACATGGTTAATTTATGCGATTATTGTAGCCAATGTGTTTTTGGCATTTTTATCATCTTTTTTCAACACCTGCTTATAACGCTTTTACGAAAGAAGTGGTGGAAAAAGACAATATTGCTCTACTAAATTCTTACTTGCAAACAGCGGCTACGGTTGTCAAAATTGTGATTCCAATCGTTGCGGTCGGCGTTTATCGCTTGATAGGTATTCATGGTTCTCTGCTTTTGGATGGTGTTTCCTTTATATTATCAAGCATCATTGTAGTCTTTGTTTCTCCGATTTTAGAAGAAAATACAAAAAACAATCATTTTTCAATGGCTAGTATCTTTCAGGATTTAATCAGTGGCTTTCGTTATTTGGCACAAAAACGCCAAGTTTCGGTTTTGATTGCTCTATCGGCTTCTGTGAATTTTTTTATGGCTGCTTATAACCTATTACTACCTTACAGCAACCAAATGTTCCCGAAAATTACTGAGAATATTTACGGAACATTTTTGATAGCTGAAGCGGTTGGTGGGCTTATTGGTGCTCTTATCAGCGGTAGGGTTAATAAGAAATTATCAACTGACTTGTTAATGACTTTTTTGGCAGTTGCTGGTTTATTTCTTGGTTTAGCACCAATTTTGTACCATATTTTTCCAAATGTTGTTTTTCTGGCGCTATCACCAGCTTTTTGTAGTATCTTTTTGACGGTCTTTAACATTCATTCTTTTTCGCTTGTTCAAAGAGAAGTTGATAGCAATTATTTGGGGCGTGTTTTGGGAATTGTCTTTACAATAGCGGTGCTTTTTATGCCCCTTGGAACAGCTATTTTTACAATCATACTGCGCCCAGACTATGAATTTAATTATCTATTCGTTGGCTTAGCAGTAATCATCTTATCTTTCATTTTCTTGATGTCACTACGCAAAATAAATGATAAAGAATAATATTTGGTCAGAAAATCCTTTTTTAGAAAACTTTTGAAAATTATAACAGTTATTAAAAAAGAATCATTTTAACAATATAAAAAGACTTTGAAGAAGATTACACACACAACTTTTTCAGGTCTTTTTTCTTATATTTTTTTGATAAAAATGACTGAAATTCCTTGATATGATTGACTTATTCTAAATAAATGTAAGGTTTTATAACATAAACTCAAAAAAATTGTAGAAATTTTCAAAAAAGTATTTATTTTTTAAAATCTTAGGTGTATAATAGCTCTATCGTTGTAAAAGCGGTCACGAAATACAAAATTATCTCACTATCTTTATTTATCATTTTGGTATTTCAATAAAAAATTTTTAAGGAGAAGCATATGAAGAAAAGCTTTATTCAGCAACAGCAGGAGATTTCTTTTGTCAAGAATACTTTCACTCAATATTTGATTGATAAACTTGACATCGTTGAAGTGCAAGGACCTATTCTCAGTCAGGTCGGGGATGGTATGCAAGATAATTTGAATGGTATTGAAAATCCCGTATCAGTGCACATAAAACGTATTCCTGATGCTGAATATGAAGTTGTTCATTCACTTGCTAAGTGGAAACGTCATACCTTAGCACGTTTTGGCTTCAATGAAGGAGAAGGGTTTTTCGTACACATGAAAGCTCTCCGACCAGACGAAGAAGAATTAGATCCAATCCACTCTATTTATGTTGACCAATGGGATTGGGAAAAAGTTATTCCAAATGGTCGTCGCAACATCGAATATTTGAAAGAAACAGTTGAACAAGTTTATAAGGCTATTCGTTTGACAGAATTGGCTGTTGAAGCTCGTTTTGATATCGAAGCTGTTTTGCCTAAGAAAATCACATTCATCCACACAGAAGAATTGGTAGAACGTTATCCAGATTTGACACCGAAAGAACGTGAAAATGCTGCCGCTAAAGAATTTGGAGCAATTTTCCTTATCGGTATTGGTGGTATTTTGCCAGATGGTCAACGTCATGATGGTCGTGCACCTGACTACGATGACTGGACTTCTGAATCAGAAAATGGTTACCACGGTCTTAATGGTGATATCATTGTTTGGAATGAAGCTTTGAATTCTGCTTTTGAATTGTCATCAATGGGTATTCGTGTTGACGAGGAAGCTCTCAGACGTCAAGTTAAAATCACTGGTGACGAAGATCGTTTACAACTAGAATGGCATAAAGCTCTTCTTAATGGTCTCTTCCCACTTACTATCGGAGGTGGTATCGGTCAATCTCGTATGGCAATGTTCTTGCTCCGTAAGAAACATATCGGAGAAGTTCAATCAAGTGTTTGGCCACAAGAAGTTCGTGACACTTACGAAAATATTCTTTAAGTAGAAGAAATCTTATTTTAAGGACTAAGAAAAGTCGGCTAGGATAACTAGTCGGCTTTTTGATTTTGGGAATAGAAAAAGTTGTTAGAGCGATTTTCTAACAACTTTTGTAAAATTATTTAAATTAAATTGCTTACCACGGAAGACCTGCTGCAGCAATTTCAGCTTTTGAAGCGTATTGTCCATTTGGACGATGCCATCTGCCACGAGCATCTCTAGAGTATCCACTAGCAGTTTGTTGTTGTGCCTGTTTAGCAGCAGCTTGTTCTTGAGCTTGTTTAGCAGCTTCGGCTTCTTTGGCTTCAATAGCTGAAACGACAGCGTTGATATGGTTGTTGAAAGCTTCCTTTTTAGTTGAATTATTTACCGCATTAACTTTAATTTTAGCATCATCAATGTTATCACGCGATTGGTTATTTTCAAGGTTTTTAACCGCAGTTTCTGCTTTATCTTCTAGTTCTTTTTCTTTTTTAGCTTCAATGGCTGTTTTGACAGTTGCGATACGCTTTTGAAATTTCTCTTTTTTGTCAGCGTCTGTAACAGCATCAACTTTACTTGTTGCTAAAACAAGATTAGCCTGCGTTTGGTCTTTTTCGAAATTTTTTACGGCAGTTTCTGCACTGTTTTCAATCTCTTTAGTCTTTTGAATTTCCTTTTTGCCGATTTCAATGTAATTAGCATTTTCTTCTTTAAAATCAGCCATTTCATCTTGGCTATCTTTTAAGTCTGATTTGGCTTATTTGGCATCTTGGCTAAGCTGTTCAATCTTATCCTCTGCTTGGGAAAATTCTTGACTTTGGTTACCTTGATTAGAAAAACTAGCAATCAATAATACCGATAAAATGGTAATGGCAAGATTTTTCTTGTCTTTAAAGAAAGTTTTAAAATTCATCATAACTCCTTTATCCTAAAAACTTTGACAATTAAAATTATCACAATAATCACATCAAATCTCATTTTTAGTGTAAAGATGACTTGATCATTTTTTAAGGTATTTTATTTGAATTTTGCTATAATGGTTATTATGAGAGTTGTAGCAGGAAAATTTGGTGGGCGTCCTTTAAAGACGCTAGATGGAAAAATTACGCGTCCGACAACAGATAAGGTTAAAGGTGCTATTTTTAATATGATTGGTCCATTTTTTGATGGTGGACGTGTTTTAGATTTGTTTTCTGGTAGTGGAAGTTTAGCGATTGAAGCTATTTCACGCGGAATGGATGAAGCTGTGCTGGTTGAACGCAATCGTCAAGCGCAAGCTATTATTTTAGAAAATATCAAAATGACAAAGTCTGAGCAGCAATTTCACTTGTTGAAAATGAATGCTAATAAGGCAATTGGCGTTGTTAGTGGACAGTTTGATTTGGTACTTTTAGATCCACCATACGCTAAGGAAGAAATTGTCAAAAATATTACGGAATTAGAAGAAGCAGGGCTTTTGTCTGAGGATGTCATGCTGGTTTGTGAGACGGATAAAGCTGTTGATTTACCAGAAAAAATTTCAAATTTTGGCATCTGGAAACAAAAAACATATGGCATTAGTAAGGTTACGGTATATGTTAGGTAGAATTGAGTGATTTTATCACTAATGGAGACAATATGGCTAAAATTGGTTTATTTACGGGGTCTTTTGACCCTGTGACAAATGGGCATCTTGATATCATAGCACGTGCAAGCAAGTTGTTTGACACACTTTTTGTGGGCATTTTTTACAATAAAGCTAAGAATGGCTTCTTTAGCGTTGAAGAGAGACGGCAGATGTTAGAAGAAGCACTGCAAGAATTTCCGAACGTTAAAGTGATTACAGCGCGTGATTCTTTGGTGGTGGATATTGCTAAGCGTTTAGAAGTTGGTTATCTCGTGCGTGGTCTCCGTAATGGGAAAGATTTAGAGTACGAGGCTGATTTAGCGTTTTATAATCATTATCTGGCGTTAGAGATTGAGAGTGTTTTTTTATTGAGCTCTCCTGATTTGGTTCATGTCTCATCAAGTCGCATCCGTGAATTGATTTATTTCCATTCAGATATTTCAGATTTTGTGCCAACAAGTGTTGTCAAAAAAGTGGAGGAAAAATATGGCAATCTTAAAAAGATTTAAAGAGATTTTGAAAAAGTTGGGTCGTATTTTATATCGCTTTAAGTGGTGGATATTAGGTGTTGTAGGCATTGCTTTCTTACTATTTAGCTTGTTGTATCCGCTTGATTACTATATTGAAATGCCTGGTGGTGTTTATGATATTCGTAGCGTTTTAACAGTTGATAATAAGGAAGATGATGAAGATGGCTCTTATAATTTTGTGGCTGTCAAGGTTAGTCAGGCGACCTTGGCACAATTGGTTTATGCTTGGTTAACTCCCTACACAGAAATTTCGACAGCCGCAGATGTGACTGGTGGTTATAGCAATGCTGATTATCTTCGTATCAATGAGTATTACATGGAAACCTCTCAAAATACAGCGACTTATCAAGCCTTAACCTTGGCAGGAAAGGAAGCGACGCTTGATTATCAAGGGGTTTATGTTTTAAATGTTAGTGATAATTCGACGTTTAAAGGGATTTTGAATATCGCTGATACGGTAACTGGGGTTAATGGTCAGACATTTAACAGTTCGGCAGAATTAATGGCCTATGTGGCTGATTTGGATTTAGGGTCTGAGGTAACAGTTCAATATACATCAGACGGCGAAGCAAAAGAAGCCACAGGGAAAATTATTGAATTGTCAAATGGAAAAAATGGTATCGGAATCGGTTTGGTAGATCATACGTCGGTGTCATCAGATGTTGATGTTGATTTTCATACGAGTGGTGTCGGTGGTCCAAGTGCTGGTTTGATGTTTACGCTTGATATTTATGACCAATTAAATGGTGAAGATTTGCGTAAAGGTCGTAAAATTGCTGGTACAGGTACGATTGAATCAGATGGTTCAGTCGGGGATATTGGTGGCGCAGCACTCAAAGTTGTTGCTGCTGCTAAAGCTGGTGCGGATATTTTCTTTGTTCCAAATAACCCTGTGGATGAGGAAACATTGAAAAAAGATCCTGATGCGAAAACGAACTATGAAGAAGCTGTCGAAGCTGCTAAAGACCTCGATACCGATATGAAAATCGTCCCAGTCACAACGGTCCAAGAAGCAATTGACTATCTACGAAACAATGATTAAAACGAAAACATCTCTGTGAGTACGGAGATGTTTTTTGTTCACTTTAAATTAATTTTTTCTTAAGCTTCATTGGGTAAAATTTTCTTAAAATGTAGCAGTAGATTAGTAACAATAGATAGGAGGGAGTTATGACGAACTGGCAAAAGCGATTTGTGATTTGGTTTAATCTTGCCATTTTATTTATATTTTTAGATGTGAGTTTGTTGATATTTATTCGGTCGATTAATAGCGATGGAGTTTATCAGACAATGGAAATGAAATGGTTAACATTTTTGATGTGGACTCTCTGTTATGCTTTTGTTTGGATGTGTCAGGGTGTGGGATATATGTTTTTTAAACACATTAAACAAGCAAGAAAACAAGAAGATAGGCATGTGGTTTAATAGTAGATGATGAGTTGGATTTATAGAGTCTGATTCATTTTTTATGCTTAGTTTAATAAAAACAATACTTTAAATGGTATGAGAAATAGGAATTTTTCCTCGCTTTTCCACATGGGATTTTGTATGGCGTGTTTTACCATGGTGACGAAGTTTGCGAACAACCCCACGAGCACCATGTGAAAGAGACGTGTCGTCAAAGTGACCGCGATAGATAGCTCTATAAATGGTTTGATAACTAATGACGTGTCTTTCTCGTTCTAAACGTAATTGTCCCTCAATTTCTTCTGGCGACCATTGACACTCAAGAAAAAGATGCTTGACGGTCTGACTGAGTTCAGTGTCTATTTCTAATTTCCTTTTTCGCCCACAATGCGATTTAGCGAGACGATAAGCTGTTTGTGCCCTACTAGGCGAATAGTTGCCTTGTTTGGAATGACGTTTTAATTCACGGCTAATACTTGAGGGGTGCCGATGTAATAGTCGTGCTATTTGAGAAAAGGTCATCCCTTTAGTACGATAAATACTTTCTCGTTCATCTATGGTAAAATGATGGTAGCTCATAAGATTTCCTTTCGTAAGATGTTTGTTCAATCCTATTTTACTAGAAAATCTTATGAGTTTTTATTGTGCACTTATATTGTAAATTCAAGGTCAAAAAAATTCTTTGCAGAACGAATTGGGACATTTGTTTTGGTTTTTCTTGGGACAGGAGCAGCTGTCTTGGGCAGTGGAGCAGATAGTGTTGTTGGCTATGCGTAGATTGCATTGGCATTTGGCTTAACGATTGTGGCTTCTGCTTACAGTATTGGTACAGTTTCAGGTGCGATTTGAATCCAGCGGTTTCGATTGCAATGTACTTGAATAAACGTATTGAAGTAAGGAACTTGGTACTTATATTTTAGGACAGGTTGTGGGAGCACTTCTTGGCAGTTTTGCACTTTTAGCCATTACTGGTGATAATGCTACTTTAGGGCAAAATGTTGTTGCGGATGGCTACAGTCTTGTGACAGGCTTCTTAGTAGAAGTGATTTTAACCTTTATCTTTATTTTAGTTATTTTAACAGTAACTTCGAGTCGAAAAGGCAATGCTCAGTTGGCAGGTTTGGTTATCGGACTGACCTTGACGTTAATTCATTTTGTTGGTATTCCAGTAACGGGTATGTCAGCTAATCCAGCACGTAGTTTAGCGCCAGCGCTTTTGGCAGGTGGAGATGCTTTAAGTCAAATTTGAATTTTCATCTTGGCACCAATTGTTGGTGGAGTTCTAGCTTCTATTGTTTCGCAAAGTTTACTTGAAACAGAATAACATATGATAATCTGCATTAGTTTTAACTAGTGCAGTTTGTGTGTACAGATGTTTTTTAAAGGGCTCTCATTTAGGATGTTAATTAAAAAGAGTAAAAGGAGATGTTAAAAATGATGATTAAGTTTCGGAGAAGTAGGCATGTCGGCTAAAGGTAAGCGGTTATTGGTAGTGATAACGCTACTTGGTATCACGACAGTTTGTTCTGTTATTGGCTATCATGTTGACCGCCGTAACGATTTTAAAAGGGCTTATGAACATGGAACGTTATTTGAGCAGCCAGATGTGTTAATGAACAGTCAACGTTATGTAACTGTTATTGAAGAGGCTGACTATGAAGTGGATAAAGTTGATTACGTCATGCATAATCGGATTGTACCGCTCACGACAACTGGTACGCCAGCGATTACGATTGAGTCATCAAGCAATAGTAGTGCCTTTTTTGTGACATTTGAAACGACAGAAGATGAGCAAGAAGTGTCGGTTTATTTTGAGTTAGATGGTGATTTTAATATCGCTTATCAAATGGTAAGAGATGCTCAAGGAAATGATGTTGCTATAACAACGACGCAACAGACGAAATTACTCAATATCGTCAAAAAAGAAGTAAGAAAGATGCTTAAAACGATTTATCGGACAATGTATCCTTAAAAAGTAGTAGGATGAGTTAGCTTTTTAAAGTCTGGCTTATTTTTTTTGTGATAAAAATGGCTTAAAAACGCTAGAATATCACTATTTACACGGAAAATGCTATAATAAAACTATGACAGAAAAGCTAACGATTTTACATTTAAATGATTGGCATTCGCATTTTGAAACCTATCCAAGATTAAAACGATTCTTCCAAGATTATGCTGACCAAGATGCTGAGGTTATCAAGATTGATGTTGGTGACAATATTGATCGTTGGCATCCGATGACTGATGCAACGCAAGGAAAATATAATGTTCAATTGATGAATGAGCTAGGCATTGATTTTGCGACAATTGGGAATAACGAGGGCATTGGACTAGCTAAAAAGATGCTCAATCAAGTCTACGAAAGTGCCAATTTTGATGTGATTTTAGGAAATTTAGAGGATAAAGCTGGGCGTCCAACGTGGGCTAAGCCTTACAAGGTTTATGAGACAGCTCTTGGGACAAAGATTGTCTTTTTAGCCTACACTTTTCCTTATTACCTAACGTATCATCCAGGTGGTTGGCAAGTGCTGGACCCAATCACATGCTTAAAGCGTGATTTGGAAATTCCAGAGGTCAAATCAGCAGATTTCCATATTTTATTGAGTCATCTTGGTTTGCCATTGGATGAAAAAATCACCGCAGAAGTGCCAGAAATTGACTTGATTATTGGTGCTCACACGCATCATGTCTTTGAGGACGGTGCTTGTCTTAATGGCACTTATTTAGCCGCTGCTGGAAAATATGGTCAGTTGGCTGGTGAAATCAACTTGACCTTTGAGCACCATGAGCTGAGCGATATCACCATTCATACCCACGAAACGAGTCATATGCCAAGTAAGCCTGGTGATAAAGAATGGATAGAAACAGTTGAAGCGAATGGTCGCAAACTGTTAAGCCAAGAAGTAGTCAAATCTTTTGACCATGAATTAAGCCTTGATGAGTCATGTCAAATCGTTATGGCAGCAATGAAAGAATACGCTAATGCAGATATTGCCATGATAAATTCTGGTTTAGTGGTGACCCCATTTTCTAAAAATGTCACCAAGGATACACTACATCATTCCTTACCACATCAAATGCGCTTGGCAAGACTAGAAGTGACGACTAACGAATTAACGACGATTTGCAAAGACGTCTTTTCACAAGCAGAATTGTTAGCTAATCAACAAATCCGTGGCATGGGCTTTCGCGGAAAGGAATTTGGTAGGGTTTTAACTAGCGGCTTTGATTACAAAAATGGAAAAATAGTGTATAATAAAAAGGTTACGAATGAAAAGGACACTATCAGTTTAGTCTTAGTTGACCAGTATTACTTTGCACGTTATTTTGAGACCATAAAATCTCACCAAGCAGAGTTACTTTTTCCCGAATTACTACGTGAACTGGTAGAGACCTACCTTAAAAAATAATATGAATTTTAGCGATTAAGAGAGGAGACCGATGAGAAAAGATATCTCTCCTGAAATGTACAATTACAATAAATTCCCCGGTCCGCAATTTGTGGTGTTCTCTGACCGTGTCAAGAGTGATGATATTGAATTGTTAATTTTGGAAAATGAGAAGAATGCTTTTGATGCAACTGTGTTTAGTCAACGTTTTTCAGGAATTTTACTAAAATACGATTATATTGTCGGTGATTGGGGAAATGAACAGTTACGTTTGAAGGGATTTTACAAGGATGACCGAGATGTTAAGAAAACAAATCGCATCTCACGTCTAGACGATTACATTAAGGAATATTGTAATTTTGGTTGTGCTTATTTTGTGCTTGAAAATTTAGAGCCTCGTCGTGTTAAATCTGACGACGATAAGCCAACGAAACGTCATAAATCACAAAAACGCTCATCACAGAAAAAGAAATCAGAACCTAAAAAATCTGACCGCTCGGCAAATAAACATTTTAAGAGCCAAAAACGTAAAGATACAAAAGTATGTGGTGAACATCAACAAAAACGAGAACAACAAAAAGAAATTCAATCGGCAAAAAAACAATTTGTGATTCGCCGAAAAGAGAAATAGGAAGGATTTGGTATTTACAGAATGCAAACAGAAACTAAGGACATGAAGCCCTCGATTTACGGTTTAACACGTGATGAATTGATTGAATGGGCAATCGAACACGGGGAAAAGAAATTCCGTGCGACACAAATTTGGGATTGGCTTTACCGTAAACGTGTCCAATCTTTTGAAGAAATGACAAACATCTCAAAAGATTGTATCGCTGTTTTGAATGAAAACTTCTGCTTGAATCCTTTGAAACAACGTGTGGTTCAAGAAGCTTCTGACGGAACAGTCAAATATTTGTTTGAATTGCCTGATGGCATGTTGATTGAAACAGTATTGATGCGCCAGCATTATGGCTTATCAGTCTGTGTGACATCACAAGTTGGTTGTGACATGGGGTGCTCATTCTGCGCTAGCGGATTGATTAAAAAACAGCGTGATTTGACAAGTGGCGAAATTACATCACAAATCATGATGGTGCAAAAATATTTTGATGAACGTGGTCAAGATGAGCGTGTGAGTCACGTGGTTGTCATGGGAATTGGTGAACCATTTGACAATTACAACAATGTTTTACGCTTCCTACGTACGATTAATGATGACAATGGTTTAGCAATTGGTGCGCGTCATATTACGGTTTCAACATCAGGTTTAGCACATAAAATCCGTGATTTCGCCCACGAAAGCTTGCAAGTGAACCTTGCTGTGTCACTTCATGCGCCAAACAACGAATTGCGTTCACAAATCATGCGTGTTAACCGTTCATTCCCACTTGAAAAACTTTTTGCAGCGATTGAATATTACGTTGAAACAACAAATCGTCGTGTGACATTTGAGTATATCATGCTAAATGAAGTCAATGATTTTCCAGAAAATGCGCAAGAATTGGCTGATTTGACGAAGAAAATCCGCAAGTTGTCTTATATTAACTTGATTCCGTACAATCCAGTATCAGAGCATGACCAATACAGCCGTTCAAGTAAAGAACGTGTAGCTGCTTTTTACGATGTTCTCAAGAAAAATGGGGTTAACTGTGTCGTTCGTCAAGAACACGGAACTGATATTGATGCAGCTTGTGGACAGTTGCGTTCAAATACTATGAAACGTGACCGTCAAAAAGCTGTTGCTGAAAAAACAAACTAATGATGTCAAGATTTTTGGATAAGACTGCTGAATTAACGCCAATGGGACGTCGGATTATAAAGGTGCTTGTGGTTTTATACGCCATAGCCATTTGTTTGATGTGCTTTAGCCCACAAACGACCATTGATGGTATTGAAACACCAAATATCATTTATTACGGTCGTTTACGTTTCTTGCTTATGCCCTTTAACACGTTTGTTGGGTTTAGCCAATTAGACGGATTTTTGGAGATTTTTTTGGTAATTGCGCAAAATGTGATGAATATTTTTCTGCTTTTTCCCTTAATGCTAGGGGTGGTAGCATTATGTCCGAAATTGAGAACGTCGCAAAGAGCTACGTTATTGGCGTTTATTATCAGTCTTTGCATTGAAACTACACAGATTGTGGTGGATTTGCTGTACAATGCTAATCGTGTTTTTGAAATTGATGACCTTTGGACAAATACCTTGGGTGGTTTGCTAGCCTTTTTAGCTTATCAGTGGTTTGTCAAACAATATCAGAAATATCAAAGAGAAAATTAGGTTATAAAGAGTGAGATGACTATTTTCCAATGAATAGTTGTCTTGCTCTTTTATTATTGAAGTCGTGAGTCGTGTTTTAGTTTACGTGGTGTGAAATAATGCTAAGATGAGTTGATGAGGAAATATAACTTGACTTAGAGTTCACTCCAAGGTGTATAATAGCAGCTAGAAAGTAGGTTTTATGAAAATTATAAAAGATCTCTGGTGGTTTTTTCGTCAGGAGAAAAGGCGCTATCTGATTGGGATTATTTCTCTGAGTTTGGTGGCGGTTTTAAATCTTATTCCACCTAAAGTTATGGGAACAGTTATCGACCGTGTGACGGCGGGCGATTTAACACACTCTGAATTACTATTAAATTTATTGTGGCTAGTCTTATCAGCAGTTGCCATGTATTTTTTGCGTTACATTTGGCGCATGTACATTTTTGGAACGTCTTATCGTTTGGGGCAAATTATGCGCTTTAGGCTTTTTGACCATTTCACAAAAATGTCACCGAGTTTTTATCAAAAATACCGAACAGGTGATTTGATGGCGCATGCAACGAATGATATTAATGCCTTGACACGTTTAGCTGGTGGTGGTGTGATGTCAGCAGTTGATGCCACGATTACAGCCATGGTAACCTTAATTACCATGTTTTTTACGATTTCTTGGCAAATGACCTTGGTTGCCATTATTCCGTTGCCGTTCATGGCTTATGCAACCAGTCGTTTAGGACGTCAAACGCACAAGGCGTTTAGTCAATCTCAAGCGGCTTTTTCAGAGCTTAATAACAAGGTTCAAGAGTCGGTTTCTGGTATCAAGGTGACTAAATCTTTTGGTTATCAAGATGATGAGTTACAGTCTTTCCAAGAGACCAATGAAATGACTTTCAAGAAAAATATGACGACCATGAAGTATGATGTCATGTTTGACCCTTTGGTGCTTTTATTTATCGGAGCAAGCTATGTGTTAACATTATTTATGGGAGCAATCATGGTTGCGGCTGGTCATGTGACGGTCGGTAGTCTGGTAACGTTTATTACTTACTTAGATATGCTTGTCTGGCCTTTGATGGCGATTGGTTTTTTATTCAATATGGTGCAACGTGGATCGGTTTCCTATGAGCGAATTAGTCAGCTATTGCAACAAGAATCAGATGTTAAAGAAGCCGAAAATCCACTCCCAGCGATTAAAAATGGGCGTTTGGTTTACGATATCGATGCTTTTCACTATGAAAATGAAGAAACGCTTGCGGATATTCATTTTGCGCTTGAACAAGGTCAGACTTTGGGCTTAGTTGGGCAAACAGGTTCTGGAAAGACAACTTTAATTCGCTTGCTACTGCGGGAATATGATTTGCAAGAGGGACAAATCACGCTTGACGGGCATGATATTAGAGAATATCGATTGGCTGATTTACGTCGCTTGATTGGCTATGTTCCCCAAGACCAATTTTTATTTGCGACGAGTATTTTAGAAAATATTCGTTTTGGGAATCCGAAAAGCTCTTTGGCGCAGGTTGAAGCAGCAGCTAAATTAGCGAGGGTTTATGACGATATTGTAGCAATGCCTGACGGTTTTGAGACAGTGATTGGTGAAAAGGGTGTCAGTCTGTCTGGTGGGCAAAAGCAACGTATTGCCATGAGTCGTGCCATGATTCTTGACCCTGATATTTTGATTTTAGATGATTCTCTTTCAGCGGTTGATGCCAAGACCGAGCATGCAATTATTGAAAATCTTAAAGAAACACGGCAGAATAAGTCAACGATTATCACGGCGCATCGTTTAAGTGCAGTGGTTCATGCTGATTTGATTTTGGTGCTGCAAGACGGACATATTATTGAGCGTGGTCGTCACGAGGAACTTATTAAACAAGGTGGTTGGTACGCTGATACCTATGAAGCTCAACAATTAGAAATGGAAGAAGATGCTGATGAAGAATAATGCAAATCAATGGCGGGTTTTTAAGCGTCTCATGAGCTATCTCAAGCCATATAAATTTTTGACAGCTTTGGCTTTAGCTTTGCTATTGTTGACGACGGTGGTAAGAAGTGTCATTCCTTTGATTGCTTCTTACTTTATCGATCATTTTTTGACTGATATGAATCAGACAGCTATGTTGATTTTGGTTGGTTATTATCTCATGTATGTCTTGCAGACGATTATCCAATATTTTGGGAATTTCTATTTTGCGCGTGTGTCATACAGCATTGTCCGAGACATTCGTCGAGATGCCTTTGCCAATATGGAAAAACTGGGAATGGCTTATTTTGACCAGACGCCAGCAGGTTCGATTGTGTCGCGTTTAACCAATGATACGGAAGCTGTCAGTGATATGTTTTCAGGAATTTTGTCTAGTTTTATTTCAGCGATTTTCATTTTCACGGTAACGTTATTGACCATGTTAAGATTGAACGCTGTTTTGACGGGTTGGGTTGCTATTTTTCTCCCCTTTATTTTTATTTTGGTTAATCTTTATCGTAAGAAGTCGGTTGCAGTCATTGAAAGGACACGTGCTTTGTTGTCGGATATTAACAGTAAACTTTCTGAGAGTATTGAAGGGATACGTATCATTCAATCTTTTAGTCAAGAGGACCGTTTGAAAGACGAATTTGAAGCGATTAATGAGGAGCACGTGCTCTATGCCAATCGTTCCATGGCGTTAGATAGTCTTTTTCTTCGCCCAGCTATGTCGCTGTTAAAACTCCTTGCTTATGCTATTTTAATGGCTTATTTTGGTTTTCGTGGCATGGAAATTGGGATTTCAGCAGGGTTAATGTACGCTTTCATTCAGTATGTTAATCGATTATTTGACCCTTTGATTGAAGTGACGCAGAATTTTTCAACGCTACAAACGTCAATGGTTTCAGCTGGTCGTGTGTTTGATTTGATTGATGAACGGCAGTACGAACCTGAACAAAAAAATGGCGAAGCAACCGTGCAAGCTGGGAATATTGAATTTAAAAATGTCAGCTTTTCTTATGACGGTGAACGCCAAATTTTAGATAATATCTCATTTAAGGTAAATCAAGGCGAAACGATTGCCTTTGTTGGCTCGACAGGTTCTGGTAAATCATCGATTATCAATGTTTTCATGCGCTTTTATGAATTTCAGTCTGGAGAAGTTTTGCTTGACGGCGTTGATATTCGTGAGTATCCTAAAGAAGAGTTGCGCCGTAATATCGGTCTCGTTTTGCAAGAACCTTTCTTATATCATGGTACAATTAAGTCCAATATCAAGATGTATCAGGATATTTCAGACGAAGCTGTTCAAGCCGCTGCGGCATTTGTAGATGCTGATCAATTCATTCAAAAATTACCTGAAAAATACGAGACAAAAGTCACCGAACGTGGTTCGAGTTTTTCAACAGGACAACGTCAGTTAATAGCTTTTGCAAGAACCGTGGCTAGTCAGCCTAAAATCCTTATCCTTGATGAAGCGACAGCTAATATTGATTCTGAAACTGAAACCATTGTTCAAGAATCATTGAAAAAAATGCGCCAAGGTCGGACAACGATTGCTATTGCGCACCGTTTGTCAACGATTCAAGATGCTAATTGCATTTACGTGCTGGACAAAGGCAAGATTATCGAATCTGGCAACCATGACGAACTCCTTAGCCAAAAAGGTACTTACTATCGCATGTATCAATTACAAGCAGGCATGATGGAGAACTAAGGGAGTGAGACAAATAAAGTCTCTAGTGGAGACTTTATTCATGAACCTAAAAATTAAAAGGCGAATCAGTAGTTTCGCAGAAACTTGATTTCTCAGTAAGTCTTAATTTCTTGTTGCTGACCTAAAACGGTCTATCCCCAGATTGTTGAAGTCCAAACTACTGCGTCTTGTAAATAATAACTATGTAAACAAAGAAGCTGAGCACTTTTTGTCCCAGCTTCTTTTTTAGTCTCTAAAACATGACAAAAGTCATGTGATATCATGACATTATGAGCTAAAAAGCTTGGCTATTTTTTCATAAAATAAATTTATCACAGATGAGAAAATTGGAGATAATGAAATGATAACAGTTGAGAATTTATCTAAAACAATTAAAGGAAAGTCGATTTTGCAAGATATTTCCTTTGAAGTAGTTGCTGGAGATTGTGTGGCATTGATTGGTCCTAATGGCGCTGGTAAAACAACCTTGATGTCATGCTTGTTAGGTGATTTGAAAATCAGCAAAGGAAAGATAGTCATCAATGCTTTAGCACCGAAAAGTCAGCAATTAAAAGAAATCGTAGCCGTGTTACCACAGGAAAATCGTTTGCCGCAAAAGTTAAGAGTGTCTGAACTCATTGAATTTTTCAAGTCCATTGCCAAGACACCTTTAGTAGACCAAGAAATTGATAAGATTTTGCAATTTAGCGAGGAACAAAAAGCCCAATTGACAGAGAAATTGTCTGGTGGACAAAAACGCTTATTAGCATTTGCCTTATGCCTCATTAGCCAACCGAAAATTCTTTTCTTAGACGAACCAACGGCAGCAATGGATACCTCAACACGTCAGCATTTTTGGCAGATTATCCAAAGTCTGAAAGCAAAGGGTGTAACGATTTTTTATTCGAGCCATTATATTGAAGAAGTGGAACATACGGCAGAACGCATTTTGGTCTTGCATCATGGAAAATTGCTGCGTGATACGACACCGTTTGCCATGCGAGAAGCTGAACACGAAAAACAGCTGACTTTACCAAAAACCTTTTTGCCGATAGTGGAAAAATTACCACATATTGATAATATTGAACTGAAAAACGACACGGTGACATTTATGACCAAAGAGATTGATAGTGTCTGGCAGAAATTGCAAGAGCAAGGTTGCCAGATTACCGATATTGAAATTCAAAATAAAACGTTATTAAATACATTGTTTGACCAAACACAGGAGGATGAAAAATGATTGCTTTATTGAAAATTGAATGGATTAAAACATGGCGTTTTTGGATGACCTTTGTTTTGTCGATTGGTATGCCTGTTTTCTTTTTCTTGTTTTTCTCAGGTATGGAACTGTCGTCGAATTCTGAAGAACAAAAAGTGCTTGTGACAGCTTACATGCTGACAATGACTGCTTTTTCTATGTCAAGTTTTGGATTTTTCTCATTTCCAGCTATGCTTGTTGAGGATAAAACGAATCATTGGTTGACTTATATTGAACATTCTTCTGTTCCTATTTGGCAGTATTATTTGGCAAAAGTGATTCGTGTCTTGTTTTGCTTCTTACTTTCTATCGTGGCGACCTTTTTATTTGGAGCTATTTTCCGCGGGGTGAGCATGCCACTTAGTCGTTGGTTTGGAGCAGGTGCTTTGTTGTTGGTATCAAGTTTCCTTTTCTTAGCATTTGGGCTATTAATTTCACAAATTAAATCACAACAATTAATGACGATTGTCGGAGATATTTCTTTCATTGGTTTAGCCATTATCGGTGGTTCATGGATGCCGATTGAGAATTTCCCAGACTGGATGCAAAAGATTTCTAAAGTAACACCAGTTTATCATGTGAATCAATTGGTGACACAGTTTGCTCAAAAGGGGCAGATAAATGGCAAGTCCTTGATTATCATACTCGGCTATGTCATAATAATAGCAGCATTAGCGCTTATGATTAAGAATAAAACTGAGGTTAAATGATATTGAAAAGAATTAGGGGCATTCATCCGTTATTTTATATGCCATTAGCATTTCTAGCATTCCCTGTTTTAGGGGCATTCTTTTTTGATTACCCAACTTGGACACTTGGGATAACTTTTCTGTTTTTACTAAGCTATTTATTTCTCACACATTTTGAAGAAAATATCCTAACAAACCTTTGCTGGATTTTTATGCTACTTTATATTGTTTATATGACAATTTATGTAGATGGTGGCATGATGTGGTTTACCTTTTATTTTAATAGTTTGCTAGTTTTTCGATTTCAAGATAATTACACTTCCTTTCGATTTCTCGCTTATGATTTAGCAATGCTGTTTATGATTATTGCTGGTGTCAGTTTGGCAGATGACTTATCGTCACGGGTAATGATTTTTTTGGTTCCTGTTGTTAATTATGGCATTTTAGTTTATTGGATGGATGATCAAAAAAATGAAATTCAACGAAAAGCAATCATGGAAAAGAATCGCACCATTAATCTTTTATTGGCTGAAAATGAGCGAAACCGTATTGGGCGTGATTTGCATGATACTTTGGGGCAAGTTTTTGCGGCAATGACCTTAAAAACAGAATTAGCACTCAAGCAATTGGAAAAAGAAAAATATGACCTTGTCAAAAAAGAGTTGGAAGAATTGAATCAAACCAGTCGTTCTTCCATGCATGATGTCAGAAACATTATCAATAATCTCAAATTCAGAACGGTGAGCGAAGAAATTGAGCATTTGAATGAGTTTTTTGCCATGACAGATATTGATTATCAGCTGCAAAATGATTTGAATGTGGAAGCCATGGCACCCTTGATGCAGTCAAGTATCGGTATGATTTTGCGTGAATTAAGCAATAACGTCATCAAGCACAGCCAAGCGCAAACTTGCCGTATTCACCTTTTTGAAAACCAAGAAAAATTAGTGATGACCATTACAGATGATGGAATTGGTTTTGACGACTTAACAGGAAATGAATTAAAATCCATTCGTGACCGTTTGCTGTTTGTCAAGGGAGATATGGAGATTTTATCTCAAGCTAAACCAACTATGATTCAAGTTAGTATCAGTTCAAAGGAGAATTAAGATGAAATTGTTAGTTGCCGAGGACCAATCCATGTTGCGAGACGCGCTGTGCCAATTGCTTCTTATGGAAGATGATGTCGATGAGATTTTGCAAGCAGGAGATGGCGTGCAAGCTATTGGCATGTTACAAGTGGAAAATGTTGATGTGGCTATCCTTGATGTGGAAATGCCGAAAAAATCAGGTCTGGATGTTTTGGAATGGATTCGAAAACATAAGGAAATGAAAGTGATTATTGTGACCACGTTTAAGCGCGTGGGCTATTTTGAACGAGCCGTTAAGGCAGGTGTTGACGCTTATGTCCTAAAAGATCGCTCAACATCAGAACTCATGACGACCATTCACACGGTGCTTGCAGGGAAAAAGGAATACTCATCAGAGCTCATGGAAAACATGATGACCCAAGATAACCCACTTAGCCAACAAGAAAAACGCATATTACAATTAATATCACTTGGCAAAACAAACCAAGAAATCGCTGATACCCTTTACCTCTCAAACGGAACTGTCCGAAATTACATCTCATCTATCCTTAACAAATTATCCGCCAACAACCGCGTAGAAGCCATAAGAATCTCCGAAGAACACGGATGGGTGTAGGGGGAAATTTTTTCTAGCTGAAAGCAACTGCTTGGCAATGTAATATCATCAATGAAAGCGCATCTTTTAAAAGTTGATACCATGTATATTTTTTGTTTCTGAGATGAGGTGGTAGAAAATTATGCGTAACTATTTTATTGTCTTTGATAATATTTATCTTCGTTTTGCTGGTTTGCCAAGTATTATTCATTTATTAATTCAATTTGTTGCTTTTTTATTTTGGCTGAGGGATTTTTTCGTACCTACTCTCGAAAAGAATATTACAAAAGGTTGTGAATAGCTTGATGTAGATTTGTGACTTATTTCACTGGCTTTATTGAAAGAAAAAGAGATTTCTGAAGTATCTTTTTGACCTTAGCGATATCATTTAGCGTGATATGGCTGATTGATACAGCTAAGAAAGTCAAAGGAAATTAAAAGAACTTTGCTAAATGTGGTGGGCGGTAGCACTTGCTGTTGGGGGCATGGTAATAAGTGAAGATGGTTTACCCATTATTCCATCTGTTTTTATCACCAAAAGGCAAAACAAGCGGTGATCTATTTCTTTACGCTTTATGGTGGCTTGAGTTTAGTCATAAAATAAGGCTTTGAGTTGTTTTGTGTGAATTCGTATCGGATGGGATTTTTAGTGACTTCTTTTATGCACCTCTATAATGGAATGGTGAAAAAGGGCAATCAAGACTTTATCAAAAGTGTTTTTTCTATTTTTTTTATTCTTTGCATTTATGGATTTTAGCTATGATAAGTGTTGTTATAAAGTGAAATTATTTTAGAGGAGGTTGAGGCAAAGATGCGCAGCCTCTTTGTTTATGTCACTCAAACCAATTATCGTGGAAGGTATCAATAAAAGATATTTTCTTTGGTCTGGAGAATAAAAAATAAGTTGTTTTGAAAAAACATGTTAGATGATATAATGATGATATGAATAAAGAAAGATTGCATATTGTTTTAAACACAGACATTATTGACCAGTTGAATCTTGCGAGTGGGCAAGAGCTGGAAGCCGAGTTATACGCTGATAAATTAGTGCTGCAAAGAGAAGAAGAGGCTGAACGGCGTACCCTTTCGAGTTGGGTATTAATTATTGCGACTGTTTTGCTTAGTGTGGTCTTTTTTGCCATTAGTTCTATGCAGGACAAGAGTCAGATTTTATTAGTTGGCGACTACTCGATTATCACCTTTTTGATTGGCTTTGGCGGGGTGCTAGGAATGGCAATTTTTACCATTACCTTCATTCTCAATCGTCGTCTATTTCTGGGTGGGCTAAAAGCACGTGTTTTCTGGCGGATGCTTCCCGTCATTATCATATCCTTTACGGTTATTTTGTTGCTGGCTTTGCTAGGGTTTGGTTGGCTATTGGAACAGATTTTTACAGGAGCGTCTTTTGATAAATTAACAGCTACCTTGCTTTTAGGGATTTCGATTTATGCTCTAAGTGCGCTTTGGGGGCAAATAGCAGAGCAGATTAGAGCAAGTTGGTTGACGACAGTATTTATGGTTATTATGATTAGTGGCGTTTTTATCTCCATGGCAACCAATAGTTCATTGCAATGGTGGCACTTTAATCTTAGTTTTTTAGGAACAAAAGAAGCTAAAGATAGCTGGCAATTCAATTTGACCTTAATGTTGTCGGCGCTGATTTTAATTGCGTTGGTTGATTACCTCTTTATCGCTCTCGGTGAAAAATACGGCAGAAATTGGAAATTACGACTGATGCGCGTGATGCTAACTCTACTAGGGCTTGATTTGGGTGCTGTTGGCTATTTTCCAAATAATGCCAACTCACATCTTTTGCATACCCGTGTGGCTGGTTACTTGGTTTTTATTATCATTGCCTTGATTATCAGTATTAAATGGCTTTTACCAAATGTGACCCGAGATTTTCTGGTAATGTCGTATGTGATTGGAGGCATGTTAGTTGGACTCGAAGTAGCTTTTGAGGTGGTTCACTATTTGTCTTTGACAGCATTTGAAATAAGTGCTTTCTTATTAGCTTTTACATGGCTAATTAGGCTTATCAATCATTTGGAGCGCCTACCTGTTCCAGAAAAGAAAATCATGACCGTTACGCTTGAATCATTTTAATCTTTTTAACATCATCTCTAAGCTTTTAGTCTGAAAATACGGGTGACTAGTGGTTTGGAGATATTTTTTCACATTAAAGCTCTTTTTAGGGGCTAAAAACGTACATTTTGGTGAAAAATGTTGTATTTTTTAGAAAATTCTCAAAAAACGCTTGACAAGGAGAAAAGCGGTGGGTATAATGTTAATCAATCAGAAAGTAACAAGGATTTGCTTACAGAGAGCCCGTGATTACTGTGAACGGGTAGCAGGTGGTTGTGAAATTGGGCTGATGGTATATTGTTGAAGATAAGAAATAGTTTTCAGGTGAGCACCCCTTATCGTGCAGCTCCTTGCTAGAGGAGATAGAGATGACGGAGCATGATTTTCCGTTAAATTGAGGTGGCACCGCGCTAATAGATTAGACGTCCTCACACAGAAGTTTTTTTCTGTGTGAGGTTTTTTGTTTAGCATAAGTGAGTTAGGTAGCAAACTGCGAAAAGATTTCTTAAAAACAAAGTGAAGCAAACGCTGATGATGAGTTGAGAATTAGTGGTACGTTTCAGGTAGGCACTCCTTATTGTGCAGCTCCTTGTTGGAGGAGATAGAGATGACGAAACTTATTTTTCGTTAAATTGAGGTGGCACCGCGCTAATAGATTAGACGTCCTCACACAGAAGTTTTTTTCTGTGTGAGGTTTTTTGTTTAGCATAAGTGAGTTAGGTAGCAAACTGCGAAAAGATTTCTTAAAAACAAAGTGAAGCAAACGCTGATGATGAGTTGAGAATTAGTGGTACGTTTCAGGTAGGCACCCCTTATCGTGCAGCTCCTTATTGGAGGAGATAGAGATGACGAAACTTATTTTTCGTTAAATGAGGTGGCACCGCGCTAACTAGCTTTAGACGCCCTCACACAGAAGTTTTTTCTGTGTGGGGTTTTTTGTTTAAAAATGGAGGAGAGGTAATGAGAGATTTAGCAGCAGTTCGTCAAGAAATAGATAAGATAGACGAACACTTAATCACATATTTAGCTAAACGACAGTGTTTAGTTGAAGAAGCAGGGCTCCTAAAACCTAAGAATGATACTCAAGCGGTAAATACGCAAGAACGTGTTGAAGAAGTCATTAGAATTAGAAATTGTTGTGAGCGTGCACGAGCAGCAAATTCATCTCCTCGCATTGCAGAAGCTATCTGGCGAACGATGATTGGAGCGTTTATAGCGTTAGAGACAGAAGTAAATAGTCAGTCAAAAAAATAGAAAAGAGTTTTTTATGCGAAAAATTTTAACTGCTGATACTTTAACACCTATTCTTGCTTATATGCGAGTTCAAGGTGAGCATAAGGTTATTCTTGAATCAATTCCACGAGAAAAAGAAAATGCGCGTTTTTCAATCGTGGCTTACAATCCTGTTTTTGAAATCAAATATGAAAATGGCGAGATAACCGAAAATGGTCAAGTCATTACTGGTGACCCTCTTGATTATCTCAATCACGTAACGGTCAAGGGAGAAGCTACTGATTTGCCTTTTGGTGGCGGTGCAATTGGCTTTGTCGGTTATGACATGATTAGCCTTTATGAAAATATCGGAGACATTCCTGAAGATACTATTGAAACGCCAGATATGCATTTCTTTGTTTACGAGTCTTATTTAATTTTTGATCATAAGACAGAAAAAGTTTACGTGGTTGAAGATAATATTTACAGTCATCGTGACAATGATGCGACACGTCAAGCGCTTGGTAAGGTCGTCAAAGATTTGCAAACACAAGCGCCAAATGAATTTTCTCCACAGGAATTACATCCTTTAACCTTCAAGCACCATATTGAAAAAGAAAAATTTGAACAGATAGTGAATACGGCTAAGAAACTAATTCGTGAGGGAGATATGTTCCAATGCGTGTTTAGTCAACGTTTCTCAAGTCCGTTTGAGGGTGACCCGCTTGATTACTATCGCAATTTGCGCGTGACAAATCCGTCAAATTATCTCTATTTCTATGATTTTGGCGATTATCAGATTATTGGCGCAAGTCCAGAAAGTTTGGTTTCTGTGAAAAATGGCGAAGTCACTACAAATCCGATTGCAGGCACACGTCCAAGAGGGGCAAACGATGCTGAAGATGCTGCGCTAGCTAAAGACTTGCAAGCTGACATCAAAGAAACAACTGAGCACCGTATGCTAGTGGATTTAGGACGAAATGATATTGGAAGAATTTCTCAAAACGGTACGGTCAAGGTGACGAAATACATGGAAGTTGAGTATTTTCGTTATGTCATGCATTTGACGAGCGTGGTTAAGGGGCAATTGCTACCAGATGTGCAAAGTATTAATGCTTTGAAAACGACTTTACCAGCTGGTACCGTATCAGGTGCACCGAAAATTCGTGCCATGAAACGCATTTACGAATTGGAAGAAGAAAAGCGTGGTGTTTATGCGGGAGCGATTGGTTATCTTTCGGCAACTGGTGACATGGATTTTGCCATTGCGATTCGGACAATGATTCTCAAAAATCAAAAAGCTTACGTGCAAGCAGGAGCAGGAATTGTTTATGATAGCGTAGCAGAAAATGAATTTTACGAAACGATTAATAAAGCTAAAGCGATGACACGAATAGGGGATAGCCAATGATTTTACTAATTGATAATTATGATTCTTTTACCTATAACCTAGCACAATATTTGGGAACTTTTTCAGACGTTCAAGTGTTGCGAAATGATGATGCGGCATTGGAAGCAGCTGCTCAAACCGCTGATGCGCTTGTTTTATCACCAGGTCCTGGTTGGCCAGCTGATGCTGGAAAATTGGAAGAAATGATTCGTTTATTTGCTGGAAAGAAACCTATTTTAGGAATTTGTCTTGGGCATCAAGCGATTGCTGAAACCTTTGGTGGAAAGCTCGGCTTGGCTAAAAATGTCATGCATGGCAAGCAAAGCGATATTGAGCTTTTGGCAGAATCACCTGTTTTTTCAAATCTAGCAAATGAATTACCAATAATGCGTTATCATTCGATTGTTGTGACGGAGATGCCAGAAGAGTTTGAGGTCGTGGCAAAAACAACGGACGACCAAGAAATTATGGCAATTCAACACAAGAACTTGCCAATCTATGGGCTTCAATTTCACCCAGAAAGTATTGGCTCACCAGATGGGCTTCAAATGATTGAAAACTTTGTGCGATTAGTTGTTGAGAAATAAAGCGAGGAAAAACAATGAAAGAACTTTTTAATCAAATTGCTAACAGAGAAGATTTATCCGAAGAACAAGTTGAGGCACTTTTTGATGGCATTTTAAATAATGATGTCTCAGAAAGCGAGATTGCGTCTTTTCTCATGGGGCTTAAGGTTAAGGGAGAAACGCCTTCTGAAATTACTGGAATTGTGCGTGCGCTTAAAAGTCATGCGGCCGATTTACCGCAAGCATTTGATGACGCCATGTGTAATTGTGGCACAGGTGGTGACCAATCTTACAGTTTTAACATTTCAACAACAGCTTGCTTTATTCTAGCAGCAGGTGGCATTCGTATCGCCAAAGGTGGTAATCGCTCGGTTTCATCAAAATCAGGTTCTGCCGATGTCCTCGAGGAATTGGGTGTTAATATTGCAGCTTCACCAGAAACGCTTTCTAAAGCACTAGACGAGGTTGGACTTGCCTTTATCTTTGCGCAAACCATGCATCCAGCTATGCGTTTTATTGGTCCAGCTCGTAGAGCTTTAGGAATCCCAACGATTATGAATATTGTTGGACCTTTGGCAAATCCACTTGACCTTGAAACTCAATTAATGGGTTTGTATCGTGCAGATTTGCAAGAAACGGCTGCGCAAGTTATGCAAAAACTCGGTCGTCAACGTGCCATTATCATTACTGGTCCAAATAACATGGATGAAGCAGCGCTATATGGTACCAATACCTATACGCTTTTAGATAATGGCAAGATTAGCCTACATCAGTTTACTTATCAAGACCTTGGAATGCCAAAAGTTGAACTTGATGATATTGTTGGTGGAGATGCCAAGCAAAATGCAGAGATTTTGCTGAGCGTTCTTCGAAATGAACCTAGCCCTTACCTTGAAACAACGGTATTGAATGCTGGGCTTGGCTTTTACGCTAATGGAAAAGTGGATAGTTTAGAAGAGGGTGTTGCCCTTGCTCGCCAGTTGATTGCAGATGGTTCAGCCCTTGCTAAGCTTCGCCAATTACAAGAGGTGCAAATATGAGCAAAGAATTTCTCCCAACTATCTTGAAGCAAAAAGCAAAAGAAGTGGAAGAGTTAGAAATGAAATCCTTACAACCACTTCGTGAGACTTATAAGCTGTATGACTATCTCAAAAATAATGCCAAGAAACTTCAAGTGATTGCTGAAGTTAAAAAAGCTAGTCCTAGCCTTGGTGACATTAATCTTGATGTCGACATTGTCAAACAAGCTAAAACTTACCAAGACAGCGGTGCGGCAATGATTTCGGTGCTGACAGACCCTTTCTTCTTTAAAGGTGACATTGATTACCTCCGTCAGATTTCTAGTCAAGTGAGTATTCCAACACTTGCCAAAGATTTCATTATTGATGAAAAACAAATCATTCGTAGTCGTAATGCAGGAGCAACCGTGATTTTGTTGATTGTGGCAGCTTTGCCAGAAGCTCGCTTGAAAGAGCTTTATGATTTTGCGACAGGGTTAGGACTAGAAGTTTTACTCGAAACGCATAATTTACCTGAATTTGAAGTCGCACATCGCATTGGTGCTAAAATTATCGGCGTTAATAACCGTAATTTAGTGACTTTTGAAACAGATATTAATACCAGCTTAGAATTATCAGCGCATTTCAAAGAAATGCCAGTTTATATTTCAGAATCAGCTATTTTCACCAAAGACGATGCTGCCTTGGTTGCCCCATTTTTCAATGGCATCTTGGTTGGCACGGCATTGATGAAAGCAGATAATGTTTCTGAAAAAGTGAAGGAGTTGCAAATTGACAAAGGTTAAAATTTGCGGGCTTTCAACACAAGCAGCCGTGGAACAGGCAGTCAAAAGCGGAGCAGATTATATCGGTTTTGTCTTTGCCAAAAGTAAGCGGCAAGTTGGCATAAAACAAGCTAACTATTTAGCTCAGTTTATTCCAGAAACTGTCCAGAAAGTGGGTGTTTTTGTAAGTCCAACATTGGTGGAACTTCAAGAAGCGATTACTAAAGTGCCTCTTGATTTTGTACAAATCCATGGAGATTTTGAAGAAGAGCTCTTTAAGAAAATTGATGTTCCAAATATTCGTGCCATTCCTGTCCAAAAAGCACTGGAAGAAATTGATAGTCAAGCGGATTATTTATTATTTGACGCCCCTTTGGCTGGTTCGGGCAAGATATTTAATTGGGAATTATTAAAAGATAAGAAAATCACGAAGCCATATTTTTTAGCAGGCGGATTAACTGTCGATAATGTCCAGCAGGCCATAACTTTCTTTCATCCTTACGCTGTTGACGTTTCTTCTGGTGTTGAGACGGATGGTGAAAAAGATTTATTGAAGATTGCAAAATTTATAGAAAGTGTGAAAAAATGAGCTATAACCAACCAGATACTAATGGATTTTACGGAAAATTTGGTGGACAATTTGTTCCCGAAACACTGATGACTGCGGTTATCGAACTTAATAAAGCTTACCGCGAAGCTGAGGCAGACCCAAGCTTTCAAGAAGAACTCGATGCGCTTTTGAAAAATTATGTCGGTCGTGAAACACCGCTTTATTACGCAGAGCGTTTAACAAAACATATCGGCGGTGCGAAAATTTACCTCAAACGTGAAGACCTAAACCACACAGGTGCTCATAAAATTAACAATGCCCTCGGTCAAGTTCTTCTTGCTAAACGAATGGGTAAAAAGAAAATTATTGCTGAAACTGGTGCTGGTCAACACGGGGTTGCAACAGCAACAGCAGCTGCACTTTTTGACATGGAATGTACGATTTACATGGGTGAAGAGGACGTAAAACGCCAAGCACTAAATGTTTTTCGTATGGAATTGCTAGGCGCTAAAGTCTTTTCTGTAACTGATGGTTCACGCGTTTTGAAAGATGCCGTAAATGCAGCCCTTCGCGCATGGGTAGCTAATATCGAAGATACACACTACATCATGGGGTCAGCTCTCGGACCTGCACCTTTCCCTGAAATGGTTCGTGACTTCCAATCTGTTATCGGTCAAGAAGCAAAGAAACAATATGCAGAGATTTCAGGAGGAAAATTGCCTGATGCTGTCCTAGCCTGTGTTGGCGGTGGTTCAAATGCGATTGGTCTTTTCTATCCATTTGTCGAAGATGAATCAGTTGCTCTTTACGGTGCTGAAGCAGCAGGACATGGACTTGATACTGAAGAGCACGCTGCAACATTTGCCAAAGGACGCATAGGTATTTTGCATGGCGCTTTGATGAATGTTTTGCAAGACCGCCATGGGCAAATCATGGAAGCTTTCTCAATTTCAGCGGGTCTTGATTATCCAGGCGTTGGTCCAGAGCATTGTCATTTTAAAGATATCGGTCGTGCCACATATGATTCTATTACTGATGATGAAGCACTTGAAGCATTTATGCTCCTATCACGTTTGGAAGGGATTATTCCTGCGCTTGAATCAAGCCATGCCATTGCTTTGACTCAAAAAGTGGCTAAAGAATTAGGTCCAGATAAATCAATCATTGTTTGTCTATCTGGACGTGGCGATAAAGATGTTGTGCAAGTAAAAGAACGTTTGGAAGCAGAAGGGAAATAGACTATGACTAAGACACTCACAAAACATCTTGAAAACATTGCAACAAGCGGTAAAGGAATTTTTGTGCCATACATTATGGCAGGAGACCACGAAAAAGCTTTAGACAGTTTGTTTGACACCATTACTTTTTTGGAAAATAGCGGAGCTTCTGCTATTGAAGTAGGCATTCCATGGTCAGACCCCGTTGCTGATGGACCAGTCATTGAATTGGCAGGGCAAAGAAGCTTGGCTAATGGTGTGAATTTGACAGCGATTGTTCAAAAATTACAAGAAAAACAAACGACAATTCCTTTGGTCATCATGACTTACATCAATCCTGTCTATCAATACGGCATTGAGAAATTTATTGCTGACTTGAAAAATACGTCTGTTAAAGGGTTGATTATTCCTGATTTACCACACGAACACGAGAATATGGTAAAACCATATCTTACCGACACAGATATTGCGCTTGTGCCACTCGTTAGTCTGACAACAGGTATTGAACGTCAAAAAACGTTATGTAAAGATGCTGAAGGATTTATCTATGCCGTTGCTATTAATGGTGTTACTGGTAAAACTGGTAATTATCGTGATGATTTGGATAAACATTTGACCAATCTTAAAACCATTGCTGACATTCCTGTTTTAACAGGTTTTGGTGTCTCAACTCCAGCGGACATTGAGCGATTTAACAAAGTATCAGACGGTGTTATTGTCGGAACAAAAATTGTTAGAGGCTTACACGAAGGAAAAACAGATGATGTTGCTGACTTCGTCAAATACGGCTCAAATTATCAAAAATAAACTCATTTCAGCAAAAAAAAAAACAGAGATTCCTTTGATGTGGAGTCTCTGTTTTTAAGTTATTTTATTTAGAACAAATCAATGATGAGTTTTAAATTGAGCAGTGTTAATACAATAGCGACGAGATAGCCGAGAATAGTGTTCCATTTGGCATTGACAAATTTTCCCATAATCTTGCGGTTTGATGTGAAATAAACCAAAGGAAAAATAGAAAACGGCAAAGCTATGGATAGAAAGACTTGAGAATAGACGATTAGCTGGTCAAGGACACTTTCTTGACTACCGTAGAGAACAGCGGCAATCATAACGGGTGCAAGAGCGGCCAAACGTGTCACCAAACGAATCACCCATTGTGGCAAATGGAGTTTCAAAAAGCCCTCCATAACAATCTGTCCAGTTAGTGTTCCTGTAATAGTCGAATTTTGCCCGCTGGCAAGTAGAGCGATAGCAAACAAAGTGGATAGAGCAGCACTGGCAACGCTCCCTGCAATTTCAGAATTTTGAAGGGCAGCATACATTTGTGAAAAAGCATTAATCTCGCTAGCATGTCCATAAAAGAGCGAAGCCCCTAAGATGAGCAACAAGGAATTAACCACGAAAGCAAGCGTGAGTTGAATGTTAGAATCCCAAGTCATGAAACGCACGGCTCGTTTGATAGAATCTTGGCTCTCGTAATTAACTTTTCGTGTCTGCGAAATTGAAGAATGGAGATAAAGATTATGTGGCATAACTGTCGCCCCAATAATCCCCAAAGCTAATGTCAATTTACTATTAACGCCACTTTGTTTTAAATCTAAAATCGATGCATTAGGGAGATAACCATGCAAAATTCCTGAAAGACTTGGCTTTGATAAGATGACCAAGTAAAGGAAAATAATCAAAATGGTTGCAATCAAGGTCGATACGATAGCCTCAATTTTACGGAATCCCAATTTCATCAAAGATAAGAGAATAAAGACATCTAAAATCGTGATGAAAATCGAGAATAACAAAGACCAACCAAAAAGTAAATGAAGAGCAATTCCCGAACCAATGACTTCAGCCAAATCTGTCGCCATTAATGCTAATTCAATCACAATAAAAAGTAAGTAGCGGAGCTTCTTTGGCGAATGTGCAGCTGTTGCTTGAGCCAAATCAAATTTGGTCACGATACCTAATTTTCCAGCCATTTGTTGCAACTGCATCGCAATCAAAGATGAGACGAGGATAACAAACAAAAGCAGGTATTTATAAGTTGCTCCACCGACTACGCTAGTAATCCAGTTACCAGGGTCCATATAACCAACGGCAACCAGAGCTCCTGGTCCAATAAAGGCTCTAAGGGTACACCAAAATGAGGCATTTTTGGGGACAGCAATACTTTGATTAACTTCACTGAGTGATTTTTGGTAATGTGTAGAAGTTTCCAAGGCACTACCTCTTTTCTAAATCTTTTATTAACACTTATTATAGCAGAAAATTTTAAAAAATAAACCATATTTAATTAAAAAATTAAGCGTAGTTAAAAATAAATAAAATTAGGTATCCTAAAAATAAAAATGGCACAAAGGGAATCCGTTTATTTGTCTGGAAAAAGTAGTAAATAATACCTGAAAGAGAGCCAAGCTCGATAATCCATAAAATAGTTTGAAGGTCAAGAAGCAGACTCAAACTGGCAAGGTAGAAAAAATCACCGCTACCGATTTTCAAATCAATTAGCTCTGCCACTATCCCAAAAGCCAAAAGAATAATAGCTAGCGCACTAATCGGCGTGACAAAAAGCAAAAAAATACTTGGAAGGAGCCAAATCAATAATGGAAACTCTTGACGTTTCAAGTCATAAAGACTAAGAGTTGTGCTAAAAAACAAGATAAAAACTTGGTCGAGTGAGAGAAGTGCGCAATAGTAAAGTACGACAATGCCCCCAAAATAAATCTCTAACAGCCCATACCAGAAAGAAATTTTGGTGTGGCAAAAACGACAACGTGAATGATTTATCAGTTGAGAAAAAATGGGAATCAAATCACGAACGGCAAGTTGTTGTCCACAAGAATCACAATGACTGGCAGGAAAAATGATTGATTTTTCGGGAAATCGATCAACGATTAAACTAAGAAAAGAAGCAATAGAAGCCCCTAGAAAAAAGAATAATAAAATGTCCATACTAGTTTATTCGAAAAATAATTAAAAAAGTGAGCATATTATTTGCTCTTTATTTAGAATTATTCTAAAATATTATTGTAAAGCAAAGGATGAGGAATCCTAAAATGTCATTTGACGAGGAGGTTTACTATGACTCAAACAATCACTGAAAACATTTACGCATCTATAACACATAATATCTCACAAAAATCAACTGCTAAAAATGCTAAAACAAAAGCTGTTCTTAACCAAGCGGTTGCTGATTTGTCAAAAGCTGCCTCAATTGTTCACCAGGTTCACTGGTACATGCGTGGAGCAGGCTTCTATTATTTGCATCCAAAAATGGATGAATTGATGGATGGTCTTAACGCTTCATTGGACGAAATGAGCGAACGTTTGATTACGATCGGTGGTGCTCCATATTCAACATTGAAAGAATTTGATGAAAATTCTAAACTTGAAGAAACAACTGGTTCATTTGATAAAACAATGGATGAACATTTGGCACGTTTAGTTGACGTTTATACTTACTTGTCAGCACTTTACCAAGTTGGGCTTGATGTCACTGACGAAGAAGGCGACGCACCTTCTAATGATATTTTCATGGCTGCCCAAGCAGATGCTGAAAAGACAATCTGGATGCTCCAAGCCGAACGCGGACAAGCACCAGGAAACAAATAATTTTCAAAATAGATAAAAAAACGTCCACTGGACGTTTTTTTACTCGCCTATAAACAACAAAGCAGGTCGCATGACCTGCTTTGTTGTTTATGTTAAAAGTATGTAAAAACCAGAGAAACCGATTGCATATTCTTATTGAAAATGCTAGTTTTTTTTGATAAAATGCTTCATATGAAAACATTATATGATGTGCAACAATTGTTGAAACGATTTGGTATTTATGTCTATATCGGTAAGCGTCTTTATGATATTGAAGTCATGAAACTGGAATTAGAAAAATTGTATGAAAATGGATTGATTGACAAGACGGATTACCTGACAGCTGAATTGATTTTGCGACGTGAGCACCGTTTAGAAATGGAGAAAGAAAATAATGACTAAAAAACTTTTAGGGATTGACCTTGGTGGGACAACGATTAAATTCGGTATCCTAACACTTGAGGGAGAAGTGCAAGAAAAATGGGCAATTGATACGAATATACTTGAAGATGGTAAACACATTGTCCCTGATATTGTTGAATCAATTAAACACCGTTTGAATCTTTACGGTTTGACAAAAGATGATTTTGTAGGTATCGGTATGGGGTCTCCAGGTGCTGTTGACCGCGCTAAAAAAACAGTTACAGGTGCTTTCAACTTGAACTGGGCACACACTGAAGAAGTCGGTTCAGTTATCGAACGTGAACTTGGGATTCCATTTGCTATTGATAACGATGCAAACGTAGCTGCACTTGGTGAACGTTGGAGAGGTGCTGGCGCAAATAATCCAGATGTTGTTTTTGTAACACTTGGAACTGGTGTTGGTGGCGGTGTTATCGCTGACGGTAACCTTATCCACGGTGTCGCTGGTGCTGGTGGAGAAATTGGTCACATGAATGTTGAACCAGTTGATGGATTTAAATGTACTTGTGGTAACAAAGGTTGTCTAGAAACAGTTGCTTCAGCAACAGGTGTTGTGCGTGTGGCTCGTCATTTGGCTGAAGAATACGAAGGTGATTCAAGCATCAAAGCTGCCATTGACAATGGTGATGTGGTGACAAGTAAAGACATCTTTGTCGCTGCTGAAGCGGGTGACCATTTTGCCGATTCAGTTGTTGAAAAAGTTGGTTTCTATCTTGGTCAAGCAACAGCAAATATCGCAAACATCTTGAACCCAGATTCAGTTGTTATCGGTGGTGGTGTTTCAGCTGCAGGTGAATTCTTGCGTAGTCGCGTTGAAAAATATTTTGTCAGCTACGCTTTCCCACAAGTGCGCAAAACAACAAAAATTAAAATTGCCGAACTTGGAAATGATGCTGGTATCATCGGTGCAGCAAGTCTTGCAAGTCAATTTGTAGATTAAGGGGCGCAACATGAACTGGATTATCGTTTTAGTTATTTTAGTTATTTTAGTTGCTATCGTTGCTTGGATGGCTTGGACTTATTTTAGTCTCCGCCGTGTAGCGAAATTTATTGATAATGCTGAGTTTGAAAGCATGATTCACACAAGTCAATTGATTGATGTGCGTGAGGCTGACGCTTTCAAGACAAAACATATCATGGGAGCTCGTAATCTTCCGGCTAATCAAATTCAACTCTCAATGTCTGCTATTCGTAAAGATAAACCTGTTCTTTTATACGATAGTAGTAGAAGTTCAGCAATTCCACGTGTTATTAGAACACTTAAAAAAGCAGGCTACACTAATCTTTATGTTCTTAAAGACGGCTTTGACTACTGGACAGGAAAAGTTAAAGAAAGTTAATCATTTACCAATATATGGAATTTGAAAAAGAAAATTTAAAGAGAAAAAACGATGAGAGTAAGGATGCCCTGAAATCAAAATATCTCAAAAATCAGATTTTCCAATTAGATTTGGAATTAAGCCAAGTAACAGACGAAGATGAGAAGAAGAGACTTGAAGCATTACGCAATGTTTACGTCGAAAAATTGCAAGAAAACAAGAAACGTCGTTTAATCAGGATTCTTTTAATCAGTCCATTGGTTTTCTTGGCTCTGATTATTTTGTATCTCGTCGCAGCTTTCAATCGCGAAACAACCGCCAATAATAAGTCGGAATGGTCGCCATCTACAACGGCTACGTCAACAAGTTCATCTAGTTCTTCAAGTTCATCAAGCACGAGCGAGACCAAGACCTCTTCAACGATAAAACAAGGTGTCCCTGCGGAGCTTGTTGGAAATTGGAAAACAGCTGATTTTGATGGAGTTATTTTGACAATCAGTGAAGATGGCACAATGACTAAAAACCAGTCTAATTATATCATTACAGAGCGTGTTTCTGGTTATGAAGAAGTGGCACAAGGTGTTTATCGTTTTTATCCTGCTGATGGAAGTGATAGTGAAGCCATCGGTGCACTTATTTTTGGTGGTATCGGTGGTAGTTACCAAACAACACCAAAATTTGCTTCAGGAATTTATGTCAAAAATGGCTATATTTATCCACAATTTTGGACAACAACCTCTAGCAAATTTACTTATTCGTTAAACACTAATCTCAAATTAGTACCAACCGACCAAGCAGCTGTTGTTGATGCCATTGATACTAAAAATTTAACGACTGAGCAAGTGGAAGCTTGGGTTCTTACCATTTATGCTTCGCAAAATCAATTATCTGATGAAGATAAAGAAAATTATTTCGTAAATGTCAAAGCATATGATGACAATTTGGTTTATGCTAGTGTCCGTAAAAAAAGCGATTCAAAAACACGTTTAGCCTTATATCGTGTTAATGCAGACGGCTATCTTGAACAAGGCACACTCGAAGCAACAAATTGGAGCGTTGTCAGCACCGCTTATGTCGAATAAGACAATGCTGAAATAGTTAAAATATAACAAAAGATGGGACGTGGTTCCCATCTTTTTTGGGTTATGGAAAGAGAAAGATTGGTGATATCAATGTTTTCTGAGGAGGAGAAGTTTTTATTGAAAATCACCAACCAAAGCAGCAGTTTCTTGATTAGTTCCGTTAGGATTGAAAAATACCCAACCAAAATGATTTGTGAACTTTGAAGTGCCCAAATGTGCTTGTTTGGACGCTTCAGAACTTGGTAGAAACGTCCAGTCATGATGTCATGTCTAAGGTTTTTGTACAGTGTAATCTGCTGTTTTATAATATTTTTTGAGTGTTCGTCTAAACTTAATAAATCCAGTTCATAGCCAAGAATTCCAGAGATGGCAACGTTGAAACGTGTTTCTAAAGGGGTATTACGTTGAATTTGACCATTTGGAACTTGAGAGACATGGTTAGATAGGCAAGTGATTGGGTAGGCAAGAGCAGTATTTTCTTGGATATCCAATCCGGCAATCGCATCGGTATTGTCGCTAACCCAGATTTGACGGCTATAATAAAGAATACCTAAATCAAATCGTCCGCCCCCTGATGCCAACCTTCAATGAGGAAATTTGGGTAACGTTCAAGTAATTTTTCGTATAATTGATAAATACCTTGAGCATAGCGATGAAGAAATTCTCCTTGTCTGATGCCGTTTTTGGCGAGATAATTGGAATAAACTTCGGTTAAATTTTGGTTAAATTTTGGTTAAATTTTGGTTCATATCTCATTTGAGATAATCTAGTTGTGTTTCATCGATAATCAAAGACATTTGTTCAAAAATATTTTCGACAACAGCTGGATTGATAAAGTCAAGCACTAATTGACCACGACCGTATGAATAACGTTCTTGTGTTGGCTCAACAATCCAATCAGGATGCTTACGATAAAGCTCGATATCCTCGTTAACCATTTCGGGTTCAAACCAAAGACCAAATTGTACCCCCATTTGGTGAATTTTTGGGGCAAATACTTGTAATCCATTTGGAAATTTTTCAGGATTTGGGTACCAATCACCTAATGATGAGTGGTCGTTGTTGCGTTTAGCAAACCAACCATCATCAACGACAAAACATTCTATGCCCAATGCTGCGCAAGGGTTAAAAGCTTGTTTTCATCGAAATCAAAAACGTAAGTCTCCCAGCTATTTAGTACAATTGGTCGCTCTCGTTTTGCCCAGAATGGAGAAATGATATGTTCAGAAATAAAACTAGCGTCTTCTTGTACTAAGCCATTGAGACTGTCTTGACTAAAACTTAAAACAGTTTGCGGTGTTGCAAAATTTTCATTTGGTTTTAGTTGCCAAGAAAAAGCATAAGGTGAAATCTCACTCATTAATCTTGCTTGATTCCATTCATTAACATCAATTTGTTGAATGAAATTACCAGAATAAACCAAGTTTGCTCCACAACACATGCCTGTGTCAAAAGTCGTTTCTTTTTTGGCAATAGCGACAAAGGGATTGTGTTGATGATTACTTGTACCAGTTAAACTTTCGACTTTAAAACTTCCTTGTTGAAGTGGGTATTTTTTTAATTGACGTTCTGAAATCCAAGCACCTGAAAAATGATAAGCCTGATAGTCGTTGGTATCTTCTAGCCAAAAGGTTGAGGAGAGTGCGCGTGTTAAGACAATATCATGTTGTCCATTGTTGTTAATAAGGACGCGTTTGCTTATATTTTTTCCTTTTTTAAAAAAGACATATTCTAAAGTGACTTGTAATTGCAACCCAGCATCTTCTAGTCTAAGGCTTAATATTTCAGCGTCATCATTTAGTCTGACATGTGGTCCAGAATAGGAAAGCTTTTCTTTTTGAGGATCGTAATCAAGGTATTTTAACTCTAATTAGTGTGGGGTATCATGGACGGTCACTTCAAGTGAAGCCTCTTGGAAAGCCGTTGTCCCATAAAGGGCGCATTCTTGATGTTTATCAGCTAATGTAAAACTGCTATTTTTGGCATATTTAACAGTGCCAGCAGCTTTGCCTTCTGAGTGTTCTAAAAGGGAAAAGTCATCTTCTTTTAGCGCTAATGTTGGACCAAAATACAGTTGTTCAAGTTGTCTATTTGGCATGATTTTGATGAGGTAACTCATATCAGTATTTGACAAGCGAAAAATATTGTTTATTTTTGTAATTGACCCCCTAAGCAACCTTTGTGGCAATTTACTTGAGACGTTTGGCTGCTTTGTATTTGAAAACGAAGTGGTATAATAACGAGACAATAAAGAAATTAACTTGCTTACTTTTATCAGTGAAACTATTAGCTTCTTGATACTCGATTTTTGTCTTACCATTAACGGTCTCAAAAAGAAAACATTGTAAAATATTGCCGCCAGCGTAACTACTTGACAGTTTTAAAGAGTGATTTTTTTCATTTCAATGACGGTTGTTTTACCCCAAACTCTCTCTTTAATCATTTTAGTGAAAAATGGTTTCTTAATTGTCATCTGTTCCTGAAGTTGGGTGATGTAGTTATCGTAGTATTTGAAAAATTGTAGTGTTTCCTCAATGATTTCTTGATAAATCACCTCAACAGGACAATCAATTTGTTTAGAGTAGCTTAATACGGTGTTTTCAATCATTTTCTGCTACACTTTCTGTTGCAGGATTAGCTTCATCAGCGAGATATGTTTTGTCAATTGCCATCATGAATGGAAGCCAAATCGCAATAGAAACTGCCACGTTAACCAGTTGTAAAATCCCACCAGCAATAGAGGTTGTTCCAATCCAGCCTGAAAGGAAAACAGGTGTTGTCCAAACAATAGTGACACCAATTGGACGAGGAACAAAACCAAGATAAATAGCATAGTATGACGTTAACACGGTCACAACAGGAGGCAAACTCCAAGGGATGAGTACCATTGGAGTTAAAACCATTGGAAGTCCAAAAGTAATCGGTTCAGAAATATTGAAGAAAGCAGGAACAGCTACCATTTTCATTGTGCTTTTTAGGCGAAGTGAGCGTGCTAGGAAAAGTTATACCAGAACAACACCCAGAGTCATTCCGTTACCACCAATAAGTGGGAAAATTCTCATGAAAGTTGAACAGATGATGTGCGGTAACGATTTTCCAGCTTGAAAGGCAGCATAATTTTCGAGGTTTGATGTTTGCAGTAGTGGTTCAGTTATGGCGCCAACAATCATTTGACCATGAACTCCAAACCAACAAAGGAGTTGGGCAGCGACAACGGCAACGAGAGTAGCAGGCAAACTTGTTCCAAGACCAACTAAAGATTGTTGTAAAACATTAAATAAACAATCAAAAGCATTGCCCCAACTTGTAAAGGTAAAGAGGTAACGAACGGTGTTGAAAATCAATAGAGATGCCGCACTTGGAATAATCGATGTAAATGATGTTGCAATCCCAGGAGGCACTTGTTTTGGCATTTTTATGGTAATTTTTTTATTTTCTGGGTAAGCAAAAATGACTGTCGCTAAAAATCCAGTTAGGATGGCTACAATCATTCCTTGAGAGCCAAGCTTTGCTGTCGGCATGTAAACTTGACCTTTTACTGTTTTAAATGGAAGAAGTAGTAGGAAAGACGATAAACTAACAGCACCAGCATAAATCCTTGAGCATTTAAGATAGTTAGCAAAATGATAACCAACACCAAAAGTAACAAATAATACTGTGACATTCATTGTTGCATTTCCGATTGGACCAGAAAAATCATTCAAAAAGGTTATGAAACCGTCAGGTAAAAATTTGTCGAATCCAAAGGTAGCGGGTAAATTTTGGATAATCATCATAATAGATGCAAACATTGTGGCTGGGAAAGCAACCATAAAACCATCACGTAAACTGGTTAGATGCTTGTTTTCACAAATAGCCGTAGCCAGTGGCATCATTTTTTGTGTGATTTTGTCAGTTAAAGACATAAGTAACCTTCTAAAATAAAATGGATATTTTTTTAATCCACAAAATTATTGTAAACGCTTAGAATATATAAAGATATGGATTTTCGTTTTTTATTTATGGAATTTTGTGACTTTTGGAGAAAGTAATGAAAATTATTAATTATTCTAATGACTGTTATCAAAATATAGATGTGATGCTTTATAATTACGGCTATGAGGAATGTGATTCTGGGCATTTTTATGGACCTGCTGTCAGAAAAAAAGTTATATGATTCATTACATTACAGCTGGTAAAGGGATTTTCAGAGTTAATCATCAAACATATGAGTTATCAACAGGCGATGCCTTTTTAATGAAACCAGGTGAGGAAATTTATTATGAAGCTGATAAAAAAGAACCGTGGTGCTATGCTTGGATAGGTGTTCAAGGTGCGAAAATTGAACACTACCTTGGTTGTACGAATTTGCTTGAAAAGCCAGTATTTCATTATGATAAAGACGAACGCTTGGTCAAGATTTATAATCAATTCTTTAAGGCAACAAAGGAGCCAGTTTTGTTGAGAGAACTTAAAGCTAATCGTGCTATTTATGACTTATTTGCTTTCTTGATTGAAAATTTTCCAAATCATCAATCTCAAGATAAAAAAGATGGCTTGTCTTACATCAAAGAAGCTGTCGCTTATTGCAATCTTAATTTAGATAAGCCGATTAAAGTCCAAGAAATAGCTGATTACCTTAACCTCAATCGCTCTTACTTAGCTCGTTTATTCAAACAAAAAATAGGCGTCAGCTTAAAGCAATATCTATCACATTTGCGGATTGAGAATGCCAAAGAATTATTAACAAAAACGGAATCACCAGTCAATGTCATTGCGTGTTCCATTGGATTTTCAGACCCATTATATTTCTCTAAGTTTTTTAAAAAATGGACAGGATACTCTCCAGAAAAGTACCGTCAAGTTGAAGTCAATGTTCAAAACAGAAAGCAATAGGAATTTTTATTAAAATAATACTTTTTACATACAATAGAAGCTAAATCCGTTTCTGAAAACATTTACACTTGTTTTATCGCTGTTTTTTCATAGGATTTGTGGTATAATTCAAAAGTTATAATAAATTTAAAAAATCGAGGAATCATGACTAAATTAAGAGAAGATATTCGTAACGTGGCGATTATCGCCCACGTTGACCACGGGAAAACAACCCTTGTTGATGAATTATTGAAACAATCACACACACTTGACGAACGTAAAGAATTGCAAGAACGTGCAATGGACTCAAACGATCTTGAAAAAGAACGTGGTATTACAATCCTTGCTAAAAATACTGCAGTTGCTTACAACGGTGTTCGTATCAATATCATGGACACACCAGGACACGCGGACTTCGGTGGAGAAGTTGAACGTATCATGAAAATGGTTGACGGTGTTGTGCTTGTTGTCGATGCTTACGAAGGAACTATGCCTCAAACACGTTTCGTGTTGAAAAAAGCTCTTGAACAAAACTTAACACCAATTGTTGTTGTTAACAAAATTGATAAACCATCAGCTCGCCCAGCAGAAGTTGTTGATGAAGTTCTTGAACTCTTCATCGAACTTGGTGCTGACGATGACCAATTAGAATTCCCAGTTGTTTACGCATCAGCTATCAATGGTACATCATCACTTTCAGATGACCCAGCTGATCAAGAACACACAATGGCTCCAGTCTTTGACACTATCATTGACCATATTCCAGCGCCAGTTGATAACTCAGAAGAACCACTTCAATTCCAAGTATCACTTCTTGATTACAATGATTTCGTTGGACGTATCGGTATCGGACGTATTTTCCGCGGTACTGTTAAAGTTGGTGACCAAGTTACTCTTTCAAAACTTGACGGTACAACTAAAAACTTCCGTGTTACTAAATTGTTTGGTTTCTTCGGACTTGAACGTCGTGAAATCCAAGAAGCAAAAGCTGGCGATTTGATTGCTATCTCTGGTATGGAAGACATCTTTGTCGGTGAAACAATCACTCCAACAGATTGCGTTGAACCGCTTCCAATTCTTCACATTGATGAACCAACACTTCGAATGACATTCTTGGCAAATAACTCACCATTTGCAGGTCGTGAAGGTAAATTCGTTACATCTCGTAAAGTTGAAGAACGCTTGCTTGCTGAATTGCAAACTGACGTATCACTTCGTGTTGAAGCAACTGATTCACCAGATAAATGGACTGTATCAGGTCGTGGTGAATTGCACTTGTCTATTCTTATCGAAACAATGCGTCGTGAAGGATATGAACTTCAAGTATCACGTCCAGAAGTTATCATCAAAGAAATTGACGGCGTGAAATGTGAACCATTCGAACGTGTTCAAATCGACACACCAGAAGAATACCAAGGTTCAGTTATCCAATCATTATCAGAACGTAAAGGTGAAATGCTTGATATGCAATCAACTGGTAATGGTCAAACACGTCTTGTATTCTTGGCACCAGCACGTGGACTTATCGGATATCCAACTGAATTCCTTTCAATGACTCACGGTTACGGTATCATGAACCATACATTCGACCAATACTTGCCAGTTATCAATGCAGAAATTGGTGGACGCCGTCGTGGTGCTCTTGTATCTATCGATACTGGTAAAGCAACAACATACTCAATCATGTCTGTTGAAGAACGCGGTACAATCTTCATTAACCCAGGTACTGAAGTTTACGAAGGAATGATTATCGGTGAAAACTCACGTGAAAACGACTTGACAGTTAACATCACTAAAGCTAAACAAATGACTAATGTCCGTTCAGCTACGAAAGACCAAACTGCTGTTATCAAAACACCACGTATCTTGACGCTTGAAGAATCACTTGAATTCTTGAACGATGACGAATACATGGAAGTAACACCAGAATCAATCCGCTTGCGTAAACAAATCCTTGATAAAAACTTGCGCGCTAAAGCAGCTAAGAAGAAAAAATCTGCAGAGGAGTAAAACAGTCCAGAAGACTGTTTTAGGTCCGATCCTAAAAACAAAAAAAGCGAGGAAATCTGTTAGATTAAATCAAGTCTTCGCTTAAAACTGATAAATTGAATTGTAAAAGAAAGGAGTTATGAATGTTTTATTTAATCGTTGCTACTTTGATTGTTTCGTATTATTTTTTCATGGCTCCAAAAACAATTCGCAGCACTTTAAATATGATTGGTATGGTGGGAGCAGTAGCTTTATTGCTCGTTTTGGCAGCTATGAGTTTTGTCAAAATTATGCAATCACCACCAGAAATCTTTCTTGGACTTGCTATGGTTGCCTTAGGATTCTTCGCCATAAGAGATGTCTATCGCTTACCGTCTAAGAAAGATGAAAAAAAGCATTATAGCAAGAAAAGCTGAGGGGTACTCAGCTTTTTTCGTATCTTTGTCAGCTTTGTGGCGGGAAATGTCGTAAGATATTGAAAAACACCTTAAATAAATGTAGAATATTATTATACTTGCAATGTTAGAATGGATGTATGATGAAAACAATTAAAATATTTGAAAATAAAAAAGTTTTGGTACTTGGTTTGGCAAAATCTGGTGAAGCCGCAGCACGACTCCTTGAAAAATTGGGCGCTATCGTTACTGTCAATGACGGTAAACCATTTGATGAAAATCCTGCTGCACAATCACTGCTTGAAGAAGGAATCAAAGTTATCTGTGGTAGCCACCCGTTGGAACTTTTGGATGAAAATTTTGAATTAATAGTTAAAAACCCAGGTATTCGATACGATAATCCAATGGTAGCACGTGCTATCGAAAAAAATATTCCAGTTATCACAGAAGTCGAGCTAGCTTACATGATTTCAGATGCCCCAATCATTGGAATTACTGGTTCAAATGGTAAAACAACGACAACAACCATGATTGCCGAAACACTTAATAACGGTGGTAAATCTGGGCTTCTTTCAGGAAATATCGGTTTTCCTGCTTCAGAAGTTGCGCAAACAGCAACAGATAAAGACATTTTGGTTATGGAATTGTCTTCTTTCCAATTAATGGGAACAGATACTTTCCACCCACATATCGCTGTTATTACTAACCTTATGCCAACTCATATTGACTATCATGGAACTTTTGAAGAGTATGTTGCAGCAAAATGGAACATTCAAAAGAATATGAGTGCTGATGATTTCGTCGTGCTTAATTTCAACCAAGATTTGGCAAAAGAATTAGTACAAAAAACAGTAGCCAAAGTCGTTCCATTCTCTACAACTGAAAAAGTTGACGGTGCTTACTTAGACGGTGATACGTTGTATTTCAAAGGTGAAGCTATCATGAAAGCTTCAGAAATCGGTGTGCCAGGTAGCCATAATGTAGAAAATGCTTTGGCAACTATTGCCGTAGCAAAATTATCAGGAATCGCAAATGATGCTATCAAAGAAACCTTGACTCATTTTGGTGGCGTAAAACATCGTCTTCAAGCACTTGGTGAGATTAATGGTGTTAAATTCTACAACGATTCAAAATCAACTAATATTTTAGCAACTCAAAAAGCCCTTTCAGGCTTTGATAATTCAAAAGTGATTTTAATCGCTGGTGGTCTTGACCGTGGAAATGAATTTGACGAACTTGTTCCAGATATTACTGGGGTTAAATTAATGGTTATCCTTGGTGAATCAGCTCCGCGTGTCAAACGTGCAGCTGACAAAGCAAATGTTCCATATGTTGATGCCAAAGACGTTGCAGACGCTGCTCGCATTGCTTATGACAAAGCTGAAGCTGGTGATGTTGTTCTCTTAAGCCCTGCTAATGCTAGCTGGGATATGTACAAGAGCTTTGAAGTTCGTGGTGACGAATTTATCGCAACCTTTGAAGCAATTAAAGGAGAATAAACATGGCTAAGAAAATTGTCTTTACTGGCGGTGGAACCGTTGGTCATGTAACGTTGAACCTTATTCTTATTCCAAAATTTATCAAAGACGGTTGGGAAGTTCATTACATTGGCGACAAGAATGGCATTGAGCATGAACAAATCACCAAATCAGGTCTTGATGTGACTTTCCATTCCATTGCAACAGGAAAATTAAGACGTTATTTCTCATGGCAAAACATGCTTGACGTTTTCAAAGTGTCATTTGGAATTCTACAATCATTGGCAATTATTGCTAAAATTCGACCACAAGCCCTCTTTTCAAAAGGAGGATTTGTGTCAGTTCCACCAGTCATTGCTGCTAAGACGTTAGGCGTTCCTGTATTTGTTCATGAATCTGATTTGTCTATGGGTTTGGCAAATAAAATCGCCTATAAATTTGCGACAACAATGTACACAACTTTTGAACAAGCTGAAGGCTTAGCAAAAGCAAAACATGTTGGAGCGATTACAAAAGTCGGCAGTAAAGTTGACTATGATGACAGTAAAATTGAAGAGATAAAAAATCATTTTGACCCTAATTTGAAAACACTTTTGTTTATTGGTGGTTCTGCTGGGGCACGTGTTTTTAATGATTTCATCACTAATACTCCTGAATTAATCGAGCATTTCAATGTTATCAACATTTCAGGGGATAAATGTTTGAATGGTTTAAGTCAAAACCTCTATCGTGTTGACTACGTCACAGACCTTTATCAACCTTTGATGGATATGGCTGATGTGGTTGTGACGCGAGGTGGTTCAAATACTATCTTTGAATTGGTTGCAATGCACAAATTGCACTTAATTGTTCCTCTTGGGAAAGAAGCCAGTCGTGGTGACCAATTAGAAAATGCAGCTTATTTTGAGAAAAAAGGCTATGCTCGTCAGCTTGCTGAAGAAAAATTAACCTTTATTAATCTTGAAGAAGAATTAGCTCAACTTTTTGCTCATGAAGATAGTTATAAAACAGCAATGGCGACTTCAAACGAAATCAAATCACAAGATGAATTTTATCATCTCATCACGCAAGACATCTCTAAAACCGCAAAAGGAATGTAAATGACAAAAGAGAAAGAGCAAGATAAAAAAGAATCTAAAACTCAAAATGACGAAAAGCTTGCGCTGACAGAATGGCAAAAACGCAATATTGAATTTCTGAAGAAAAAAGAAGCTGAAGAAGCTGAGAAAAAGAAACGTCAAGAAAAATTACGTTTAGAACGCACGCCGCATGTCAAAAAAGAAGATGACGACGAGGAAGAAAAAGACTCCCAGTCTGAAAAGAAAGCTGACAAAGAGACAACTAACGGTGATGCTGACGAACAAGAAATTGTTTCTAAAAAAGAGAAAAAACAAAAAGCAAAACAAGCTAAAAAAGCCAGAAAAGAAAAAAAGAAAAAAGAGAAAAAAGAGAAAAAGGAGCTCACACAACTTCAAAAAGCGAGATGTCGTGCTTATCCTGTTCTTATTGTTGCTGGTGCAGTTTTGCTAATATCGCTCTTTTTGGTAACGCCTATTAGCAAGCAAAAAACAGTCACAGTTTCGGGAACATCAACAACAACTTCTGATTCTGTTTTGACTGCGTCGGGCATAAAAAGCTCAGATTATTTCTTCTCGCTGATTTTTAACCATTCAGCGTATGAAAAAAGTATTTTGAAAAACGATAAAATGGTCAAAGAAGCTAAAATCGTTTATTATTTTCCGAATAAATTCATGATAAAAGTGAAAGAATATGATATTGTGGCTTATGCTCAGACGGATGATGGCTACCAACCAATTCTTGAAAACGGAACTCACCTTGATGTTGTTGGGGCGTCTGAATTACCTGATACTTTCCTGACTATCAATCTTTCTTCTGAAAGCGATATTCAAAAATTGATAAAAGCTTTTTCAAAACTAGATAAAGATTTGGTTAGCCAAATTCAAATTGTTAGCTCTGCGAATTCTTCGACGACAGCTGATTTACTTCTTTTGGAAATGCACGATGGTAATACTGTTCGTGTACCATTGTCAGAAATTGTTGAGAAATTACCTTACTACACAAAAATTAAGGGAAATCTGACAGAAGCCAGCATTGTTGATATGGAAGTCGGTATTTACACAACGACAGAAACTATTGAGTCCGAAGCTGCCGCTGAAAAAGAAAGTGCTAGCTCAGAATCAAGTGCTGAAAATACAGAGTCTAGTGATACCGAATCAACAACAAAATCTAGCGAGGAAACTCAGACAGAATCAAGTGATACAGAAGTATCAACAGAAGCATTTGCAGTAGATGGTGCTAGCGATAATAACTCTACTACAGAGGAAAATCCGAATAATATGACATCTGGTATGCAGGTTGGTCAACAATAAAATTAAGTTTCTATAACAAAAAAAGTAAAATGATAACATTTTACGTTTTTTTATGATATAATATTCTCTGAATGATTCTGATTTTATACAGATTTTAGAATAGTAAATGATTGGAAAGATAGTGAGGTCGAGTGAATGGCTAGAAATGGCTTTTTTACAGGTTTGGATATAGGAACAAGCTCGATTAAGGTTCTAGTAGCAGAATTTATTTCTGGCGAAATGAACGTGATTGGTGTGAGTAATGTTCCTAGTGAGGGAGTAAAAGACGGGATTATTATAGATATTGAGGCTGCTGCTGAAGCGATTAAAAAAGCGGTTGAGCAAGCAGAAGAAAAAGCAGGAATGACAATTGATAAGATTAACGTAGGTCTTCCAGCTAACTTGCTTCAAATCGAACCCACCCAAGGGATGATTCCAGTACCTAGTGAATCAAAAGAAATTAAAGATGAGGATGTTGATAGTGTTGTTAAATCAGCATTGACAAAAAGTATTACTCCAGAACGTGAAGTAATCTCATTGATTCCTGAAGAATTTATCGTTGATGGTTTCCAAGGAATTCGTGATCCACGTGGCATGATGGGGATTCGCTTAGAGATGCGTGGTTTGATTTATACAGGACCAAGAACTATCTTACATAATCTTCGTAAAACAGTTGAACGTGCAGGCATTAGTGTTGAAAATATTATCATCACACCGCTTGCTATGGCAAAATCAGTTCTTAATGAAGGTGAACGCGAATTCGGTGCTACTGTAATTGATTTAGGTGGCGGTCAAACGACTGTTGCTTCTATGCGTGCACAAGAATTGCAATACACTAACATTTACCCAGAGGGCGGTGAATATGTAACCAAAGATATTTCAAAAGTTTTAAAAACATCTATGCAGATTGCTGAAGCCCTTAAATTCAACTTTGGACAAGCTAACCTAGAGGAAGCAAGTTTGTCAGAAACTGTCCAAGTTGATGTCGTTGGTAGTGATACACCTATCTCAGTTAGCGAGCGTTACTTGTCAGAAATTATTTCTGCGCGTGTACGCCACATCCTAGATCGTGTTAAACAAGATTTGGAACGTGGACGGTTGCTCGACTTACCAGGAGGTATTATTCTTGTTGGGGGTGGAGCAATCATGCCAGGTGTGGTTGAAGTTGCTCAAGAGATTTTTGGAACAACAGTTAAACTACATGTTCCAAATCAAGTTGGTATCCGCAATCCAATGTTTGCTAACGTCATCAGCCTTGTTGAATACGTTGGTAAAATGAGTGAAGTGAATGTGATTGCGCAACGAGCAGTTTCTGGCGAAGAAAATCTTCGACGCAAACCAGTTGATTTTGAACCACAACCGCAAGTACAACCACGAGTGGTCTATAATAACGACCCAGTTGTACCAGCAAATGATAACCTAGTACCGCAACCCACTCAGGTTCCACCAGTTCAAAAACAAGAAGAATCAAAACCAAAACTAAAACTTGGTGAACGTGTTCGTAGTATTTTTGGAAGTATGTTTGACTAAACAATAAGTGAGGAATAAAAATGGCATTTTCATTTGACACAGCATCAGTACAAGGTGCAGTTATTAAAGTTATCGGTGTTGGTGGTGGCGGAGGCAACGCTATCAACCGTATGATTGATGAAGGTGTTGCTGGTGTTGAATTTATCGCAGCAAACACTGATATCCAAGCATTGAGCTCATCTAAAGCTGAAACTGTTATTCAGTTAGGCCCTAAATTGACTCGTGGGCTTGGTGCTGGGGGACAACCTGAAGTAGGTCGTAAGGCTGCCGAAGAAAGTGAAGAAGTGTTGACAGAAGCTCTTACAGGGGCTGATATGGTCTTTATCACTGCTGGTATGGGTGGTGGTTCTGGTACAGGTGCTGCACCAGTTATCGCACGTATTGCTAAAAGCCTAGGTGCTCTTACTGTTGCTGTTGTAACACGTCCATTTGGTTTTGAAGGAAACAAACGTGGTAACTTTGCAGCAGAAGGAATTGCAGAACTTCGTGAACAAGTAGATACATTACTTATCATTTCAAATAATAACCTTCTTGAAATTGTTGATAAGAAAACACCTCTTCTTGAAGCGCTTAGCGAAGCTGATAATGTTCTTCGTCAAGGTGTTCAAGGTATCACTGACTTGATTACAAGTCCTGGTCTTATCAACCTTGACTTTGCCGATGTTAAAACAGTTATGGCAAACAAAGGTAACGCCCTTATGGGGATTGGTATTGGTTCTGGTGAAGAACGTATTACAGAAGCTGCTCGTAAAGCAATCTTCTCACCACTTCTTGAAACTACAATTGATGGTGCGCAAGATGTTATCGTTAACGTTACTGGTGGACTTGATATGACTCTTATAGAAGCAGAAGAAGCTTCTGAAATCATTAGTCAAGCAGCAGGTAAAGGTGTTAATATCTGGCTTGGTACATCTATTGATGATACGATGAAAGATGAAATCCGCGTAACAGTTGTTGCAACAGGTGTTCGTCAAGACCGCGCTGAGCAAGCAGCAGGATTCCAACAACCAACTCGTTCATTTACTCAAGCTAATGCACAACAAGCAGCAGGTGCTCAATACGCTTCAGAGCGTACACAACAACCAAATCAAACAACATTTGAACGTCGTTCAAGTTTTGACTATGATATGGGTAAAAGCCATGCTATGCCAGCTTCACAACAGCCAGCAGCTAACCAATCTCAACAAAAAGAAAATTCATTTGGTAACTGGGATCTTCGCCGTGACAACATTGCACGTCCAACAGAAGGTGAATTAGATAGTAAATTGACAATGTCAACATTTACAGCCAATGATGATGATGCGGATGATGAACTAGAAACACCACCATTCTTTAAAAATCGTTAATGACAGATTTTCAAAAAAATAAAGACCTTGTTTTTGAACAAGTTGCGCAGGCTGCGCAACAAGCCAATCGTTCTAAAGAAAGTGTCAATGTTATCGCCGTGACGAAGTATGTTGATAGTGGTGTTACTGCTCGTCTTATTGACACAGGTATTGAACATATTGGTGAAAATAGGGCCGATATGTTTCTTGATAAATATGAAGCCTTAAAAGATAGAAAATTGACTTGGCATTTAATTGGAAGTTTGCAACGTCGAAAAGTTAAAAATGTGATTAACTTTGTTGATTATTTCCATGCCTTGGATTCTGTCAAACTTGCTTCAGAGATTCAGAAACGAGCAGAGCATACTATCAAATGTTTCTTACAGGTTAATATTTCAGAGGAAGAGAGCAAACACGGTTTTAAAGTTTCGGAAATTGACGAAGCTTTAGCCGCAATCTCTGAATTTGATAAAGTGGAAATCGTGGGCTTGATGACAATGGCTCCGAAAGAAGCTTCTGAAAGTGAGATTGAAGAAATTTTTGGAAAAGCAAACCAACTTAGACAAGAGTTACAAGCTCGCCAATTACCTCATATGCCTTTTACGGAATTAAGTATGGGGATGAGTGGTGATTACAAAATTGCGATTCGCAATGGAGCGACTTTTGTTAGAATTGGAACATCATTCTTTAAATAACGGGAGAACAAAAGATGGCATTTAAAGATAAATTTGACAAACTAATTTCTTATTTCGACACTGATGAGGTAAGTGATGTTGAAGAAACTGTTGAAGAAGAGGCTCAACGCCCACGTGTTCAACAGCAAGCAGAAGCAGTACCACAACAAGCCCAAAGACGTGCTGAACCAGTTCAAAATGTTAGAATTCAGCAAGTTCAAGGTGGTGAAGCAGCTCGTCAACGTCTACAACAGCCTCAACATAGACGAGCAGTTGAAGAAAATCAACCTGTTCGTTCAATAAATCAACGTCGTGAAGAACAAATGCAAGTAAGTGCTAATCAAGCAACAACGACAATTACTTTGAAATTTCCTCGTAAATATGAGGATGCTCAAGAAATTGTTGATCTTTTGATTGTTAATGAATGTGTATTGATTGATTTCCAATACATGCTTGATGCACAAGCACGCCGTTGCCTTGACTTTATTGATGGTGCAAGTAAAGTTCTTTATGGAAGTCTTCAAAAGGTTGGTAGTTCAATGTACTTATTGACACCTTCTAACGTTATTGTTAATGTTGAAGAACTTGCTGTTCCAAATAACGGGCAAGACATCGGTTTTGACTTTGACATGAAGAGACGCTAATATATGATTTTTGTATTAATTGTACTATTAAGACTAATTCAGTTTTACTCTTATCTGTTATTTGCGTATGCTTTGCTTTCATGGTTCCCAGGAGCTTACAACACTTGGTTTGGAAGAGTCATGGGGCAACTGGTTGAACCAGTTATTAGACCTTTTCGCCGTTTTAATCTTCAATTCATGGGATTAGACTTTACGATTTTAGCCGTAGTAATTGCGCTAAACGTTTTAAGTCGTATTCTTATCATGATTTTTGCGTAATATGGCGATGAAAAAGGGTTTATATCAGCATTTTCGACCAGATGAGTATGATTTTATTGAAAAGATTGATGATCTTGCTCGTCGTGTCGAAGAAACTTATGCATATGCTTTAACAGATTTTCTAAATCTTCGCCAAGTTGATATCGCAAAAAGCGTTATTGGCAATCGAAGATTACACTATTTTGTTTCGAGTGATTATTATCCAGCTGAATACGCTCGACTTATTGTGGCACCTGACTATTATGAGTTTAATCCTGAGGATTTTGAATTAACCTTACTTGAGGTGAATTACAATTCAAAATTTAATCAGCTGACACATTCTCAGATTATGGGGACTTTACTTCATAAACTTGGGATTAAACGAACAGTCATCGGAGATATTTTAGTTGAATCTGGTTATGCACAGCTTTTGGTAAAGCAAAATATGGCTGATTACTTTAGAGCTAATGTGACTAAAATTGCTAAGGCTAGTGTTTCACTAAAAGAAATTCCTCTGGAACAGTTAATTGCAGGTGAGAAAGATAGTCGGCAACTGGACATCATAGTTTCTAGTATGCGCATGGATAAAGTTCTTGCAACAGTTTTGAATCTTTCAAGAAGTCAAGCAGTGCAGTTGATAGAAACTGATAAAGTAAAACTTAACTATCAAATAGTTGATAGAGCCTCAGAAATGCTTCAAGTTGGAGATTTGATTAGTGTTAGAGGATTTGGTCGCTTTTCTATTTTGAGTGAAAATGGTTTCACCAAAAATGGAAAATGTAAATTGACCGTAGATAAGATGATACATAAATAAGGAGAAATCAATGGCACTTACAGCACTTGATATTAAAGATAAAACATTTAAATTAAAATTTCGTGGTTACGACGAAGAAGAAGTTAATGAATTTCTTGATATTATTGTAGATAATTATGAAGACTTGGTTCGTCGTAATCATGAACAAGAAAACAAAATCAAAGATTTAGAAGATAAATTAGCTTACTTCGATAAAATGAAAGAATCATTGAGTCAATCAGTTATCCTTGCACAAGAAACAGCTGAAAAAGTTAAAACATCTGCTAACGATGAAGCTGCTAACCTTGTTAGCAAAGCTAACTATGATGCACAACATCTTATTGATGAGGCTAAATCAAAAGCTAATCAAATTTTACGCGATGCAACTGATGCAGCCAAACGTGTTGCTGTGGAAACAGAAGATTTGAAACGTCAAACACGTGTATTTCACCAACGTTTGGTAGCAGCTATCGAAGGACAACTTGGTTTAACAAATTCACCAGAATGGACAGAATTGTTGCAACCAACAGCAGTTTATCTTCAAAACTCAGATGCTGCTTTCCGTGAAGTTGTTGAAAAAGTTTTGGAAGAAAAAGTTCCAGAAACAGATGACGAATTATCAATGGATGCAACACGTCAATTTACACCAGAAGAAATGGAAGAATTGCAACGTCGTGTTGAAGCAGGAAACAAACATCTTGAAGAAACACAAAAAATTGCTATTGTAGATGACAACGAAGCAGATTCTGAAATCAATCTTAACGAAACACAAACATTTAAATTAAATATCGAAGAATAAGAAAAACACGGTTGATAGTCAATATTCACAGCGAGCAGGCGATGGTGTGAGACCTGCAATCACTTGGGTATCAATTATCCTTTTCTAACATTTTTACCTGAATCAAGTAGGGTAAAAGGGCAAACTCACCTTACGAGTTAAAGAGGGAAATTTAGATTTTAAAGACTAAATTTCTAAACTAAGGTGGTACCACGAGCTTTCGTCCTTTTTGAGACGAAGGCTTTTTTGTTTAACCATATATGTTAGGTCATTTTCTGTTATTGGCAATGTCAATGATAGTTAAATATTATTATTTATAAGGAGTAGTCATGAAACTAAAAGATACGCTTAATCTTGGGAAAACTGCGTTCCCAATGCGTGCTGGACTTCCAAACAAAGAGCCAAATTGGCAAAAAGAATGGGAAGAAGCAGATATCTATGCTAAACGTCAACAATTAAATGAAGGCAAACCTTCTTTCAATCTCCACGATGGACCTCCGTACGCTAACGGAAATATTCACGTTGGTCACGCCATGAATAAAATTTCAAAAGACATTATTGTTCGTTCAAAATCAATGTCTGGTTTCCGTGCTCCTTACGTTCCAGGTTGGGATACACACGGACTTCCAATTGAACAAGTTTTGGCTAAACAAGGTGTCAAACGTAAAGAAATGGACTTGGTTAACTACCTTGAGATGTGTCGTGAATATGCACTTAGCCAAGTTGATAAACAACGTGAAGATTTCAAACGTCTTGGGGTATCTGCTGATTGGGAAAATCCATATATCACATTAAGTCCTGAATACGAAGCTGCTCAAATTCGTGTCTTTGGTGCAATGGCTGATAAAGGTTACATCTACCGTGGTGCAAAACCTGTTTACTGGTCATGGTCATCTGAATCAGCACTTGCTGAAGCTGAAATCGAATACCATGATATCGATTCAACATCACTTTACTATGCTAACAAAATTAAAGATGGTAAAGGTGTGCTTGATACTAATACTTATATCGTTGTTTGGACAACAACACCATTTACAGTAACAGCTTCACGTGGTTTGACTGTTGGTCCTGATATGGATTACGTTGTTGTGAAACCAGCTAATGATGACCGAAAATTCGTTGTTGCAGAAGGACTCTTGGATAGCTTAGCTGAAAAATTTGGTTGGGAATCATTTGAAGTTCTCGCTAAACATAAAGGTACTGAACTCGAATACATCGTTACAGAACACCCATGGGATACAGAAGTAGATGAACTTGTTATCTTGGGTGACCACGTTACACTTGATTCAGGTACAGGTATTGTCCATACTGCCCCTGGTTTTGGTGAAGATGACTACAACGTTGGTGTTAAATACGGATTGGAAGTTTTTGTTACTGTTGACGAACGTGGTATCATGATGGAAAATGCTGGTCCAGATTTCCAAGGTCAATTCTACGATAAAGTTGTTCCGACTGTTACTGAAAAACTTGGTGATCTTTTGCTTGCTAGCGAAGTCATCACTCACTCATACCCATTTGACTGGCGTACTAAGAAACCAATCATCTGGCGTGCTGTACCACAATGGTTTGCATCAGTTTCTAAATTCCGTCAAGACATTCTTGATGAAATTGACCGCACAACATTCTATCCAGAATGGGGTCGTACACGTCTTTACAACATGATTCGTGACCGTGGTGACTGGGTTATCTCACGTCAACGTGCATGGGGTGTGCCACTTCCAATTTTCTATGCTGAAGATGGTACAGCTATCATGACGAAAGAAGTGACTGACCACGTTGCTGATTTGTTTGCTGAACATGGTTCAATCGTTTGGTGGCAACGTGAAGCTAAAGACCTTCTTCCAGAAGGATTCACTCATCCAGGTTCACCAAATGGTGAATTCACTAAAGAAACTGATATCATGGACGTATGGTTTGACTCAGGTTCTTCATGGAATGGTGTTATGAATGCTCGCGAAGGTTTGGAATATCCAGCTGACCTTTATCTTGAAGGTTCTGACCAATACCGTGGTTGGTTCAACTCATCATTAATCACTTCAGTTGCCGTTAACGGACATGCTCCTTACAAAGCTGTGCTTTCTCAAGGTTTCGTCCTTGATGGTAAAGGTGAAAAAATGTCTAAATCACTCGGAAATACAATCCTTCCAAGTGATGTTGAAAAACAATTTGGTGCCGAGATTTTACGTCTTTGGGTAACTAGTGTTGATTCTAGCAACGATGTTCGTATCTCAATGGATATTTTGAAACAAACATCAGAAACTTACCGTAAAATCCGTAACACACTTCGTTTCTTGATTGCCAATACAGCAGATTTCAATCCAAATACAGATGCAGTTGCTTACGAAAACTTGCGTGCAGTTGATAAATACATGACTGTTAAATTCAACCAATTGGTAGCAACAATTCGCAAAGCTTACGAAGCCTATGACTTCATGGCGATTTACAAAGCTGTCGTGAACTTCATCACAGTTGATTTGTCAGCATTCTATCTTGATTTTGCTAAAGACGTTGTTTACATCGAAGCAGCAGATAACCTTGCTCGCCGTCAAATGCAAACAGTTTTCTACGATATTTTAGTTAAAATCACTAAATTGTTGACACCAATTCTTCCTCACACAGCTGAAGAAATCTGGTCATACCTCGAATTCGAACCAGAAGAATTTGTTCAATTGTCTGAATTACCAGATGCTGAAGTCTTTGCAGGGCAAGAAAATATTCTTGAAGAATGGGATGCCTTCATGACACTTCGTAACCAAGCTCAAAAAGCTTTGGAAGAAGCTCGTAATGCTAAAATCATTGGTAAATCATTGGAAGCTCATTTGATAATTTATGCTAGCGAAGAAGTGAAAACTCTTCTTACAGCACTTGATAGTGATGTTGCTCAATTGTTGATTGTATCTCAATTGACTGTTACTGATGAACCTGCGCCTGCTGACGCAGTAACCTTTGATGATGTTGCGTTCACAGTTGCTCATGCTGACGGACAAGTTTGTGACCGTTGCCGTCGTGTTGCCCCAACAGCTAAAGAACGTTCATACGGTGTTACTATTTGTGACCACTGTGCTGAAATCGTTGAAGCAAACTTCCCAGAAGCAGTAGTAGAAGGATTTGAAGTTAAAGCAAAATAACATCACTTTATTGTTTAACAAATACAAAAAACGAACTCAAATTTTTGAGTTCGTTTTTTACATACTAAAGCAATAAAAAATCAGGTTGCGAAGACCTGATTAGTGAGCTATTGGGAATGAAATTTCAATTAGATTTGCTGTATGCAAGGTTTTTAGTTGGTCTAATTGAACGATTGATTTGTCGATTTTACGTTTGAGGAAAAATTCACGAATGGCTTCAATTTCACTATCTTTAATAGCGCGATATTTGTTTGAAATCAACAGCTCGTAGTGTTTTGGCGCTTGTGTGAAAATAACATCAGTATTTCCTGCAGAGTAGGTCTCGACGAGCTTGGCGTCCGTATTTTGCAACTGATTACGAACTAGCTCAGAATGACTACTTGTTGTGTTGATTAACCTCATAGATCTCCTCCTTTTTGATTTTCTACCTTATTATAACACTATTTTGAGTGAAAAAATAGAATAAGAGATATTAGTGATGATTTTTTTTCCAAGCTTCAACGCCCCATTTGTGGCTACCGCGTTTTAGTTTTTCAATAGCTTTATCAATTGGAAACCAAGATAGGTTGTTGAAGTCTTCCAAAGGAGCATCAATTTCTTCAAAATGTGTCACTTCGTAGATATAAGCGGGATTATAAAAGTATGTATCACGATGGCGAGAGTAAAAATACTCATCTGCCTGTCCATAGTAATAACCTAGCTCAGCCGAAAAGCCCAATTCTTCAATGAGTTCACGTTTTAAAGCTGAAAAATGGTCTTCACCTGCCTCGATTTCTCCGCCAGGAAGAAACCAAGAACCATTAGGTGCTTGAACTAGGATAATCTGGCTTTTATCAGCGTTGGGAATAACGGCATAAACACCATAGCGTGCTTTGTAATCAACAGTTGTAAGTTTTTCACCGAAAGTTGGATTTGTCATGATATTCTCCTATGAAAAATGTGATAGAAATAGTGGAGACCGAAATAATTAATACGAGTGTCTATTGGTGATATTATACTAAAAAAATGAACTTTTTTCTATAAAATTGTCGGAATATTTCGATTTTAATTTTGTGACAATTTATGCATTATAAAAATAGCAGAGAAGTTTGCTAAAATCTGGAATATCATCAAGTCTTGTTTTTTTTGTTGCTGAGAAGTCATTTGAAGTAAAGAGAAAGAGTTTGGAACAACAATAGTTCCAAACTCTTTAGAGTTTCATTATTCTGATTCTGCTGAAACGGTTGTTTCTTCTTTTTCAACCTTTTTATCAGATTTGATGATAATTTTATCATTGCTTGTCATAGCAGCTTTCAAATCTTTTTCGCTTGGATTTTCAAGATAGAAGTCTGTAATGGCATCTTCAATGTGGTCTTGGATAGTACGACGTAATGGACGAGCTCCCATTTTAGGATCGTAGCCAAGTTCAACTAATTTTTCTTTTACCTTATCAGTGACTTCGAGGTGAATATCGTTAGTTGCTAGACGTTTATTGACATCGTCAAGCATAAGGTTAACAATTTGGAAAAGATTGTCCTTGCTAAGAGCCTTAAATTCGATAATACCGTCGAAACGGTTCATGAATTCAGGGCTGAAGTAGTTGCTAAGTTCACCAAGGACAGAATTTGTACGTCCTTCACGAGCAGCACCGAAACCAACTGAAGCTTCTGTTTTACCAGTACCAGCATTAGAAGTCATGATAATAATAGTATCTTTGAAGCTTACTGTACGACCTTGACCGTCAGTCAAACGACCGTCATCAAGAACTTGCAAGAACATATGCATAACATCAGGATGCGCTTTTTCAACTTCGTCAAGAAGGATGAGTGAGTATGGATTACGGCGAACTTTTTCTGTCAATTGACCAGCTTCTTCGTAACCAACGTATCCTGGAGGTGCTCCAACAAGTTTAGCGACCGCATGTTTTTCCATGTATTCAGACATATCGAAACGAATCATGTTGTCAGCTGAGCCGAAAAGTTCAATCGCTAATTGTTTAGAAAGTTCTGTTTTACCAACACCAGTTGGTCCAACAAAGAGGAATGAACCGATTGGACGATTTGGTGTACCGAGACCGACACGGTTACGACGAATGGCTTTGGCAATTTTGTCAACGGCATCATCTTGACCAATGACGTGTGTTTTCAAATCATCAGCGAGATTGATTAATTGTGATTGTTCCTTTTCTTTCAAATCACCAACAGGAATGTTAGTTTTTTCTTCAACGATAGCTTCGATAGTCTTTTCAGTAATAACTGGAATATCGTCTTCGTTGATTGTTTGTTGTTGCATTTCCTTGTATTTAGCGATTTGGTCACGGAAATAAGCTGCGCGTTCATAATCTTCCTCGCGAGTAGCTTGTGTTTTTAGGTTTTCAGCTTCCGCTAAACGCTTGTCGATTTCTTGTGGGTCAACAAAGTTAAGGGTTAAATTCATCTTAGAACCAGCTTCGTCTAGCAAATCAATGGCTTTATCTGGGAGGAAGCGGTCTTGAATGTAACGGTTAGAAAGATTTGCGGCAGCCTCAATTGCATCATCGCTGTATTTGACATGATGATAATCTTCGTATTTCTTTTGAATACCACGAAGAATCGTAATCGTTTCTTCCACGCTTGGTTCATTAACTTTGACAGGTTGCATACGGCGTTCAAGTGCTGGATCTTTTTCAATAATGCGGTATTCATTGAGTGTCGTAGCACCAACTAATTGAAGTTCACCACGAGCAAGTGCTGGTTTTAAAATATTACCAGCGTCCATGTTACCGTCGCCTGCAGAACCAGCACCGACAATTTCGTGAATTTCGTCAATGAAGAGAATAACGTCCTTACGTTCACGGATTTCTTCCATGAGTTTTTGCATACGTTCTTCAAATTGACCACGAATACCTGTTCCTTGTACAAGGCTAACGACATCAAGACGAATAACTTCTTTATTTTGAAGTTTTTGTGGAACGTCACCATCTATGATTTTTTGAGCTAATCCTTCAACAACGGCTGTTTTACCAACCCCAGGTTCACCAATAAGAACAGGATTATTTTTTGTACGACGGTTAAGAATTTCAATCACACGAATGATTTCGGCATCACGCCCAATGACAGGGTCGATGTCACCGCGACGAGCAATATCAGTAACGTTGATACCAAATTCTTCTAGCAAACCTTTTTGTTGTTGTTGGCTAGCTGCGCCGTTTGGACGATAATTGTTATTATTGCCGCCGTTATTTCCACCACCTGATTGTGTTGGAGGCGTATTTTGGAAATCTTGTCCACCGAATGCGTGGAAATTATTCAAATTACTGAAGAAATCATCAAAAGGATTCATACCAGTAGATTGATTTTGTGTGAAAGAAGCTGTTGCATCTCTTAAACCACTTAAAATAGTATTGTTAGGGTCAGTTTTCATGATTTGATAGCAGTTTTGGCACAAATCAATTTGCTTTTGCTGACCATTGACATTTGTATAAAGATGAATTGTTGATTCGTTTAAATGACAATTTTGACAGAGCATATAAAATACCCTCCTTTCGTAATGGCTTGACATTGACAATAAAGGTCAAAGATAGTCAAACCTTATGATTCTATTATAGCACTAGGTTAATAGAAATCAAGTAAAAAGCATTAAAAAATTAGCACTATTATGCTAAGACTGCTATTCTTTCTCAGAGTCAATCTGACTGGCTGACATAGACCCCATAGCAGCACCAAAAATTACCCCACCAAGGATGATTGCGATAAGTTCAAGAGGATTTGTGAAGAGTTCTAAAGGATTTTCTCCCTCTTGCCATTTGCTAAAAGCGTTAAAAACGAGCATGCATAGTGCAAAAATTCCACCAGCTAACCAGCCCTTTTTGCGAGCTTTCTGTCGTGTCTGTTCGACTTTATTTTTAGGGACTTCCAATGATGTTTGCAAATCACGATTGGTCAACATAACAAGAAGAATAATAGGAATAACAAAAATGAGGACGAAGAGATTAATATAGAGAAAAGTGGCGGTTGCTATCGTTTGGTTGATGAGTAAAATAATAGTAGAAAAGAATAACTCAAAGAAAAAGAGACCAATAAACAGTTTATTGCCGATACGGTTAACCTCTTCTTCGCGATATTCGTCTAATTCACCATTAATTCCGTAGAAACGTTTAATAAATTTTAACCAAAGCGATGTTTTTTTGTTTTCATAATGATTCTCCTTTAAAATTACCAAAATTATAGATGTCTATTCTCCCCAAAAAGTGTGTTTAAATCAGTTTGCAGTACCTCCGCTAGTTTGATACAAAGGTCAAGCGACGGATTATATTTATCGTTTTCGATGAGGTTAACCGTTTGGCGGGCAACACCTATTTGTTTTTTAGCAAAAATTTTTTGATACTTTCCTTAAGTGTACGGACGGCAGCGACTTCCGTCGGAATTCCATGCCTAAGTTTTGAGCCGAGAGTCTCAAAACTTCCGAGTGGCTGTTCTTTTATTATTCAGCCACTTTTACTACAGCGGAAAGTATCGTTTTGTTTGCTCGCTTCGCTCGCAAATAATCCATTGATAAAATGCTATTAAGTTTTTCAAGAGAAAAGTTTGTTTGTATGCGTTCTGATTATATATTGATTATATGTGACATATCAAATATAAATGACAAATGTGGTGGCATTTTGGGGGAGATGATTTTTTATTTTTATTCAAAATTTGCTTGACAAAATGTATAATTATGCTAAAATTAGGTATATTATTCAAAAAAAGGATGGACGATTGTATGGCTATTAATGATTCATTTTTGAAAGAGATTGATTTTACTAAGGAAGAACTGGTTGAACTGATTGATTTAGGATTGAAATTTAAAGAGTTGAAAAAGAAAAGAATTCCTCATAAATATTTAGAGGGGTTGAACATTGCTCTTATTTTTGAAAAGACAAGTACACGAACACGTTCAGCTTTCACGGTGGCTGGGCAAGATTTGGGCATGAACGTGACTTATCTTGGTAGTAGCGAGATTCAACTTGGTAAAAAGGAATCAGTCATTGATACGGCAAAAGTTCTTGGTTCGATGTTTGACGGGATTGAGTACCGTGGTTTCAAACAAGAAGATGTTGAAGCCTTGGCTGAGTATTCTGGTGTGCCAGTCTGGAATGGTTTGACAGATACTTGGCATCCAACACAAATGATTGCTGATTTCATGACCTTAAAAGAAGTTTTTGGAAAATTAGAAGGCTTGACGATTGCTTATGTCGGTGATGGGCGTAATAATATGGCAAATTCTTTGCTTGTGACTTCGGCAATTCTTGGTGTCAATGTTAAAATTATTGCGCCAGCTAGCTTGCAACCTGAAGCTGAAATTATTGAAATTGCTCAAAAATACAACAATGGTGCTGAATTAACCATTACAGATGACCTTGCTGTGGTTAAAGGTGTTGATATGCTTTACACTGATGTTTGGGTATCAATGGGAGAAGAAGTTGATTTCAAAGAACGTATTGACCTCTTATTGCCTTACCAAATCAATGCAGAACTACTAGCAAAAACTGGAAATCTTGATGTGATTGTCATGCATTGCTTACCAGCTTTCCATGACCTTAATACCGAAATTGGTCAAGAAATTTATGACAAATATGGTCTTGCAGAACTTGAAATTACCGATGAGATTTTTCAAAAATACAGTTCAATAATTTTTCAAGAAGCTGAAAACCGTATGCATTCTATCAAAGCGATTATGTACAATTCACTAAAAGCAATTTAAGGGATAATAATCACTGAAAAAATGGCACTTTTGACAGGAATTTTTGATAAAGGCAAGAAAATACATTCCTTTGTTGTTTGTTTGTAGGAAATTATGTTAAAATAGTATGGACAATAAACGAAGAGGAGAATAGTCATGGAATCACATTTGGTGAGAATTATCAATCGTCTTGAGTTAATGACAACTGATAGTAGTAATCTTAAACGTAATTTTGAACGTGATGGTGTCGTTGTGGCAGAAGTGTCATTCAGCAATGACCCTGAAAATGGTCCAGTTTTCACTTTGCGTGATGTTGAAGCGCGTGAGTCTTACTCATTTGATAGCATCGATTTAATCGCAATGGAAATTTACGACCTTCTTTACTAAAATAAAGAAAAATTCAGGACAGAGTATAAGGTTTTTGTAAAGCCCTGTTTAAGTGTGGTTTCAACGTTTTCTTATATTGCTATTTTGAATTGCAAAAAGTTCGCAAACTGTGAGCTTTTTATTTTTTTGTTTATTAAAATGCTAGAAATGCTGTTATATCAAGTGTTTACGCCTGTTTTTAGAAAAATGAATTATTGGTATTTTTATTCAATCTGTGTTATAATTAATTGATTATTGCTTATAGGAGAAATAAATGGATTTTTCATTTTTACCAAAATATTGGGCTTATTTTAACTATGGTGTCCTTGTAACTATTATGATTTCAGCATGTGTTGTTTTCTTTGGGACGATCATTGGTATATTGGTTGCTTTAGTTAAACGTACAAATATAAAAATTTTAAATTGGATTGCTAGTTTTTACGTTTGGGTCTTTCGTGGGACTCCAATGGTCGTTCAAATCATGATTGCCTTTGCTTGGATGCACTTTAATAATGCGCCAATCGTTGGCTTTGGTGTTCTTGATCTTGATTTTTCACGTTTGCTTCCAGGTATCATTATTATTTCGTTAAATAGCGGAGCTTATATTTCTGAAATCGTTCGTGCTGGTATCGAAGCAGTGCCAAAAGGACAGCTTGAAGCGGCGTATTCGCTTGGTATTCGCCCATTCAATGCAATGCGTTATGTCATTTTGCCGCAAGCCTTCAAAAATATCTTACCAGCACTCGGTAATGAATTTATCACCATTATCAAAGATAGTTCACTTCTTCAAACTATCGGTGTTATGGAATTGTGGAATGGTGCCCAATCGGTCGTAACAGCAACATATTTACCAATCACACCGTTGTTATTTGCTGCATTCTACTACCTCATGGTGACAACTGTGATGTCATTCTTAGTGAAACGACTTGAAAAACGCATGGGAAACGGAGGTAGCAACTAATGTCAGAAACGCTTATTTCAATTAAAGGGCTTCATAAAAATTTCGGAAAAAATGAAGTGCTAAAAGGAATTGACCTTGATATTAAATCTGGTGAAGTGGTTGTTATCATTGGACCTTCAGGGTCAGGAAAATCAACATTTCTTCGTACAATGAACTTACTTGAAACACCAACAAAAGGTGTGATTACTTTTGAAGATGTTGATATTACAGATAAGAAAAATGATATTTTCAAAATGCGTGAAAAAATGGGAATGGTTTTCCAACAGTTCAATCTTTTCCCAAATATGACGGTACTTGAAAATATCACATTATCACCAGTCAAAACAAAAGGTGTTTCTAAAGCGGAAGCAGAAGCAAAAGCCTATGATTTGCTAGATAAAGTTGGACTTCGCGACAAAGCAGATGCTTATCCAGCTAGTTTGTCAGGTGGTCAACAACAACGTATCGCGATTGCGCGTGGACTTGCTATGGATCCAGATGTCTTGCTCTTTGACGAACCAACATCAGCGCTTGACCCAGAAATGGTTGGTGAAGTGCTTGGTGTTATGCAAGATTTGGCGAAATCTGGGATGACAATGGCGATTGTTACCCATGAAATGGGATTTGCACGTGAAGTAGCTGACCGTGTTATCTTCATGGACGGAGGTGTCATTGTTGAACAAGGAACGCCAGAAGAAGTTTTTGAACAAACCAAAGAAGCTCGTACAAAAGATTTCTTGAGTAAAGTTTTATAATAGAATAAAAAAACCTCGGTTAAGTGAATAAACTCAATTGAGGTTTTTTTGTTCTGGAAGAAGTTGAATATAGGTAAAAACGGATATTTAATTAGATTAAAATGAGTGTAATTTTATATATTAAGTACACTTAATTTTTAGAATTTAGTTATTTTTAAAAAATGTAAATAATTGAAATAAGAATGAAAACGTCTATATTATAATGATTCTAAATAGACAAATATCTTATTTAGAACAATTATAATTAATTGAATAATTAAAGAAAAAATTAATTTTTATAGAAAATTTGCTCTATTTTTATGATATAATGAATCGGTCGGAAGGTCAAATGTTTTATCAAAAAATTACGAGGAGGTCAAGAATTTTGATTTTGCAAAATGCTAAAGTTGATATTCCCTACACAGTCGTTAGTATTGATTTGCCTGATAAAAGTGTTCGGCATTTATCAAACTTAGGGTTAAAAGTTGGTGCTTCGTTAAAAGTCGTTTCAAAAACATCAACCAGTGCAATTGTCATGCTTAAGTCAAGTCGTTTGGCATTTGATCAGTCAATTTTAAATCATATTGATGTTACTGAAGAAGAAGGAGAACTTGAAACTTTGCCCCTTTCAGAGTTGAAAGTTGGAGAATTTGCTTATGTGGATGGTATTTATGTTATTAATGAAGCAAAACGTCGTCTTATGGATATGGGATTAACACGCCATACCAAAGTTTACCTTCGTAAAGTAGCGCCATTAGGAGACCCTATCGAAATTAGTTTACGTGGTTACGAGTTAACCTTACGTAAATCAGAAGCGCAGATGATTAGTGTTGTGAAAGTAGATAGTGAGAAGAAAAAATGACAGAGATAGCCTTAATTGGGAATCCGAATAGCGGAAAAACAAGTCTCTTTAATTTATTGACAGGAACAAGTCAACGTGTTGGTAACTGGCCTGGTGTTACTGTTGAACGAAAAAGTGGTACAGTTAAAAAGCACAGTGATTGGAAAGTGCAAGACTTACCAGGGATTTACTCAATGTCACCTTATACGCCAGAGGAAAAAGTGGCGCGTGACTATTTGTTGAGTAATCATGCGGACAGTATTCTTAATGTTGTTGATGCGACAAACTTGGAACGTAACCTTTATTTGACAACGCAGTTGATTGAAACAGGTATTCCCGTGACCGTTGCGCTTAACATGAGCGATGCCCTCAAAGGTCAAGGAAAAACGATTAATATCGATAAACTTTCTTATCAACTTGGTGTTCCAGTTGTTTCTACTAGTGCTGTTAAAAATATGGGCATTGAGAAAGCTGTTAAAAAAGCAGCTCATACTACTAAAGAAAACGTTGATACCATTCAATATCCTACTTATAGTGATAAATTTGAAGCGGCAATTAAACAAATTATTGATATTTTAGGTGATATAGTTCTAGAACGTTCTGCACGTTTTTATGCTATTAAACTTTTTGAACGTGATGCTTTGGTTCAAAATGAAGTAGAATTGTCAGAATTTCAAAAAGGTGAAATCAATGAAGTGATTAAAATCACCGAAGAAATTTTCACAGAGGATTCTGAATCTATCGTTATCAATGAACGTTATGAATTTATCGAACGTGTGGCTAAAATGGCACAGAACCAAGATAGCAATTTCAAGATGACGATTTCAGATAAAATCGACCGTGTCGTAACAAACCGTATTTTGGCATTGCCGATTTTTGCGGTAGTCACGTTCTTGGTTTATTACCTATCTATTCAAACAGTCGGAATAATGTGGACAGACTGGGTGAATGATGTTCTCTTTGGTGATTTAGTGCCAAATTGGGTACAAACTGGTCTAGATTACTTGCATGTATCTGGTTGGTTAGAATCATTGATTATTGACGGAATCGTTGCAGGGGTTGGTACGGTTCTTGGTTTCTTACCACAAATCTTTGTTCTATTTATCTGTTTGGGTATTTTAGAAGATATTGGTTACATGAGCCGTATTGCTTTTGTCATGGACCGTATGTTCCGACGCTTCGGGTTGTCAGGAAAATCTTTCATTCCGATGTTGATTGCGACAGGGTGTGGTGTGCCTGCGATTATGGCAAGTCGTACCATTGAAAATGAACGTGACCGTCGTATTACCATTATGACAGCAACGTTCATGCCATGTTCAGCTAAATTGGAAATTATCGCTTTGATTGCGGGAGCATTTTTCCCAGATAATCCATTTGTTGCGCCATCTACATATTTCATCGGTTTCTTGACAATTATTTTATCAGGGATTGCGCTTAAGAAAACAAGTTTCCTTGGAAGCTACGTTAGTCCATTTATCATGGAATTGCCAGCTTATCATATGCCAAAAGTGTGGTCAGTATTACGTTATGCCTTTGGTAAAGCTATGAGCTTTGTAAAACGTGCTGGTACCATCATTTTCAGTTTGACGGTTATTATCTGGTTTATGTCATCTTATGATTTTGCTTTCCAAGCTGTTGATACGGAGCATTCAATCCTTGCTGCTCTTGGTAGAGCAATTGCTTGGATTTTCCAACCACTTGGTTTTGGTGACTGGAAAGCTACTGTTGCAGCTGCGACAGGGCTTGCAGCTAAAGAAGCCGTTGTTGGAACATTCGGTGTCTTGTATAATGACAGCACAACTAGTGGTTTGTATCATGCTTTGCAATTGGATTACACATCATTAGCAGCTTACTCATTCTTAACATTTAACCTGCTCTGTGCGCCATGTTTTGCTGCAATGGGTGCTATCAAACGTGAAATGGGAGATGCGAAGTGGACAATTGGTGCAATTGGCTTCCAAACAGGACTTGCTTATGTGGTTAGTTTGATTATCTATCAACTTGGACTTGTTGTTTTCTATGACAAAGACATCACATTCTGGACGATTGTAGCCATTATCTTGTTGATTGCTATTATTTACTTTATCGTTAGAAAACCAAGACAAGTTAAAGAAAAAGTGATTGCTTTGGATAATCTAGAAATGGCTGGAGAATAACGCTATGGCAACGATTATTATTGCTGCAATTATTGCATTTGCGGTGTTTATGGGCTTTCGTAGTTTCATCAAAGGAAAAGGTTCTTGTGGTGATTGTGATTGTAACTGCCCAGTCAAAGATGAAATGCATAAAACAGCAAAGTAAACTAATAAGAGAAAGCTTGCTCATTTTGGGCAAGCTTTTTGTAGGTATAAAAGACAGTATCGATAATATTTTAAAGAATTTTCTGAAAATTGAATATAGTGCTGTTTTCTGGTACAATGGAAGAAATATATTTTTGGGAGAATGATATGGCAACAATTATAGATGGAAAAGCCTTAGCTGTCAAAAAACAGACTGAATTAGTTGAAAAAGTTGAAAAATTAAAAGCTGAGACTGGTGTTGTGCCTGGTTTGGTCGTTATTCTTGTTGGTGATAACCCAGCTAGTCAAGTTTATGTCCGAAATAAAGAACGTTCTGCTAAGAAAGCAGGATTTTTAAGTGAAACTGTTCGCCTTTCAGAATTAATCAGTGAAGAAGAATTGATTCAAGTGATTGAACAATATAACGAAGATGACCGTTTCCATGGTATTTTGGTGCAATTGCCACTTCCTGCACACATTAATGATAAGCGTGTGATTTTAGCAATTGACCCTAAAAAAGACGTAGATGGTTTCCACCCAATCAATACAGGACACCTTTGGCATGGACGTCCTGTCATGATACCGTGTACGCCAGCTGGCATTATGGAATTGCTTCGTGAGTATGACATTGATTTAGAGGGTAAAACAGCTGTCATCATTGGTCGTTCAAATATCGTCGGAAAACCAATGGCGCAGCTATTATTGGACAAAAATGCAACGGTTACCTTGGCGCATTCTCGTACACGTCATTTGGCGCGTGTGACAAAACAAGCTGATGTTTTAATCGTGGCAATCGGTCAAGGACATTTTGTGACCAAAGAATTTGTGAAAGAAGGGGCAGTGGTTATTGATGTCGGTATGAACCGTGATGACAATGGTAAGCTCATTGGAGATGTTAAATTTGACGAAGTTGAACCACTTGCAAGTTTTATAACACCAGTACCTGGTGGTGTTGGTCCAATGACCATTACAATGCTTATGGAACAAACATATCAATCTGCCCTTAGAAGTGTGAAAACATGATTATTGATGAATTATTGGCGCGTCAAGTGATTACAAAGCGACAGCCACATTCTCACAAAGGAACATACGGTCGTGTTCTTTTAATTGGTGGATTTTACCCTTATGGTGGAGCGATTATCATGAGCGCCTTAGCCACGGTTAAAAGCGGTGCTGGATTAGTGACTGTGGCGACTGAGCGTGACAATATCGCAGCACTTCATAGCCATCTTCCAGAAGCTATGGCTTTTGATTGTGATGATAAGGAGCTATTTTATGAAAATTTGACCAAGGCTGATGTGGTTTTGATTGGTCCTGGTTTAGGGAAAAATAGCAAAGCAGAAGCCGTGTTTCAAATGGTTTTGGAGCATATTTCTGAACACCAGATTTTGATTATTGACGGCTCCGCTTTGAATTTATTGGCAAAAGTTAAGCCAATCACAGTCAAAACGCATCATCTCATATTGACACCGCATCAAAAAGAATGGGAAAGATTATCAGGAATCGCTATTTCGAACCAGACAATCGAAAACACCAAAGCAGCTCTGCAAGAATTTCCAGAAAAGACCGTCTTAGTGGCTAAAAGTCATCAGACTAAAATCATTCAAGGAAATCAAGTCGGCGAGCTAACTGTTGGCGGTCCTTACCAAGCGACAGGTGGTATGGGAGATACGCTTTGTGGCATGATTGCAGGCTCTGTTGCCCAGTTTAAAGATAATCTCTTTAACAGTGTTGCCACAGCAACGTACCTACATTCCTACATCGCTGACCAACTCAGCAACCAAGCCTATGTCGTTTTACCAACGACAATTAGCGCAGAACTCCCCCGTATCATGAAAGGACTCTCGGAGAGATAAATATAGAAAACACAATGTTAACATCTTGATTATCAAGAATAGCATTGTGTTTTTATTAAATACTACAAAAAAATTCAAAAATGTTACAAATATTACGTTTTTGTGTTTAATTTTACAGATATATACTTTATAATATTTTTCAGAATTGGCCGATTCTAATAATTAATGGTGATGATTTTAGCTATAAAATCAGCTGTCGTCACTGTTTTATGAGAAAGGGTTGTAAAATAACCGTAACATTACTCTGCTCAGTCTTGTTACTTGGAGCTTGTTCAAATGTAATTGGACAAGGTGGGGATGCTAATCAACATCCATATTACAGAAATTAAACATCTTAGGGAGAGAAATTATGAAAAAAAGTATGTTTGGTCGTGAGGAGCAACGTTTTGGTATCCGCAAATATAGTGTTGGGGTTGCTTCTGTTTTAATCGCAAGTGTGCTAGTTATGGGAGGAGGGCAAACTGTTTCTGCTGATGATGTGGTGTCAGCGGATACTATTTCAACGGAGCTAGTAACAGACGTTCAAGAAGAAAGTGAGAATCTATCTGCTATTAGTGAATCTAATGTTCAAGCAGATGTCACAACAGAAGATGAAAATACTGAAGCAGTCACTTCTGATGAAGCTGATGAACAAGCCGTTAGTCAAGTAGCAAATGAAAATCAGCCAGAAGAAACTGCTGATGTTGCGAAAGAAGAGCAAGTAGAAGGAAGTAATGCCACTGAGACATCTGAAGCACGTAAGGTTGAATCAAACGAAAATGAGATTATTAATATAAATGTAGCGCAAGCGAGCAAAAATGTTCAAACAAATCAGGCGTGTGTTTTTAAAGAATCAAAAATTCCTATAACAGCTAATAGCCTACCTAATCAAGGCTATTACACTTATACCAAACAGATGGAAGTCAAAAATACACCGGAAGCTACTGCACCAGTTGCTTTTTATGCCAATGCTGGCGACCGCATTTTTACGACCAAGTTTTGAGCGAAGATGGCTACCAATGGATTTCTTATAAATCTTGTTCAGGTCAACGTCGTTATGCTGCTATTCAGAAATTGACACCAACAGTTGTTCAAAAATTGTCTGGCTCTATTAATATTTAGAATGTTAGTAGCCAAGGTTTTGAAGTTCTTGTGACAAATGTTTCAGATCCTGAAGGTGTAAAAGCGGTAAAAGTTCCAGTCTGGACAGATAAAAATGACCAAGATGATATTATTTGGTATGACGGTGTGAAACAGACTAATGGCGACTACAAAGTTATTGTCAAAACTGCTGAACACAAAGGCGAGACTGGCAATTATAATGTGCAACTCTATTACCTTGAACAAAGTGGGAAAATACAAGGTATCGAGGGTAAAAAGGTTACTGTTCCATAGAAAACAACTGGTGTGCAAAATATTCCAGAACAAGTTTCTTATACCTTTAACGAAGTTGTCGAAGTGAAAAATGAATCTAAAATGTCAGCGCCAACTGAATTTACCTTTGAAAAAGGATTTAAACTTGGTTACTACGATAAGGTTTTAGAAGCTGACAATTACCAATGGATTTCTTATGTTAGTCATGGTGGATTGAGACGTTATGTATTGATTAATTAGAATTGTTAAGTTTAGAGATATTGCTACTACTTGGAAATGATTTTCTAGTGGGAGCATTATTTTAGGGAAGAGAGATGCAAAAGAAGTTTTCAAAAAGGATTACTGTTTTATTTTTAGCTTTGTGCTTTACCATTCTTAGCTATTGTCTTTATCGAAATATTAATAAAGCTATTCAGTCAAGGCAGCAAGAAGTACAGATTCAAGAGAAAAACGAAAAGAAAGTTTATCCTAATTTGGCAAATTAAAGCAATGTGAGTATTCTTGTTTCGATTAAGTAACAGAAGATGATTATTTATTCTGGAAATCAAGTAATATTTAAGACGACCGTTTCGACAGGTGCTAAAGATAGTCCAATGCCGACAGGAAAATTTGCTATTGAAGCTGAACGTGGTGATTTTTTCTACAATGAAGAATCTAGTGAGGGAGCTTATTACTGGGTGTCTTTTAAAGACCATGGAACGTATCTCTTTCACAGTGTGCCAACGGATTATAACGGAAATGAAATTAAAGAAGAAGCTGAAAAATTAGGAATACCTTATTCTCATCGTTGTGTCAGAATATCAAAAGAAGATGCCAAATGGTTTTACAAGAACATCTCTGAGGGAGTTACGGTTAGCATTCATTGATATTGGCAATATAAAATTTTCTAAAATTATAGATCAGCCTTTCAGGAGGTAGAATTAAAACTGACTGTTTTAATTCGGTAACAAGAATCGCTAGAAGATCAAGTTTCTGTAAAAGGACTGATTATTACTCGAGAAAAAACCATCCACTGGATCTAACTCGCTTTCTGATATTCGGGCTCGTGAAAAAACTATCCATTGGATAGTTTTTTTTAATCCAAAAATCCTAAAATAAGAAAGTGAAGAGTGGGCGTGATAACGCATTGTATCAATATTTTAGTTTTTTTGATATAATTATTTTGATATGCAAAAATTGTCTAATGTACGGAATTTTATGGAAAGGAGCCTACTATGTCGGATTATTTAAGTGTCTCGAGTTTGACTAAATACCTTAAATTAAAATTTGATCGTGATCCTTATTTGGAACGGGTTTATTTGACAGGTCAGGTCTCCAATTTTCGTCGTCGTCCAACGCATCAATATTTTTCATTGAAAGATGAAAATGCGGTGATTCAAGCGACGATGTGGGCAGGAATCTTTAAAAAACTTGGTTTTGAGCTGGAAGAAGGCATGAAAGTCAATGTTGTTGGTCGTGTCCAACTTTATGAACCAAGTGGTTCTTATTCGATTATTATTGAAAAAGCTGAGCCAGACGGAATTGGTGCTTTAGCGATTCAGTTTGAACAATTGAAGAAAAAATTAGCAGAATCTGGTTATTTTGATGAGCGACATAAGCGTCAATTACCACAATTTGTTAAGAAAATTGGTGTTGTTACAAGTCCAAGCGGAGCAGTCATTCGTGATATTATCACGACCGTTTCACGACGCTTTCCAGGGGTTGAAATCCTCCTTTTTCCAACAAAAGTTCAAGGTGAAGGTGCTAGTCAGGAAGTGGCTGCAAATATTGCCAAAGCCAATGAGCGAGATGACCTTGACCTTTTGATTATCGGTCGTGGTGGAGGTTCGATTGAGGATCTCTGGGCGTTCAATGAGGAAATCGTTGTTCAAGCTATTTTTGAATCACGTTTGCCAGTTATTTCAAGTGTCGGACATGAAACTGATACGACTTTGGCGGATTATGTGGCTGACCGTAGAGCGGCAACGCCAACAGCAGCCGCTGAATTAGCAACGCCAGTAACGAAAGCTGATATTATTTCTTGGATTGCGGAGCGCCAAAATAGGGCTTATCAAGCTAGTCTGCGCGTGATTAAACAAAAACAAGAACGTTTGGATAAACTCGCAAAATCCGTTATTTTTAGACAACCTGAGCGATTATACGACGGATATGTTCAAAAATTGGACCGCTTGACGACTCAGTTGACGAACACTATGCAAACTCAATTTAATCAGGCTAGTCAACGGCAACAACTGCTAAATCAACGTCTTTTGGCTGTTGACTTAGGAAGTGATATTCGACATTATCAAGAGCGCTTAGAAGCTTTTCAACGCCTTTTAATATCTAGCATGACAAGTCAATATGATAGTAAGTTAGCACGATTTGAAAAGGCACAAGATGCTTTGCTGTCTTTGGATACTAGTCGAATTATTGCCAGAGGCTATGCTATGGTACAAAAAAGCGAAGAAATTATCTCAAGCGTGACAGATGTTACAGTAGGTGACCAATTGACTGTTCGACTAAAAGACGGTCAGCTTGAAGTGGAGGTAAAAGATGCCAAATAAAAAAACATTTGAAGAAAATTTACAAGATTTAGAAGCTATTGTTACCAAACTTGAAAATGGTGATGTCGCTTTGGAAGATGCTATCGCAGAATTTCAAAAAGGCATGGTGTTATCAAAAGAGCTTCAAAAAACGTTAGAATCTGCTGAAAAAACACTTGTCAAAGTGATGCAGGCTGACGGAACAGAAACGGAAATGGATGCCTAATGGATAAATTAAACGAAATCAATCAGGCAATTCGACGTTATTATGCACAATCAGATGTTGTTTCGCCAGATTTAATTGAAGCGATTCTTTATTCTGTGGAGGCAGGCGGAAAACGTATCCGTCCCTTGATTTTCCTAGAAATTCTGGAAAGTTTTGGGATTGAGTTGACAGAAGGTCATTTTGATGTGGCAGCTGCTCTTGAAATGATTCATACAGGTAGTTTGATTCATGATGATTTGCCAGCAATGGACGATGATGATTATCGTCGTGGGCGTTTAACCAACCACAAAAAATTTGATGAAGCAACGGCGATTTTAGCAGGAGATAGCCTCTTTTTAGACCCATTTGGTTTGGTGGCAAATGCTGCGCTATCAGCTGATACCAAAGTTTGTTTGATTGCAGAATTATCACAAGCTTCAGGCACTTATGGCATGGTTGGTGGACAAATGCTTGATATGAAAGGCGAAGAGCGTAAGCTTAATCTTTCAGAATTGCAATTGATTCATGCAAATAAAACAGGGAAATTATTGACTTTTCCAGTTGTGGCGGCAGGAATTGTTGCGAATTTATCAGCTGATGATTTAAAGTCATTGCGCGAAGCAGGTAGCTTGGTTGGGTTAGCTTTCCAAGTTCGTGATGATATTTTAGATGTGACAGCAACATTTGAAGAAATTGGAAAAACGCCGAAAAAAGATTTGCTTGCCGATAAGGTGACTTATCCAAGCTTGCTTGGTTTAGAAAAATCATATGACATTTTGAATCAATCAATCGACCAAGTGCTAGCTATTTTCCAAAAACTTTCGGAAACACAAGCGTTCAATGCAGGAAAAATCACTGAAATGATAGAAAGGTTGCGACTACATGCCTAAGGAAAGAGTTGATGTGCTTGCCTATAAACAAGGGCTTTTTGAAACACGTGAACAAGCAAAACGTGGTGTCATGGCAGGTTTGGTTGTCAATGTGATTAATGGTGAGCGCTATGACAAACCAGGTGAGAAGATTGACGACGGGACGGAGCTAAAGCTCAAAGGTGAAAAATTAAAATACGTTAGCCGTGGTGGGCTGAAATTGGAAAAAGCTTTACAAGTTTTTGAGATTTCTGTTGACGGTCAAACGACAATCGACATCGGTGCTTCAACAGGTGGTTTTACCGATGTAATGCTTCAAAATGGGGCAAAACTTGTCTATGCGGTTGATGTTGGTACCAATCAATTGGTTTGGAAACTTCGTCAGGATGAACGTGTTCGTAGCATGGAGCAGTATAATTTCCGCTATGCTGAATTGGCGGATTTTACAGAAGGTCAACCGACTTTTGCTAGTATCGACGTTAGTTTTATCTCTTTGAATTTGATTTTACCAGCGCTTCACAATATTTTAGCTGATAATGGTCAAGTTGTGGCTCTTATCAAACCACAATTTGAGGCAGGACGTGAGCAGATTGGTAAAAATGGAATTGTTCGTGATAAAGCTGTTCATCAAAAAGTTTTGGAAAATGTGATAGATTTTGCTCTAAATTACGGATTTACGGTTAAAGGGCTTGATTTTTCACCGATTCAAGGTGGACATGGTAACATTGAATTTTTGGTTCATTTGGAAAAATCAACTGATGCTCAAAATTTAGTGACTGCCATGATTTCAGAAATTGTAGAAAAGGCACATAAGGAATTTAAAGATGAAAAAGAGTGAACGTTTAGAATTAATCAAAAAAATTATTGCTGAAAATGCTGTTGAGACACAGCATGATTTGCTAAAATTGCTTGAAGCAGAAGGTTTGACATTAACGCAAGCTACTGTTTCACGTGACATGAATGAAATTGGTATCATCAAAGTACCGTCACCTGAAGGTCCTTATATTTATGGGCTTTCAAAAGATAAAACCAAAAAAGTTGGTCAAGTTTCTGTGCCAATTAAAAGTACTGTTGTTGCGATTTCAGAAGAAACAGCAGGACTTGAAAACATGATTAATCTTGATGTGATTCCAGGAAACAGCCGTTTGATTAAACGCTTCTTGTTGGAAGATTTTAAAGATGTGATTTTCAGTATTATTGCTGATGATGATAGTTTGTTAGTAGTTGCCAAAACAGCTGAAGGAGCAGCAACAATTCGCCAAGAAGTGCTTAAATGGATGAAAGACCGTAACTAAGGGAGGTCACCCAATGCTTTTAGAAATTTCCATTAAAAATTTTGCCATTATCGAAGAAATCTCGCTCACTTTTGAAAATGGTATGACGGTTTTGACAGGGGAAACTGGAGCGGGGAAATCGATTATTATTGATGCCATGAACCTCATGTTGGGGGCGCGGGCTAGTCTTGACGTTATTCGTCATGGGGCTAACAAGGCTGAAATTGAAGGGCTTTTTTCGGTTGGTGAAAATCCTGCGCTCACACAGATTTTGGAAGAAAATGGCATCGATGTGACAGAAGAATTGATTATTCGCCGTGACATTCTGCAAAATGGTCGTTCTATCGGTCGTATCAACGGACAAATGGTGAATCTGTCAACGTTACGTGCCGTTGGGCAGTATCTCGTTGATATTCATGGGCAGCATGACCAAGAAGAATTGATGAAGCCCAATATGCACATTCGGATGTTGGATGAATTTGGTAATGAACAGTTTGCTGATGTCAAAAAACATTATCAAGAGCTTTTTGAAAGCTATCGTCAATTGCGTAAGCGTGTCGTGACCAAGCAAAAAAATGAACAAGAGCATAAAGCGCGTATTGAAATGCTAGAATTTCAGATAGCAGAGATTGAAGCGGCAGCCTTGAAAGCTGGTGAGGACCAAGTGCTCAACCAAAAACGTGATAAATTGCTTAATCATAAAAACATTGCAGATACGTTGACCAATGCTTATGTCATGCTTGATGACGAAGAATTTTCAAGTCTGTCTAACATTCGTTCAGCCATGAATGATTTGATGACGCTCGAAGAATTTGATGCGGACTATAAAGAAATGTCAGCCAACGTTTCAGAAGCTTACTATATCTTAGAAGAAGTCACGAAACACCTAGGTGATGTCATTGATGACCTTGATTTTGATGCGGGAAGCTTGCAACAAATCGAGTTGCGCCTAGAGGTGATTTATAGCATTACACGCAAATATGGCGGTAGTGTTGATGATGTTTTAGAGTATTATGATAATATCACCAAGGAATACAATCTTTTGACTGGAAGTGATGAGTCATCTGATGATATGGAAAAAGCCCTTAAGCGCTTGGAAAAAAGATTGATTGTTGCTGCTGAAAAACTCAGTCAAGAACGTCATTCCTTGGCCAAAGATTTGGAAGCTGAAATCAAGCAAGAATTGGCTGATTTGTACATGGAAAAGGCTGATTTTCAAGTCCAATTCACCAAAGGGAAATTTAATCGTGATGGCAATGAGGCTGTTGAATTTTACATTTCAACAAACCCCGGCGAAGGTTTCAAACCACTCGTTAAAGTTGCGTCTGGCGGTGAAATTTCTCGCTTGATGTTGGCTATTAAATCGGCATTTTCACGTAAAGAGGACAAGACAAGTATCGTCTTTGACGAAGTGGATACTGGTGTATCTGGTCGCGTTGCGCAAGCTATTGCTCAAAAAATCTATAAAATCGGAAGTAACGGACAAGTCTTGGCAATATCGCATTTACCACAAGTGATTGCTATTGCTGATTATCAGTTCTTTATCGAAAAACGCAGTGATGAAAATACGACTGTTTCAACGGTTCGCTTGTTGACCGAAGAAGAACGGGTGGAAGAAATTGCTAAAATGCTTGCTGGTAGCGATATTACCGAAATGGCGCGCGAACAAGCTCGCGAACTTTTGAAGAAATAAAATTGAAGCCACAAGGCTTCTTTTTTGCGCAATTAGACTTTCTCTGATAAAATCTCCCCTAAGTTTTAAAAATTTGGTATAATTAATTTTAGAATAAAATTTAGATATAAGTATTGAAAGTATGATAGGATAGAAAATGAGTAAAATTAAAATTGTTACGGATTCCTCTTTAACTATTGAACCTGAGTTGGTTGAAAAATATGACATTACCATTATCCCGTTATCGGTCATGATTGATGGTGTCGTGTATTCAGATAGTGATTTGAAAGAAGAAGGAAAATTCCTTAACATGATGCGAAACAGTAAGGAATTGCCAAAAACAAGTCAGCCGCCAGTAGGCGTTTTTGCAGAAGTTTATGAAAGCTTGATGAAAAATGGTGCTGAGCATATTGTTTCCATTCATATCACACATACACTTTCAGGGACAGTTGAAGCAGCACGTCAAGGGGCTAATTTAGCAGGTGCTGACGTTACCGTTATTGACTCGACTTTTACAGACCAATGTCAAAAATTCCAAGTTGTTCAAGCTGCAAAATTGGCTCAAGAAGGTGGTAGCTTACAAGAAGTTATTGCTAAAGTTGAAGAAGTTCGTCAAAAGTCTGAACTTTATATTGGTGTGTCAACGCTTGAAAATTTGGTAAAAGGTGGACGTATCGGACGTGTGACTGGTCTTATTAGCTCACTTCTTAACATTAAAGTTGTTATGGAAATGGTTGATTGTGAATTAAATCCAATTATTAAAGGACGTGGTCTAAAAACGTTCAATAAGTGGCTAGACAATTTTATTGAATACGCTAAAGGTAAAAAAGTAGCAGAAATCGGTATTTCTTACTGTGGTACGGCTGATATGGCAAATGAATTTAAGGAAAAGTTACAAGTGTTAGGAGCTCCGATTGCTGTTCTTGAAACAGGTTCAATTATCCAAACACATACTGGTGAAAACGCCTTTGCGGTAATGGTACGTTATGAGTAAGAAAAAGAATATTTTAACTGGGTTTGCTTTCTTTTTAGCAAGCCTTCTTCTGTTTATTGTTATTTTTAGTGTGCTGATTCCAAAATCTGATACGGAGCTAACAAAGAAAGATTTTTTGGCGCAAGAAGCGACACCGTTTAATTATGTGGCGATTGGTGATTCGTTGACGGAAGGAGTTGGTGACACTACTAACCAAGGTGGCTTTGTTCCTTTGCTAGCGCAGAGTTTAACGGATACCTATGATTATCAAGTTACCGCTAGTAATTACGGTGTTTCTGGAAATACCAGCAAGCAAATCTTGCAGCGGATGCAAGAAAAGACAGACATTCAAAAATCGCTGGCTAAGGCAGATATGATGACATTAACCGTTGGTGGAAATGATGTCATGGCAGTTATTCGAAAGAATTTAACGAGTTTATCTGGGTCATCTTTTACCAAACCTGCCAAATCTTATCAGAAACGCTTGCGTCAGATCATTGAATTAGCGCGTGCAGAGAATGAAGATTTGCCAATTTATGTTTTGGGTATTTACAATCCGTTTTACCTCAATTTCCCTGATATGACGGAAATGCAAGAAATCGTTGATAATTGGAATGACGCTACTGAAATTGTCACCGAAGAGTATGATAATGTCTATTTTGTGCCTATCAACGATGAGTTATATAAGAGAATTAATGGTGAAGAAGGAATTGTTTCAACTTCTGGTGACCAGACAACCGTGATTAACGATGCACTTTTTAGTGGTGACCATTTTCACCCAAATAATATTGGTTACCAAATCATGTCAGATGTAACAATGGAGAAAATCAGTGAAACTAAAGAAGAATGGAAAGAAGATTAATTGGTGGAAATGGGGATTTCTCCTCATTTTGGCTATAAATATTGCGTTTGTTGGCGTTGTTGCTAGTCGTTTGATTCAAGTGAGGGAACCAGCGGCTGAGAACGTTAGTTCTAAACAAACGGATAGTGTTAAGGTTGGGACTTTTTCAACAAATCGTGAGCAATTAAACGAAACTGTTGCTGCTTATTTGGAAGATTATCAGACAGACCAGATGTCTTATACCGTTTATGCCACATCATCAGCGATTATGTTTGAAGGGACATACACACTTTTAGGCTATAAAGTGCCGCTTTATATTTATTTTCAACCTAGCTGTCTTGATTCTGGGGCAGTTCAGCTAAAAATTACATCATTTTCAGTTGGCACACTTTCCTTGCCTGAATCAGAGGTTTTGAAATACATTAAATCAAGTTATAAATTGCCAAGTTTTGTCGAAGTTTTACCAGACGAGTCAGCGATCAATATTAATATTCAAAATTTGGAGAACGATGCAGACATTTATTTGGAAGCGACAACTATCGATCTTGTCGGAGACCAATTTAACTTTGATATTTACAAGAAAAACGACTAAGAAAACGTTTAATACTTGACCTAAAAAGTATTTTTGGGTATCATAGAACGTGTTAAAGTGTTAACGCTTAGAAATTAATTGGAGGATTTGTTAAATGGCTAACAAACAAGATTTAATCGCTAAAGTTGCAGAATCAACTGAGCTTACTAAAAAAGATTCAGCAGCAGCTGTAGATGCAGTATTTTCAGCAATCGAAAGCTTCCTTTCTGAAGGCGAAAAAGTTCAATTAATCGGTTTTGGTAACTTTGAAGTTCGCGAACGCGCAGCTCGTAAAGGTCGTAACCCACAAACTGGTGAAGAAATTGAAATTGCAGCTTCAAAAGTACCTGCATTCAAAGCTGGTAAAGCACTTAAAGACGCTGTAAAATAATTTACATTTAAAAGTCCATCATATTGCGCTTTATAGCCTGATTGATGGGTTTTTTATTATGTTATGGACACTCTTGGGAACAAATATTTTTAGAAACTTGTTAGATGGTTTGTGATATAATTAAGCTATGAAAGTTAGTTTATTAGCTATCAAAATCAACAGAGAAAAATCAGAAGAGAGTGTACTATGGATAAATCCCTTTTAATCGTTGTCATTTTTTTAGGCGTTTTTTCAATTTTGAAAGTTATCATGTTTATCGCTTATAGCTTTGTGATGAAACCTAAAGTAGATGAAAACGGCAAGGTCATTGAACAAGGAAAAACAGAAAAGACAGAGGAAGAAACCGAGGAAGCTCATCAAAAAGAAGATGATGACTTCTGGGATGATTGGTGATAAGAAAGTCTTTTTTTGATACTTTCCTTAGGTGGTGCCGTCGGCAGGTTCAACAGTCCAGTGGACTGTTGAAGAAATCCAAGGAATTCCTAAGAGTCGCAGTGGTTGACTGGCAGTTCTTATTTTGCTTCGCAAAATTGCGACCAACCTAGTCAACTGTGCGGGGGGCGGTACAACGAACTATGAATATTGGGGTTCTGTACTACTCCCTCAAAACTTCCGGGTGGCTAGTTTTATTGATGTTGCAGCCACTTTCACCACGGCGGTAAGTATCGTTTTGCTGCTCGCTTTGCTCGCAAATAATCCTAAGATTGAACAAAGACAATAATTCTTTATAACTTACTTTATTAAAAAGTAGGTTTTGCCTACATTTTGGTAGTTGTCCGTTGGCTGCTTTTTTTACTTGTCTAGAAATAGAAAAGTGAGTAGTGTCCATTGGGCACTTTTTTACTCGGTCATAGTTAAGATGTTGGGTCAATTTTATGGGAGTTTTTATCATGAGTGTTAAAAAATTAAAATTCAAGAATATAAGAAGAATATTAAAGAAGAATTTTTCTTAAATAATATAAAAATACACTGAATGTTAGATATTGCTGATGAAAAAGTTAAAAACTAACATGATTTGATAGATATTTTTTGACTATAAATACATAACAAAATTTTTTTGGTGAGAATTTATAATATAGAATACTTGATATTATGGGTTTTTTAGGAAATTTGTGATAAATGATGTCAGAAAAAACTAACTTGATAAAGTCTAAAATTCCTTATATGATGGAATACATGGGTAAAAAAATAGAAAAAACTTTTTTTGGACAACCTAAAGCTTTGTTTACATTATTCCAAACAGAACTTTGGGAAAGATTCTCGTATTATGGCATGCGTGCCATTTTGATTTATTATTTGTATGCATCTGTTACCGCGCCTAATCCAGGTTTAGGACTTCCTAAAACTCAAGCAATGGCTATCGTTAGTATTTACGGTGCACTTGTATATCTTTCAGGAATTATCGGTGGATGGTTTGCAGACCGTATTCTCGGGGCTTCTCAAACAATTTTCATCGGTGGTATTTTTATCACTTTAGGACATATTGTTCTGGCTATTCCGTTTGGTTTAACATCTCTTTTTATTTCTCTTTTTTTAATTATTCTGGGAACAGGGATGTTAAAATCCAATATTTCAAACATGGTTGGTCACTTATATGCAGCAGATGACCCACGTCGTGATACAGGATTTAATATATTTGTCGTTGGAATTAACATTGGTTCATTACTTGCTCCTATTGTAGTAGGGACAGTTGGTGAAAGCATCAATTATCACCTAGGTTTCTCGCTTGCTGCAATCGGAATGATTTTTGCTTTGTTTATTTATTGGTTTGGACGCATGAAACAATTCCCAGAATTGGGAAATAAACCGTCTAACCCATTAAGTCAAGAAGAAAAACAAAGCTTGTTAGTGAAGTTGGGTGTTGCTTTAGTCATTATCCTTATTGCTGGATTCTTCGTTTATCGTTTAAATCCATCAAACTTTGTTAATAATATCATCAATATTCTTTCATGGGCAGGTATTGTCATTCCATTTATTTACTTTGTGACAATGTTTACCTCAAATAAAGTTTCAAGTACTGAACGTAAACAATTGTTGGCATATCTTCCATTGTTCTTATCTTCGATTGTTTTTTGGTTAGTCGAAGAACAAAGTTCAACAGTTATTGCGGTTTGGGGTGAAACACGTTCAAACCTTAATCCAACTATTTTAGGCGTCACTATTCATATTGACCCTTCTTGGTATCAATTGCTTAATCCATTATTCATCGTTGTATTAACACCTGTTTTTGTATGGATTTGGAATAAAATGGGTGATCGTCAACCGTCTGTAGTTACAAAATTTGGATTGGGTCTATTGTTAACTGGAATTTCATACCTTATTATGGCTGTGCCAGGTATTTTATACGGTACACATGGTCGCGTGAGCTTCATGTGGTTAGTAGTGATGTTCGCAATTCAAATGTCTGGTGAATTGTTAATTTCTCCAGTAGGTCTATCTGTTTCAACTCGCCTTGCACCGCTTGCTTTCCAATCACAAATGGTTGCTCTTTGGTTCTTGGCAGATTCAACATCACAAGCAGTAAATGCCTTGATTACACCATCTTTCAATAAAGGAACAGAAGTAGCATTTTTTGGTATTTTAGGCTTAATCTGTATTGGCATTGGTGTGGTATTATTCCTTGTCAAAAAACCAATCTTGAATTTAATGCGTAATGACTAAATAGGAAATAGCTTATTATCAAAACTCATATCTTTCTGAGGTGAAAAATAATAGAAAGAAAAAAGCATCTGAGACATTGTCTCAGATGCTTTTTGGCCTTTGTGATAGTTAATCAATATATTTTAATTTGCCACAGAAATCTTCAAGGCTTTTGTAGCCTTTTTCTTCCATAATGGCTTTTAGTTCATTCGTAATACGTTCAAAGACTGCTGGACCTTCTTGGTGTAAAATTGTCCCTAGTTGAACCATGCTAGCGCCACTCAAGATGTGCTCGAAAGCATCACGCCCTGTTTTGACACCGCCTGTTCCGATGATTTGGATAGATGGTTTAAGGCGTTGGTAAAAAGCGTGGACATTAGCAAGCGCTGTAGGTTTAATATAGTCGCCACCGATACCGCCAAAGCCATTTTTAGGTTTGATAAGTACGGTTTCATCTTCGATAATCAAACCATTTCCGATAGAATTGATACAATTCACAAAAGTGAGTGGAAATTGATTAAAAATCGCAGCTGCTCGGTCAAAATGAGCGATATCGAAGTAAGGTGGCAATTTCACACCAAGTGGCTTAGTGAAATAGGTAAAAATATCCCTTAAAAGTGTCTCTGTTGTTTCAAAATCATAGGCAATTTGAGGTTTACCTGGAACGTTTGGACAAGAGAGGTTTAATTCCACCAATCCTTGGTAGTCAGAATCTTGGACGGCTTTAAGAATGGTGTGTGTTTCTTCTTCTGACATGCCAACAAGTGATAAGAAATGATGTTTGCTATTTGGTGTATTTTGGAGCTCTGTAACGTAGTCAAGATAATATTGAAAACCGTTATTTGGTAAGCCCATTGAGTTAATTGAGCCAAGGCTAGTGTCTGCGTAACGTGGTTCAGGATTACCAGCGCGTGCTGTCAATGTCCCTGTTTTTGTAACGAAAGAACCAGCTGCAGAGGCATCAATTTCTACCAATTCTTCACGTGTCATGCAATAAACGCCAGCGGCATTCATGAAACAGTTGTCAAAATCGAAAGCACCAATTTTTGTTGCTGTTGAAACCATAAAGTCCTCCAAGAATAGTGTAGTAGCTAGAAAGATATTTTTAAGCCACCTTTATTTTACTATTTAGTTAGAAGGAAAGCAAGTTATTTCCGAACGTTTTAGTTTGAATTCATATCAATGACTGGTTTTACTGTAAATTTTCGGTCTTTTATTACTTGTAAAGCCTCTTTTGTTTGTTCAAATGGGAATGTTTGGCTAACAAGGTTTTTTACTTTTTGCTCTTGAGCAAGGTCAAAGAGCTCTTCGATCATTGTTGCAAGATCTTGGGCTTGTTGAGGATTGTGTGATAAATGAGCGCCGCCAAGATTTAAGACGTCAATGCTTAAGGCGCGGCTAAATAAGTCACTTGGATTGTTAATGCGTGGTGGTGAAACAACCGTAATCAGACTGCCATTATAAGCTAATCGTTTCAAATCTTCGGTTGATTCGTCTTTACCAATGGTATTGATAAATCATGTCAACACCCAGTTCGTCAGTGGGTGCGGCAATTCGCCTACTAACATTTTCTGTCTTGTAATCAATCACGATATCTGCACCGAACAATTTGACAAAATCAACCTTAGCAGTTGAAGCTGTGGTATAAACCGTCAAGCCAGCCATTTTGGCTAATTGGTAAGCAGGGACACTGGCAAATTCAGCTAGGCAACCTTGTTTGGTTAAATTGCCATGCCCAGCCACACGGCCACCGATTTGAAATTGAGTGACATGCTCACCAAGTTCAACAATTTCTCCTACAATATCCATACCGATGATATGCGGAAATGTCCAAGCATCAACACCGGTTTCGATAACCTTGAAATCGACAGGAGTAAGCCCAACAGCGGTCATTTTGACGAGAACGTCGTTTGCTGCAATCTTAGGTTTTGGAATATCTATTATTGCTAAATCAGAAATCGCTCGTTGTGAGCTGTCTGTAAGTGCAAAAACTTTTATTACTACCTCCAAAAAAATTGTATATACAAGAATTGTAGCACAAATTCCTTATTTTGGATAAAATCCAGTATTTCCTTGAAAAAGAGTGGTAAAAGTGCTATATTTTATTTATAAAACAATTGAGCAATTGTTCAAATATTTTATAAATTGATATAGGAGTAATTTTAGATGATAGAAGATAGCCAAACACAACAGTTGCTTGAGGGAGAGTTATTGGAAAATGTTTCAGATTTTTTCAAGGCTTTGGGAAATGGGACACGTTTACAAATCATTTGGTGTCTAAGTCGGGGTGAATTAAAATCTAGTGAGCTAGCAGCTATTTTGCAAATGAGCCCGTCAGCTATTTCACACCAATTGACCTTGTTGAAAAATCTGAAAATTGTATCTGTACGACGTGAAGGAAAAAATCAGATTTATGCTTTGGCTGACAAGCATATCAGTCAGGTTTTAGATTCCGTCGTGGAGCATTATGAGGAGGACTGACAATGTCAGAAAAAAACAAAAAATCCCTTAGACGGATTTTACTAGCGACTTTAGGATTTTTGCTAGTTTTTGGAGTGGTAAAGGCAACACAACCATCTTTACCAGTACAGGCTGCACTTTACGTCATACCATATCTTATTGCTGGATATGATGTTTTAAGAAAAGCGGTGCTGAAAATCAGTAAAGGAAAAGTTTTCAGCGAACACTTTTTGATGACGATAGCAACGTTAGGAGCATTTGTCTTGAGTTTTATGACAAAGGAATCTGAGTTTGCGGAAGCTGTTTTTGTCATGATATTTTACCAAGTTGGTGAATTATTTGAACATATTGCAGAAGGTAGCAGCGAAAAATCAATTGCAGAATTGTTAAATTTACGCCCAGACCTTGTTCACTTAGAAAAAGGCGATGAGGTAGTTGATGTTGACCCACAAGAAGTGCAAGAAGGGCAAGTCATTTCTATCCATCCTGGAGAAAAAGTGGCCATAGACGGTATTTTGATTGCTGGTGAATCCTCTGTTGATACAGCAGCTTTGACAGGTGAAAGCTTACCACAAACGCTTCAAGTTAGTGATCAAGTTCTTTCAGGAATGATTAACATGACAGGGGTTATTCGTGTTAAAGTTTTGCATTCTGTAAAGGATTCAACGTTAAGCAAGATTCTGGATTTACTGGAAAATTCTGCTGCTAACAAGTCAAAAAGTGAGCATTTTATGACAAAATTTGCGGCTGTTTATACGCCAACTGTGGTGATTGCAGCGGTGATTTTGGCTGTTTTGCCACCTCTCGTTTCTGGTGATTTTGCTGGGAATTTTCCAGAATGGTTTAGCCGTGCATTGACTTTCCTTGTGATTTCGTGTCCGTGTGCGCTTGTGATTTCAATTCCTTTGAGCTTTTTTGGAGGATTGGGAGCTTGTTCAAAAGCAGGTGTATTGGTTAAAGGGTCTAATTATTTGGAAAGTCTAGCTTCGCTTGAGAGTTTGTTTTTTGATAAAACTGGAACTTTGACAGAAGGTGTTTTTGAAGTAACGGCGCTTCATCCCAATGATATTACGGATGAGCAGTTGTTACATTTAGCTAGTCATGTGGAACGTTTTTCAACTCACCCAATTGCCCAATCGCTTCGCGAAGCTTATGAAAAAGAAGCAGATGATTGTTCCATTACAGACGTGACAGAAAAGTCAGGATATGGTGTCAGCGCTATTATTAACGGACATAATATTGCTGTTGGAAATACCAAATTCATGGATAGCCTAGGGGCAAAATGGAAGGCTTGTAGCAAAGTTGGAACAATCGTTCATGTTGCTATTGACGGAGCGTACGCAGGGCACATTGTGATTTCTGATTGCATCAAGTCAGACACCAAGGAAGCCTTGGAACAATTTAAACAAGCTGGCGTTAAGCATCTGGTGATGTTGACAGGAGACCGCCGTGAAGTTGCTGAAAAAATCGCTGATGATTTGGGCATCACAGACTATCAAGCGGAGCTATTGCCAACAGATAAGGTTAATGAACTTGAAAAATATCTTGCTAAAAAATCACAACGTACCACAGTTGGCTTTGTCGGTGACGGTATCAATGATGCACCAGTTTTAGCCAGAGCTGATGTTGGAATTGCCATGGGTGCTCTAGGAAGTGATGTTGCCATTGAAGCGGCAGATGTGGTTGTCATGAATGATCAATTGTCAAAGATTGCCAAAGCAATTAAGATTGCTCGCAAGACCATTTGCGTTGCTCATGAAAACATCATATTCTCAATTGGTATCAAAGTTCTAGTATTATTACTAGCGAGCCTCGGAATGGCGAATATGTGGCTAGCAATTTTTGCAGATGTGGGAGTAGCGATTCTCGCAACCTTGAATGCCATGCGTACCATGACATTGACATAAAAAATAATTTGATTTATAATAGCATCAATCATATAGAAAGCTACCACTTTCCCCGGAAAGTGGGGAATGGCGATAACATCATTTCGTAGGGATATCCTTTTGGATAAAGAAATGGTGTTGTTGCCATTTTTTATTTTATCAAGAAAAGGAGAACAAAATGACGTGGATTTATTTGATTTTAGCAGGAATATTGGAGGTTGTTTGGGCAACGAGTATGAAATTAAGTGAGAATTTTAGCAGGCTTGGCTACTCAATGGTAACCATTCTTGGAATGGTTTTAAGCTTTGTCTTTTTAGCGCGTGCGTTAAAGGACCTTCCAATGAGTCTTGCTTATCCGATTTGGACAGGGATTGGTGCAATCGGAACAGTAGTTGTTGGAATTGTCTTTCTGAAAGACCAATTATCACCGCTTGCCTACCTTTTTTTGATTTTGGTTGTCATTGGAATTATCGGTTTAAAAATGACCAGCGGACATTGAGTCTTTTAGAGAAAATTAGTAATTTTACTAGCTTTTTTACAGCTTTTTGGGTAGAATAGTAAAGGTAAGCGACTTTATCTGGTCGTAATAATTAATATGGCTAGAATGCTGAGCCAAAAATAGTCTAACTTATCAAGTCGCTGGACTGATAGGCTAATACCTATTTTTCGCTGTGCGTTAATAGCCTTTGTATTACTTTAAAGGAGACTTTATCTAATGGTAAAATTAGTGTTTGCACGCCACGGTGAATCTGAATGGAACAAAGCTAACCTTTTCACTGGTTGGGCTGATGTTGACCTTTCAGAAGAAGGTACAAAACAAGCTATCGAAGCTGGAAAATTGATTAAAGAAGCAGGAATCGAATTTGACTTTGCTTTCACTTCAGTTCTTAAACGTGCTATCAAAACAACTAACCTTGCTCTTGAAGCTGCTGACCAACTTTGGGTTCCAGTTGAAAAATCATGGCGCTTGAACGAACGTCACTACGGTGCTTTGACTGGTCAAAACAAAGCTGAAGCTGCTGAAAAATGGGGTGACGAACAAGTTCACATCTGGCGTCGTTCATACGATGTATTGCCACCAGCTATGGCTAAAGATGACAAATACTCAGCACACACTGACCGTCGTTATGCTCACCTTGACGACACAGTAATTCCAGATGCTGAAAACTTGAAAGTTACTTTGGAACGCGCTCTTCCATTCTGGGAAGATAAAATCGCTCCAGCTCTTAAAGACGGTAAAAACGTCTTTGTAGGTGCACACGGTAACTCAATCCGCGCTCTTGTAAAACACATTAAACAATTGTCAGATGACGAAATTATGGATGTTGAAATCCCTAACTTCCCACCACTTGTATTCGAATTCGACGAAAAGTTAAACGTTACAAACGAATACTACCTTGGTAAATAATCTGATAGTAGATTATAAGGGTTAAAACCCTTGATATAAAGGCATTCTAGGCTATCCCCTAGAGTGCTTTTTATATTATTTATAGTGAAACTAAAAAGATTGATATGCAATATTAGCAAAGTAATTTTCTGTAGAGATAGTGGGATGGTTATAGTTTTCCTTTTATCTTTCCAAACTAATCAATAGCTAAATTTTCTTGTGTGAGTATCTGGTGGACGTTTTTTTAAAAATTTATGGTATGATTAATAGTAAGGATTATATTTGGAGGGGCTTTTATGAAAGCAGCAGAACGTCGTCAAAAAATTATCGATATTTTGAGCCAGACGCAAGTTCCCATTTCAGCCAGTTCTTTAGCTAGCAGACTCGATGTTAGTCGCCAAATTATTGTTGGTGATGTTGCTCTGTTAAGAGCAGCTAATCATGACGTGATTTCGACACCTAAAGGTTATGTGATGTCACAAGCGCTTTATTCGCACCAATTTATCGGGAAAATTGCTTGTCAACATGGTCCTGAAAGAACCAAAGAAGAATTGGACAACATCGTTGCTAAGGGTGGAATTGTGGTTGATGTTGAAGTTGAACATCCTGTTTATGGTATGTTAACAGCGCCGCTCAATATAAGAAGTAACGAAGATATTACCAACTTTATGGATAAGGTTGAACATTCTAATGCGACACTTTTATCTTCGCTAACACATGGGATTCACACACATACGCTTTCTTGTCATTCAAAAGATGATTTTGAAGATATCAAGGAAATGTTATTAGATAAAGGATTACTTTTGAAGTCTAACTAAATAGTTACAGGTGTCTTGACACCTGTGCTTTTTTTATTTATAATAGGCAAGACTAATTAGTGGCTCTGGGACGGTTGTTTTTGGGGAAGTTAGTCTAAATAATGTCAATAGGCTTTTTTATCGATAACATTTAAGAAGCTGATAGTGCCTTGATTGGTAAATAAAGGTTTTGATAGATATCAAAAAGGAGACATTCTATATAAAAAGTCTAAAAAATAATGAAAGAAAGGGTTTATACTAGCGGGAGCTATCCACTAATATAAATATAAGTTATTATGAGACGAAATCAGACAAAATCTCTTGCTTTTACAGCAATTTTGCTTGCATTTGGGATTCTGATTCCAATGGTTATGCCAGTTAAAGTGGTTATTGGACCTGCTTCGTTTACACTAGCAAGTCACGTACCCGTTTTTATGGCAATGTTTATTTCACCGCAAGTTGCGGTTTTAGTTGCTTTAGGAACAAGCTTAGGGTTCTTATTTGCAGGTTTTCCGATTGTCATCGTTTTGCGTGCTGTTTCCCACTTGTTATTTGCTATTGTGGGAGCTGTTTTGGTTCAAAAACGTCCAAGTTTGCTTGAGAAACCTTTATCAACATTTTTTTTGGCTTTGTTCTTGAATTTCTTACATGGCTTGGCAGAATTCATCGTTGTTTTAGTTTTGACTGCAGGGGCACACACTGGTGCAGCTTATGTTTGGTCATTAGTTGGGCTGATTGGCTTTGGTTCTCTTGTCCATGGTTGTATTGACTTTTACATTGCTTACTACCTTTGGAAATTCCTACGAGACAAAGTCGGTGTTAATTTTTCAGTCGCTTCAAAAGAAGATTGAGATGAACCAAGGTTCATCTTTTTCTTTATTTTCAAGGGCTTTGTGGTGGGAGAAGTTTTCAAAATAAAAAAGGTCAAAATTTTACAAGTTGTGTCACTATCTTTTAAGCAAATTGTGATAAAATATAATTCAGAGCTTTTAATTGTGAGGAAAGAATGTCATTTAAGAAGAGACTGAGCAAATTAAAATTTGCCAAAAAAATAACTAAGACAAGCAAAACAACCGAAACAACTGAAAAAAAAGTACGTAAGTTCAAAATTGTTAAAAAGCCGACTAGTATGACGAAACGTATTTATTTGATTTTTTCAATTATCGTTGTCCTTTTTTTAATTATCATTTTGAGATTGGCTCAGATGCAAATTTTGAATAAATCGTTTTATGATGAGAAATTAAATTCGTCAACAACTTATACGGTAACGACGTCAAACCCTCGTGGGGAAATTTACGATGCTGCGGGTAATTTATTAGTTTCTAATACTGTCAAGAAAGTAGTTGCTTTTACTCGTAGCAATACGATTACAGCTGAAGAGATGAAAGAATTGGCAGCGAAATTGTCAACTCTAGTGACTCTTACAAAGACAGATGTTACGACACGTCAGAAAAAAGATTATTATTTGGCGGATTCAGATACTTATGCAGCGGTAGTCAAGAGTTTGCCTGATGATGAAAAATATGATAGTTACGGTAACAATTTGACCGAATCAGAAATTTACGCAAATGCGATTAATGCGGTAACCGATGATGAAATCAATTACTCTGAAGATGAACTAAAATTGGTTTATATTTTTAGTCAAATGAATGCTGCTTCAACATTTAATACAGTTAATTTGACGACTGGCGACTTAACGGAAGAACAAATTGCTTATATCACGGCTAATCAGTCTAAATTGTCAGGAATTTCAATTGCAACTGACTGGGATCGTGAAACGCCAACAAGTTCCCTTGCTTCAATTATTGGTACGGTTTCATCGAAAGATTCTGGTCTGCCAGCAGAAGAGGCAGATGATTACTTGGCAAAAGGTTATTCTTTGAACGACCGTGTCGGAACGTCTTATCTTGAAAAAGAATATGAAGAATACCTTCAAGGAACACACACCGTTCGTAAAATCACAACTGATAAAAATGGCAATGTGGTTTCAGATGAAGTGACAAGCGAAGGAAAAGCAGGGCAAAATCTGAAATTAACGGTCAATTCAGATTTCCAAGCAGGAGTTGAAAGTATTTTAAATCAGTATTACAGTGCTGATATTGCTGACGGTTATGCAACCTATTCAGAAGGAGCTTATGCAGTTGCCTTGAATCCGCAGACAGGTGCCATTTTAGCAATGGCTGGACTCTCTCATGAAACAGGTTCGTCAACAACTACTCTTGATGCCCTTGGTACTATTAATGATATTTTTGTTCCAGGGTCAGTCGTGAAAGCAGCAACATTGACAGCTGGTTGGGAATCAGGTGCCATTTCAGGAAACCAAGTTATCGCTGACCAATCCATTAATATTGCTGGTTCTTCAGCGATTACATCATGGTTTACAGGTAGGGGATCAACAAACATCACAGCTGTTCAAGCGCTTGAATACTCATCAAATACCTACATGGTACAAGTTGCTCTTAAAATGATGGGACAAGAATACTACTCAGGCATGTCTCTAGCAACCACAGGTATGAAAGAAGCCATGAAAGAATTGCGTGCTGCCTATGCCGAATACGGAATGGGAACAAACACAGGAATTGATCTTCCAGAAAATACTACTGGTTACATTTCAGATGACTATTCTGCTGGCAATGTCCTAACCGAAGCATTTGGTCAGTATGACTCATACACACCAATGCAGTTGGCACAATATGCGGCGACAGTTGCTAATGGTGGTAAACGTATTGCACCACATTTGGTTGATAGTATCTATGACAATGATGGCACAGATGACATTGGAACTTTAGCTAAAACGATTGAAACAAATGTGCTTAATGAAATCAACATTTCAGACGATGATATGGATCTTTTGCAACAAGGGTTCTATCAAGTGGTAAATAGTAGTAGTGGTTATGCAACAGGTACTTACATGAAGAGTTCAACAGTCACTGTCGCTGGTAAAACAGGTACAGCCGAAACTTATGCTGTTGACGCTAACGGTAATGCTGTAACAACAGTTAACTTGAGTGTCCTTGCCTATGACTATTCAACAAGTGATGATTCAAATATTGCTGTTGCAGTTATCATTCCGCATTTGACAAGTTCAGAAAATCATACCAACCAATACATTGCACGTGATATTATTAATTTGTACATGTCAACTTATGTTAATCAATAATTGATAATGAAAGCGAGTCGGCCGAGAAAGTAGTCGGCTCGTCACTTTGTTAAAGGAGAATGACAATGCTTTATCCAACACCTATCGCAAAGCTGATTGATAGTTTTACAAAATTACCAGGAATTGGTATAAAAACAGCAACACGTTTGGCTTTCTACACGATTGGAATGTCAGATGAAGATGTGAATGAATTCGCCAAAAATTTATTGGCAGCTAAGCGTGAATTGACTTATTGTTCTGTTTGTGGGAATTTAACAGATGAAGACCCTTGTAATATCTGTACAGATGAAACTCGTGATCATTCCGTTATTTTAGTGGTTGAAGATTCAAAAGACGTATCTGCCATGGAAAAAATTCAAGAGTATCATGGCTTGTACCATGTCTTGCATGGCTTGATTTCACCAATGAATGGTGTCGGACCAGATGATATTAATTTGAAATCATTAATTACACGTTTAATGGATAGTGAGGTTAACGAAGTGATTATTGCAACCAATGCAACCGCAGACGGTGAAGCAACATCTATGTATATCTCACGTGTCCTAAAACCAGCAGGAATCAAGGTAACACGTTTAGCACGTGGACTGGCTGTTGGCTCAGACATCGAATACGCCGACGAAGTCACCCTACTTCGTGCCATAGAAAACCGAACAGAATTGTAGGATGTAAGAAAAGCAGCGTGAAGCTGCTTTTTTGCTTGTCACTTTTTCTATCATCTGATGTTTAAACTTGTTTGAAAGGAAGCTTCTTTTGTGGTATGATAGGTAGGAAATTGTAATAGAAAAGGAATTGAACTTGAGTTGGGTTTGGAGCTGTTTTCGGTTCATGCTCGACTTGTTGAAAAAAGTATTAAGTGACCTTAACTTGGTATCTTTTTTTGTTCAGGTAATTAAAGTTTATGGCAAAAGAAACGCTTGTTTTACTTTATGGTGGACGTTCTGCGGAGCGTGAAGTATCTGTTTTATCAGCTGAGAGTGTCATGCGTGCGATTAATTATGACAAATTCTTTGTGAAAACTTACTTCATCACACAATCTGGGGATTTTATTAAGACACAAGAATTTTCAAGCAAACCAGTCGATGATGAAAAATTAATGACTAACGATACTGTTGTTGAAAGTCAAAAAATTAAACCAAGTGATATTTATGAAGAAGGAGCAATTGTTTTCCCTGTTCTTCATGGACCAATGGGAGAAGACGGTTCAATCCAAGGCTTCCTTGAAATTCTTAAAATGCCTTACGTTGGAACTAACATCTTGTCATCGAGTGTTGCCATGGATAAAATTTCAACAAAACACGTTCTTGAGTCTGCAGGTGTACCACTTGTTGCTTACGTGACTTATGTTGAAGGGGCTGACCTTGAAAAAGCGGTTGCTGAAGTAAATGAAAAATTGACTTACCCAGTCTTTGTTAAACCAGCCAACATGGGGTCTTCAGTAGGAATTTCAAAAGCTGATGATGAAGAGGAGCTACGCTCAGCTATTGACCTCGCCCTTAAATACGATAGCCGTATTCTTATCGAAACTGGTGTCAATGCGCGTGAAATCGAAGTTGGGATTTTGGGAAATGCTGACGTGCAAACAACATTACCTGGTGAAGTTGTTAAAGACGTTGCTTTCTATGATTACGATGCTAAATATATCGACAATAAAATTACTATGGATATTCCAGCGCATATCGATAGCAGTATTATGGAAGAAATGCGTGGCTATGCAACAACAGCTTTCCGTGCTATCGGTGGATGTGGTTTGTCACGTTGTGATTTCTTCTTGACAGAAGATGGTCATGTTTACCTTAACGAATTGAATACAATGCCAGGTTTCACACAATGGTCAATGTATCCACTTCTTTGGGAAAACATGGGACTTGCTTATTCTGATTTGATTGAAAAATTGGTTGAATTAGCTAAAGAAATGTTTGAAAAACGCGAAAGCCATTTGATTTAAAAAAGAAGTTGTACTCCAAAAGTTAGACAACAAATCTAACAATTGGGGTGCTTTTTAGATATGAATAACCTCAGAGATGGGATAACTCTCTGAGGCTTTTTTAGTTATAGATTTGCAAGCTTGCGTAATTCGGGTATCTTTTGTAACCTCGGAATGACAAGCATGGTAATAATGATTCGTAGTGGAATTTCAAAGATTTTTAACCAACGTCCTGCCAGATATTGTGCCCAGAATGGCACACCAAAGTATATCTGAATCAGAAGTGGTGTGAGGATAAAGGTACCAATTAGCATAATAACCACAGTTGCCATGGTTACGTGTAGCCAGTCTTTTTTGCTTGACCAGCTTAGTGGCTTACCATAAAAGAAAAGACCATAGAAAAAGCCCTGAATTGCTTCCATAAGTGTCCACCAAATGATGAAATTACCAGCGCTACTTGATGATAAGGTATCAACCACATCAAGAATACCTAGGCTGATAAAGCCCCAAATAGGACCGCCAATCATTCCGATAATCGTGTTGACAATGAACGTCAAACTGATAACTAATTGTTGTGGAATGACGGGAATTGAAAATTTTCCAACGATGAAAGCGAGCGCGATTAGCATAGCTAGGCTAACCAAACGCTTAAGGGTGAGTTTGGGTGTTTTGAAAAATAAATTCATTTTCTGCTCCTTTTAAAACATAAAACTGGAGCTGTTAAAAAAATTTAACAGCGGATGCAATGATTCACCGCGCAAATTGCTTCGTTGTGTGACAACATCCCATTCACACACACTTAACGCGAATCATCTACTCTGAGCAAAACAAGCTTTGCAATTACATTGTACCATAAAAATTCCTACATGATTGCTAAAATGTGGTATAATAAAAAGCATTAACACTAGATTTTTAATGAAGGATTCAATATGAAATTAACATTGCATGAAGTCGCCAAGGTTGTTGGCGCTAAAAATACTATTTCGGAGTTTGATGACGTTCCCCTGCGACAAATTGAATTTGACAGTCGTAAGATTGAAAAAGGGGATTTATTTTTACCATTAAAAGGTGCGCGTGATGGGCATGATTTTATTGAAACTGCCTTTGAAAATGGTGCTGTTGCAACTTTTTCAGAGCGTGAAGTAGCTGGTCATCCATACATTTGGGTTGATGATTGTCTAGAGGCTTTTCAAGCGCTAGCTAGCTATTATCTTGAGAAACAGCGTGTTGATGTTATTGCTGTGACAGGGTCAAATGGTAAAACGACAACCAAAGATATGATTGCTGCGGTTTTATCAACAGAATACAAGACTTATAAAACACAAGGCAACTACAATAACGAAATTGGTTTGCCATATACAGCACTTCATATGCCAGATGATACGGAGAAAATTGTCCTTGAAATGGGGCAAGATCATATGGGTGACATTCATCTGTTGTCAGAACTTGCAAAACCACATATCGGTGTGGTGACTTTGATTGGTGAAGCTCATTTGGAATTTTTCGGTAGTCGTGAGAAAATCGCAGAAGGTAAAATGCAAATTGTTGATGGCATGGATTCAGATGGCATTTTGATTGCGCCAGCTGACACAATTGTTGATCCTTATTTACCTGAAAGCCAAATGGTTATTCGTTTTGGTGACGGCGCAGAAATTTTTGTGAAAGATTTGCAAGAAAATAAGGAATCGTTGACCTTTACGACAAATGTGATTGACAGTCCAATTACCCTACCTGTGCCTGGAAAATACAATGCGACTAATGCCATGGTGGCAGCTTATGTTGGTAAATTATTAGCCATTTCTGATGACGATATTGTCGAGGCTCTTGAGACAATCGAATTAACGCGCAATCGTACGGAATGGAAAAAAGCAGCCAATGGTGCTGATATTTTGTCAGATGTTTACAATGCTAATCCAACGGCAATGCGCTTGATTTTAGAGACATTTTCAAAAATTCCTGCTAATGAGGGCGGTAAAAAAATCGCTGTACTTGCTGACATGAAAGAATTGGGTGAGCAATCTGTTGAGCTTCATAAACGCATGATTATGAGCTTGTCACCCGAAACATTAGATACACTCATTTTCTATGGGGAAGACATTGCCGAGTTGGCACAACTTGCTAGTCAAATGTTCCCAATTGGAAAAGTTTATTATTTCAAGAAAACAGCTGACGAGGATCAATTTGATGCCATGCTTGAAACTGTCCAAAAAGTATTGCAACCAGCTGACCAAATCTTGTTGAAAGGTAGCAACTCAATGCAGTTAGCTAAAGTTGTTGAAGTATTGGAGAAATAGATTACTGTGGAGATGTTAAGGTTAAAGGAAGTATTTAGGACTGAAGAGTCATTTGCAAGGTTTCTTTATCGAGTCTTGTATTTTCTTGAGTTTTGTTTGCTATTTCTAGCTTGGTTCTTAAAACGTTATCCGTTTCCTCTACCGTTTTTCTTATTGATGTCAAGTCTTGCCATTATTGGCGGATTTGCCATGTATTTGTGGAGTTTTTGGCGTTCAGGTTGATCAATAGAGAAGATTTTAGCAGGGATTTTTGCACTAGCTTTCTTGATTTTATTGCCAATGTCTAATTATCTGGAAACAAACGTTGATGATTTGTCCATGGTTACATTGTTTTTATTATCAGCGAGTGTTGATAAAGACGATGAGCGGTTGATGACAGCAATTTTCTACTTTAAGCTGATTGTAGCAATCTTAGTGCTCTTTGCTTACAATAGTCATATTATTTCTGATATGACCATGTATCGAGCTGACAAAGATTTGATTAGGCATTCTTATGGTTTTATGCACCCAAATTCTTTGGGAATGTATCTGGTTGGTTTGTTGTTTGACTTTTCTTTGGTTAGAAAGAGCCATAAAGCTAGAGCAGGACTGGTCATGTTGCTTGTTTCCTTGTTGATTTTTGCGATTACCGACTCAAGGACAACATTTTTAATTGCTGGGGTCATCATTCTTTGCTATTTTTTGAAACCATTATTACTAAAGTATCAGGTTTCTGGTTCTGTGATTATTCCACTGGTGATTGTGATGTTTGGTTTGGGGCTAGGGCTTCCATACTTCTACAATGGTGATAGTACCATCTATGCAACATTGAATCATTGGTTTTCAGGAAGATTGAATATTGGACATATGTATTTGCAGCATTTTGGTGTTGATTGGTTGCCACGAAATATTCCAACTTTTACCGAAATAAATGGGCATTCGATGTACGATGATAGTTTTTATATTGATTCATTGTTACGTCAGGGAATTTTTCTATTTCTACTGTATCCAATTTTTCTCATTGTACAGTTGAGAGGGAAAAAACTGACATTATTCCATACGATGCTCTTTTTGATAACTTTCTTTATCAATATCATGGAGCACTATGGTGGCAGTCTTTGTATGTGTAATATTCTCTTAATCAATTATTTTGCAGTTTCTGAGGAGAACACCGTGGGGAAATATTGAAATAGAGCCCACTTTTCGTTATAATAATAGAGTTATGAGTCCCATGACTCTATTTTTTGTATGGCAGAAAAGGAGTGGACCAATGTAGTCACTAAAGATTAGGTGATACATTTATATAAAGAAGATAATTAAGATTAATAAGGAAATAAAATGACAATTCAAGATGACATTAAAAAACGTCGTACGTTTGCCATCATCAGTCACCCAGATGCTGGTAAAACGACAATTACAGAACAATTACTTTATTTTGGTGGAGAAATCCGTGAAGCTGGTACCGTAAAAGGGAAAAAGACAGGGAACTTTGCTAAATCTGACTGGATGGATATTGAAAAGCAACGTGGTATCTCCGTTACTTCATCAGTGATGCAATTTGATTATGCTGGAAAACGTGTCAATATCCTTGATACACCAGGGCACGAGGACTTCTCTGAAGATACTTACCGTACTCTTATGGCGGTGGATGCTGCGGTTATGGTTGTCGATTCTGCCAAAGGTATCGAAGCACAAACGAAAAAACTGTTTGAAGTTGTTAAACACCGTAATATTCCAGTATTTACTTTTATCAACAAGCTTGACCGTGATGGTCGTGAACCACTTGACCTTTTGGAAGAATTGGAAGAAGTGCTTGGTATTGCAAGTTATCCAATGAATTGGCCAATTGGGATGGGAAAATCATTTGAAGGGCTTTACGATTTGTACAACAAACGTTTGGAACTTTACAAGGGTGATGAACGTTTTGCAGCGCTTGAAGATGGTGACAAATTATTTGCTAACAACCCATTCTACCAACAAGTTTTGGAAGATGTTGAGTTGTTAGAAGAAGCAGGAAATGAATTTTCGAAAGAAGCTGTCTTGTCTGGTGATTTAACACCAGTATTCTTCGGTTCTGCCCTTACAAACTTTGGGGTGCAAACTTTCCTAGATACTTTCTTACAATTTGCACCAGAACCTCATGGACACAAAACAACAGAAGGTAATGAAATCGACCCTTACGATAAAGATTTTTCAGGATTTGTTTTCAAAATTCAAGCTAACATGGACCCTCGTCACCGTGACCGCATTGCCTTTGTGCGTATCGTTTCAGGTGAATTTGAACGTGGCATGAGCGTGAATTTAGCACGTACGAAAAAATCAGTGAAATTGTCAAACGTGACACAATTCATGGCAGAATCACGTGAGAATGTTGAAAATGCCGTTGCAGGTGATATTATAGGGGTTTACGATACAGGAACATACCAAGTTGGGGATACGTTGACAGTCGGTAAAAATAAATTTGAATTTGAACCGCTACCAACCTTCACGCCAGAGTTGTTCATGAAAGTAGCTGCTAAAAACGTTATGAAACAAAAATCATTCCACAAAGGGATTGAACAATTGGTGCAAGAAGGGGCTATCCAACTTTATAAAAATTATCAAACTGGCGAATATATGCTTGGTGCTGTTGGTCAATTGCAGTTTGAAGTGTTCAAACACCGTATGGAAAATGAATACAATGCCGAAGTTGTGATGACACCAATGGGTAAAAAGACTGTTCGTTGGATTAAACCAGAAGACCTTGATGAACGCATGTCATCAAGTCGAAATATCTTGGCTAAAGACCGCTTTGACCAACCTGTTTTCCTTTTTGAAAATGACTTTGCGCTTCGCTGGTTTGCGGATAAATACCCAGATGTTGAACTAGAAGAAAAAATGTAATAAAAACAAAAGAAGTTGAGCATTTTCTCAACTTCTTTTGTTGCTCTTCATGCCAAGATAAAAATAACTAAAGGTCTGAACTTGCGCGCTCAAACCTTTTTAGGAGTTAAAACAAAAACAGCCCTGACGAAACAGGGCTATCTTTTTGAGATTATGAAAAAGAAAAGTTTTAGGATATCTACATTTTACCGGAGAAACCTTAAAAAAAACTTAAATGACTAATAAAAATAGTCTTTTACAGAAAATTCTAACAATAAGAGTTATGAAAACGTGTTATTTTGATAAATGAACCTGTTTCCTATCTTTTTAACTTGGAATGTGTTAAAATAGATAAGTTGTTAAACAACGAAATTAAAGTTTAATAAGGCAGCTTCGCACTGCCTTTTAGAAAAGAGAAAAATTTGAAATTTACAGAACTTAACTTATCGGAAAATATCCTTGCTGCTGTAGAAAAAGCAGGCTTTGTTGAGCCATCTCCAATCCAAGAATTAACGATTCCTTTGGCTTTGGAAGGTAAGGATGTTATCGGACAAGCGCAAACCGGAACAGGGAAAACAGCAGCCTTTGGCTTGCCAACTTTGGACAAAATTGATACAAATCGTAATCTTGTTCAAGCCTTGGTTATCGCACCAACACGTGAATTAGCTGTTCAAGGACAAGAAGAATTGTTCCGCTTTGGTCGTGAAAAAGGTGTGAAAGTCCGTTCCGTTTACGGTGGGTCAAGCATTGAGAAACAAATTAAGGCACTTCGTTCAGGAGCTCACATTGTAGTGGGAACACCAGGGCGTTTGCTTGATTTGATTAAACGTAAAGCTTTGAAACTTGACCATGTTGAAACATTAATCCTTGATGAAGCAGATGAAATGCTTAACATGGGATTCTTAGAAGATATTGAAGCGATTATCAGCCGTGTTCCTGAAACACGTCAAACCCTTCTTTTCTCAGCAACTATGCCAGAAGCTATTAAACGTATTGGGGTGAAATTTATGAAAAACCCTGAACATGTTAAAGTTGCTGCTAAAGAATTGACTACTGATCTTATTGACCAATACTATATTCGCGTTAAAGAACAAGATAAATTTGATACAATGACACGTCTTATGGACGTTGACCCACCTGAATTGTCAATTGTCTTTGGGCGTACAAAACGTCGTGTGGATGAATTGACACGTGGATTGAAATTACGTGGCTATCGTGCCGAAGGTATTCACGGTGACCTTGACCAAGGTAAACGTCTCCGTGTTCTTCGTGATTTCAAGAATGACAATATTGATATCTTGGTTGCGACTGACGTTGCAGCGCGTGGTCTTGATATTTCAGGGGTCACACACGTTTATAATTACGATATTCCACAAGACCCAGAAAGCTATGTTCACCGTATTGGACGTACTGGACGTGCTGGGAAACATGGTCAATCAATCACTTTCGTAACACCAAACGAAATGGGATATTTGTCAATTATTGAAAATTTGACGAAAAAACGCATGAAAGGGTTGAAACCAGCGACTGCTGATGAAGCCTTTAAAGCGAAGAAAAAAGTTGCGCTTAAGAAAATTGAACGTGATTTTGCAGATGAAGCGATTCGTGCAAACTTTGACAAATTTAAAGGTGATGCTGTTAAATTGGCAGCAGAATTTACGCCAGAAGAATTGGCATTGTACATCTTGAACTTGACCGTAAAAGACCCAGATACACTTCCAAAAGTGGAAATTGCGCGTGAAAAACCATTACCATTTAAACCATCAGGTGGTGGCTTTAATAATCGCAAAGCTGGTCGTGGTAATGGTCGTGGTCGTGATAATCGCCGTGGTGGGCGTTCAGACAGAAAACGTGATGACCGAGACAATAACGGCTATCGTGATTTCAAACGCACGTCATCTAAGAACAAACGTGATTTCCAAAACAAAGATAACAAAGACCCATATCGCACATCAAGTGAAAAGAAAACAGGATTTGTTATCCGTAACAAAGGTGAAAGATAAACATAAAACGCACTCTGTGATGATAGGGTGCGTTTTGGGTTTCTATTGGTGTTCCTCTATATATTCCAGTTTTTGTTGTCGTGTTTTTTGTTTGAAGTAGGTTTCGGCGGACATGGCGGCTTCTTTGCTGTCAAAGCTTTCTTGGTAGATGAGTTTGACTGGTAGGCGGCTTCTAGTGTACTTTGCACCTTTGCCGCTATTATGCGTTTTGATACGCTTTTCGACATTGGTTGTGTAGCCTGTGTAGAGTGTGCCGTCAGCACATTCTACAACATACATATAAGCTTTTTTAGTTTTTTCTTCTGTTTTTTCCATAATAAATTTCAAAAATATCGTCCGTATAGTCACCGTTTTCTTTGTGAACAAAGAGTGGTGGGAGAATTTTTAGCCCGTCAGTAGAGCCGTCTTTAATCGCTTCAATCAAAAGCATATTAGCATCTTTGCCCATTTTAGGATAAACAAATTGGATACGTTTTGGCGCTAGATTGTATTGTCTCATGGTGTCAATGATGTCTAAGAAACGGTCTGGTCGATGTACCATAGCTAGTCGTCCGTTTGATTTGAGCGCGTGTCTGGCTACCTCACAAATTTCTTCTAAATTGGTAGCAATTTCATGTCTAGCAAGAAGGTAGTGTTCAGAAAGATTTTTCTTTGACGTTTCTGAAACCTTGAAATAAGGTGGGTTACACAGAATCAAATCAACACCAGAACGTGGCACGTGATTGAGCAGATTTTTCAAATCGTCATTAATCATCTGAACTTGGTTTTCTAATTGATTGAGCTGGATTGAACGCTCTGCCATATTTGCCAAACGTTCTTGCAATTCTACCTCTATAATCGGTGCTTTGGTGCGAGTGCTGGCAAAAAGTCCTACGGCACCATTTCCAGAACAAAGGTCAACAATCAAGCCACGTGAAGGGATTTTTGGAAAACGTGACAACAAGACACTATCGATAGAATAGCTGAACACATCTTTATTTTGAATAATTTTGACATCTGTCGAAAAGAGCTGGTCAATACGTTCGCCAGCTTTTAAAATTGATTTAACCATGACATTTATTATAGCAAATTTTAGCTTTTCTCACTAGTTAGGTAATGATTTTTCGGATCAAGCATGGTACAATGTTAAAGAATGATTGAAGAAAAAGGAGTAAACCTGTGTTTTATACTTATTTACGAGGATTAGTGGTTTTCCTACTTTGGATTATCAATGGAAATGCTCACTATCATAATGAGGACAAAATTTTAAGTAAGGATGAGAACTATATCTTGGTTGCTCCGCACCGTACTTGGTGGGATCCAGTTTATATGGCATTTGCTGCTCGTCCGAAAGAATTTATTTTCATGGCGAAGAAAGAATTGTTTAAGAATCGTATCTTTGGTTGGTGGATTCGTATGTGTGGTGCCTTTCCGATTGACCGTGAAAATCCAGGGCAAAAAGCCCTCAAATACCCTATTAACATGTTGAAGAAAAGCAATCGTTCACTTGTGATGTTCCCAAGTGGTAGCCGTCATTCAACCGATGTCAAAGGTGGGATTGCTGTTATTGCTAAAATGGCGAAGGTTAAGATTATGCCAGTCGTTTATGCAGGACCAATGGAATTAAAAGGACTTTTGACTGGAGAACGTGTGGATATGAACTTTGGTAACCCAATTGACATTTCTGACATCAAACGCATGAATGACGAGGGGATTGAAGAAGTAGCAAATCGTATTCAAACAGAATTTGACCGTTTGGATGCTGAAAATGCGACTTATCATACTAACAAGAAACCAAATCCATTAACTTACATTTACCGTATTCCTCTTGGAATTGTGGCGATTATCGTTGTTCTGTTGACATTGCTCTTTAGCTACATTGCAAGCTTTGTTTGGGATCCAGATAAGCATCGTAAAATGAAATAAAAACTAAAAGCTCAGCGATTTTGCTGGGCTTTTTCGAATAAATAATTAAAGGCTCGTATGAGTCTATTTTTTATGTAAAAAGTGAGGTAGTGAGATGATTGAAAAAATAAAAGAAAAACTTTTAGAGAACAAAACGTTGGTAGCGATGTTGGGAACAATACTTGTCATGTTAATCGGATTTTTTGCTTGGTCAAACGTGACAAAAACAACAGTGGATGCACAAAATGACTTACCTGCCCTAAGCACGACTTTTTCGGCAAGTAGCAGCGCAAGTGATTTAAAAACAGAACGTTCAAGTTCGCAAACTGAAACTCAAAAAGTGTTTGTAGATATCAAAGGTGCTGTGAAAAATGAGGGTGTTTATGAGCTTTCAAACGGTAGGCGTGTGACAGATGTGGTTAAATTAGCAGGTGGTTTTACAGAAGATGCTGATAAGAAGTCGGTGAATTTGGCTGAAAAAGTAACCGATGAATCAATGATTTATGTGGCAAGAGTTGGTGAAAATGTTGCTCCTGCAACGACTAATTCACAAGTAAACGGTAGCGCTCAGCAGGAAGAAAGTTCAGATAAAATCAATCTTAATACCGCAACTTTGGCAGAACTCCAGACGATTTCTGGCATTGGCGCCAAACGTGCCCAAGACATTATTGACTATCGTGATGCCAATGGTGGTTTTTCATCAGTTGATGACTTGGCGAATGTGTCTGGCATCGGAGAAAAAACACTAGAAAAGCTAAAATCTGAGGTGACCGTTGATTAAGTATTTTCCTATTAAGCCAATTCAATTGGCTTTTTTGCTCATTTTGCTCTATTATTTTTGCTTTTCAAAAGTGATTGGGTGTTTGATGTTTCTCTTGCTAGTCTTGGTGTTTTTATGGCAACAGTATGGTTGGAAGGCTTGGTGTCAAGTTTGTTTGTGTTTAAGCTGTTTTGCGGTATTTTTTCTGACTAAGTCTAATCAGACAGAGCAGGCTTATCAAGTAGTGCCAGCTCATTTAACAAAAATCCAGATGATTCCTGACACGATTTCGGTCAATGGAGATTTGCTGTCCTTTCGAGGTAAGGAAGCTGGGCGGACTTATCAGATTTTTTATACCTTGAAATCGGAGAAAGAACAGCATTTTTTTAAGACATTAAATCAAACGATTGTTTTATCTGGTGATATGGACTTGGAAGAAGCAACGCCCCAGCGGAATTTTGGTGGTTTTGATTATCGTACTTACCTTAAACATGAAGGCATTTATCGTGTGGTAAATTTGTCGGCGATTAACAATGTTGAACTTGTTTATAAGATGACTTTGTGGGATAAGCTACATGATGTTCGACGAAAGGCTATTGTTAGTATTCAGCGGCATTTTCCTGCTCCTATGCAACATTATATGACTGGGCTTTTGTTTGGCTATCTGGATAAATCGTTTGATGAGATGAGTGATGTTTACACGAGTTTAGGAATTATTCACCTCTTTGCTCTTTCAGGTATGCAGGTCGGATTTTTTGTGGGGACATTCCGATTTTTCTTTCTACGTCTTGGGTTACGCCGAGATTATGTGGATATACTACAAATCCCATTTTCACTCGTCTATGCGGGGCTGACTGGCTATTCTGTTTCGGTGATTCGGAGTTTAATTCAATCTGCTTTTGCAAATCTTGGTATTAAAAAATTAGATAACTTGGCTTTAACTTTGTTTGTTCTTTTCATGGTTATGCCAAATTTTTTACTGACGACGGGAGGCATTCTTTCGTTTACTTACGCTTTTATTCTCAGTTTTATTGACTTTAATGACATTAGTCGCTATCAGAAAATCATTGCGGAAAGTTTGACGATTTCATTAGCCAGTTTGCCCTTGTTAATTCATTTTTTTGCTGTGTTTCAACCGTTATCTGTCTTATTGACAGCAATTTTTTCTGTGGCATTTGACACTATTATGTTGCCAATGTTATCAATCATTTTTATTTTATCGCCCTTGGTTAAACTGACTTGTTTTAATGGTTGTTTTGTTTTTTTGGAAACTGTTATCAAGAACACTAAGGTAATTTTGGGCGGTCCGATTGTTTTTGGGAAACCAAGTCTTGGTATCTTGGTGCTACTATTTTTAACATTAGGCGTGCTTTATGATTGCTGGCGACGAAAGAAAATGGCAATTTTTCTTGTCAGCTTAGTAGTTCTGCTATTTTTTCAAATCAAGCATCCGCTAGAAAACGAGGTGACAGTGGTTGATATTGGGCAGGGAGATAGTATTTTTGTGCGTGATGTTAAGGGGCATACGCTGCTAATTGATGTGGGTGGAAAGGTGAGTTTTAGTGAGAAGAACGCGTGGCAGGAGCGGCTGACGGATAGTAATGCGGAGCGAACGTTGATTCCTTATCTCAACAGTCGCGGCGTTGGAAAAATTGACCAGTTAGTTCTGACGCACACGGATACTGACCACATGGGAGATATGCTGGAGGTGGCGAAACACGTAAAAATTGGTAAAGTGCTGGTGAGTCAGGGAAGTTTGACAAAGCCAGATTTTGTGGCGAAATTACAAGCCATGAAAACCAAGGTGCGCGTGGTAACAGCTAGTGATGTTTTGCCGATTATGGGAAGTTACCTGCAAGTGCTTTATCCGAGCCAGACTGGTGATGGTGGTAACAATGACTCGGTGGTGCTTTATGGGAATCTTTTGGGTAAGAATTTCTTATTTACAGGAGATTTGGAAGAAGAAGGCGAGCAAGAGTTGGTTGCAACTTATCCCAATCTGCCGGTTGATGTCTTAAAAGCAGGGCATCATGGCTCAAAAGGGTCATCAAGCTCAGAATTTCTCGCTCACATTTCACCGCAAATTGCTTTAATTTCCGCAGGGCAAAATAACCGCTACAAACATCCTCATCAAGAGACACTTGAACGCTTCCGAGCACAAAACATGACCATTTACCGCACAGACGAACAAGGCGCTATCCGCTTTAGAGGATTAAACCACTGGAAAATCGAAACAGTGAGGTAGGGGATATAAAAGACTTTTTCTTCAGTTTAAAACCATGAGTTTTTCTCATGGTTTTTTGTTATAATATTTCTATGATTGCAATTGAAGAAATCGATAAATTACGAAAAGAACATCTTAGTTTGATTACGGTGGTGACAGGTGAGGATTTGGGACAATTTTCTCAGCTGAAAGAGCGTATGATGGCACGTGTTGGTTATGATAAGGATGACTTGACTTATTCTTATTTTGATATGGCTGAGGTTGATTATCAAGATGCGGAAATGGACCTTGAAAGTCTGCCATTTTTTGCTGACCAAAAGGTGGTTATTTTTGATAATTTGCTTGACATCACGACAGCTAAGAAGTCTTATTTGGATGATAAGGCACTCAAACGTTTTGAGTCCTATTTGGAAAATCCCTTGGATACGACGCGCTTGATTATTTTTGCGCCAGGGAAATTAGACGGCAAACGTCGCTTGGTGAAGATTCTTAAACGTGATGCACAGATTTTTGAAGCAAGTGAATTAAAAGAAGCAGAGCTAAAAACGTATTTCCAAAAATTGGCTCACAAAGAAAATCTGACCTTTGATTCAGGTGTTTTTGAGGCTTTACTTTTGAAATCCAATTATGATTTCAGTGAGATTTTGAAAAACATTGCTTTTTTGAAATCTTATAAAAAAGATGGTCATATCACGGCAGATGATATTAATCAAGCCATTCCCAAAACGCTTCAGGATAATATTTTCGACTTGACGCAGTTTGTTTTGAATGGCAAAATCGATGAGGCACGCGAGCTGATTCGTGATTTGCGTTTGCAAGGTGAGGATGAAATCAAATTAATTGCGGTTATGTTAGGCCAGTTTCGCATGTTATTGCAAGTCAGCATTTTAGCCAGTCAAGGTAAGAATGAGCATCAAACTGTAACGGCTCTGTCAGATTATCTTGGACGTCGTGTCAATCCTTATCAAGTTAAGTTTGCTTTGCGTGACTCTCGTACGCTTTCAATGCTGTTCTTGAAAAAAGCTCTGGCGGTATTGATTGAAACGGATTATGCCATTAAAACTGGGACATATGATAAGGCTTATTTATTTGATATTGCTATCTTAAAAATCGCTCATGAACATCACTGATCATGCCTTGAAAAAATCGGTCAAATAATTTGCTAGCTCTGCTATTTTCCTATAAAATAAAGGTACAAAAATGAAAGAGGTAATTAGCATGACTATTATTTTACCAAAACTACCATATGCATATGATGCTCTTGAACCTTATATTGATGCAGAAACAATGACAATTCATCATGATAAACATCACGCTACTTATGTGGCAAATGTAAATGCAGCGCTTGAAAAACATCCAGAAATTGGAGAGGATTTGGAAACTTTGTTGGCAGATGTTGACAGTATTCCAGCAGATATCCGTCAAGCGGTGATTAATAACGGTGGTGGGCATTTGAATCACGCCCTTTTCTGGGAATTGTTATCGCCTGAAAAACAAGAACCAACAGCGCAAGTGCTGGCTGCGATTGAGGAAGCTTTTGGCTCATTTGACGAATTCAAAGCTACTTTCACGCAAGCTGCGACAACTCGTTTTGGGTCAGGTTGGGCTTGGCTTGTGGTGAATGAAAATGGCAAACTTGAAGTGCTCTCAACAGCTAATCAAGATACACCAATTTCACAAGGAAAAGCACCAATTTTGGCACTTGACGTTTGGGAACACGCTTACTATCTCAAGTATCGCAACGTTCGCCCAGATTACATCAAAGCTTTCTTTGATGTTATTAATTGGGAAAAAGTTGCTGAGCTTTACTCAAAAGCAACAAAGTGATTTCAACGTATCAAAAATCCTTTAATTAATATGGCTCTTTAATTTATAGAATATTTATCAAGCAGGACGTTAATCCGAGAAAACTCGATGATGTTCTGCTTTTTTGTGGTGGAATGAGATATAATAGCAAGGAATAGGGAGGAATTTTGCATGTCAGGACATAATAAATGGAGCAAAATTAAAAATAAAAAAGGTGAAGCAGACGCTAAACGTGGCGCGATTTTCAATAAATTGTCACGTGAGATTTTTGTAGCTGCTAAAGCAGGTGGCGGAGACCCGTCAATGAATGCCAGCCTTCGTATGGTTTTGGATAAAGCGCGTGCGGCTAATATGCCAAAAGATAATATCAATCGTGCGATTAAAAAAGCGACAGATGTTGGCGATACGACAAACTATGATGAAATCACTTATGAAGGATATGGACCTGGTGGCGTCGCTATCCTTGTTCATACTCTTACTGACAATAAAAAACGTACAGATGCGAATATGCATACCATTTTCACGCGTAACGGTGGTAACATGGGCTCAACAGGTTCTGTTGCTTATATGTTTGACCACAAAGGTTACATTGTTATTGACCGCGATAATTTGGACTTGGACGAAGATGCCATGCTTGAAGTGCTTTTGGATGCTGGTGCGGAAGATTTGAAAACATCAGATGATGCCTTTGAAATTTTTACAGAACCAAAAGAATTTCCAGCTGTCAAAGAAGCTTTGAAAGCACAAAATTTGGAATTCGCCCAAGCACAACTTAGCATGATTCCGCAAAATTACGTTAGCCTTGATGACGAACAAGTAGACATTTTGGAAACACTCGTTGATAAACTCGAAGACGACGATGACGTCCAAGACGTTTATACCAATATGGCAGAATAAAAAGAACGGAAAATTTCCGTTCTTTTTTAGATTATTTCACAAACATGGCGTCGCCGAAGCTAAAGAAGCGGTAGCGTTCGTCAATGGCGTGTTGGTAAGCATCAAGGATAAATTCACGTCCTGCAAAGGCAGACACTAGCATAACAAGTGTTGATTTTGGCAAGTGGAAGTTTGTTGAAAAAGCATCAACCACTTTAAATTCATAGCCAGGTTTGATGAAGATATTCGTCCAGCCGCTGTCAGCTTTGATGTCACCGTTGAATTTTGAACCAATAGTTTCAAGTGTGCGGATAGATGTTGTTCCGACAGCAACGATACGTCCGCCAGCAGCTTTCACGTCACGAAGCGTTTGGGCAGCTTCTTCAGACAGCGTGTAAAATTCAGAGTGCATTTCGTGTTCTTCGATATTATCGACAGACACTGGGCGGAAAGTTCCTAGTCCAACATGAAGGGTCAAATAGACAAGTTTAACACCTTTTGCCTCGATTTGGGCAAGCAAATCTTGAGTGAAGTGAAGCCCAGCAGTGGGAGCGGCAGCAGAACCATTTTCTTTAGCATAAACGGTTTGGTAACGGTCTGGGTCATCTAATTTTTCATGAATGTATGGTGGCAATGGCATTTCGCCAAGGCTTTCCAAAACTTCAAGAAAGATACCGTCATAAGTAAATTCAACGATACGCCCGCCGTGGTCCAATTCTTCAACCACAGTAGCGGTTAAACGTCCGTCACCAAATGACACCTTAGCTCCGACACGCAAGCGTTTTGCAGGTTTGGCAAGAACTTCCCATTGGTCACCTTGTGTATTTTTCAAAAGAAGCAATTCCACATGACCATGTGTGTCTGTTTTTTCACCGTAAAGACGGGCAGGAAGCACACGCGTATTGTTCATAACAAGCGCATCCCCAGGGTTTAATTCATCTAAAATATGGTCAAAGTAAGCATCAACCATTTCATGTGTCTTGTGGTCAATGACCAAAAGTTTTGAACTATCTCGTTTTTCAAGAGGAGTTTGGGCAATCAATTCCTCTGGTAAATTAAAATCAAAATCGTTGATATTCATAGTAAATCCTTAATATTTATATTCTCAACTTTATATTATAACACGAGAACTATTTCTCGTCATCTGTCAAGGGTAATTATAATCGCTTTAAAGAGATGATATAATAAAGATGAAGTTATTTATAATTATTCTAATTAAAATTAACTCATTACTCACTAATGGAAGGTTGCAAATATGACAATTAGGGATTATGCAAAGTCAATCGTTTAGGGTGGCATGGATGGCATTGTCACAACGTTTGCCGTGGTAGCAGGAGCTGTCGGTGGTAATTTGGGGATTAAACCGATTCTTATTTTAGGATTTTCAAATCTTTTAGCAGACGGTTTTTCGATGGCAGTTGGTGATTATTTAAGCTCTACGACAGAAGAATCTGCGGTCAAAGCAAAAGCTGTAAAAAATGCAGGAGCAACCTTTATGTCATTTATCACTTTCGGTTTAATTCCTTTACTGTCATATCTTTTGATTAATGTTTTTAGTCTCTTTAAAATACACACATTTCTGATTGCTTGTGTCTTGGTATCACTTGCCTTAGCCTTACTTGGTTTGGTGAAAGCAATCATTACAGGTAGCAGTAAGAAAAAAGAAATTTTTAGAACCTTACTTATTGGCTTAATCGCTGCGCTTTTTGCCTATTATGTCGGCGAAGGTCTCGGAAAATTAGCAGGAACACGCTAGCAAAATTCACTCATTAATAATGAGTGAATTTTTTCAAACAATTTCCTTGACAAAGATTGGTATATACCATATAATAAGAATAGATAAGAGGTCTATACCAAAACAGAAGATGTTGGAGAATTTAAAAATGAAAGTAATTCGTGTTAATAATCAAGTTGAAGGTGGTCAAGTGGCATTTTCTCTTTTGAAAGATGAAATGGCTAAGGGAGCTAAAACATTGGGACTTGCGACAGGTAGCACACCGCTTAGTTTCTATGAAGAAATTAGAAAGAGCAATCTTGATTTCTCAGATATGACTAGCATTAATCTGGATGAATACGTTGGTTTGGCAGCTGACAACGAGCAAAGTTATCGTCATTTTATGCAAGAAAATCTTTTCCAATTCAAACCATTTAAAGAAAGTTTTCTTCCTAACGGCTTGGCAGAAGATTTGCAAGCAGAAACACATCGTTATGACCAAGTGATTGCTGAACACGGTATTGATTTTCAAATTTTGGGAATTGGGCGCAATGGTCATATTGGTTTTAATGAACCTGGGACACCATTTGACGTGACAACACACATTGTTGATTTGGCAAAAGACACCATTGAAGCAAATAGCCGTTTCTTTGCCAGCATGGATGATGTGCCAAAACAAGCCATTTCAATGGGGATCAAATCAATCATGGCTTCTAAAATGGTTGTTTTAATGGCTTATGGCGAAGATAAAGCTGACGCTATCAATCAAATGATTAATGGACCCGTCACTGAAGAATTGCCAGCGAGTGTCCTTCAAAATCACCCTAATGTTGTCGTGATTGTAGATGAAGCCGCAGCAAGTAAATTAAACTAATAAACGTAAAGTCTGGGTTTTGACACTCGGACTTTTACTGTCTAAAAATCACTGATAACATGGTAAAATAGAACCATGCGTTTAGACAAATTATTAGGTCAGGCTGGTTTTGGGTCGCGAAATCAGGTTAAAAAATTAATTCGCAGTCACCAAGTGTATGTGGACGGTCGTTTGGCTGAAGCGGATAATCTCAACGTTGAGCCCAGTCTGCAAAAAATCACAGTATCAGGAAAACAAGTCAAACAGTCATCAGAGAAATATTTTCTTCTCAATAAGCCTGCTGGCGTTGTTTCAGCAGTGTCTGATAAAGAACATCAGACAGTGATTGATTTAATCAAAGAAGCAGACCGTGTTCCACAGCTTTATCCAGTCGGACGACTTGACCGCAGTACCGAAGGCTTGCTTCTCATTACCAATAACGGTCCGCTAGGTTACCGAATGTTACATCCCAAATATCACGTTGCCAAGACTTATTATGTCGAGGTTAATGCGTTTTTAGCTGATGATGCGCCAGCATTTTTTGAATTTGGAGTGTCCTTTGATGATGGAACGATTTGTAAGCCTGCTAAGCTTGAGATTATCACGGCAAGTACAGAAACAAGCTCTGCTTATGTCACGATTTCTGAAGGAAAATTTCACCAGATTAAAAAAATGTTTTTAGCCTACGGTGTAAAAGTGACCTATTTGAAACGACTAACGTTTGGAGAATTTCAACTGGGCGATTTACCAAGCGGACAATATCGTGAATTGACCTTTACCGAAAAAGAAATCTTGAAAAATTATCTGGATTAGGTGCTAGATGTTTTTCAGGATTTTTTCGAATAAAATAGGTAGGAGGTGTGATGTGTTATCAGCGCTTGATGAAAACGGAAAATTAGTATCCTTGTTAGATGGTATACCAGCTAACCAAAACTTTGTTTGCCCAGCTTGCCGCTCTGCTGTCCGTTTAAAAAATGGCAAAGTTATGCGTCCGCACTTTGCTCATGTTTCTTTGAATAAGTGTGATTTTTATAGTGAAAATGAAAGCAGTGAGCACCTTCAGTTAAAAGCGGCGCTTTATCATGCCGTGTCGCAGACTGAACAAGTCGTGGTTGAAAAAGTTTTACCAGACTTACATCAGGTGGCTGATTTATTTGTCAATGATAATTTGGCTTTAGAAGTGCAATGTTCGCGCTTATCAGAACAGCGATTATTTCAACGCACAAAAGCCTATCAAAGTCATGGTATTCAAGTGCTTTGGTTGTTGGGGGAAAAGTTGTGGCTCGGCAATAGTTTATCACCTTTGCAACGTCATTTTCTTTATTTTTCGCAGAATATGGGCTTTCATTTGTGGGAGTTGGATGTCACAAATCGGCTCATTCGTTTACATTATTTAATCTATGAAGATTTGCATGGAAAGGTTCACTATCTAACCAAGACTAGTTCATTTTCAGATGATATTATGGCATTTTTTCGACTTCCTTATCGGCAGCAGAAGCTTTCAACTTACGAGGTAAACCAAGACCAAACCTTATTAACCTATATTCAAAAACAGTTATCTTCTCGCCATTCAATTTGGTTAAAAAGGCAAGAAGAAGCTTATTTGCAAGAAAAAAATTTGCTAAGTTTGCCTTTAGCGGCTTATTTTCCACAAGTTCGTCCTTTTGATTTTGCTGAGGGGTTCTGTCAGATTTCCCAAGATTTATCACCGTTTTACGAAAATTTTCATCGCTTTTATCAAAATCAAACAGAAAAAGAACGTCAATGGCTTTATCCGCCAGCTTATTATGATAAAATGGTAAATAAACCTCAAAAAGGAGAATGTGATGTCAGATAATCGTAGTCATATTGATGAAAAATACCAATGGGATTTAAGCACAGTTTTTGCCACAGATGATGCTTGGGAAGCGGAGCTGGCTAGCCTTGATGGTGATTTAGAAAATGCTAAAGCTTACAAAGGGCGTTTGACAGCGTCAAGTAATGATTTGCTTGCTATTACGGAAAGTTACCTTGCCTTGTCGCGTCGTTTGGAGAAGCTTTATGTTTATGCTTCAATGAAAAACGACCAAGATACAACAGTAGCCAAATACCAAGAATACCAAGCTAAAGCAACAGCAATCTATGCCAAATTTAGTGAAATTTTTGCTTTTTACGAACCTGAATTGATGCAATTGTCTAAAGAAGCTTTTGAGGATTTCGTGGCAGAAACACCAGCTTTATCTGCTTATGCACATTTCTTTGAGCAACTTTTCAAACGTCAACCGCATGTTTTGTCACAGGCTGAGGAAGAATTATTAGCAGGTGCGCAAGAAATTTTTGGAGCTGCAGGAGAAACATTTGAGCTTTTGGATAATGCTGACATCATTTTTCCAATCGTTCTAGATGATAAGGGCAAAGAAATTCAGCTAACGCATGGTAATTTCATTACCTTGTTAGAATCAAAAAATCGTGATGTCCGCAAAGAAGCTTACCAAGCTTTGTATGCAACTTATGAACAATTCCAACACACTTATGCGAAAACCTTGCAAACCAATGTCAAAGTGCATAACTATGAAGCTCGTGTTCATCATTTTAAATCAGCACGTGAGGCAGCACTTTCGGCTAATTTTATTCCAGAATCTGTTTATGATACCCTGATTGAAACGGTCAATGCTAACCTGCCTTTGCTTCATCGTTATGTGGAACTTCGCAAGAAAATCCTTAAACTGGATGATTTGAAAATGTACGATATTCATACGCCACTTTCTGAAATGGATATGAGTTTTACCTATGAAGAAGCTTTGGCAAAAGCTGAAGATGTCTTAGCTGTTTTTGGCAAAGAATATTCTGAGCGTGTTCATCGTGCTTTTACAGAACGCTGGATTGACGTCCATGTCAATAAAGGCAAACGCTCTGGTGCCTACTCTGGTGGTTCGTATGATACCAATGCTTTCATACTGTTAAATTGGCAAGATACCTTGGATAATTTGTTTACCTTAGTTCACGAAACGGGGCACAGCTTGCATTCGACATTTACACGTGAAAATCAACCCTATGTTTATGGAGATTATAGTATTTTCTTGGCAGAAATTGCTTCAACAACTAATGAAAATATTTTGACAGAAACACTTTTGAAAGAAGTTGATGATGACAAAGCACGCTTTGCAATTTTGAATCATTATCTTGATGGTTTCAAGAGTACCATTTTCCGTCAAGCACAATTTGCGGAATTTGAAGATATTATCCATAAGGCAGACCAAGCTGGAGAAGTGTTGACGAGTGATTATCTCAACCAACTTTATGCCGACTTAAACGAGAAATATTATGGACTCAGCAAAGCAGACAACCCAGAAATCCAATACGAATGGGCACGCATTCCGCATTTCTACTACAATTACTATGTTTACCAATACGCCACAGGATTTGCGGCAGCTAGTTATTTAGCTGATAAGATTGTTCACGGTACAAAAGCTGATATTGACCGCTACCTTGATTATTTGAAAGCAGGTAATTCTGATTATCCGCTTAATGTGATTAAAAAAGCTGGTGTGGATATGACAACAAGTGCTTATCTAGACGCTGCTTTCCGAATTTTCGAGGAACGCTTGGATGAGTTGGAAGCTTTAATTGAAAAAGGGGCACAACTATAAAATTATAGCGAGGTTGGGCACATTCTAACCTCGTTTTTATATTATAGTAGAAAAAATTTTGGGAGGTGCTGGCATGGAAATTAGGAAACTAGATGTTAATGATGAAGCGGCTTACCGAGCTTATCAAACGTCTTTGGAAAATGACGACAATCCCTTTATCATGACACGTGAGATTGGTGATTTTAAAACCTTTGTGGAAAATAGCAGAGCGCAATAAACACAAACTATTAACCCTGATTATTCAACGATGACGACCTATTATGCCTTTTTGAATGGGAAAATTGCTGCGTTTATATTTTGTCGTTGGCAGCTTGAAAAGGGCAATCTTGCGACGATTGGTGGACATATCGGCTATCAAACCTCACCAGAATTTAGACGACAAGGTATCATGACCAGACTTCTCAGCTTTGTCCTTGAGAAATATGCCAAACGTGGCATCAATCCTGTGCTTATCACAGCGCGTGAGGACAATATTGCCAGTCGTAGAACCATTGAAAAAGCTGGCGGTATTTTGGAAAATATTATCGATTTAGAGGATGGGCATCGTCTAGCGCGTTATTGGATTACCTTGGACTTGGAGAATTCAGATTAATATTGAAATGAGGAGACAGAAGTGACAACATTTATTTGGGATTTTGACGGAACCTTGGTGGATTCCTACGAAGCGATTGGGCAAGCCTTGCAAGTGACTTATGCGCATTATGGTTTGGCTTTTGATAAACAATGGATTATGGATTTTATTATCAAAGAATCGGTCAAGGCTTTGCTTTATCAAGTGGCAAAAGAACAAGAATTAAATTTAGCGGAGCTATCAGCTTTCTTTAAAAAAGAGCAGGAAGCGCGTGATTATCTGATAAAACCCATGCCACATTTAACAGAGGTTCTTGCGGCAACCAAACAAAAAGGGGTGACACACTATGTCTATACGCATAAAGGTATCACGGCAAATGATGTTTTAGAAAGATTAGGCGTGCGTCAGTATTTTACAGAAGTGGTGACATCAGCAAATGGTTTCGCTCGTAAGCCTGAACCCGAAGCGATTAACTACCTTCTTGAAAAATATGATTTGGATAAAGAAAGCACTTATTACGTTGGTGACCGTCGTCTTGACGTTAAAGCCGCCGAAAATGCAGGCATTAAATCAATTAATCTCGGTCAACCGCCATCAAAAATCAATCAACACATTACTGACTTATCCAATATTGTGGCACTTTCTAATGACTAAAAATCGAAGAAAGCTTATTCACAACGGGTTTATTTTGCTATATAATAAGAGTTATGGTTAAATCATATTCAAAAACAGCAAATCACAATATGCGTCGTCCCGTAGTGAAAGAAGACATTCTTCGCTATATGCGAACACATCAGAAGCAAAATAGGGGCTATCTGGCAGAATTGGAAGCATTTGCTCATCAAGAAAATATCCCTATTATTCAGCATGAGGTTGTGGCTTACTTTCGTTTTTTGATGCAAACATTGCAGCCAAAAAATATTTTAGAAATTGGCACAGCTATCGGCTTTTCAGCACTTTTAATGGCAGAAAATGCCCCAGATGCGAAGATTACGACACTTGACCGTAATCCTGAAATGATTGCCTTCGCTAAGGAAAATTTTGCCAAATATGACACTCGCAAACAAATTACTTTGGTTGAAGGAGACGCTGTTGATATTCTTTCGACACTTGAGGGGGAATTTGACTTTGTTTTTATGGATTCAGCGAAATCAAAATACATTGTCTTTCTGCCAGAAGTCTTGAAACATTTGAAAGTCGGCGGAGTCATTGTCTTTGATGATGTTTTCCAAGGAGGGGATATTGTCAAGCCAATAGAAGAAGTGCGCCGCGGACAACGAACAATCTATCGTGGGCTTCAACGATTGTTTGATGTGACACTGGATAATCCAAATTTAACAGCAACCTTACTTCCGTTAAGCGACGGATTATTGATGATTCGTAAAAATACAGCAGATATATCACTGTAAAATTAAGCAATATTTAAGTTATTGTGATATACTAGTGAGGTTAAAGACAAATTAAGGAGTTTAATAACAATGGCCAACAAAGAAAAATCAGGGTTTAAGAAAGTTATCCAAAGTAAAGCTTTCAAAGGTGTTTCAATTGCAGTAGCTTCAGCTCTTATCGGTGCAGGTGTAACTTACCTTGCTACTAACAGCAATTCAGAAACAAAAGCTCTTGTTACCATGAAAGGTGATACTATCACAGTATCAGATTTCTATAACGCTGTCAAAAGCACTTCTTCATCACAACAAACAATGTTGAACTTGATTTTATCACGTGTTTTTGAAGACCAATACGGTGATAAAGTATCAGACGATGATGTTTCAAAAGCATACAATACAACAGCTTCATCTTATGGTTCATCATTCTCAAGCGCACTTTCAAAAGCTGGATTGACATCAGATACTTACAAACAACAAATTCGTACATCAATGTTGGTTGAATACGCTGTAAAACAAGCTGCTAAGAAAAAATTAACAACAAAAAACTATAAAGCGGCTTACGAAAATTACAATCCTGACACTACAGCTATCGTTATTGCTTTGAACGATGAAGACAAAGCAAATTCAGTTCATGACCAAGCAACAGCGGATGGTGCTGATTTTGAAAAAATCGCTAAAGACAATACAACAGCAGATAAGACAGAGTACACATTTGATTCAGCAGATACTGATTTGCCAGAAGATGTTATGAATGCTGCCTTTAACCAAGACGAAGGTTCTGTATCAGACGTTATTAAAGTGCTTAATCCATCAACATATTCTTACACTTACTATATTGTGAAAACAACTAAGAAAACAGAAAAAGATTCTGACTGGAAAACTTACAAAAAACGTTTGAAGAAAATTATCTTAGCTCAATATGAAAGTGATACTGACTTCCAAAACAAAGTTATTGCTAAAGCACTTGATAAAGCAAATGTGAAGATTAAAGACCATAGCTTTGCAAGCATCCTTTCACAATATGCAACAAGCTCATCATCAAGCTCATCAAGTTCATCAAGTTCATCAAGTTCATCAAGTTCGACTGAAGAATCTTCTACAACTGAAAGTTCAGATGAATAACATACTTGACCTGAAGCTTAAAATACAGTACAATTAAAAAGATTGAGAATCGTTTTTAAAGTTTCAGATTCAGAAAAGTGGCGGATGTTGCGAGCCATGGAAAAATTTAAAAATGTGCTACTCATGTTTTCTTACCTTTGGGCTTTGAACATCATCTTCTGATGACATCAAGTAAAAGAAGAAAAAACAATTTAAGATATAAATGAAGAATGACAAGTTCATTGAATAGAGGTGGTACCGTGGCTGTTTGTCGCCCTCTGTATGTGGACTTGTCGTTTTTTGATGACAAAAAAGCACAATTTTGATGGATGATTTCAATCTATGGCAAGCGTGAAAGACCGCTTAGTAATAAGAAAAGGAAAGATGTAATGAAACAATTAACTAGTGCGCAAGTGCGCCAAATGTGGTTAGATTTTTGGAAATCAAAAGGTCATTCTGTTGAACCTTCAGCAAACTTGGTTCCTGTAAATGACCCTACATTGTTATGGATTAACTCAGGTGTTGCAACCCTTAAAAAATATTTTGACGGTTCTGTCATTCCTGACAATCCACGTATCACAAATGCGCAAAAAGCTATCCGTACAAATGATATTGAAAATGTTGGTAAGACAGCTCGTCACCACACAATGTTTGAAATGTTGGGAAATTTCTCTGTTGGTGATTATTTCCGTGATGAAGCTATCACTTGGGGATATGAATTATTAACAAGCCCAGAATGGTTTGATTTCCCTAAAGATAAACTTTACATGACTTATTATCCAGATGATAAAGATACTTACAATCGCTGGATTTCACTTGGTGTTGAGCCAAGCCACTTGATTCCAATCGAAGATAACTTCTGGGAAATCGGTGCTGGACCTTCAGGACCAGATACAGAAATCTTCTTTGACCGTGGTGAAGATTTTGACCCAGACCACGTTGGTATCAAACTTCTTGCTGAAGATATTGAAAATGACCGTTATATCGAAATCTGGAACATCGTATTGTCACAATTCAATGCTGACCCAGCTGTTCCACGTTCAGAATACAAAGAATTACCACACAAAAACATTGATACGGGCGCTGGTTTAGAACGTTTGGTTGCAGTTATGCAAGGGGCTAAAACAAACTTTGAAACTGACCTCTTCATGCCAATCATTCGCGAAATTGAAAAATTATCTGGTAAAACTTATGACCCAGATGGCGACAATATGAGCTTCAAAGTGATTGCCGACCACATTCGCTCACTTTCATTTGCTATCGGTGATGGTGCCCTTCCTGGAAATGAAGGTCGTGGCTACGTGCTTCGTCGTTTACTTCGTCGTGCTGTTATGCACGGTCGTCGTCTTGGTATCAAGGAAACATTCTTGTACAAATTGGTTCCAACTGTTGGTAAAATAATGGAATCATACTACCCAGAGGTTCTTGAAAAGCAAGACTTTATCGAAAAAATCGTCAAACGTGAAGAAGAAACATTTGCTCGTACAATCGATGCTGGTTCAAGCATGCTTGATGAATTGTTGGCTGATTTGAAAGCTGCTGGCAAAGATACGGTTGAAGGTAAAGACATCTTCAAATTATACGATACATACGGATTCCCAGTTGAATTGACAGAAGAATTGGCTGAAGATAAAGGCTTCAAGATTGACCATGCTGGCTTTGAAGCTGCTATGAAAGAACAACAAGAACGTGCTCGTGCCAATGTTGTTAAAGGCGGCTCAATGGGTATGCAAAATGAGACATTGTCAAGCATCACTGAAGAATCAGTTTTTAGCTACGAAGATGAAGTCCTTGATTCTACATTGTCAGTTATCATCGCTGATAACGAACGTACAGAAGCTGTTTCAGAAGGTCAAGCCTTGCTTGTCTTTGCTAAAACACCATTCTACGCTGAAATGGGTGGACAAGTGGCTGACCACGGTGTGATTAAAAATGATAAAGGCGATATCGTTGCGCGTGTGACTGATGTTCAAAAAGCACCAAATGGTCAAACACTTCATACAGTTGAAGTCTTGGCAGGCTTGTCAGTTGGTACAACATATACTCTTGAAATCGACAGCAAACGTCGTCACCGTGTGATTAAAAACCACACAGCAACTCACTTGCTTCACGCTGCGCTTCACAATGTTATCGGTGAACACGCTACTCAAGCTGGTTCACTTAATGAAGAAGGCTTCTTGCGCTTTGACTTTACTCACTTTGAAGCTGTAACAGCTGAAGAATTACGTCAAATTGAAGAAGAAGTTAACCAACAAATCTGGAATGCTATTCCTGTTAAGACTATTGAAACTGACATTGATACTGCGAAATCAATGGGCGCAATGGCTTTGTTTGGTGAAAAATACGGTAAAAACGTCCGTGTTGTCACAATCGGGGATTACTCAATCGAACTTTGTGGTGGAACACACGTGTCAAATACAGCAGAAATCGGAATCTTCAAGATTGTCAAAGAAGAAGGTATTGGTTCAGGAACACGTCGTATCCTTGCTGTGACAAGTAAAGAAGCCTTTGAAGCTTACCGTCAAGAAGAAGAAGACCTTAAAACAATTGCTGCTACGCTTAAAGTCCCACAATTGAAAGAAGTCACTAATAAAGTTGCGAGCTTGCAAGAGCAGTTGCACAAATTGCAAAAAGAAAATGCTGAATTGAAAGAAAAAGCAGCGGCAGCGCAAGCTGGTGATGTCTTTAAAGATGTCAAAGAAGCAAATGGTGTTCGTTACATTGCTAGCCAAGTAACCGTTTCTGACGCTGGTGCTCTTCGCACATTTGCGGATAACTGGAAACAAAAAGATTACTCTGACGTGCTTGTATTGGTGGCAGCTATTGGCGAAAAGGTCAATGTTCTTGTAGCAAGCAAAACAAAAGATGTTCATGCTGGCAATTTGATTAAAGCTTTGGCACCAATCGTATCAGGTCGCGGCGGTGGTAAACCAGACATGGCTATGGCTGGTGGTTCAGACGCCGCTAAAATTGCTGACCTTCTTGCAGCAGTTGCTGAAAATCTGTAACATCCGTTAGGCAGTCTTTGACTGATAAAGGAGTTGTTTTGTCAGATGAAATCTAAAAACACACTTTTGAAATTAGCTATCGCTTTTATCGGCATAACGCTGCTGATTCTTGCTTACATTATTATTGTAGATGCTCTGCAAGGTCACGTTAATTGGGTAACCTTACTAGTCGCCTTAGCAGAAGGCAGCCTCCTCAGCAGTTTGATCAAAATGTTACAAGATAGCGGAAAATAAACATAAGCCCACCTTTGGTGGGTCAGACTGAAGACAAAGCCCTTGGGAACAACAGTTTCTAAGGGCTTTTTTCTGTGGATTAGCGATATAATAGAGATAATAATAGCTATGAGGTGAGCCTATGTTCCATAAAGAAAATCCCGATTATAATCGTAAGCAAGTTGGTTTTTAGGCTTAACTTTAGACGATAAAGTGCCTCATTTCACCACTTATGGCAAAAACTACAGTAGTCGGTTTCAAGATAAACAAGTGGTTGAAGCCATTTTTAGTCATGTCTTAGGCAGCTGTATCAATGCGGGCTTAATTGACCCAAGTGAAATTTTTGTAGATGAGACTCATATTAAAGCAGCTGCTAATAACCACAAATACATCAATCAAGAAGTTAACCAACAAGCTAAATTCATGGCGGATCAACTCGAATTTGAAATCAATCGTGACCGTGAGAAACACGCAAAAAAGTGGCTAGGGATCGCCAAAGAAAAAGAGCCCGAAACTAAAAAAGTCTCAACGACAGACCCAGAAAGTGGCTGGTTTCATAAGGGAGAACATAAACAAGTCTTTGCTTATAATGCCCAAGTTGCCTGTGATAAGCATGGTTGGGCACTAGCCTATAGCGTGACAGCTTGAAATGTCCATGATAGTCAAGCTTTTCCAGCTCTTTTTGCTCAACTCAAAGCCTTTCAACCAACCTGCTTAATCGCAGATGCAGGTTATAAAACACCAACGATTGCTCATTATTTACTCTCTCAAAAGATTATTCCTGTTTTCCTTTATACTCGTCCTCATGATAAAAAGGATATGTTACGTCCTAAGGATTTTATTTATGATGATTATTATGGCTATTACCTTTGCCCTGAAAATCAGGTATTAACTTATCGAACTACCAACCGTAAAAATTATCGTGGGTACCAAAGTCAACCAGAAGATTGTCAGAATTGTCCTTTACTAAGCCAGTGTACGACGAGTCAAGCCTTTCAAAAAGTGGTTACCCGTCATGTTTGGAAAGCTGACTTAGAGATTTGTGAAGATATCCGACATCATCAGGGAGTGATTGACCGTTACCGAAAACGCAAGGAAACCACTGAACGCTTATTTGGGACAGCTAAAGAATATCATAATTTGCGTCATACCAGAGAAAGAGGCAAGTCCAAAATGGAGGCAAAAGTTGGACTCACTTTAGCATGCTTAAATCTTAAAAAAACTCGCAAAATGGCTGGCAGGACAGCCTTTTTAGTTTGCCTAAAATTCCTAAAACTAAGCTCATTCGACCACAAAACTTCAAAATATAGAAAAAGACAAACCTCAGAAATAGGGTTTGTCTTCAATCTGACCAGTCCTCGCTAAACGAGGACTGGTTTCTTGCTTAGACTATTATCTTCAACGACATGCGTTAAAAGTTAGTTGAACCGCCGTGTGCCGAACGACACGCACGGTGGTGTGAAAGGGACTACTTGTTAGTTCCTATTCGATTATAGTTTTTAACTATCGAGTCTATTTAAAATAACTATTTTACGAGGGCTTTTTAGACTGCTATAATAGTTACTAAGATTTCAGAATATTTTTACAGAAGATAGAATTGAGGGAAAAATGAAAGTTTCACTTATTCAGATGGCTATCCGTGAAGCGGAGCCTGAGCAAAATAAAAAGAAAGTATTGGAGTTATTGGAAAAAGCGGTGCATGATGCGCCAGATGTGATTGTTCTTCCTGAGATGTGGAATACTGGGTATGCCTTGAAACAGCTGGCAGATACTGCCGATGTTAATGGGAAAGAAACGATAACGGATTTAGGAAATTTTGCTAAGAAACACCATGTTAATTTGGTGGCTGGATCGGTCGCAACGGCAAAAGAAAATCACTTTTTTAATACGACCTATGTGTTTAATCGAGGGGGGCAAGTGATTGCTGATTATGACAAGGTGCATTTGTTTGGCTTAATGGCAGAAGATGAGTACCTGCAAGCAGGCAATAAAGAAAGTGTTTTTGAACTAGACGATGTCAAAGCAGCTAGTGTGATTTGTTATGACATTCGTTTTCCAGAATGGGTGAGAACCTTGATGTCTAGCGGTGCTAAGGTTTTATTTGTAGTAGCTGAATGGCCCAAAGAACGTGTGGAGCAATGGGAGATTTTGTTGCGAGCGCGTGCGGTTGAAAATCAGGCTTTTGTCGTGGCTGTTAATCGGGTTGGCGATGGCATTTCAGATCATTTTTCTGGGCATTCTCTGGTGATTGACCCATTGGGAAAAATCATTTTACAAGTGCCAGATAATCAAGAGGGAATTTTTACGGCTGAACTTGATTTGACAGAAGTTGAAAAAATTCGAGGTCACATTCCAGTTTTTGCTGACCGCAAGCCAAATTTGTATCATTAGGAGGAATTAAGGTGTTTTCACAATCAAAGATTTTACAAGAATTGCCAGAACAGTTTTTTGCTAGTCTTGTCGCAAAAGTTAATGCCAAAGTGGCAGAAGGCTATGATGTCATCAATCTTGGACAGGGCAATCCAGACCAGCCAACTTATGATTACATTGTTGATGCTTTAATTGAATCAGCCAAAAATCCTGCTTCTCATAAATACTCGCAATTTCGTGGAAATGCTAATTTTAAAGCGGCAGCCAGTCAATTTTATAAGGACAATTATCATGTAAATCTTGATAGTGAAAAGGAAATTTGTGTCCTTGGTGGCGCAAAGATTGGCTTGGTAGAATTTCCTCTAGCGACAATGAATCCTGATGACTTGCTCTTGTTGCCAGACCCAGGTTACCCAGATTATCTCTCAAGTGTGTCGCTTGGAAAAATCAACTATGAGACATTTCCGTTAAAAGCTGAAAATAATTTCTTACCAGACTTGCAAGCTATTCCTGAAGAAGTGGCTAAACGTGCGAAATTCATCTATGTTAATTATCCTAATAATCCGACAGGTGCGGTTGCAACTGCAGCATTTTACGAAGAACTCGTCGCTTGGGCTAAAAAATACGAGGTTGGGGTAGTTAGCGATTTTGCTTATGGTGCCTTAGGGGCAGACGGTTATGAGAATCCAAGCTTTTTGTCAACACATGGAGCTAAAGATATCGGCATTGAGTTATACACTTTTTCTAAGACCTTTAATATGGCGGGGTGGCGTTTGGCATTTGCGGCAGGAAATGAAAAATTGATTGAAGCGCTTAATTTGCTACAAGACCACCTTTTTGTGAGCATCTTCCCTGCTATTCAAGATGCGGGAGCAGCAGCTCTTTTAGATGAAAAAACAAAAGCAGCAATCGCAGGGTTAAATCAGAAATATGACGAGCGTCGCCATGCTTTTGTTCAGGCAGCAGAAAAAATTGGTTGGCATGCTTTTGAGTCAAAAGGGGGGTTCTATGCTTGGATGCCTGTACCAGAAGGGTATGACAGCGAAAGCTTTACAGATTTGCTATTAAATGAAGCTCACGTTGCTGTCTCACCAGGAAAAGGTTTTGGAGAACAAGGAGACGGATACGTCAGAATCGGCTTGCTCGTCGAACCAGACTGCCTTCTTGAAGCCGTCGAGCGAATTAGCAAACTGAAATTATTTGAAAAATAGTGAAAGCATAAGTGAAAATTTATGCTTTTTTGTTTTTTTATGCAAAAAATACTTGACTTACGAATAAATATACTATAAAATTAAAAACATATTTATTCAAGGAGTGTATATTATGAAAATGGCAATTGTTGGTATCACTGGATATAGTGGTCTCGAATTAGTTAAATTATTGAATAATCATAAAAATGTTACGATTGCTTCGATTCATGCAACTAAGGAAATTGGCCGACGATTGTCAGAATTATACCCTTACCTTGTTGGTGTTTGTGACTTAGTTATTGAGGAGTTTAATGCTCAAGAAATCATGGCAAAATCAGATTTGGTTTTCTTTGCGACACCAAGTGGGGTAGCTAGCCAGTTAGCGCAGTCATTTGTTGAAGCTGATTTCCCAGTGATTGATTTGTCAGGCGACCATCGTTTGCCAGCTGATTCTTATGAAAAATGGTATAAAAAAATACCAGCTAGTGATGATGTGTTGAATAAATTTACATATGCTTTGGCAGAATTTACAGATGTCCAAGGTAAGAAATTCATTTCAAACCCTGGTTGCTATGCGACAACAACAGAATTAGCCTTGATTCCATTGCTAAAAGCTGGTGTGGCTGAAGAAGATTCTATCATCGTTGATGCAAAAAGTGGTTTGACGGGGGCTGGTAAAGCTTTATCAGAATCAAGTCACTTTGTCAATGTGCATGATAACTACGTGACTTACAAATTAAACCGTCATCAGCATATTCCTGAAATTGTGCAGGAATTGCAATTATTTAGCAAGAAGTTACACCACATTCAGTTTTCGACATCATTGTTGCCAGTTAACCGTGGGATTATGGCGACTTCTTATGTTAAATTGAAAAAGCCATTGAGCGAAGCGGAATTATACGCCATTTACAAGGATGCTTACAAGGATAAACCTTTTGTTCGCATCCAAGATGATTTGCCAGAATTGCACAATGTTATCGGTTCAAACTTTACAGATATTGGTTTTGTTTACAATGATGTCACAAATGTACTGACGGTCGTATCTGTTATCGATAATTTGATTAAAGGCGCTGCTGGTCAAGCCGTGCAAAATCTGAATTTGATGAATGGTTGGAACGAAACAGAAGGTTTGTTGATTTCGCCAAATTATTTATAGAATATAGAAAGGAAGTAGCACAGAAGGTTATTGGGAAGTATGAGTTCCTTATGTGTTACAGGTATAAGAAGATGAAAGTGATTGAAGGAAATGTTGCGAGCCCTCTTGGCTTTTCGGCAGATGGTTTGCATGCAGGATTTAAGAAAAGAAAACTTGATTTTGGTTGGATTGTTTCAGAAGTTCCCGCTAGTGTATCAGGTGTTTACACGACAAATAAAGTCATTGCTGCGCCATTGATTGTAACACGAAATTCCATTAAAAAAGCGCAAAAGATGAAAGCAATCGTTGTGAATTCAGGAGTGGCAAATTCTTGTACGGGCGTGCAAGGAATGGAAGATGCCTATATTATGCAAAAATGGACAGCTGAAAAATTAGGCGTTGAGCCTGATTTGGTCGGTATTGCTTCAACGGGTGTTATTGGTGATTTGTTGCCAATGGATACTCTTAAAACTGGGCTTTCTAAGCTTGTTGTTAATGGTAATTCTGATGATTTCTCGAAAGCTATCTTAACAACTGATACTATGGTTAAAACCGTTGCTGTCACAGAAAAATTTGGTCGTGATGAAGTGACTATGGCTGGTGTAGCGAAGGGTTCAGGAATGATTCATCCAAATATGGCAACCATGCTTGCTTTTATCACTTGTGATGCGAATATTTCAAGTGAAACCTTGCAGCTTGCGCTAAGCCAAAATGTTGAAACAACATTTAACCAAATTACGGTTGACGGTGATACATCAACAAATGACATGGTCTTAGTGTTGTCAAATGGTTGTACATTGAATGAAGAAATCTTGCCAGATACACCAGAATTTGATAAGTTCTCAGCAATGCTTAATTACGTTATGCAAGAATTGGCTAAGAAAATCGCCAAAGATGGTGAGGGTGCAAGCAAACTCATTGAAGTCAATGTCAAGAATGCACCAAATGCCCTTGATGCTCGTATGATGGCAAAAAGTGTCGTTGGTTCAAGTCTTGTTAAAACAGCGATTTTTGGAGAGGACCCTAACTGGGGACGTATTTTAGCAGCGGTTGGCTATGCAGGTGTTGATGTTCCAGTTGACAACATTGACATTTACCTCGGAGACATTCCTGTCATGCTAAAATCAAGTCCAGTTGACTTTGAAGCTGAGGAAATGCAAGACATCATGCACGAAGATGAGATTACGATTACGGTTGATTTGCATTCTGGTGAAGCAGTAGGAAAAGCTTGGGGCTGTGATTTATCATACGACTACGTGAAAATTAATGCCCTTTATCGCACATAAAGAGAAGAAACATATGGAAAATATTATTGTGATTAAAATCGGAGGTGTTGCTAGTCAGCACCTTTCGCAAGACTTTATTAATCAAATAAAAAACTGGAAAGAAGCGGGCAAGCAGTTGGTTATCGTTCATGGTGGCGGCTTTGCGATTAACAAATTAATGGAAGACGAGCACGTGCCTGTTAAGAAAATCAACGGTCTGCGTGTGACAAGCCAATCTGACATGAAGCTTGTTAGCTATGCCTTGTTAAACATCGTTGGAGAAAATTTAGTTAAAAAACTTAACCAGTCGTCTATTGATAGCATTCAACTCTTGTCTGATATTGAAAAAGTCGTTCAGGCTGATTTCTTAGACCAAGAAACTTACGGTTATGTTGGCAATGTTTCACAAATTCAGACGGAAATCTTGGAAAAAATGTTGGCGAATCAAATGTTACCTGTCCTTGCCTCAATTGGCTATTCTAAAGATGGTGATATGCTAAATATCAATGCGGATTATCTTGCAACAGCTGTTGCCGTTGCCCTCGGCGCTGAAAAATTAGTCTTGATAACTGATGTTAAAGGTGTTTTGGAAAATGGTGCGGTGCTCGATAGCCTTTCTTCGACAGAATTTCAAGATAAGATTGAGCAAGGAATTATCACAGGAGGCATGATTCCTAAGATTGAATCAGCGGTAAATACCGTTTTAGCAGGTGTTGGTGAGGTATTGATTGGCGACAATCTGGTAACAGGAACTTCAATCATCTGCTAACTCTAGCATGAAAAGGAAGATAACAATGACAAAATTATTTAAAAATTATAAACGCGCAGCCGTTGAATTTGTCAAGGCAGAAGGAAATTACCTCTTTGACCAAGACGGCAAGAAATGCCTTGATTTTTCAACAGGAATCGGCGTAACAAATCTTGGTTTTCACCCAGAAGTAAAAGCTGCTTTGCAAAAACAAGCTGGAGAAATCTGGCACACACCAAACTTGTACCTTAATTCTTTGCAAGAAGAAGTGGCAGGCAAGTTGATTGGGGAAAAAGATTATCTTGCTTTCTTTGCCAATAGCGGTGCTGAAGCCAATGAAGCTGCCATTAAAATTGCACGTAAGGCGACTGGCAAGCAAGAAATCATTACTTTTGTTAATTCTTTCCATGGTCGTACTTTTGGGTCAATGTCCGCAACTGGGCAAGACAAAATCAAGGATGGTTTTGGTGATGTAGTGCCACATTTTAGCTATGCGATTTACAATGATTTAGATAGCGTGAAAAGCTTGGTGACCGATGATACTGCCGCTATTATGTTGGAGTTGGTTCAAGGAGAATCAGGTGTTCGTCCAGCTGACAAAGACTTTGTGACAGCATTAAGCGCATTTTGCCAAGAAATAGGTATTTTGCTGATTGTTGATGAGGTGCAAACTGGTATGGGACGTACTGGTAAATTGTTCTCATTTGAACATTATGGCATTGAGCCTGATATTTTCACTTTGGCAAAAGGTCTTGGAAATGGTGTACCAGTCGGTGCCATGTTAGCCAAGGAAAAACTTGGTCTAGCTTTCTCTTACGGTAGCCATGGTTCAACCTTTGGTGGTAATAAACTTGTCATGTCAGCAGCCTCAAGCGTACTCGATATTATGTTGGCTGACGGTTTCTTACCACAAGCGTTTGACAATGGAAATTACTTGCAAGCTGAATTGAAGAAAGCTTTGGCTGGTAATGCAAAAGTGACTGATGTTCGTGGTCTCGGTTACATGATTGGGGTTGAAACGACTGAAAACCTTGCCAAATTGGTCGAAAAAGCACGTGACAAAGGCTTGATTGTCTTGACAGCAGGAATAAATGTCGTTCGTCTCTTGCCACCATTGACCTTGACGAAGGAAGAAATTGATCAAGGCGTAGCCATTTTGGCGGAGGTTTTTGCGTAAAAGCTAGAGAAGTTGGGAAAGTTTGTCTCAACTTCTTTTTAAGTTGATAAATTGGTTGAAAATGTATATCATTTTCTGAAAATACGAGAGGTAAAAATATGTCAAAAAATATTTTAATTGTTGCAGGGTATCTCGATTTGAAAAATAATTCTTTAGCCAATAAAACGATTTTGGAAGAAGTGAAGAAAGCTTTGCCAAAGGTAGAATTGGACATCTTGAGTGATTTGTATCCTGATTATCAGATTGATGTGGCAGCAGAGCAGTATAAATTGCGAAAGGCTGATGTGATTATTTTCCAATACCCATTGTACTGGTATATGACGCCGTCTTTGCTTAATAAATGGATTGAAAAAGTCTTTGTTCACGGCTTTTCACATGGTTCAACTGGTGATGCTTTGAAAGGAAAATATTGGGTGGCTTCTTTGACAACTGGAGCAGGAGAAGCGACCTATAGTGCAGAATCAGGCACGACGATTGACGACCTTTTGGCACCAATTCGTTTGACAGCGAAATTAACACAGTTAAATTATGCAGGTCACATTGTCACACATGGTGTTTCTTACTCACTTCGAAACGACGCTGACAAAGCACAAAAAATGATCGTAAAATCACAAGAACATGCCCAAAAATTGGTGGCGTTGGTGAATGGTTTGTAGAAGATATTGATATTTTAGGAACTCGGATTAAATAATCTGAGTTTTTTTGACAAAAGTCATAGTCTATTTGACAAATATTTTTTTATTTTTGATAACTATCTTTATCAAAAATAAAAAACGATGTTATAATCAAATCAACAAAAGGGAGAAAATTTATGTCTGAAATATCAAAAGAGCGCTTGGTTGCCTTTACGGATGCTGTTCTGGCTATCATTATGACCATTTTGGTTTTGGAATTAGAACGTTCATCAGAATTAACATGGTCAGCCTTGTGGGAGTTAAAAACCAACTTTTTTTCCTATGCCATTTCCTTTTTCTGGCTAGGAACAATGTGGGTCAATATGCACAGAGCTTGGGACAATGTTGAAAAAGTCAATAACCGCTTGGTTTGGATTTCCATGCTTTTGTTGTTTTTCTCATCATTTTTCCCTTATACGACTTCTTTAGTGGCTAATGATTTTAACAGTTTAGTAGCACAAATTATCTATGGTGGTATTGTTATGCTCGTTTCTTTCACTAATGTTTGGATGTATTCAGAATTAACCAATGTTGCTACCACAAATGAAGCAGAAGCAGCTACAAGAAGCCATAATAATTGGATGCGTTGGGATATTGCTATAAAAGTTATTGGTATGCTATTTAGCATGACCGTTTTCCCACAAGTCATGATGTGGGCTGTACTTTTTACCGCCGTTGTCATCGTTGTCCCAAGGTCAATTTAAAAAACACGCTACAAACGTGTTTTTTTGTTTTATCTCTTAACTAAGAAAAGTTTTCCTTGTGTCGGAATGATAATAGCTAGCGCTAAAATAACGAAAATCAAGGTTAACAGCCCAGCTGTTCCGTTAACGGTGAATGAATACCAATAAGGCGACATTCCTTTTGGCGCATAACTTCCCCAGAAAATAAAGCCAGCGACGAAATGCCAAAAATAGCGGACAAAGACAGCTAAGATAGCACCACCTGTCGCGTAAAATAAAGCACGTCCTTTATTGTCCTTGGCAAGAGCATTTTGAAAAGAAATAGTAAAAATACCAGCTAAGCCCATGGAAACAAAGGCAACGATGTATTCAATAAGCACTTGTGATAAGGTTAAATACCACACTTTACCAAGGATAAAATGCAGTAAGCCCCAAATTAGCCCAGCCAATACGCCATATTTTGTGCCACGACGTAGCGCAAAGAGGACCAAGGGAATAGCTCCAAACGACGGTGTGAACCAGCTTGCAAAATCTGGAATGTAAGATAAAGCCATGGCTAAAGCAGCTACTAAAGCTGTTTCAATCAAAGCAGACAGTTGAGAATTTTTTGACGACATAGATAAAAGCTCCTTTTGATACAAAGGAGCTTTTAATTTCTGATAATCTGTGCAATGATATTCAAAACAAAGTTTAAAACGGTCATGTCACAATCCCTACGCTCGTACTAACGAGATCAGGTTATCAGGATTTCGCAAATGCGATCTCAGCCAGAGGCACTCCTTTGTGAATCTAATTTCTTATAGTCTAGCATGAAAGAAAGTTTCTTGTCAAGCTTAGTTTTCATGCTTTTTGAAAATTATCACATATTTTCAAAATTGGCTCAGACTAGAGACCATAATTGTAATCATCATCTTGCATGGCTTCAACAGAACCAAGGAGATAACCATTTCCAACCTGACTAAAGAAATCGTGATTAGATGTTCCTGTTGAAATACCGTTCATGACAATAGGGTTAACGTCGTTAGCAGTATCTGGGAAAAGTGGATCTTGCCCCAGATTCATCAGAGCTTTATTGGCGTTGTAGCGCAAGAATGTCAACACTTCATCAGTCCAACCAACACCGTCATACAGCGATTTGGTATAATTTTCCTCATTTTCGTAAAGTTGATAAAGTAAATCATACATCCACTCACGAAAACTGTCTTGTTCTTCTTCAGACAATTCATTGAAACCAAGTTGGAATTTATAGCCAATGTAAGTGCCGTGAACAGATTCATCACGGATAATCAATTTGATAATTTCAGCAACGTTTGCCAATTTGTTATTGCCAAGATAATAAAGTGGTGTGAAAAATCCTGAATAGAAGAGGAAAGTTTCTAGGAAAGTAGAGGCAACTTTCTTTTGCAACGCATCCCCATTTTCATAAATATCATTGATGATTTTTGCCTTTTTTTGCAGGTAGTTATTGCTATTTGTCCATTCAAAAATGGCTTCAATTTCAGATTTTGTGTTAAGCGTTGAAAAAATAGAGGAATAAGATTTGGCATGAACTGACTCCATGAATTGAATGTTATTCAGAACAGCTTCCTCATGAGGTGTTCTGACGTCCGCACGAATCGCTTCAACGCCAGATTCAGATTGCATGGTATCTAGCAAAGTTAATCCGCCAAAGACTTTTCCGACAAGGTCTTTTTCCTCGGCTGACAATTTACGCCAATCATCAAGGTCATTTGATAACGGAATACGTGTATCAAGCCAAAATTGCTCCGTCAACTTTTCCCAAGTTGATTTATCAATGATGTCTTCAATCTCATTCCAATTAATGGCTTCATAATAAGTTTGTGACATTTATATTCTCCTAAAAGTGATTAAGAAAGCCAGCCAAACGACTGGGATTTCAGAAATAGTATTTAAATTTTTAAGATTGTTTTTTTCCATGGAGTAAGCTAACCTAGCAAGGTATTTTGTCAAGAGTGAAAGTTACCCCAATGTTAACATCTTTTTGAATTCCTAAGCGAAAGTAGTTACTGCTTTGATTTTAGTTTTTGTAGAACAAGGACAAGTTTTCTAATCATGAATTACTAACAGCCGTTTACGGCAACGCGTCAATAAGCAAGCCGATTTGTTAAAGTGAATATTGTCTTGTTCATGTTTAACAGTACACAAATCAAAGTTACGCCACGTAATTAATCGACTCGATACTAGCCGATTAATGGAGTTGTAAGTGAGTTAGCCATTTCGCTATAACGTTTGCCGTCTTGCTATTAGGTTTTGCAGAGACAAATCCAAGTGTTCGATAAGTCACGACATAGAACCAAATGACTCAATAATAATCATTTGGTAAAGTTAGTCAGTGAACTAGGCAAACTGCCATAGTGATTGCGGTCTTGTTATTAGGTCCTTTAGGACTAATAACAAGTGTTCAGTTAAATCACACAGCTTTCGCATTGGTTTGAGCCGACTTCATCACCGTCATCGGTAAAGGTACGGATGTAGTAGATTGATTTAATGCCTTTATTAAAAGCGTAATGGCGCAGGATAGACAGGTCACGAGTGGTTTGTTTGCTTTGCGTTTTCCATTCATAGAGGCCTTGCGGAATATCGCTGCGCAAAAAGAGCGTTAGTGACAATCCTTGGTCAACGTGTTCAGTCGCCGCTGCATAAACATCAATGACTTTTCGCATATCCATATCATAAGCAGAAGTGTAATAAGGAATAGTATCTGTCGATAAACCAGCAGCTGGGTAATAAATCTTACCAATTTTCTTTTCCTGACGTTCTTCAATACGTTGCGTAATCGGGTGAAGCGACGCAGAAACATCATTAATGTAAGAAATAGAACCATTTGGAGCAACTGCTAGACGATTTTGGTGGTAAAGTCCGTCTGTCATCACAGCATCGCGGAGTTTAGCCCAATCCTCACCGCTTGGAATAAAATGTTCTGCAAAGAGTTCTTTCACACGGTCAGATTTTGGAATAAATTCACCTGTAATGTATTTATCAAAGTAGCTTCCGTCAGCGTATTTTGAGTTTTCAAAACCTACAAATGTTTGCTGACGTTCACGAGCGATATGATTTGATTCCACCAAAGTCCAATAATTCATTAACATAAAGTAAATATTGGTAAATTCAATGGATTCTGGGCTACCATAATGAATGTGGTGTTGAGCTAGGAAGGTATGAAGGCCCATAGCACCAAGTCCAAAGGTATGCGCTTGTTCGTTGCCATGCTTGATTGTTGGCACAGCTTCAATAGATGAGGTGTCTGAAACAAAAGTCAAGGCGCGTGTCATGGCTTTGATAGAACGTCCAAAATCAGGTGAAGTCATCATATTAACCACATTTGTTGAGCCCAAATTACATGAAATATCAGTTCCCATTTTGACAAATTCTTGAGCGTCGTTAATCACGCTAGGGGTTTGAACCTGAAGCACTTCTGAACAAAGATTTGACATGATAATTTTACCGTCAATTGGATTGGTACGATTAGCCGTATCAATATTGACCACATAAGGGTAACCAGATTCTTGTTGTAATTTCGAAATTTCAGTTTCCAAATCACGTGCTTTAATTTTGGTTTTGACGATATTTGGGTTAGCAACCATTTTGTCATATTCAGCCGTAATATCAACATAGCTATAAGGCACGCCGTATTCACGCTCAACACTATATGGGCTAAAGAGATACATCTCTTCGTTATTGCGAGCCAATTCGTAAAATTTATCAGGTACGGTGATACCAAGAGAGAGCGTTTTGACACGGATTTTTTCGTCAGCATTTTCTTTTTTGGTTGATAGGAATGCCATGATATCTGGGTGGAAAACATCAAGGTAAACAGCACCAGCTCCTTGACGTTGCCCCAGTTGGTTAGAATATGAAAAACTATCTTCAAAGAGCTTCATGACAGGAACAACACCAGAAGCTGCCCCTTCATAACCCTTGATAGGAGCGCCAGCCTCACGTAGATTTGAAAGACTGATACCAACACCCCCACCAATACGGGACAATTGTAGCGCCGAATTGATAGAACGCCCAATCGAATTCATATCGTCAGTTACTGAAATGAGAAAACAAGAGACGAATTCACCACGGCGACTGCGACCAGCATTTAAAAAGGAAGGTGTAGCAGGTTGATAGCGTTGATGAATCATTTCAGTTGCCAAATCACGTGCCAATTCTTCATTACCATCAGCAAAATAAAGAGCGTTAAAGAGGATACGGTCTTCAATACTTTCAAGATAATATTTACCGTCATTTGTCTTTAAAGCATATTGCTGATAAAACTTATAGGCAGCCATGAAAGACTTAAAACGAAATCTTTGCGCTTGCAAATCCTTAGCCAAACTTTCAATAAAATCTGGCGTATATTTGCTGATAAATTCTGATTCGATATAATCATTGTCAATCAAATAGTTGATTTTATCAATAATCGTGTCAAAAGCCATTGAATTTGGAATGACATTTTCACGAAAGAAAGCTCTAAGAGCTTCTTTATCTTTATTAAGAGGAATTTGTCCATTCACAGGACGGTTAATTTCATTATTAAGGCGAAAATAAGAGACATCGCCGAGATTTTTTAGACTCATAAAGTAAGATACCAACGCTCATTAATTGAAGCGTGGTAACTCCTTTCTAATTTTAATAATAGTTAATAATAGAAGGTTTAGATAATTTCTTTTAATTTTGCAGGTTGAAAGCCAGAAAAAATAATGTCACCTGCTTTAACGACTGGCGCAGCAGAGAAGCCAAGGTCTTTTACGTAATCAATCATATCAGGGCGTTCGTCAATGTTGATTTCTTGGTAATCAGCTCCCTCTTTATCCAAGAGTTTTTTTGTCATTTTGCACTGCATACAGTTATTTTTTGAAAAAATTATGATTTTATTAGCCATTAGGGCATCCTCCTAAAAAATATTTCCTTATGGAAAACTCATTGTTCATTTAGAATAACCAAAATTAGTCAAAAAATCAAGAAATATCTCTCGAAAAAACACAATATATGGTATTTAAAAATAATATCACACACAAAATATTGTAAAATCAAGCTTTTTAGAAAGGCTAAAATTTTATATTACATATTATGTTACAAAAACTAACATAGGATTATGGATTATACTTGACTAAATATTCTGAAAGTTGTATAATTAAAAAACGATTATTATATTTCGGGGGTCTGTACATGACAGAATTTTTATCAAAGTTTTCCTTCAAAGATAGTGAGTATTCGTATTTTAATCTTGAAGAAGTGGTTTCTCATTATGGAGGAGATATCAAGAAAATCCCTTACACTATTCGTATATTACTTGAAAGTTTACTCAGAAAGTATGATGGTATAGATGTTACAAAAAATCACATTGAAAATTTAGCAACTTACAATCCTAAAAAAACAAGCGGAGAAGTTCCATTCAAACCAAGTCGTGTCATCTTACAGGATTTCACAGGAGTTCCTGTTGTTGTTGACCTTGCGTCAATGCGTGATGCCATTGTTGCCAACGGTGGAGATGCTGAACTTATTAATCCAGAAATTCCAGTTGACTTGGTTATTGACCACAGTGTCCAAGTCGATTTCTTTGGCTGTGACACAGCTTTAGAAGATAATATTAACCTTGAATTTAAACGTAATAATGAACGTTATGAATTTTTGAAATGGGCAGAAAAATCGTTTGATAACTACCGTGCGGTGCCACCTGCAACTGGTATCATTCATCAAGTTAACATTGAGTTCCTTAGTGATGTTGTCATTGAAAAAGATGGCATGCTTTATCCAGATTCAATGTTTGGTACTGATAGCCATACAACAATGATTAATGGTATTGGTGTTCTTGGTTGGGGTGTCGGAGGTATCGAAGCAGAAGCAGCGATGCTTGGTGAAGCATCATTCTTCCCAGTTCCAGAAGTTATCGGTGTTCGTTTGACAGGTAAACTTCCTAAAATTGCAACTGCTACCGACTTAGCTCTTAAAGTGACACAAGTTCTTCGTCAAGAAAAAGTTGTTGGTAAATTCGTTGAATACTTTGGTGACGGTTTATCAAATCTTAGCCTTGCCGAACGTGCAACTATTGCCAATATGGCACCAGAATACGGTGCAACTTGCGGATATTTCCCAATTGATGATGAAACGCTTAATTATATGCGTTTAACAAACCGTAAAGAAGACCATATTGCTTTAACAAAAGAATACGTCAAACACAATAATCTTTTCTACGATCCAGAGCATCAAGCAGAATATACTAAAGTCGTTGAAATTGATTTATCAACAATTTCACCAAGTATTTCTGGACCAAAACGTCCACAAGATTTGATTGATTTGACACAAGCCAAACAAGCTTTCCAAGAAAGCTTAGTTCGTGAAGCTGGTGTTCAAGGCTTTGGTTTGACAGCTGATGAAATCAATAAAAAAGTAACCGTTCATTTTGATGACCAAGATATTGAGATTCAAACAGGACACGTGGCTATCGCAGCTATCACATCATGTACAAATACCTCAAACCCTTACGTCTTGATGTCAGCTGGTTTGCTTGCGAAAAATGCTGTTGAACGTGGCTTGCGCGTAGCTCCAACAGTTAAAACATCACTTGCTCCAGGATCTAAGGTGGTTACAGGTTACCTACGTAATTCTGGTTTGCAAACTTACTTAGATACACTTGGCTTTAACATTGTCGGTTATGGTTGTACGACATGTATCGGTAACTCAGGTAGCCTTCATCCAGAAGTGGCAGAAGCTATTACAGAGACAGACTTGTTAGCATCTGCTGTTTTATCAGGTAACCGTAACTTTGAAGGACGTGTTAATCCACTTGTCAAAGCAAACTTCCTTGCTAGCCCACCACTTGTTGTGGCATATGCACTTGCGGGAAACACAAATATTGATTTAACAACAGAACCACTTGGCTTTGACCAAAATAATGCACCTGTTTACCTTAAAGACATCATGCCAACAAATGACGAAGTGGCAGAGTATGTCAATAAATACGTAACGCGTGAATTATTCGAGCAAGAATATGAGCATGTCTTTACAGACAGCGAAAAATGGAATCAAATTCCGACAGAGGAAAGTAAGATTTATCATTGGAACGAATCATCAACTTATATCCAAAATCCACCATATTTTGACAATCTAGGTGATGATTTAGTAATTAAACCATTGAAAAATCTGAAACCGTTAGCCAAATTTGGTGATAGTGTGACAACTGACCACATTTCACCTGCTGGTAATATTGCTAAAAATAGCCCAGCTGCTAAGTATTTAGATAATCATGGTGTTGATTACGTTGACTTCAACTCATATGGTAGCCGTCGTGGTAATCACGAAGTCATGATGCGTGGAACATTTGCCAATATTCGTATCCAAAACCAATTAGCGGACGGTAAAATCGGCGGTTACACAAAATACAATGGTGAAATCGTGCCAATTTATGACGCTGCTATGCATTATAAAGAGGATAATGTCGATACTTTAGTCATTGCAGGTAAAGATTATGGTATGGGGTCTAGTCGTGACTGGGCTGCCAAAGGTTCTAACCTTCTAGGGGTTAAAGCTGTTTTGGCTGAAAGTTTTGAACGTATTCACCGCTCAAATCTTGTCATGATGGGTGTGTTACCATTGCAATTTTTAGAAGGTGATACAGCAGAAAGCCTTGGTTTAACTGGTCTTGAAACATACGATATTAATCTTTCAGAAAATCCTGGTATTCACGATATTGTTGATGCTGTAGCTCGTGATGACTCAGGTGAAAAATACTTTAAAGTCATGGTACGTTTTGATGCCGACGCTGACATTCGTTACTATAAAAATGGTGGTATCTTACCAATGGTTGTTAGAAAGAAATTGGAGGAAGCATAATCTATGACAGGAGGAAGCGGATTAAAAGATTTAATAGCTTGTAATACCCATATTAGTTCAATTATTGGTGATAATTTATCCTACGCAGGTTATAATATTTCTGAATTAATGGATAACGATGCTAGTTTTGAAGAAGTGATTTACCTTCTTTGGAACTTGCACTTGCCAAATAAAGCAGAGTTTAATAGTTTTGTTAAGGAACTTCGTGAAAGTTATGCTATTAGCGATGCGGTTGAACAATGTATTATGATTCAGTCGCGCAGGCATTTGCACCCAATGAGCGTGCTTCGTTCAACAGTTAGTTTGCTTGGTGTGTATAATGTCAATGCTGAAGATAATTCTGAAGAAGCAACATACGAACAATCTATTCAATTAATGGCTAAAATGCCAACTATTATTGCAACTTTTGCGCGTTTACGTAACGGGAAAACACCAGTTGCTCCACGTGAAGATTTAGGATTTGCAGCGAATTTCCTTTATATGTTAAACGGCGAAGAACCAACACCATTGCAAGTAAAAGCTTTAAATCGTGCCTTGGTTTTACATGCTGACCATGAATTAAATGCGTCAACATTCGCAGCGCGTGTCTGTGCGTCAACATTGGCTGATATTTATTCTTGTGTGACAACTGCAATTGGTACGCTTAAAGGACCACTTCACGGTGGTGCTAATGAACGTGTCTTTGACATGTTAACTGAAATTCGTGAAATGGGTGATACCAAAGCGTATTTGAAAGAAAAATTGGATTCGCAAGAAAAAATTATGGGCTTTGGTCACCGTGTTTATAAAACACAAGACCCACGTGAAAAATATTTGCGTGAAATGGCACAAGCTCTTACCGAAGGTACTGAAAACGAAGTGTGGTTCAACTTGTCACGTGAAATTGAAGATTACATGAAACACACTAAGGGGCTTATCCCAAATGTCGATTTCTATTCGGCAACGGTTTATCATGTTCTTGGTATTGATAGTTCGATTTTTACCCTTATTTTTGCAATGAGCCGTGTATCAGGCTGGATTGCTCATATTCAAGAACAACAAAAAAATAACAAATTGATTCGACCACGTTCTCATTATACTGGAGAGCTCGGTTTGAAATACACACCACTTAAAGAACGCTAAAAACCCTTAGAAAGGAAAAACGAGAAAAATGGCAGATAAAATCATTTTAGAAAATGGTCACTTGACTGTTTCTAACAATCCAATTATCCCTTTTATTGAAGGGGATGGCGTTGGACGTGACATTTGGAAAAATGCGCGTGCTGTCTTTGATGCAGCGATTGATAAGGCTTACCAAGGTCAGAAAAAAGTTGAATGGCTTGAGCTTTTGGCTGGTAAAAAAGCGCATGAAGCAACAGGAGAATGGTTACCAGAAGAAACTCTTGAGACGATTAAAGAAGATTTGGTCGCTATCAAAGGTCCACTAGAAACACCAGTTGGTGGTGGGATTCGTTCACTAAATGTTGCCCTTCGTCAAGAATTGGATTTATATGCTTGTGTGCGTCCTGTTCGTTATTTTAAAGGGATTGAAAGCCCACTTAAAGAACCAGAAAAAACAAGCATTACTATTTTCCGTGAAAATACGGAAGATATTTATGCAGGTATCGAGTGGAATGCTGGCACAGAAGAAGTGAAAAAAGTCATTGATTTCTTGCAAACTGAAATGTCTGTCAGCAAGATTCGTTTTCCTGAAACAAGCAGTATCGGAATCAAACCTATCTCACAAGAAGGTAGTGAACGTTTGATTCGCTCTGCGATTGAATACGCTCTTGCTAACAATTTGACTAAAGTCACTCTTGTTCACAAAGGAAATATTCAAAAATTCACAGAAGGTGGCTTCCGTAGCTGGGGTTATGACCTTGCAAAACGTGAATACGCTGATGAATTAGCCAGCGGAAAATTGGTGATTAATGACATTATTGCCGATAATTTCTTGCAACAAATTTTGCTTAATCCTGAAAAATTTGATGTTGTGGCTTTGACAAACCTCAATGGTGACTACGCTAGTGATGCCCTTGCTGCCCAAGTTGGTGGTATTGGAATCTCACCAGGTGCCAATATCAACTACTTGACAGGTCACGCTATTTTTGAAGCGACACACGGAACTGCACCAGATATTGCTGGTAAAGACATTGCCAATCCATGTTCTGTTCTTTTGTCTGGTTGCATGTTGTTTGATTACATTGGTTGGACAGAAGTGGCTAGCTTAATTACAGTAGCGATTGAAAAAACATTCGCTCAAGGTCAATTTACAGCTGATTTGGCTCAAGGAAAAGTAGCTTGTTTAACAAGTGAATTTGCAGCAAAACTCATTGAAAATTTGTAAAATAATAACCTAGAACAAGTCAAAGTCATGTTCTAGGTTTTTTGATATAATGAGAATGGTTTGAATCTTAGAAGGTTGGAGTTTTATGACATATTCATTGGCAGACATTGTCTTTTTGTTTTTTATTTATTCGTTTGTAGGCTGGCTTTGGGAGACGGTTTATTGTTCGATTAAGGATAAGAAGTTTGCTTATCGTGGTTTTTTAGTGGGACCGTATTGCCCCGTTTATGGCTTTGCAGTGACAACGGTTTTACTAGCGACAGAGCCGTTTCAGAGTAATATTTTATGGCTGTTCTTGAGTGGTTTGCTTGTAGCAACAGCATTTGAATACGTTGCAGGCTGGCTGTTAGAGACGGTCTTTCATATGAAATTATGGGACTACAGTCAGGAGTTTGGTAATATTCAGGGACGTATTGCACCACGGATATCACTTTTCTGGGGATTTGGAATTGTTGTTCTCGTTGAATTTATTCAACCAGGAGTGATGTGGCTAATTAATCACTTGAATGATTGGGTAGCGTTGAGTATTGTTATTGTGATGACAGCAGATTTGATTTGGACAGTTGTCGATACGGTGAAATTCCAACAAGCTGCTATTGCATTTGAAAAATACGTTCGTGCCGAGCAAGAAAGATTACGCGAATCAGTACAAACAGGACTTGGTGATTTAACACAGCAAGCTGAAGTCTTTAGCAAACGTTTGGAAAATTTACGACTTCACATCAATGAAACCTTGAGAGAAAAAGGAATCGAGCCATTCCGTTTCAATCAACGTCGTATGCTTAGAAACTATAAAAATTTCCGATTAACGACAGCGCCATTCTTGAACGAAATTCGTAAACAAACAGCTGCCTTAAAAGAAAAACGTAATGAGAAAAACAATCATTAAGATAATAAAAGCACCCTAACAGTGAGAATTCCTCTCACCAGGGTGCTTTTTACGTCATGTCAATGTTTTAGTTACCATGAGGTTGGGAGCGTATTTTTTAGAATTGACAATGACTAGTCAAATAACTAACGGCATCACTGATTATGCACGACTATTGTTATAAAGGTAAAGAAGCTTTTTGTAAATACTTGAAAATAAATGAAAAAAATTTCTTTTTAAAAAGGGCTTGATCTGGAACGCGTTTCATAAATTATACTTTAGTCAAATCAAACAAGCGAGGTAAAAAAGATGATTAAACGTATTTTTTCAGACATGGATGGAACGCTTCTAGACAATACTGGCGCAGTTTCAGAGGAAAATGTTTCTCTGATTAAATCAGCTGGTATTCCGATGACCTTGGTATCAGCTCGTGCTCCAATGGAAATGATGGCAGCGATTGAAAAATTAGATTTGACGGGTGCACAAGTTGGATTTAATGGTGGTTTGATTTATCGTGTTGACAATGGTCGTGTCCTTCCGATTCACAGTCAACCAATAGCAAAAAAAGATATTCAGATTCTTCTTGGTGCGATTCATGAGAAATTTCCAGAGATCAGTTTGTCATACTATGATTTGCATGAATGGTATTGTCATGAGATTGATAAGGGAATTCTTTTTGAGCAGAAAGTTACGCAATAAAAACCAACACGAACAATGTTGCTCAGCCATTTTTTAAAACCTAAAAAAAAAGATTTATAAGTTAATGATAATTGTCTTTAATGAGAAAACATTAACAAATCTACAAGAATTTGTGCTATCATTAGGGATAGACACGGTTGCGGTGCAACAATCAGGAAAACATTATTTGGAAATCACTCATGCGGCAGCTAAGAAATCAGCTGGTATTGATTATATCATGCAAAAAGAAGCTTTGAGCGAGGGAGAAACTGCGGTTTTTGGCGATGGGCAAAATGATTTGCCAATGTTTGAACGGACGAGTATTCCAATTGCAATGGCAAATGCTAGCCAAGATGTAATTGCCCAAGCTAAATTTATCACATTGGTTAATCAGTGCAATGGTGTTGGTTATGGAATTCATAAATTTTTGAGGAATGTTTAAATGGTAACAATCAGAGATGTTGCAGAACGAACGGGTTATTCTAAAGCGACGGTGTCGCGCGTGCTTAACAATCATCCTTATGTGTCAGATGACGTGCGTCAAAAAATTCAAGCGGTGATAAAAGAGCTTAATTATACGCCAAATTTGGTTGCAAAAGAATTGAGTGCTGGAAAAACTAATAAAATTGCGGTTGTTATTCCTCACAATCGTCATCCCTATTTCACTCAGCTATTGAATGGTATGCTAGATGAAAGTAAGAAAACAAACCATAATTTGCTTTTACTACATTCGGGCTACAATGAACTTTCGGAACGTGAGTATTTAGAACAATTACGTGGTCGTGCTTTTGACGGGCTTATCTTTACGTCACGTGAATTGCCGATAGAGACCATTATCTCTTATGCACAATACGGTCCCATTCTTTTATGTGAACCACTTGACAACCCTCTTTTGAAATCAGTCTATGTTGACCGCTACCAAGCTTATAATGATCTTAATGTCTATTTAGTTAAAACTGGCATTAAATCACCAGCCTATCTTTTTACGAGAGCTGATAAAGCTAGTGCGACTTATCGGACAATGGTTTCTGTTTTAGAGCACTTTCCGCAATATCAAAATTCAGCTATTTTTAGTGGCATTCCTAATTTTCAAGACGGTTATAATCGGGCAAAACAGCTTACGCAGGATTTTGATGCAATTGTGACGAATGAGGACCAAGTGGCTTATGGCGTTATCAAGGCTTTTAAGGATAATGACAGAGCTTTGCCGTTGATTATCGGGCAAGAAAATCAGCATATTAGTGAGTTACTTGGGATTCCGTCAGTAGAGCATTATTCTTATGAACTGGGGAAATTAGCAGTACGTCAGATTTTGGCTGATGAAAATAATCCTCTTGCCATTCCGTCAAAATTCATCCGACGTTAGTGCCAAAAGAAATCAGAAAAATTCTCGGAGACTTGCCAATGGAAAATCAAAAAATTGCAGAAAATCTTAATATCCTTGGTCAATTTTGTGGTAAAAGAGATGTTGAGGAACTTAATCAGAAAAACTTGTATGAAAAATATGGAATAGAAAAAGCAGATGTTATGATTCTTTTTGGCGGTAGCATTCTTGCTGGCGGTGATGTACTGGCTAAGGCTATCAAAGATGGTATTGCAGAGCATTATATTATTGTTGGTGGTGAAGGACATACAACGGCTACCTTGAGAGAGCAGATTCACAAAGAATACCCTTTGATTGCTGTAAATGGCTTGACAGAAGCTGAACTTTTTCAACAATATCTTTTGACTGTTTATCAAATCCAAGCTGACTATCTTGAAACCAAATCAACAAATTGTGGCAATAATATCACGAATTTGCTCAAATTAATGAAGAACAAAGGCGTTGTCCACCAGAGTATCATTTTATGCCAAGATGCAACTATGCAATATCGTATGGAAGCGACATTACGAAAATACCTTTCAAAAGATACGGTAGTGATTAATTACGCTGCTTATCGAGCTTACCTGAATTACCAAGATAAACTCACCTATGCAACAAAGATTCATGGCATGTGGGATGTTGACCGCTATATCAATTTATTATTGAATGAGATTCCAAGATTAACAAATAATGAACAAGGTTATGGACCAAATGGAAAGAATTTTCTAGCTCATGTGGATATTCCTAATAGAGTAGTAGCTGCTTTTGAGGCTCTAAAACCTATTTATGGCAATCACATCAGAAAAGCCAATCCCAAATATTCCTCAATTTTATAAGCTATAAAATGTTTTAATTTTCAGAATATTTTGCTATAATAGAGCTACTTAATTGAGAGAAGGAGTTTATCATGGCAAAAACAATTCACACAGATAAAGCACCAGCAGTAATTGGACCTTATGTTCAAGGAAAGGTCGTTGGTAATTTCCTATTTGCTTCAGGTCAAGTGCCTTTGTCACCTGAAACTGGTGAAATTATCGGAACAACTATTCAAGAACAAACTAAGCAAGTTCTTAAAAATATTTCTGCTATTCTTGCGGAAGCAGGCACAGATTTTGACCATGTGGTTAAGACAACTTGTTTCCTTAGCGATATGAATGATTTCGTACTGTTTAATGACGTTTACGCTACGGCATTTAAGGCTGATTTTCCAGCACGTTCAGCAGTAGAAGTCGCTCGTTTGCCAAAAGACGTCAAAGTTGAAATCGAAGTCATTGCTTATCTTGACTAATTTTATTTTGGGATTAAGCCTGAAATGGCAGCAGTTGATTTCTGCCTAGGATAACATAAAAACTCCCGCTTAGTTAGAAGCTAAGCGGGAGTTTTTTTGTATTAATTAGCGCTTGTGAGTGTTGCTTTTTGCATTTTCTTGGCAGTTGTCATCATCAAGCGAATGCGGTTTAATTGGTTAACCTCTGATGAACCTGGGTCGTAATCGATTGGAGCAATATTAGCACCCTTGTATTGACGACGAAGTTCTTTAACCATACCTTTACCAACGATATGGTTTGGCAAACAACCGAATGGTTGGAGACAGACAATATTTTTGACATCATTGTTGAGCAATTCAATCATTTCACCTGTTAGGAACCAACCTTCACCAGTATGGTTACCAATTGAAATAATCTTAGAAGCACCTTCGGCAATGTCATAGATAGACTCAATGCCTTCAAAGCGTTCAGATTTTTCAAGGACTTTATTCATTGGTTTTTCAAGGAGATTAATGGCATCAATACCAAGTTTAGCGAAGTGTTTAGCTTTTTGGCTCATATTAAGCTCGTCAGCTTTCCAAATTTGGTTGAAAAGTGAATAATTCATAAAGCCAATAAGGTCAGGAACAACGGCTTCACCACCTTCATTTTCAATGATAGCAACGATGTCGTTATTAGCTGTTGGAGCGTATTTGACAAGGATTTCTCCAACGACACCGACACGAGGTTTTTGTCCAAAATCAACGGTTTCAAGGGTATCAAACTCTTTGATGATACGTTTCATGTTATGATTAAATTCAAAATATGAACCTGATCTCACATTTTTACGAGCAATTTCAAGCCATTTATCATAAAGAGCGTTAGCAGAGCCTGGAACGGCTTCGTATGGGCGAACACGATAGAGCACACGTTCGAATAAATCACCATACAAAACGCTGATGAGTAGGCGCTTGACGAATGAATAAGTGAGGCTCCAACCTGGTGTTTCTTCGGTACCTTGATTTCCCATAGAAATGGAAACCACAGGAACTTGAGGGAAACCAGCGTCTTTCAGAGCTTTACGTAGAAGTGGAATGTAGTTGGTTGCACGGCAACCACCACCAGTTTGGGTCATCATAACGCTGGTATTATCAAGGTCATATTCGCCGCTTTGAAGAGCTTCAATCAATTGACCGATAGAAATGATAGCAGGGTAGCAGGCATCATTATGGACGAATTTCAATCCGACATCAACGGCTTTTCTGTCCATTGCAGGTAAATTGACAACGTTGTAGCCAGCGTGTTTGAAGGCTTCTTCGATAAGACCATTTTGGTGAATTGGAGAAAGCATTGGCATAAGAAGCGTGTGTGTCTTTTTCATTTCTTTAGTAAAGACAGGTTCTTTGCGTTCTTCTTCCTCATCGAATTGGCTATCAAATTGTGGTGCTTGGTTGAAAATGTGGTCAAGATTAGCTTTTTTGAATTTTTTATCACGTTCTTCAACGGCGGCTTTGAGGGAACGGAGACGAATTCGGATAGCACCGAGGTTGCTACCTTCGTCAATTTTGAGCACGGTATATAGTTTGTTGTGACCACGCATGATTTCTTCGACTTGGTCAGTTGTTACCGCGTCAAGTCCGCAACCAAAGCTGTTTAGTTGAACAAGCTCAAGGTTTGGATTCTTAGAAACCACCTTGGCAGCCGCATAAAGGCGAGAATGGTAAACCCATTGGTTCACAACACGAAGTCCTGAAACTTCTTCAAGACCAGCTACCATATCTTCTGTCAAAACATGGAAGCCTTCTTGCGTGATGATATTAGCAATACCATGGTTGATTTCAGGGTCGAGGTGATATGGACGACCTGAAAGGACAATAGCCTTTTCACTTTTGAGAGCAAGAGTAGATAAGAGCTCATCAGATTTATCTTGCAAATCTTGTTTGAAATCAGCTAGCGCTTGATAACCATGTTCAACAGCATTTTGAATATCTTCAGCTGTAATATCTTTGTATTCGCTGAAAGCTTTAATCAATGATTTTACAACAGATTCGTGGTCAGCCAAGTTAACAAATGGATGGAAATACTTCACCTCACCATTACGGATAGGGTCCATATTTTTTTCAATAACTTCTGGGTAACTTTGAACGATTGGGCAGTTGTAGTGATTAGGCGCTTTGCTATTTTCGATTTGTTCGTAAATAACACTTGGGTAGAGAATAGCGTCAACTTTTCGGTCAATCAAACTTTGAATGTGTCCATGTACCATTTTGGCAGGATAACAAACGGTATCACTAGGAATAGTTTCAATCCCTTTTTCAAATAATTTTTTATCAGATTTTGGAGAAAGTTGAACACGGAAACCAAGGTCTGTTAAGATAGTGTGCCAAAGTGGGTAATTTTCATACATGTTAAGCACACGAGGAACACCGATAATGCCATGTACAGCATCTCGTCTAGCAAGTGCTTTGAATTTAAAGAGTTTTTTATATTTATAATCAACAAGATTTTCTTTTTGATTGCTGCGGTCAAATTTGATTTTAGTGACTTTTTCAGCTCCGCGTTCACAACGGTTACCAGTGACAAATTTTGAGCCATCGTTGAAAATCGTAACCGTCAATGCGCAGTTATTTTCACAAAGTCCGCAACGTGTGAATTCTTTTTGGGTTGTGAAATGATCTAGTTCGTCAAGCCCCATTAAGCTTGATTTGGCACGATTATGTTCAAGTAATGTTTCGGTCATGCTTCCCTCCTTTTACTAGACTGTTGCCATTTCAACGGCAGGTGCTTGAGCGGTTTCGTCTTCGTATTTTTCTTGGGCAATAATGGCGCAGCCGTAAGCTCCCATCAGACCAGCAATACTTGGACGAACAACTTCGCGTTCACTGACCAATTCAAAGGCACGGAGCACCGCTTCATTGTAGAAAGTACCGCCTTGAACAACAATTTTTTCACCTAAATCTTCAGGACGTTTGAGTTTAATAACCTTATAAAGCGCATTTTTGATAACAGAATAAGAAAGCCCTGCAGAAATATCAGCAACAGTAGCGCCTTCTTTTTGTACTTGTTTGACTTTTGAGTTCATGAACACTGTACATTTTGAACCGAGGTCAACAGGGTGTTCAGCTAGTAAAGCAACTTGTGCAAAGTCTTTAACGTCGTATTTAAGTGATTTGGCAAAGGTTTCGATGAAAGAACCACAACCAGATGAACAAGCTTCGTTCAATTGAATACTTGAGAGGGCGCCGTCTTGAACGCTCAGGGCTTTCATATCTTGCCCACCAATATCGAGAATGAAATCAACACCAGGGTTGAAGTAATTAGCAGCTTTGAAGTGAGCAACGGTTTCGACTTCACCATAGTCAACGTGCAGGGCTGCTCTAATCAAATTTTCACCATAACCTGTTACGCAAGAGCGTGCGATAAAGGCTGTGTCTGGTAATTGGCGATAAACTTCTTTAAGAATTTCGATAACATTTTCAAGTGGTTGTCCTTGGTTGTTGCCATAGTGTTGGAATAAAATAGCACCATCGGGGTCAGCCAAGACAACTTTTGAGGTTGTTGAACCTGCATCAATTCCTAGAAATACTGGACCAGAAGCTTTAGCAATATCTTTATAGTCAACGCTTGCTTCATTATGGCGAGCACGCCAAGCGTCTAATTCAGCTTGATCTTTGAAAAGAACATCTAGTGTATTTTTAGGAACTAGCGATTTTGAAGTATTATTTTCAAGGTTATGAATGATTTCTGATAGTGCTAATTGCGCTTGTTCTTCATCTAAGGCAGCTCCCATGGCAACGAAAAGTTGCGGATTTTCAGGGAAAATAACATTTTCTGGTTTAATATTGAGTGTTTCAATGAAACGTTGACGAAGTTCACTCATGAAGAATAGTGGTCCGCCAAGAAAGGCAATATTTCCAGAAATTTTACGCCCTGAAGCCAAACCAGCAATGGTTTGATTAATAACGGCTTGGAAAATAGAAGCTGCAATGTCCTCTTTGCGAGCCCCTTCATTAATCAATGGTTGGACGTCTGTCTTGGCAAATACCCCACAACGGCTAGCGATTGGGTAAATTGTTTCGTAACCTTTGGCTAATTCATTAACGCCGTTGGCATCTGTTTTCAAAAGTTCTGCCATTTGGTCAATGAAAGCACCTGTACCACCAGCACATGTTCCGTTCATGCGTTGTTCAAGGGTATCTCCAAAGAATGTCATCTTAGCATCTTCACCACCAAGTTCGATAACAACATCGGTTTGTGGAATGAATTTTTCAACGGTAGTGGTAGCAGCAATAACTTCCTGAACAAACGGAATTTTTGCCACATCTGCCAACCCCATTCCCCCTGAACCAGTGATAGCAATACTGACGGTTTGGTCGCCGATTTCTGAAATAGCTTCCTTTAAAACTTTAATTGTTGCCGTTTTAACATCTGAAAAGTGACGTTCATAACGTGTGAATAATAATTGATACTTATCGTCGAAGATGACAACTTTAACAGTTGTCGATCCGACATCTATACCTGCTTTATACATATATAAATACCAAAAGTGTTAGAAGGCGGTGGGAGTGAGATGAAAAACGAAATTCTTAGAAATTTTTCACTCTTATCCACGCAAATAGGTCTTTAACACTATTTTTTCCTTTCTTTGGTTTACCTGACACAGTGTTACCCTGTTAACAATCTGTTGCTTATTCAACAAACTGTTTGCTATAATAGTATTATAGAATGCTCTTTGTCAAATTCAATCGCTAATTTTTAAAGTTGTGTTGTTTAAACAACATATATTCGACAAAGTGTTGCTTATCTCGGAGGAATGAACCGATGAAATTTACGGATATTCGTTATTTAAGAACTGAAAAATTAATTTTTGATGCTTTTGCCAAACTGCTCAGCGAAAAACCTTACGAAAAAATTACAGTGCAAGATATTGCTGACGAAGCAATGATTAATCGTGCCACTTTTTATGCGCACTATGCGGATAAGGATGAACTCCAAAGTGGGATTCAACAGCAAGTTTTGGACCAAATGTCTGACATGATTGACGGTGCTCAAATCACAAATGGTGACCGTGTCAAAGTGAAACGAGCTGAAAAATTATTGACTGATTTTTACCATGGTTTGGAGAAAAATTCAGCCATTGCTAAAATTGTTCTGCGCAGCATTTCGCAAGAAGTCATGCAAGAAGAATTCAGTAGCCTTCTCCATGAAAAATATGATCACCTGCTTGCCAAACTGAACGTTACAGAATCTGGTGAGCAAGTTCCAACAGAGTTTATCGTCGCTTACTTAACCAGTATTTTTACAGGCACTTTGCTATGGTGGATAAAATCGGATTTTTCTATGCCGGCTAAAGAGCTAGCACGCTTGGTCCTAACCCTCATCAGCAATGGACACCTAACCGTTATGGGCGTTATTATTGATCGAGAAGATTGATCAAGACATTCAAAATAGTCATTCCAAAGCTGAGAAATCAGCTTTTTTAGTTTAATTTTGCTATAATGAGGCAAATAGAAAGAGGGAATCTATGAGTGATGAAGAGCTAATTTATGATGGTATTAATAATCAATTATATCCAATGGTGGAAGGAGTCTTCCTTTCTGAGCTAGATGTTCGTTTGCGTGGGATTATCAAGCAAGAACATCCTGAACTATCGGATAATGATTTTATCAGTCATAGAAATTTAACGCATTATAGGATGCTATTTTTGGATACAATGATTGATAAAGCCAATCGTAAGAATGAGTTTGTCCGAGAATCGGTTTATGATGTCGCTAATGGAAAGAATTACACGGCATTGGACGTGCAAGACCAGTTGGATAAGAAAACCACCTTTGGTCAACGAATTGCTGATGATGTGGCACGTTTTGGTGGTTCATGGACATTTATCATTTCATTTATTGTTTTTATGGTAATTTGGATGGCAATAAATGTCATTAAGCCTTTTGGAATTGCCTTTGATGAATATCCGTTTATTTTGCTAAATTTGGCATTATCGACAATTGCTGCAATCCAAGCTCCTTTGATTCTGATGAGTCAAAATCGTGCATCAGATTATGATCGTTTGCAAGCAAAAAATGATTACAATGTCAACAAAGTTTCAGAAGAAGGCATTCGGCTATTGCATACAAAACTTGACCACTTGGTGCAACAAGACCAATCAGATTTGTTAGAAATTCAAAAATTACAAACAGAGATGTTGGCATCAATTACTGACCAAGTTGTTGAATTGCAAAAGCAAAATAAAGACTTACTTGAGGAAATGAATGCATTAAAACAAACACAGAATTAAGGCAATTTTTTAGGAGAGGGTAGGTATGAAGAAAAGTATGATGATTACTTTACTGACTATATTAGCGTTGGTTCTCTTGTTCTGTGTGGTTTATGTTGTAAAAGTTGGAAGTGTGAAGAAGCAATTTACTTATTCAACAGAGGTCGTTAGCAATCCTTTAATGGTTTAATGGGATATGCGCCTGTGGCGACTGAAGAAACGGTGACAGATGATGTTACGCTTTTGTATGTTGATATTACTTGGAGAGAATTAGAATCGCAAGAAGGCGTTTATAATTGGGATGACATTGAATCTGAAAATCAATTTGATAGATGGCGTAGTGAGGGAAAACATCTTGTTTTATGTTTTATCTTAGATTATCCGAGTAACGAAAAGCATAAAGATATTCCAGACTGGCTTTACAATCGTCTAGATGATGCAGAGGATTGATACGATTCGGATTATGGGAAAGGTTTTTTACCTAACTATGAAAGTGAAGTATTGATTGCTGCTTATGAAAAGGCTGTTCAAGCAATGGGAGAACGTTGGGGTGATGATGAGTTTATCAGTTTTATCGAATTAGGAGGACTAGGGCACTGGGGCGAATGGCATGTTGATAGCACGGCAGGTATCCGTCAGCTGCCAGATAAATCAATTCGTGAACGGTATGTCACACCTTGGTTATCAGCTTTTCTAAATGCCAATCTACTTATGCGTCGACCGTTTACAGTAGCTAGTGAAAATGGTTTAGGGCTGTATAATGAGATGGCTGGAAATCAGAAAGCTACTCAAGACTGGCTAGAATGTATTGCCTCAGGCGGCGTTTATTCGGAGACAGGGACAAGCCTCATTGCTTATGCAGTTGTAATAAGAGCATACGCAGTGGTTTGGAGAAACTCTGTTGACTTTAGTCAACTTAGAGTTTCCCATGCATAATTGATTAGGTACTTTTTGACACTTGCTTTGCAAACTAGATTTCCAACCTCAAACAATTCTCAATTGTTTGAGCAATCAATCACAACTGATTGGCTTCTAATGCGCTGATAAATCAGCTTTTACAACCCTACTTGACATCAAGCTTCACTTGACTTTATTTACCACCTCGAAAGATTCCCCAAATCTTTCGAGCTATGCGGGAGTGAGTTATAAAGGTTTGGGGAACCTTTATAATCGGGAAATAAAACTTACGAAGTAAGTGTCAAAAACAGTCTAGGAATAGACCGTTTTAGGTCAGCAATAGGAAATTAAGACTTGCTGAGAAATCAAGTTTCTACGAAACTACTGATTCGCTTTTTAATTTTTAGGCTATGAATAAAGTCTCCACTGGGGACTTTATTTGTCTCATTCCCTAAATTTTGTGTGAAAAGTTTTTTCTAATCAATCTTTAAGCTGAATTTTGTTATAATAAAACTAGCAGATAAAAGGGGGACAATTATGTCTGACAAAAGTATTAACTTAGTTATTGTAACTGGGATGAGTGGAGCTGGTAAAACGGTGGCAATTCAATCATTTGAAGATTTGGGTTATTTCACGATTGATAATATGCCACCAGCTTTGGTACCAAAATTTATTGAGCTAATTGAACAATCTAGCGACAATAATCGTGTGGCACTCGTAGTCGACATGCGTAGTCGCCTCTTTTTTAATGAAATCAATTCTGTTCTTGATAAAATCGATGCCAATCCAAAAGTTGATTTTAAAATTTTATTCTTGGATGCGACAGATGGTGAATTGGTTGCTCGTTATAAAGAAACGCGTCGTAGTCATCCATTGGCAGCTGACGGACGTATTTTAGATGGTATCAAACTTGAGCGTGAATTGTTAGCACCGCTGAAAAATTTGAGCCAAAATGTGGTTGATACAACAGAACTCACACCACGTCAACTCCGTAAAACCATTTCAGAGCAATTTTCAAGTGAGGAAAATCAAGCATCCTTCCGTATCGAAGTAATGAGTTTTGGCTTTAAGTATGGCTTACCGCTAGATGCTGATTTGGTATTTGATGTGCGTTTCTTGCCAAATCCCTACTACAAACCAGAACTCCGTGACCAAACAGGACTCGAACAAGAAGTCTATGATTACGTCATGAATCATGAAGAATCTGAAGATTTCTATCAACATTTGACAGGCTTGATTAAACCAATTTTGCCAGGGTATCAAAAAGAAGGAAAATCTGTTTTGACGATTGCCATTGGTTGTACAGGTGGTCAACACCGTAGTGTCGCCTTTGCGCACCGTTTGGCAGAAGAATTGAAAGAAAATTGGGTTGTCAATGAAACCCACCGTGATAAAAATCGTCGCAAGGAGACTGTGAATCGTTCATGAGAAAACCTAAAATTACTGTTATCGGTGGAGGAACGGGAATTCCCGTTATTTTAAATAGCTTACGGCATGAAGAAGTTGACATCACAGCGATTGTGACGGTGGCTGATGATGGTGGTAGCTCTGGAACTTTGCGCTCCGTAACGCAGCTAACACCTCCAGGCGACCTTCGTAACGTCCTTGTGGCGATGAGTGATATGCCAAAATTCTACGAAAAAGTTTTTCAATATCGTTTCGCTGAAACTGATGGTGCTTTGGCAGGACATCCGCTTGGCAATTTGATTATTTCAGGTATTGCAGAAATGCAAGGTTCAACCTACAATGCCATGCAATTGTTAACAAAATTTTTCCATGTCACAGGAAAGATTTACCCAGCCAGTGAAAATCCATTGACTTTACATGCTGTTTTCAAAGACGGTCACGAAGTTATTGGTGAAAGTCATATTGCTGATTATAAAGGTATTATTGACCACGTTTATGTCACAAATACTTATAACAATGAAGAACCGACTGCTAGTCGAAAAGTTGTTGATGCGATTATGAATAGTGATATGATTGTTCTGGGACCTGGTTCGCTTTTTACCTCAATTCTGCCCAATCTTGTCATTCCAGAAATCAAGAAAGCCTTGCTTGAAACCCCCGCAGAAGTGGCTTACGTTTGTAACATCATGACCCAATATGGTGAGACTGAGCATTTTACTGACGCTGACCATGTTGAAGTGCTCAACCGCCACCTTGGTAAAGATGTGATTGACACCGTTTTGGTTAATATCCAAGAAGTGCCGCAAGATTACATGAATTCTAACGAATTTGATGAGTATTTGGTTCAAGTAGAACATGATTTTGCAGGACTTCGCAAGCAGGTGAAACGTGTGATTTCATCAGATTTCTTGCGTTTGGAAAATGGTGGAGCTTTTCACAATGGAGACTTTGTCGTTGAGGAATTAATGAATTTGGTGAGGATTAGGAAGCGATGAGTTTTACAGTAAAAGTGAAAGAAGAGCTGCTCAATTTATCGCGGTTTGATAAGAGCGAATTATCAGCAATCATTAAAATGTCTGGTAGCCTTGGCTTGACAGGAGACGGACTTACTTTGTCTATCATAACGGAAAATGCTAAAATCGCTCGTCATATTTATGAATTGATTGAAAATCTTTACCATGTTCAGCCAGAAATTAAATACCACCAAAAGACAAATCTGCGTAAAAATCGTGTTTACAATGTTTTTGTGGTAGAAAATGTCAGAGAAATCTTGAATGACTTGCAGTTAGCGGATTCTTTCTTTGGCATTGAAATGGGAATTAACCCAACTATTTTAGAAGATGATGATAAGGGACGCGCTTATTTGCGCGGCGCTTTTTTGGCGACTGGAACCATTCGTGATCCAGAATCTGGAAAATATCAGCTGGAAATTTTTTCGGTTTACCAAGACCACGCCGAAGATTTAACGAATTTGATGCGAAAATTTATTCTTGATGCCAAGGTCATTGAACATAAAAATGGTGCGGTAACTTATTTGCAAAAAGCAGAAGACATTATGGATTTTCTTTTGGTTATTGGTGCTATGGAATGTAAAGATGTTTTTGAAGAAATTAAGATTATGCGTGAGACGCGCAACGACGTCAATCGTGCTAATAATGCGGATACGGCAAACATTGCCAAAACAGTGACAGCTAGCATGAAAACAATCAATAATATCATTAAAATCATGGATACGGTTGGACTTGAAACTTTGCCAATTGAACTTCAACAAGTGGCTAAAATCCGTGTTGAAAATCCAGATTATTCCATTCAACAAATTGCTGATCATTTGGAAAGCACATTGACCAAGAGTGGTGTTAACCACAGATTACGTAAGATTAATAAAATAGCAGATGAATTATAGAAAGTAAAAGGAGAAGCGTATTATGGCATGTACAACAATATTAGTAGGTAAAAAAGCGTCTTATGATGGTTCAACCATTATTGCACGTACGGAAGATTCACAAAGTGGCGATTTTACGCCAAAACAATTTATCGTGGTGAAACCAGAAGACCAACCACGTCATTACAAATCAGTCTTGTCTTCATTTGAAATGGATTTACCAGATAATCCAATGCGCTACACGTCAGTGCCAGATGCCTTGCGTAAAGACGGTATCTGGGGCGAAGCTGGTATCAACGAAGCCAATGTTGCCATGAGCGAAACTGAAACCATTACGACTAATGCGCGTGTTCTAGGAGCTGACCCTTTAGTTGAATCTGGTATTGGTGAGGAAGATATGTTGACATTGGTACTTCCTTACGTTCGTACAGCACGTGAAGGGGTAGAACGTCTCGGTGCTATCCTTGAACAATATGGCACTTACGAATCAAACGGTGTTGCCTTTTCTGATGTTAATGAAATTTGGTGGTTGGAAACCATTGGTGGTCACCATTGGATTGCTCGTCGTGTCCCAGATGATTGTTACGTCACAAATCCTAATCAGCTCGGTATTGATCACTTTGAGTTCAACAACCCAAATGAGTACATGTATTCAAAAGATTTGCGTGATTTCATCGAAAGCAATAACTTGGATTTGACTTACTCAAATGAATGCTTTAACCCACGCTATGCTTTTGGTAGCCAACGTGATAAAGACCGTCACTACAATACACCACGTGCTTGGGCAATGCAACGTTTCTTAAACCCAGAAATTGAACAAGACCCACGTAGTTTCTTTATTCCATGGGCACAAAAACCTTACCGTAAAATTACGATCGAAGATGTTAAATACGTTTTGAGCAATCATTACCAAGACACAGAATTTGACCCGTACGGACCAGAAGGAAATGCAGTCACACAACGTGCCTTCCGCACAATTGGTATCAACCGCACTAGTCAAACAGCCATTCTTCAATTGCGCCCAGATCAACCGCACGATACCACAGGAATTCAATGGTTGGCATACGGTTCAATGCCATTTGGAACAATGGTGCCATTCTTTACTCAAATTTCAACGACACCAGCCTATTTTGACAATACTGGCGAAAATGTCTCAACAGACTCATTCTATTGGGTAAATCGTCTTATTGCAGCAATTGCTGACCCACATTTCCACCAACATGAAGGTGATATTGAAGATTATATCGAAAAAACAATGGCAGCAGGACATGCACGAATCAAACGTGTCGATGCCCTTTTAGCAAACGGAGAAAAGATTGACTTTGATGCCGAAAACCAAGCCATGAGTGACTTTGTCCAAGAAGAAACTCAAAAACTGTTAAACAAAATCCTCTTTGACGCAAGTAATCTCATGACAAACCGCTTCTCAGTCAGTGATTAATAGTATCATTCCCTCTTGAATCTTAAGCAAGAGGGATTTTTTGTTCAAAAGTATAGATTTAATAAAGATAGCGTGATAGAATGTGAAATGAAAAAACTGAAAAATTTCATTTTTCTTTCAATCGTGAAGATAAAATAAGATTCAGTAAAGGAGATTGACGATGAAGCATTTGGGAAAATTATTTAAAAAATACCGTGTATCACGAGGATTAACGTTGTGAGATGTCGCTAAAGCAGGAGTCTCAACATCACAATTATCACGTTTTGAGCAAGGAAAGACAGATTTAACGATAACAAGACTTGCTTTAGTTTTAGAGGAAATGAATGTGCCAATTGCTGAGTTTATGCACGTTGCGGGAGATTCTCAGCGTAATCATTGAGAGAGATTATTAGAAAGAATTCATTACTATCGTTCAGTGCAAGATGTTGCTGGTTTAGAATATTTGTTAGCAGCAGAGCGAGGTGACAATACAGCAAATGAGCTGTTTCAACACTTGAACACGATTTTAATCAGGATTTATCTTCATGATTTGTCAAAAGAAGAAGACGACTTAGCAGATGAGCTTGCTTACTTGAGTGAGTATCTGTTCAGTGTAGAAAATTGGGGTTGCTACGAATTATTGCTTTTCAAAAACGCCCTCGTTGCCTTTAATCACAGAACTTTTATACGCTTGTCAGAAGAATTAAACCAACGAACAGCAGTTTATCAGGACCTACCAGCAAATCGCCAATTGAGATTAGATATCTTGTTAAATAGCTACTTGATGTGTGTTGAACGGGATGAATTATCTGATGCCTTTATTTTGAAAAACAATTAACAGCGGCTTCATTGACTGAAACAGAACTCTATGAAAGACTAGTCTTTCATTATGGCAAATATTTTTATCAGTTTAAAAAATCGCAGAGCGAACAAGCCATTCTTGAAATGCAAAATCCCATTAAAGTGTTGACATTAGCATCTAGCGACCAACTTGCCCAAAAATACCAAAAGCATCTTGAGAGATTAATAGGGAAAGGTAAGGAGTAAAGCATGCCAGTAAATCGGTATCGAGCTTTGCTATTGATGAATGTTTTTAATGCGAGTTTGCCTTATTATTTCGTTAGTCTTTTGCTTTTAAGGCAACTTGGATTTTCTTATACGGTTATTGGGACATTATCCGTAGTAACAGAACTGTTTGGAACAGCTTTTGATTTGCCGCTAAGTATTTGTGCTCAAAAATTTGGTTATCAGCGATTATTAATATTATCGCACCTCTTTTTATTAGTTGCTTTAGGGGCGTTAATGAATGGAAAACTAGTTTTTGCTTTTCTAGCAGCCGTATTCATGGGCTTATCTGAATCATTATCTTCAGGAACATTAGTTTCCTTTAATTTTGATGTTTTAGCTAATGAACAAGAGTATGCTAAATTCCTTAAAAATTCAAATACGATAAAGTGTGTTTTTATTGCTTTGGTAACAATTATTTCGCCATTCTTACTAAAACAAAGTGTCTTATATCCATTAATATTATCCATTAGCTTTGTGATGATTAGCTTGATTTGTCTGTTGAAGCTGCCAAATAAAATCGTAAAATCAGATTCAAAGGAAGCTTCAGCATTATTGTCAGGAATTCGCTTAGCACCATGGCAGTTAATGATATTAGGGGTTAGTTTTACAACTCTTATTATGGTAAATAATTCTTATGCTAGCCTTTTATTGACAGACAAGGAAATTTCTTTAGATGTTTTAGGCATTATCCTGTTTTTGTTTAATTTAGGAATGGCATTAAGAAGCTATTTAAAAATTGAGTGGAAATATACTTTGGTTATCCCAATATTAGTCGTATTAATTTCCATGCAAACAGAAGTTCATCTGATAATCTTACTATTTTTATTGATTAGAATTTTAAATGCTAACTATAATAACCAATTGATGTTAAAAATGAATCAAACGATTAAGGAAAATCGTGCCGTAGCTTGGTCTTTGTATAATTTTGCCATGTCAATAAGTTTTATGTTAGCAGATTTTTTAGCAAGGCTTATTGCAGATCGATTTGGCTTATTAATGGTATATCGAGTTTTTGGACTATCTGCCACGTTTTATCTTATCTATTATTACTGGAAAGAGTGTAAGTAATCCTCGAACTCTCACCTCACATAAACATCCTATGAAACCATTGATTTCATAGGGTTTCTTTGTTTTTGCATGAAAAAAAATAATTTTTGTGAGAAAAAACCTTGCAAAAAACTTAAATTATGATATACTTAACCAGTAAACTATTAACTAGTTAAGAAAAGGAGTTGTCATGAAGAAGAAATTTCTTTTATTGATAAATTTAGTTGCATTTTTATTTGCTTGGCAAATCAGCCATATCAAGCAAGTTTCGGCAGATGACAAGATTGATGTTGTCACAACTTTCTATCCTGTTTATGAATTTACCAAAGCTGTTACGGGAGATACCGCAGATGTAACCATGTTGATCAAAGCAGGAACTGAACCACACGATTTTGAACCATCTACCAAAAATATTGCAATGATTTCAGACGCTGATGTTTTTGTCTATATGGACGATAGTATGGAAACATGGGTTGACAGTGTTGAAAAATCCATTGATTCAGACAGTTTAACAGTTGTTAAATCAACAGGAGATATGCTATTAATGGCAGGAACAGCTGATGAAGACGAAGAAGATAGTGATGACAATCATACTCACGAATATAACCCACATGTTTGGCTCTCACCAAAACGCGCTATCACATTAGTTGAAAATATCCGTGACGCTTTTGTTGCAAAATATCCTGATAAAGCTGATACTTTCAATAGCAACGCAGCTGCTTACATTAAAAAATTAAATGATTTAGATGCTGAATACACAGAAGCATTGTCAAATGCCAAACAAACAAGTTTTGTCACACAGCACGCTGCTTTTGGTTATTTAGCACTTGATTACGGTTTGACACAAATTCCAATCACTGGTGTGTCAGCTGAATCAGAACCATCAGCAAAACGTTTAGCAAGTTTAACAAAATATGTCAAAAAATACGACATTAAATACATTTACTTTGAAGAAAATGCGTCAAGTAAAGTTACTTCAACTTTAGCAGCTGAAGCAGGGGTCAAAACAGCGGTGTTAAATCCGATTGAAAGCTTAACAAGCAAACAAATCAAAGCTGGTGAAGATTATTTCTCAGTTATGGAAGAAAATTTGAAAGCTTTGCAATTGACAACAGATGTCGCTGGTAAGACTATCAAAACTGAAACAGACACAACCAAGACTGTTCAAAATGGTTACTTCAAAGATAAAGATGTTACCGACCGTTCATTGAGCGATTGGTCTGGTAAATGGCAATCAGTTTACCCATATCTTCTTGATGGCACATTGGATCAAGTTTGGGAATACAAAGCTAAAGCTTCAAAAGGTGAAAAAACAGCCGAAGAATATAAGGAATACTACACAACAGGTTACAAGACAGACGTTGAACAAACCAATATCAGCGGTAAAAAGAATACCATTACATTTATCAAAAACGGTGAGAAATACAAGTTTACTTATAAATATGTAGGTTACAAGATTTTGACTTATGAAAAAGGTAACCGTGGTGTCCGTTATTTGTTTGAAACAGATGATGAAAATGCTGGTGAATTCAAATACGTCCAATTTAGTGACCACAACATCACAACAACAGATGCTGAGCATTTCCACATTTTCTGGGGTGGTGAAAGCCATGACACGCTTCTTGAAGAAATGGATAACTGGCCAACTTATTATCCAACTAGCTTAACAGGTCAAGAAATCGCACAAGAAATTGTTGCCCACTAAAAACAACCTCATCAAAAATAGCTAAAAAATCTGAAACAAAACGTTTCAGATTTTTTGTTTGAAATATGATACCTGTTACCACTTTGTTGTTCTTCGTTAGTGAAAAAATATTTTATTTTAATAAAAAAATAAAGAAGTTTCAGTAAAATGCTAAGCGTTATGTAAGCAAAGGGAAGTAATTTGGGAAATATCAAAGAAGAGGTGCTGAATATGGTTAAAGCATTGGAGACTAGTTTTAAACGCATTGAGAAAAAGTATGTTTTGGATAAAGAAAAACTAGGAGCTATTTGAGATGATTTGAAAGAACACCTTGTAGAGGATGAATATCCGACATCAATAATTACTAATATTTATTTTGACACAACAGATTTCCAAGTCATTCAGGACTCGATTGCAAAGAAAAATGGTCGCGAAAAGATTTGTATGCGAACTTACGTCACAAATCCGACAGAAGATAGCCAAGCCTTTTTGGAATTAAAGAAAAAAGACGCCGAAGGTACCGGTCATAAATTCCGTTTGGTTTCGGAAATAGGCGCTATTAAACAATTTATTGAAAGTGGGAAATTGACACATGCCACAATCGAAGACCAACTTTTAATCGATGAATTGAATACACTTAAAGAACGATATGGTGACTTGAGTGCACGTATGTTGATTTATTATGAACGTTCTTCTTTTAAAGAAAAACATCATATTAAAGGGCAACCACCAAGGAAAATTCGTGTGACAGTTGACCAAAATGTTACTTATCGTGATTATGATGTAGAAAAATCAAGGGGAAATTACGGTAGTGAGCTATTCGGTGACGGAAAAGTCATCATAGAAATTAAAACCCCGCTTATTGTCAGTGATTATTTGCTTGGTGAATGGTAGTCTGAGAACAAGTGTTGCCGTAGCTGGAACATTTAGTTTGGTACGTTTTCGCTCAGCCGCAGGTGGTGCGCGTGAATTATTGGCACTCTTTTTAACAATGACTATCGTATTAAGTACAGGAATGGGGTACTTAACTTTAGCTATTTTGTCAACAATTGCTATCTTGGTGATTTGGCTTGGAAAAAACGACCTTCTTTAGTTCGGGACAAACGGTGAGACATTTGGTGATTGATTTGCCAAAAGACCGAAAAGATGAAAAGTTAATCCGCCACATCTTACACCAATTTTGTCGAGATATTGAATTGGTATCATTGAAGAGTGGTCATAGCGGTGAACATTTGACGTTAACCTATCAAATCGACCTAAATTCGGATGACGATGACGTTTTATTAACCGATGAATTGGTCAAACACATTGCTGATATTGACATATCAATGACCAAATTAGCTAAGAAAAAGAAAAACTTGTAATACAAGTTAACCAGAACGGCACTGCACCCATAAAGTGAGACAATAGAAAAACACTCCTAGAATTCTGGTAAACTAGAACTCAGGAGTGTTTTATTATGGTGAAAAAAGCTTATTCTTTAGAAACCAAACTTGCCTCTATCGAGATGAAGAAAGCAGGCAAGTCCACAAAGGTTATCATGGAAACCTTAGGAGTAAAAAATAAAAGTCAAGTTTATACTTGGTGGAAATGGTACCAAAATGATGAACTCTATCGCTTTTACCAGCCGGTTGGGAAACAGTATAGCTACGGAAAAGAGAGGAAGGAATTATCTGAACTGGGTCAATTGAAATTACAGGTGAAACTTCTAAAAAAGTATCGCAGCTTGACGAGAAACCAGACAAAGTAGCCATCATCAAGCTGGTTAAAGTCTATAAACAAGATTATCCCATTCAACAGATTTTTCAGTGCTTCAATGCCCCTAAATCTACCTATTACCGTTGGTTAAAAAGTCTAGACAATGGAGAAAGTAAATTTGACAAGGTTACAATAGGATAGAAGAGCTCTGTCTGAAATCTCAATTTATCTATGGCTATCGTACGATTACTCGCTTGTTGTTCAAAGAATACGGACTGGTTGTCAATGCCAAGAAAGTGTATCGAATCATGAAAGAGAATGAATGGTTGTGTCGTACTAAGCCTAAGAAATTCCCAAATCTTGGCAAACCTTACTATGTTATCGATAACAAGATGGACAGGGACTTCCAATCAAGCAAACCGCTTCATAAGCTGGTAACGGATATTACTTACTTATACTTTGGAAATTGTAAGCTCTACCTTTCCTCTATCATGAATTTGTTCAATCGTGAAATTATCGCTTATTCTATTTCTGATGTGCAAAATACAGATTTTGTATTAGATACACTGAATCAACTAGAACTCCCCAGAGAAGCTATTCTTCATAGCGACCAAGGTTCTGTCTACACTTCAAAGGCCTCACCCGCTCCATGTCCCGTAAAGGAAGACCTGCAGATAATGCCTGCATTGAATGGTTTCACTCCGTTCTAAAGTCTGAAACCTTTTATATCCATAACTGGAGAAACCTCAATAGAGATAGTATAACAGATATTGTCAAAAACTATATCACATTTTATAATGAAACTAGAATTCAACGGAACTTAAAAGATATGTCTCCTGTTGAATACAGGAAACATGTCTTACAATAGTGTTTTTCTTTTGTCCTACTAACGGGGGCAGTGCCAACTTCGGTTCTGGTTTTTTGATGAACAATTAAACAAGCTTGTAAGTTCTTGCAGATTGAATTATCAGTGTGACAATAGACGATTTTTGAGTGCGTTGTCAGCTTCTGAAAACTTTGTTATAATGAATTAAGATAGCACTTACAATTAAGGAGACACCGTGAAAGAAAAGCGTATTACAAAGTTCTTTTTAACCTGCGCAACTGTAGTTACTTGTATTACCTTGGGTGTTAACCTTTGTTTTCAACATTCTACAAAAGCGGTTGTCGCAGAATCTTCGGAAACATCAGATATAGCAACAGTTGATTTTATTGCAAGCATTGGCGAAACAGCACGACAAATTGGGCAAGATCGTAATCTCTACGCTTCTGTGATGATTGCACAATCTGTCTTAGAATCAAGTAGTGGGCAGTCTGCGCTCAGCCAGTCTCCTTATTATAATTTCTTTGGTATCAAGGGAAGTTACAATGGCAATTCTGTGACCATGCTAACTTGGGAAGATGACGGAAATGGCAATACTTACGAAGTTGACCAAGCATTCAGGTCATATGATAGTTTAAGCGATTCGTTGAATGATTACGCTAATTTGCTTAGCTGGGATTTGTATTCTGGAACGTGGAAATCTAACACTACATCTTATCAAGATGCCACGGCAGCCTTGACTGGTTTGTATGCCACAGACACATCTTACGCTGATAAATTAAATGCTTTAATTGAGCAATATGGTTTGACAGCCTACGATGAACCAGCAAGCACAGAGGAAGAAACAAGTAGCGAGGACAATTCAGACCATGTCTGGAATGAATACCGTGGTTCTTACACAACAGCAGCCATCCTAGCAGAAGACGAAGCATGGTTTAGCTTCATTGGTCAATAAAATAGAAAAGAGGAATTTTCTCCTCTTTTTTTACATTATTTTGAAAATAAAAAAAGAGCACATTGTTAAATCAAGTGCAACAAGATCTTGAATAGGCTAGTATTCCATTGTTAGGTTGTTTGGACTAGCGCAAACAGAAATTTTGCAGTTTTGTAATGATGAAGTCGTCTAGGCTTCTCATTGATAGCTTCAATATAATGTACGAGTTCCTTTTCGGTTAATGAGTTGAAAGATTGTCCTTTATTGTCCTTTAGGGAGAATCTCTCTCAAAAGACCGTTAAAATTCTCGTTTGTTCCTCTTTCATGAGAGGAATAAGGATGGGCGAAGGAAATATCAACCTCTTCTAAATCCGATAAGAGACTGAATTCAGAGCCGTTATCTGATGTGATAGAAGTAATCGGGTGTTCAGCCAAGAGTTTTTACAACTTCATTGATGGTTTCTGCTTGCTTATTCGGTAGCTTACACGCCAAGGCAAATCGTGTTTGACGTTCGACCAAGGTCGTGATAACAGCCTCTCCTTGTGCCCAAACTCAGAACGGTTATTAATCGTTTCTGGACGCTCTTCAATAGATTTTCCAAGTGGCTTCTTATTGACTGTTGTTTGATATTTAGGCCGCTTTCTGATACTCACCATCTTCGGTAAATCTATTGGCTTGATAAAAATAAAACCAGCTGCGATATAGCGATATAATGTCTTCGTTGAAGGAATGGTTTCTGTTGGCTGTTCCTCTTTGTATTCGTGAACAAACGTATCTACACTATGTCGACGAACATTGGATTTAACAGTCTTATCTAGTTTTTCAAAGAAAGTCGGAGAGCACTGCTCCAATTTCAGGTAGGTACTCTTTTTCCGATTTTCTTCATAGGTACGTTGACCACTGTCAGCGAAATAGGTTTGATAATAAATTTGTTTTCCATTTTTATTTTGGACTTGTATTACTGTGCCAAGCTTAATCTCACGGGTAATTGTCGAACGATTTCGCCCTAATAGACGGGCAATCTCAGCAGGCTTTTTCCCCATCTTCAAATAGGCACTAATTTCACCTCGCTCAGAGGGTGATAAGTGAGAATAACGAGACTTTTTGGTAGAATGAGTTTGGGACATGTTCATCGCCTTTCTATACTAAGTTGGGGAATTCTAGTATATCAGACGAACATGTCTTTTTTTGTTGCACTTTATTTTACAACGCGGCAAAATAAAAAAAGCCATTTCGATTGCTCGAAAATGACTTTCCTGTAAAATGCGGTTTCTTATTTGAGACCGTATTTTTTGTTGAAGCGATCCACACGACCGTCTACTTGTGTGAATTTTTGGCGTCCAGTGTAGAATGGGTGAGAATCTGATGAGATTTCCACACGTACAAGTGGATAAGTAGCGCCTTCAAATTCCACAGTTTCGTTAGAAGATTTTGTAGAACCGCTAAGGAATTTGTAACCAGTAGTTGTGTCCATGAACACTACTGGACGGTATTCTGGATGGATGTTTTGTTTCATTGTTAAAAGATTTCCTTTCTGCCATGGTACTTTTTTGACGCACCATAGTTATTTTAACTTCTATAGTTTATCAAATAATGCGATATTTGACAAGACTTTTAAGCAAATTAATTGAATTAAAATCAAGTTGTCATTAAGTCAAGCCTATCAAGGGATAGCTTAGTCTTTTGGTGTTAGTAAGTCTTTGATTTCTTGGTAAATTTTGTCGTTTTCTTCAAGGCTATAAGAATTCGCTCCGCTGGCTAATGGGTGTCCGCCACCGCCGTGGCGTTTAGCGATTTCATTGATAACCTGTGATTTACTACGGAGACGCACACGGTAATGTTTATCATCTTGTTCGACAAAAATTGCCCATGATTGGATACAATCGATTTTTCCAGGCGTTCCAACGATGGCAGATATTTCAGCATCAGTTACGTTGAATTTTTTCATGGTATCCTGTGTCAATACCACACGAGCAGCGCCATTTTCATCAACTTCAAGATTGTCAAAAACGTAGCCTTGAAGTTTAGCAATTTTAAATGAAAACGAGTCCATTTGACGAGCTAGTGTTGAAAAATCAAAATCATATTCGCGTAGCTTGCTCGCAATTGAGAGCGTTTTGCTTGTTGTTGCAGGATAAAGGAAACGTCCAGTATCACCGACGATACCACAATAAAGCAGGCGAGCTGCCTCATTTGACAAAGCTAGATTAGTTGAAAGGGCAAAATCGGTGATGATTTCGCTAGCGCTAGAAGCAGTTGTATCAACATAAAGCAAATCACCGTAAGCATCGTCATTAGGGTGATGGTCGATTTTAATCAGAAAGTCACCTTTCGTATAGCGGTCATCGTCAACACGTGGCGTGTTTGCAGTATCGGTAACAATAACTAAAGAGCCTTGGTAATCATCATCAGAGACAGTATCCATTTTTGTCAACCAAGTAAGAGTTGGCTCGTCTTTCCCAGTCGCCAAGACTTTTTTTTCTGGAAAATTATGTCTGATAATATCACGAAGCCCGACTTGACTACCGAGAGCGTCAGGGTCGGGACGTTGATGACGGTGGATAATAATGGTATCGTAAGCTTTTATTTTTTCTAAAATTTCTTCAAAAGTGTTGTTCATCGTTTATTCTCCAATATCATATCAATATGCGGAATACCGTTCTCTAGGTATTCATCAGAAATCGTCTTGAATGCAAAAGAAGTGTAAGATGTTTGTAAGTAAGCATGAATTCCAGTATCTTCCATAAAAACAAAGAAAATGAATTAAAACTTTTATATCGCTTACCATGACATTTTTCTGATTTTCATTATACCACAGAAAAAAGAGAATTTATTTTATAATGTTTATTTGATAGATACTTTTATTAATTTCTATACGACAACGCTCAAAAATGCCTCTAAATCAGTTTTTTAGTAGGTGTTGCAAATAAGCAAAATCAAAAGAAATATCAGAAAAGAAAGCGCGCACAAAAACGTGTAAGTATTGAAATAAAAATAGGAATATGCTATAATCATGTCTTGTAAGGGTTATCATATGATAATTCGAAAAAATACAAATAAAAAGGAGAACCATAACATGGCTTCAAAAGATTTTCACATTATTGCAGAAACAGGCATTCACGCACGTCCAGCTACTTTGCTTGTTCAAACAGCTAGCAAATTTGCTTCAGACATCACTCTTGAGTACAAAGGTAAAGCTGTAAATCTTAAATCTATCATGGGTGTTATGAGCCTTGGTGTTGGTCAAGGTGCTGACGTTACTATCTCTGCTGAAGGTGCAGACGCAGACGACGCACTTGCAGCAATCGAAGAAACAATGACTAAAGAAGGATTGGCTTAATAAAATGACAGAAATGCTTAAAGGAATTGCCGCATCTGATGGTGTTGCTGTTGCTAAAGCGTATCTACTCGTTCAACCGGATTTGTCATTTGAAACTGTTACAGTTGAAGATACAAGTGCAGAAGAAGCTCGCCTAGATGCCGCATTAAAAGCATCACAAGACGAGCTTTCTGTTATTCGTGAGAAAGCAGTAGAAACACTAGGTGAAGAAGCAGCTGCCGTGTTTGATGCACACTTGATGGTTCTTTCTGACCCAGAAATGATCAGCCAAATCAAAGAAACTATCCGTGCAAAACAAACGAATGCAGAAGCAGGTCTTAAAGAAGTGACTGATATGTTTATCACTATCTTTGAAGGAATGGAAGATAACCCATACATGCAAGAACGTGCAGCGGATATCCGTGACGTTTCAAAACGTGTATTGGCACACCTTATCGGTGTTAAACTTCCAAATCCTGCAACTATTGATGAAGAATCAATTGTTATTGCACACGACTTGACACCATCTGATACTGCTCAATTAAACAAACAATTTGTAAAAGCCTTTGTTACTGACATTGGTGGACGTACAAGTCACTCAGCTATCATGGCACGTACTCTTGAAATCCCGGCTGTTCTTGGAACAAACAATATCACAAGTCGTGTTAAAGATGGTGACATCGTAGCAGTAAATGGTATCACAGGTGACGTGATTATCAACCCAACAGAAGAAGAAATTGCTGAATTTAAAGCAGCTGGTGAAGCATACGCTAAACAAAAAGCTGAATGGGCTCTTCTTAAAGACGCTGAAACAGTAACAGCTGATGGTAAACACTTCGAATTGGCAGCTAACATCGGAACACCTAAAGACGTTGAAGGTGTTAATGCTAATGGTGCAGAAGCAGTTGGTCTTTATCGTACTGAATTCTTGTATATGGATTCACAAGATTTCCCAACTGAAGATGAACAATATGAAGCATACAAGGCTGTTCTTGAAGGCATGAGTGGTAAACCAGTTGTGGTTCGTACTATGGATATCGGTGGGGATAAAGACCTTCCATACTTTGACCTTCCAAAAGAAATGAACCCATTCCTTGGATTCCGTGCACTTCGTATTTCTATCTCAGAAACAGGAAATGCAATGTTCCGCACACAAATTCGTGCACTTCTTCGTGCATCTGTTCACGGACAACTTCGTATTATGTTCCCAATGGTTGCACTTCTTAAAGAATTCCGTGCTGCTAAAGCAATCTTTGATGAAGAAAAAGCTAACCTTAAAGCTGAAGGTGTTGCAGTGGCAGATGATATCCAAGTAGGTATCATGATTGAAATCCCAGCAGCAGCTATGCTTGCTGACCAATTTGCAAAAGAAGTTGACTTCTTCTCAATTGGTACAAACGACCTTATTCAATACACTATGGCCGCTGACCGTATGAACGAACAAGTTTCATACCTTTACCAACCATATAACCCATCTATCCTTCGTTTGATTAATAATGTTATCAAAGCAGCACACGCTGAAGGTAAATGGGCTGGTATGTGTGGTGAAATGGCTGGTGACCAGAAAGCTGTTCCGCTTCTTGTAGGAATGGGACTTGATGAGTTCTCTATGTCAGCTACATCAATTCTTCGTACACGTAGCCTTATGAAGAAACTTGATACATCTAAAATGCAAGAATATGCAAATCGCGCTCTTACAGAATGCTCAACGATGGAAGAAGTTCTTGAGCTTAGCAAAGAATACGTTGATTTCGATTAATTGTGTTTAATATTATCAGAAAGAGTTTGGACTATTTTCTCCGAACTCTTTCTTAATTTTACGGATAGATATGTAGTGGTTTTCCTGTCACTTTAGTTTAGCTAATAGCTGAAAAATCAGCTTTTGTCGGGACTACTGATTTTTAAAGGCTTATGAATAGAATATTCACTGGAGAATTTATGTTTAAAACAAAATCCTTGACTTGGAGTGTACTCTAAATTGTACAATACAGATGAAATTCGTATTTTACCACGAAAAACTTTATTCAATAAATTTATTAATATGAAAATTTGATATTGCAAAGTTTTTGTCTTAATTTTCTGAATTTTTTTCGTGTTAAAATATTGAAAAAAGTAGAAAAAGTGATAAAATGGAATTATACATTTAAAAGGAGATATAGCTTGACTAAACAATATAAAAACTATGTCAATGGAGAGTGGAAACTTTCTAAAGAAGAAATTAAAATTTATGCTCCTGCCACAGGTGAAGAACTCGGTTCTGTACCTGCAATGAGCCATGAAGAAGTTGATTACGTTTATGCTTCTGCAAAAGCCGCTCAAAAAGAATGGCGTGCGCTTTCATACGTAGAACGTGCAGCTTACCTTCATAAAGCAGCGGATATTTTAGTGCGTGATGCTGAAAAAATCGGTGCTGTACTTTCAAAAGAAATTGCTAAAGGTTACAAATCAGCAGTAGGTGAAGTTATCCGTACAGCTGAAATCATTAATTATGCTGCTGAAGAAGGTATCCGTCTTGAAGGTGAAGTCCTTGAAGGTGGAAGCTTTGAAGCAGCAAGCAAGAAGAAAATCGCTATTGTTCGTCGCGAACCAGTAGGATTGGTACTTGCTATCTCACCATTTAACTATCCAATTAACCTTGCAGGTTCTAAGATTGCTCCTGCCCTTATTTCAGGGAATGTTGTTGCCCTTAAACCACCTACGCAAGGTTCTATTTCAGGTCTTCTTTTGGCTGAAGCTTTCGCTGAAGCTGGACTTCCAGCTGGTGTATTCAACACAATTACAGGACGTGGTTCAGTAATCGGTGACTACATCGCTGAACACAAAGCTGTTAACTACATCAACTTCACAGGTTCTACACCAGTAGGTGAACACATCGGTAAATTGGCTGGTATGCGTCCAATTATGCTTGAACTTGGTGGTAAAGACTCAGCTATCGTTCTTGAAGATGCTGACCTTGACTTGGCTGCTAAAAACATCGTTGCTGGTGCTTACGGTTACTCAGGTCAACGTTGTACAGCCGTTAAACGTGTCCTTGTTATGGATAGCGTTGCAGATAAATTGGTTGCCAAAGTTTCAGAACTTGTTAAAGATTTGACTGTTGGTATGCCTGAAGATGATGCTGATATTACTCCGCTTATCGATACAAAAGCTGCTGACTATGTTGAAGGTCTTATCAAAGACGCTCAAGACAAAGGTGCTAAAGAAGTTATTTCATTCAAACGTGAAGGTAACCTTATTAGTCCAGTATTGTTTGACAATGTAACAACTGATATGCGTTTGGCTTGGGAAGAACCATTTGGTCCAGTCCTTCCAGTTATCCGTGTTAATTCAGTAGAAGAAGCTGTCGAAATTTCAAATAAATCTGAATACGGTCTTCAAGCAGCAGTATTTACAAATAACTTCCCATTAGCATTCAAGATTGCTGAACAACTTGAAGTGGGTACTGTTCACATCAACAACAAAACACAACGTGGTACAGATAACTTCCCATTCCTTGGTGCTAAGAAATCTGGTGCTGGAATACAAGGTTTGAAATACTCTATTGAAGCAATGACTACTGTTAAATCTACAGTATTTGATATTGCAAAATAATTCTTGATGAAGGTTAGAACGGTCCTGTTCTGACTTTTTTTGGCTCTATAATTTCTGTAGTGGGTAAATCCCCCACAGAGATTATGGAGCTTTTTCAGTGTATCAAAAAAGCCCCATAAGACTTATAATGAAAAGCGACTAAACCATCATTAGGAACACCTTATGGAACAACTTAAGAATACCACAGAACTCATCGGATTAAAAGATAAAAATATTAAAATCAAGACGGTTTTTAAGGCTGATACCCACATCACGATTGAGGCTAGCCTAGACTATCAGCCTCCACTCTGCCCTCACTGCAAAAGTCAGATGAGCAAGTATGACTTTCAACGAGCCTCTACCATCCCAATCCTTGACGTCCAAGGCATACCAACGGCTCTCAAACTCAAGAAGCGACGCTTTCAATGTAAGGGCTGTCGTCGTGTGACGGTTTCTGAGACTAGCTTAGTCAAGAAACATTGCCAAATCTCAAAGCCTGTCCGCCAGAAAATCACACAATACCATACCGAAAAGTTAACTAATACTGCCATCGCTAAGAGACTCCACCTTTCAGTATCTCTTGTCCAACGTCAGCTGGAAGCTTTCACCTTCAAGGAAGACTTTACTCGTCTTCCTGAGGTTCTATCAGTAGATGAATTTTCTCGAAACAAGGGATAACTAGCTTTCATTGCTCAAGATTTTGAAACCAGAAAAATTGTCACTCTCCTTGAAAACAACCGACAAACCACCATCAAAAACTACTTTTATCGCTATCCTAGAGCTGTTCGTGAGGCGGTTAAAGTCGTTGCTGTGGACATGTCTGGGTCTTATATTCCAATCCTGAAACAGCTATTTCCTAAAGCCAAAATCGTGCTCGACCGCTTCCATATTGTCCAACACCTTGGCAGAGCTATGATGAGCACTCGAATTACCATCATGAAGAGCTTTGATAAAAAGTCTCTCCCTTATCGAGCTATGAAAAATCACTGGAAAATACTCCAGAAAGACAGTCGCAAACTTTCTGATAAACGCTTTTATTTACGAACCTTTAGCCAAACCTTGACTCCAAAAGAAATTGTTAAGAAAATTCTAGATTTATCGGACGAATTCCGTTATTACTATGAGCTGTATCAACTCTTATTATTCCATTTTCAAGAGAAGAATACCGACCATTTTATGGCGCTGATTGACGACAACCTTCCCTTTGTCAATCCTGTATTTACCACTGTCTTTAAGACCTTCAAGAAATACAAATCCTACATTGCAAACGCCCTGGAGCTCCCTTATTCTAACGCTAAGCTAGAAGCCACTAACAAACTCATCAAGGACATTAAGCGTCAAGCTTTCGGCTTTCGAAACTTCAAAAACTTTAAAACTAAAATTCTCATCGCTTTGAACATCAAAATAGAGAGAACCAATCTGATTCTCTCTAGATGTTAGTGATAAGTCACCCACTACAGTTGACAATGAGCCCTTTTTTTAGTTTAAAAATATGGTTACAAATTGTGTTCTTCATGAAAATTTTTATAAATTTTTTCTTTTTTGCAATGGTTTTACACTTTTGATTATAAAAGCGTATTTAATTACGATAAAATAAGGGTAACCATACAATAGGAGGTAGAAAACGGTAACACGTAATCAATTTTCAACTTTAGAAATGCGTAAAGCAAGTCCATATTTTTCTGCATTAAAAACTATTGTCGAAACAGCATTTTATGAGAATCAGGTCTTTTCAATTAAGACTTTAGAAGAGGCTTATCAATTGGCATCGAATGCTGCTGGTACAGTGATTTTGGACATGCCTATCATTCATACGAAGGAACTTGGCTTGCCGTCCTATGCTCGAGTTTTATTGACAAATTCGGGAGCTGTGGTTGGTAGAACAGCTAAGGCACGTCGTATTTATGGCTTGGATTCAGATGAAGATGAGCGCTTGTTATCCATTGTGCGAAGTGCGGTTTATCAAGCCCATAGTCGCAAATTCTATAAAGCAGATGCTATTGTTGGTTTGGATGAAGAGTTTATGGTGCGTGCACATTTGATGGTGCCTGAGGAAGAAATCAACAATCTCTATTCATGGTTGCTTAATTTTCAGATTTTAGATGAAGAATTTAAAAATCGTTTAAAAGTTTCTAAACGGTAAGATGAAGATGATATTTTTGTCTTTTTTGATCCTAAATGGTCTCATCCAGATTATCCAGATGGTTTAGCTTATTTTGACACGAATCACAATTGTGTGTCTATTTTAGGTATGAATTATTTTGGAGAATTGAAAAAAGCGACATTAATGTTGGCTTGGGGAACAGCTGCGCGCAATGGCTATGTTTCTTGCCACGGTGGTTTGAAAATTTACCAAGGAAAAGAGGAAAAAATGATTATGTTGCCTCTTTCTTTGGCTTGTCTGGTTCATGAAAATCAACGTTGATTCATGTTAAGCATAATGGAAAATACGATATCAAAGTGTTACATGACGATGCCTTTATTATTTCCGAAAAAGATGGCTCATCCATTGCGCTAGAACCGTCTTATTTTGATAAGACCAACGATTATCCAACGGGACACCCAGAGCAAGACTTTTTCGTGACTGTTCAAAATTGTGGTGTGACGTTAGATGATAATGGTCGTAAAAAATTGATGACCGAGGATATTCGTAATGGGAACGGACGTACCGTAAAATCACGTTTTGCAACGCCAAATCGTGTTGACCATATCGAGGAGCCAATTAATGCTATTTTTTGGATTATGAAAGACGATTCATTGCCACCTTTAATCAAAACAATCCTAAACTAGCTCTGTCTGTTGAAGCTATCTCACGTTTGGAACGAGTGATTAACAATCTAAAATAAGGTCATATTCTTACAAAACTATTTATTCGGTGAAAAAGACTCCTAGCGGGTACTTTTTTTGATGCCTTTTTAATAAAAATACAATTTTAACTAATAATTATAAATAAGGTAATCCCTAGTATTTATAACATTATTTGTCAATAAATCTGACTATAAATATTTTTTATATATATACCTATAATTATAAAACATGGTAAGAATAAAAGAATTTTCAGAAAAAATATTGTTCTTTAAAAAACTTGTGTTTTAATGTTTTTTATATTGACGAGCCGTCAATATAAAATAACCATTTTGGGAGGTTTATTATGAATAAGAAAAAGAGATTCTCTTTTAGGAAGTACAAGGTCGGACTGGTTTCAGTCCTCGTAGGAGCTGTCTTTTTTGCAGTAGGTACAGGTCGTGTTTCGGCTGATGAGTTGTCAAAAGCAGCGGGAGTAAGTCAAACAGACCCTGCTTCTAATATTGAGCAAGTGGTGCAGGCAACAGAAAGTTCAAGCACAGCTGATTTTGCTCAAGCGGCATCAGTAGAATCGACGACTGAAGCAAGTAGTGTTGAAAGCACAGTGCAACAGCAGATGAAGTGGCATTAGCTTCTAAAACGCAGAAGACAGTATCAGAAGAACTTTCTAGCCCAGCTGCTACATCAGAAGCGACTGCTGTTGGTAATGTGGCTAATGCGCAAAATAGTGGTGTTTCGAGTGAAGTTGCTGAAGAAATAGCACAAGATGTTGAAACATCTGCAGCAAGTGTTTCTAGTGAAGTGGTTACTGAAGTGACAGAAAAAGCTCTAGACGGTCAAGAAATTATCGAGGACACTGATGTTCTAAAAGAAGAATCTCTCATTCCTGAAGAGATTATCAAACCAGAAACACCACCGAAAGTGGGACCGCAGGTTAGTGAAAACGAGAAAGGAGGAGAGGTAGCTGCCCTAGGGGTCGTAACCGTTCATAAAGAAGTTAAAGCTTCAACTCCTGCTAAACCTTTGGCAAGTTCAAAAGCGACCGACGAGCTCCCTCAAACGTCAAACGTTATACAAAATTATCTTCTTGCTCTCGACTTTGCTTTAGTGACACTAACAGCAGGTATCTGGAAACGAAGAAAAGTCCTAAAGACTAATAAATTTAAGTTTAGTCATCCCTTCCTCTAACAAAAAGCACATCTGAAAGAGAAAATTCTTAATCGGGTGTGCTTTTTGAGTGTATTGAACGCTTATTTTTTCAAATGAAGTTCTTGATTTTTAAGATAAACTTCTGAGACTTGAGCGTATTTTTTTAGTTTTTTCAATTCTTCTTTGTGCGTAATGAAAGTAATAACAACGCCAGCTTTTCCCATACGTCCAGTTCTTCCTGTACGATGAGTATAGACTTCTTTATCACGAGCAAGGTCAAAATTGATAACGTATTCGAGATTTTCAATATCAATCCCACGGGCAACTAAATCAGTTGCCAACAGTAGTGAAATGTCATGATTTTTGAATTTTTCAAGAATGACTTTACGGAATTTGACATTAATATCAGACGCCAAAGAAACAGCAGAAACACGATTAAATTGGAGACGTTCTTCAGCAGCTCCTAAATCTGAAAGACTGTTGAAAAAGACCAAACCACGAAATTCTGGAATATTTGAAAATTTGCGGAGTAATTCAAGGCGGTCACGTTTATCGACGGTAATGTAATAATGAGCGATTTGTTCCAGCTTTTGGTCAGACAAATCAATCGTCAACGTATTTTCAGCGAGTGCGTCAGCATCAACTTTATTGGTTGCACTCATGTAAACCATTTGGTGGTCACGTGGAACACGGTTGATGATATTTTCAACAAAATGATATTGAGAGTCACCTAGCAATTCATCAAATTCATCCAAAACGATTGTGTCAACGTTCATCATTTTGATTTTTTTGAGCTTGACTAACTCGAAAACACGCCCAGGTGTTCCGATAAGAATTTCTGGACCTTTTTTCAAACGTTCGATTTGACGTTTTTGACTAGAACCAGAAATGAATAGCTGTGCTGTAAGATTTAGAGGCTCAGCCCATGTTTTAGTTACCTCAAAAATTTGCCCTGCTAGTTCGGTATTTGGTGCTAAAATCAATAATTGTTGTGATTTTTTTGGTGTCACGTTTAAAAGTGTTGAGAAAAGATAAGCTAGTGTCTTACCTGTACCAGTTGGGCTGACACCAAGGACATTATCACCTTGTGAAATAGGCTCGAAAATTTGTTTTTGAATAGCTGTTAGCTCGCTAAATTTCAGACTAGCTAACTGCTCTTGCCAGACTTGTGGAAATTGTGAAATCATAATTTTCCTTTTCTATGTTTGTAATCTTCACCTATTATAACATAGAAAGAGAATCTTTTTTATTTCGTGAATAAGTAAGAGTTTTCAGTATTTAAAAAATGGTAAAAATGTAGTAGAATAGATAAGAAATATTTTTGATTTGGAGTAATAAATGCGTAAAAAACCTATTATTATTGGTGTGACTGGTGGCTCTGGTGGTGGAAAAACCAGTGTTTCAAAGGCTATTTTGGCGAATTTTAAAGACCAAAAGATTGCGATGATTCAACATGATTCTTACTATAAAGACCAAAGTCATCTGACGTTTGAAGAACGCGTGTCAACAAATTATGACCACCCACTTGCTTTTGATACGGATTTGATGATTGAACACATCAATGAACTCATTGCAGGGCGTTCTGTTGACATTCCAATTTATGATTACACACAACATACGCGTAGCGAAAAAACATATCGCCAAGAACCACAAGATGTTTTTATTGTCGAAGGAATCTTGGTTCTTGAAGATAAGCGCCTCCGTGATTTAATGGATATTAAATTATTTGTTGATACCGATGACGATATCCGTATTATTCGCCGTATCAAACGTGATATGGAAGAACGTGGACGTAGCCTTGACAGCGTTATTGACCAATACACATCAGTTGTTAAGCCAATGTACCACCAATTCATCGAATCAACAAAACGTTATGCAGACATTATCATCCCAGAAGGATCATCAAACGTTGTCGCTATCGATCTTATCAACACTAAAATCGCAACTATTTTAGAATGATTTGTAGTGAATAGAAAAAGACACTGAGCTAAGTTTGGTGTCTTTTTCTAACAAATCAACAGAAAAAAGTCTCTTTTTCAGCTAAGTTATCAACTATTTTGTAAAAATCTCAGAAATTATTCAGAAAATTTATTTTATTTTGATTATTCTGTTGACTTTTATTCTAGAAAAGAGTATTATGTAAAAAACGAAAAACATCGAAGGGAATTAAGTCAATGACATTCGCAAATATGACAGTCTTGCTATTGCGTAATGAGGGCTAGTGCATGAAAGCATTAGTCCTGTTTGGCTTACCAAGCGGGATAAAAACATCTCGCTTGTCCGTGAGATGTTTTTATTTTTATCTTAATGCTTTTGTTAATATTAGAAAGAGGTTACTATGCGTAAAGTTGGATTCCTTGATACCACTCTTCGTGATGGTGAACAAACGCCAGGCGTTAATTTTTCAATCAAAGAAAAAGTAGCAATTGCCAAACAGCTTGAAAAATGGGGTATTGCTTCAATTGAAGCTGGTTTTCCAGCAGCTAGTCCTGATTCATTTGAAGCGGTTCGTCAAATTTCAGCAGTAATGACAACAACTGCGGTGTCAGGTTTAGCACGTTCTGTGAAATCAGATATTGATGCTTGTTATGAAGCATTGAAAGATGCTAAATACCCACAATGTCACGTGTTCATTGCAACAAGTCCTATTCATCGTGAATATAAATTGAAAAAAACAAAAGAAGAAATTCTTGATATTATCAAAGAACATGTGACTTATGCACGCAGTAAATTTGATGTGGTCGAATTTTCTCCAGAAGATGCAACCCGTACAGAACTTGATTATCTTCTCCAAGTTGTTCAGACAGCGGTTGATGCTGGCGCAACTTACATCAATATTCCTGATACGGTTGGTTTTACAACGCCAGAGGAATATGGTAACATCTTCAAATATTTGATTGAAAATACAAAATCAGACCGCGAGATTATCTTCAGTCCACATTGTCATGATGACCTTGGAATGGCGACAGCCAACACTTTGGCAGCTATCAAAAATGGTGCTGGACGCGTTGAAGGGACAGTCAATGGTATTGGTGAACGTGCTGGAAATGTGGCACTTGAAGAGATTGCAGTAGCTCTTAATATCCGTAAAGATTATTATCAAGCGACATCTGATATTGTCCTTAACGAAACGGTCAATACGTCTGAATTGATTTCACGCTTCTCAGGAATTTCAATTCCTAAGAACAAAGCTGTGGTTGGTGGAAATGCCTTCTCACACGAATCTGGTATTCACCAAGATGGTGTGCTTAAAAATCCACTCACTTATGAAATTATCACGCCAGAGCTTGTCGGTGTCAAACACAACTCGCTTCCGCTTGGTAAACTTTCAGGTCGTCATGCTTTCATTGAAAAATTGAAAGAACTCGAACTTGCTTTCGAAGAATCAGAAATTGCAACGCTATTTGGTAAATTTAAAAAATTGGCTGATAAGAAACATGAAATTACAGACGCTGATATCAGAGCTTTGGTTGCTGGAACAGAAATTGAAAATCCAGAAGGCTTCCACTTTGGCGATTTGAAATTAACATCAAATGCTGATGATACGGTGACAGCTGAAGTGTTTATGGTAAACGCTGACGGTGAAGAAGTTGAAGTTATTGCAAATGGAAAAGGTTCTGTTGAAGCTATCTATAACGCTGTCGATAAATTTTTCAATCAAACTGTCCGCCTTCTCAGCTACACAATGGATGCTGTAACAGACGGTATTGATTCACAAGCGCGTGTGTCAGTTTCAATTGAAAATGGTGATACAGGAACAATTTTCAACGCATCTGGTATTGATTTTGACGTGCTTAAAGCAGGTGCTATTGCTTATGTCAATGCGAATGCTTTTGTTCAAAAAGAAAATGCTGGTGAAATTGGCAAAGCCGTTTCATTCCGTGATGTGCCAACTAATTAACAAGAAAGGAATTTATAGAGAAGCGACGATGTTGCTTGCGGTATCTCATTATGACGAAAAAAATTGTTACACTTGCTGGTGATGGTATTGGTCCAGAAATTATGGCAGCGGGCTTAGAAGTCCTTGAAGCTGTGGCTTCAAAAATTAATTTTGATTATGACATTGGTGCAAAACCTTTTGGTGGCGCAGGAATTGATGCCAGTGGTCATCCACTACCAAAAGAAACTTTGGATGCGGCAAAATCAGCCGATGCGATTTTATTAGCTGCCATTGGTGGTCCAAAGTATGATAACACTACTGTTCGTCCAGAACAAGGCTTGCTTGCCATTCGTAAGGAATTAAATTTGTTCGCAAATATCAGACCTGTTCGTATCTTTGATGCTTTGAAACACTTATCGCCTTTGAAACCTGAAGGGATTGAAGGAGTTGACTTTGTTGTTGTCCGTGAGTTAACAGGAGGTATCTATTTTGGTGAACATCAGTTACAAGATGAATCAGCACGTGATATCAATGACTATTCAGCGCAGGAAATCCGCCGTATTATTCGCAAGGCATTTGAATTGGCACGACTTCGCGGCAAAAAAGTGACAAGCATTGATAAACAAAATGTCTTGGCAACTTCAAAATTATGGCGTAAAGTTGCTGAAGAAGTAGCCTTAGATTTTCCAGATGTCACGTTGGAACATCAATTGGTGGATAGCGCAGCCATGATTATGATTACAAATCCATCACGCTTTGACGTTGTGGTTACGGAAAATCTTTTTGGTGATATTTTGTCTGATGAATCAAGCGTGCTTCCAGGCACACTTGGTGTTATGCCATCAGCTAGCCATTCAGAAAATGGACCAAGCCTTTATGAGCCGATTCACGGTTCAGCTCCAGATATTGCTGGACAAGGCATTGCCAATCCTGTCAGCATGATTTTATCTGTTGCCATGATGTTGCGTGAAAGTTTCGGTGAAGTAGCTGGCGCAGACCTCATTGAAAATGCGGTTGATAAGACATTTAATCAAGGCATTTTAACACGTGATTTAGGCGGTAAAGCTTCAACAGCTGAAATGACCGCAGCTATTATTGCAAATCTATGACTTTAAAAGAATTAGCACTTCTCATTTTCGTTTTGTGGAATGTTTTGACCTTTCTGACTTATGGTATGGATAAAAAGAAAGCAGAGCATGGACATTGGCGAATTCCAGAGAAAACATTGCTTTTAGAAAGTATCTTATTTGGTGGAATCGGTTCTTTTCTTGGTGGAAAAATCTTTCATCATAAAACTTTGAAATGGTACTTTAAAGCTTGTTGGTATTTGGGAATGGTGATTGATATTGCAGTTTTATACTGGTATATCGTCATTTGGAAATAGTAGCTAACTAGAAAATGAAATAGTGAGAAGAATTTGGAGGATGAAATGAGCGGAAAATCGATTTTTGATAAGCTTTGGGAACGCCATGTGATTACTGGTGAAGAAGGCAAACCACAGCTTATGTATGTTGACCAGCATTATATTCATGAAGTAACAAGTCCGCAGGCATTCCAAGGACTTAGAGATGCAGGTCGTAAAGTACGTCGCCCAGATTTAACATTTGGAACGACTGACCACAATGTTCCAACGGTAGATATTTTAAATATTCGCGACTTGGTGTCAAAAAATCAAATTGATACCCTTGCTCGAAATGTTAAAGACTTTGGTATTGATGCGGCAACACATGGAACAGAACGCCAAGGGATTGTTCATATGGTAGGTCCAGAAACAGGACGTAGTCAACCTGGTAAATTTGTTGTCTGCGGAGACAGCCATACGGCAACTCACGGTGCTTTTGGGGCAATTGCCTTTGGTATTGGAACATCTGAAGTGGAGCACGTTTTTGCAACACAGTGCATTTGGCAAGTAAAACCGAAGAAAATGAAAGTTGAATTTGTCGGTAAACCACAAAAAGGTGTTTATTCAAAAGACTTTATCCTTACTTTGATTGCTCAATATGGTGTTGATGCTGGTGTAGGCTATGCAGTTGAGTATTGTGGTGAAGCCATTGATGCTCTCTCAATGGACGAACGCATGACCATTGCAAACATGTCGATTGAATTTGGAGCAAAAATGGGCTTGATGAATCCAGACCAAAAGACCTTTGATTACGTTAAAGGTCGTGAAGCGGCGCCTAAAGGTGATAAATTCGAGCAAGCGGTCGAAGATTGGAAAACATTGGTTTCTGACCCTGATGCCGAATATGATAAAGTTATTACCATTGATGTTTCAGAATTGGCACCAATGGTGACTTGGGGAACAAACCCTGAAATGGGTGTTGAATTTGGCAAGCCATTCCCAGAAATCAAAGACATGAATGATGAACGTGCTTATCATTATATGGACATTAAGCCTGGTGATAAAGCTGAAGATATTGATTTGGGTTATGTTTTCATTGGTTCTTGTACCAATGCGCGTTTATCAGACCTTGAATTAGCAGCTAAGATTGTTAAAGGCAAACATATTTCACCAAATCTGACAGCTATTGTTGTTCCTGGTTCTCGTCCTGTTAAGAAAGAAGCAGAGCGACTAGGGCTTGATAAAATTTTCACGGATGCTGGTTTTGAATGGCGTGAGCCTGGTTGTTCAATGTGTCTTGGAATGAACCCAGACCATGTGCCAGAAGGCGTTCATTGTGCCTCAACAAGTAATCGTAACTTTGAAGGGCGCCAAGGTTTTGGAGCACGTACACACCTTTGTAGTCCAGCTATGGCGGCAGCGGCAGCAATTGCTGGTAAATTCATCGATGTTCGCCAACTGTCAGAAGTTCAGTAAAGGAGAGAGATAATGGAAAAATTTACTGTTTACACAGGGAAATCTGTCCCTTTGATGAATGATAATATTGATACTGACCAGCTCATTCCAAAACAGTTCTTGAAGGCTGTTGATAAAAAAGGTTTTGGTAAAAATTTGCTGTTTGAGTGGCGCTATCTCAATGATAATTACGATGAAAATCCAGATTTTATCTTTAACAAACCTAAATATCGTGATGCAACGATTTTGATCTCAGGGGATAACTTTGGTTCAGGGTCATCACGTGAACACGCTGCTTGGGCCTTGGAAGATTATGGTTTTCGTTGTGTGATTGCAGGCTCATTTTCTGATATTCACTACAATAATGAATTGAAAAATGGGATGCTTCCAATTGTTCAACCTTTGGAAGTCCGTCAGAAGTTAGCTGCACTACCAGCTGGCGAAGAAATTACGATTGATTTACCAAACCAAGTCATCAAGTCATCTGCGGGAGAATTTCCGTTTGAGATTGATAGCGAGTGGAAGCGTAAACTTGTTCTTGGACTTGATGACATTGGTATCACGCTTCAATATGAAAATTTGATAGCAGCCTACGAAAAAAATCGTCCAAGTTATTGGCAATAATTTAAAGAGTAGTAGGCAAAATAACAGTTGTAGTTCATTTAATAAAATATAGAAAAAGTCTGAAATATGATTATTTCAGACTTTTTGTGGTGTTTGTTTATTCTAAGCAAAATATGACGGCAGGCTAATTTTTTGATATAATAAACCTTATGGAAAACACAAAGAAAATAGAGAATTATCAAATCATGTTAGCACAGGCGAAAGCGCTATTTGCTAACGAAAAAAATCTGCTATCAAATCTTTCAAATGCTAGCGCTCTCTTAAAGATGACTTTGCCAAATTCTGTTTTTACAGGTTTTTATTTATTTGATGGTCAGGAATTGCTTTTGGGTCCTTTTCAAGGCGGGGTATCGTGCGTTCACATTGCACTTGGAAAAGGTGTTTGTGGTGAAGCAGCAGCTAGTCAAGAAACGATAATCGTGGCAGATGTGACAAAACATGCTAATTATATTTCTTGTGATTCAGCAGCCATGAGTGAAATCGTTGTTCCTATGGTTAAAAATAACCAATTGGTGGGTGTTCTGGATTTGGACTCACGTTTAACAGATGATTATGATGCGATTGACCAAGAGTATCTTGAAAAATTTGTTACCGTACTTTTGGAAAAATCATATTGGAATTTGGATATGTTTGGAGTTGAAAAATAATGTATCAAGCACTTTATCGAAAATATCGTAGCCAAACTTTTGATGAAATGGTTGGGCAAACGGTCATTTCAACAACTTTAAAACAAGCAGTTTCTTCAGGAAAAATTAGCCATGCTTATCTATTTTCTGGTCCTCGTGGAACAGGGAAAACAAGTGCTGCTAAAATTTTTGCTAAGGCGATGAACTGCCCTAATCAAGTCAATGGCGAGCCATGTAATCATTGCGATATTTGTCGTGATATTACAAATGGTAGCCTTGAAGATGTCATTGAAATCGACGCTGCATCAAATAATGGTGTTGATGAAATTCGTGAAATTCGTGATAAATCAACCTACGCACCAAGTCGTGCAACTTATAAAGTTTACATCATTGATGAAGTGCATATGTTATCGACAGGTGCTTTTAATGCGCTTTTGAAAACGTTGGAAGAACCAACAGAAAATGTTGTTTTTATTTTAGCAACAACAGAATTGCATAAAATTCCAGCAACGATTTTATCACGTGTGCAACGATTTGAATTTAAAGCGATTAAATTAGTGGCTATTCGTGAACATTTAGCTAATATTCTTGACAAAGAAGAAATTAGCTATGAAGAAGATGCCTTGACCTTGATTGCGCGTTGTGCTGAGGGTGGAATGCGTGATGCGCTTTCGATTCTTGACCAAGCGCTTAGTTTAACACCCGATAATCATGTGTCGCTTGCTATCGCAGAAGAAATCACAGGTAGCATTTCAATGACAGCCTTAGATGATTTTGTGGCAAATGTTTTGGCAAATCAAACCAGTCAAGCTTTGGCAAATTTGGAAACTATTTTTGATAGCGGAAAGAGCATGAGTCGCTTTGCGACGGATTTGTTAAATTACTTACGTGATTTATTGGTCGTTCAAACTGGTGGTGAAAATACACATACGAGCCAAACATTCCAAGAGAATTTAGCGACTATTGAACAAAATCGTATTTTTACAATGATTGATTTGGTGACGAAAGCTTTGCCTGAGATCAAAAATGGTGTTCAACCTAAAATCTATGCTGAAATGTTAACAATTCAATTATCAGAAGCAGGAAAAGAAATTTCAACAGCACAAGTTCCAGACGGATTGTCAGATGAATTAGCAAAGCTCAAGAGTGAAATCAAAGACTTGAAAGAAGAACTTTCTAAGATTGATAGCTCAGCTCTTTCTCAAAAAACGGTAAGTCGCAAAAAATCAGTTACTGGCTTTAAGTTTAAAGTGGACCGCGTGAAGATTTTGACCATCATGGAAGAAACGATTGTTGATAGTCAGAAATCAAGGGAATATCTAGAAGCTCTTAAAGGAGCGTGGAATGAGATTTTGGATAGTATTTCTGCTCAAGACCGCGCGCTTTTGCTAGGTTCGGAGCCGGTTCTTGCCAATAGTGAAAATGCTATTTTAGCTTTTGATGCAGCTTTTAATGCGGAACAAGCCATGAAACGAACTGACCTTAACGATATGTTTGGCAACATCATGAGTAAGGCAGCAGGTTTTTCACCAAATATTTTGGCTGTTCCACGTAAAGACTTCAACAGTATCCGAACAGAATTTGCTAAAAATTTGAAAAAACAACGCAAAGAGCCAGCACAGGAAGAAGTGCAAGAAGAAAATTTTATTCCAGAAGGCTTTGATTTCCTAGCAGATAAAATTAATAAGATTGAGGATTAAAAAAGAACTTCAAATGAACTGCACCCCAAAAGTTAGACAACAAATCTAACTTTTGGGGTGTTTTTCTATGAAATTAAGTTATGAAGATAAAATTGAAATCTATCGCTTACGACAATCTGGTTGGACATGGTCTAAAATCAGTCAAACATTTAATATTAGTAAGTATAACCTTCAATACATGGTCCGTCTTATTGATATACACGGATTGGAAAGCGTTTGTAAAAGGAAAAATAGGTATTATTCTCCTGAACTAAAGCAAGAAATCATAAAAGAAGTTCTGATGAAAGGTAGGTCTCAGCTAGAGGTTTCTCTAGATTATGGATTACCAAATAAGGGAATGCTTCCTAATTGGATAGCGCAATACAAGAAAAACGGGTATACTATTCTTGAGAAATCAAGAGGGAGACCTGTAAAAATGGGACGCAAACCAAAGAAAAAACTTGAAGAAATGACTGAATTAGAGCGTCTTCAATATGAAAATGAGTACCTTAGAGCGGAGAATGCCGTACTAAAAAAGTTGAGAGAACTCCGATTGAGGGACGAAGCAAGGCTCAAAGAGCAACAGAAATCATTCAAGGACTAATCAATGTATTTGATTTAAGAATCCTACTTAATATTTTGAAGTTGTCTCGATCAACCTACTATTATCAGGTTAAACGTCTAACCCAGGTAGATAAAAACAAAGAATTAAAAGAAGCTATTCAAAATATTTATTCTGAGAACAAAGGGAGATATGGTTACCGTAGAATTCACCTCGAACTTAAAAATCGAGGCTATAAAGTTAACCATAAGAAAGTTCAACGTCTGATGACAGAACTTGGTTTGAAAGCTAGAATCCGTGCGAAACGTCGCTATAACTCTTATAAAGGTGAGGTCGGCAAGAAAGCTGATAATCTCATTAAGCGTCAATTTAAAGCTGCCCAACCACTTAAGAAGTGTTATACCGATGTAACAGAGTTTTCAATTCCTGCTAGTGATCAAAAATTGTATCTATCACCAGTTCTTGATGGCTTTAACAGTGAGATTATTGCATACAATTTATCTACCTCGCCAAACTTACAACAACTTAAAACAATGCTTTCCGAGGCTTTTCCTGAACAAACTTATCAGGACACTATTTTACATAGTGACCAAGGATGGCAATATCAACACACTTACTACCATCATTTTCTTGAGGAGCATGGAATGAGACCGTCCATGTCGCGTAAAGGAAATAGCTTAGACAACGGCATGATGGAATCTTTCTTTGGAACATTGAAGACAGAAATGTTTTATGGGTTTGAGAAGGAATTTACTTCTCTCGAAACATTGAAAACAGCTATTTCAGAATATATCAACTACTACAACACTAAACGAATCAAACTTACATTAAAAGGACTAAGTCCTGTGCAATACAGAACTCAATCCTTAACTTAAATATTTAGTCTAACATTTGGGGGTCACTTCAAAACGAAGTTCTTTTTTAATGTAGATAAACTTACTTTTTACTTAAACTAAGTTGCAAACAATTGTTGTTTCTCTGTTCGATTTTAGGATTATTTGCGAACGAAGTGAGCAACAAATAATACTTACCACTGTGATGAAAGTGGCTAAGGTATTGATAAAATCAGCCACACGAAAGTTTTGAGACTTCCTTGGATGGTTTGAGGTCTGAGCCTAGAAATAAAAAAGCGAGGAACCTAAGGGAAGTATCAAAAAAACTTTTTCTAAACAACAGATTCTGTGGAATCTGTCAAAATAATGAAGGTATGTTATAATAGAAACATGACTAAAAGCCGTTTTATATTTGTGGCGCTGATGTGCGCTTTTGAAACATACTTTTTTAATGAATGTTTATTTGAAGGTGATTATTTATTTGCTTTCTTTTGGGGAATATTGCTTTTTCGCGACCTCAAGCGTACCTATAAGGTCGACAAATTCATTCACACGTTGACATCAACTACCAAGAAGAAAGACTGATTTCACCACTACGTAATAATTTTTCTTGACCATTGTCAAGTTTAACAAGAAGATGTCCATGGTCTGTAATTTCTTCAGCTACACCTGAAAAGAGAATATCATTTTCGATAAAGGTCACTTGTTTGTTTAAAACAAGTGATTTTTCTTTATAAACTTTTACCAAATCTTTTTGAGGAATTGTGAAGAAAAGATTCCAAATTTCAGTAATTAATTGATTACGTGTGATAGTTGGCTGTTCGCTAAAAAGGGTTCCAGCTTTTTGTGCAATATCGTCTGGAAAATCTGTGATATGAAAATTAAGTCCGACACCAATAATCACATCAGTAATTAAGCCAGTTTCAACAGATGAAATCGCTTCGGTTAAAATACCTGCGATTTTTTTACCCTTTAGGTAGATATCGTTGACCCATTTTATTTCGGCTTCAATACCTGTCAAACGAGAAATAGCCTTGACAATGCTAGATGCAACCATGAGTGTATAGGGTTTAACTTGTTCGAAAGGAACGTTTGGTTTTAGGTGAAGAGACATATAGATTCCGCCTTGTTTTGAGGCGAAAAAACGTCTGCCAAAGCGTCCCTTAGCCATTTCTTGACTTGGAGCTAGGTAAAGGTGCGGCTGCTTGTCAGTATCGATATTATTTTTAGCATCTAACTGAGTTGATTCACTTTTTTCATTCAAAGTGACCGCGATATTAAGATTGGTTGCAATTTGTTCAGGGAGTAGTAGGTCACCTGAGATAATTTTATAACCCCGTTTTTTAACCGAATGAATTTGAACACTCTTGTCTTCCAAGGTTTTAATCGCTTTCCAAATAGCTGTGCGAGATAGCTCAAATTCTTGCGCCAATTTTTCCCCGCTAACATAATCGTCTTGTGTCTTGAGATAATCATAAAGTTTTTCGTAGGTTTTCATATCTTTAGTATAATATATTTTTGGCAAATATTCTTAACAAAGCTTCAATATTGTTAAATTTATAAAGGTATTGTACATGAAGTGACAAAGATGTCATCAAGATGAAACTAATATCACCTTTATAAAGATAGGTAAAAGTTATAACTTGATAATAAATTTGTTATAGGCATTTACGGTAAAACATGGTACAATAAGTAAGTTAATGAGTCCCGATAAGACAATCTGGTGGTCTAATAACGTGTTAATCTTCGTTAGCTCATCTTGATATACTTCGGTATTATCTGCGATTTCGCTACCTTGATTAACCCGCCATTAACCGCGCCATCTTTTTTAGAAGATGTAGGTTGGTACTTTGTAACTCTCTTTGTTTTATGGTGAGTGAACTCACTCATAAAACAACGGAAAATCCTATGGAATTTTTCCTAAGAGACTTACTAGGCAAAAAGCATCATTATTATCGAATGCTGCTTTTTACCGTCATAACTCGAACGGTAAGTTGATTCTGGAAGAAAACCATGGAATTTTTAACAAGTGCTTTTTATGGTAACGTATTAAGCAATTTTTGAAATTTTTAAGGGGGGACATTTTTATGTCAGAACGTAAACTTTTCACGTCTGAATCAGTTTCTGAGGGGCATCCAGATAAGATTGCAGACCAAATTTCAGATGCTATTTTAGATGCTGTGTTGGAACAAGATCCTGATGCGCACGTTGCGGCAGAAACAGCCGTATACACTGGATCAGTTCATATTTTTGGTGAAATTTCAACGACAGCTTATGTTGATATTAATCGTATTGTTCGCGATACCATCGCCGAAATTGGTTATACTAATGCTGAATATGGCTTCGCTGCTGAATCGGTTGGGGTTCACCCGTCATTGGTTGAACAATCACCTGATATTGCACAAGGGGTTAACGAAGCGCTTGAGGTTCGTGGAAATGCAGACCAAGACCCGCTTGATTTGATTGGTGCAGGTGACCAAGGGCTAATGTTTGGTTTTGCCATTGATGAAACACCTGAATTAATGCCATTACCAATTTCACTTTCACATAAATTGGTGAAGAAATTGGCTGATTTGCGTAAATCTGGTGAGATTTCCTATCTTCGTCCAGATGCTAAATCACAAGTAACTGTTGAATATGATGAAAATGACAAGCCAGTTCGTGTGGACACTGTTGTTGTCTCTACACAGCATGACCCAGAAGCGACAAATGACCAAATTCGTCAAGATGTAATTGAAAAAGTTATCAAAGCGGTTATTCCAGAAAAATATCTTGATGATAAGACAAAATTCTTCATCAACCCAACTGGTCGTTTCGTAATCGGTGGTCCTCAAGGTGACTCTGGTTTGACTGGTCGTAAGATTATTGTTGATACTTATGGTGGCTATGCGCGTCATGGTGGCGGTGCTTTCTCTGGTAAAGATGCGACAAAAGTGGACCGTTCAGCCTCATATGCTGCGCGTTATATTGCTAAAAATATTGTTGCTGCTGGTTTTGCCACTAAAGCAGAAGTGCAATTGGCGTATGCTATTGGTGTAGCGCAACCTGTCTCGGTTCGTGTGGATACATTTGGTACTAATACCGTTGCTGAAAGCAAATTGGAAGCTGCTGTTCGTGAAGTTTTTGACCTTCGCTCGGCAGGAATTATTCAAATGCTTGATTTGAAACGTCCAATTTACCGTCAAACGGCTGCATATGGACATATGGGACGTACAGATATTGACCTCCCATGGGAAAAACTTGATAAAGTAGACGCTTTGAAAAAAGCAGTAAAATAAAAAATATAAATCGTTGTACCTTTGGTGCGGCGATTTTTAATTTTATTAACTTTTGGGATTAACTTAACTATACATGATGTTTTGATAAATTAGAAAATTTGACAAATACAAATAATATGTCATGACTTCTGTAGTGTTGAAACAATAAGAATATCATAAAACTTTACAAATCGTAAAAATATTACTTAAGAACTGATTTGTCAATTTGAATAATATGTGTTAGAATAAAAAGGTTGAATTCTAGCAGAAAGTTTTGGATGTATGCGTAAAATTGTGATTAATGGTGGCAAACCTTTAAAGGGAGAGGTTGCTATTTCAGGTGCAAAGAATAGTGTAGTGGCTTTGATTCCTGCGACTATTCTTGCAGAGGATATTGTTATATTAGATGGTGTTCCTGCTATTTCCGATGTTGATAGTTTAATTGAAATCATGGAAATCATGGGCGCTAAAGTAAAAAGAAAAGAGGATACTCTTGAAATTGATCCACGTGGCATAAAAAATCAGCCAATGCCTTATGGTAAGATTAATAGTTTACGTGCATCATATTACTTCTATGGTAGTTTATTAAGTCGTTTTGGTGAGGCTACAGTAGGTCTACCAGGTGGTTGTGACCTTGGCCCTCGTCCTATTGATTTACACCTTAAAGCTTTTGAAGCTATGGGGGCTACGATTTCGTATGAAGATGAAGCAATGCGCTTGGCGACAAACGGTGAATCTATTCATGGTGCACATATCTATATGGATACGGTCAGTGTTGGCGCGACGATTAATACGATGCTTGCAGCAACTAAGGCAAATGGTCGTACGATTATTGAGAATGCTGCGCGTGAGCCAGAAATCATTGACGTAGCTACTTTGTTAAACAATATGGGAGCTCACATTCGTGGTGCTGGTACAGATGTGATTACAATTGAAGGTGTTGATTACCTTCATGGCACACGTCACCAAATCATTCCTGACCGTATTGAAGCTGGTACTTATATTGCCATGGCAGCAGCAATGGGTGAAGGGGTTCGTATTACCAATGTCCTTTATGAACACTTAGAGAGTTACATTGCAAAACTCGAAGAAATGGGCGTTCGTATGACGGTTGAAGAGGATTCTATCTTTGTTGAAAAACAATCAGTATTGAAAGCTGTGTCAGTGAAAACGTCACCATATCCAGGTTTTGCGACTGATTTGCAACAACCAATCACACCGTTGTTGTTGACAGCTGAAGGACGTGGTACTATCCTAGATATCATTTATGAAAAACGTACTAATCACGTTGCTGAATTGGTACGAATGGGTGCTGATATTTCTATTGTTGGTGGTCGTATTGCTTACCAAGGACCTAATAAATTAACAGGAGCTCCTGTTAAAGCGTCTGATTTGCGTGCAGGTGCAGCGCTTGTTATTGCAGGTCTAATGGCAGAAGGTCAAACAGAAATTACCAACGTTGAATTTATTTTGCGCGGTTATTCAAATATCATTGAAAAATTAACAGACCTAGGTGCTGATATTAAATTAATTGAAGATTAAGAGGAAGCCTAAGGGCTTCTTTCTTTGTCGCGCGTGGTCAGATAGCAAGAGACAAAATTAGAACCTCTTGTGATATAATAGAACTATGGATATTTGGACACGTTTGGGACGTTATGCGTTTTTTGAGACAGAGCGCATGTATTTACGCCCTTTTGCTTATAAGGATAGTCAGGACTTTTTTGAGATTTGTAGCAATCCTGATAATCTTCGGTTTATTTTTCCAAGTCGAGCTAGTCACCATGAAAGTGATTATCTAATGGTTCATTATTTCATGAAAGAGCCACTTGGGGTTTGGGCAATTGAAGATAAAAAATCTCATAAAATGATTGGCTGTATTCGATTTGAGAAGATAGATTTGAATCGTTTATCTGCAGAAATTGGTTATTTTTTAAATCAACAGTTTTGGGGACAAGGCTTGATGACAGAATGCTTGAAAACCTTATGTTTTTTAAGCTTTCAGGAATTTGGCTTTAAAGAATTACATGTTATTGTCCATGAAGAAAATTTGGCTAGTCAACGTGTTGCGCAAAAATCAGGTTTCAAATTGAAACAACGCTTCAAAGGAAGTGACCGTTATACACGCAAAATGCGAGATTACGTTGATCATCAAATCAGTAAAGGTGATTATCGTTATGAGTAAACATCAGAAAATTTTAGAGTATTTGGAGAATCTTCCAGTTGGAAAGCGCGTGAGTGTGCGAAGCATTTCAAATCACTTAAAAGTGAGTGATGGTACGGCTTATCGTGCGATTAAGGAAGCCGAAAACCGTGGCATTGTTGAAACAAGACCGCGTAGTGGTACGGTTCGTATCGAAAAAAAGCCAGCTGTTCGCATTGAGCGTTTTACCTATTCAGAAATTGCTCGCATTAGTGACTCTGAGGTTCTGGCAGGTAAGGCTGGGCTTAGTCGTGAATTTAGCAAGTTTTCAATTGGTGCGATGACTCAAGAAAATATTTTACGTTACCTTGTCAAAGGTGGACTTTTGATTGTCGGCGACCGTGAAAATATTCAACTGTTGGCGCTTGAAAAACACAATGCCATTCTAGTAACGGGGGGATTGTCTGTTTCTGATGAGGTGATTCGTATCGCTGACGAGCTCGGAATCCCTGTCATGGTCACGCACTATGACACTTTTACCGTGGCGACGATGATTAACCATGCCCTTTCAAATATTCGGATTAAAACGGACTTGACGACTGTTGAGCAAGTCTGTCAGACTAAGGAAGACTATGGCTTTTTGAAGGAAGGCGATACGATTCGTGAATTTAATGCGATGATTAAACAAACGGCAAATGTGCGTTTTCCTGTTGTAAATAGTAAAAATATGGTTATCGGCGTTGTTAGTATGTTAGACATTGTTGGCAAGGAAAATCACATTGATATCAAGAGTATCATGTCGCGTAATCTGATTGTAGCAAAACCGCAAGCCAGTCTTGCTAACATCAGCCAGAAAATGATTTTTGAAGATTTGGATATGCTTCCTGTTGTAGCAGAGGATTTGACCTTGCTAGGGGTTATTACACGCCGTCAGGCGGTTAAAAATCTGCCAAATCTACAACATTCTAACCTTTATACATACAGTGATCAGATTTTATCAAATTTGCAATACGAAGATGGTGTTTACAAATTTGTGGTTGAACCTGTGATGATTGACAATACTGGAAATTTTGCCCAAGGTGTCTTAACAGAATTTATCAAAGATATCAGTGTTCGTGTTTTGACCAAAAAACATCAAAAAAATATCATCATTGAACAACTGATGCTTTATTTTGTACAAGCAGTTCAGATTGATGATTGTTTGCTGATTTGCCCACGTGTCATTACTGAAAAACGTCGTAGTTCGGTGATTGACTTTGAAATTCTTTTAGAAGATCAAATTGTTGCTAAAGCCTTGGTAACAACGAAAATTAATTAAAGAATGGTTAATTTAAATGACAAAATCATTCCATTTTTGACAGTTTGGTGACTATAAGTGTATAATTAGTGTTATTGATGCATTTTTAGAGATTACTAATAGGAGTATATTATTGATATGATTACATTAAAATCAGCTCGTGAAATTGAAGCAATGGACCGCGCTGGAGATTTTCTAGCTTCAGTTCACATTGGTTTACGTGAATTGATTAAACCAGGTCTTGATATGTGGGAAGTCGAAGAATACGTTCGTCGTCGCTGTAAAGAAGCAAACGTTCTTCCGCTCCAAATCGGGGTTGATGGTTCTATCATGGACTATCCTTATGCCACATGTTGCGGACTTAATGACGAAGTGGCACACGCTTTTCCTCGCCATTACATTTTAAAAGAAGGGGATTTGCTTAAAGTTGATATGGTTTTGAGCGAACCACTTGATAAATCAGTTGTTGACGTTTCAAAATTAAACTTTGACAATGTCGCACAAGTTAAAAAATACACTGAATCATACTCTGGTGGATTGGCAGACTCATGTTGGGCATATGCTGTTGGTGAGGTGTCTGACGAAGTCAAAAATCTGATGGATGTTACCAAAGAATGCCTTTATATCGGAATTGAAAAAGCTGTTGTTGGTAACCGTATCGGTGATATCGGCGCAGCTATTCAAGAATACGCTGAAAGCCGTGGATATAGTGTTGTTCGTGATTTAGTAGGACACGGTGTTGGTCCAACAATGCACGAAGAACCAATGGTACCACACTATGGTAAAGCAGGTCGTGGTCTCCGTTTGCGTGAAGGTATGGTGTTGACTATCGAGCCGATGATTAATACAGGAACTTGGGAAATCGATACAGACATGAAAACTGGGTGGGCTCATAAGACACTTGACGGCAGTTTGTCATGCCAATACGAGCATCAATTTGTTATCACCAAAGACGGACCTGTTATTTTAACAAGTCAAGGAGAAGAAAGAACTTACTAGGATGAATCGTAAGCAGCTTATAGACAAATTAGTGTCTAGATTAGAGTGGCAACCGCTACAGGTTTATTTAAAACATTACCGAAGTGCAGAGATTGATCTATCAGCGATTGCTGTCGCTTATTATTTATTGCTGACAGCATTCCCATTGATTGTGATTGCGGCAAATATCTTTCCTTATCTTAACATTGATATTTCAGTGTTATTGTCTTTCATGGAAAAAAATTTACCAACCAATCTTTACCCGTCTGTTTCGGCAATTACGACAGATATTTTTTTAAAACCTTCTGGTAGTATTTTGGGAGTTGCGACTTTAACGGCTTTCTGGACAATGTCTAAATCGCTGACCTCTCTACAAAAAGCCATTGATAAAGCTTACGGTGTTTCACAACACAGAGATTTTGTGATTGGACGTTTGATTGGAGTTTTGGCAAGCTTACTCATTCTTTTCTTATTGACGTTCGTGTTAATCCTCTCTACTTTTTCAAAGGTTGTTTTGCAAATTATTAGTGCTCACTATGATTTGAGTGATACGGTTGCAACGGTTGTCTTGAATTTGTCTCAACCGGTGACTGTTTTGACGATTGTATTTGGGTTGATGTTATTGTATTTTATTCTACCAAATGTCAAAATCAGACGTTTTCGTTATATTTTACCAGGAACAATTTTCACCTCTTTCGTCATTGTGTTCTTGAATAATTTGTTTAGCAATTATATTTTGAGAACCTTTGAACGCATGGTTGACATTAAAACATTTGGTTCGGTTGTGATTTTTGTTTTAATGTTATGGTTTATTTTCCTAGCACACATTTTGATTTTAGGGGCTATCTTTAATGCAACTTATCAAGAATTACGTCAAGGAAAAATGGAAAGCAGACGTGGTGACATTCTTTCCATTCTAACACACCGCAAACAAGATAAAGATAAAAAATAACACCTGTGGGGTGTTATTTTTTATCTTTAAAAATTAATAATTTACTAAGCACATAGTTTAAAACAATGATAAGGACTTGTGAGAAAACAGTCTCAATCATGTTGACTAATGAAATATTATCATTGACAAATTGTCCGATAATGTGAGGGAATTTTGTGACTAAAAGATAAGCTAAAATCAAGTCTAGGGCAAGTGTTGATAGACGCGCGACAAAAAATTTAACAAAACGGTTAAACCAGTCTGTTCGAACTTGATTAAAGACGAAGTAGTCGTTTGTAAAGAAGGCAAACACGATAGCAATGACGTTAGCGATAACTGCGGAAGTCGTTGCCGATTGCGTTAGGGGAAAGATGACTAAGCGTGTTCCCGTGTAAACGAGTGTGGCAAGGACACCGAAAAATAAGTATTTAAAAACTTCACTAGATAATAACTTTTTCATAGAACTACTATACCAAATTTTAACAATTTGTGCTATACTTTTAAGCGTTGTGCAAACAACCCTTGACGCTTAGTTCCCTTTCGTCAAGCATATTAGAGACGTGAAGAGTTGTCGCTCTTTAACGTTAAAGGAGAAAAATTTTTTATGAAACATTTTACTATTCGTGATTTTGCGCAAGTAGCGCTTGTTGCTGCACTTTATATTGTGTTGACAGTCACACCGCCTTTAAACGCCATTTCGTATGGTGCTTATCAGTTCCGTATTTCGGAAATGTTAGTATTTATGGCATTTTACAATCGTAAGTATATTGTTGGGCTGACGCTTGGTTGTATGATTGCCAATTTGTACAGCTTTGGTTTGATTGATGTCTTTGTTGGTGGTAGCCAAACGTTTGTTTTTCTAACATTAGGTGTTATTTTATTTGACCGTTATAAGGAGCAATATTTATTTAACGGCTTATTTAACAAAGCATTCTTTTACTTTTCATTATTGTTTTCCGCTTCAATGTTTACTATTGCGCTAGAATTATATTATGTTGGTGGCTCACCATTTTTGATGACTTGGTTTACATCAGCAGTAGGCGAACTTGCTTCGCTATTGATTGGTGCTATTATCATGGACAAACTTGGAAAACGTATTGATTTAACTGTATGATAGATTAAAAACTTCCTTTTTAGGGAGTTTTTTATTTAGTGAAATTCTTAAAAAATAGTTAGCTTTTTTAGAGAGCATTTTTTACCAGATATGTTAAAATAGTAATATGAAAAAACGTATTCAAGAATTGGTTGATGAGCTCAACCAGTACCGAAAAGAGTATTACACAGAGGACCAACCAACGGTCTCAGATAGCGAATATGACAAGCTTTATCGCGAGTTAGTCGAGCTTGAAAAAGCTCATCCAGAGTTGATTTTGCCAAATAGTCCAACGCAAGAAGTGGGTGGACTTGTTTTAGATGGTTTTGAAAAATATCAGCATGAAACACCGCTTTATAGCCTGCAAGATGCTTTTTCACGTGAGGAATTAGAGGATTTTGACCGTCGTGTGAAAGCTGAATTTCCCAATGCCTCTTATATAGCAGAGCTGAAAATTGATGGTTTGTCAATTTCACTAGTTTATGTTGATGGTGTGTTGCAAGTCGGTGCCACTCGTGGTGACGGCTTAGTTGGTGAAAATATCACTGAAAATGTCAAACGTATCAAGGACATTCCTCATAAATTGGCACAGCCACTTAACATTACAGTTCGTGGTGAAGCTTATTTGCCAAAGGCGTCATTTGATAAAATCAATGAGGAACGTCGTGATAGTGGTCAGACAGAATTTGCGAATCCGAGAAATGCGGCTGCAGGGACATTACGTCAGTTAAATACAGTAGTTGTTGCTAAGCGAAATTTGGCAACATTTCTTTATCAAGAAGTGGCATCAACTAGCATGACAACGCAAAATGATGTTTTGGAGGAATTGTCTCGCTACGGTTTTTCGGTTAATCCGCGACGTATCACGACATCTTCGATGGCAGACATCTGGAAATTTATTCAAGAAGTAGCCGCTGAGCGTGATAGTTTACCATACGATATTGACGGTATTGTTATTAAGGTCAATAGTCTTGCTATGCAAGAAGAACTTGGCTTTACGGTCAAGGCGCCTCGTTGGGCAATTGCTTATAAATTCCCGGCTGAGGAAAAAGAAGCAGAAATTCTTTCGGTTGATTGGACTGTTGGACGTACTGGGGTGGTGACACCAACCGCTAATCTTAGCCCTGTTCAGTTAGCAGGAACAACGGTTAGCCGTGCGACTTTGCATAATGTGGATTACATTGCTGAAAAAGATATTCGCATTGGCGATACGGTTATCGTCTATAAGGCGGGAGATATTATTCCAGCGGTGCTGAATGTTGTTGATAGCAAACGTGATAAGCAAGTACCAATGCCGATTCCTGAAAGCTGTCCGTCTTGTGGCAGTGAACTGATTCATTATGAAGATGAGGTGGCTTTACGTTGTATTAATCCGCTTTGTCCAAGTCAAATTCAAGAGCGTTTAACGCATTTTGCTAGCCGCGATGCCATGAATATCACAGGTTTAGGACCTTCTATTGTTAAGAAACTTTTCAAAGCAGAATTGGTTCATGATGTCGCAGACATTTACCAATTAACGGTGGAAGATTTGCTAAGCTTGGATGGCTTTAAGGAAAAATCTGCTGAAAAACTTTACAATGCCATTCAGCTTTCTAAGGAAAATTCAGCTGATAAATTGCTTTTTGGACTGGGAATTCGTCATGTCGGTGCCAAGGCTAGTCGTCAATTGTTGGAAGTCTTTGAAACAATTGATCAGTTGGTTGCTGCGGATGCTGACAGCATTGCTAGCATTGACGGTTTGGGAACAGTTATTGCTAACTCATTGCGCAGCTATTTTGCCAAAAAAGAAGCGACAGAGCTCTTGCATGAATTGAAAAATGCAGGTGTCAACTTTACTTACCTAGGTAAAAAAGTTTCAAAAGATGCTCAATTAGCAGGTTTAACAGTTGTTTTGACTGGAAAATTGGAACGTTTAACGCGAAACGAAGCAAAAGAAAAATTGCAAAATTTAGGAGCAAAGGTGACCAACAGCGTGTCCAAAAAGACGGACATTGTTGTCGCAGGTACAGATGCAGGTTCAAAATTGACCAAGGCCCAAGCTTTAGGAATTGATGTTCGCGATGAAGCTTGGCTAGAAAGTTTATAAACAAGTTGAGGTATTTTTATGACTAAGAAACAAAAACGTGCACGTTTAATCTACAATCCGACTTCAGGTCAGGAAATCATGAAGAAAAACGTGGCAGATGTGCTAGATGTTTTAGAAGGTTTTGGTTATGAAACATCAGCTTTTCAGACAAAACCAGAGCCAAATTCTGCTCGTGATGAGGCTAAACGTGCCGCAGAAGCTGGATTTGATTTGGTGATTGCTGCTGGCGGTGACGGTACAATCCACGAAGTCGTCAACGGGATTGCTCCGCTTTCTAATCGACCTCAAATGGCTATTATTCCGACAGGAACGACCAATGATTTCGCGCGCGCTCTGAAGATTCCACGTGGTAATCCAGTTGAAGCTGCTAAGATTATTGGTAAAAATCAAACCATTCAAATGGATATTGGACAAGCGCGTGAAGATACGTATTTCATCAATATTGCTGCCGCAGGCTCATTCACAGAATTAACATATAGTGTGCCAAGCCAATTAAAGACAATGTTTGGGTATTTGGCTTATTTGGCAAAAGGTGTTGAATTGCTACCAGGAATTCGTACGGTTCCTGTTCGTATTAAACACGAAAAAGGCTCTTTTGAAGGCGACGTTTCAATGATTTTCGCTGCCATTACCAATTCAGTCGGTGGTTTTGAACAAATTGCGCCAGATGCTAAGCTAGACGACGGAAAATTCACCTTGATTTTGGTTAAGACAGCTAACTTGATTGAAATTTTACGTTTGATTCGTTTGGTATTAGACGGTGGAAAACATATTGGTGATAAACGTATCGAGTATATCAAGACTGATTTCTTAGAAATCGAACCGTTATCTGATAAGAAGATGATGATTAATTTGGACGGTGAGTACGGTGGTGACGCACCAATTAAGCTCCGTAATCTCAAAAATCACATCACATTTTTTGCTAATACAGATGAAATTTCAGATGATGCGCTCGTTTGGAATCAAGAAGATTTAGATTTGGAAGCTATTGCCCAAAAATTCACACAGGAAGTTGATGAGCTCAATTCAGAAGAATAGAAATTGAGGGCGACCCTATGAAAAATACAGTTATCGTTCATTATCATAGCCAGCATGGCAATTATTTTGACTATAGTTTGTGGAAATGGATTGACTTTCATGAAGGAACAGACAGTCAATTCTCAGGATTTGATAGTTTTGGCTTAGTAGGAAATCTAACGATAGATAGTCCATTCTTTTTGGAGCACATTTATGTGATTGTCAAAAAATCATAATTGGTCTATCAAGACAAGAGATTTTAGAATTCAGCGCAATAGTGGCATTCCTAAGACAGAAGCATGGATTGTAGAGGGGGATGATACGCTTTATTATTCACATCAAGCAGCAATCACTAGCCATTATTACAGTCATCGTGATAGCCATGCCTTTGATATGGCAATGAACTATCAGTATTTTGATTATCAATGGGGATTTCAAGGGTGGCTTGGTTATCAGTACCAAAAAGAAAAAACTGAGTTTCATCTCTGGGGACCAACGGCAGCGAAGGTTGATTTGATTTTCTATCAAACAACTGACGATAAATCAAGCATTGATTATATCGTCCCAATGGAACGTGGTGACATTATCAATCTGGATAATCACCTTTATAATACACACGGTGTTTGGTTTGCGACCATTGAGCATGATTTGGATTATCAGGCATATGCTTACCGTGTTTATTATCGTGATAAGATATTTCAGGATACACGTGACCCGTATTCTATTGCCACTATGACAAACGGTAGACGTTCTGTTATTTTAGCTCAAGAACACCGAAATCCAAAAGGATTTTCTGTCAAACAGGGTAAGGAAGCTTACTGGCGACTAGATAATCCTAACCAAGCAGTGATTACTGAATTACATATTCGTGATTTTTCAAAATCATTAACTTCAGGAGTTGCTGAATTATATCGTGGTAAATTTTTAGGTGCGTGTCAATCTGGCACGCATAATTGGCTCTTTGTCAACTGTAGTGGGTAGATGAAAAGCTAACACCTAGAGAGGACGAACTTCGCTCTCTCTTTCTTTATGTTCAAAGCAATCAAAATCCGTTTTTTAAAGTTTTCAAAGTTCCTGAAACCAAAGGCATTTCTCTTAATGACTTTGATGAGATTATTGGTAGCTTCCAGTTTGGCGTTGGAATAAGGCAATTCCATGGCGTTTAAAACCTTGTCCTTATCCTTTAAAAATGTCTTAAATACCGTCTGGAAAATAGGATTAACAGTGGCTATTTCCTGTTCGATGAGGTCAAAGAAATGATCTGAGTTTTTCTCTTGGAAATGATATAAGAGAAGCTGATAGAGTTCATAGTGCTGTCGTAGTTCATCTGAGTAGGATAGGAGTTTTTCTAGGATTTCCTTGTTAGTCAAATGCATTCGAAACATAGGACGATAAAATCGTTTATCGCTGAGTTTACGGCTATCTTGTTGTATCAATTTCCAGTAACGTTTCAAGGCTCGGTATTCCTGGGATTTTCTGTCGAATTGATTCATAATTTGAATACGGACACGGTTCATAGCACGACTAAGGTGTTGCACGATATGAAAGCGATCGAGTACAATTTTTGCATTCGGAAAAAGCTGTTTAGCAAGTTGATAATAGGGACTAAACATATCCATGGTAATCACTTTGACCCGATTTCTAACCTTTCTAGGATAGCGTAGAAAGTGGTTTCGGATGGTTGCTTGGGTTCTTCCGTCGAGAATGGCGATGACATTTAGGGAGTCGAAATCTTGAGCGATGAAGCTCATTTTCCCCTTCTTGAAGGCATACTCGTCCCAGCTCATCACCTCGGGTAGGGTATTCCAATCCGTTTCAAACTTGAACTCATTGAGCTTTCTCATAACTGACGATGTTGAGATAGATAGCCTGTGTGCAATCTGTTGCATTGCTTGATTTTCGATGAGTAATTGAGCGATCTTCTGGTTAACAGCGACAGAGATTTGGTGGTTTTTCTTGACAAGAGGAGTTTCAGCTACCGCCATTTTTCCGCAATCTTTACACTTGAAACGACGCTTTCGAAGACGGATAAGCAAAGGGTAGCCAGCAGTTTCTAGGTAGGGGATTTTAGAAGTTTTCTGGTAGTCGTACTTAGCCATTTGTCCCTTGCATTTTGGGCATTTAGGGGCTGTGTAGTCCAAGTGACCGTGGAGTTCTAAGTGAGTCCCCATATTATATTCATCAGTGATAGTGATATTTTTGTCTTTAATTCTGAGAAAATTTGTGATAAGATTTAGTTGTTCCATATGAACCCTTTCTAATATGAGTTTAGTCGCTTTTCATTATAGGTCATATGGGACTTTTTTTCTACACTAAAAAAGGCTCCATAATCTCTACAGTGGATTTACCCACTACAGAAATTATAGAGCCGCATAATTCATATGGTGATGAGACAGGTTTTGATTATTTGAAAAAATTAGGCATTAGCCATGTTCAATTACAGCCGATTTTTGACCATCATCAGACCTTCGATGCCGACGGAAATTATGCCTATAACTGGGGATATGACCCTGAAAATTTCAACGTCCCTGAAGCTAGCTTTTCAACGGTACCGCATAAACCAGAAAATAGGATTTTGGAATTAAAACAATTAATTCAAGCTTACCATTTTGCAAAATTAGTCATCAAAGTGATTAATGAATTAGCTAATTTAATTAATAACGATATTAGCTTAAATGGCAAACTTAAAGTTGTTTTTCTTGAAAATTATAATGTCAGTCTTGCGGAATTAATTATCCCAGCAGCCAATGTATCTGAACAAATTTCACTAGCTTCCAAAGAAGCATCTGGAGCCTCTAACATGAAGTTTATGATGACAGGTGCTATTACCTTGGCAACACTGGACGGAGCTAATATTGAAATTAAAGATGAAGTTGGCAGCGATAATATTGTCATCTTTGGTATGGATAAAGATGATGTCTATCGTCATTATGAACGCCATGATTACTATTCACGTAGTATTTATGAAAATAATACGATTATTCGATGTGTTGTTGACAGCTTTATCAATGGTACCATTCCAAATATTCAAGGTGAAGGAACAGAAATTTATGAATCTCTGATTATGTACAATGATGAGTATTTCTTGCTTGAAGATTTTACAGCCTATGTAGAAGCCCAAGAAAAGATTGACCAGCTCTACCGCAATCAAGATCAATGGATGCGCATGAGCTTTATCAATATTGCAAATTCTGACAAGTTCATCTCAGATGATACCATTACTCAATACGCTAAAGAAATATGGCAATTGAAAAACTAAAAATGAGGTTATTACCTACTTGATTTAGTAAAAATATAAAAACGTTTCCATAGAGTTTTCACAAAGAAGTTCTTTTTAGGACATTGTTTGTATAGAAAAACTCCCATAAAATGTTATTTATAATAGGAAGAAAAAATAGGAAGAAAACCTAATAAAGAAGCGATTTTGGTCGTTTCTTTATTTTTATTTTAAAAAACTAAACAAAGGTTAAGAATGAAATAGAAAAACTTTTCCAAAATTTGCGATTTCATTGACAATTTCCTAAAATAGGACTAAAATAACAAAGTAAAAAATTTTAAAAGGAGAATTCTTATGTTGAATTTAGCTATTTTAGCACTTGGTATTGCTGTTATGGGAGTGAGTATCGGTGAAGGTATTCTAGTTTCCAATATTGCAAAATCATCAGCTCGTCAACCTGAAATGTACAACAAACTCCAAACACTTATGTTTTTGGGTATTGCCTTTATTGAAGGTACGTTCTTTGTTCTTCTAGCATGTACATTCTTTGTTACTACAAAATGATATTGCTGAAGATTTTCTAAAAGAAAGGGGGGAATCAGTTGGAAACTGTCAGTAATCCAACAGTTCAATTTTTTGGCATAACTTTTGATTTAACCATTCTTGCCATGTCTCTTTTAACTGTACTGATTGCCTTTGGAATTACCTTTTGGGCGAGTCGCCATATGACAATAAAACCAAAAGGGAAACAGACATTTATTGAGTTTCTGTACGAGTTTGTGAGAAATACCATCCGTCCAAACTTGGGTGAGTACACAAACAATTATAGCTTACTCATGTTTACCTTTTTCTTTTTTCTTTTGGTTGCTAATAACCTTGGTTTGATGCTTAAGTTGCAGTCAGAAGAATATAACTTTTGGACGTCACCAACATCTAACTTCATGGTTGATTTCACATTATCATTGATTGTTGCTATTGTTGTTCACGTTGAAGGTATTCGTAAAAGAGGTTTAGCTACCTATTTGAAACACTATGTCTCACCATATCCTGTTATGCTTCCAATGAATATTTTGGATCAATTTACCAGTTTGATTTCATTGGCTTTGCGTCTCTATGGAAATATTTACGCTGGTGAAATTGTCATGTCCCTGATTATAAGTCTAGCTCACTCGAGTATCGTAGGGGCTTCTGTAGGCTTTGTTTTAAATCTCGCTTGGACAGCCTTTTCAATATTTATTGGATGTATTCAAGCTTATGTATTTACTATTCTTTCATCGAAATACATTGGTGAAAAAGTCGTTGAAGAAGAGGAATAGAAAGGGGATAGAAATAAATGTCTACACTTATAAATGCAACTAGTTTAGGTAACCTTATTATCACAACTGGATCAGTTCTTTTATTATATATCCTGATTCGCATCTTTGCATGGGACCAAATTACAGGAATTTTCAAAGCTCGTGAAGAAAAAATCTCTAACGATATTGATGGTGCAGAAGCTGCTCGTGAAAAAGCAGAAGCATTAGCTGCTAAACGCCAAGAAGAGTTAGCTGCCGCTCGTACAGAGGCAATACAAATTATTGATAATGCCAAAGAAACAGGTAAAAATCAAGAGGCTAAAATCGTTGCAGAAGCACTTGAAGAAGCAAGTCGCTTGAAAGCTAAAGCTATTCAAGATATTGAACAAAGTAAAGCAGAAGCTCTTTCAAGTGTTAAAAGAGATGTTGCTGATTTGACTGTTCTTTTAGCAGAAAAAATCATGACAACTAACCTTGACAAAAAAGCTCAAAGCAATCTCATTGATAGCTATCTTGACAAGCTAGGAGATGCCTAATGGATAAAAAGACACAAGCTCTTGTTGAGCAATATGCGAAAAGTCTCGTAGAAATCGCTATTGAAAAAAACAGTTTAGCTGAACTTCAATCAGAAACAGAAGCTTTGTTGTCTGTTTTTGAAGAGACAAACTTAGCTAAGTTTTTATCAAGTTTAGTCGTTTCACGTGATGAAAAAGTAAAACTTGTTAGGTTACTCCAAGAGTCTAGTTCAGTATACATGAACAATTTTCTTGAGGTAATTTTACAAAACGAACGAGAAGCGTTCCTAAAAGATATTTTAGAAGGTGTTCAAAAAGATTTTGTTATTGCAACTAATCAACACGACATTGTTGTGACAACGGCAGTAGCTTTAACAGATGAACAAAAAGAACATATTCTAGCTTTGGTTGCTGAAAAATTCGGTGTTAAAGCTGGAAAACTCGTTGAAAACATTGACGAATCAATCCTTGGTGGATTTATCATTAATGTTAACAATAAAGTAATCGACACAAGCATTCGTCGTCAATTACAAACATTTAAAATGAATTTGAAATAGAAAGTGGTGTGACTTTTGGCAATTAATGCACAAGAAATTAGCGCTTTAATTAAAAAGCAAATTGAAAACTTCCAGCCAAATTTTGACGTCACAGAAACTGGTGTAGTCACTTATATCGGTGATGGTATTGCCCGTGCTCATGGACTTGATAATGCCATGAGTGGAGAACTTCTCGAATTTTCAAATGGTGCCTTCGGTATGGCTCAAAACCTTGAGTCTAATGACATTGGTATCATTATTCTTGGAGATTTTTCTACAATTCGTGAAGGTGATGAAGTTAAACGTACTGGTAAAATCATGGAAGTGCCAGTAGGTGAAGCTCTTATTGGTCGTGTCGTAAACCCACTTGGTCAACCAGTGGATGGTCTTGGAGATATCAAGACAACTGCAACTCGTCCAGTTGAAACACCTGCACCAGGCGTTATGCAACGTAAATCAGTTTCTGAACCACTCCAAACTGGTCTTAAAGCGATTGATGCTTTGGTCCCAATTGGACGTGGTCAACGTGAGTTAATCATCGGTGACCGTCAAACAGGTAAAACATCTGTTGCGATTGATGCAATTTTGAACCAAAAAGGACAAGATATGATTTGTATCTATGTTGCTATTGGTCAAAAAGAATCAACTGTTCGTACACAAGTTGAAACACTTCGTAAATACGGAGCTCTTGATTATACAATCGTTGTGACAGCCTCAGCTTCACAACCTTCTCCATTACTTTACATCGCTCCTTATGCTGGTGTGGCAATGGCAGAAGAATTTATGTATAATGGAAAACACGTTTTGATTGTTTATGATGATTTATCAAAACAAGCGGTAGCTTATCGTGAACTCTCACTTCTTCTTCGTCGTCCACCAGGACGTGAGGCTTACCCAGGTGATGTTTTCTATCTTCACAGCCGCTTACTTGAACGTTCAGCTAAAGTTTCTGATGCACTTGGTGGTGGTTCTATCACAGCCCTTCCATTTATTGAAACACAAGCTGGTGATATTTCAGCTTACATAGCAACAAACGTGATTTCTATCACTGACGGACAAATCTTCTTGCAAGAAAATCTTTTTAACTCAGGTATTCGTCCTGCGATTGATGCTGGTTCTTCAGTATCACGTGTTGGTGGTTCAGCACAAATCAAAGCAATGAAGAAAGTTGCTGGTACCCTTCGTCTTGACTTAGCTTCTTACCGTGAACTTGAAGCCTTTACACAATTCGGTTCTGATTTGGATGCAGCAACACAAGCTAAACTTAATCGTGGACGTCGTACAGTTGAAGTGCTTAAACAACCTGTTCACAAACCACTTCCTGTTGAAAAACAAGTTGTGATTCTTTATGCACTTACCCATGGTTTCTTGGATGATGTACCAGTTAATGACATTTTAGCATTTGAAGAAGCTTTGTATGATTACTTTGATGCACATTACGAATCAATCTTTGAAACTATCCGTACAACCAAAGATTTACCAGAAGAATCTGTCTTAGATGCAGCTATTAAAGCCTTTAAAGAGCAGTCAGAATTCAAATAAGAGGGAGGTGGCATATGGCAGGCTCTCTTAGTGAAATCAAAGGGAAAATTATTTCAACTCAGAAAACAAGTCATATTACTGGTGCTATGCAAATGGTATCAGCTGCAAAATTGACTAAATCTGAGCAAGCAGCACAAAATTTCCAAATCTATGCTTCAAAAATTCGTCAAATTACTACGGATTTATTGAAATCAGAACTTATTAATGGTTCAACAAATCCAATGTTAGCCGCACGTCCAGTTAAAAAGACAGGTTACATTGTGATTACATCTGATAAAGGACTTGTTGGTGGGTATAATTCTAAAATCTTGAAAGCTATGATGGATCTTATTCAAGAATATCATGCTGAAGATGATAATTATGCTATTATTGCCATCGGTGGTATCGGAGCAGATTTCTTTAAAGCACGTGGTATGAATGTTGTATTTGAATTGCGTGGTTTGGAAGATCAGCCATCATTTGAACAAGTCGGCAATATCATTTCAAAATCTGTTGAAATGTATAAAAACGAATTGTTTGATGAATTATATGTATGTTACAATCACCATGTGAACAGCTTGACAAGTCAAGTTCGTGTCCAACAAATGCTTCCAATTGCTGAATTAGATGCTGATGAAGCGGCAGAAGAAGGGACAACTGGTTTTGAGTTAGAACCAAGTCGTGAATTGATTTTGGAACAACTCTTACCACAATATGCTGAAAGTCTCATTTATGGTGCCATTATTGATGCGAAAACCGCTGAACATGCAGCTGGTATGACAGCTATGCAGACAGCGACTGATAATGCTAAAAACATTATCGCTGACTTAACGACACAATATAACCGTGCTCGTCAAGCAACCATCACAAATGAAATTATTGAAATTGTAGCAGGTGCTAACGCACTAGAATAAAGGTGAGTATTTAATTCGCTCACGAAAACGGGATTGTATTCCTAAAAAATCTAAAAGGAGAAAAACATGAGCTCAGGCAAAATTGCTCAGGTTGTTGGTCCAGTTGTTGACGTTGCGTTTGCAGCTGGGGAAAAATTACCTGAGATTAATAATGCATTGATTGTTTATAAAGATGGCGATAAATCTCAAAAAATCGTTCTCGAAGTTGCTCTTGAACTTGGTGACGGTCTTGTACGTACTATCGCTATGGAATCAACTGATGGGCTTACACGTGGATTAGAAGTTTTTGATACTGGTCGTGCGATTAGTGTGCCAGTTGGTAAAGAAACTTTGGGTCGTGTGTTCAATGTTCTTGGGGAAACTATTGACCTTGATGAACCATTTGCTGAAGACGCACCACGTGAACCAATCCACAAAGAAGCACCAGCTTTTGATGAATTATCAACATCATCAGAAATCCTTGAAACAGGTATCAAAGTTATTGACCTTCTTGCCCCTTACCTAAAAGGTGGTAAAGTCGGACTTTTCGGTGGTGCCGGTGTTGGTAAAACCGTTCTTATCCAAGAATTGATTCATAACATTGCCCAAGAACACGGTGGTATTTCAGTATTTACTGGTGTTGGGGAACGTACACGTGAAGGTAATGACCTTTACTGGGAAATGAAAGAATCTGGCGTTATCGAAAAAACAGCCATGGTCTTTGGTCAAATGAATGAACCACCTGGAGCACGTATGCGTGTTGCCCTTACTGGTTTGACTATCGCTGAATATTTCCGTGATGTTGAGGGACAAGACGTGCTTCTCTTCATTGATAACATCTTCCGTTTTACTCAAGCAGGTTCTGAAGTATCAGCCCTTCTTGGTCGTATGCCGTCAGCCGTTGGTTACCAACCTACATTGGCAACTGAAATGGGTCAATTGCAAGAACGTATCACATCAACTAAAAAAGGTTCTGTTACATCAATCCAAGCCATCTATGTGCCAGCCGATGACTACACTGACCCAGCGCCAGCAACAGCATTCGCTCACTTGGATTCAACAACTAACCTTGAACGTAAGTTGACTCAAATGGGTATTTACCCAGCCGTTGACCCTCTTGCTTCAAGCTCACGTGCCCTTTCACCAGAAATTGTTGGTCAAGAACACTATGAAGTGGCAACAGAAGTACAACATGTCCTTCAACGTTACCGTGAATTGCAAGATATCATTGCAATCCTTGGTATGGATGAATTGTCTGACGAAGAAAAAACATTGGTTGGACGTGCACGTCGTATCCAATTCTTCTTGTCACAAAACTTCAACGTTGCTGAACAATTTACAGGTATGCCTGGTTCATATGTACCAGTTTCTGAAACTGTTCGTGGCTTCAAAGAAATTTTGGAAGGTAAATACGATGATCTTCCAGAAGATGCTTTCCGTAACGTAGGTCCAATCGAGGATGTAGTTGAAAAAGCTAAGAAAATGAATTACTAATGAGGTGATACCATGATATATATGACTGTTCAGGTAGTAACACCAGATGGTATCTGCTATGATCACCATGCTAATTTTATTTCAGTAAAAACACCAGATGGTGAAATGGGGATTTTGCCAGAACACATTAACCTCATTAATCCGCTTACTATCCACGAAATGAAAATTCGTCGTATTGATGATGATAATCACGTGGATTGGGTGGCTATCAACGGTGGTATTATGGAAGTGAAAGACAATCTCGTGACAATTGTTGCAGACTCTGCAGAACGTGAACGTGATATTGATGTTAGCCGTGCAGAACATGCTAAGATTCGTGCAGAACGCAAATTAGAACAAGTTCAAAGTACTCACAATATTGACGAAGTACGCCGTGCACAAGTTGCGCTTCGTCGCGCTTTGAACCGTATCAGTGTTGGTAAGAAATAATCCTAAAAAGTCAGCTTTGCTGGCTTTTTTTGTTGTGAGAAGCAAATTTTGCTATAATAAGGTTATGGAAATTTTAAATAGTACTGTGACCATTTTGTGTCATTTGATGTTCATTGCGATGACACATCAATTGCTTCGTCAGTTGTTTGATTGGTCTAAAATCATTAAAAATTCAGCGGAAAACATTGGACGACTAAAAGTATTTATCTTGTTTTTAAGCATTGCTATTGGTTATCTCGTCAGTCATTTTTTCCTAGAAATCATTACAATGAGTCAAACTCTTTTCTTGAGTTTTCAATAAAAGCAATAATTTGTAAACTATGATATAATTTTAGGTATTATAATATAAGAATGGAGTTCATTTTGGATAAAATTATTATTGAAGGTGGTAATACACGTTTGCAAGGAGAAGTAGTGATTGAAGGAGCTAAAAATGCTGTTCTTCCACTCTTGGCTGCAACGATTTTACCTGAGGAAGGAAAGACAATTTTAACCAATGTTCCAATCCTTTCAGATGTTTTTACGATGAATAATGTTGTCCGTGGGTTGAATATTCAAGTTGATTTTGATGAAGCTAACAATAAAATTGAAGTGGATGCTTCTGGTGATATTTTGGATATTGCTCCTTACGAATATGTTAGTAAGATGCGTGCTTCAATCGTTGTTCTAGGACCAATTTTAGCACGTAATGGACATGCCAAGGTTTCAATGCCTGGTGGTTGTACGATTGGTAGCCGCCCAATTGACCTTCACCTTAAAGGTTTGGAGGCAATGGGAGCTAAGATTACGCAATCTGGTGGTGATATTACGGCAACTGTTGATGGTAAGCTTAAAGGGACAACTATCTACATGGATTTCCCATCTGTTGGGGCAACGCAAAACTTGATGATGGCGGCGACATTAGCAGATGGTGTTACGATTATTGAAAATGTGGCACGTGAGCCAGAAATCGTTGATTTGGCAATGCTACTCAATAAAATGGGAGCTAATGTTAGAGGTGCTGGTACAGAAATTTTGACTATCACTGGTGTTGATAGCCTTCATGGGGCAGAACATGATGTGGTTCAAGACCGTATTGAGGCTGGTACTTTTATGGTGGCAGCAGCCATGACAACAGGAAATGTTCTTATCAAAGATGCTATCTGGGAACATAACCGTCCATTGATTTCAAAATTGATTGAAATGGGGGTTACTGTTGTTGATGAGGAAGATGGTATTCGTGTGATTGCTGATACATCAACATTGCGACCTGTAATGGTTAAAACACTTCCACATCCTGGTTTTCCAACAGATATGCAAGCGCAGTTTACAGCCTTGATGGCAGTCGTAGATGGCAAATCAACGATGATTGAAACTGTTTTTGAGAATCGTTTCCAACATTTGGAAGAAATGCGCCGTATGGGCTTGCAATCGGAAATTTTGCGAGATACGGCTATAATTCACGGTGGTAAAGAACTCCAAGGAGCACCTGTGATGTCAACGGACCTTCGTGCGAGTGCAGCTCTGATTTTGACAGGAATGGTTGCTAAAGGAACAACGACTGTCGGAAAATTGGTTCACCTTGACCGTGGGTATTATAAATTCCATGAAAAATTGGCTAAACTCGGTGCAAATATTAAACGTGTAAGTGAGGCTTAAAAATGACAAGTGGCTGGAAATATGTAACCAAACAACTTGTTTTAATTTTGGTAATTGCTCTTTTGTGTTGTTTATTTTTGGCAATTGGTTTGATGATTGGCTATGGCATCATTGGTGAAGGCAAAAATCCATTTGCAATTTTATCTTTGGATAAATGGCAATCGATTATTGGAAAATTTACTGGAAATTAATAAGGTTTATTTTAGTGATTGTCTTAGGAACAATTATTATTTAGAAGTGGGATAATCGGCTTTATGATTTGAAATAAAGTAACGGTTTTTCCGCTTTTTTGATGAAAGGAAATTATGGCAAAGAAATCAAAATTGTTTAAACAGACAAAATCCCTGATGTCTTTGGTGATTTTGTTAGTTGGTATTGGTACTGGTTGGGTGACGATATCAGATTCGACTGACCCGCTAAATCAAGTCGTTTCGTTAATTACTGGTGACTCCTCTTCTGAAATAACGTCAAATCAATCAAGTTCAGATTTGGCAACGCCAACACAATCTTTAGCAGAGACGGTATTAACAGATAGTGTCAAAGAGCAGTTAGGGGCAAATATAGAATGGAATGGTGCGGGAGCCTATATTATCAATGATAATCAAACATCCCTAAATGCAAAAGTTTCAAGTCAACCTTACGCCAACAACAAAACGAAAACGGTGCAAGGTCAGACTGTTCCAACGGTTGCTAATGCTTTGCTAAGTAAGTCAACTCGTCAATACAAAAGTCGTGAGGAAACAGGAAATGGGTCGACCTCTTGGACGCCTGCGGGTTGGCATCAAGTTCAAGACCTTTCAGGGACTTATAGCCATGCGGTAGACCGTGGGCATTTGCTTGGCTATGCTTTGGTTGGTGGTCTAAAAGGCTTTGATGCGTCAACAAGCAACCCTGACAATGTGGCAACACAGACGGCTTGGGCGAACGAGGCAAATTCGGAAAGTTCAACTGGTCAAAATTACTATGAATCCCTTGTCCGCAAAGCTCTTGACCAGAAAAAACGAGTTCGTTATCGTGTCACCTTGATTTATGACGGTGATAATCTCTTAGCAAGCGGAACGCATTTGGAAGCCAAATCATCTGACGGTAGTCTAGAATTTAACGTCTTTGTTCCAAATGTGCAAAGCGGACTGACATTTGATTATTATTCAGGTCAAGTTAGTGTGAATTGAGTGCTTTGAATAACTTTTTGGTATGCTATAATAGTGTTATTATTTTGTGATTATTGAAAGAAATTGGTATGATTAAAACAGAACGCTTATCCATTCGTTTTATTGCAGAAGATGATTGGAACGCTTTGAAGGATATTTGGGTGGATTTTAGTCAGTCACCGTACGCACAATATGATGCACCGCATACGATTGATGATATTTAGGTAAAAGCTAAAGCTAAACAATGGGCAGAATTTTCACCAAAAGGGGAGCATTTATTCTATGCTGTTTGTTATCAAGATAAAATGATAGGAACCATTGACTTCCATAAGATTGATGCTGGATACGAGTGTGGTTACTGTTTCCATAGTGATTATCATGGAAAAGGTTACGCTAGAGAGAGTTTAGTGGCTGTGCTGTCAACACTTTTAGGTGATGGTAGTGATACTTGCATTGCAAGGACAGTATTAAAAAATCTTCCATCAGTTAAACTTTAAGGACAATTGGGTTTGAGAAAATTGGTGAAGAAAGTGTCTCATTTTATACTGATGCCCAAGGAAACAATATTTCTTTTGATGGTGGCATATTTGCTTATCATTTGGAAAAATAATGTGTCAACAGTCACTAGTTAGAGATTTTTAACTCTAACATAAATCAAGCTAGGGATTTCCTTGTCAAATGGCTAAAAATTTGCTAGAATGGGTTATAAATTGAATAGTGTCTTATGAGACTAGTAACCTTATGGCAGTTTAGCAGGGAATGGAAGCCGTGACTGGAAGCTTCCTAGATGAAAGTTTGGTGAATTCACTCATGTTAAAGACGATAAATTAAGGTCTGCTAGTCAGATAAAAAACGGATGGTACCGCGTGTTAACGCTCCGCTATTGGAGTGTGGCACGCTTTTTTCGTTTAAAAACATTAGGGTTTTACCCAAGGAAGGAATTTTAATGGATTTACAAGCGCAGTTAGAGGAATTAAAATCATCTACGCAAGCTAAATTGGCTGAAATGCGTGGAAACAATGCAAAAGAACTTCAAGAATTACGTGTTCAAGTTCTTGGTAAAAAAGGATCATTGACAGAACTATTGAAAGGTTTGAAAGATCTTTCTAAAGAAATGCGTCCAGTTGTTGGAAAACAAGTCAATGAAGTCCGTGATGTTTTGACAAAAGCTTTCGAAGAACAAGCTAAAATTGTTGAAGCAGCTAAAATTCAAGCACAACTAGAATCAGAAAGTTTGGATGTAACACTTCCAGGACGTCAAGTTAATCTGGGTAACCGTCATGTTTTGACACAAACAAGTGAAGAAATCGAAGATATCTTCCTTGGTATGGGATTCCAAGTTGTTGATGGTTATGAAGTGGAATCTGACTATTATAACTTTGAACGTATGAATTTGCCAAAAGACCATCCAGCGCGTGATATGCAAGATACGTTCTACATTACTGAAGAAATCTTGCTTCGTACACACACAAGTCCTGTGCAAGCACGTACACTTGATAAACATGATTTTTCTAAAGGTCCTTTGAAAATGATTTCACCAGGGCGTGTTTTCCGTCGTGACACAGATGATGCGACTCACAGCCACCAATTCCACCAGATCGAAGGTCTTGTTGTTGGGGAAAACATTTCTATGGGTGACCTAAAAGGAACGCTTGAAATGATTATCAAGAAAATGTTTGGTGAAGACCGTAAAATTCGTCTTCGTCCATCATACTTCCCATTTACTGAACCGTCAGTAGAAGTTGACGTCTCATGCTTCAAATGTGGTGGTAAAGGATGTAACGTATGTAAGAAAACTGGTTGGATTGAAATCCTTGGTGCTGGTATGGTACACCCTCGCGTTTTGGAAATGTCTGGTGTTGATTCTGAAAAATACTCTGGCTTTGCTTTTGGTCTTGGTCAAGAACGTATCGCAATGCTTCGCTATGGTATCAATGATATCCGTGGTTTCTATCAAGGTGATGTCCGTTTCTCAGAACAATTTAAATAAAGCGAGATAACAGAAAAACGATTGGAGGAAAAGATATGTCAGAAATAAAAGTTGAGAAAGTGACATTGGATAAATTAAGTATCTTGCAAGAACTTAGTATTCAGACTTTTCGTGAAACCTTTGCTTTTGATAATGTCGAAGAAGAACTTCAACAGTTTTTCGATGATAGTTACACTTTAGAACAACTCGAAAAAGAGGTGACTGACCCAGAATCTGATGTTCGTTTTGTCTTGGTTGATGGGCGTGAGGTTGGCTTTATGAAAGTCAATTGGGGCGCTGCACAGACCGAACACGAACTAGAAAATGCCTTTGAAATTCAACGCATTTACATTCTTAACGAGTGTCAAGGATTAGGCTTAGGTAAGAAATTATTTGAGCTAGCGCTTGATATGGCAAAAGAAGGAGGCTTTGATTGGGCTTGGTTAGGTGTCTGGGAACATAATGTTAAGGCACAAGGGTTCTATCGAAAATATGGTTTTGAAAAATTTTCAGAACACTCTTTTAAAGTTGGCGATAAAGTAGATACAGATTGGCTTTTGAGAAAAGCCTTGAAAGAATAACAGTAGAAAGGGATAAAGAAGCTTGCCTGTCAAACGTATTTTGACTGCGAAAAGCTTTTAACACATTATTTATGTTAGTAAGTTATAAATGGTTAAAAGAGCTTGTTGATGTTGATGTAACAACACATGAGCTTTCTGAAAAAATGTCAACAACAGGGATTGAAGTCGAAGGTGTTTCAACACCGTCTGAAGGCTTGACAAAACTAGTTGTTGGTCACGTTGTATCTTGTGAAGATGTTCCAGAAACACATTTGCACCTTTGTCAAGTGGATACTGGTGATGAAGAGTTGCGTCAAATTGTCTGCGGTGCTCCAAATGTGACTGCTGGGATCAACGTTATCGTGGCTGTTCCAGGTGCACGTATTGCTGATAACTACAAAATCAAAAAAGGTAAAATCCGTGGCATGGAATCACTTGGGATGATTTGCTCACTCCAAGAACTTGGTTTGCCAGATTCTATTATTCCGAAAGAATTTTCAGACGGTATCCAAATTTTGCCAGAAGATGCTAAACCAGGTGATAGTATTTTCCCATATCTTGATTTAGACGATGAAATCATTGAATTGTCAATCACGCCAAACCGTGCAGATGCTCTTTCTATGCGTGGTGTTGCTCACGAAGTGGCTGCCATTTACGGTAAAGAAGTTCATTTCCCAGAAAAAGAACTTAAAGAAGTTTCTAAAGCAGCAAAAGACGTTATCGACGTTGCTATCGAGTCTGATAAAGTCTTGACTTACAAAGCACGCGTGGTTGAAAATGTGACTGTTAAACCAAGTCCACAATGGTTGCAAAATCTTTTGATGAACGCTGGTATCCGCCCAATCAATAACGTTGTTGACGTGACAAACTATGTCTTGTTGTACTTTGGTCAACCAATGCATGCCTTTGATTTGAATAAATTTGAAGATAACAAAATCATTGCTCGCAATGCGCGTGCTGGTGAGAAATTAGTTACTCTTGACGGCGAAGAACGTGAATTGATTGCTGAAGATCTTGTTATCACAGTTGCTGACAAACCAGTTGCACTTGCAGGTGTTATGGGTGGTCAAGCTACTGAAATTGATGACAATTCTAAAAACGTTGTGCTTGAAGCAGCAGTCTTTGACGGAACATCAATTCGTAAAACAAGCGATCGTTTGAACCTTCGTTCTGAAAGTTCATCACGTTTTGAAAAAGGTATCAACTATGCAACTGTTGCCGAAGCTCTTGATTTTGCAGCTGCAATGCTTAAAGAATTAGCTGACGGTGATGTTCTTGCTGGTCGTGTTGAAGCTGGTTCAGTTCCAACTGAAGATGTTGAAGTATCAACAACACTTGATTATGTTAACGTTCGTTTGGGAACAGAATTGACTTACGCTGACATTGAAGATGTCTTTGCCAAACTTGGCTTTGGTTTGTCAGGAAATGCAGATAAATTTACAGTTTCTGTGCCACGTCGTCGTTGGGATATTGCTATCCAAGCTGATTTGGTTGAAGAAATTGCACGTATTTATGGTTATGATAACCTCCCAACTACACTTCCAGAAGCTGCAGGTACAGCAGGTGAATTGACAGCAACACAAAAATTACGTCGTAAAATGCGTTCAATCGCTGAGGGTGCTGGTTTGACTGAAATCATCTCATACACTTTGACAACACCTGAAAAAGCAACTGAATTTACATTGCAACCAAGCCACTTGACAGAATTGATGTGGCCAATGTCAGTAGAACGCTCAGTTCTTCGCCAAAATGTTGTTTCTGGTATGCTTGATACTGTGGCTTACAACGTTGCTCGTAAAAATAGCAACTTGGCAATCTACGAAATCGGTAAAGTTTTTGAACAAAAAGGTAATCCAAAAGAAGAATTGCCAAACGAAGTCAACATATTTGCCTTTGCGATTTCTGGATTGGTTGCTGAAAAAGATTTCCAAACAAAAGCAACGCCAGTTGATTTCTTCTATGCGAAAGGTATCGTTGAAGCTATCTTTGCTAAACTTGATTTAACAGTTGATTATGTAGCTGAAAAAGGTTTTGCTAGCATGCACCCAGGTCGTACAGCAAGCATTTACTTGGACGGTCAACTAGTTGGTTTTGTTGGACAAGTTCACCCACAAACTGCTAAAAACTACAACGTTCCAGAAACTTACGTAGCTGAATTGAATTTGGATATCATTGAAGCGGCACTTCACGCTGACAAAGCGTTTGTTGAAATCACAAAATTCCCTGCTGTTTCTCGTGACATTGCTTTGCTATTACCAGCAGCAACAACTCATAAAGAAATCTTAGCAGCGATTGAATCAGCTAAAGTGAAACATTTGACTGACATCAAACTCTTTGACGTTTATGCTGGAGCAAATATCGCTGAAGGTATGAAATCAATGGCTTACAGCCTTACATTCCAAAATCCGAATGACAACTTAACTGACGAAGAAGTTGCTAAATACATGGATAAAATCACTAAAGTCCTTGTTGACCAACTCGGCGCAGAAGTTCGTTAATTTCCAAACTCATTAGGCTATTTTGGGTAATATAGATGACTCCCACCATTACGAAAGTAGTGGTGGGATTTTTGATGATTGTTGAGAGCTTATAAACACTTTGAAATCTGGTATAATAGGAGTAACGATTTGCTTAATGAAGGTATGTTATGAAATTACTATACACAGATATTCAGTATGATATGACTGAGATTTTAGTTGGAGAGGCAGTAGCGCAGGCAGATGCTGGTAAGCGTGTTTTTTACATTGCTCCCAATTCTTTATCTTTTGAAAAAGAAAGAGCAGTTTTGGAGTTGTTACCAGAAGAAGCTTCTTTTGCGATTACGGTAACACGTTTTGCTCAAATGGCTCGTTATTTTGTGTTAAATGAAGTGCAGGTCAAGGAAAGCATTGATGACAATGGCTTGGCTATGATTTTTTACCGTGCTTTGTCACATTTTTCAGATACAGATTTGAAAGTTTTTGGGCGTTTGAAGCAGGATACGAATTTTATCAAGCAGTTGGTTGATTTGTACAAAGAATTAAAAACGGCTAACATGACTGTGCTTGATTTGACAGAACTGCATTCAGCGGAGAAACAGGAAGATTTGGTGAAAATCTTTTTAGCGGTTAATGATATTTTGCTTGTCAATCAGTATGATAATCAGAGCAAGATTGCTTATTTTGCAAAGCAGGTTGAGGCAGGACATTTGGATGCTATGCTTGAAAATGTGAGCCTTGTCATTGACGGTTTTACACGCTTTTCAGCAGAAGAAGAGTATCTAGTAAGCTTGCTTGAAGAAAAATGTGCGCAAGTGATTATCGGAACTTACAGTAGTCAAAAGGCGTATAGAGCGGCATTTTCGACGGGAAATGTTTACCAAGCGAGTTTAGATTTCTTGCGTGGTTTAGCAGCTAAATTCCATGTGCAACCGCAGTATGTTGAAAGTTCTCAGAAATATCACGAGGCTTTTTCAAAATTATCGAAATTATTCGAAGCAAAGCACGACTTTACGAGTTCAGATGTGACGCTGACGGCTGATGATAAAAAACATTACGCTATTTGGGATGTCATTAATCAGAAAGAAGAGGTCGAGCATGTGGCGAAAGCTATTCGACATAAGCTTTATCAAGGGTATCGTTACAAGGATATTTTAGTGCTCTTAGGTGATGTGGACAGCTATCGTTTGCAAATTGGCAAGATTTTTGACAAATATGACATTCCTTATTATTTTGGAAAAGCGGAGTCAATGAGTGACCATCCTTTGGTGCATTTTATTGATTCGTTGGAGCGTGTGAAGCGTTATCGTTTTCGTACCGAAGATGTCGTTAATCTGTTAAAAACAGGGCTTTATGGAAATTTCAAGCAAGAAGATTTAGACCTTTTTGAGCAATATTTGATTTATGCTGATATTAAGGGACAAAGCAAATTTGCTAAGGAATTCACGATTGTTTATAAAGGAAAAAAACATTTAGCCTTTGTTAATCGCATGCGCGAGCAAATCATGACGCCTTTACTTGCTTTATTTAAGGCGCAAAAGCAACATGGCTCTAGTTTGCTTGAGAAATTAATGACATTTTTACACGCCATTCATTTACCTGATAATCTAGAAGGCATGGTAGCGACTTTTTCAGAAAATGAACAAGAAAAGCATGAGCAAGTTTGGCGGACATTTACAGGTATTTTAACGCAATTTCAAACGATTTTTGGGCAAGAAAAGTTATCGTTGGATGACTGTTTATCCTTGATTCGCAGCGGAATGTTAGCTGCGCAGTACCGTGTGGTGCCTGCAACGGTTGATGTTGTTTCGGTCAAATCTTATGATTTGGTTGAACCGCACACCAATAAATTTGTCTTTGCTTTGGGCATGACGCAGGCACATTTTCCAAAAATTGCGCAAAATAGTAGTCTGATTTCAGATGAAGAACGTGCCCAAATTAACGAATCAACTGATGATAATCAACGTTTTGATATTGTTAGTCGCGAAAATATCAAGAAAAATCATTTTGCTGCCCTATCGTTGTTCAACTCGGCGACAGAAGAATTGGTGCTTAGTCTGCCACAAATTGCCAACGAAGCCGAAGATACGGAATCTTCTTACTTAACCGAATTGGCTAGCTTTGGTGTGCCAGTTCTTGCTAAAGGTTGTAATCGTTTGTCAACGGATGCCGAGGACATTGGCAATTATAAGGCTTTATTGTCGCGCGTGATTGAAGTCAATCGTTTGGCGATTGAAGAAGAGCGTGAACTTAGCAAGGAAGAGCAAACTTTCTGGTCAGTTGCTGTTCGTTATCTTCGAAAAAAATTGGCAGCAGAAGGTATTGAATTGCCGCTGATTAAGGATAATATGCAAACTAAGACGGTCTCTGCCGACGTGATTGAGGCACGTTTTCCAAGCGATGAGCCGATTTCGTTATCATCATCTGCAGTTACTACCTTCTACAATAATCAGTATAAATATTTTTTGCAATATGTTCTTGGCTTGCAAGAGGTTGAGACGATTCACCCAGATGCCAGAAATCATGGTACCTACCTGCACCGTGTTTTTGAATTGGTCATGAAAGATGATTCAAACCATTCTTTTGATAGCAAACTTGATAAAGCTATTCAAACAACGAATTTGGAAGACGATTTCAAATTTGTTTACAAAGAAGATGAAGAAAGTCGTTATTCTTTGACTGTCTTGGAAGATATTGCTAGAAGTACGGCAACGATTTTACGTGATGATGCTCAGATTCAAGTTGAAAGTGAAGAAGAAACGTTTGACTTAATGATTGCAAATAGCGTTCGTATCAGAGGAATTATTGACCGTGTTGACCGCTTATCAGACGGCAGTCTTGGCATTGTGGATTACAAATCAAGTCGCAATACTTTTGATATTCAGAAATTCTACAATGGTTTAAGTCCGCAATTGGTGACTTACGTGCAAGCTTTGCGTGATAAAAAAGGCTTGAGCGAGTCGGAGCATATTTTTGGCGCTATGTATTTGCATATGCAAGAGCCAAAAGTTGATTTGTCATCGGTGGCTACGACAGAGAAAATTTTAGAAAATTTGGCTAAAGAGTTGACTTATCGTGGTCTATTCTTGGAAGATGAAAAAGCGTATTTAGCCAATGGTCGCTATCATCTGAATGATTCGCTTTACAGTCAAGAAGAACTTGATATTTTGCTAGCTTATAATCAAAACTTATATCTGAAAGCGGCAGAGCAGATTAAGAAGGGGCATTTCTTGATTAATCCTTATAGTGAGGACGGCAAATCAGTTCAAGGAGACCAATTGAAGGCAATCACACGATTTGAGGCTGACCGCCATATGCCTTATGCTCGCAAATGGTATAAATTACCAAGAAAAGATAGACGTCAAGGCTTTTTGAGCCTAATGCAAGAAGAGGAGGAAACAGATGATCTTTAAACCATTTCTAACGTCAGAAGACATTTCTTCTCTACAAATCCAAGAAGCGCAGTCATCCAAAAAACAAAAACGTACGCCAGAACAAATCGAAGCTATTTATAGTTATGGCAATAATATTTTGGTGTCTGCATCGGCTGGTTCTGGGAAAACCTTTGTCATGGTTGAACGCATTATTGATAAAATTTTGCGTGGTGTGACGATTGACCAGCTATTCATTTCAACCTTCACAGTCAAGGCTGCTGGGGAATTAAAAGAGCGTATTGAGAAGAAAATTAGCCAAGCTCTGCAAGAAACGACTGACAATGATTTGAAAAATTATCTCAATGAGCAGATGCTGGGCTTACAGACAGCTGATATTGGAACCATGGATGCTTTTACGCAGAAATTGGTCAATCAATACGGCTACACGCTAGGAATCTCACCAACTTTTCGTATTATGACGGATAAAAGTGAGCAAGATATTTTGAAAAATGAAGTCTTTTTTGACCTTTTTTCTGATTACATGACAGGAAGTGATGCTGAGCTTTTTCGTCAATTAATGCGGAATTTTTCTGGTAATCGTAAGGATAGCACCGCTTTTAGAGGCATTGTTTATAAAATTTATGATTTTAGTCAAGCAACCGATAATCCACAGAAGTGGTTGGCAGAAGTATTTTTAAAAGGTGCTAAAACTTATACCGATTTTTCAGCAATTCCTGACCAAGAAGTCAAGGATTTTCTGACTTGCTTGCATGATACGGCTGACCAGTTGCAAGATGTGACTGATTTAGAAGACTACAAGCAAAAAACAGCCAAAGGAACACTTACCGCCAATTATAAAAAGCATTTGAATATCATCGAGCATTTGCGTGAATGGGCACAGCATTTTGAAACTCTTTATGGTCGTGACGGTCTTGGACGTTTGGCGACAGATGTGGCGAAATTGCTTCCAGCTGGTCCTGCTGTGACAGTTGCAGGAACGAAATATCCCGTCTTTAAAACCTTACAGGAGCGTTTGACTGGTTTGAAACATTTGGAAACCATTTTTAAATACCAGCCAGAGAGCCTTCCGTTGCTAGAGCTATTGCAGAAATTTATGCAAGATTTTTCAGAGCAATATTTGCAAGCGAAAATCCAAGAAAATGCTTTTGAATTTTCGGATATTGCCCATTTTGCCATTCAGATTTTGGAAGAAAACGCTGATATTCGTGAGCTTTATCAGAATAAGTATCACGAAGTTATGGTCGATGAGTACCAAGATAATAACCACACGCAAGAACGCATGTTGGAGTTGTTGTCGAATGGTCATAATCGATTTATGGTGGGGGATATCAAGCAATCCATTTACCGCTTCCGTCAAGCCGACCCACAGATTTTTAACCAAAAATTTAAAGATTTTCAAGAACATCCTGACCATGGAAAATTAATTTTGTTAAAAGAGAATTTCCGTAGTCAGTCAGAAGTTTTAGATGCGACAAACAGTATTTTTACGCATTTAATGGACGAAGCTGTTGGTGAGATTTTGTATGATGACACACATCAATTGGTCGCTGGAAGCCCTGCTCAAAAGGAAAGTTACCCAGAAAATAAAACGCAAGTGCTTATCTACGATATTGATAACAATAGTGACTTGCCAAGTGATGCCGAAGAAGGACAAATTAACCCTAACGAAGTCAAGTTAGTGGCTAAAGAAATCATTCGTTTGCACAATGAGGAACACGTTGCTTTCGAGGATATTACCTTGTTAGTCTCATCACGCACGCGTAACGACGGTATTTTACAAACCTTTGAACACTATGGTATTCCTTTGGTGACTGACGGTGGTGAGCAAAATTACCTTAAATCAGTCGAAGTCATGGTTATGCTTGACACGCTCCGCGCCCTTGATAATCCGCTCAATGACTATGCCTTAGTAGCGCTCATGCGTTCACCGATGTTTTCATTCAATGAAGATGAGCTGGCACGCCTTGCGCTACAAACAACAGAAGATGACCATAGAGCTAATTTGTATCAAAAATTAGAGCATGCTTTAGCTGGCAAAGGAAGTCATAATGAATTGATAACAATCGCTTTACATGATAAATTGGCTGATTTTATGGCTTGTTTTGTTGCTTGGCGTGACTTTGCCAAATGGCATGCGCTTTATGACTTGATTTGGAAAATTTACAACGACAGATTTTACTATGATTACGTGGGCAATTTACCACGTGCTGAGCAACGTCAAGCAAATTTATATGCTTTAGCTCTTCGTGCCCATAATTTTGAACGAACTGGTTTTAAAGGACTCTCACGTTTTATTCGCATGATTGATAAGGTGTTAGAAAGTGAGAATGACCTTGCGGACGTTGAGGTGGCTCTGCCTAAAAATGCGGTGAACTTGATGACTATTCATAAAAGTAAAGGGCTTGAGTTCAAGTATGTTTTCATTTTGAATATTGACAAGAAATTTAGTATTCAGGATTTGATGTCACCCTTGATTTTATCACGTCAAAATGGTGCAGGTATCAAGTATCTAGCTGATATGAAAGAAGAGTTGGAAACGGACGTTTTTCCAACAGTCAAGGTTAGCATGGATACCTTGCCTTACCAGATCAATAAGCGTGAATTGCGCTTAGCTACGCTTTCAGAACAAATGCGATTGTTTTACGTTGCCATGACCCGCGCAGAAAAGAAATTGTATTTGATCGGAAAAGCAAGCTCTGAAAAGTTAGTGGATAAATATAGTGGTAAATCAGAAAACAATCATTTGCCAGTGGCAGAACGTGAGAATTTCATGACTTTTCAAGATTGGGTATTAGCCATTCATGAAGCTTATAGCAAGGAGACCTTGCCTTTTGCAGTTGATTTTGTCACGGACGAAGATTTGACAGATGATAAGATTGGTAAAATTGAAGCCACTTCTGTGATAACGCCAGATGATTTGTCAGATAACCGCCAGTCTGAAAATATCACGGAAGCCTTGGATAGATTGGAAGCTGTCGAAAAGTTAAATGCGAAGTACCATGCAGCCATCAATTTGCCAAGTTTGAGAACGCCAAGTCAGGTCAAAAAACTCTATGAGCCAGTCATGGATACTGATGGTGTTGACATGATGACAAAACCCTATCAAGCACAACCAACATTTGAATTGCCAGATTTTTCGAAGAAAGCCAAAATCGAAGCGACAGCCATTGGTTCGGCAATGCATGAACTTATGCAACGTATTCCTCTATCAAAACAGGTGACGATAGCCGATATTACCGTGGCTTTAGCCCAAGTTTCGGCAGAAGATGAGGTGAAAGCAAGTATTCGTTTGGAAAATGTTCTAGCCTTTTTTGAAAATTCAGAGCTTGGTCAGTTGATTCAGCAACATACAGACAAGATTTATCGCGAAGCACCTTTTGCCATGTTAAAAGAGGACCCTGACAGTAAGGAAAAATTCGTTGTCCGTGGGATTGTCGATGGTTACCTTGTCTTAGATGACCGCATCGTACTCTTTGATTACAAGACTGATAAATACAAAAATAGCGAGGAAATCAAGGAACGCTATCAAGGACAAATGGCTTTATATGCAGAAGCTCTCAGCAAGTCTTATGATAGAAAAAACGTTGATAAATACCTCGTTTTGCTTGGTGGCGAACAGCTAGAAGTTGTTAAACTATAAAACATCATATTGTTTAAAAATAACCCTCTGAGACAAGGAAATCTCAGAGGGTTATTAGTTATAAATAAAATTATTTTTGAATTCAGAGAATATTATTTCCAGAATTTAGCAGCGATATCTTGTCCTTGTTTGATTTTAGCCCATTGTTGTGGAATAGCTAGTTCATTTCCAGAATCACATGAGGCAAAGCCGCATTGGTGAGAAAGAAAAAGACGTTCTTTAGGGATGATGTTGCTTGCTTCTTCTAAAAGTTTTAGAGCGCGTTCTTCATCATCAAGGTCAGTTGTTTTACTTGAAAGTAGCCCAAGAACTACTTCAGCATCTTTATCTTTCAAACTTTCAAGAGCTTTAAGGTCACCAGAGACTTCGCTGTCCCATTCAAGGAAGAAGCGGTCGTAGTGTTGGTCTTTTAAGAATTTTGTGGCGATAGCTTCATAAGTGCCACCAGCAGCAGAACGACTTTCGTAATTTCCACGGCAGTTATGTGTCCAAACTTTTAGCCCAAGTTCATGTCCATAGTCAGCAACTTCGTTGTTAATAGCGATGAATTCATCTGCCAAGTCTGCTAAACCACCATTTCCTTCTGCAAAAAAACTAGCAGGATTAGATTCGTCAAAAAGTTCCCAGAGACAATCGTCAAATTGGATGATTTCTCCACCAGCTTCTTTGTATTCTGTTAAAAATTCCTTGTAAGCGTTAATAAGACCAGCTTTTAGTTCTTCATTTGTCTTGTAAACTTGATTTTCCCCAGCCAATCCGTCAAAAATCGCCAATTCAGTGTAAGCATGCGCAGGTCCCCAAATGGTTAATTTGGTAGCTATATCGCTAGCTTCTTGTTTAACGAGTTTAAAAATATCAAGAAAATGATGATTTTTACCAGAAAGTGGTTCAGTGATACGAATGCCAATGTCTTTGCGTGTTTCGAATTGACCACCGTCATGGTCTTGAAAAGTGTAACCATGGTCAGCAATATAGCGTTCGATACCTTTTAGTCCCCAGACAAAATCAAGGTGCCACATTGATTTTGAATATTCACCGTCAGTGATAATATCAATACCGTTTGCCTTTTCTTCAGCAATTATTTTTTTGATGTCAGCTGTTTCGGTTTCTTGATAGCCGTCAAAAGCATCATAGAAAGGGTAAACAATATCATCACGATGTTCAATCGCTGTTTTATATTCACGTAAGTCTGCTGGTCGCAAAAGCGAACCAACGAGTTGAAATTTTGAATTAGCCATTTCAAATACCTCTTTATCCTTCTGTGTTCATTGTATAAAAGCTTTGCCATTTTGAAAAATAGTTATTTTTATGGGGTTATATATAGTTACAAACTATAACGAAAAAAGTATGTATTTGTCTGAAAATTTGGTAAAATAGGAAAAACTGACAAAAATTTTTGGTGGGGATTAAAGGACATATAACATAAATACAGCGAGGTAAAACCAATGCGTGACAATCACTTACACACACATTTTTCTTATGATTCGGATGCTCGATTCGAAGATTACTTAGAGCATTATGACGGCGACATTGTGACAACAGAGCACTACGATTTATCAAATCCTTATACGAAACAAGATAACATTCCTGATTATGACGTTTATTCTAAGGAAATAGCTGAGCTGAATGCCAAATATGGTAATCGCATCAAGCGTGGCATTGAAATTGGTTATTATGAGCCACGCGAGGCAGATATTACAGCTTTCTTGGCAAATAAAGATTATGATTTGAAACTATTGTCAGTTCACCACAATGGTATTAATGATTATCTAGATGATGAAGTGATTGACATGGATAAAAATGCTATTATTCAAGAATATCTCGACAAATTGGAACATGCTATTGGTCGTGTAGAGGCAGACGTTTTAGCTCATTTTGATTATGGTTTTCGACTTTTTGAGGTTTCTGTGGCAGAATTACAATCCTATGAAGAACAGCTCCGCCGCATTTTCCAAAAAATGATTGATTTTGATTTGGCATTTGAGTTAAATAGTAAATCAATGTACCTCTATCATCACGAGAACCTTTATCGCTATGCTTTAGGCTTGGTAAGAGAATTAGGGGGACATAAGTATTCCATTGGCTCAGACGGGCACAAATTGGAGCATTTTCGCTTAGCTTTTGACAAAATCCAAGCATTGCTAGACGAATGTGATATCAAAGAATGGGAGATTTTGTAAAGAATACAAAAAACGCTATGAGCAATCTAACTCATAGCGTTTTTTATACTTTTTTAGCAATTAGTGAGAAACACGTTTGCGGGCTGCTTTTTTACGGTTTTCTTGAATGAAAGCAGCTTTTTCTTCTTCAGGATCAATAATATTTTTCTTAATCGCAAAAATAGCGCCAGCAACAGTAGCGGCAGTAGCTACAACTCCAGTAGCAAGTCCTTTAGCAAATGCAAATTTTTTAGCCATAATAATTCTCCTCCTTACTGATAAGAACAGCGGGCAAAATCGATAATACACATTATTAGCAACGGAACGCAAGCTTCTTGTCCAGTCGCCTTTGTGTTATAATAATGGTAACGAAAAATGACTTAAAATTCAAGTGAAAACGTTATTTTTATTAAAAAATAGGGCTTAGGACGGATATAAAGACGAGATGTCAGAAAAAATAAAATTAATTGCAGTAGTTGGTCCAACGGCAGTTGGAAAAACAGCTTTGGGAATTGAGTTGGCACAACAATTTAATGGTGAAATCATCAGCGGCGATAGCCAACAAGTTTATCGTCATTTGGACATTGGAACGGCTAAGGCAACTCCTGAAGAACAGGCGGCAGCTCCGCATCATTTAATCGATGTGCGTGATGTTGATGCCAATTATTCTGTTTACGATTTTGTGGTGGAAGCCAGTCAAGCGATTACGGAGATTGCCAGTCGTGGCAAAGTACCTATTATCGTTGGTGGCACAGGCTTGTATTTGCAGAGCTTGCTTGAAGGGTATCACCTAGGCGGCGAGGTTGACCAAGAAAAAGTCTTGGCTTATCGCAAAACCTTGGAACAATTGTCAGATGAGGTTTTATTTGGAAAAATAGCAGAGCTGAGAAAAGAGATTCCAGAGATAAACCGTCGCCGTGCCATTCGTGTCTTGGAACTAGCCAAGTTTGGGCAAAATCTTGAAAACAAAGAAACGAATTACGAGGCGCTTCTCATTGGGTTAAATGATGACCGTCAGGTGCTTTATGACCATATCAATCACCGTGTTGACCTGATGCTTGAAAAGGGTATTTTGGATGAAGCTAAATGGCTTTATGATAATCACCGTAATGCTCAAGCAGCGCGAGCGATTGGTTATAAAGAGCTTTTTCCATATTTTACAGGCGACGCTTCTTTGGAAGACTGTGTCGAAAAACTCAAGCAGAACACGCGCCGTTTCGCCAAGCGACAATTGACGTGGTTCAGAAATCGCATGGCTGTCAATTTTTATACTGTTTCAGAAGCTGATTTTAAAGAAACTGTTATTCAAGACGTTAACGAATTTTTAAAGTAGTGTAACCCTATGTAAGGAGTTTCATTTGTCATAGAAATTATAATGAAATGTCAGAAGAGAGTAACAGGGTCTCTGACACTTTTTAGAACTTTTTATGTTATAATGATAGTTACGGATTAAAGAGAAAGGGGTGAGCAGATGATTGAAACAAGCAAACGTCAGGAGCGTGTTATTTTACTAGGTGTTGAGTTGCCAGAGACGGAAAATTTTGAGATGTCAATGGAAGAATTAGCTTCTCTAGCTAAGACGGCAGGGGCAGAAGTTGTCTCTTCTTATCGTCAAAAGCGTGAAAAATACGACAGTAAGTCTTTGATTGGTTCGGGCAAATTAGCCGAGATTAAAGCGATTGTGGAAGCTGATGAGATTGACACCGTTATTGTCAATGACCGCCTTACTCCTCGGCAAAATGTCAACTTGGAAGTTGAACTTGGTGTCAAAGTGATTGACCGTATGCAGTTAATTCTGGATATTTTTGCCATGCGGGCACGTAGTCATGAGGGAAAATTGCAAGTTCATCTCGCTCAGCTCAAATACATGTTGCCACGTCTTGTTGGACAAGGGGTTATGTTGAGTCGACAAGCTGGTGGTATCGGTAGCCGTGGTCCTGGTGAAAGTCAATTAGAACTTAATCGCCGCTCAATTCGTCATCAAATTTCAGATATTGAACGTCAACTAAAGGTTGTGGAAAAAAATCGTGAAACAGGTCGTGATAAACGCACCGAATCACAAGTGTTTAAAATCGGTTTAATTGGTTACACCAATGCTGGTAAATCAACGATTATGAACATTTTAACCAATGATAAACAGTATGAAGCTGATGAATTGTTTGCAACCTTGGTTGCAACAACCAAACAAATTTATTTACAAAATCAATTTCAGGTGACGCTGACGGATACTGTTGGATTTATCCAAAATTTACCGACAGAGCTGGTTGCTGCGTTTAAGTCAACTTTGGAAGAAAGTCGTAACGTTGACCTTTTGTTGCACGTTATTGATGCCAGCGACCCAAATCATGCGGAGCATGAAAAAGTGGTTTTGAATTTGTTAAAAGAGCTGGACATGCTAGATATTCCGCGCTTAGCTGTTTATAACAAAATGGATGTTGCGGAGCATTTGGTGGCAACAACTTTCCCAAATGTGTGTATTTCTGCGCGTGATAAGGACGCTCGCACACTCTTACGCCGTTTGCTTATCAATGAAATTCGTGAGATTTTTGAGCCATTTAGCATTCGTGTTCACCAAAGTCAGGCTTACAAATTGTATGAGTTAAATAAAATTGCTTTGCTAGACCATTATGACTTTGCTCAAGAATACGAAACTATTACTGGCTACATCAATCCTAAAAATAAATGGAGACTAGAAGAATTTTATGACTGATTATATAAGCTTGGCTTTAAAATACGGTGGTTTTACATCACTCGATAAAGTTTATTTACAAAATACCTTGGAGCAGTTGACGGATGAGCAAAAACTCAGTTTTATCACACCACCACCAAGTGTTATCAATGCTTATTTTGCGGAAATGTATCAAAAACAATCTCCAGAAGCCGCAACAGATTATTATTTTGAATTATCTAAAGAATTGCATTTGTTAAATGCTAACCCATCTTTTGATGAATACAAGCCCTTTATTCGCTTGAATTTATCAGGAAAATCATATGGTTTTACCTATGAAAATGACAAAGAAGTAGCGCGTGTTTTTTCTGAAAAGAATGAGGCACTAGCTGCAGATGTTTTGTTTGAATTGGCACAGCTTTTCCCACAATACAAGGTTTATGTGGAAGAAGGACACGTAAAAATGTCAAAAATTGATTTTGATGAAGAGGTCCTTGAGGACCTAACGCCACAAGAAAGTCTGCTCAGCCATGTTTCAAAATTAAAAGGAAATGTGGTTAAGCTACAAAGTTTTAATCGTGATGAATTAGTAGAATTACTAGCTCACTACAAAGGACAAGTTTATTATACCTTTGACCAACGTGAATTCATCGCTTATGTAAAAGTACAGTAGAGGAAAGGAGATAAAAACTTCGGTTTTTATCATTATAGAATGGAATTACAATTTTTGGGAACAGGAGCAGGTCAGCCATCAAAGTCACGTAATGTGTCAAGTTTGGTTTTGAAGCTACTTGATGAAATCAATGAGGTCTGGATGTTTGACTGTGGCGAAGGCACACAGCGTCAGATTTTAGAAACAACAATCAAACCGCGTAAAGTTAAGCGCATTTTTATCACGCATTTGCATGGAGACCATATTTTTGGTTTGCCTGGATTTTTGGCTAGCCGAGCTTTTCAAGCAAACGAGGAACAAACAGACCTTGATGTTTACGGTCCTATTGGTATTCGTTCGTATATTTTAAATAGCTTGCGCTTGTCAGGAGCACGCTTGCCATATCGCATTCATTTCCATGAATTTGACGAGAATAGCCTTGGTAAGGTTATGGAAACTGATAAATTTGTGGTTTACGCGGAAAAACTTGATCATACGATTTTCTGTATTGGTTATCGTGTGATGCAAAAAGATTTAGAAGGAACGCTTGATGCTGAGGCTCTGAAGGCTGCTGGTGTGCCTTTCGGACCGCTTTTTGGCAAAATCAAGAGTGGGCAAGATGTTATCCTAGAAGACGGAAAAAAAATCATTGCTAAGGATTACATTTCAGCACCGAAAAAAGGAAAAATTATTACTATTTTAGGTGACACACGTAAGACAGATGCTAGTGTTCGTCTTGGTTTAGGAGCTGATATTTTAGTTCACGAATCAACTTATGGCAAAGGTGATGAAAAAATTGCGCGTAAACATGGTCATTCAACGAACATGCAAGCCGCGCAAATTGCCAAAGAGGCGTCAGCTAAAACGCTTTTGCTTAACCACATTAGTCCTCGTTTTCTCGGACGTGAGTGCAAACAAGTCGAAAATGATGCCAAAACAGTCTTTGAAAACACGCACCTTGTTAAAGATTTGGAAGAAATTAGCTTATGAGAATTATAGCCATTACAGGGGCAACAGGTGGTATTGCTCAAGAAATCATCAAACTCATCCCAAAAGACGATTATGTGATTACCTTGGGACGTGATTTAAAGAAATTAAAAATACATTATGGCAATCGTCCAAACACAGCTTGCTTTGCCCTTGATATGTCAAGCGATGTAGCGATTGCTGAAACGGTTGAAAAAATCAATGCTATCCATGGACGCATTGATATTTTTATCAATAATGCTGGGTATGGAGATTTTAGTGATTTCGATACTTATACCACGGCGCAAATTCGTGACATGTTTGATGTTAATACCTTTGCAACAATGACGTTTTCACGTTTAGTGGGGCAAAAGATGAAAAAGGCAGAGAAAGGTCATATTATCAATATTGCTAGCATTGCAGGCTTGATTGCTTCTGCCAAATCTTCTGTTTATTCTGCAACAAAATTTGCTGTGATTGGTTTTTCAAATGCTTTGCGACTAGAATTAGCTGATAGCAATGTTTACGTGACGACTGTCAACCCTGGACCGATTGCAACGAAATTTTTTGATAAAGCAGACCCGTCAGGAGACTATCTTAAAAGTGTTGGGCGGTTTGTTTTACAGCCAGAATACGTTGCAAAACGCACCGTTGCCATTTTTGGCAAGAATAAGCGTGAGCTAAATATGCCTTGGTCGCTTGCGGCAGCTCACAAAGCTTACACACTTTTCCCAAGAATCGCAGATTTTCTAGCTCGAAAAGTATTTAATTACAAATAAAACAAGCGTCGTTTCAACTCTACATAAGAAGTGAGAAGTGAATGATAACAAGTAAATACAATTGGAAAAATATTGAAAAAGAGCCAGATAATGGCTTTTTTGAACTGACAAAAAAAGAAAAGCTAACAGAATTAGCTAGTCAGATTCTTTATAGCCGAGGTGTTGATACGGCAGAAAAAATGAATCAATTTTTATCAACGGATTTGTCACAATTGCATGATCCTTACCTTTTACATGACATGGATAAAGCGGTTGTGCGTATTCGCCAAGCCATTGAGAACTACGAGCAAATTTTGGTTTATGGTGATTATGATGCTGACGGAATGACTAGTGCCAGTATTATGAAAGAAGCCCTTGAAATGTTAGGCGCTGAAGCTCAAGTTTATCTGCCAAATCGTTTCACAGACGGATACGGTCCCAATGAATCGGTCTATAAATATTTCATTGAGCAGCAAAACGTTTCTTTGATTATCACGGTGGACAATGGCGTAGCAGGGCACGAAGCGATTGCCTACGCACAAAGTCAGGGGGTAGATGTTATTGTGACAGACCACCACAGTTTGCCAGTAGAGCTACCAGAAGCATTTGCGATTGTGCACCCAGAACACCCAAAAGCTGATTATCCGTTCAAATATCTGGCTGGCTGTGGCGTTGCTTTCAAAGTCGCTTGTGCTTTGCTAGAATCTATTCCGACAGAAATGCTTGATCTGGTGGCAATTGGAACAATTGCTGATATGGTGAGTTTGACTGATGAAAACCGTATTATGGTTAAAGTCGGACTTGAAATTCTGAAACAAACCGAACGCATTGGTCTGATTGAATTGATGAAAGTCTCAGACGTGGATATGGCAGATGTCAATGAAGAAACGGTTGGTTTCAAAATTGCTCCGCAGCTAAATGCACTTGGTCGCCTAGATGATCCAAATCCTGCTGTCGAATTATTGACTGGCTTTGATGATGAAGAAGCGCATAACATTGCCAAGATGATTAATGCTAAAAACGAAGAACGCAAGGAAATTGTTCAGAAAATCTTCGATGAAGCCATGAGCATGGTTGATTTGGAAAAGCCAGTGCAAGTATTGGCTAAAGAAGGCTGGCACCCAGGCGTTTTAGGAATTGTCGCAGGGCGTATTTCAGAACAAATCGCGCAGCCAGTGATTGTTTTAAATATCGAAGATGGGCTTGCTAAAGGTTCAGCCAGAAGTATTGAGACCATTAATATTTTCCATGCTCTTGATGAGCACCGTGACTTATTTGAAGCCTTTGGTGGACATGCTGGTGCTGCTGGAATGACCTTGGTGACTGAAAATCTTGATAAATTATTACAAGTTTTGTGTGATTATATTGCTGAAAATGATATTGACTTATCACAGAAAAAAGAGCTTGTTATTGATGAGGTTCTGGAGCTATCAGAGATTGACCTTGATACCGTGCAAAGTCTTGAAAAATTGGCACCATTTGGCATGGACAATCCAAAACCAGTTTTTGAAATTAAAGATTTTGTGGTGAAACAAGCACGCACTATGGGGCAAAATGGTGCGCATTTAAAATTAAAAATTGCCCAAGGCACAACGGCAATTGATCTTGTTGCCTTTAATCAAGGACATCTGGCGCAGGAATTTCAACAAGCACAAAATCTTTGCCTTGCAACGACCTTATCGATTAATAAGTGGAATGGTCAAATGACTGTACAATTAATGTTGGAAGATGCGCATGTTGAGGGTGTTCAGTTGATTGATATTCGCTCCAAAACGGCTAGCCTTCCAGAACGTGTTCCAGTATTGGCTGAAGACAGCACGGCAAATGAAGTTGTGGTGTTAGACATTCCTGATAAGGCTGAAGAATTGAAATCACTCTTTGTCGGTCGTCATTTTGAAGCCGTTTATTTTAAAAATCATATTAAACGTGCTTATTATCTGACAGGCTATGGCACGCGTGACCAATTTGCTAAGCTTTATAAAACTATTTATCAATTCCCAGAATTTGATGTCCGCTACAAGTTGAAAGATTTGAGTCAATACCTTAACATCCCTGATATTTTGCTCATTAAAATGATTCAGATTTTTGATGAATTAGATTTTGTAACTATCACAGATGGTGTTATGGTCGTCAACAAAGATGCCCAGAAACGTAGTATTTCAGAAAGCCAAATCTACCAAGACCTCAAACAACAAGTTGAATTTCAAGAGCTAATGGCACTCGGAACCCCACAAGAAATTTACGATTGGCTGACTGATGAAGATGACTAAAAATAATCTCCTTGGAATATTATAGTTCCAAGGAGATTATTAATTTGTTATTTCAAACTAAATCGAATATTAAGTTTTGTTAATAAAAATGTTAGTTTGATATTTATTTTAAGCTTTGTTTAAGGCATAATAGAAAGCGTAACTATTTGGGAAAAGGAGATAAAAAATGGTCAGTGGATTCATCTGATAAAATTACTAACTATGGTTATTCTGGTTTGCAAAAATCAATGTCAGGACATTCCTTCTATTAAAAATAGTGATTCATTAAAAACAGTTACGATAGGCGCAATCTTATGGTGGCTGTTTTTTTATTTTCCTAGGTCTCAAGGCTGATTTTTAATGTGTAAGCCGTTTTATTTAGTTTTGTTTAAGTAAAACGCCGTATGCTACTTACTATAATCTTTAAAAGCAATGAAAGGAAAGAGCGAAGTTCTCTTGGTAAAGTAATATGCCTAATAATTTTGATCGAGCTCCTGGTGGACCTGGTGGTTTTGATGGACCTCGTTCCCTCATCGCCCACCTTAAGGTTATCGAAGAGGCGGATTTGGTCTTGGGAGTATTTTGCTAGCAGGTTCGGCAGCGGCTGCAGCAGGGGCTTTGATTGGTAAAGCTTTACAAAATCAAACGCAAAATACCACTAGAAAGACAAAAGACGTTACTAATGATGATGACGGTTTTGTTTGGTAAATGACTAAAAAAGTAAGAATATCATATCGTTAATTATGTATCATACAAAAAAATTCACCTAGACTCATAAAAGAGCTAGGTGAATCTTTTTTAATTTCGGTTTTTCAAGCCGTCTTTTGGTGTGGTAAATGGGATACTGTCAGAAACTTGGGTGTTTGTGATACCCAATTCTGCCAAGATTTCAAGGAATGGTTTGACATAGGTATCTTCTGGATAATTATGTTTGACATCAATGGTGAATTTACCGCTGGTACAAATCATATTAATTGAAAGTCCGATTGTTCCTGCGCTGTAAAGGTGAATACTATTAATATATTGCTCGTTTTCGTTGAGAATGAATTGTCCAATGTAGCTAATGGTGTAAGTGTTGAGTTGAATATTTTCCATGAAAGCTAATAGTTTTTGTTTCTCTTCAAATGACGGCGCTTCATCTAGTTTATTATAAAGTCCGATGATACCATTAGCCTCTTTGTTAAAGAAATCAATGTCTTTTTGTTGATTGAGATAAGTCCGATAGTTGGTAGTAATTTCCTTAAACGTTTTGCTTGTATCGTTTTTGGTATATGGTAGAATCATTGATTTGACAGTATTTTTAAAGGTATTTTCATAACCAAGTGCTGCACGCATATCGGTGGCAATGTTAGCATTGATTGGTTTGTCAAAATCTGGGAAAAGTTTGGCAATGGCTTGACACCGCGACCGTCGCAAAGAGCATGGTGAAAAGCAAAATAAGCAGAATTTTTATGATAAGTGACTTCTACCAAATGTTCATTAGTGCGCAGGCTGCCAAGTTTTCCAAGGTTTTTGGTGAGATGTGCAACCATGGCGACAGGACTTTGTACGATGTAAAAGTCACCGTCTAGCTCAATCAAACGTGTATTAATGTATAGAAAACGCATTAAGGTATAACGAATCGCTTCGGTCAAATCGCTATCAGAGACACGTTCTTTAAAACGAACCTCAAAAATTTTGCTATCCATGCCTTGGTTCATATCAAGATAAGATTGTCCTGAACGTACCTTATCCAAGCTATCATCAGTGGTTGACCCTGATTGGTTGATAAGATGCTCTTTATGCATACGTCCTAATTGATTGGCAGTTTGTTTTAATTGTTTAAACATATTGACACCTCCTATTTGGCATTATTATAAAATATTATGATAATGAAAAAACCGACAAGTTCTTGCTGAACTGTCGGTTTTTGAGAGTATAAATTTATAAATTAGTTTCTTGCTGATTAAGATTTTTATCTAAACAGTGTAATGATAGAAAAAAGTGCTAGTGGCAAATAAATAATAATGAGTGTTAACCACGAATTTACATCAACTGTTCCGGATGTAATCGTTGGCTGAAAATCGATTAAAGCGTGAATTAGGGTGGGTAGCCAAAGTGAATTAGCAGTTATGCGGACAATAGCAAAGACTAAACCTATCACTGTTGCATAGAACACTTGTTGTAAAACAGCTTGGACTGGTCTATGTATGATATTGACCAAATGCAGTAGCCCAAATATTGCTGAGGAGATTAGTGATGTTAATATTAATTTAAAACGATTATTTTGGAAAAGATTTAAAATGCCGGAGAAAAATAATCTTCGCACTAAAAATTCTTCAAATCTTCCCGCCAATAATGCAACCAGCAGAGAAGGTAGAAAGAGTCCAAACCCGCCCGATAAGACTCCTTGAATATTATCTCCAATATTTAAAGCTACTATTAAAAAGGCAATAAAAAGTAAAATTAAGATTGTTAGCCAAATTTTAGACATTCTTGATAGTTTAATAGACTTGTTAAATAACTTTTCAGATTTGATAAAGTAATAACAAACACCAGCTAAATTAACGCTAAGCAAAAATCTTAGAGAAACGTCAACAACTGTAGCTTCCGTGCTTATATTTTGTAGAAAATTAGAATTTATGATGAACACTATAAAAACGACTGTTCCAACTGTCAATTATAAAATGCCATTACTTTTTTTCATTGAATCTATAATCAAGTTTAGAATCCTCTATTTTAAGTATTGCATAATTAATACAATAATATTGTTGCATACTATTTTAGTCAACAAATTGTATAAAATCAGATAATTAGTTAGCCAAATAATTGAATTAAAAAAGATTAGAATTATAATAAAAATATAAAGAACATTGGATATCAAGACCTTGTTCGTTTTGATATAGATTGCTAGCTTGGTCTTGTTGGCTTTCTTATTAGAAGGAGATAGCTCTATGTGTACAGCTATAACTTATCATACTAAAGATAATTACTTTGGTCGAAATCTTGACTTAGACTTTTCTTATCATGAAGAGGTCACGATTTTCCCTAGAAATTACCCTCTTTCGTTTAAATATGAGACAAAGCAAGATAATCATTTAGCTATTATTGGAATGGCAACAGTTGCAGATGATTATCCTCTGTTTTATGATGCTACAAATGAAAAAGGTTGAGTATGGCAGGATTAAATTTCCCAGAAAACGCTGATTTTAAACCAGCGAAAGAAGGTAAAACAAATGTTGCTTCTTTTGAATTTATTCTTTAGGTATTATCACAATGTGAAACCTTAGCAGAAGTACGTAGCTTATGTCAAAATTTGAACTTAACCAATGATGCTTTTAGTAAAAACTTTCCTGTATCACCTTTACATTGGATGCTTTCAGATAACAAAGAATCGATTGTTGTTGAACCTGTGAAGGGAAAAGTAACTATTTATGATAATCCAACTGGTGTTTTAACTAATAAGCCAACTTTTGATAAACAGTTATTTAATCTTAACAATTTCCATCATTTATCTCCAAAAGTATCTGATAATAAATTTTCAGATGCCTTAAATTTAGATATTTACAGTCGTGGCATGGGAGGATTAGGACTTCCAGGTGATTTGTCATCAATGTCTCGTTTTGTTAAAGTAGCATTTACAAAATTAAATGCAGTAGCTGATAGTTCTGAAGCTAGCAGTGTTAATCAATTCTTCCATATTTTAAAATCTGTTGAACAACAAAAAGGCTTATGTTATGTTGATGAAAGCGATGGATATGAATACACTATTTATAGTTCTTGTATGAACGCTGATAAGGAGATTTATTACTACACAACTTATGAAAATTCACAAGTAACAGCAGTTGATATGCATCAAGAAAATCTTGATAGCAGTCAGTTAATTCGTTACCCTCTTCAAAAAGAATGGAATGTATTTTATCAAAATAAGTAGCAATCAAGGTGATAAGATGACTACATACAAAGATTTGTTAATAGATAATCTTAATCGTGCTTACGAGCGATTCGAGCGTGCTTTTAATGGTGTGACGATAGAGGAAACTGATCGTTTCCCTGTGGCGAATCAAGCGCCGCAGATTAAATCCATGACTTGGCTAGCTTGGCATACCGCACGAGAGCTCGATTTTCAAATTGCCGATTTGGCAGATGAAAAGCCAATCTGGCATATCCAAAATTGGAAAGCAGAATTTCTCTTTACTATAGCTGACGATGTCCAAGATTGGGCGCATAGTTTATCAGAAGCACGCTTAATTCAAAGTGATAATAGGGAAGCTTTATTCGGGTATTTAAAGGCTGCTACAATAGCAGCGATAAATTATGTTGAAACTCTAACAGAATCCAGTTTAGATGATATCGTTGATAACAATTGGACGCCAGCAGTCACACGCGGTGTGCGTCTGGTCTCCATTATCAATGATGCCAGCATGCAGTCTGGTCAAGTTTTTTACAGCCGACGATTGCTTGGCTTAGTAGACTAATAATTTAAGGGAATCTCAAAGGTGAGGTTCCCTTTAGTAGGAGAAATTAAAAAATCTATTATTTATTTCCCCGATTTCTCTAAAATATGCTATAATGAAATGTAAAAACATTTTTTGGCAAAAAGCCCATAGAAGGAAGAAAATGGATTTAAAAAAATATATCGCTACAATTGAAAACTATCCTAAAGAAGGAATCACTTTCCGTGATATTACTCCTTTGATGGCAGATGGAAATGCTTATAGCTATGCTGTTCGCGAAATTGTACAGTATGCTACTGACAAAAAGATTGACATGATCGTCGGTCCAGAGGCACGCGGATTTATCGTCGGTTGCCCTGTTGCCTTTGAACTCGGAATTGGCTTCGCACCAGTTCGTAAACCTGGTAAATTGCCACGTGAAGTAATCTCAGCTGATTACCAAAAAGAATACGGCATTGATACATTATGTATGCACGCTGACGCTATTAAACCTGGACAACGTGTTCTTATCGTTGACGACCTTTTGGCAACAGGTGGTACTGTTAAAGCAACTATCGAAATGGTAGAACGCCTTGGCGGTGTTGTAGCTGGATGTGCTTTCCTTGTTGAATTGGACGGATTGAACGGACGTAAAGCACTTGAAGGTTACGATACAAAAGTTTTAATGAATTTCCCAGGGTAATTATAGCTAAAAACTATAACTGCTTAGAGAAATTATATAATTGAAAACTATATCTCCATATTTTATAATATTACGTAAGACAATATTATAGAATGGAGATATTTTCATGCCAATAAAACTTGATAAAGAACTGCCGGCGTTAGACATTTTACGTAAAGAGAATGTCTTCATTATGGATAATAAACGTGCTAAACATCAAGATATTAGACCAATGGATTTTCTCATTGTCAACTTGATGCCAACAAAAGAAGTAACAGAGACACAGCTTTTACGCCTGTTAGCCAATACGCCTTTGCAGATTAATGTTGAGTTTCTTTATATGACGAGTCATGAGTCTAAAAATACAACTGCTGAACATTTAGAAACTTTTTACAAAACATTTGACGATGTGCGACATAAGTATTACGATGGATTAATCATAACAGGTGCTCCTGTTGAAACTTTGGATTATGAAGAAGTTGATTACTGGAGCGAACTTTGTCAAATCTTTGATTGGTCTAAAACACACGTTTATTCAACTCTTCATCTTTGTTGGGGAGCACAAGCGGGTTTATACTATAAATACGGTATCAAAAAAGTTTTGTTAGACTGTAAGTTATCAGGTATTTTTTCACAAGACGTTGTTAGTCCTGAAAATCCTATCGTACGTGGATTCGACGATAGTTTTATGGCGCCACATTCACGTTATACCGAGGTGCGTCGTGAAGACGTTGAAAAAATTGATGACTTGGAAGTTATTGCGGCTAGTGAAGCTGTTGGCTTGTCTATTGTGGCTAGTAAAGATTTGCGTGAAGTTTATAGTTTTGGACATTTAGAATATGATCGAGAAACCCTTGATAGGGAATATAAACGTGATGTTAAGGTTGGAAAAAATCCTAACATTCCAGAACACTATTATTTGAATGACGACCCCGCCCAAAATGTGCCAATGCACTGGAATTTGGCAGCAACAACATTCTTTAGTAACTGGATTAATTATGCTGTTTATCAGGAAACTCCATATTCATTGGAAGAACTGGAAAAAGACTTTTCATTTTATGGTTACCTATAATCAGACAGGGCTGATTTTCTGACAATAAAACGTGCTAAATCTCTATCTCGGATGACTTGATGGATACGATTAACTTTTAGGAATATTATTATGAGTTTTTTAGAAAATTTTAAATCGGGTAATTTGGTGTTACCAAGCGCTCTTCTTTTTCATTATAAAGATATCTTCAAAAGTTCAGATGACTTTTTGATTTGGCAGTTTATTTATTTGCAAAACACGACCAAAATGGATGACTTGGCGCCTAGTCAAATTGCAACTGCTTTAGACAAAACAGTTGCCGAAGTGAATCGTTCGATTTCTGATTTGACAGCGCAAGGTCTTTTGGATATGAAAACCATTGAGCTTGGTAGTGAAATTGAGGTTATTTTTGATGCAAGTCCAGTCTTAGCACTTTTAGATGACTTGTTAGCTAAACCGGCAGAGACCCAAGAAAACCAAGCTTCAAATCCTATCAAAGAATTGGTTGAAGATTTTGAGCGTGAGTTAGGACGTATGCTTAGTCCATTTGAACTGGAAGATTTGCAAAAAACAATTCGTGAGGACAAGACAGACCCTGATTTGGTTCGGGCAGCCCTTCGTGAAGCTGTTTTTAATGGTAAAACAAATTGGAATTATATTAATGCGATTTTACGTAACTGGCGTCGTGAGGGGATTACAACAATGCGTCAAGTTGAGGAACGTCGTAAAGAGCACGAGGACTCGAAAGCAGGCAAAGTATCCGTATCAGATGATTTTCTAGCTGCTATGGATTTATGGAGTGACTAATGAGAGTAGGACGTGAACGTTTAAAGAAAATCTTAGCTATTATTGGTGAGATGTATCCAGAGGCACGTGGTGAATTGGAGTGGGAGACACCATTTCAATTGCTAATCGCGGTCATTTTATCTGCGCAAACTACAGATAAGGCGGTTAATAAAATCACGCCAAACCTTTGGAAAAAATATCCTGAAATTGCTGATTTAGCCAATGCAAATTTAGAAGATGTTGAAGATTGTCTGAGAACGATTGGTCTTTATAAAAATAAAGCTAAAAATATCGTCAAGACAGCGCGAGCTATTTTACGAAATTTTGATGGCAAGGTTCCAAAGACTCATAAGGAGCTTGAAAGTTTGCCTGGAGTTGGACGTAAGACGGCTAATGTTGTTTTGGCAGAAGTGTATGGTATCCCATCCATCGCTGTGGATACTCATGTGTCTCGTATCGCTAAACGTCTCAATATCTCAGCACCAGATGCTGATGTTACCGAAATTGAGCAAGACTTGATGAAGAAAATTCCAAAGAAAGATTGGATTTTAACACATCATCGCTTGATTTTCTTTGGACGTTATCATTGCTTGGCTAAAAAGCCAAAATGTGACATCTGCCCAGTTCAATCCTACTGTAAGTATTACAAAGATAATGTAAAAAATAATTAAGCAGTTCTTTTTGATATAATTGAAATGAATGATATATTTTAGAAGGAAAATGTATGCAGACAGTATTATCACAACGTTTGGCTGCTGTGGCGGAATTTGTACCGCAGGGGGCACGTTTACTTGATGTTGGAAGTGACCATGCTTACTTACCAATTGTTTTGACAGAAGAGGAAAAAATTTCATTTGCTATTGCAGGTGAAGTGGTTAAAGGACCTTATAAATCAGCACTTCATAATGTTGCAGGAGCTGGTTTAGGTGATAAAATCGCTGTTCGTTTAGCAGACGGTTTAGCGGCTTTTGACGAATCTGATAATGTGACAGCTATCACCATTTGTGGCATGGGTGGTGGTTTGATTGCTGATATTCTCGCAGCTGGCGTTGATAAATTAGCAAGTGTTGAGCGTCTGATTTTACAACCTAATAACCGTGAGGATGAGCTTCGTTCTTGGCTTATGGCAAATCATTTCAAAATTATTGCGGAAAAAATCATAACTGAAAATGATAAATTCTACGAAATCATGGTGGTAGAACATGGGGAAATGACTTTGTCGGATACAGAATTGCGTTTTGGACCATTTTTAAATCAAGAAAAATCAGCAATCTTCAAATTACGTTGGAAACGTGAATTGAAAAAATTAGAGTTTGCTTTGCCACATGTTCCTAAAAATCTTATCGATGACCGTGCAACCATTTCACAAAAAATAGCAGCAATTAAGGAGGCTATCAATGAAAGCAAGTGAGATTATTGCTCGTTATGAGGCGTATTGCCCACGTGAATTATCTATGGAAGGAGATATTTCAGGGCTTCAAATTGGCACCCTTGATAAGGATGTTAATCGTGTGATGATTGCACTTGATGTTCGTGAGACGACAGTTGCAGAAGCAATTGAAAAAGGTGTTGATTTGATTATTGTTAAACACGCTCCGATTTTTAAACCGCTTAAGGACTTGGCTGCAACGGCACAAAATCAGATTTACCTTGACTTGGTGAAGCACGATATTGCCGTTTATGTTAGCCATACCAATATTGATATTGTGCCAGATGGTTTAAATGATTGGTTTTGTGAGCTCTTGGAGATTACGGACACTGACATTTTGACACCAACTGCAGATAGCTATGGGATTGGTCGTATCGGAAAGATTGAGAAGCAGTCTTTTTTTGATTTTGCATTAAAAGTAAAAGAAAAATTCCATTTGGATAGTGTACGCCTAGTTGCTTATGGAAATCAAGAAACTCTCGTTAACCGTGTTGCGATTTGTGGCGGAAGTGGTCAAGGATTTTATCGTGACGCAATGGAAAAAGGGGCACAAGTGTATATCACAGGAGATATTTATTATCACACAGCCCAAGAAATGATTACCAACGGTATGCTTGCGATTGACCCTGGGCATCACATCGAGGTGCTTTTTATCGATAAATTGGTTGAAAAATTCAATGCTTGGAAAGCCGAAAATAATTGGGATGTGACGATTTTAGAAAGTCAAGCTACGACCAATCCTTTCTATCACTTGTAAGGAGAGTTCACATGACAAAAGTTGCTATTATTGGTGCAGGCGTGGTTGGGGCTACAGCAGCCTACTATATTTCAAAATCAGAAGAGGTCGATGTCACTGTCTTTGATTACGGCCTTGGTCAAGCAACAAAAGCTGCCGCTGGTATTATCAGCCCCTGGTTTTCAAAGCGTCGCAATAAGGCTTGGTATCGCATGGCTCGTTTGGGAGCAGACTTTTACCAAATCTTAGTAGAAGATTTAAAACAAGCTGGTCAGTCAACTGATTTTTACCAACAAACTGGCGTTTTTATTCTTAAAAGGGATGAAAGTAAGCTTGAGGAATTATACGATTTAGCCTTGTCACGTAGAGAAGAATCCCCCTTGATTGGTGAGCTTAAAAACTTATCTAAAAATCAAGCTAACACTCTTTTTCCAGACTTAGAGGGATTTGGTGAGCTTTTATATGCTTCTGGTGGGGCTCGTGTTGAGGGAGAAGAATTAACGGCTACTTTGTTAGCTGCCAGTGGAGTTTCTGTGATTTCGGAAAGAGTTGATTTTGAAGTGACAGCCACCGACTACTTAATTCAAGGACAGCATTATGACAAACTTATCTTAGCAACTGGCGCCTGGCTCGGTGAGATTTTAGAGAAGCATGGTTACCGAGTTGATGTTCGTCCGCAAAAAGGGCAACTGCGTGATTACTATTTTGATAATTTGGCGACCGATATTTATCCAGTGGTGATGCCCGAAGGTGAATTGGATATCATCCCTTTTAACAAGGGAAAAATTTCCATGGGAGCTAGTCATGAAAATGACATGGGCTTTGATTTGGCAGTAGACTATGACTTGTTAAATCGAATGGAGCAGGAAGCGCAAGCCTATTTTCTAAGATTTTCAGATGCAACAGAAGCGCGTGAGCGTGTGGGGATTCGTGCCTATACAAGTGACTTCTCACCCTTCTACGGAGAAATCCCAGACTTACCTAATGTTTTTGTAGCCAGCGGATTGGGTTCTACTGGTTTGACGGTTGGTCCTTTAATCGGTCATGAATTAGCTATGCTTATTTTAGGTCAAGAGGGATGGTTGGCAGAAGCAGATTACCCTGTTTGTCACTACATTAGTCCAACTAAAGGATGACAGTCTCCTCAGTTCATGCTATAATAAAAAAGATGAATATATAAGAGGAGACCTTACTATGAAAGGTATTATTTTAGCAGGTGGTTCAGGGACACGTTTGTATCCATTGACTCGCGCTGCCTCAAAACAGCTCATGCCGGTTTATGATAAACCAATGATTTACTATCCCCTATCAGTTTTGATGTTGGCTGGAATCAAGGAAATTTTGATTATTTCAACACCGCAGGACCTTCCACGTTTTGAAGAGCTTCTTGGAGATGGTTCAGAATTTGGTATTTCCTTGTCTTATGCAGTTCAACCAAGTCCAGATGGTTTGGCGCAAGCCTTTATCATTGGGGAGGACTTTATTGGTGATGATAGCGTTGCGCTTATTCTTGGAGATAACATTTATCATGGTCCAGGTCTATCAGCTATGTTGCAACGAGCTGCCGCTAAAGAATCAGGGGCGACTGTCTTTGGTTACCAAGTTAAAGACCCAGAACGCTTTGGTGTGGTTGAATTTGATGACAAGATGAATGCCATCTCAATCGAAGAAAAACCAGAACACCCTAAATCAAATTATGCGGTTACAGGTTTGTATTTCTATGACAATGATGTTGTTGAGATTGCTAAAAACACCAAACCAAGCCCTCGTGGGGAACTTGAAATCACAGATGTTAACAAGGCTTATCTTGACCGTGGAAACTTGTCAGTTGAAGTTATGGGGCGAGGTTTTGCTTGGCTAGATACTGGGACTCACGAAAGCTTGCTTGAAGCAGCTCAATACATTGAAACTGTTCAACGCATGCAAAATGTTCAGGTAGCTAACCTTGAAGAAATTGCTTACCGCATGGGTTACATCACCAAAGAAGAAGTGCACGACTTAGCACAATCATTGAAGAAAAATGAGTACGGACAATACTTGCTCCGTTTGATTGGAGAAGCCTAATGACAGAACAATTTTTTGAAAAAGAATTAGCTGCGCGTCCAGTTGAAGGTATTCCTGGAATGCTCGAATTTGATATTCCAGTTCATGGAGACAATCGTGGCTGGTTCAAAGAAAACTTCCAAAAAGCAAAAATGGTGCCACTTGGTTTTCCAGAAAGTTTCTTTGCAGAAGGAAAGCTCCAAAACAATGTGAGCTTCTCACGTAAAAATGTACTTCGTGGCCTACATGCAGAACCATGGGACAAATACATTTCAGTCGCTGATGGCGGTAAAGTGCTAGGCTCTTGGGTTGACCTCCGTGAAGGTGAGTCATTTGGTAACACTTACCAAACAGTCATTGATGCCTCAAAAGGTATTTTCGTGCCACGTGGTGTCGCAAATGGTTTCCAAGTACTATCAGATACTGTTTCCTACAGCTACCTTGTCAACGACTACTGGGCACTTGAATTGAAGCCTAAGTATGCCTTTGTCAATTATGCTGACCCCACACTTGGCATCAAATGGGAAAATCTTGAAGAAGCAGAAGTTTCAGAAGCAGACAAGAACCATCCGCTGCTTAAGGATGTCAAACCATTGAAAGTAGAAGATTTGTAATCTGAACTGCGAATACTAAAAAACATCATAAGGAAGTAACATGACAGACTATAAAAATATTATCGTCACAGGTGGGGCTGGCTTTATCGGTTCTAACTTTGTGCACTATGTTTACAACAATCATCCAGATGTTCACGTCACTGTCTTGGACAAATTGACTTACGCTGGTAACCGTGCCAACATCGAAGAAATTCTTGGCGACCGTGTTGAGCTTGTTGTGGGTGACATTGCTGACGCTGAATTGGTAGACAAATTAGCTGCTAAAGCTGATGCTATCGTTCACTACGCGGCTGAAAGCCATAATGATAACTCATTGCAAGACCCAAGTCCATTCATCTACACAAACTTTATCGGAACTTACACTTTGTTGGAAGCTGCTCGTAAATACGACATTCGTTTCCATCATGTGTCAACTGACGAAGTTTACGGTGACCTTCCACTTCGCGAAGATTTGCCAGGACATGGTGAAGGACCAGGTGAAAAATTCACTGCTGAAACAAAATACAATCCAAGTTCACCTTATTCATCAACAAAAGCTGCATCAGATTTGATTGTTAAAGCTTGGGTACGTTCATTTGGCGTTAAAGCAACTATTTCTAACTGCTCTAACAACTATGGACCATACCAACACATCGAAAAATTCATTCCTCGTCAAATCACAAACATTTTGTCAGGAATTAAACCAAAACTTTATGGAGAAGGTAAAAATGTCCGTGACTGGATTCATACCAACGACCACTCAACAGGTGTTTGGGCAATCTTGACTAAAGGTCGCATTGGGGAAACTTACCTTATCGGTGCCGATGGTGAGAAGAATAACAAAGAAGTGCTTGAACTCATTCTTGAAAAAATGGGTCAACCAAAAGACGCTTATGACCATGTAACAGACCGTGCAGGTCACGACCTTCGTTACGCTATTGATTCAACGAAACTTCGTGAAGAACTTGGTTGGAAACCTCAATTCACAAACTTTGAAGAAGGACTTGAAGCAACAATCAAATGGTACACAGATAACCAAGATTGGTGGAAAGCTGAAAAAGAAGCTGTTGAAGCTAACTACGCTAAAACACAAAAAGTTCTTGATAAATAATCATAAAAGCCTATCGTATCAAAGGTTACAGCTTGTGCGATTGGCTTTTTTTGTGGTTTTGGGGTATTTTCGGGAGCAAAGTAAAGGGAGAAAAGTGGTATAATAAATTTAATTTTTTCGGTAAAGAGGAACAGTGATGAAAGATGATGTCAAATTAGCTCATGAAATTGCTAAAAGAGCACATCACGGTCAAGTTGACAAAGCTGGTGTGCCGTATATTTTACACCCTGAGACGGTGGCATCGCTTGTCACGAAAGATGATGAAAAAATCGTTGCCTATTTACACGACGTGATAGAAGACACTTCTTATCGGCTGAGTGATTTAGAAGAAGCAGGTTTCTCGTCTGAAATCATAAAAGCAGTTGATTTATTGACTAGAAAAGATGGACAATCGTACAATCAATATCTTAAACTTGTTAAAACAAATGAATTAGCACGTGTTGTCAAATTGGCGGATTTAAAGCACAATTCAGATTTATCAAGGCTGGCTCAGGTCACTCGAAACGACATCAAACGTCTGAAAAAATACCAAGATGCCATTATATTTTTAAGCACTTAGATAGCTCTATGTGCTTTTTACCCCCTTAAAAATAGGAAATGCCGTCTAAGTTAACCCTTGATTCAAGAATTGTCCTTAGTTTTCTGGTACAATAAAATAAAACAAGAAAGAAGAGAGAAATGACAAAATTAGCAACGATTTGTTATATTGATAATGGTGAAGCGCTTTTGCTTTTACATCGCAATAAAAAACCAAATGATGTTCACGAAGGAAAATGGATTTCTGTTGGTGGTAAGCTAGAAGCGGGCGAGACACCAGATGAATGTGCGAAACGTGAGATTTTCGAGGAAACGCATTTTACTGTTAAAGAAATGGATTTCAAGGGAGTGATTACGTTCCCAGAATTCACACCAGGGCATGATTGGTACACTTATGTTTTCAAGGTAACCAATTTTGAGGGAGAATTAATTTCTGATGAAGAGTCACGTGAAGGAACTTTAGAGTGGGTGCCTTACGACCAAGTTCTATCAAAACCGACTTGGGAGGGTGACTACGAAATTTTTAAATGGATTTTGGATGATGTGCCATTCTTTTCAGCCAAATTTACTTATGATGACGAACAGCGCTTGATTGATAAAAACGTGATATTTTATGATAAATGAGCGTATCATTCTAAAAAATGGTGATTTTAATAGAAAATGCTATAATGGAAATTAGTTTAATCATTGATTGCAAACAGTAGTGAGGAGTTTTCATGAATTATCATCAAGAGAAGAAATTTACAGATTCTTGGTTTTTTAAATGGTTTTTAAATAATCAAGCAGTTGTCGCTGTTTTGATTACTTTTCTTGTGTTTTTAACCCTTTATCTCTTTACCAAGATTTCATTTTTATTTACGCCGATTATATCTTTTATAGCTATTATTATGTTGCCTTTGGTGATTTCGGCAATTCTCTATTATTTAATCAAACCCTTGGTTGATTTTATTGAGAAACGTAGCGTTAGTCGGACAACTTCTATTTTTATTGTGTTTGCGATTATCATTGCTTTGTTAATCTGGGCTGTGGCAAGATTTATCCCAATGATTCAAGAGCAGTTAATGTCTTTCGTTAAGAATTTACCAAGTTATGTTAGAAGCATTAATGTTGAAGCCAATAAATTTTTAGAGAGCCCCTGGCTAGCCAATTATCAAGAAGAATTGGAAAAAATGCTGTCAAATGTGAGCACGAAAGCGATTGATTATGCGGAAAGCTTTTCAAAAAATGCGATTGACTGGGCATCAAATTTTGCCAGTGCGATTGCTCGTGTAACTGTAGCAATCATTATGTCGCCTTTTATCTTATTTTATTTCTTGCGTGATAGTGGCAAGATGAAAGAAGGCTTATTAAAAAGACTTCCGACACGGATGCGTCGCCCAATTTTGCGTGTTCTCGGTGATATTAATAAACAATTAGCTGGTTATGTTCAAGGACAAGTAACGGTTGCTATTGTTGTTGGTATTATGTTTACGATTTTCTTTAATATTATTGGTTTGCGTTATGCGGCTACTTTTGGGATTATCGCTGGTTTTCTTAATATGATTCCTTATCTTGGAAGCTTTCTTGCCATAGTTCCAGTCGTTATCATGGGAGTTGTCCAAGGTCCGATTATGCTCATTAAAGTTTTGATAACATTTGTTGTTGAGCAGACAATCGAGGGACGTTTTGTTTCACCTTTGGTTCTGGGAAGTAAATTGAGCATTCACCCGATTACTATCATGTTTATTTTGCTAACATCTGGATCAATGTTTGGTGTTTGGGGCGTTTTCCTGGGGATTCCAGTTTACGCTTCAATCAAAGTTGTTGTTAAAGAAATTTTTGGATGGTACAAACGTATTAGTGGTTTGTATGAGGAAGAAGTACTTGTTATAGAAGGGGAAGAAAAAGCTAAAGATGTTGAATAGTGAAAAAATAGTGGCTTCGATTCAAAATCAAGATTTGGAGCATGCTGATAAATATTTGAAACGCGCCTTAAAAGAAGATGATGCTGAGACGCTCTTGGAATTGGCAGAATATCTTGAAAGCATTGGTTTTTTGCCACAAGCAAGGGAAATTTATTTGCAGGAGCGTGAGAGTTATCCTGAAGTAAATATTAACCTAGCGCAGATTGCAATTGAAGATGGTGATATTGAGGGAGCTTTCTTTTATTTGGATACCATTTCACCAGAAAGCGAAGCATATTTATCAGCTTTGCTTGTCATGGCTGATATTTACGATATGGAAGGTTTGACAGATGTTGCGCGTGAGAAATTATTGTTAGCTAGTGAAATCAGCGATGAACCCTTGGTTGTTTTTGGTTTGGCTGAAATTGAGTTAGAATTAGGTAATTTTAATCAAGCAATCAAAGAATACGCTAAGTTGGATAACCGTGAAATCCTTGAATTAACGGGGATTTCTACTTATCAACGTATCGGTCGTGCTTATGCTAGTCTTGGGAAATTTGAGGCAGCGATTGAATTTCTTGAAAAAGCGATTGAAATTGAATACGACGACGGAACAATTTTTGAATTAGCCACTATTTTGTATGGCCAAGGGGAGTATCAAAAGGCAAATGTTTACTTTAAGCAGTTGGATACGATGAATCCTGATTTTGAGGGCTATGAATATGTCTATGCCCAATCTCTCCATGAGGAAAATAAAACAGAAGAAGCGCTTCGCCTAGTTCAAAAAGGTTTGATCAAAAACGAATTTGATACCAATTTGTTGCTAGCTGCGTCACAATTGTCATATGAATTGCATGATTCTAAGCAAGCTGAAAGCTATCTTTTGAAAGCAAAAGATGTTGCGGTTGATGATGAAGATGTCTTGATGCGTTTGACCAACTTGTATTTGGAAGAAGAGCGTTATGAAGATGTTGTTGCTTTGTCACGTGATAATATCGATAACGTCCTAACAAAATGGAATATCGCTAAAGCTTACCAAGCCTTGGAAGCTGATAAAAAAGCGCTCAAGATTTATGATGAATTGGCGACAGATTTAGCGGATAATCCAGAATTCTTGCAAGATTATGCTTATATTTTACGTGAATTTGGGCAAAAGGAACGTGCTCATCAAGTTGCAGAACGTTATTTACAATTGGTTCCAGATGATGTGAATATGGTGGAATTTTTAAATGAAAATGAATTTTAGAAATCTCTTGGTCAGTAATCTCATTACGGTCATCATTATTTTTGTTTTGTTAAGTATTTTTGACCATAGTGGCGACCCATTGCGCAATATCATTATTGTATTTGTCGGATTTATCGTGATGACCATTTATGATTTTGTTAGAACAAGACGAAAAAAGTAATCAGTTCAGTAGAAGTTGAGACAAAGGTGCTCAACTTCTTTATTTTGTGTAGTTATCATTTACAAGATAAATTTTTTGATTTTTCTATTGAGATATCGAGAAAAATAGATATGATAGAATCATGGAAAATGTAGAAATCTTTAAAGCCTTAGCCAATGACTATCGATTACAAATCCTTTTTTGGTTGAAAAATCCGGAAAAATATTTTGTCCATGAGGAAAATGTGGATATGAGAGAAGTAGGCGTTTGTGTTGGTGAAATTCAAAAACAATTAGGGCTAACACAGTCAACGACATCCCACTATCTTTCAATGCTTCAAAAAGCTAATCTGTTGGTTGCTACCAGAATCGGAAAATGGACTTATTATCGTCGTAACGAAGTAACGCTTAAACACCTTCGTGACTTCATCGATAAAGAGTTGTAAAAAAAGAAAATTTTTTTGAAATAACATATCGAAAAATCTAAATATATCGTTTTAAAATTTTCAATAATTTTCTACAATACAGAAAAAGGGGTCATTTTATGTCAAATCAATTAACCGACAAAGTCGTTTTGCGTCATGGCACAGTTTTAAATAATCGCATGGCGATGTCACCGATGCAAACTCATTCAGGGAAACGTGGTGGCTTTGTTTCAGATGATACGCTTTGCTATTACAATGCACGTTCAAAAGCAGCAGGGCTTTTAATTACAGAGTTTCATTATGTTAGTCCAAATGGTGGTCCAGCTTATGTGCCTGGCTATCCTGAACAATTAGGGGCTTATTCTGATGAGCATTTAGACGGTTTGCGTCAAGTAGCTCAAGCTTTGAAAAAGGATGGCAATAATGCAATTCTCCAAGTTCATCACGGCGGTCGCGCAGCTATTGGGCAAGCGATTAGCGGGCAAGATGTCGTTGCACCAAGTCAGGTTGATTTTAGTTTCCTAGATTATCCTATTCGTGAATTAACAGCAGACGAAATTGATGATATTATCAAAGATTTTGGCAAAGCCACTCGACGTGCGATTAAAGCTGGGTTTGACGGCGTTGAAATTCATGGAGCCAATCATTACCTTATCCAACAATTCTTCTCAAAATTATCAAATTTCCGTACCGATAAATGGGGTAGTAGTCTTGAAAAGAGAACGGCGTTTCCACTAGCTGTTGTTGCTGAGGTTATGGACGTTGTTGCTAAAGAAGCACCACAAGACTTTATCGTTGGTTATCGTATTAGTCCAGAAGAAATTCATGGTGATGCGATTGGTTATACTTACCAAGAATCTGTTCAACTTATCGCAGAAGTGGTGAAATATCAATTGGATTACATTCACCTATCGCTTTGGGATGGTTATTCTTCAAGACCGCAAGGCGTTGATAAGACATATGCAGAATTGTTCAGAGAAGTTCTTGACGATGAGACAAAATTAATGTTGGTTGGTGGTGTTTTTGGAGAAGAAGCTGCGCGTGATGCGATTGAAAACTATGGTGATTTAATTGCTGTTGGACGTGGTACTTTGGTTGACCCATTATTTGCTCAAAAAATCATGTTGGGTCAAGGAGATACGATTTTAAGTGAAGTGAGTCCTGAAACACTTGATTATATCAAATGGACACCAGGTTTATTTGAAGCATTTTCGCGTCAAGATTCTCTTGGTTTGCCAAAAATTCCTGGGGCAGAAAGTATCTATCATCTTCATACAGGACGTTTTGATATGTACTCTAAAAAATAATCAAAGAAGAATGAAGTAATGCAGTCAACTACCATTCTTTCTGAAATGGTTTAGATAATATAAACAGTGATAAGCGAATCGGTTATGTTATCAGAGGCGATTCGTTTTTGTGGTATGATGACAGATTGTCTAAAATTGGCTTGATATTTTTATTTTAAAGCAGAACCATTTTCAGATTATTTAAAATTATTTCAAAGAAAGATAAAGAAAAAATTCACAAACAATTTTTCACAAACTTTCTGTAAGACTATGGTATAATTGAATCATATTTGTGAAAAAACAAAAATTTGTGATTTAGATTGGACTGATTCTTACACCAAATCCAGCTATGATTTTGATGCTTTTCGACAGTAAAATGAATGAGTCATCTAAAGACATATAGGAGATAAAATGACAAACAATAATAAACAATATGGGGCTGATTTAGTAGTAGATAGCCTCATTAATCATGACATTGATTATGTCTTTGGTATTCCTGGTGCTAAAATTGACCGTGTGTTTGACACGCTCGAGGATAAGGGACCAAAATTGATTGTTGCTCGTCATGAGCAAAATGCCGCTTTTATGGCGCAAGGAATTGGACGTATTACAGGTACGCCTGGTGTTGTGATTACAACAAGTGGTCCTGGGGTTTCAAACTTGGCGACAGGTCTGATAACCGCAACGGATGAAGGTGACCCTGTTTTGGCGATTTCAGGACAAGTTAAACGTTCTGATTTGTTGAAACGTTCTCACCAATCTATGAAAAATGTGGCAATGATGGAGCCAGTCACAAAATATGCAGTAGAAGTTCATGACCCAAACACACTTTCTGAAACAATCGCTAATGCTTATCGTGTAGCAAAATCAGGAAAACGCGGTGCTAGTTTTGTGTCTATTCCACAAGATGTGACTGATAGTTTGGTTTCGGTCAAAGCGATTAAGCCACTAACCGACCCAAAACTTGGTTCTGCATCAGTTGATGATGTTAATTATCTAGCACAAGCGATTCGTAACGCTGACTTGCCAGTTCTTCTTTTGGGAAATGGTGCTTCAACACGTGCTGTTACCAATGCTATTCGCAAGTTGCTAGAAGCGGTTAAATTGCCAGTTGTTGAAACATTCCAAGGTGCAGGCATTGTCTCACGTGAATTGGAAGAAGATACTTTCTTTGGACGTGTTGGGCTTTTCCGCAATCAGCCAGGTGACATGTTGCTTAAAAAAGCTGACCTTGTTATTGCTATCGGTTATGACCCAATCGAGTATGAAGCCCGAAATTGGAATGCTGAAATTTCAGCTCGTATTATTGTTATCGACGTTGCGCAAGCTGAAATCGATACTTATTTCCAACCAGAACGTGAATTGATTGGTGACATTGCGGATACGATTGACTTGCTCTTGCCTGCCGTTAATGGTTATGTTTTGCCAAAAGCATCAGTAGATTATTTGAAAAATCTGAAGAAAAATGTTGTTGAAGATGTCAAATTTGACCGTAATTCCAAGGAAGGTTTGGTTCACCCACTTGATGTTATTGATGTCTTACAAGAAAATACAACAGATGATATGACTGTCACTGTTGACGTTGGTAGTCACTACATTTGGATGGCGCGTTATTTCAAATCATATGAAGCTCGTCACTTGCTTTTCTCAAATGGAATGCAAACCCTCGGTGTTGCACTTCCTTGGGCAATCTCAGCAGCGCTTGTACGTCCAAATACGAAAGTTATTTCAGTTTCTGGTGACGGTGGCTTCCTCTTTTCAGCGCAAGAATTGGAAACTGCCGTACGCCTTAATTTACCAATCATTCACATCATTTGGAATGATGGTAAATACAACATGGTTGAATTCCAAGAAGAAATGAAATACGGTCGTTCATCAGGCGTTGATTTTGGTCCAGTTGATTTTGTTAAATATGCAGAAAGTTTTGGTGCAAAAGGTTATCGTGTTGACAGCAAAGTTTCATTTGAAGAAACACTTAAGAAAGCTTTGGAAGAAGCAAGCAATGGTCCAATTTTGATTGATATTCCAATTGACTACAAAGATAATATCAAACTTGGCGAAACAATCCTGCCAGACGAATTCTATTAACTTGATTTTTTAACCATATGGCAATAAAATAATACTAGAAGATACTATTTAATTTTGATGACGAAAGTGAAGGAGAATATGTCAGAAGCAATTAAACTTTTTCAATATAATACATTAAGTGCCCTTATGTCTGGACTTTACGGTGGGACATTAACTATTGGTGAGCTTTTAGAGCACGGTGATTTGGGAATTGGGACACTTGATTCTATTGATGGAGAGTTGATTATTCTTGATGGTAAAGCTTATCAAGCCAAAGGTTCTGAAGGGAAAGCAGAAGTAGTGGAAGTTTCTGATGGTGTCAAAGTGCCTTATGCAGCGGTAGTGCCTCACCAAGCTGAAGTGATTTTCAAGCAACGCTTTGCAATGACTGACAAGGAATTGGAAAAACGCATTGAATCTTATTATGACGGTGTTAATCTATTCCGTTCGATTAAGATTAAAGGAACATTTGCAAAAATGCATGTGCGTATGATTCCAAAATCAGCGCCTGATATCAAGTTTGCGGATGTCGCAACGCACCAACCAGAATACACACGTGAAAACATTTCAGGTACGATTGTTGGGATTTGGACACCAAAGATGTTCCATGGTGTGAGTGTTGCAGGTTATCATTTGCATTTTATTTCTGATGATTTCACATTTGGTGGTCATGTGATGGATTTTATTATTTCAGAAGGTGTTGTTGAAGTTGGGCCAGTTGATCAACTAGATCAGCGTTTTCCGGTTCAGGATCGTAAATACCTTTTTGCAAAATTTAATATGGATGAATTGAAAGAAGATATTGAAAAAAGCGAATAAAACCGATTATTTGGCATAAGTTATAAAAATTATTGCCCTTGTTTGATTTCAGGATTATTTGCGAGTTTTGCTCCCAACAAAACGATACTTACTGTTGCGAACTTGAGGAATTCCTTGGCTTCCTTCAACTGTCTGCTGGACTATTGAACCTACCGATGGCTCAAAACATCTAGTGGACGGTTTGAGGTTTGAGACTAGAAATCAAAAAGCGAGACATCTAAGAAAGTATCAAAAAATTTTTTTGAATCTAGAGCGTACTGTTTGACAGTACGCTTTTTATAATCTAAGGAGTTGATTTTTAGTTATATTTGTCCTAAAATAGAAAACGTTATACATGTGAATTTTGTATCAAAATTGATAGAATTTTAAGAATTGTATGACTATTTTTTTAAAACAGGAGAATGTATGGATATTTTTCGAAAGACCCCTATGACGCAAAAGAGGAGTTTTTTGCAACGACGATTGGGGCTAGCTGAGCTTATCTTTTTAGGGGTGGGCTCGATTGTTGGAACTGGTATTTTCACGATAACAGGAGTAGGTGCTGCCCAATATGCAGGTCCTGCTATTACGATATCAATCCTTATCGCTGCTCTTTGTGTGACGATATCGGCTTTATTTTTTGCTGAATTTTCATCACGATTACCTCACTCAGGTGGCGTTTATCGCTATTTATATACTGTTTTTGGGGAATATCCTGCTTGGATTGCTGGCTGGTTTATGATTATCGAATTTGCAGGTGCAATTTCAACAGCGGCTTCTGGTTGGGGAGAGTATCTGAAAGCTTTCTTGAAAACGTTTGGTATTAGTTTGCCGACAGCGTTAAGTGGTCCATTCAATCCTAAAAACGGAACTTATATTGATATTATTCCAGTTATTTTATTATTCTTTGTGACTGCCCTTGTTTTGTTGGGAGTTCAAACGGTGTTAAGGTTTAATTCGATTTTGGTTATTTTCAAATTAGCCGTTTTACTCATCTTTATTGCCTTAGGGCTGACAGCTATTAATGTTGATAATTGGAGTGATTTTGCCCCATATGGTTTTGGTCAAATTTATGGCGGAAAAGTTGGGATTATGGCAGGAGCTTCTTTGATGTTCTTTGCGTTTCTGGGATTTGAATCCATTTCAATGGCAGCAGATGAAACAAAGGAACCGCAAAAGAAAATTCCACAAGGCATTTTTATCTCAATCGGCTTGGTGACTTTGTTGTATGTTGCGGTAACCTTGATTTTAACAGGAACTGTTCACTATTCAAAATTGAACATTACGGATGTTGTTCCATATGTGTTGCGTAGTATTGGTTTTCCATTTATCGGAAATTTTGTATCAATTGTTGTTATCATGACACTTGTTACCGTCTGCATTTCCATGATGTACGCTTTAACACGTATGATTTATAATATTAGTTGTGACGGTCTTTTGCCTGAACAATTTCAAGAATTAACACCGAAGAGTAAAGTTCCAAAGAAAGCAACGATTTTTGTTGGTTTGATAACCATGTTCTTTTCAGGTGTGTTGCAATTAGAAATTTTAGCCATGTTGGTTAATATTGTAACCTTGGCTTATCTGATTTTGTTAGCTCTGGGAGTGATTAAACTTCGCAAAGATTTTGGGGAACCAAAAGAGGAAGAATTTAGAACACCTTGGGTGCCATTTTTACCGCGGTTATCGATTGTTATTTGCCTATCATTGATGACACAATGCAAAGCGATTACTTGGTATGGTTTCATTGCATCCTTTATTCTTGGAAGTCTCATCTACTTTGGATATGGCTACAGACATTCTAAGTTAAGTGAAGATAGTAAAAAATAAGAAAACTCACTTTAAATCAACCGAAAGGAAGATTTAAAGTGAGTTTTTGTTTATTTTGTCATGCGCAAACTGTTGATTTTTTCTTCGGTCGGAGTGACACGAAGCGTTTTTTGACCAGTATAAGTTACAAAACCAGGTTTGCTACCAGTTGGTTTGTGAAGCTTTTTAGCTTCAATCATATCAACCTGAACAAGGTTGGACAGACGTGCTTTTGAGTAGTAGGCAGCTAATTCAGCAGCGTCAGTTTTGACTTCGTCGCTTGGATTGAGATTATCCTTGATAAGAACGTGGCTACCAGGAATATCCTTAGCATGGAACCAAAGTTCTCCTTTTTTTGCCATTTTGAAAGTCAATTCATCATTTTGCAGGTTGTTGCGTCCAACCATGATAATTGTTTTGCCATCTGAAGCCAAGTATTGTTCTGGTTTTTTGCGTTTGTGGCGTTTATCTCGCGTGCGACGTTTGACAAAGCCAGTTTCGACTAATTCCTCGCGAATATCCTCGATATCAGAAATTGACGCATGATTCAATGCTGTTTCAACGCTTTCGAGGTAAGCAATCGTATCCTTGGTTTCTTGAATAAGCCCTGTCAAGTGCTTCACAGCTTCTTTCAATTTTTGGTATTTTTTGAAATAACGCTGCGCATTTTGACTAGGTGTCAGGCTTTTATCGAGCGCAATGATGATTTTTTCGTTGGTGTAGTAGTTGTCTAATTCGACTTGGTCTTGATTGTTTGGCACTAGCGTGAGATAGGTCGTTAAAAGTTCTCCTTTTTGGCGGAATTCTTCCGCATTTTCCGTCGCTAATAATTCTTTTTCTTGCTTGCCAAGTTTTTTGATATTTTTATCCAACTCTGTTTGAACACGGTGAATCAAATCGCTTGATTGCTGATTGACACGGTCGCGTTCAGCCTTATCTTGATAAAAAACATCCAAGAGTTCAGAAAGACTGTCAAATTGCTTATCGCTCTTGTCAAATAGCACAGCAGCAAATGATTTATCGGTCATATTTGGTTGACATGGTCTAGCAAAGAAAGCACGGAATTGTTTCAATTTGTCATTGCTGAGTTGAGCAGCCAAATTTTCCGCGGTATCACGTCCCAAGCCTTGGAAAAGTTTTTGCAGATTGCGCGGTGCCAAATCTTCTGTCTGCAAAAGTTCAAATAATTTTTCATCTGAAACAGTGAAAGGATTTTTAGCCTCTGTTTTTGGCGGTGCAAGATAAGTTGAGCCAGGCAAGATAGTGCGGTAGCTATTTTGTGAGAAACCAATATGCTTGATTGACTCGATAATCTTGTTTTCAGCTTTATCAATCAAAATAATATTGCTGTGTTTGCCCATGATTTCAACCACCAAGGTGACTTTGATGTTATCACCGATTTCATTTTTATTAGAAAATGCGATTTCTAATATACGGTCATTTTCAACCTGTGTAATACTTTCAATGACTGCCCCTTGAAGGTATTTTCGCATAATCATGGTAAAGGTATTTGGGGTTTGTGGATTTTGAAAATCAGCTGTCGTGATTTGCACACGTCCGAAAACAGGGTGAGCAGAAAGCAAGAGCTTATAATTCTTACGATTGTTGCGAATGGTTAAAACCAACTCACGTTCAAAAGGTTGATTGACCTTTTGAATACGTCCGTAAAGTAGCTCTTCTTGTAATTCTTTTGTTAAATGGTGTAGAAAAAAACCATCAAATGACATGATTAAAGTTGCCGCAAGATTAGTCAATCAAAAATGCTAAGAAATCTTACGACGTCTCCTTTCTAATTTCATGTGTTCAATCCCTTTATTATAGCATATCCTTGGCGAAAACTGGGATTTTAGTCATGGGAAAGTTGCTGATGTTATTTTTTTAGTTTTTGGATAATGGGAATGAGGTCTTGGTAGTAGGTGTTGTCCATTTTTATAATGGCGTAAGTTTTGATAAAGACGTCTCTGAATTTTTGAGAGCTGATGACAATATTGTCATTAGTTAGCATACGGTCGGCAATGTCTTGGCTAACGATAGTAATCCCAGTACCTGATAAGACCTCATGTTCAATGAGCGATAAATTGTCAATGGAAAGGTGGTTTTGTGTAGGAAGTTGGTTGATTTTGATAAATTCCTTCAAAAAATTATGATAACTACTAGCCATATGATAGAGCAAAAACAGGGTTTCTTGACCGTTATCAAAGGCTTCAATCAATTCTTTTTGACCGACAATGGTCAATTTATCAGCACGAAGTTGGATTTTAAGCACGCCTTTTTGGGTATAACTGCCAGACATTATTCCGAGGTCTATTTGGTCGTTTAAAAGAGCTTCAAAAATACTTCGTGAATTGCTGTAAGTCTGAACGCTTAGTTTATGGTGTTCAGGAAGATTTTTTTGAATGGTTGACAAAAAAGTCTTGAGATAGGAAATATCAGAACCAAGCACAATGGTTTGCTCAAAATCGGACGTTAATTTATCAAGAAGGTCATTATAAGCAAGTAGGGTTTGATTAGCAAAGTGATAAATTTCTTTCCCTTTGTTTGTTAACGCTATTTTTTTATTTTTACGTAAGAAAATATCACATAAATTGCTACTAATTTCTTTAACACGTTTGGAAACAGCTGGTTGACTGATATTATTAAGCTTCGCTGCTTCTGAAAAACTTTGTGTTTCATAAATGTCTTTGATTAATTTGAAGTCAAAAATGGATAATTTATAACTAGATTTCATATTTTAAATTATATCATAAAGAAAAGTTATATTCAATCACTTGTTGAAATGACTTTTTTGCGAAAAAATGTTAGAAAAAAGACAAAAAACAGCTTATATGTTAGAAAATCTAACATATAACATTGAAAAAACATTCTGAAAATTATAAAATATTGACATCAATTGAGAAAGAGGTCGTTGGCATGGTTGTTTTAGAGGAAGAACTAGCAAATTTCGATTTAAATGCAAAATACATGATTGAACTGAAGGCAATCAAAAAAAGTTATGGCAAGCAGGAGGTTTTAAAAAATATCAATCTTTCTGTTAAAAAAGGTGAGGTCGTTGTGTTGATTGGCCCATCAGGAAGTGGCAAATCAACGCTTATTCGTACTATTAATAAATTGGAACATATTAATGGCGGAAAAATGGCTGTCATGGGAAAAAATATTTATGACATGAATATGAATGATAATCTCTTGCGAGAACGTGTTAATATGGTTTTCCAACATTTTAATCTCTTTAATAATATGACCATTGCACGAAATATCAGTATTGGTCCTGAAAAACTCCATCGAAAAAGCGGTGAAAAACTGCAAGAAAAGGTGAGTGGCTTGCTAGATTTAGTGGGTTTATCAGATAAATGGGATGCTTATCCTGAAAATCTCTCAGGTGGACAAAAGCAACGTGTGGCGATTGCCAGAGCGTTAGCCATGGAGCCTGATATTATTTTATTTGATGAACCGACATCAGCTCTTGACCCTGAAATGGTTGGTGAGGTTTTACAAGTCATGAAAGCTATTGCTAAGAGCGGAACAACAATGATTATTGTGACACATGAAATTGGTTTTGCAAAGGAAGTGGCTGACCGAATTGTCTTTCTTGAAAATGGAGAATTAATTGCTGATATGTTGCCTGAAGAGGTTAATAGTTCTTACCCAAATCAGCGTGTCGCAAATTTCCTAAAGCAAATTTTGTAAGTGTTAGGAGAGGTTATGGTTATTGATTTTCTACAAAATTATGGGAGTTTTATTTTAGATGGTGCCCTGATGACGGTGTTTTTATCAGTCGTTTCAATGATTTTAGCACTTGTCTTGGGAGGTGTTGTTACTGCGGCACGAATGAGTGATAATCTGTTGATTCGCGGGCTAACGAAGCTATACATTGAAGTGGTTCGTGGTCTTCCAATGCTGGTTATTTTGTCACTGTTCTTTTACGGCCTACCTGAACTTGGTTTCAATGTTCCAGACGGTTCGCTCTTTGGCGTTGATTTAGACCGTCTGATTTCAGCTCTGATTGGTTTAACCGTTGGAGAATCGGTTTTTGTTGCTGAAATTTATCGCTCAGGGATTCAAGCTGTTGATTCAGGGCAGTTTGAAGGTGCTCGAAGTATTGGTTTTAATAAATTTCAGACTTATCGTTATGTGATTATTCCACAGGCATTTAAAAATATTCTCCCAACCTTGGGAAATGAATTTGCCAATAATATCAAATCAAGTTCGCAAGCGTCGGTTATCGGGGTGGCAGATTTGATGTTCACAGCAAGCACGATTCAAGGGATTTCTTACAAACCTTTCCAAGCTGTTATCGCGGTTGGTATTGTTTATCTGCTCTTTACCTTTTCAACAACGCGCATTGTTGCCCATTACGAAAAGAAAATGAGCCACAGCACCGAAGAACCACTAACCATATCGGAAAAAATTCGTCAGATGATGCAAACTATCAAGGCAAGCTGGAAAAAATTGACCTTAACCACCGCAATCATTGCTGCTATTGTCGGTATTTTCGCTTTGAATCATGGCGGAGCTTCAAAAACGGTTTCTAGTGTTGAGAAAATCAAAGAATCTGGACAACTTGTTGTTGCGACGAATATCGGCTACGCTCCATATGAATTTTACGATTTGACATCAGGACATAAAAAGGCGGTTGGGGTTGACATTGCCTTTGCCCAACAATTAGCGGATAAATTGCAGGTGAAATTAGTCGTTAAAAATATGAATTTTGATTCTATTTTGGGAACCATTACCTCTGGAAATGCGGATATTGCCATTGCGGGAATGACAAAAACAAAAGAACGTGAAAAATCCGTTGATTTTACTGAAAATTATGTGAAGCAAACCAACAAAGTGGTTGTTCGAAAAGAGGTCGCCAGTCAATACACGTCAATTGAAAGTTTGGCGTCAACAACAATTGCTGTGCAAAAATCAACAACACAAGCTGATGTGGTTGAGGATGATATTAAACCTCAACAAATCGTTGCCTTATCAAGCTTACCAGATGTTTTCTTAAATTTACTCCAAGGGAAAGTCGATGCGGTTGTTGCTGATGACACGGTTGCTGACCAATACATCGCAAGCAATGACAATCTAACATATGCCGATATTGAATTGCCGGGGACAACCGAAACAGCCATGGCATTAACCAAAGGAAATAGTTCTTTGAAAGAATATGTTGACCAATTAATTGAGCAAGACAAAAAAGACGGCACCTTTGATAAATGGATGGCAGAATATAGTGAATTAGCACAAAAAAATACAACAGAAGAATAGAAAGAGGAATGTTTATGTCAGTTGTAGATGGGACAAGTCGCTTGCGTAAGGTGCTAACTATGTAAACCTGAATTTTTAGTGAGTGCAGCACCAATTAATGTGATTTCAGAACAATAAAGGAGTATCATCATGAAATTTGAAACCATAGAAGCCTATAATCTGCCAGAACGTATCGAAGCCATTTCAAAATATTTAGTCTCTATTCTTTCGGTTAATGGAACCAGTGGGGAAGTTGCCGTTGCAGATGTCATTTATAAGCTCGTCAAATCAGTACCTTATTTTAAAGAACACCCTAGGCGTGTCTGGCAGCAAGCTTTGGAACAAGATAGTTTGAAGCGTAAAAATAACTTTGCTCTTTTGAAAAAAGAAGGAACAAAGCAGACTGTCATTCTTCATTCTCACATGGATACGGTTGGCGTTGAAGATTATGGTCTATGGTCCTTTACTTTAAAAGAAATCGCCCATGACTCTGATGCACTGCAAGCATTTTTCAAGACTTATGACGAAGATCCTCTCATTCAAAAACACGCTCAATCTGGTGATTGGCTTTTTGGACGTGGAATTCTTGACATGAAATCAGGTGATGCAGTCAATATCGCAACGATTTTCTATTATATGGAACACATGGATGAGTTGCCCTGCAATCTGCTTTTGATGACAAATGCCGTAGAAGAAAATGACCATACAGGTGTCATTCAGGCTTCTAGTGAGTTGTTGCGTTTGCGTCAAGAGGGATACGATTTCAAAGCTGCCATAAACACTGATTTTATTTCACCGTCGTATGAAGGAGATGAGAAAAAGTACATTTACACAGGCGCAGCTGGAAAAATGCTAACGTGTTTTTACATCAAGGGGCGTGAAACACATGTTGGAAGCTGTTTAATGGGAATTGATGCGACGCTTATCTCAAGTGCTATTAATCTGAAAATCAATACCAATCTTGATTTGGTTGAAACCATTTCCAATGAGGAAATTTTGCCAAGTTCTGCCTTACTGCAACGTGACTGCAAAGATTTCTACAATGTGCAAACGAATAAACGAGCCAATCTGTATTTCAATACATTTTTGTATGAAAAGAGTGCTGATGCGGTTTTGCAGACTTTGTTAGCTGCTAGTAAAGAAGCTGTTCAAGAAGTGACAACAAACTATGAGGAACGTTTCAAACTCTACACAGAAAGAAGCCATATTCACAGTAATATCAGCCACGACATTGTAGTAATGACATTTGATGAATACCTTGCTAGATTAGCGAAAAAAGGCTATGACACGAAGATGCTCATTTCAAGCTTTTTGAATCAAATTAAAGATTATGATAAACGAGAAGTCGGCTTTCAATTAATTGATTATCTAGAAGCTAAAACACAATCAGACGAAGCAAAGGTAGTTGTCTTTTTAGCACCACCATTTTGCCCACACAATTATACGGATTCTGATAGCGAGGTTGACCAAGCACTCGAACAAATGATGACAGAATTTCCAGAACAAAATTTTGTCAAACGTCGTTTTTTCCCATTTTTGAGTGATTCAAGTTACCTTGCCATGCGGGAAACGACAGAAGATATTAACAAGCTTAAAGCTAATTTTCCGTTAATGGATAGCATTTACCCATTGCCAGTTGATACCATTAGAACACTTGATATTCCTGCTGTTGATTTAGGTGTTTACGGCATTGGTGCACATACTTGGAAAGAGAGAATTTATAAACCATATTCTTATCACACCCTTCCTAAAGTCATCAGAAGTTTTATTGAACATCTCACCAAGTAACAAGAAATAAATTTAGAAAATTTCGAAAAGTGCTTGAAATTTCCAAAATTTAGGATATAATTATAAAAAAACACAGGAGGAAGCTAAGATGAACATGACACAAACTCTTACAAATTGGCAAAGTTGGCGTAAGTAGAGTTGTGTTTATGTGTTTGCATAGATACGACTTTTGGAGTGCTTCTAAAAAGTATCTATGCGCTAATCTTAGTTACAAAGATAAAAAAGCGTGTAGTAAGTAATTACTAGACGCTTTTCTTTTTAGTTGACTCACCCTGCTGATAGATAATGTTAAGATTTTAAAACCAACGGAGAAAAGAATGAAAAATAAAGCACTTATTGGAACCCTTATTACTCTTGTTATTTTAGTTGCTGGTTCGATGATTTATGACCAGACTAAAAGCGATTCAAGTAAAAATGATGTGGTTAAAATTGGTATTTTGCAGTATGTGACGCACGATGCTCTAGATGAGATTGAAAGAGGAATTGAAGACGGTCTTGCTGAGGCTGGCTATGATAGTGATAACGCTGAAATTACGGTGTTGAATGCTGAAGGTGACCAAAGCAAGATTCAAACGATGAGTAAGCAGTTGGTCAATGCTAAAAACGATGTTTTGATTGGTATTGCAACACCAGCGGCACAAGGTTTGGCGTCAGCAACGAGTGATATTCCAGTTGTTATGGGAGCTATTTCTGACCCAGTTGGTGCAAAATTAGTTAAAAATCTTGAAGAACCAGAAGGAAACGTAACAGGGGTTTCCAACCAAGTTCCGATTGAACAAACCGTAGATCTTATTCAAGAGATTACACCAAATGCCAAGACAATCGGTGTTTTATATGCTAGTAGCGAGGATAATTCAGTATCACAAGTCGCTGAATTTAAAGAGGATGCTGAAGCTGCAGGCATTAATGTCATTGAATACGCCGTACCGTCAACAAATGAAATCACAACAACAATGTCGGTCATGACAGGAAAAGTTGATGCTATCTTTGTTCCACAAGACAATACCATTGCATCAGCCTTTACGACGGTTGTTAATGCTGCCAATGCTGCGAAAATTCCGATTTATTCATGCGTTGATACAATGGTAGAGCAAGGAAGCATTGCATCAGTTGCCCAAAGTCAGTATGATTTAGGTGTGGAAACGGCAAAAATTGCTGTTAAATTGTTAGCAGGTAAAAAAGTGTCAGAGGTTCCTGTCAATATTGTCAATACAGGGACGCCAACCCTTAATTTGAAAGCCGCACAAGAGCTTGGTATTACAATACCAGATAGTGTTCTTTCAGAAGCCACAGTGGCTGTTGAGGCAGATGATAATTAAGAAAGAAGGAGAAAAATCAGATGATTATTTCGTCAGTATCACAAGGGCTTTTGTGGGGAATTCTTGGTCTAGGAATTTACCTTACCTTTAGAATCTTGAACTTTCCAGATATGACAACAGAAGGCTCATTTCCGCTTGGAGGAGCAGTGGCTGTTACTTTGATGAACCATGGTTTTCATCCTGTTTTAGCAACACTTGCAGGAATGCTTGCAGGGTGTTTTGCAGGGCTTGTGACAGGCTTGCTTTATACCAAAGGAAAAATCCCAACCATTTTAGCAGGAATTTTGGTGATGACCTCTTGTAACTCAATCATGCTCATGATTATGAAACGTGCTAATCTTGGCTTGCTTGATATTAAAACATTGCAAGATTTATTCCCGTTTGCAGACAGCACTAACTTGCTGATTATTGGTCTTTTAGCGGTTGCTATTGTTATTTCAGGATTGATTTTCTTCCTATACACACGACTTGGTCAGGCTTATATTGCTACTGGTGATAACCGTGATATGGCAAAAAGTTTTGGGATTAATACCGACCGCATGGAAGTTATGGGGCTTACGATTTCAAATGGGTTGATTGCTTTGTCAGGTGCTCTTGTCAGCCAACAAGATGGCTACGCTGATGTCTCAAAAGGAATTGGTGTGATTGTTATCGGGCTTGCTAGTATCATTATCGGAGAAGTGTTGTATTCAACTGGTCTAACACTTTTAGAGCGTTTGATTGCCATTGTTGTTGGGTCGATTTTGTATCAATTCTTAATCACGGCAGTTATTTCCCTTGGCTTCAATACGAACTACCTCAAATTGTTTAGTGCACTTGTCTTGGCACTCTGTCTCATGGTTCCCGTTCTTAAAAATAAATTTTTCAAAGGAGTGACCTTATCGCGATGAAAAAAATTGTAGAATTAAAAAATGCTACCGTTCAAGTTAATAACGGTCTTGACGAGGTCAAAACAATCCTTGATGACGTGAATTTGACGATTTATGAACATGATTTTTTGACGATTTTAGGTGGGAATGGTGCTGGGAAGTCAACGCTTTTTAACGTGATTGCTGGAACTTTGATGTTGACTAGCGGAAGCATTTATATCCTAGACAAAGATGTGACGCATTCACCTGCTGAAAAACGTGCTAACTATTTGGCGCGTGTCTTTCAAGACCCTAAAATGGGAACAGCACCACGTATGACTGTGGCTGAGAATCTTCTTATTGCCAAATATCGTGGTGAAAAACGTGGTCTTTTGCCACGAAAAATTCATGCGTTTACCGATGAATTTCAAGCGTTGGTTGCACGAACTGGTAATGGTCTTGAAAAGCATTTGGAAACGCCGACTGGGCTTTTATCAGGCGGGCAACGTCAAGCACTTAGCTTGCTCATGGCAACGCTAAAACGCCCAGAATTGTTGCTACTTGATGAACATACGGCAGCCCTTGACCCTAAAACGAGTGTATCCTTGATGAATGTAACAGATGAATTTGTAACAGGTGACCACTTGACAGCACTCATGATTACACACCACATGGAAGACGCTCTGAAATATGGCAACCGTTTGATTGTTATGAAAGACGGCAAAATTATCAAAGATCTTAATCAAGACGAAAAAGCCCAAATGGCAATCGCTGATTATTATCAATTGTTTGAGTGAGAGAACAGCGCATTGTTATACAAAAACTAAAATGATATTTTTCTTAAAATGTAAGATAATGTTGTAAAAAAAACTCCATAAAGCACTAGCATAGTACTGTTAGTGCTTTTATTGTGATTAAGGTTTATGATAAAATAAATATAATTTTAAACAGAATAATGGGAGAACGGGATTTATGACGACAATTAGGAGTGATAAGGAGACTGCACAAACTTACGCTAGTCAGCTTGTGACTGCTTGTCAAACATTAAGTGACGTTGGTAATGCTAGTCAAGATACACAAACGGAGCTTCAAGGGAATACAAAAGCTCACGACCTTATGGAAGAATCAAAGTCTTTGTTAGCACAAATTGTGTCAAGTGTTGAAACAGCTTCTCAAAATCTTCATTCGGTAGCTAGTGATTTTGAAGTGGTGGATCAATTGGGTGCAGAAAGTTTTGGGAGTTAAGTTAGAGTGGCTAGTAAAGATAGATTAATTCAAAAAGAATGTCAAATTATTGCAGTTTTTTGAGGAAGCGACGACGGATAATCGTAAGCTTGCAGAAAGTATTTCTAATGATTTTGAATGGTATGATAGGGAAAGTCTAAGGTTAGAAAATAGCCTTTGGGAAATTTTAGAGCACAGCCATTATGCAGGCGAGATTGAGCTTAATAATAATCAGCAAAGAGGTTTTCGGTCACGAACTTTTGATTGTGTGATTGATTCGATTGTTGATTTAAAAAAAGAGGAGATACGGCTTGAAGATGAGATAGACAACGTCCGCAATGAAAGACGTAAGTTATCTTTACAGGGGGAGAAACGAAATGGGACTTAATATGACTTTGGAGCAGTCAGAAGAACAAGCAAGGAGCACGCAGTCTGTTTGTCAAGCAGAATAGGAAGAAAACAATAATTGTCTCTGTCATAATTGTTCTCCTTGTGCTTGTTGCTTCGTTTTTTGGTTACCGAGCTTATCGTTATCATGATTTTAAAAGGGCTTATGAAAAGGGAACAACTTATGAGCAGTTAGATGTTTTGATGAATAATTCAAGGTATATAAAAAATTAGATAGATTAGGATATAATGTTGCTGATAAGGAGAGTTTAATAGGTGGTGTTGTTCCACGGATTCTAAATCAAAAGAAAACTGTTTGGGTTTATCGTCCTAAGAATGATAAGTTTGAAATATCTTATACTCTTGATGAAGAAACGGAAGTTTATTTTGAACTAAATCAAAAATTAAAAATGTTTGATACATATGTAATGATTTCTGATAACGGTGGCATACACTACGGAGAAAGTCTAACATCATCACAGCAGGAAAAATTGCTAAAGGTAGTCAAAAAGGAACTTAAAACCATGTTGAAAACTATTTATGAATCAATGTATGACTAATACTTAGAGAATTTTAAAATTAGTGAAACTGAGTCAAAGTGCTCAGCTTTTTCATCCCCACAATCGAGCTCTCTAATTCCAAAAGAAGAAAATCTTCTGAAAATATGGTATAATAATAGTGCTGTAATTCGACTTGCTAACCTTTTTTGGAGGCAAGGACCGTTTGTATGAAAAAAGCAAAGTAATTTGCTCGTATAAAAAATAAATGAGGAGAAAACATCGTAATGAGCGATATTAAAATTATTGCCCTTGGAGGTGTGCGCGAAAATGCGAAAAACCTCTATGTGGTAGAAGTTAATGACTCTATTTTCATTTTGGATGCTGGACTTAAATATCCTGAAATTGAACAATTGGGTGTAGATGAAGTCATTCCAAATATTGACTACCTAGTTGAAAATAAAAAACGTGTGCAAGGAATTTTCTTGACGCATGGGCACGCAGACGCTATCGGAGCTTTGCCTTATATTCTATCGGAATTTAAAGTGCCAGTGTTTGGCTCACCGTTGACAATTGAGTTAGCGAAGCTTTTTGTTAAGAAAAATAACAATGTTAAAAAATTTAATAATTTCCATGTTATTGACGCAGAAACTGAAATTGAATTTGTAGATGCGACAATTTCATTCTTTAAAACAACTCACTCAATTCCTGAAAGTTTGGGGATTGTTGTTGGTACAGATGAGGGAAATATTGTTTATACAGGCGACTTCAAATTTGACCAAGCTGCCCGTAAATATTACCGTACAGACTTGTCTCGTTTGACTGAAATTGGGCGTGAAGGCGTTTTAGCTCTTCTTTCTGATTCTGCTAATGCGACAAGTAATGTTCTGACAGCTAGCGAATCAGAAGTTGCTGCTGAGATGGATAGCATTATCGCAGATGCTGAAGGTCGTGTGATTATTGCAGCCGTAGCTTCTAACTTGGTTCGTATTCAGCAGGTATTTGATTCAGCCGCAGACTATGGTCGTCGTGTTGTTTTAACTGGTTTTGACGCTGAAAATATTGTCCGCACAGCCATTCGTATGAAACGCTTGCGTTTGGTTGATGAAAAATTGATTGTCAAACCAAAAGACATGCACAAGTTTGAAGACCATGAATTGATTATTCTTGAAGCTGGTCGTATGGGTGAACCGATTAATGGTTTGCAAAAAATGGCGCTTGGACGTCACCGTTATGTGCAAATTAAGGAAGGCGACCTTGTTTACATCGTTACAACGCCAAGTCTTTCAAAAGAAGCAGCTGTTGCGCGTGTCGAAAACTTGATTTACAAAGCTGGTGGTGTGGTTAAACTTATCACACAAACAACGAATGTTTCAGGTCATGCCAATGCGCGTGATTTGCAGTTGATGATTAACCTTCTTCAACCAAAATATTTGTTCCCAGTTCAAGGAGAATACCGTAACTTGGCAACGCATGCTGAGTTAGCGCAAGAAGTTGGTATGTATCCAGAAAATATCTACATCGTCAAACGTGGTGATGTCATGGTTCTTGGTAAAGATGGCTTTAATCACGAGGGAAGTGTCCCAGCTGGTGATGTGATGATTGATGGAAATGCGATTGGTGACGTTGGTAACATTGTTCTTCGTGACCGCAAAGTCTTGTCAGAAGATGGTATTCTCATTGTTGCCTTGACTGTTAATAAACGCGAAAAGAAAATTGTTTCAAAAGCTAAAATTCACACACGTGGTTTTGTCTATGTCAAGAAAAGCCGTGATATTTTGCGTGAATCAGCTGAATTGGTTAATCAAACTGTTGAAAATTACTTGGCACAAGAAAGCTTTGACTGGGGTGAATTGAAAGGAGCTGTCCGCGATGATGTGGCAAAATTCCTTTTCGACCAAACCAAACGTCGCCCTGCTATTTTACCAGTAGTTATGGAAGTGAGATAAGAAGATAAGGGAGGTAAGGCAAAAGCCAAGTCTCCCTATTTATTATTTTGGATGTGCAGTTTTTTCTTGTTTTTTTAAGTTTTGATTGATACACTAAAAGCCCAAGATTTGAAAGTATGGTATTTAATCCAAAAATTCTAGAAAGTGAGGATAAGTATGAAAAATTTATTTAGGATAATCTTTTTTATTCCCAGGCTCATTATCAGTATTATCTGGAATTTTTTCTGGGCTATTTTTAGAACGATTGTAATTATTGGAATTGTTTGTTTTGGTTTACTATATTATGCCAATAACAGCAGTTCTCAGTTAGCCAATACGATTTCAACCATTGCCAATAATGTCACAAGTTATTTTTCGGCAAATAGTGATGATATTGCAAATAGCCTAAAAGACTTGTCAACGGATGATTTTACTTATTATTCGGGGGCACGTTGGTCAAGTAATTCTGCCAATGTCTATATTGAGACGACTAATGAAACGTTGATTGAAGCTTATGAGGAAGCTATCAATGCTTGGAATGCCACAGGAGTTTTTACTTTTAATTTGGTTTCTGATGAATCATCGGCGGACATTATTGCGACTGATTATTCTGATGCTAGCTCGAAAGCAGCAGGCTTTGCAGAGACAGAGACAAATGCTTTGACGAATCGAATTACTCATGTTGATGTGAAATTGAACACTTATTATTTAACGGAAAATGACTATGGTTACACGCATGATCGTATCGTTTACACCGCAGAGCACGAATTGGGGCACGCTATCGGACTTGACCATGATGACGATGAACAGTCTGTTATGCAATCTTCAGGGTCTTACTACGGTATTCAAGATGTCGATATCCAAAAAGTTCAAGAGCTATATGCTTCTTAAACTGACCATAAATCTTGGAAAATCTGCTGATTTCGGCAGATTTTTTCATATTCTCCTAGTTTAACGACTTGTGATTTGGTAAAATAGACATATGATTATTTTACAAGGGAATAAAATTGAACGCTCGTTTTCGGGTGATGTACTTTTTGATAATATTAATATTCAAGTTGCTGAGAAAGACCGTATTGCGCTGGTTGGGCGAAATGGTGCTGGAAAATCAACTTTGCTTAAAATTTTAGTCGGCGAAGAAACACCAACATCTGGTGAAATTAACACAAAACGTGATTTGACTTTATCTTACTTGGCACAAGATAGTCGTTTCGAGTCAGAGAATACGATTTTTGATGAAATGTTGCACGTTTTTGATGATGTACGTAGCATGGAATCACGTTTGCGTAAAATGGAAATGCAAATGGCAGAGCTGACAGGTGATGCTTTTGATAAATTGATGTCAGATTATGACCGTATGTCAGAGGAATTTCGTGTCAAGGGTGGATTTACCTATGAGGCGGAAATCAAGGCGATTTTAAATGCTTTTAAATTTGATGAATCCATGTGGCAAATGAAGATTTCGGAATTGTCAGGCGGGCAAAATACACGCTTGGCGCTTGCCAAAATGTTGCTTGAAAAGCCTGAATTACTAGTGCTAGACGAACCAACCAACCATTTGGATATCGAAACTATTGCTTGGCTTGAAAATTACTTGGTCAACTATCAAGGCGCTTTGATTATTGTCAGTCACGACCGTTATTTCTTGGATAAGGTGGCAACGGTGACGCTTGATTTGACAGCACATTCGCTTGACAGATATGTTGGTAATTATTCTAAATTTATAGATTTGAAAGCTGAAAAGTTAGCACTCGAAGCCAAAAATTATGAAAAACAAGCCAAAGAAATTGCCAAGTTAGAGGACTTTGTTCAACGTAATATTGTGCGTGCTTCAACGACAAAACGTGCCCAAGCTCGCCGTAAACAGTTGGAAAAAATGGAACGTTTGGACAAACCAACGGCAGGGCAAAAATCAGCTAACATGACTTTTCATGCGGATAAAGTGTCAGGAAATGTAGTCTTGACGGTGACAGATGCGGCAATTGGCTATGATGACCAAATCTTGTCAGAACCAATTAATATTGATGTCAAGAAATTCGATGCCATTGCCATTGTTGGACCAAATGGTATTGGAAAATCAACCTTGATTAAATCAATTGTGGGTCAAATTCCATTTATCAAGGGAACGTCAACTTACGGTGCCAATGTTGAAGTGGGTTACTATGATCAAACGCAATCAAATTTGACGCGTACAAACACGGTTCTTGATGAACTTTGGAATGATTTTTCAACGACACCAGAAGTGGAAATTCGTAATCGTCTAGGAGCTTTTCTCTTCTCTGGCGATGATGTCAAGAAATCAGTCAGCATGCTTTCTGGTGGTGAACGCGCCCGCTTACTTCTTGCAAAATTGTCCATGCAAAATGATAATTTCCTTATTCTAGACGAACCAACCAACCACTTGGATATCGATAGCAAGGAAGTTTTAGAAGATGCTTTGATTGATTTTGACGGAACGCTTTTATTTGTCAGTCACGACCGTTATTTCATTAATCGTGTGGCAACAAAAGTGCTTGAAATCTCTGAAAAAGGCTCAACCCTTTATCTTGGTGATTATGATTATTACCTTGAGAAAAAAGCGGAGCTGGAAGAAATGGAACGTTTGAAAGCCGAAGAAGCACAGGAAAAAACAGTTGCCATTGTTGAAAAAGCGCCAGCTAATGATTATCAAGCGCAAAAAGCTAACCAAAAGGAACTTCGCAAACTCACACGCCGAATCGCTGAAATTGAAAATCAATTAGAAGACATTGAAGCGCGTGAAGAAGCAATCAACCAAGCGATGTTAGCCACAAATGATGCCGTAGAACTCGTTGATTTGCAAAAAGAACTCGATGACTTGACTGAACAACAAGAAAAACTCATGCTAGAATGGGAAGAACTCAGCGAACAGGTTGAAGGGTAATTTTAATGATATGTAGCTGTCTGGAAATAGCAATAGGCTAATTTTAGACAAGTTTGCATATCATTTTTTAGTTTTTAAAAAAATCAATAGCAAGCTATCTACTTTTTGTGTCAAAGTTCTATAATAACTATTGGTAAATAGATGAAAATGTCTAGCAAATCTTGAAATTTAGCTAAAAAATTGTTTTTGGACTAAGTTTTGAGAGGCTTGCTTTTTTGAGTTTGGAGGCAATAATGAACCCGACAAATGCTCCTTATGGCTGGTTAGTCAAACGGATAGCACATCGTTTGGAACAAAATATGAACAATTTCCTAAAACCGTATAATATCACGATTATGCAGTCATGGGTTTTGATGTTTTTGAAGCGAACAGAGAACTGCTATACTTTTAAAGAATTGGAGAAACAATTTGAAGTGTCTCAGCCGACAATGGCTGGTATTTTGGCGCGTTTAGATCAAAAAAATATGATTATAACAAGCCAAGATGAGAAAGACAAGCGTATCAAAAAAGTTGAAATTTCTGATGAAGGTAGAGCTTTGATTAATCGTTTGGGCGAACACTTAGATGATTCAGAGCGTGCAATTGTTGGGGATTTTACCAAAGATGAGCAAGAGATGTTTCATTTATTGCTTGAAAGAGCTTATTATAATGTTGTAGAAAGAGGTGACGAGAATGATTAAAACTTTATTAGCGCAGGTGAAGGAGTACAAAACGCCATCTTTACTAGCTCCTTTGTGTGCCGCTTTGGAAGTTTTCTTCGACATGTCAATTCCTTTTGTGATTTCGAAATTGATTGACCAAGGGATTCAGGCAGGAAATCTTGCGGTAGCCATGAAATATGGTTTGTTTATGTTATTTTTGGCTATTTGTGGTTTGACGACAGGTTTCCTAGCAGGGAAATTTGCGGCGCAGGCTTCAGCTGGTTTTGCTGCTAATTTGCGTGAAGGAATGTATGACAATATTCAAACATTTGCTTTCTCAAATATTGATAAATACAGCACAGATGGTCTTGTAACACGTATGACGACTGACGTGACAAACGTTCAAAATGCTTACCAAATGATTATTCGTGTGGTTGTCAGAGCACCATTAACAATCATTTTCAGTATGTTTATGTGTTTTGTGGTTGACCGTCAATTGAGTTTGATTTTCCTTCTTGCTGTTATCATTTTGGCGGCTTCATTACTGTTCATCATGCGTAAAGCAATGCCTGCATTTAACTATGTTTTTCCGTAAATACGATGATTTGAATGCCGGTGTTCAAGAAAATATTTCTGGTATTCGTGTGGTAAAAGCCTTTGTCCGTGAAGAACATGAAAATACAAAATTCACTAAGGCTGCTGAAAATATTTACCGCCTCTTTGTCAAAGCGGAAAAAATTGTTATTTTCAATAACCCAATCATGATGTTTATCATCTTTGCTTGTATGATTTGTTTGTCTTGGTTTGGGGCTCGCTTTATCGTAGCTGGTAGTTTAACAACAGGTGAGTTAACATCACTTCTTTCTTACATCTTTGCCATGATGATGTCACTCATGATGTTATCAATGATTATGGTTATGATTTCAATGAGTATGGCTAGTGCGGAACGTATTTCAGAAGTTCTTAACGAAAAAGCTGACATTGTTAATCCTGAAAATCCATTGATGGAAGTTTCAGACGGAAGCATTACTTTTGACCATGTGCATTTTTCTTACAAACACGGCGGTGGTGAAGAAGTGCTTTCTGATATTAATTTGAGCGTTAAATCTGGTGAAATCATTGGTATTATTGGTGGAACTGGTTCTGGTAAGACCTCATTTGTTAACTTGATTCCACGTCTTTATGATGTTGATTCTGGTTCAATTAAAGTTGGTGGACGTGATGTTCGCGAATACGATTTGAAAGTTCTTCGTGACCAAGTAGCGGTTGTTCTTCAGAAAAATGTCCTTTTATCAGGGACTATCTTGGATAACCTTCGTTGGGGAAATGAAAATGTGACAGATGAAGAATGTATGGAAGCTTGCCGTCAAGCTTGCGCAGATGAATTTATCGAACGCTTCCCAGACAAATACAACACTTGGATTGAACAAGGTGGTAGCAATGTTTCTGGTGGTCAAAAACAACGCCTTTGTATTGCCCGTGCATTGTTGAAAAAACCAAAAGTATTGATTCTGGATGACTCAACAAGTGCCGTTGATACTGCAACAGATGCGAATATTCGCCAATCATTTGCTGAAACGATTCCTGGGACAACGAAAATCATTATCGCCCAACGTATTTCAAGTGTACAACACGCCGATAAGATTTTGGTACTTGATGATGGTAAGATTTCAGGATTTGCAAGTCATGATGAATTATTGAAAACAAATGCTATCTACCGTGGAATCAACGATGTTCAACAACAAGGTGGCGGCGATTTTGATGCGGAAGGAGGTAGCAATTAATGGCTCAAACCAAAAAAGAAATTAATAAACAAGATACGCTAAAACGTGTATTGGCTTATGTCTTGAAAAACTATAAATGGCGCTTCTTGCTAGTATTGGTTTTGATTTTAGTAACAGCGCTTTGTATGGTAGGCTTTAGTTTGTTCATGCAAACATTGATTGATAGTTATATTACACCTCTTTTAGCTGCTAAAAATCCAGATTTTTCAGGGTTAGCGCACGCTATTTTTCAATTAATCATTATTGGTATCATTGGTGTTCTAAGTTCTTACACTTATAACCGTTTGATGGTTTATGTTGGACAAGGAACAATGCGTCGTATTCGTATTGATTTGTTCACTCATATGGAACGCTTGCCAATCAAATATTTTGATACACATGCTCACGGTGATATCATGTCTATCTATACTAATGACGTTGATACACTTCCTCAGTTGCTTAGCCAAAGTATTCCGCAAGTGGTCAATTCATTCTTTTCAATCGTGGTGACTTTTACAAGCATGCTTATTCTTAACGTGTCATTGTCAATGTTATCACTATTTATGGTTGTGATTTTGTTAACTGTTGTGCGTAAAATCGCTTCGAAATCGTCTAAACATTTCCATAACCAACAAAATGACCTTGGTCGTGTCAATGGTTTCATTGAAGAAATGATGGACGGTCAAAAAGTGGTTAAAGTTTTCAATTACGAAGAACGTGCTAAAGAAGATTTCCGAAAAATCAATCAACAACTCCGCTATTCTGCCACAAATGCCAATATCTATGCTAATATTTTGATGCCAGTATCAGCTAACATTGGACATATTTCCTATGTACTTTGTGCCATGCTTGGGGCAACCCTAGCACTTCATGGTTATGCTGGATTGACCTTGGGAACATTGGTTTCTTTCCTAGTCCTTAACCGTAGTTTTACAAATCCGATTACACAAATCAGTCAACAAATCAACTCAGTTATCATGGGCGATGGCTGGTGCTGACCGTGTCTTTAACCTACTTGATGCCGAAGTGGAAACAGATGAAGGTTATGTTGAATTGGTAAATGCTACTGAGGACGCTGCTGGTAATCTTCAAGAAGTTGAAGAAACAACTGGTATGTGGGCTTGGAAACATCCACACGAAGACGGCACTGTGACTTATCACAAGCAAGAAGGTCCTGTAACCTTCTCAGATGTAACCTTTGGTTATAACGATGATAAAATGGTTTTACATGACATTAATTTGTTTGCGGAACCTGGTCAAAAAATTGCCTTTGTTGGGTCAACTGGTGCTGGTAAAACAACCATTACAAACTTGATTAATCGTTTTTACGATATTCAAGAAGGTAAGATTCATTACGACGGTATTAATATTCGTAAAATCAAAAAAGCTGATCTTCGTCGTAGTTTAGGGAGATTGTATTGCAAGATACGCACCTCTTTACAGGAACGGTTATGGATAATATCCGTTACGGACGTTTGAATGCGACTGATGACGAATGTATTGCTGCGGCTAAGTTAGCTAATGCACATGATTTCATTAAACGTTTGCCAGAAGGTTATGATACAATTTTGACAGGTGGCGGAAGTAATTTATCTCAAGGACAACGTCAATTACTTGCTATTGCACGTGCAGCCGTGGTAAATCCACCTGCTTTGATTTTGGATGAAGCAACATCATCAATCGATATGCGTACCGAAGTTCACGTTCAAGAAGGTATGGATGCGTTGATGAAGGGTCGTACAACCTTTGTTATCGCTCACCGCTTGTCAACAGTTCGCAATGCGGATTGTATCATGGTTCTTGAACAAGGACATATCATCGAACGTGGTAACCACGACGAATTGATTGCGCAAAAAGGACGTTATTACCAACTTTACACAGGTAATGCCATTAGTGAATAATAGATTTAGACAATCTTTGGAAAATAGCAGAGCTGTTTTTCAAGGGTTGTTTTTCTATTTTAGGTATATATTTTTAGTTGAAAATGCTCAATTGTCGTGATACACTTTGTTCAAACCAAAGGAGGGTTATCATGGTGAAATCTATTAACATTCGGCGACTTTCAGAGGCTATTTCGGTTGAAAAATGCAATGGAACTAAGGTGAATTATTTCTTATATCCCGAATTTGAGATTCATCAAAATGTTTTACCTGCAAATACCATTCAGGATTGGCATAAGCAACAAGCTATCGAGGAAATTATTGTACCAACAAAAGGAAATGTAATCATTCAAGTTTTGGAAAATAATACCATAAAGACCTATACGGCGAATTGCGGTGAAGTCTTACGTGTCAAACAATCCATACACTGAATCATTGGTGATGACAAAGAAGAAACAGAATTTATCGTTTTCCGATTTATACCGACTGGCAACAACCAATCTGATAAAATCAAAAACGACAAAGTCGATTGCGAAAAATTGGTAAGGGAAATATTGGAGGAGAAGTAAGGTTTAAAGACCATTTGGCGTCTCTTTTACCGTTGTTTTTAAAACGTTTTCAAAATCTCGGTTGAATAATTTGTGATTTGGGAAATAATATTATATGATGAATGGGTAAGAAAAAGATATTTGGAGGGCAATATGATGAATTTGTCTCAAGAACAATATATAGATATGTATCTCAAAATGCAGCGTATTCGTGAGTTTGATATGCGCATTAATAAGTTAGTTCGACGCGGTTTTGTCCAAGGTATGACGCACTTTTCAGTTGGGGAAGAGGCGGCAAGTGTTGGTGCAATGGCACATTTGACTTATGATGATATTATTTTTTCAAATCACCGTGGACATGGGCAATGTATTGCTAAAGACATGGATTTGAACAAAATGATGGCTGAACTCGCTGGCAAGGTAACTGGTGTGTCAAAAGGTCGTGGTGGTTCCATGCATTTGGCAGATTTTGAAAAAGGCAATTATGGTACAAATGGTATTGTTGGCGGTGGTTATGCGCTTGCTGTTGGTGCGGCGTTGACACAGCATTATCAAAAAACGGGCAACATTGTTGTTGCCTTTTCTGGTGACGGTGCGACAAATGAGGGTTCTTTTCATGAATCAGTAAACTTAGCAGCTACTTGGGGATTACCTGTTATTTTCTTTATTATCAATAATCGCTATGGTATCTCTATGGATATTACGAGAGCGACCAATACACCGCATCTCTACACACGTGCTGAAGCTTATGGCATTCCTGGTTTTTACTGCGAAGATGGCAATGATGTTCTAGCGGTTTATGAGACAATGGGGAAAGCGGTTGACCACGTGCGTTCTGGAAATGGTCCAGCCATTGTTGAGGTAGAATCTTACCGTTGGTTTGGGCATTCGACAGCTGACGCAGGTAAATACCGTAGTAAAGAGGAAGTTGATGACTGGAAGAAAAAAGACCCACTTGTCAAATTCCGTACGTATTTGACTGAAAATCATTTGGCAAGCCATGACGAATTGGAAGCTATTGATGCACAAGTGGTTAAAGAAATTGATGATGCTTACGTATTTGCTCAAAATAGCCCTGAACCAGATTTGTCAGTAGCATTTGAAGATGTCTGGGCAGATTAAGCAGCTTTTTAATCACAAGAGGAGAAAGACAATGACTGAAACAAAACAAATGGCATTACGTGAAGCTGTCAATCTTGCGATGACAGAAGAAATGCGAAAAGATGATACGATTTTTCTCATGGGAGAAGATGTTGGCATTTACGGTGGCGACTTTGGAACGTCTGTCGGTATGTTTGAGGAGTTTGGACCTGAACGTATCAAGGATACACCGATTTCAGAAGCAGCTATTGCAGGAAGTGCCATTGGCGCTGCGATAACTGGGCTTCGTCCGATTGTTGATGTGACCTTTATGGATTTTATCACCATTGCCCTTGATGCCATTGTTAATAACGGTGCTAAAAATAATTATATGTTTGGTGGTGGTTTGAAAACGCCAGTAACCTTTCGTGTAGCCTCTGGCTCTGGTATTGGTTCAGCAGCGCAACATTCGCAGTCTCTGGAAGCTTGGTTAACCCATATTCCTGGTATTAAGGTTGTTGCTCCAGGGAATGCTAATGATGCCAAAGGGCTTTTAAAATCAGCCATTCGTGATAATAATATTGTTATTTTCATGGAGCCAAAGGCGCTTTATGGCAAGAAAGAAGAAGTAAACTTGGATCCTGATTTTTATTTGCCGCTTGGAAAAGGTGATATTAAGCGTGAGGGAACTGATTTGACCATTGTTTCTTATGGTCGTATGTTGGAGCGTGTTCTTCAAGCAGCAGATGAAGTAGTAGCTGACGGCATTAGCGTTGAAGTGGTTGACCCACGGACACTTATTCCACTTGATAAGGAGTTGATTATCAATTCGGTGAAAAAGACTGGGAAGCTCATGTTGGTTAATGACGCTTACAAGACAGGTGGTTTTACTGGGGAAATAGCTGCGCTGGTTACGGAAAGCGAAGCTTTTGATTACCTTGATTATCCGATTGTACGTTTGGCAAGCGAAGATGTGCCAGTACCATACGCACGTGTTTTAGAACAGGGTATTTTGCCAGATGTTGCTAAGATTAAAGCAGCCATTTATAAAATGGTACGCAATGGTCGTGATGCCTAAGGGAGGTGTTTTCTGTGGCAAATGAAATTATTATGCCAAAGCTTGGTGTGGACATGCAAGAAGGAGAAATTCTTGAATGGAAAAAAGCTGAAGGTGATGAGGTCAATGAGGGTGATATTCTGCTTGAAATCATGTCTGATAAGACCAATATGGAAATCGAAGCTGAAGATTCTGGCGTGCTGTTGAAAATCGTTCATCCAGCAGGTGATGTCGTAGCTGTTACCGAAGTTATCGGCTATATCGGAGCAGAAGGTGAAACTCTTGTTGATTCTGTGGGTGAGAAACATGTTGAACCGTTAGCATCGGCTCAGGAAGCGAAAGCTCAACCGTTGCAAGCAAGCACAGCGCCAGCGATTTCCCAAAAGACGTCTGAAACTGGAAAAGTCCGTGCTACGCCTGCTGCTAGAAAGCTAGCACGTGAGCGAGGTATTGACCTTGAAAAAATCACTGGCAGCGGTGAAAATGGGCGGATTCACAAGGAAGATGTGGAACAATTTAGTAAGATTCGTGTGACGCCACTGGCTCGTAGGATTGCAAAGGACAGAGGTGTTGACCTTGAGACACTGGTAGGAACGGGTGTTTCTGGTAAGATTACCAAGGAAGATGTTTTAGCAAGTCTAGGTGATGTTGCGCCGCAAAAAGAACAAGCAGATGTAAAAGTGACAGCGCAAGCGGGAGCTTTGGCTGATGTTACGGCTGCAAGTGACGGAGTTGAAGTCATTAAGATGTCTGCTATGCGTAAGGCAATTTCAAAGGGGATGAGCCATTCTTACTTTACGGCACCGACCTTTACGCTTAATTATGATATTGATATGACGAATCTGATTGCCCTGCGTAAGCAACTTATTGAGCCAATTATGGCAAAGACGGGTTATAAGGTGACCTTTACGGACTTAATTGGGCTTGCTGTGATTAAGACCTTGATGAAGGAGGAACATCGTTTCCTTAATGCTTCTCTGATTAACGACGCTCAAGACATCGAACTACATCATTTTGTCAATCTTGCAATCGCTGTTGGGCTTTCTGAAGGTTTAGTGGTTCCTGTGGTTCATGGTGCAGACCAGATGAGTTTGTCAGACTTTGTGGTAGCATCAAAAGATGTGATTCAAAAAGCACAAGCTGGTAAATTGAAAGCAGCTGAAATGTCTGGCTCAACATTCACCATAACGAACCTTGGAATGTTTGGAGTGAAGTCGTTTAATCCGATTATTAATCAACCAAATTCGGCAATCCTTGGGATTTCAGCAACTATTGAAACACCCATCGTTCATGACGGTGAAGTGGTTATTCGCCCAATTATGGGAATGAGTTTGACCATTGATCACCGATTGGTTGACGGAATGAATGGTGCAAAATTCATGCTAGATTTAAAAGCGCTTCTCGAAAATCCGCTAGAATTGCTAATCTAAAGTAAAAAACGTGGGCGGTGACATAGGTGACTCGGGCATCTTTAAAGCCTAATGTTGACAAATAAATGATGTAGTCGGTTGCTTGGGTGAGAGCCGCCCAAAGCTGACTGAGAAACAAAAGTATTTTCTGAAGGGAAAACGTAAAATGGCAGTAGAAATTATCATGCCCAAGCTTGGTGTTGACATGCAAGAGGGCGAAATTATTGAATGGAAAAAAGCGGAAGGGGAGCTTGTCCAAGAGGGCGATATTCTGCTTGAAATCATGTCTGATAAGACGAATATGGAAATTGAAGCCGAAGATTCTGGCATGCTTTTGAAAATTGTTCACAAGGCTGGTGATGTTGTTCCTGTGACAGAAATCATTGGCTACCTTGGTGCTGAAGGTGAAGTTATTGACGAAGTTGTGCAAGTAACACCAGAACAAGCAGCGGCAAACTTAACCGCAGCAGGCTTGGAAGTGCCAAAGGCGGTGACGGCTGATGTGACTTCTGAACAAAAAACTCCACTTGCAGCTGATGAGTATGACATGATTGTGGTTGGTGGTGGTCCTGCTGGCTATTATGCCGCCATTCGTGGTGCGCAACTCGGTGGCAAAATTGCTATCGTTGAAAAATCAGAATTTGGTGGCACGTGTCTAAATGTTGGCTGTATCCCAACTAAAACTTATCTCAAAAATGCCGAAATCCTTGATGGACTAAAAATTGCTGCTGGTCGCGGTATTAATCTGGCTTCAACTAATTATAGTATTGACATGGATAAAACCGTTGAGTTTAAAAATTCCGTTGTCAAAACATTAACAGGTGGCGTTCGTGGTCTCTTGAAAGCTAATAAAGTAACCATTTTTGACGGACTGGCTCAAGTCAATCCAGACAAGACGGTAACGATTGGGTCGCAAACGATTAAGGGACATAGTATCATTTTAGCAACTGGTTCAAAAGTATCACGCATTAATATTCCAGGTATTGATTCACCGCTTGTTTTGACTTCTGATGATATCCTCGATTTACGTGAAGTACCGAAATCACTAGCTGTCATGGGTGGCGGTGTTGTTGGGATTGAGCTTGGACTGGTTTGGGCATCTTACGGCGTTGATGTGACCGTTATTGAAATGGCAGACCGCATTATTCCAGCTATGGACAAGGAAATTTCGCAGGAATTGCAAAAAATTCTGACGAAAAAAGGTATGACCATTAAAACCAATGTCGGAGTAGCCGGAATTGTTGAAAAAAATAGCCAGCTTGAGTTGACGCTAACCAATGGTGAGACAATTCAAGCAGATAAAGCTCTTCTATCGATTGGACGTGTTCCCCAAATGCAAGGTCTTGAAAATCTCAATCTTGATATGGAAGGTAATCGCATCAAAGTCAATGCTTACCAAGAAACGTCAATATCTGGTATTTATGCTCCTGGTGATGTCAATGGTCAAAAAATGCTAGCGCACGCTGCTTATCGTATGGGAGAAGTGGCTGCTGAAAATGCTCTACGTGGCAACCATCGCAAAGCCAACCTCACCTACACACCAGCAGCGGTTTATACTCATCCAGAGGTTGCCATGGTTGGAATAACAGAAGAGGCTGCGCGTGAGCAATACGGCGATATTTTGATTGGAAAATCAAGCTTCACAGGCAATGGACGAGCTATTGCGTCTAACGAAGCTCAAGGATTTGTCAAAGTCATCGCTGACAGCAAGTATCATGAAATACTTGGTGTGCATATCATTGGCCCCGCAGCAGCAGAGCTCATCAATGAAGCGGCAACCATTATGGAAAATGAATTGACCGTTGATGACGTTGCCCAAGCGATTCATGGACACCCAACTTTTTCTGAAAATATGTATGAAGCTTTCCTTGATACTATTGGTGAAGCTATTCATAACCCACCGAAGAATTAAATCAAAAGTATGCTCTAAAACTATGTTTAGAGCATACTTTTATAATTGAAATAATATATTTAGTCCCCAAAGTAGCAGAGCTCATCAATGAAGCGGCAACCATTAAAGGTCTCTTAATGATAAAAGATAAAGAAATCGAAGCATGGTCTTCTGACGAATTAGCCAAAGAATTAACCATGCTCAAACAACAACTCTACTATCAGATGAAATTGACGGTAGAAGAGTTGGTTGCTTTTGGTCGTTTTCCTTATAGTCACGGACGTTTGACGAAAAAAGACCAAGGGAAAATAGATGAAGCAATAACTTACATGGACTTGCAGCTGTTTAGAAGGCGGATGATTGATACGCTTTCTGGTGGGCAGTTACAACGTATGTTTATTGCTATGGTTTTAGCTCAAGATACGGACATCGTCCTTCTTGACGAACCGCTTAACAATCTGGATATTAAGCAAGGTATTTCGATGATAAAAATACTGCGTTCTCTAGTTGATGACTTAGGGAAAACGGTGAGTTTAAGGATGGAAAAGTTTTCTGTTCAGGAACGCTTCATCACGTTATGGTGAAAGAGATTTTAGACAATCTCTATGATATGGACCTTATTTTAGATGAGATTAATGGTAATAGGATTTGTGTTTACCAATAGAAAGTTTATATGGTGAAAACATGAAGAAGCAATTGACATTACTATTAACCGCAATGATGGTACTCATTATGGCTGTATTTTTAGGTGATTGTTCGTCAAGCTCTAGCTCAAATAGTACAAGCCGATCTAGTGACGCCTCTGAAGTGACAATTACAGATGCAACAGGAAAAGTCAGCGTAGCGACGAATCCTAAAAAAAGTGGTTGTCCTTGATTTTGGTGTTGCGGATACACTCCGTACTTTAGGGTACGAAGATGTGATTGTTGGGATGCCGAAAGGGTCTGTACCAACGTATCTCTCTGATTTAACTTCTAAAGATTCTATTACTGACGTCGGAAATTTAAAAGAAGTTAATTTGGAAACTATTGCAAATCTAGAACCTGACTTAATTATCGCTTCTGGACGAACATCAAGTCAATTGGAAGATTTCCAAGAAATCTCACCGACAATTTATTTTTCAACAGATACGAGTGATTATTGGAATTCTCTTCAAAAGAACGTTACGGAATTAGTTAAAATTTTCGGTAGTTCTGCCAAGAAAGAAGCTAAAAGTCAATTATTAGATATTGATGATTTGATTGAAGAAACAGCAGAGAAAAATGCTGACACGACCAAAACAACGTTAATGTTGATGCTTAATGAGGGCAATATGTCAGGTATTGCTGCTGATGGACGTTATTCATTTGTTTATGAGGACCTTGGATTTAAAGCAACTGATTTGGAAATTGAAAAATCAAGCCACGGTGCTAAAGATAGTTCAAGTTCTTCAAGCTCATCAAGTTCATCATCAGACACGAGTTCTTCATCAAGCTCAAGCAATCAATATCACGGTTCTGGTTTAAGTTATGAAAGTATTAGTGAAGTCAACCCAGATATTATTTTTGTCGTTGACCGCACTTTGGCTATTGGGGGAGATGACTCAGCCAATTCAGATATTTTAAATAATGATTTGATTCAGGCAACGAACGCAGGTCAAAATAATAAAATCATTACCTTAACATCAGACCTCTGGTATTTGTCTGGTGGAGGTTTGGAATCAACCAAACTAATGATTGAAGAAGTTGCAGCATACGCAGGTAACTAAATCTTAATTGACCATAATCTCCCTAATACACATAGATAAGAGAGATTTTCTCAACCATAAAAAGCCTAAGAAAATAACATTAAAAAGCCTAAGAAAGTAACATTTCTAGGCTTTTTCGTTTTCTTCAACAGTTTGTGTCTTCGCGAGATAGACACCGATTAAAGTGGTGGCAATAGCTATGACTGATTGGAGATTTAGGTTTTCTTGGAAAATCACCCAAGCGTAAAGTGCCGCAACAACAGGCTGTGATAGAGTGATTAAAGAAGATAGGCTGGCATTGACTTTACCGAGACAGTAAGCTAGTAACCCTTGCCCAAGAATTTGGGAGACAAGAGCCAAAGCCAAAAGTGGCAAAAGCTCTGCTATATTTTATGGTAGGTAAAATTCTTCGGTCAAGAAAATCACAACAGCAAGCACTAATAGTGTTCCAAAGGCACTAAAAACCATAATCACGTTAGATTTGACGGTGTCGCGCAATTGATAAACGGTAATCATAAACATGTGTACAATAGCACGGTGAATCTTCTTAATCAAATTGCGCTGGCTAATATTTTATCAAGTGGTGATTATGACCGCTTGGTACGCAAGATTAATCATGTTTTTAAGAAGCGTTACGAGGCATTCAAAAAGGAATTTGAACGGTTTCAGTCGCTGATAAAGCTTTCATCAAATGTCAGCGGTCAATATTTTTTGGTGACTTTTCCAGATAAAATTAATCAGGGTGATTTGATAAAACAAGCTGAAAACGAAGGGGTTCGTGTTTACTATACCATGCAATTCTGGCAAGAAAAGGCAGCTTGTTCGCAGGAAAGTTTTTTTCTTGGGTTCAGTAAAATTGATTTGGAAAATATCCCAGATTGTGTCAGTCGCCTTAGACGAGCTTGGGATTGATCGCAGTATTTCATTGAGGAATTCTTCCAAGCAAATTAAGAGACTGAAAGCGGCGATTTTGCTATACTATTCTTGTATGTTATAAAAGGAGCTTTCGCATGAAATATATTGTCAATAACTCCCATAATCCTGCTTACAATGTGGCTTTGGAAGCTTACGCTTTTCGTGAATTGTTAGCTGAAGATGAGCTTTTTATTCTTTGGATTAATGAGCCAACGATTGTTATTGGTAAACACCAAAATGCTATCGAAGAAATTAACAAAACTTACACAGATGAACATGGTATTCATGTGGTTCGTCGTTTATCAGGTGGCGGTGCGGTTTACCATGACCTCAATAATTTGAATTACACGATTATTTCTAATAAATCACAAGAAGGGGCTTTTGATTTTAAAACCTTTTCCCAACCTGTCATTGAAACGCTAGCTGATTTAGGGGTGACAGCGACTTTTACGGGACGTAATGACCTCGAAATTGACGGAAAGAAATTTTGTGGCAATGCGCAAGCCTATTATAAAGGACGAATGATGCACCATGGTTGTCTGTTATTTGACGTGGATATGACTGTTCTTGGAAATGCTCTGCAAGTTTCAAAGGATAAAATTGAATCCAAAGGGGTTAAATCTGTGCGTGCGCGTGTGACCAATATTTTAGATGAATTGCCAGAAAAAATGACTGTTGAAGCCTTTTCAAATCAATTGTTAAATAAAATGAAAGAATCTTATCCTGATATGACAGAATATGTCTTTTCTGATGATGACCTGAAAAACATTCAAGCCTTGGCTGACCAACAATTTGGCACTTGGGACTGGACTTACGGAGAAGCACCAGAATATACAATTAAACGCTCTGTTCGTTACCCAGCAGGAAAAATTACCACATATGCTAATGTTGAAAAATCAGTCATTAAAGGAATGAAACTTTACGGTGACTTTTTTGGCATCAAAGATGTGGCTGACATTGAACAAGCCCTAATCGGACTTCGCTACGAATACCCAGATGTTTTAGCCAAACTCCAAACAATTGATACCACTCAATACTTTACCAACATCACTCCACAAGAAATCGCCAAAGCAATCGTGGAGTGAGGGAATATATAAAACTAGCTAGCAAAAATTGCTAGCTAGTTTTTATTATGTTTTTTAGTTAGGCATCTTGTGATGAGTATTTAGTGCTTATTTCCAAGTTGCGTTTTCGTAGGAAACAGTGACAGGGTTATCGTCACTTACAAGATAAACATCAACAATAGTTGCTTTTTGACCTGATGTTAAGCCATCAACAGGTTGGGTTGAAACATTTGTAAATGTGTAATCCAAGGTTTTACCTTCAGAATCTAAAACAGTCCATCCACCTAAATCAATATAATCTGAACTGGTATTCTCTACTATTGTTGTAACAACAAGTGCTTTTTTACCTTCAAATTTACTATATTCTTCCTCTGGATATCCTTCTTTTAAGTCAATATTTTCATCTATAACAGGTTTCTGTATTGTCATTTTTAAACCTGTTGATTCATATCCAGTAACATGCATATCAGCTTCAGTGAAAGTGTAACTTTCGTCAAATGAAAGGTTGTGAGAGGTCTCCTCTTTACTAGAGCTTGATTCTTTGATAATCTCAATAGAAGTCGTAGTTGTTTCTTCATCTGAGCTCTTTGAGCAAGCAACAAGTGTAGTAGCAGAAATGAACAATACTCCTCCTAATAACATTTTTTTCATTAAAAATTCTCCATTCAGCTTTTAACGTGGTTCAGTTTTTTTGCACGTTTTCCTAATTTAGTCTAAGTAGTGCGTGTGTTTGGTAATCCATTGTTGCAATTTAATATTAAGCCAGAATGAGTAGATACCGATTGTAATGATAGTTAAAATGAGCCACTTAATCCAATTGCCAAAGAGTTGTGTGGCTGTTCCGTCAAAGGCTAGACGGTGTCCGTCAATAACAGTATGTTTGACTTTCCAGTTTATCATGATACAAATACCCCAAGGTGCGCAGATTCCAAGGGTTAAAATGGTAATCAACCCAGCTAAAATACTGTGTCCAATGTAACTTAATAAACCACCGTCAAAATAACTTTCTCGTTTCATCCTATATATCTCCTTTGTATTTAAACGATTGCTTTACGCAAAAACGTTATTAGTGTAGCATATTGGACACAGCTATTCAAGATGACATGAGTAAAAACAAACGAAAACCACCCAAAGTTGCACTTTAGTGGTTATTATTTGTGGTGAAAAATGTTATTGTCTTTCGATTTATTCACGCATTATTTTGAGAAATTGTTTGGTACTTGGGGATGACGTGTTTTGTTTTTTCCAGAGAATTTGTAGGGTGTCGTGATTATTTTCAGCAAATGAACAAAGGTTAAGTCACTATCTGGATATGAGGTGTCGATAATGTTGCCAAGGCAAAGAGCAATTCCCACACCAGCTTTGACGAGAAGTGAAGCATTATAGAGCAAATTATAGGTTGCGACGATACGATAATCCCCTAAACCAGCCAATGCGCTAGGTTCTGTACTCGTTTGAGCAGAAGTGATAAGTGGGTAAGCCAGCGCATCAGTGAGGTTTGGCTTTTCAATCAGCGTTAACGGATGCCCTTTAGGCACCAAGGCTCCCCAGTGGTCACGGTTGTCAAGGGCTAGGTGATTGTATTTTTTGATATCGTAACTGCCAATGGTAATTCCTAAGTCATAAACGCCTTTATTTAAATGTTCGAGAATGTCATCTGCGTTACCGCTGCGAATATGGACACGAATATCTGGATATTGTTCGGTTAGCGTTCTGATAGCGCGGAAAACAATATCAAGCGACGGGCTTTCGGGAGCTCCGATGTAAATATCACCAGCAATGCTATCTGTTTTTCAAATGTTATTTTCAGTTTTTTCAACCAATGCTAGAATTTCAATGGCACGGTTGTAAAGGTATTGCCCGTCATCGGTCAATTGAATTTCACGGCTACCTCGGTGAAATAAAATCGTGTCTAATTCATCTTCTAATTCTTTAATTTGTCGTGAGAGTGTTGGTTGTGTCACGTGCAGAGCGTCAGCTGCATTGGAAATGCTAGAGAAGCCTTTGACAGTCATTATCATTTGAAAAATGAAGCAACAATCAATTTCTTAGGAACTTGTTTAGAAAATTTTGTGAAGTATGTTGGTTTGGTAAATGGACTGAATGCCCCAAACGAAGAAATTCTCAAACCTGCTGGAGCTAACGAAAGTACACCAGTATCTACGGATGCTAATTCAGGTCCTTCAGCTAGTTGGAATGCGAGTGCAGCCCCAGTAGTCAAGCCTATCACCTCTAACTAAACAACCCCATTTGATAAAACACTAGACGACATCTTTGGTTATGATTTAGGCATTGAAGGAAAAGATATTTTAGATACAGTAGCTTTAGATTAAAAACAAAAACGCCTTTATGGCGTTTTTTTGATTAATTAAGTAATTGCTGATAAAGGTTTAATTCCTCTTCCTCGTCAACGTTAAAGATAATTTTATTAACAAATTGGCTATGTTCTAAAAAGTCTTTTGCGGTTTGAATGGCAATTCTTGCCGCATTTTCATTAATAAAATGAACTTCATCATCTGTTGCAAGGGATGATAGAGCAACAGATTCAAGATGATTTTTTTCTGCCAATGTTAGACAAGATAAATAACTTTTAGCAAGTAAATCTTCATCAGTTGGCGTCAAATGTTCGTTGATAGCAGGGCTAACGGTGTGAAGCACAAATTTGGCAGGCAAGTTATAAGCTGGCGTAATTTTTGCCGTTCCAGTTGGTTCGTCATGACCTTGTTCTTGCATGAGTTTGTAGCAATCCAGACGAAGTTGCACACCAGCATAGGTATGAATAGCATTGTCAGCGCAGTCATGAAGCGGTTGGAAACAACCAAGCATACGGCGATTAGCAGTATTGACGATGGCATCCACTTTGAGACGCGTAATATCACCTTTCCAAACATAAAGGCGGTCGTCTGTTGGAATGGGTTGTAGATGATTAAAGAAAACAACGACACGCTCTGCTTTTTTGAGTTGTAGATAGTTGTTTTGCATATCCAAAAAGCTGCTTGAAACCGCCATTGGTGGACGAACATTAAGAAGAGCACGCAATAATGTTTCCTGACCAGCTAAGTCACTAGGAACATTAATTGCTCTAAATTGTGGATTTTCCTTAATCAGGTAATCTAGAAGGTAGGTCACCATTTCTTTTTTTGTCATATGGTCTCCTTAGCATAATAAAATCGCTTTCCTAAGCATAAGTATATCACCTTTTTAAGGAATTAGCATTAAGAAAAATGAAAAAATCTGAAAATGACAAATAGGAATCCGTGCAGCAGTAACGAATTCCTATTTTTTGATAATCAATTCCAATGCTTTTTGTAATTTTTCTTCTTGCTTTTCTTTATCCTCAACTGGATTTTCGATGATTTGATTGATTTTGTTGCTAATAACGATACCCATGGTACGGTTAATGCTAGAACGAACAGCAGTTAATTGTGTCACGATATCGATACATTCTTTATCGTCCTCAATCATTTTTTGAATCCCACGCAGTTGCCCCTCAGCACGTTTTAAGCGATTGATAATGTCTTTGTTATTTGTTGCCATAAAGCCCTCCTTTGACTGTTATTATACCGATATGGGGTATTATTTGTCAAACTCAAGACATTATCATTGACAGTAAATTATAGGATGTGATATCATCTAAATATACCCATAGGGGTATCTGTTGATAGAGAGGAGACAAGGTTATTTTTCTAAAAAAATTATTTTCATCATCGATAAAAAATATTGATATTACAGAACTTCAACGACTTTTAGATAAAGATATTGTGTTATTAGACGTTCGAACAGCTCAAGAATACGCTAGGGGGCATATTAAAGGAGCTCGGTCATATCCTTTAGAACGTTTGAATACCTATCAGGGTACTAAAGATAAGCCAATTTATCTTATTTGTCATTCTGGAGCTCGCAGCAAACGTGGCGCAAAATTATTACAACAAAAAGGCTATGAAGCCATTTCGGTTAAAGGCGGTATGATGGCTTGGCATAGAAAAATTATCGGAGGAAATAAATGACTAAAATTTTAATTGTTGGTGGTGTCGCAGGTGGGATGTCAGCAGCGACTCGTTTACGCCGCTTAATGGAGGACGCTGAAATTATTGTATTTGACAAAGGACCTTATGTTTCATTTGCCAACTGTGGGCTTCCATTTCACGTTTCTGGGGAAATAGCAGAGCGTGAAAGTCTTATCGTACAGACACCAGAACGTTTGAAAGCACGATTTGCTATTGACGTTCGACCAGAATCAGAAGTGGTGGCAGTTGATACGGATAAGAAAAGCATCACAGTTCGCTATGCGGATAAAGTCTATGAAGAATCATACGACAAACTGATTTTGTCACCAGGTGCCAAACCAGTTGTTCCTCAAATGGAAGGGCTAGATAGTGCTGATAACGTGTTTGTGCTTCGCAATATTCCTGACTTGGATAAGATTCTAAATGCATTAAACAACACCAAAGCTAAACGTGCCACTATTATTGGTGCTGGGTTTATCGGACTTGAAATGGCAGAAAATTTGGCTAAAAGAGGCTTGCAAGTGATAATCGTTGAAAAGGCACCGCATGTTTTACCACCGTTAGATGAAGAAATGGCTGCTTTTGTTAAGGATGAATTGACACGAAACGGCATAACAGTTTACACTAATCAATCTGCCAAAGCTTTCAAGGATAATGGAAAAGTTATCATTCTTGAAGATGGTAGTGAGCTACTATCTGATATTACTATCATGTCAGTTGGGGTTCAACCAGAATCAAATTTAGCCAAAGAAGCAGGTCTTAAACTTGGTATACGTGGGAGGATTCTTGTTAATGAGTATTATCAAACCAGCAATCCAGATATTTACGCTGTTGGAGATGCCATTATTGTCAAGCAAGAAATCACTGGTCAAGATGCGCTTATTTCTCTAGCTAGCCCAGCAAACCGTCAAGGTCGCCAAGTTGCGGATAATATCGCTGGCATCGCTCGTCAAAATAAAGGAAGTATTGGAACAGCTATTGTTCGTGTCTTTGATTTGGCAGCTGCTTCAACAGGCTTGAGTGAACGCATAGCTCGCCAACAGTTTGAAGATGTAGCTGTTGTCCATACAACATCAAAAGACCATGCTAGTTATTATCCCAATGCTAGTGACATCGTTTTGAAATTGATTTTTAATCAGAAAACGGGTGCTATCTATGGAGCACAAGCTGTTGGGCAAAAAGGCGTTGATAAGCGTATTGATATTCTAGCAACAGCGATAAAAGCAGTTCTGACGGTAGCTGATTTACCAGAATTGGAATTTACTTATGCACCGCCATTTGGCTCAGCTAAAGACCCAGTAAATATGGCAGGATATGCTGCGCTTAACATTATGGAAGGCTTTAGTGAAAATGTTCAATGGTATGCTTTATCAGATGAATTAGCCAAAGGAAAAATCTTGCTTGATGTTCGTACGGGAAAAGAAGTTTCACACGGTCATTTTGCAAATAGTATTAACATACCACTTGATGAATTGCGTGACCGTTTAGCAGAATTAGACGCCAATCAAGAATACATTATCAGTTGCCACAGTGGGCTTCGTTCTTACATTGGGGAACGTATTTTGAAGCAAAATGGCTTTAAGATTCAAAATCTTGATGGTGCTTATTTCCTTTATAGTACTGTCAAACCAGAGGAGGTTATTCATGATTAAAACAATTACAACTAGAGAATTACAAGAAAAAATAAGCAAAAAGAAGCTGCATTTGCTTGATGTTCGTGAGAAAGTAGAATACGCCATGGGACATGTGCCAACAGCGGTTAATCTACCTTTAAGCGAATTTGTATCAAGCTACCAAACACTTGATAAGGATAAGGTTTATCATATCATTTGCCAAAGTGGCTCACGTTCTGAACAGGCAGCAGTTTTCTTATCTCAACAAGGCTATCAAGTTGTCAATGTCGCAGGTGGCACATCTGCTTGGATAGGAGTATTGGAATACTAAAATAGTTGACATCATTAAGCAAGGCTACTGGTCCTGCTTTTATGTTATAATCAATCTATGATTGATAAGAATAATATGTTACAAAATGCAGAAAAGTTTGTTTATGATAAATTGCATACAGATACCAGTGGACATGATTGGTGGCATGTGGTGCGCGTGAGAAATACAGCGCATGAGTTGGCAGAAAAAGAAGGAGCAGACCAGTTTATTTGTGAATTGGCAGCGTTGCTTCATGATATGGCAGATGATAAGTTAAATGCTAATCCCGAGCAAGCTTTGACAGAGCTGAAAGCTTGGCTAATGCAACAAGAACTATCAGAAGAAGCTATTGAGCACATTATCCAAATTATCACGACCATGTCATTCAAAGGAAGTGGTCAAAGTGTTCCGCCAACTTTGGAAGGTAAGATTGTGCAAGATGCAGACCGTTTAGATGCCATTGGTGCAATTGGAATAGCGCGGTGTATGGTTTATTCGGGAAGCAAGGGACGTCCGATTCATGACCCAAGTAAGGTGGCACGTGACAATCTTAGTTTAGAAGATTATCGCAACGGGCAAGATACGGTAATCATGCATTTTTACGAAAAGTTACTCAAACTTAAAGAGTTGATGAATACGGCTTATGCTAGAAAAATGGCAGAGCACCGTCACAAAGTTTTAGAAGATTTTTTAACAGAATTTTACGCAGAATGGGACGGCAAGTTATAGGTTGCAACAAAAAGGCAAAATGTTATAATAGAAAAACGAAAAGATTGGGGGTCAATAAAATGACAATTAGACGTGCGACAATCGCTGATATTCCAACATTGATGGATCTTTTACAACAAGTTCTTTATGTGCACCATGTGGCAAGATCTGATTTATTTCAAGAAAAAGGTGTCAAATACACAGAAGACGAATTAGCGGCACTTATTGCTGATGATAATCGTCCGATTTTCGTTTATGAAGATGATAACGGAAAAGTGCTTGCGCATATGTTTACTATTGTTGAAGACGTTCGTGCACCAAAAGTTCCTCAAAAAACACTCTTTATTGATGATTTGTGTGTGGACGAAGCAGCGCGAGGACAAAAGATTGGTGAAAAACTCTATCAGTTTGCTTTGAAATACGCCAAAGAAATTGGTTGTTACAACCTAACGTTAAACGTCTGGAGTGCAAACAAATCAGCCGTTCGCTTCTATGAACGTCAAGGCATGACACCACAAGAAACACGTATGGAACAGATTATTGATTAAAAATGAGAAGTAAATGTGTAAAACGTTTACTTTTTATTTCTTGCTAAAAAAGACTTACGAAGAAAAAATTTTTATGCTAGACTAGCTCTTGTTGACTGTAAACTGGAGTCGAGTATGGGAAGGAAAAATCAGTAAAAAGATTTTCCAAAACGTTGTCCTTACAAAGGCTTTTTGTTTGTACGCAGACCTAGGTTGATTGGTTAATGAATAATTAATTAATTAATGAATGGAGAACTAAAATGCCTAGAAATTTTAAAGAAGCTTTGCTATTTACGTGTATGATGTGTGGAATGATGGTCTTTGGAATGAGTATTTGGAACTTGCAGGTTGCAGGTGCCTTTGCATGGAGCCATGTTTTTCTTGGTTTCTTTCCAGGATTTGTTGTTGCCTTTATTTTAGATATGCTTATTATCGGACCACTGGCTAAAAAAGTCACTTTTAGCCTTATCCCACGTGATTCAAAAAGCAAATACGTTAAAATTTTTGCGGTATCTGGTTGCATGGTTCTAGGAATGGTCACTTGTATGTCATTATATGGCATCATTTTCAATTTAGGCTTGGAAGGTGTCAGCCTTGTAGCCTATGGACAAGCTTGGCTAACAAATTTTGTTGTCGCATTACCATATAATTTTGTCGTGGTTGGTCCAATCGCCCGTTATTTCCTAGGCGGAATTCAAAAACAAGCCGTACTAGCCTAAACACCCCCTAAAAAAGCAAGGAGTTATCCTTGCTTTTTTAGGAGTTAAAAAGAAGTTTTGTCATTAAAACAACTTATCTTTATCACTTTTTCAAAAAAGTAGTATAATAACGGTAAGAACAATGTAACCGTTTTTAGAAATTGAGGAACAAGTTATGACTGATAACGTAAATGAAAAAGTTAATCAACTTGAACTTGAAACTTACGCAGCTAACGACGTTTACCAAGCTGCTAATACGCAAAGTTCTGGGTTAAAGCAACCACAAGTTGAAGAACGGCAAAAACGGTATGGAATGAATCAACTGAAAAAAGCTGACAAAGAACCTATTGCACTTACCTTCATTAAAAATTTTACAAGTCTAATGGCAATTTTGCTTTGGGTAGGTGGTGGCATTGCTATTCTGTCTCATAGTTTAGAACTTGGGCTTGTCATTTGGTTTGTCAATATTGTCAATGGGATTTTCAGTTTTGTACAAGAATATCGTGCCAGCCAAGCGACAGAAGCTCTCAAAAAAATGTTACCTTCCTATGCGCGTGTTATTCGTGAGGGACAAGAAGAGAAAATCTTAGCAGAAGAATTGGTACCTGGCGATGTCGTCTTGATTGAAGAAGGGGACCGTATTTCCGCAGATGGTCGGATTGTCTTTGCGACTGATTTGCAGGTTAATCAATCAGCGCTGACAGGCGAATCAAATCCCGTTTTTAAAACGAGTGAAGCTGATAATGACTCACAAAAGATAGCGCTTGAATACGATAATATGGTCTTTGCGGGAACGACAGTCTCATCTGGTTCTGCGAAAATGATTGTTTCTGCCATTGGAATGGCAACACAGTTTGGACAAATTGCTCACTTGACCCAAAATATGGCTGATGACAAGAGTCCGCTTCAAAAAGAACTAGACCATTTGACAAAGCAAATCTCAGTTATTGCGATTACAGTTGGTGTCATTTTCTTTATCGCAGCAACCTTGTTTGTTCATGAGCCATTTGCTAAAGCATTCATTTTTGCGCTCGGTATGATTGTTGCCTTTATCCCTGAGGGCTTGCTTCCGACCGTTACACTTTCTTTGGCAATGGCGGTGCAACGTATGGCTAAATCAAATGCCTTGGTTAAAAAATTATCTTCTGTTGAAACCTTGGGAGCAACTTCTGTCATTTGCTCGGATAAAACGGGAACATTGACCCAAAATGCCATGACAGTTAATCACCTCTGGCAAGTCTCTGGAGCTTATGAAGTAACAGGGCTAGGATATTCAGCAGAAGGAGACATTCGTAATAGCGGTGGTAAGAAAGCTTCGCTTGTCGAAAATCAATTGCTTGAACAACTTGTCCGCTTCGCTCACCTTTGTAGCAATGCACAAGTCTTGCCACCTGATGACGAGAATGCTTCTTATACTGTTCTTGGCGACCCAACCGAGGCTTGTTTGAATGTTCTTGCCGAAAAAGCTGGAATTACTCTTGAAAATAATAATCGCTGGGCACCGCGCTTGAAAGAATTACCTTTTGATTCTGTGCGCAAGCGAATGACAACGATTAATCACATTGATAGTTTGATTGATAGCAGTTCTTTGGTATCGATTACCAAAGGGGCTCCAAAAGAAATGACTGAGCTCTGCCATTATTATAAAGACCAAGAGGGCTTGCATGAAATGACTGCCGATATCCAAGCGTGTATTTTAGCAGCAAATGATGCCTTTGCTAAAAATGGCTTGCGTGTGATAGCTCTTGCTTACCGTGCTTTGGAAAAGGAGAATTTGGTTCAAGAAAGTCAATGGACTCAAGAAAATATTGAACAGCACATGGTCTTTCTTGGCTTGATTGCCATGAGTGACCCACCACGTGAAGGTGTGCGCGAAGCGATTGATAAATGCCATAAAGCTAGTATTCGCATTATCATGGTGACAGGAGACTATGGTTTGACCGCACTTAGTATTGCTAAGAAAATTGGTATTGTTCTTGGCGATGATGCACGTGTGGTAACTGGATTGGAACTTGAAAAAATGTCTGACGAGGATCTTAAAGAAGCTCTTACTGGTGAGATTGTCTTTGCGCGTGTGGCACCTGAACAAAAATATCGTGTCGTAACAGCCCTTCAAGAATTAGGCGAAGTTGTTGCGGTAACTGGTGATGGTGTTAATGATGCGCCGGCCTTGAAAAAAGCTGATATCGGCGTGGCCATGGGTGTTACGGGAACGGATGTAGCTAAAGAATCTGCTGATATGATTTTAACGGATGACCATTTTGCTTCCATTGTTGATGCAGTCGAAGAGGGGCGAGCGGTTTACCATAATATCAAGAAATTCTTGACCTATATTTTCAATTCAAATACGCCAGAAGCGGTGCCGTCTGTCTTTTTCCTCTTGTCCCGCGGTTTTGTCCCACTTCCTTTGACGGTTATGCAAATTTTAGCGGTTGACTTGGGAACGGATATGATTCCTGCTCTTGGTTTAGGAGTTGAACCTCCAGAACCCAATGTGATGCAAGAACCTCCGCGCAAATTATCAGACCGTCTTTTAAGTAAATCACTTCTTGTTAAAGCGTTTCTATGGTATGGCTTAATTGAGTCGGCACTTGCCATGGGTGCTTTCTTTATCACTTATTTTTTACATAATGGCAATTTGGCAGTACTTGCTAGTTCAGGTCAACTTTATCGTGAGGCTACAACCATGACTTTGGGGGCTATCATTTTCTGTCAAATTGGTATGGTGATGAATATCCGTACCTCTGACCAATCTATTCGTAAATTGTCTTTATTTGGCAATTCCTTAATCAATATTGGCTTGGTAGTTGAATTAGCTATTTTTATCCTATTAGTTTATGTACCTATTTTCCATAATCTCTTTAACACCGCAAGTTTGGGTGTGTGGCATTGGATTTATCTTATACTTTGCCCATTTGTCATCATTGGTTTAGAAGAAATTCGTAAGCGGCTGATGACACTTTAGAGACGATAAAAACGGTAACCCTAGCTTTTACATACGAGCTAGGGTTAGTTTTATTTTAAGGACGTTTGGAACGTCGAAAGTCATTCAACATTTTTAGAGAATTTGGTAGTTTGGCTTTTTCTTGACACTCTTGGAAAATGCTTGTAAAATTCAAGAGAGTAAAGAGGACGATATGGCAACAATTAATGACTATCTAGCAAAACATAAAAATGAAACGTTTGAGCAATTTCCATTTAACGAAGCAGATATTCTTTGCTTAAATGAACTGGGGTATTTTTGCTTTGAAGATTTGGATAATACGCTTGATTTTTCAAAAGAATTGATATTACATGACATTCTGGTGCCTTATGAGGCTGGTGAGAAGGTATTCAATCATAGTTTTTTGATAACCAAGGCGCGTGTTGAATTGCTGAAAAATGTAGCCTCATCACAACGGTTCGCTGATTTGCGTTTGTCAGCTTACGTTAATGATGTTAATGCTGAATACGAAAGACAATTCGCTGCTATGGTTTTTAGCTTACCTGAAATTGACCATTATCAATTGGTTTTTCGTGGGACAGATGACACTTTGATTGGCTGGAAAGAAGATTTTAAACTAACTTATATTCGTGAAATTCCTGCACATCGTGCAGCGGTGACTTATCTTGAGCGTTATTTAGCAAGTCATCCAATGCCTCTCACGGTATCAGGGCATTCTAAGGGTGGTAATTTAGCTTTGTACGCTGTGGCTCATGTTAAGGAAAAATGGCGTTCGCAAATCAAGCAAGTTTATATGCTCGATGCACCAGGTTTGCAAGAAAAAGAACTTGAAAATGTGGGGTATCAACTTATTCGTGAGCGTGTGCGTGTCATTCGCCCTGAAGGATCCATCGTTGGTGTTATGCTTTATAATGACATTGATCCTGTTGTGGTTAAAAGTCAGGCTTCTGGAATCATGCAACACGCTTTGACGACATGGCAATTGGATGTTGAGACGGGGCAGTTGATTTTAGCAGAACAGCCAACCGATTTAAGCCGTAATCTTGAAAAAACGTTTAAACAATGGACGGATGAATTGTCCAGCCAAGAATTGAAAATTCTCTTTGATACTCTTTTTGACACCTTGATGTCAAGCGGTATCAAAAGCATTAACGATGTGACGATTGACCGAGAATTTGGTGCGAAATTGGCAACGAGCATTGCTTCCTTTTATTCCATTGGAACGGAGAAGAAATTGCTCCTTGCTAAATCAGCGAAGTTATTTCTTGAAGCTTTTGTCGGACATAGTAAACTGGGAAGTCTGGGAAAGGACCGTATTGCCCTTAATTTTCCTGATTTTAACAGCTTGTTGAGCTATTTGAATACTAAAAAATTGAAATAAGAATGGCTTTTCAGTCTAAGAAGGAGGTTGCCAGCTTGCTAAAACAAATCCAATATTTTCAATCAGTTGTCGAAGAAAATTCCTTTACCAAGGCAGCCAATTCGCATTTTATCTTACAGTCAGCAATTTTGCACCAGACCGTGTAGCAGATTTGGCTATTTTTGCGGATGTCACTCCAATGGTTAACCAAGTTGAAACGCACGTTTTCAATCAACAATTAAATGCTCGCAAAACAATGGACGAATATGGTGTTCAAATCGAATCTTGGGGACCATTTGCAGAAGGGCGCAATGATTTCTTTACCAATGAAACACTTGTTGCGATTGGACAAAAATATCATAAATCAGCTGCGCAAGTTGCCCTACGTTACTTGATTCAACGTGATGTTATTGTCATTCCTAAAACGGTTCATAAAAATCGTATGGAACAAAATTTTGATGTCTTTGACTTTGTTTTAACAGATGATGACATGGCAGAAATTTTGAAACTTGATATGGGTGAAAGCCAATTCTTCTCACATGCTGACCCTGAAACAGTTAAAATGATTAGCTCGTTTAAGATTTAAATTATGCTTAAAAGGCATAAAACACTATGTCAAATAAGTATTTGTTATTAAAAACGAGAAGCGTATAATGGCAGTATAAACCCTATTAAGAAAGGAAAAACAATGACAATTAAACAAACAGCAGGACGTGACCAATTGGGTGAATTTGCACCAGAATTTGCACATTTTAATGATGATGTGCTCTTTGGTGAAAACTGGAATAATAATGATATTGATTTAAAAACACGCTGTATCATCACAGTTGTGGCGCTTATGGCATCAGGTATTACAGACAGCTCACTAAAATTCCATTTGCAAAATGCGAAAGCTAATGGTGTTAGCAAAGAAGAAATTGCAGCAGTCATTACACACGTGGCTTTCTATGCAGGTTGGCCAAAAGGCTGGGCAGTCTTTAACCTTGCCAAAGAAGTTTGAAACGAAGATTAAGAAAGATATGAAATGAAAGGATCACAAATGACAGATAAAGCAACTTTTGACAAAAAATGTATTCGGATAAGGACAACCAAATGACGCTTTTGCGCAATATTTTGACGGACAATCATTCTTGAACCCATTGGTTGGTACAGATTCACCGCTTTTCTTGGCGAATGTCACTTTTGAACCTGGTTGTCGTAACCATTGGCATGTTCACAATGCTGATAAAGGTGGCGGACAAATTTTGATTTGTACTGCAGGTCAAGGTTGGTATCAAGAAGAAGGCAAAGAAGCTGTTAGCCTTGAACCAGGGAAAGTTATCGTGATTCCAGCCAATACAAAACATTGGCATGGCGCTAAAAAAGATTCATGGTTTGGCCATATTTCAGTGGAAGTTCCTGGTGAAAACACGTCAAATACTTGGTTAGAAGCCGTTAGCGACGACGATTACAACGCCCTTTAAACTATTCTTTTACAATTATATTTGACTCATACAATCAAAACACAAAACAATCTCATTTCGCTTAACGCCCAGCTGAAAACGGTTTGGGCGTTTTTTATGTGACTACCGTGACAATTTTATCTAACCATGCTAAACTAAATTTATGACTCACATCACTCATAAAAGAATTGTGCAAGCTGGTCATTTTTTGCAACTTTTTAAAAATGATTCTCAATTTACAACACCGATTTTTAGAATTGACCACAAGCGAAAGCACCTTCAATTTGTCATTGTTTTTAAATTAGATGACGACGAGGCATTTTACGCCCTCAATCGTTCAAAACTTGGATATAATCATGAGTTGAAACGTCTCAAACGTTTTACCAAATCGACACTTTATCAAGGAATTTTATCCGTTCCGCTAAAGGCACGCCAGACGATTCAGATTTTACAAGTGCCAAATGATAGCAAGGTGGTCAAAGACTATGTGACCTATTACACTCAAACTCAGATTGATGAGATTTTACATGGAAAACCAACTGAAAGCAGTGACGTTTACGACCCATTTCGTGATGCACATTCAGCAATTTTTCACAATCTTTCCCAAGCAGAAAAGCTGATGTCTTACGAAAATTACCAAGGAATTCAAGATTTTCATCCTTTTTTAGTAGTGAAGGACCAAGCTTATGCTTTGTCTTGTGCTTACAAAGATCCGGTTAAAAAGAAAACAATCCATTTGCAATTAATGGGCTGGTATTATCGTGGTCAGCAATTGAAAATCAGTTGGAAGCCAGATAATCAACGCAAAGCACGTTGGCGTTCGTCCCTCGTTGCCATTGATAGAAAGACACGACGCTACTTCTTTCAAGGAAATATTTATCACGAAAAGGGAACAGCCCCCGTTTTTCTGGAACAGTTGACCTTTACCTTTCACGATTCTATACAAAATAGCAGAGTTGCTAAGGTGGAATTTGCAAGATTTATAAATGCAATCAAGAAACAAGAACGTGCAGCTTTGTTAAAGCGCCGCTGAAAAGAGGATTTCTTTGACGTTACAATTCACTTTTTAAGCTCACGGATAAACTCTCCACTGGAAACCTTATTTATGCTATAATATTTTCTGACTGAAATCGAAACATTAGAAAGTAACAAAATGACAGAAATTGATATTGAATGTTATTATGAACTTGCTCAACAAAAGCAAAAAGAGCACCGCAAATTTTTAGCGACACTCAAGAAAAGAGCACCCAAAAATCTTGATAAAATCACTCAAGAAATTCACACTGAAGTGTTTAATGAGATTGATTGCACCAAATGTGCCAACTGTTGCAAAAGCTTAGGACCGCTTTTTACAGAAGCTGACATCACACGCATTTCAAAAGTCTTTCGCATGAAATTGTCTGTTTTTGAAGAAACGTATTTGCGTGTTGATGAAGACGGCGACAAAGTTTTCCAATCTATGCCTTGCCCATTCTTAGGCGATGATAACCTTTGTACAATCTACGACGTTCGTCCCAAAGCTTGCCGTGAATTTCCACACACCGACCGCAAGAAAATCTACCAAATCAATCACTTAACCATTAAAAACACCCTTTTCTGCCCCGCCGCCTATCTCTTTGTCGAAAAACTCAAAGACCGCTTGGAAGGGAAGTAGGAAGAAGCCCACTTTAAAACCAATTTGAAGTGGGCTTTTTTTGATTAAGTTGCTTTATATGCTATAATATTTGCCAAAGGAGTTTTCATGACATCAGATTACCATTACTTATTATTCGATTTGGACCACACTTTGCTTGATTTTAATGCGGCAGAGGATGTGGCGTTGACAGAGCTTTTGCAGGAAGCGCGTGTGTCAGATATTCAGGCTTATAAAGATTTTTACATTCCCATGAATCGTCAGTTGTGGGATGATTTGAGCCTTAAGAAAATCACCAAAAAAGAGTTGGTCAACACGCGTTTTACACGACTATTTGCGAATTTTGGGCATGAGGTAGATGGGCATGCTTTTGCCAAACGTTACCAAGAATTTCTTAGTCAACAAGGGCAAACTTTAGTTGGTGCAGATAAGTTGCTTGATAATCTTAGCCAGCAAGGCTACCGTATTTTTGGAGCAACCAATGGCATTACCAAAATTCAAACAGGGCGCATGGCAAATTCAACGATTAAAGATTATTTTGAGCATGTTTTCATTTCTGATGAAGTCGGTTACCAAAAGCCAGATAAAGGTTTTTATGATGTCATTGCGGGAGCTATTCCCCAATTCAATCATCAAGAAGCACTGATGATTGGTGACAATCTTTTAGCCGATGTCCAAGGTGGCAACAACGCAGGCATTGATACCGTTTGGTACAATCCAGCCCGCAAAGAAAATCATACCAAAGCCACTCCAACCTACGTGGTTAAAGATTACCAAGCTTTACTTAAATTATTACGATAATGATAAAAATCAAACCCAGTGTGACACAGTAGAGTTAACAAAAATCAGCTGAACATTGTGTTTCAGCTGATTTTTAGTAATCGATTTTTCGTTCTTCAGTGATTAATCTTGCCGTTTGCTCAGGGTTGATAATGCGAATTTGGTGTCCAATTTTATCAATTAACTGTTCATCTCGCAAGGCTTTAACCATTCGAGCGATTGTTACAGCATGTACGCCGAGATAGCAAGCGATTTCTTGATACGTAAAGACGGTGTCGAGCACGAGAATACCAGAAGAATCTTTTTCTGCTTGATCAAGAAGAAAGCGACTAAATTGGACTAGAGCAGGCTCGTTTTTGCTGCTATGAAAATGTTCCATAAGGTAGACAAGATTTTCGGTCAAAGTATTAACCATCAAAGTTGCCACCGATGGAAAACCAAGTAAATCCTGAAAATTTCTGTTTGGAATACGATAAGCGACACAAGGTGTCTTAGCAATGATTAAAAACGTCTTTTTCCCATAATAATTGAGATTAAAAGCAGTCATCAATGGTGTAAATCCGACAAATTGTTGTTTCTTGAAGTAGAGATAAGTTGTTTCTTTGCCGTCGTAAGAAATAGAAGAAAGTGCACAAACACCTGATGATAGGATATAAATATCACCATTTACTTCTCCAGCAACAGATTTCGTCAGCTCATCGCCTTTTTGAAACGTCACACGCTCACCATATTGGAAAAGTTCTGTAATGTTCAATGTAGATTGCATACTTACCCCTTTCTAAATTAACGTAGGCCTTATATATATAACTATATAGTTTATGTCAAAAAAGCGTTTAAATCAAGTCTTAATTTGTTAGAAAGAGTTTGAAAATGTCTTGATATAGACTTTTGAAATGGCTATTTTTTCGCCAAACAAAAGTAAAATCATGGCTTATTGGTGGTAAATCAAGCTTAATTTCAAAGAGTTTGCCACTGTCTAATTCTTTTTGAACCACACTTTTATAGACAAAAGTAATACCAAGATTATTCGTAATCAATTGACAAATCGCGTTAAGACTACCGATTTCGGTAATTTGATGAAAGTCAGTGATAGCTAAATTAGCTTCTTTTAGTGTCACTTCAAGCATTTCACGTGTTCCAGAGCCTTGTTCGCGAATGATGATAGGATAGTCTAGTAACTCTTCGAGCGTGTAGGTTTTATCCGTAAGTCCAGCTTTTGGGGAAGCAACGGCGATAAAGGGTTCGGTTTTATAGGACATAAAGTCATATTTTTCTTTGGAAAAGAAACCTTCAATTAGAGCAAAATCAATTTTTCCTTGGTCAATGTCCTTTAATAACGTTTCCGTATTATCAACCAGCATTTTAATTTTAAAATTAGGATGTTCGGAAAGAATGATGGCTAATGAATCGCTTAACACATATTCGCCGATAGTCAAAGTAGCACCGAAGTTAATTGGTGTTTGATCTTGATTGAGATGTGATTTGAAATGTTGAATGTCATTGTTTATTGTTGTCAGCAAATCAAGCAATTCTTTACCACTTTTGGTGAGTTGACATTGTTTTCCAGAGAAAGTAAAGAGTTTGGTTTGATAATCATTTTCCAAAGTTTGAATGTGTTTGGTGACAGCGGGTTGTGTGATATGCAATTCTTTAGCAGCTTGGGTAAAATTAAGCGTGTCGCAGACTTTCATAAAGGTAAAAACACGGTAATCAAGCATAATAATCTCCTATTATTTTTTGTTATTATATCATAATAAATCATAATTTTACATTATGGCTTGTCCAAGTTATAATATTTTGTGAAAAGGAGTTTTTGTTATGATGACAATTGAGAAAAAATTGCCGGGCATCATGTTTTGTGTGATTCTGGCTTTGCCAGCCTGGTTTTTAGGGCATTTATTTCCACTTGTAGGAGCGCCAGTATTTGCAATTTTACTTGGGATGGTTGTGGGGAATTTTCATAATAATCGCACCCAAACTACTGATGGTATTGCTTTTACATCAAAATATATTTTACAAGCGGCGGTTGTTTTATTAGGTTTTGGTTTAAACTTAACACAAGTTTTTAAAGTTGGGACACAATCATTGCCAATTATTATTTCAACCATTACAGTCTCGTTAGTTGTAGCGTTTTTATTGCAAAAATGGCTAAAATTGGATAGTAATATAGCAACCTTGGTTGGTGTTGGGTCATCTATTTGTGGTGGCTCAGCCATTGCCGCAACAGCACCAGTTATCAAAGCAAAAGATGAAGAAGTCGCAAAGAGTATTTCAGTTATCTTTCTCTTCAATATCTTAGCAGCACTAATTTTTCCAACATTGGGAGACTTACTTCACCTATCTAACCAAGGTTTTGCGCTTTTTGCGGGAACAGCTGTCAATGATACGTCATCCGTTACGGCGACAGCGACAGCTTGGGATGCTGTTCACGGGTCAAATACCTTAGACGGTGCAACAATTGTGAAATTAACGCGCACACTGGCCATTATTCCGATTACTTTAGGGCTGTCATTCTATAAAGCCTATCAAGATTCAAAAAATGGCAGAGCTAAACAAACGACTTTCCAATTGAAAAAAGCTTTTCCAATATTTGTCCTTTATTTCCTATTGGCTTCGATTGTCACGACAATTGTCAGTGGTTTAGGAATTGATACAGTTATTTTTGATAATCTTAAGACACTCTCAAAATTCTTTATTGTCATGGCAATGGGGGCTATTGGTCTTAACACGAATCCTATCAAACTTATTAAGACTGGTGGACAAGCTATTGGAGTGGGGGCTACGTGTTGGATAGCTATTACCTGTGTCAGTCTTTGGATGCAGCATCTTCTAGGGATTTGGTAATAAAAATGTAGAAACAATGTTTGTGAATGTTCAATCATTGTTTTTCTTTTTTGAAAAACGATAGCGTTTACTTGAAACCGTTTCCTGAAGTGCTATAATAAACTTGGATACCTTAGTTAAATTTTATGAACAAAGACCGTTAATCTTATGGCTAACAGTTGTAAGGCGTGAAATTAGCAACGATAAAGGAGAAAAGGTACGATGGCATATAAAACAACTTATCCTTATACAAACGAGGTTCTTGCGACTTTTGATAATGCAACGGATGGAGCGTTAGAGGAAGCTTTGGCAAATGGGCATGCGCTTTACAAAAAGTGGCGTGCTGAAGGAGGCTTGGATGAGCGAAAAGTTCAATTGCATAAAATTGCTGAGTTGCTACGTCGTGATGTTGACAAGTATGCTGAAGTCATGACAAAAGATATGGGAAAACTCTTCACAGAAGCTAAAGGCGAAGTGGAACTCTGTGCAGAAATTGCGGATTACTACGCTGATAAGGCAGAAGAATTTTTGAAACCACGCCCGCTTGAAAATATTAATGGTGATGCTTACTACATCAAGCAAGCGACAGGTGTTTTGGTAGCCGTTGAACCATGGAATTTCCCATTCTATCAAATTATGCGTGTCTTTGCGCCAAACTTTATGATTGGAAATCCGATGATTTTGAAACACGCTTCAATCTGTCCAGCATCAGCACAAGCATTTGATGATTTGGTTTTGGAAGCAGGTGCACCAGTTGGCGCATTCAAAAATCTCTTCCTTTCTTATAATCAAGTTTCCAAGGTTATTGCTGACCCACGTGTTGTTGGGGTTTGCTTGACTGGTTCTGAACGTGGTGGTGCTTCTATTGCGGCAGAAGCGGGAGCAAATTTGAAAAAATCATCTATGGAACTTGGTGGTAACGACGCCTTCATTATCCTAGAAGATGCCGATTTTGATTTGCTTGATAAGACCATTTTCTTTGCTCGTCTCTACAATGCTGGTCAAGTTTGTACCTCATCAAAACGTTTTGTCGTTGTTGGTCAAGAAAACTATGACAAATTCGTTGATATGGTGGTCAAACATTTCAAATCAGCCAAATGGGGTGACCCAATGGACCAAGCGACAACTTTAGCACCGTTGTCATCAGCAGCCGCAAAAAAAGAAGTGCTTGGTCAAATCAAATTAGCTAAGGAAAATGGTGCAACTGTGGTTTACGGTGATGAACCAATTGACCACCTAGGAAACTTTGTCATGCCAACTGTTTTGACAAATATCACCAAAGAAAATCCAATCTACAATCAAGAAATCTTTGGTCCAGTTGCTTCTATCTATAAAGTTGATACTGAAGAAGAAGCCATCGCACTTGCCAATGATTCTAGCTATGGTCTTGGTGGTACCGTCTTTTCAAAAAATCTTGACCATGCCAAAGAAGTGGCTGCCAAGATTGAGACAGGAATGTCATTTATCAATTCTGGTTGGACATCACACCCAGAAATCCCATTTGGAGGCATTAAAAATTCAGGTTACGATCGCGAATTAAGCGAACTCGGCTTTGATGCCTTTGTCAACGAACACCTTGTTTTCGTTCCAAATGATTAATTAACTCGCTCTCCTTTTATTTATATTTAAAATAGAAAACCGCAAACTAATTTAGCTTGCGGTTTTTTGGCTGTGCTGTAAAAGTCTTATTTGTTAAATAACGTTTATGAAAAATCACGTAAATTTTTCCTTGGGTCGGGATGTGGAATATTATGTTACTCACGTTTTCTTCGACGAACTGCCAGATAATAACAATTATATGCCCATGTTGTCGCACAAAGAACGAGCGACAGTAGTAGGATATGATGTCTAACAAGGAACATGATAAAAGCACCGATTCCCAAAAGCAATCCGATTTTAAGATACGTTTTCAAATGAAGCTGATAAATGCTTTGATTATAATGCGTTGTGGTCAAAACACCTGCATAAAAACTGAGAAAACTAAAAAGAAAGAGAGCAAATCCAAGGTTAGCGTGATGAGAATCAGCTAAAAATTCTATTCCAACGGTGAAAATATTAATACCGATAAAAATCGGAATATGAGCATAGAACATCAATGAACCTGCCGTCTGACGATGATGGTCTATTGCCAAGAAAGTTTGTGTCATGTAAGAAATAAACATGAAAGACATTCCAGCAAATAATAGGGCACCTTGATAAAGAGATTCTGTCAGCGGATAGGTACTGATAATGGCAATGACAGTTTCACCCAAGGTAAAATTGTCACCAACTGAGCTCGCTCACAGCATGCGGAAAATTAATGTGTGACGAATCGTGATAGCGCCTTGTAAGAACTGGAAAAATGTTGGGAATGAGGTAAATTAACACTGTCCAAATATTAGCTCCCAATAATCCTAATGCAAAAGGTAACAAAGAAAGCCCATAAATGGCACAAATAACAATGTTAAATATTATGTCTCTGTTAAATCCTAAAACACGCCCTTTGAGAAATATTGTAGCGCAATAATGGCGTAAGCTAGTATGAGAAGCCAATTAAAGATAACGACAGTCGGATGTCCAGCGTAAAGATGCACCATATTCATATCAAATGTTAAAGCAAGATTTCCAACAACAAACATCAGCACAATAACAGAGAAAATATCAATTCTCCTCGAATCACCGTATTTATTGTAGTAAAACACTTCGGTCATCCAAAGATTCAGCGAAATAATGAAAAAATTTCTTGAACACCAACATGACTTAAATGGATTGATGAGATCAATTGACTGATGCCCAAAACAAAAGCCAAGTCAAAGAAAAGTTAATAGTTGGATACACGTTTAGCAAGAAATTCTGGCATAATAGCTCCTTTACTTTCAATGAATCAATCTTGCCTTTATTTTACCAAAAAAGCCAAATTTCAAAAATAAGAGGAACTTTTACCACAGCAATGCTAAAACGATTTTGCTATAATATAAACATGAATGAACTGATTAAACATAAACTGGAGCTGTTGCCAGATAGCCCAGGATGCTATATACACAAGGATAAAAATGGCACTATTATTTATGTTGGTAAGGCAAAAAATCTGAAAAATCGTGTGCGTAGCTATTTTCATGGCAGCCATAATACCAAAACAGAACTTTTGGTTTCAGAAATAGAGGATTTTGAGTATATTGTCACAGGTTCCAATACCGAGGCGTTGCTTCTTGAAATTAATCTCATTCAAGAAAATATGCCAAAATACAATATCAAGCTCAAAGATGATAAATCCTATCCTTTCATCAAAATCACAACTAATGAGCAGTACCCACGTTTAATGATTACCCGCCAAATCAAAAAAGACGGTGCCATGTATTTTGGACCCTATCCTGATTCGGGAGCGGCAACGGAAATCAAACGCCTGTTAGACCGCATTTTTCCGTTTAAGAAATGTACTAATCCTGCTAATAAAGTTTGTTTTTATTACCACTTAGGGCAATGTAAAGCACATACGATTTGTTATGTTGACCATAATTATTTTGTTGATATGGCGCACAATGTGAAAAATTTCCTTAACGGTCAAGACAATAAAATTGTTGACCAACTTAAAGATAAAATGCAAAAAGCGTCAGATTTAATGGAATTTGAACGTGCGGCAGAATATCGCGATTTACTGCAAGCTATTTCAACTTTGCGCACGAAACAGCGCGTGATGAGCCAAGATATGATGGACCGTGATATTTTTGGCTACTACGTTGACAAAGGCTGGATGTGTGTGCAAGTATTTTTTGTTCGCCAAGGGAAACTCATTCAACGTGATGTTAATATGTTTCCTTATTACAATGACCCAGAAGAAGATTTTTTGACTTACATGGGACAATTTTACCGTGACAATAAGCACTTTATTCCCAAAGAAATTTTCATTCCTAAAGAAATTGATGAAGAATTGGTTAAGGCGATTGTTGATACGAAAATCATCAAGCCCCAACGTGGCGAGAAGAAGCAGCTTGTTAACCTAGCTATCAAAAATGCACGTGTGAGTTTGCAACAAAAATTTGATTTGCTTGAAAAAGATGTTAAGAAAACTTATGGTGCTGTTGAAAATATCGGCGAATTGCTTAACATTCCAAAGCCTGTTCGTATTGAAGCCTTTGATAACTCAAATATTCAAGGAACAAGCCCTGTCGCTGCTATGGTGGTCTTTGTAAATGGAAAACCAAGTAAGAAAGATTATCGAAAATTCAAGATTAAAACGGTTGTCGGACCAGATGATTATGCCAGCATGCGCGAGGTCATCTATCGCCGTTATAGCCGCGTGATGAAAGATGGCTTAGTGCCACCAGATTTGATTATCATCGATGGTGGTCAAGGTCAGGTCAATGTGGCGCGTGATGTTATTGAAAACAAGCTCGGTCTTGATATTCCAATTGCTGGTCTGCAAAAAAATGATAAACACCAAACGCATGAATTATTGTTTGGTGACCCTTTAGAAGTTGTTGAATTGCCACGAAATTCCGAAGAATTTTTCTTGTTACAACGTATCCAAGATGAGGTGCACCGTTTTGCTATTACCTTCCACCGTCAAGTGCGTAGTAAAAATTCATTCTCATCAAAACTTGATGGCATTGCTGGATTGGGACCAAAGCGCAAGCAATTACTCATGAAGCACTTTAAGAGCCTACCCAATATTCAAAAGGCTGATATAGACGATATTGTGAACTGTGGTATTCCACGAAATGTCGCAACTGCGATTAAAGAAAAATTAAATGAGGAGGAAGATGTCAATGCTAACCATTAAACCGATTACTAAAGAATTTGCTGTTTGTCAAGTTGAGGATTATTCACAAGTCAATCTGGAAAAATCCATTTGTTTTTACTGGAGCAACAGATGACGAAAAATCACTTGTTTGTCCGATTGCACTTATCCCTGAAAATGCTTTGAACGTTGATAAGACTTGGTCAGCTTTTCGAATCGAGGGTGTTTTAGACTTTTCTTTGATTGGCATTTTATCAAAAATTTCAAGTTTTTTAGCAGATAATAATATTGGTATCTTTGCCATTTCGACTTATAACACGGATTACATTTTAACGAAAACAACGGATTTTCAAAGCGCACTCCGAGTATTAGAAGTAACAGGATATCAGATTTTGGGATAATTTTTGCAAGAAACGAAAGGTATTCTTGAATATAAATAAGAAAATTTCATGAAAGTTTTCTGTTTCTGTTTGTAATCTTTTTTAAACTGTGCTAACATGGATAGGGATTTTTTAAGGAGATAAGCATGTTTAAGAATTTTAAGAAGAGCCTTTCTTATCTGCGAAAAAAGCACTTTTGGCTACCAAGCCTTATGATAATGCTGGTTGCTTTTTTACTGATTCTTCCACAAATCATATCAAAAGGTGTTATTGTTGGCAGTGATTTTCTCTTTCACTATAATCGTTTTTATGAAACGGCTATGCAGATTAAGACTGGTAATTTCAGTTATTTTATATCTTTGTATGGCTTTTATAGCTCGGGGCGGATTATTAATGCGTTATACGGTCCCTATTTTGCCTATTTTCAAGGTTTGCTGGTTCTAATCAGTCGCAATTGGTACACGTATCAGTTGGTATCACGCTTTTTGTTGAATGTGATTGCAGGCTTTTCAATGTATCGATTGATACGCAGGGTAGCTGTCAAGCCTAAAATTTCTCTAGCCATTGCCATTTTTTACATGATGACTTTTTCTGTTCAATATTGGACATTTAGGCAAGGTTTTTCAAGTTGGGGAGCTGCTTTTATGCCGTGGTGCATGATTCCAGCGATTGATTTTGTGAAAACTAAAAAAGTAGGCGTGCTACGCTTAGCCGTTGCTGTCGCTTTGATGATGCAAGTCCATATGCTAAGCTGTTTCTTGCTCATTGTTTCTTATTTGCCGTTTTATTTGTACGGTTTTATCAAATCTAAAGAAAAGAAAACCATTATCATCAAAGGAATACAAGCTGTTTTACTTGCTCTTTTATTGACAACGAATGTCTGGGCTGCGCTTATTGACGTTGGGCGTAATAATAATTTGATTGAACCATTTATCAATTCAAAATTATACATTATGACGGTGAATCAACGTAGCATTCAATGGCTGATAACACCGTTACCTTTGCTATTTTTGGTGCTGTATCAATTGTATTTTTCATTCAGACATTGGCGTCATTTTGATACACTATTACGAGTCACAACGGGAGCATTTTTCTTCTTTCTCGTTCTGTCAAGTAGCATTTTCCCTTGGTACAGTATTAACAAATTAAACCTTTCTTTGGTCAATTTAATTCAATTCCCATTTCGCTTCTTTGTACCTGCTACGGTGTTATTATTGTTAGCAGTAGCGTTAGTTTTAGAGCGTTATTTTGACATCAAATGGTCCAAATTAGTGACAGTTGGGGCGATTTTGATTAATCTTTTCAGCCTTGCTCAGTTAACACATCTGCAACAAGAAAAAATTGCTGAATACTATACTGCTAAACACCCCATCAAAACTAAAAAACACACTTTTGTTTGGGGAAATTCTGAGGAAGTTCGAGCTAGTTTTCACAGTTCAGATTTGTATGAGCTGTTAGATTTAATCTCGAAATCAACACCAGATTATCTTCCCACCGAAAAATCAAACAAGGACAACAAATACGTTCTTTATGAAGAATTTGTCATCGGTCATACAGATACTTTTGACAAATCACAAGATGGCAATACTCTTATCTTCACATGGACTGCTGACAATAGTGGTAAGGTTAACATTCCAATCGCCAAGTATAAAGGCACCGAGCTAACGCTCAATGGTAAGAAACTAAGTCGTACCGATTATTCCTTGTCAGGAATTGGAACACCGACTGTGACACAAAAAATCGGAAAAAACACATTAAAAATCACTTACCATATTGGCGTCTGGTTCAAAGTTTTGCTGATTGCTAACGCCCTCACATGGCTAGCAACAGCAGGCTACGCTTGTCTAAAGAAATTAAGAGTGATAAAAAAAGTATAATAATTTTAGGACTGGAATTACACATCCAGTCTTTTTATTTTAGAAAAATCTTGTTTCATGTTACATTTCTTTCCCAAAACTACTAAAAAAAGCTGTGAACTCTTTCAAAAAATGTTAGAATAGAGGAGCAAAGAATATTTTAGAAGGAGGTTCGCTTATGAAGTTTCTAGAATTAAATAAAAAGCGCCATGCCGTCAAAACTTTCAATGACAAACCCGTTGATTATAAGGATTTACGAACAGCCATTGAAATCGCTACATTAGCTCCAAGTGCTAATAATATCCAACCTTGGAAATTTGTTGTGGTGGAAGATAAAAAAGCCGAGCTTGCTGAACATCTCCCAGAGATTAATAAAAAGCAAGTGGAGCAATCACAGTACGTTGTAGCGATTTTTACCGATACAGATTTGGTTCAACGTTCTCACAAAATTGCTCGTATTGGTGTCAAATCATTGAGTAATGATATGTTAGGTTACTACATGGAAACCTTACCTGCTCGTTTTGCAGAATTTGACGACAAACGCAAAGGCGAATACCTTGCCCTTAACGCTGGAATTGTTGCCATGAATCTTGTTTTGGCTTTGACTGACCAAGATATTTCATCAAATATTATTCTTGGTTTTGATAAGTCATCAACCAATGATATTCTAAAAATTGATAAACGTTTTCGTCCAGAGCTCTTAATCACTGTTGGTTATAGCGATAATAAGCCTGAACCAAGTTATCGTTTGCCTGTTGACGAAATTATCGAACGTCGTTAAGCGTATCGACTTTAATTTCATGCACCAAACTTGGTTTATTTGCTAGGCTGAGTTTGACAAATACAGTAACATGAGTTTACCGATTTTTGGTGAATTCAAAGATAAAACAAGATAGCTTTTCTTTTTTGAGAAAAGCTACCTTTATGGAGGAGTTATAAGAATGACAGTAGATTTTAAAGCAGAAGTTGAAAAACGTAAAGATGCCATGATGGAAGACCTCTTTGCTCTTTTGCGTATTAACTCAGAACGTGATGACAGCAAAGCTGACAAAGAACATCCATTTGGACCTGGCCCAGTAAAAGCTTTGGAACATTTCCTAGCTATGGCTGAACGTGATGGTTACAAAACACGTAACATTGATAACTATGCTGGTGATTTCGAATTTGGTGAAGGTGACGAAGTTCTCGGAATCTTTGCTCACTTAGACGTTGTGCCTGCAGGTAGCGGTTGGGATACTGACCCTTATGAGCCAGTTATCAAAGATGGACGCCTTTATGCGCGTGGGTCATCTGATGATAAAGGTCCAACGATGGCATGTTACTATGCCCTAAAAATCATCAAAGAACTTGGTTTGCCAGTATCTAAAAAAGTTCGTTTCATCGTTGGTACTGATGAAGAATCAGGCTGGGGCGATATGGAATATTATTTTGCTCACAATGGCTTGAAAAACCCTGATTTTGGTTTCTCTCCAGATGCTGAATTCCCAATTATCAATGGTGAAAAAGGGAATATCACAGAATTCCTACACTTTGCAGGTGACAATAACGGTGCCTTCACATTGAATAGTTTCGATGCTGGACTTCGTGATAACATGGTACCAGAATCAGCAACAGCTATCTTCACAGCTGACAGCACTTTGGCTGAACTTCAAGAAAAATTAACAGCATACACAACAGCTGAAAACTTGACTGCTGAACTTACTCAAGAAGGCGACGCTTTCCGTTTGACAGTTGTCGGAAAATCAGCTCACGGTTCAACACCAGAACTTGGTATCAACGGTGCAACATACCTTGCTAAATTCCTTAACCAATTTGCTTTTGAAGGAGCTGCTAAAGCTTATCTTGAAACAGCAGCAAACGTTCTTCACGGTGATTTTGCAGGTAAAAACCTTGGTGTTGCCTATACTGATGAAAAAATGGGCGCTCTTAGCATGAACGCTGGTGTTTTCAAATTTGACCGCAACTCAGATGACAATACAATCACTCTTAACTTCCGTTACCCACAAGGTACAGATGCACAAACTATCAAAGCTGAACTTGAAAAACTTAACGGTGTGACAAAAGTAACACTTTCAGATCACGAACACACACCACACTATGTTCCAGCTGATGACCCATTGGTTGCAACACTTCTTTCTGTTTACGAAAAACAAACAGGCTTGAAAGGTTATGAACAAGTTATCGGTGGTGGTACATTTGGACGCCTTCTAAAACGTGGTGTTGCTTTCGGTGCAATGTTCCCAGATTATGTCAATACAATGCACCAAGCAAATGAATTTGCCGACGTTGACGACCTTTACCGTGCTGCAGCAATCTACGCCGAAGCACTTTACGAATTAATTAAATAACCTTTGACAATGACAGGAGGAGCTTGTTAGCATATATCAAAGCAGGAAAAGCAAATCTGTCTATGCTTGTATTTCAACTGATGAAATCTTTTCATCAGAAAGCATACTAAAGGAAAAAAAGCAGAAAAATTTGGAGAAAAGACTTGAAATAGCTCCAAAAATATCTTCGTCTAAGAAAGATGCCTCTAAAACAAAAGTAAAAGAAAAAACGCAATTTGAACCTAAACGTAATAAAGTTAAGATGGCAGGAGTGGTTGACGATAAGAGTTTAGCAGCATTGATGACTTTAAAAGATAAACTCTCTGAAAAATAGAAGGGAGACTGCTATGGATACCATTGAACAATTAATTGCGGACATTATGGCAGATGAGCAAAATACGACCTACACTCAACAGGGCATAAAGCCACTTTTTACTGTTCCAAAAACGGCTCGGATTAATATTGTCGGACAAGCTCCTGGCATTCGTGCGCAAGAGTCGGGTTTGTATTGGAATGATCCAAGTGGTGATAATTTGCGAAAATGGCTGGGCGTTGACCGAGAAATATTTTACGATTCTGGACTTTTTGCGGTTGTACCAATGGATTATTATTTTCCGGGAACGGGAAAATCAGGTGATTTGCCGCCACGAAAGGGCTTTGCTGAAAAGTGGTACAAACGAACCTTGGCTTTTGCACCAAATATTGAATTACATATTTTGACTGGCTAGACTGCTTCCTATTCTTATCGTTTTTATTGTGTTCTTTCCTCTGCAGTGGATAATCAACACATTTCAAAAGTAACCTTATAAATTTTAGTTATTATATTGGGCTGAAACCCTTGCTACAAGCGGACTAGCACAAATGCAAGCTCGACAAAAACATAACTAAATAATCTATTGCTCTTATGATGATATTTTACCAAACTAGAAAAACTAGTCCGGAATCTCACCATAAGAGCATGTATACTTGTGTATAGTAAGTTTGTTGAACTGCAACAAATACAGGAGGGACAAATGTTTTTAGCAATTAGAGAGATTAAGAAAGAAAAACTACGGTACGGCTTGATTCTGGCAGTCGTCGTCTTAATCAGTTATTTGATTTTCATTTTAAGTGCCCTGGCACTTGGGCTGGCAACAGCTAACACCGCTGCGGTGGACAGCTGGCAGTCTAAGTCCTTTGTAATGACCAAAGACGCAAATGGCAATGCTGGACAGTCATTACTGACAACAAAACAGGTTGATCAGTTAAGCGGCGAAAAAACCGCAACACTTGGCATTACACCAGTTAATATGAAAGTTGGCGGAAAACGTGAATCCGCACAATTCGTTGGGATGAATAACGACGAGTACATCGCTAAAAACCTACAATTAACCAAGGGGCACTTGCCAAAGGCAGCTAACGAAGTCGTCCTCGCTGACTCAGTTGATAAGGATATTTACGGTATGGGAGATAAAATTTCGATTGGGTTATCTGATACGAAATATAAAATCGTGGGTTATGTGAAAAATGCCACGTATAATACCGCACCTGTTATTTATGGTGAGTTAGCGCAATGGCGTGTCATTAAGGGCGTGTCAGATCAATTCCAAGGTAGCGTCGTTGCTTCAAAAACGTCACAATCGGTCGATGATAAAGCATTAAAGACTTATTCATACCAAGCCTTTATCAATAAATTGCCAGGTTATACACCGCAAAAAGCGACGTTTGGTCTCATGATTGGCTTCCTAATTGTCATTTCATTGATTGTGATTACCATTTTCCTCTACATTCTAACGGTTCAAAAATTGCCTAACTTGGCAGTTTTGCGTGCACAAGGCATTCCAAATCGTTTCTTGGCCCAAAATACGTTATTTGAGACGTTCTTTATTATGGCAACTGGTATCGTCGTTGGTGCCGTACTATCGGCATTAACTGAATTTGGGATTCCAGATAGCGTACCAATGGCATTTGATTGGGGATTGATGGGACTCATTGCAGCCGGATTGATGGTAACCGGGTTACTGGGTGCCATCATTCCGATTCGTGTAATTAGTAAGATTGATCCAGTATCAGTAATTGGAGGTTGAAAAGATGCGTGAAGAAAAACTAGCCCTTGAACACGTGACGAAACAATTTGGTCAAAAAAACAATTTAGTTACGGCACTAGAAGACGTCAGTTTAGCGTTTAAAGCTGGTGAGGTGTCGCTTATCATTGGACCTTCAGGATCTGGTAAAAGTACCTTGCTAACCATTTTAGGTGGGTTACAGACACCAACAGATGGCTCAGTTCGTTTGAATGGTCACGATATCAGTGATTTGAGTACCAAAGAAGCCGAAAAAATACGACTTGAACAAATCGGGTTCGTCTTACAGGCATACAATCTCGTGCCATATTTAACCGTAGCGGACCAATTCAATCTTGTAGACCAGGTGAAGCCTAAAAATAACCTCAGTCAAGATGCATTTGACAAAATTATTGAAACGCTAGGCATTCAAAAATTATTAAACAAATACCCTGGCGAATTGTCTGGCGGTCAACAACAACGCGTTGCGATTGCCCGAGCATTGTATACAAACCCAGCAATCATCTTAGCCGATGAACCTACGGCAGCCTTGGATACGGCGCGTGTCAAAGAAGTTGGCCAACTTTTTGCCAATATTGCGCATGACGAGGAGAAAGCAGTCGTCATCGTCACGCACGATGATCGTTTACGAGAGTTTTCTGATAATATCTACAAAATTGTCGACGGAAAACTATCTAATACGGACTGATTAACACACTGGCTCTTATGATGAGATTCCGGACTGGTTTTTCTAGTTTGGTAAAATATCATCATAAGAGCATTTCTATTTATGGTTACACGTTATGAAGAGGACTTAAAAAGATGAACTCTCTGAAAAATAGAAGGGAGACTGCTATGGATACCATTGAACAATTAATTGCGGACATTATGGCAGATGAGCAAAATGCCTCTTACACACAAAGAGGGATTAAACCTTTGTTTACTGTGCCAAAAACAGCACGGATAAATATAGTCGGACAAGCTCCTGGCATTCGTGCGCAAGAGTCTGGCTTGTATTGGAATGACCCAAGCGGTGACAATTTACGAAAATGGTTGGGTGTCGACCGAGAAATGTTTTATAATTCTGGACTTTTTGCGGTCGTGCCAATGGATTATTATTTTCCTGGCACAGGAAAATCAGGTGATTTGCCGCCACGAAAGGGCTTTGCTGAAAAGTGGCACAAACGAACCTTGGCTTTTGCACCAAATATTGAACTGCACATTTTAGTTGGTTCTTATGCGCAGCGCTATTATTTACATCAGAAATCTTCTGCTAAATTAACAGAAACGGTAAGGCATTACCAAGCTTATTTACCAGAATTTTTCCCTTTGGTACATCCCTCACCTCGCAATAACCTCTGGCAAGCAAGAAATCCATGGTTTGCTGAAAAGGTTATCCCAGATTTGCAAAAACGCATCAAAGAAATTCTTGAGAAATAACAAAAAGGCTAGGACACAACAAGTGCCTAGCTTTTTATGTGTTTATAGAATTACAAGTCATGGTTGGTTAAACGTGTATAATTTGCAAACCGCTTAGGTTAGCTATGATAGTTTCATTTATTTTCCAAGACAGAATTGGCTAAAGAGTTTTGTGATTAATTCATCAGGTGCTGCATCACCTGTGATTTCACCGAGAATTTCCCAGCAACGTGTTAAATCAATTTGAAGAAGATCAACAGGTATTCCTAGTTCAAGTCCCTCATTGACGGCTTGCAAACTTTGCACCGCTTTTTCAATCAATGAAATATGGCGAGCATTTGAAAGATAAGTCGCATCTTTCTCAACAATACCAGCATTGTCAAAGAAAAGTTGGTTAATACGTTCTTCAATCACGTCGATATTTTGATTTTTAAGAACGGAAATGCGAATGACATCATCTGGCAACTGATCAGCTTCGATTTTTTCTGGTAAATCCGTTTTATTAAGAAGAATAATGCGGTTACTATCTTTGCTAAGTTCCAAAAGTGCACGGTCTTGGTCAGTCAAAGGTTCAGAACTATTGAGCACAAGAAGAACAAGGTCAGCTTCCTCAAGGGCTTTTTTCGAACGTTCCACACCGATTTTTTCAACCACATCATCTGTTTCGCGGATACCAGCTGTATCAACTAGTTTCAAAGGCACACCTTTGATATTGACATATTCTTCAATCACATCACGGGTTGTTCCCTCAATGTCAGTAACGATAGCCTTTTCTTCGCGTAACAGATTGTTAAGCAAACTTGATTTACCAACGTTTGGACGACCAATGATAGCAGTAGATAAGCCTTCGCGCAGAATTTTGCCACGTTTTGCAGTACGCAATAGATTTTCCAAAAGTTCTTGGAATTCTTGTGTTTTTTCGCGGATTAAAGCTGTCGTCATTTCCTCCACGTCATCGTATTCAGGGTAGTCGATATTGACCTCGACTTGAGCTAAGGTGTTTAGAATTTCTTGGCGCGTGTCATTGATTAATTGTGACAATGACCCATCAAGTTGTTTTACCGCAATATTCATGGCTTTGTCTGTTTTCGCACGGATAATATCCATAACGGCTTCCGCTTGTGTCAAGTCAACACGACCATTCAAGAAAGCACGTTTGGTAAACTCACCAGGTTCAGCAAGACGAGCCCCTTGGCGCAAGACAAGTTGCAAAATTTCATTTGTCACGGAAACACCACCGTGCGTATTAATCTCCACGACATTCTCACAGGTAAATGTTTTTGGCGCAAGCATCACAGACACCATAACCTCATCAAGCACTTCATCAGTATCAGGGTCAACAATGTGACCGTAATTAATCGTATGTGAAGCGACCTTGTTAAGGTCTTTACCATGATAGACTTTTTGTGCAATAGCTAGCGCTTCCGTTCCAGAAAGTCTTACAATTCCGATTGCCCCCTCACCAAGCGGCGTAGAAATCGCAGCAATCGTATCAAATTCATTTGTAATCATTATGTTTCCTCATATTTATCGGTTTTAGCCTATTGAAATTAGAGCATCAACGATAATTAATTAGATAGTAAAAGTAGTATTGTGGCTTAAGAATGCCACTTATAAGCTTCTAGTAAAGTATAGCAGTTTTAATTTAGAAAAGCTAGCGAGGGATAAGTATTAAGAATAATCCTCTTTTTGGATTAAAAAGTCTAAGGAGTTTTCAAAATGTTAATAAAGTTACTAAAGAAGTGTCTGTTTCGTTAGATGATTAGAAAGCAATAGTAAGATAGATTCGTTACTGCTATTAGTTGACATATCTAAAATAGATATGATAACCTAAAGTGAAATGTTTTCAATATAAAGCACACTATTTTATAATCGATGATGAAGAAGTATTATTGAGATATTTTTTTAATCAGAAAACTGTAAGGAGGATATATGTTTTCTATAGTACAAAAGGTAATCAAAGGGATGGTTATTTCTCTTGGTTTTTTACTACCGGGGGTGTCTGGTGGAGCGCTTGCTGCTATTTTAGGTGTCTATGAGCGCCTTATTAGTTTCTTAGCTAATATCAAACTTAATTTTAAGTCAAATGTACTTTTCTTTTTGCCGATAGGAGTTGGGGGACTTTTAGGAATAGCTCTATTTTCTTATCCTATTGAATTCCTTTTGGAACATTACGAAATTCCAACACTATGGGGATTTTCAGGAGGAGTTCTTGGTACAATACCTAGTTTATTGAACGATACTAAACAAAGTGCTCCTAGGAATCGATTAAAGTGGGGATGGATTATTGGCGCTTTTATCATTTCTTTTCTTTTAGTTTATTCTATGAGCCACTTTACAGGTAATATGTCGGTCGGATTTATTAGTTATTTATTAGCAGGAGCTCTCATAGCGCTAGGGGTTCTTCTTCCAGGTCTCAGTCCTTCAAGTATCCTCTTATGTTTAGGAGTATATACTCCTATGTTAAATGGTTTTAAAGCGTTTGATTTGCTAGGAACTTTTTTCCCAATTATGATCGGAGGAGGGGTGACTATGATTTTATTATCCAAAGGAATGAATTATCTTCTCTTGCACTATAGATCATATATTTATTATTGTATTATTGGTAGTGTCCTTTCAAGTACATTATTAATACTTTTACCAAGCGGAAATGCCTATGAGGGAATCTCTTATGCAAATGTTACAGGCATGGAGATAGTAATAACAGCTCTTGTTTTTGTTCTCGGGATTTTATTCGGATTATGGATGGTAAAATTAGAGAAAGACTATAAGGAATAAACGCGAGATTATCTATTTCACTATGACACAAAACACTTAAATCATGATATAATAATCAGTTGGAAATAGGAATTATTGACAATAATACATAAAATGGTGAGGTAGCTATGGAAAAACTCAAAAAATTGGCTGGTGTCACAGCCGCTCAGTACGTCAAAGATGGTATGGTTGTCGGACTTGGAACAGGCTCAACAGCATACTTTTTTGTTGAAGAAATTGGTCGCCGCATGAAAGAAGAAGGACTCAAAGTTGTCGGCGTAACAACTTCAAGCCAAACAACTGCACAGGCAGAAGGTCTTGGGATTCCTTTGAAAGCTGTTGATGACATTGATGTTATCGATGTTACCGTTGATGGTGCAGATGAAGTTGACACTAACTTCAACGGTATCAAAGGCGGTGGCGGCGCCCTTCTTATGGAAAAAATCGTTGCCACACCCACCAAAGAATATATCTGGGTTGTTGACGAATCAAAAATGGTCGATAAACTCGGTGCCTTCAAATTGCCAGTCGAAGTGGTCCAATATGGTGCAGACCGTATTTTCCGTGAGTTCGAGAAAAAAGGTTACAAACCATCATATCGCATGGCAAACGGCGAACGCTTTGTGACTGATATGAAAAATTATATCATCGACCTTGACCTTGGTGTTATTGAAAATCCTGTCGAACTTGGCAAAGAATTGAAAGCCATGGTCGGCGTTGTTGAACACGGTCTCTTCAACGGTATGGTTAATAAAGTTATCGTTGCAAGTAAAGACGGTGTCAACATTTTAGAAGCTAAATAATGATTTCAGCAGGAGGAAATTAACAGTTACCATAACTGAATCTTCTCCTGTTTACTATGTTATATTGATTAATTATTATTTCTAATCACTTGACTTATTAGGATATTAAGAGATTAGGAGGTTTTGGGTGCCAACCGTAACCACCCTAGATTAGGAAAAAATTATGTCAACATTTAATCGTATTCACCTTGTAGTTTTAGATTCTGTCGGAATTGGTGCGGCACCAGATGCTAACAATTTTGTCAATGCTGGTGTGCCAGACGGTGCTTCAGATACCCTTGGTCATATTTCAAAAACAGTCGGATTAACTGTTCCAAATATGGCGAAAATTGGTCTTGGAAATATTCCTCGTGAAACACCTCTAAAAACAGTACCAGCAGAAGTGCAACCAAGTGGCTATGCGACAAAATTAGAAGAAGTATCACGTGGAAAAGATACCATGACAGGTCACTGGGAAATCATGGGGCTTAACATTACAGAGCCTTTTGATACTTTCTTTGAAGGATTCCCAGAAGAAATTTTAACAAAAATCGAAGAATTTTCAGGACGTAAAATCATTCGTGAAGCCAACAAACCTTACTCAGGAACACAAGTTATCGCTGACTTTGGTGAACGTCAAATGAAGACAGGTGAATTGATTGTTTACACTTCAGCCGATCCAGTGCTTCAAATTGCAGCACACGAAGATATTATTCCACTTGACGAACTTTATAAAATCTGTGAATTTGCTCGTTCCATTACATTAGAACGTCCAAGTTTGCTTGGTCGAATCATTGCTCGTCCATATGTTGGTGAACCTGGTAATTTCACACGTACAGCTAACCGTCGTGACTATGCTTTATCACCATTTGCACCAACAGTGCTTAATAAATTAGCTGACGCAGGTATTCCGACGTACGGTGTCGGAAAAATCAATGATATTTTCAATGGTTCAGGTATCACAAACGACATGGGGCACAATAAATCAAATATGCACGGTGTTGATACCTTGATTAAGACCGTGCAATTGCCAGAATTTACAAAAGGATTATCATTTACAAACCTTGTTGATTTTGATGCCATGTATGGTCACCGTCGTAATGCCGCAGGTTACCGTGATTGTCTAGAAGAATTTGACAATCGTTTGCCTGAAATCATGGAAAATATGAAATTAGATGACCTTCTTTTAATCACAGCAGACCACGGTAATGACCCAACTTACACAGGAACAGACCACACACGTGAATACATTCCATTATTGGCTTACAGCCCATCATTTAAAGGAAATGGTGTCTTACCAGTCGGACATTTTGCTGATATTTCAGCAACAATCGCTGAAAACTTTGGTGTTGAGACAGCCATGATTGGTCAATCTTTCCTAGAAAAATTAGTATAAGAGGTGCATATGACAACAATTATCGAAAAAATTGAAGAAGCTCGTCAGTTCTTGGTATCACAAAGTTGTGACGCCCCTGAATTTGGCTTGATTTTAGGGTCAGGTCTTGGCGAACTTGCCGAAGAAATTGAAAATGCTGTTGTAATTCCCTATGAAAAAATTCCTAATTGGGGAAAATCAACAGTAGCAGGACACGCTGGACAATTGGTTTATGGTGACCTTGGTGGACACAAAGTCATTGCTCTTCAAGGACGTTTTCATTTTTACGAAGGAAATCCAATGGAATTAGTGACTTTCCCAGTTCGTGTCATGAAAGCTCTTGGTTGTAAAGGGCTTATCGTGACAAATGCAGCTGGCGGAATTGGCTTTGGTCCAGGAACATTAATGGCAATTTCAGACCATATTAATATGACAGGGCAAAACCCATTGATTGGTGCGAATCTTGATGACTTTGGACCACGTTTCCCAGATATGTCAGATGCTTATACGGCTGAGTATCGTGATACTGCTCACAAAGTCGCTGAAAAAATTGGTATCAAACTTGATGAAGGTGTTTATCTTGGGGTTTCTGGACCATGTTACGAAACACCTGCCGAAATTCGTGCCTTCCAAACTCTTGGAGCTGATGCGGTTGGTATGTCAACGGTTCCAGAAGTCATCGTTGCCGCTCATTCAGGTTTGAAAGTTTTAGGAATTTCAGCCATCACAAACCATGCCGCAGGTTTCCAAAGTTCACTTAATCATGAAGAAGTTGTTGCTGTTACACAACAAATCAAAGAGGATTTTAAAACTCTAGTTAAGGCTGTCTTGGCAGAATTGTAAGTCAATACTAAGAGAGTGAGACAGAAATCGGTAATTTCTTGTTCCTGACCTAAAACGGTCTATTCCCAGACCGTTTTTGATACTTACTTCGTAAGTTTTATTTCCCGATTATAAAGGTTCCCCGAACCTTTATAACTCACCCCCGCATGGCTCAAAAGTTTTGGGGAACCTTTTGAGGTTGGAAATGAAGTCAAGCGCAGCTTGATGTCAAAAAGGGTTGTAAAAGCTGATTTATCGGTGTATTGGAACCCACTCAACTACTGCATCTTGTAAATAATAACTATATAAACAGAGAAATTGGGATACTTTTGTCTCAGCCTCAGAAAGAGATGTATTATGCGAATTCATTTTATTGTTCACGAAGCTTTTGAAGCACCGGGTGCTTACTATGATTGGGCTATTAAACGTGGTCATGATGTGACAATGACAAAACTTTACCAAGGCGAAAAATTGCCAAAAAATAGTTCTGGTATCGACCTACTAATTGTTATGGGTGGACCACAAAGCCCACGAACAACAGTAGCAGAATGTCCTCATTTTGATGCACAGGCTGAAATCTCGCTTATCAAAGAAGCTATTTCACAAGATGAACGAGTTCTTGGTATTTGTTTAGGAGCTCAATTGCTAGGTGAAGCTTACGGAGCATCTGTTGAAAGAAGCCCAGAAAAAGAAATTGGAAATTATCCAATCACATTAACAGAAGCTGGTTTAGCAAATTGTAATCTTTCGCATATTGGAACATCTGCAATTGTTGGGCACTGGCATGGCGATATGCCTGGTTTGATACCACAAGCCAAAATTCTTGCAACTAGTCAAGGTTGCCCACGACAAATTGTCAAATACAGTGATAAACACTATGCTTTCCAATGCCATTTAGAGTTTTCAAAACCATTGATTGAAGGACTTTTGGCAGAAGAAGTTGATTATGATGAACAAGTTAAGATACACTCATACTTTCAAGCAGCAAATGAAATGCTATCTTATGATTATTCAGAAATGAATCATATTTTAGAGCAATTTTTAGATGCTTTCACAAAATAAAAGATTTAACTCTAAAGCTTATTGCTTACGCTTTAGTGCTACCCTGCTTTTGACTAGTCTAGTAGCAGGAGTAGGCGGCATTTTACTTCATGACTTATTAGAATTGGTTGAATGGATGATTTTTGGTCATGGGGAAAGTACAGGCGCGCTACCTGTCACAAACCTACAATTTATTATCATCTTATTAGCTGGTATTATTTCAGCGTTTATTTGGTTTGTTTTGCAAGATAAAAATCGTCAAATCATTTCAATCAAATCCCCTTAACTTTTTTGCTTCTCGCAAGCTGTTCTCTTTATTTTCCAGAGATTTTGGGAAATGGCGGAGCTTTGGCACAAGCTGTTTTTGATGGGCTGGGTGTGTGGTATGCCTTAGCTTCTGTGGTTATTAAAGCCGTACTTGTTTTGCTGACGCTGAAAAATGGTGCCTACGGAGGCACTCTGACACCGTCGTTTTCAATAGGAGCTGTCCTAGGATTCTTGGTAGCAGTGCTGTGTCAATTGGTAGTCCCAGAATTATCACTAACTTCGGCTATGTTAATTGGCTCAAGTATCTTTTTAGCCATTACGATGAATGCTCCGTTAACGGCTGTTGGTTTAGTTGTGTCGTTTACGGGACAATCTTTCACAGCTCTTCCAATTTTGCTTCTTGCGGTCATCGTAGCCTTTGCTACAAAAACTATTATTGAACACATTGAAAGGAAATATTATGTCAATCCATATCGAAGCCAAACAAGGCGAAATCGCAGATAAAATTTTACTTCCAGGAGACCCACTCCGTGCTAAATTTATCGCAGAAAACTTTTTAGAAGATGCCGTATGTTTTAACAATGTTCGTGGCATGCTTGGTTTTACAGGAACTTATAAAGGCGAACGTGTCAGCGTTATGGGAACTGGTATGGGAATGCCATCAATCTCTATCTACGCGACTGAATTAATCCAATCTTACGGCGTTAAAAAATTAATCCGTGTCGGAACAGCTGGCTCACTTAATAAAAATGTTCACGTTCGCGAACTTGTTTTGGCACAAGCAGCAGCAACAACATCAAGCATGATTAAAAATGAATGGCCACAATATGATTTTCCACAAATTGCTGATTTCACCTTGCTTGACAAAGCCTACCATATTGCGCAAGACCTTGGAATGACAACTCACGTTGGCAGCGTGTTATCTGTTGACGCTTTTTATTCAGATTTTGCTGAAAATAATGTTAAACTCGGGCAACTTGGTGTGAAAGCTGTTGAGATGGAAGCCGCTGCACTTTACTATCTTGCAGCAAAACACGGCGTTCAAGCACTCGGTATCATGACGATTTCTGATAGCCTTGTTGCTGACGAAGACACAACCGCTCAAGAACGCCAAACGACATTCACAGACATGATGAAAGTCGGTCTTGAAACTCTTATTGCAGATTAATGCAAGAAATATATGAAACAATAGACATCCTTTTAGATGTCTATGCTTATAATCACGCTTGGAAAATAGCAAAGCAGCACAGTGATTTTCCAGCGCAAAGCCGTTATCTTTTAGAAATGTTAAAAGAGCGTAGGGAACTTAACGTTGACTTTGCTTTTTCACATCCAGCAGAAAATCAAGCAATTTTAGCCAATTATGGCGTTTCACTCATTACCAATGCGTATGAAGAAGAACAATTAGCAAATTATATTATGGATTTGGAAGCTAAGGTGAAAAATGGCAATATCATTGATTTTGTCCGCTCTGTTAGTCCAATTATATATAGGCTCTTTCAACGTCTTGCCAAACGCGAAATTTCAAATTTGGAAAACTATATCCACGATGCTAAAAACGACCAGTATGATACTTGGCTGTTTACAAAAATGAAGCAGAGCGACCATGCTATTTTTCATAGATACCTTGAGATTCGTCGTGATGGCAAAGTGACTTCAAAAGCTTTGGCAGAACTCTTACAATACGGACAACTTCCTCAGGAAATTAAACAGTTAATCAGCAAACTTCGTAATTTTGAAAAATCCGTTCGGAATCCCCTAGCCCACCTCATCAAGCCTTTTGACGAAGAAGAACTACACCGAACAACAAATTTCTCATCCCAAGCCTTTCTAGATAAAATCATTGCCCTTGCTACCTATGCAGGTGTCAAATATAACAAAGAAAAATTCTATTTCGACCAAGTTAATGACATTATCAAAAGTGAGTTGAATACAAACGATCACTTAACTTTATAAGCTGCAATATATGTAAAACTATGGCATAATTAGTTAGGTAGTATATTTATAAGGGAGGTAGTATAATGGCAACAAAAAGCTTTACGACAGATTTGAAATTTGATAGAAAATCTGCGGATAATCTCATTCAAGCCTTAGCAGGTCATAGTAAAGTAAAACGTCATGCTCCTGCCAAAGTTGAGATAGTAAAAGACTCGGATTTGATAAAGAAGATGTTTATGAAGGGATAAGTTTAGGTATCTGTTAGAGTTGTTTTATTGGATGATACGTTAGATAGTCTTGATATTGGTTTGGTTAAGGAAGTTTTAAAAAGTTTTCGTAGTATCTAGACTTCTGGTGAGCCACATGATGTTGAACAATTTTTTCATAGAAAAGCAATTGATTTTCAGAAAACAGCTTTAACCTCGACTTATTTAGTCTTTGATACAGAAACCAGTATTTTACTTGGTTTCTTTTCTCTTGCTAATAAACCACTTACTATGAGTAAGAAAATTTTGATTCTTTAAGTAATACTCAAAAAAGAAAGTTAAAGCAATCTGGTCGTACAATTGGAAGTAAGTTTCAAGTTAATAGTTATTTAATAGGGCAACTTGGGAAAAATTATCCCAAAGAAGCTCAGGAAAGTGCAACTACTCATATTTCGGGCACAGAACTATTAACATTAGCCTATGATCAAGTAGTCGCTGCTTCACGACTTATTAAAGGTAAGTATGTTTGGATTGAATGTGAAGATATAGATTATTTAAAGACTTTCTACCAAGATTTTGGATTCCGATTAATACCTGATTATGAATTAGAAAATGGCTTGAAAGTCATACTTATGAAATTACAGAAAAAATAGGTTATTTTAAAACAGCTAAAAGAAAATTCAGCTGTTTTTTTTAATTATCAAATTTAACTTCTTCAAGGAGATACTCAATAAATCGTTCGCCCATTTTTGAAAGGTTAGCCTTTTCGTGACGAATATAGACAATGTCAATTATATCTTCAACATCAAGTGGAATAGAAACAATATTATCACCATTTAGATTACTATTTAAAATACCTGTAGCGATTGTATAACCGTCGAGCCCAATCAAGAGATTGAAAAGTGTCGCGCGGTCACTAACGACAATCGATTTCTTATGGCGAATTTGTGAAAAAATTTCTTCAGAGAAGTAGAAGGAATTATGAATCCCTTGATCGTAGCTAAGGTAAGGAAATTCTTCCAAATCTTCCATCGTTACCAGTTTTTTGCTTGCAAGAGGATTGGTTTTGCTGACAAAGATATGCGGACGTGTTCTAAAAAGATTCGTATAGGTCAGATGATTGTCATCGAACATTTTGGTCAAAACATCGTGGTTATAACTATTCAAAAATAAAACGCCAATTTCTGAACGGAAATTCTTAACATCATCAATAATTTCATATGTTCGTGTTTCGCGAAGGAAAAGCTCATAACGTGACATATCTGTTCCTTCTAAAAGCGAAACAAAAGCATTGACAACGAAAGCATAGTGCTGTGAAGATACGCTAAACAGTTCTCGGTTTGTATTTTTGCTCTTATAACGTTCCTCTAAAAGAGCTGTTTGTTCTAAAATTTGGCGAGCATAAGAAAGAAACTCAACGCCATCCTTAGTCAAGGTAATGCCTTTTGGGTTACGAATAAAAATTTCAATTCCCATTTCACGCTCCAAATCTCGTACAGCATTTGAAAGGCTTGGTTGAGTGATAAAAAGCTGCTTAGCAGCCTCGTTCATGCTCCCTGTTTCTACTATTTTAACGATATAGTGTAATTGTTGTATTCTCATAGGCTTAGTTTAGCCTAAAAATGAAATTCCCGCAAGTAGACAATATCTTCTTATGACGGGAGTGCTTTAAAAACGAATGTTTACATTACAACAACAAAATTACAAAAAGATAACTAAAACGTAACAATTTAGCGATTGATTTACTTTTCTTAAAATAAAACGCTTATTTTTTTAAATAATACTTTAGGAAGCGCATACAGTCGTAAAAATTCAGAAAATTACAAAATTGCAAAAAACTTACAAAAGTGCTAAAATAGGAACGTTAATATCCTTATAGGAATCGGAGATTTAAAATGTCTAAACATTCACGTCATAGAAGACATCATAAGAGTTCACGTTCATACTCTCGTTTTGATACGAAGACGATAGTGAATAGTGTTTTATTAGTGTTGTTTGCTTTGTTAGCGGGGATTGCAACTTATCTCATGTATGCCAATAATATTCTAGCTTTTCGTCATCTGAATATTATCTACACCGTTTTACTAGTTGCTGTCTTCCTCATATCTTTGGTTTTGATAATTCGGAAAAAAGGGAAAATCGTTGTGACGGTTCTCTTGGTTATTTTCTCGATTGTTGCAGCTATTTCGCTATTTGCCTTTAAATCATTGGTTGATGTGGCTAATGATATGAATAAATCAGCCTCATATTCAGAAATTGAGATGAGTGTTGTGGTGCCAGCGGATAGCTCAATCTCAGATGTGACAGAATTATCAAGCGTTCAAGCACCAACAAATGCTGATGGTAGCAATATCGATACTTTGCTTTCTCAAATTAAGTCAGATAAAGGTATTGATTTAGCGACAGAAACAGTAGATTCTTATGAAGCCGCTTATGAAAATTTGATTAATGGGTCAAGTCAAGCAATGGTTTTGAACAGTGCTTATTCAAGCTTGCTTGAATTATCATATAATGATTACGAATCAAATTTAAAGACCATTTATACCTATAAAATTAAGAAGAGTGTTTCAAGCGAAGCAAAATCATCTGATGCTAATGTCTTTAACATTTATATTAGTGGTATTGATACCTACGGATCTATTTCAACCGTTTCACGTTCAGATGTTAATATCATCTTGACAGTTAATATGAATACACATAAGATTTTGATGACAACAACACCACGTGACTCATATGTTCAAATTCCAGACGGAGGTGCAGATCAATACGATAAACTGACACACGCTGGTATCTATGGTGTTGAAACATCTGAAAAGACACTAGAAAATCTTTATGGTATTGATATTGATTATTACGCTCGTATCAACTTCACATCATTTATGAATCTGATTGATGCTATTGGTGGTGTGACAGTTTATAATGATCAGGCATTTACAAGTCTCCATGGTAATTATAATTTTGAAGTTGGAAATGTTAACTTAAGCTCAGGTGAAGAAGCACTTGCTTTTGTTCGTGAACGCTATAGTCTTAATAATGGCGACTACGATCGTGGTAATAATCAAATCAAAGTTATTCAAGCTATTGTTAATAAATTAACATCGTTAAGTTCAATTTCAAATTACTCAACAATTATTTCTACCTTGCAGGATTCTATTCAAACCGATATGTCATTAGATACAATGATGAGCCTTGCTAATGCTCAGCTTGATTCAGGTAAGAAATTTACCATTACATCACAAGAAGTAACTGGTACAGGTTCAACAGGAGAATTGACTTCTTATGCCATGCCAACTGCAAGTCTTTATATGATTCAGTTGGATGATGCTAGTGTAGCAAGTGCATCACAAGCCATTAAAGATGTTATGGAAGGTAAGTAGATGATTGATATTCATTCTCATATTGTTTTTGATGTAGATGACGGACCAACTACTATTGAAGAAAGTTTAGCTTTGGTTGGGGAAAGTTATCGTCAGGGCGTGCGTACGATTGTCTCAACGTCACATCGCCGCAAAGGAATGTTTGAAACACCAGAAGATAAGATTTTTGCTAATTTTAGTCAAGTCAAAGAAGCTGCTGAAGCCAAATATGAAGGCTTAGAAATCTTATATGGTGGCGAACTCTACTATAGTAGCGATATTCTGGAAAGACTGGAACAACGCCAAGTTCCAAGAATGAACGACACACGTTTTGCATTGATTGAGTTTAGTATGACAACACCATGGAAAGAGATTCATACAGCACTTAGCAATGTGATTATGCTTGGAATTACACCAGTTGTTGCTCATATCGAACGTTATAATGCGCTTGAATTTAATGAAGAACGTGTTAAAGAATTGATTAACATGGGGGGTTACACACAAATTAATAGCTCACATGTTCTCAAACCAAAATTATTTGGTGATAAATACCATCAATTCAAAAAACGAGCACGTTATTTCTTGGAAAAAAATCTTGTTCATTGTGTCGCAAGCGATATGCATAACCTTGGACCAAGACCGCCATTTATGGATAAAGCTAGGGAAATCGTTACAAAAGATTTTGGACCAAATAGGGCATATGCTCTTTTCGAGGAAAATCCTCAAACCTTATTAGAAAATAAAGATTTATAGGAGTTAATATGAATTCAAATGATAATGCAAGTATCGAGATTGATGTACTCTACTTGCTAAGAAAACTTTGGAGTAGAAAATTTTTCATTATTTTCATTGCTCTAGTTGTTGGGACAGTAGCTTTGCTTGGTAGTGTTTTCTTCCTCAAACCTAAGTACACATCAACAACTCGTATTTATGTTGTGAGCCGAAGTAGTGATGGCAGCTTAACTAATCAAGATTTGCAAGCAGGTTCTTATCTTGTTAATGACTATAAAGAAGTCATTACGTCAAATGAAGTTTTGTCATCTGTCATTAGTCAAGAAAATCTCTCACTTTCAACAAGTGAATTGTCAAATATGATTTCTGTAAATATTCCAACAGATACACGTGTTATTTCAATCTCTGTTGAAGATACAGATGCGAAAGAAGCTTCTGATATTGCTAACACTATCCGTGAAGTTGCTGCAGAAAAAATCAAATCTGTAACCAAGGTAGATGATGTGACAACTTTGGAAGCTGCCGAAGTCGCTAGCAAACCATCATCACCAAATATTAAACGCAATGCTGCTTTAGGTGTACTTGTTGGTGGTTTCTTGGCTATTGTTGGTATTCTTGTGCTTGAAGTACTTGATGACCGTGTTCGTCGTCCAGAAGACGTCGAAGAAGTGCTTGGTATGACACTTTTAGGAGTTGTACCAGATATTGATAAATTATAAGGAGAAAAATTGTAATGCCACAGTTAGAATTAGTGAGAGCTAAAGCTCAAATGGTTAAATCTATGGAGGAATATTACAATTCTATCCGTACCAATATTCAATTTAGTGGACGTGATTTAAAAGTCATTACGTTGACTTCGGCTCAATCTGGCGAAGGAAAATCAACAACGTCTGTTAATCTTGCAATTTCTTTTGCGCGTGCAGGTTTCCGTACACTTTTGATTGATGCGGATACACGTAACTCAGTCATGTCAGGAACGTTTAAATCTAAGGAACGTTATCAGGGGTTGACAAGTTTCTTGTCTGGAAATGCAGAGTTGTCAGATGTTATTTGTGACACAAATATTGATAATTTGATGATTATTCCTGCTGGGCAAGTCCCACCAAACCCCACATCATTGATTCAAAACGATAACTTCAAAGCGATGATTGAAATTGTTCGTGGACTTTACGACTATGTTATCATTGATACACCACCGCTTGGCTTGGTTATTGATGCAGCTATCTTAGCGCATTACTCAGACGCTAGCTTGCTTGTAGTAAAAGCGGGGGCTGATAAACGTCGTACAGTTACAAAACTAAAGGAACAATTGGAACAAAGTGGTTCAGCTTTCCTTGGCGTTATTCTGAATAAATATGATATTCACTTAGATAAGTATGGTTCATATGGTAGTTACGGTGGGTATGGTAGTTATGGCAATTACGGAAAAAGTGAAGAAAAAACAAAAATTGGTAGAGGTAAACGAAAAAAATAGCTGATACTTTTACCTTAGAATAGGGAACAGGGAGTTACATGTATAGCGAAGATTCGAAAAAGAAAGTTTATTACCTTTTGTCGGATATTATAGCCTTAGTGATAAGTTACCTCATCTTAGCACAATTTTATCCTTATCATTTTTTTGATAGTAAATTCTTTGCAGTTGTTTTTGGGATTCTGATTGTGATTGTTAGTGTTTTGAGTGATGAATACTCTTCAATTAAAAATCGTGGTTATTTAAAAGAATTAAAAGCATCTGTGATTTATGGTATGAAAGTTTTAGTTTTATTTACTTTTGTACTGATACTTGGAAAAATTCGTTTTATCCATGACATTTCACAGATGTCTTATTTCTTATTGGGGCAAATTTTTATTTTAGTAAGCCTTTTTGTCTTCATTGGACGTATTTTAGTTAAGAATCTTTTCAGAAGTCATGCAACGGATATTAAACAGGTAGTGTTTGTCACGGATTTTACGAATGGTAAGGAAGTCATTAAAGAGCTTAGCAATTCCAATTACCATATCGCTGCTTATATCAGTCGTCGTGATAATCCTGATATTTCACAGCCTATCTTAAAAAGTACTAAAGAAATTAGGGATTTTGTGGCAAATCACCAAGTTGACGAGATATTTGTTGCCAAAAATCACCAAGATGATTTTATTGAATTTGCTCATTGCTTAAAATTGTTAGGAATTCCAACGACAGTAGCTGTTGGGAATTATTCGGACTTCTATGTTGGAAATAGTGTTCTAAAAAAAGTAGGTGATACGACCTTCATAACGACAGCGTTCAATATTGTAAAATTCCGTCAGATTGCTTTAAAACGTCTTATGGATATTGCAATAGCTTTAGTTGGCTTAGTGATTACTGGTATTGTAGCCATTATTATCACACCGATAATCAAGAAACAATCACCAGGACCTCTAATCTTCAAACAAAAACGTGTTGGTAAAAACGGTAAAGTTTTTGAAATTTACAAATTTAGAAGCATGTACACCGATGCCGAAGAACGCAAAAAAGAATTACTAACACAAAATGATTTGGATACTGACTTAATGTTTAAGATGGATGATGACCCTCGTATCTTCCCATTTGGACATAAGTTACGTGATTGGTCACTTGATGAATTACCACAATTTATTAATGTCCTAAAAGGTGAAATGTCTGTTGTGGGCACACGTCCACCAACGCTTGACGAATATCATCACTATGAGTTACATCATTTCAAACGATTGACAACCAAACCAGGAATTACTGGTTTATGGCAAGTTAGCGGTCGTAGTGACATTACCGACTTTGAAGAAGTCGTAGCACTTGATATGAAGTATATCCAAAACTGGAGCATCAGTGAAGATATTAAAATTATTGCCAAAACATTTGGAGTCGTACTAAAAAGAGAGGGAAGTAGGTAGAGTTGATAGTAGAAAAAAATAGGAAAAGAAGCTCCGTAAAATTAAACATAGTTATGAATTTTATTCTGACTATGTCAAATTTTATTTTCCCATTGATAACTTTTCCATATGTATCACGTGTTCTTTTGCCTGTCGGAACAGGCAAAGTTGCTTTTGCAACGTCAATAGTTTCATATTTTTCAATGGTTGGTATGTTAGGAATTCCAACCTATGGTATTAGAGCATGCGCAAAAGTTAGAAATGACAGAGACAAATTATCAAAAACTGTTCAAGAAATTATGGTGATAAATTCTGTTGCGATGGGATTATCACTGCTTGTCTATATTATTGCCATAATCTTAGTACCTCGTATGGCACAAGATAGGGTTCTGTTTATGATTAATATTGCTACTCTATTCTTTAATTTGATTGGCTGTGAGTGGCTGTATAAAGCATTGGAACAGTATTCTTATATCACTATCAGATCAATTCTTTTGAAATTAGTATCACTTGTTTTAATGTTCTTGATGGTACATCAAAAAAGTGACTATGTCATTTATGGTGCAATTACTATTTTAGCAAGTGTCGGATCTAACTTCTTTAACTTTATTAACTTACGACGTTTTCTTAATCTAAAATGGTATCCTAATATGAATCTTAGTCAACACATAAAACCTATTTTTAGTTTTTTTATGATGACTATTGCAACTACTGTATATACTAATCTTGATTCAGTAATGCTTGGATTTATGAAAGGTGATGAAGCAGTAGGATATTATAATGCTGCTGTAAAAATAAAAACAATACTTGTTAGTTTAGTAACGTCTATGGGGGCGGTTCTTCTTCCTAGATTATCTTTTTATATTAAGGAAGGAAAGACTAAAGAATTTAAAGAATTAACTGTTCGTTCTTTACAATTTGTATGTTTTGTATCAATTCCTCTATGGATCTATTTTACAGTTTTTGCTAAAGAAGGTATTTATTTCTTGTCAGGGGATGCTTATACAGGTTCAATACTTCCTATGCAAATTATCATGCCTACGCTTTTCTTAGTAGGAATTTCAAATTTATTAGGCATTCAGATATTAGTTCCAATGGATAGAGAAAATGATGTTTTAAAGTCGGTTTCTCTTGGTGCAATTGTCAATCTAATAATAAATGCTATTTTTATCCCTAGATTTGGAGCTTCAGGTGCGGCATTTGGTACCTTAGTTGCTGAATTTTTTGTCACAAGTTATCAAATCTATGTATTACGTGATTTTTTGAAAGAAATTGTGGCTAATGTTAAATTGTATAAAAATATCATATCTACTTTGTTAGCTACTATTCTTGTTTTAATAGCAAATACATTATTTATTAGTAATATTTCTTCACTCTTTATAGTATTAGTTATTTCGGCTATTATTTTTGGGCTGATTTACGGCTTAGTAGGGTTGTTATTAAAAGAAGAATTTACTATGTACTTACTACGTTATATGAAAAAATAGGAGATTTTATGTCAAATTATGATTATTTAGTTGTCGGTTCAGGGTTATTCGGTGCAATTTTTGCGCACGAAGCTGCTAAAAAAGGAAAAAAAGTTAAAGTTATTGAAAAACGCAATCATATTGCAGGGAATATCTATACTAAAGAAGTAGAAGGTATTCAAGTGCATGAATATGGTGCACATATTTTCCATACTTCGAATAAAGAAATTTGGAACTACATTAATCAATTTGCAGAATTTAATCGTTATACAAATTCTCCGATTGCTAATTACAAAGGTGAAATTTATAACCTTCCTTTCAATATGAATACGTTCAATAAACTTTGGGGAGTTGTAACACCAGCAGAAGCACAAGCTAAAATTGATGAACAACGTGCCATTCTTAATGGAAAAGAACCTGAAAATCTAGAAGAACAAGCTATTTCACTCGTGGGAACAGATATTTACGAAAAGCTTGTCAAAGATTATACTGAGAAACAATGGGGTAAAGCTTGTACAGAATTGCCAGCCTTTATCATTCGCCGTTTGCCAGTTCGTTTGACTTATGATAATAACTACTTCAACGATACTTACCAAGGTATTCCAATCGGTGGTTATACACAAATCATTGAAAAAATGCTAGCGCATGACAATATTGATGTTGAGACTGGTGTAGATTTCTTTGATAACAAAGATGAATATTTGAAAGAATACCCTAAAATTGTCTTTACAGGAATGATTGATCAATTCTTTGATTACCAACTTGGTGAATTAGAGTATCGTAGCCTTCGTTTTGAAACAGAAACTCTTGATGTGGAAAACTATCAAGGAAATGCTGTTGTCAACTATACGGACTCTGAAACACCTTACACACGTATCATCGAGCATAAACACTTCGAATTTGGGACACAACCAAAAACCATCATTACCAAAGAGCACTCTAAAACATGGGCTAAAGGTGATGAGCCCTATTACCCAGTTAACAACGACCGTAATAACCACCTCTACAAAGAGTATAAGAAATTGGCTGAAGAACAAGGAAATGTTATCTTTGGTGGTCGTCTCGGCCAATACCGTTATTATGACATGCACCAAGTCATTGCAGCAGCTTTGCAATGTGTGCGTGAAGAAGTGAATGAAGGATAATTGAGTGAAAATGAAAAGTGTCTATATTATAGGTTCAAAAGGAATACCAGCAAATTATGGTGGGTTTGAAACCTTTGTAGAAAAACTAACTGAAAATCAAAAAGATAAAAATATCAAATATTATGTGGCATGTATGCGAGAAAACTCAGCTAAATCAAATATCACAGATGATATTTTTGAACATAATGGAGCAACTTGTTTTAATATTGATGTGCCAAATATTGGTCCTGCACGAGCAATTGCCTATGACATCGCTGCTCTAAACAGGTCGATTGAAATCGCAAAAGAAAATGGTGATGTTAATCCAATTTTTTATGTTTTAGCTTGTCGCATCGGACCATTCATTAATCATTTTAAAAAGCAAATCTACGCTCTTGGTGGTCAATTATTTGTTAATCCAGACGGACATGAATGGATGCGTCAAAAATGGAGTGCCCCTGTTCGTCGTTATTGGAAAGTTTCTGAGTCATTGATGGTAAAACATGCTGATTTATTGGTATGTGATAGTAAGAATATTGAAAAATATATCCAAGATGACTATAAAAAATATTCACCAAAGACAACTTACATCGCTTATGGAACAGAGCTTGAAAAATCTAGCCTTTCTTCAAAAGACCGTGTCGTACGTGAATGGTTTTCAGAAAAGGGAGTTTCAGAAAATAATTATTACCTTGTTGTTGGACGCTTCGTTCCAGAAAATAACTATGAGGCAATGCTTCGTGAGTTTATGAAGTCAAATACAAAAAAAGATTTTGTGTTGGTTACTAATGTTGAACAAAATGCCTTTTACGAAAAATTGAAGAAAGAAACAGGTTTTGACAAAGACTCTCGCATCAAATTTGTAGGAACTGTTTATGACCAAGAATTGCTCAAGTACATTCGTGAGAATGCCTTTGCTTATTTCCATGGTCATGAGGTTGGCGGAACCAATCCTTCACTTCTTGAGGCACTTGAGTCAACTAAGCTCAATCTCTTGTTGGATGTTGGCTTTAACCGTGAAGTCGGTGAAGATGGTGCTCTCTATTGGAAAAAAGAGCAATTGGCAAGTGTCATTAATCAAGCTGAGCAATTGGATGAACAAGCTATAGAAGATCTCAATCAAAAATCAAGTAAACGTATCGAAGAAGCCTTTACTTGGGGAAAAATTGTTACAGACTACGAGAAAGTATTTAAAGGATAGAAATGCAGAAAATTTTATATCTTCACGCTGGTGCCGAAATGTATGGTGCTGATAAGGTTTTGTTGGCGCTTATTAAAGGACTGGATAAAGAAGCCTTTGAGGCTCATGTCATCTTGCCCAACGATGGCGTCTTAGTGGGTGCATTGGAAAAGGTTGGTGCTAAGGTAAAAGTTATCGATTATCCAATCTTGCGCCGGAAGTATTTTAATCCTAAGGGGATTCTTGAGTATTTTGGCTCTTATAATCGTTTTTCAAAGCAAATTGCTAAATATGCTAAGGAAAATGGCATTACTCTTATTCACAATAATACGACTGCGGTACTTGAGGGAATTTATCTCAAACGTAAGTTGAAACTTCCTTTGATTTGGCATGTTCACGAGATTATCGTCAAACCAAAAGCAATCTCTGATTTCATCAACTTTTTGATGGGACGTTATGCTGATACGATTGTGACAGTTTCAAATGCTGTGGCCAACCACGTCAAGCAGTCTCGCTTTGTAAAAAATGACCAAGTTCAAGTCATCTATAATGGTGTTGATAATGCCGTCTATCATGAAATGGATGCTAGTACAGTCCGTGATCAGTTTGGTATCGCACAGGATGCTTTGGTTATCGGAATGGTTGGTCGAGTGAATGCATGGAAAGGTCAAGGCGACTTCTTAGAAGCCGTGACTCCAATCTTAAAAGCTAATCCAAAAGCAGTAGCCTTTCTGGCAGGTAGTGCTTTTGAAGGTGAAGAATGGCGAGTTGATGAGTTGGAAAAGGCAATATCAGACTCACCAGTAGCTGGACAAATCAAGCGTATCGATTATTATAGTAAGACAACAGAGCTCTATAATATGTTTGATATCTTTGTTTTGCCAAGTACCAATCCAGATCCTCTACCAACTGTAGTTCTCGAATCAATGGCTTGTGGCAAACCTGTAGTCGGCTACCGTCATGGTGGTGTCTGTGAAATGGTTAAAGAAGGCGAAAACGGCCTTCTTGCCACACCAAATCACCCTGCAGAATTGTCTAAAGTTATTCAAGAATTGGCTGATAACACCGAGAAGAGAGAGCAATTTGGCAAGGCATCAGTCAAACGTCAAAAGGAACTCTTCTCATTACAAAGTTATATTCGGAATTTTTCGGAGTTGTATAGGAAATAATAAAGTTATTTATTATTTTATGAATAAAAAATAAAGAGGAAGTGATATGAATTTTCCAATAGATTTTGTTGTAACCTGGGTTGATGGTAGTGATCCTAATTGGAGAGCCAGAAAGAGAAAATATGACTCTACTTTTGCAACATCAGAAAATAATATGAACTCCGATAAAGCGTACCGTGAATGGGGGACGTTTAAGTATTGGTTTAGAGGTGTTGAGAAGTTTGCACCATGGGTGAATAAGGTTTATTTAGTAACTGATAATCAGATACCAGATTGGTTAGATGTAGATAATAGTAAATTAGACGTTATTGATCATAAAGAAATCATCAACAATGACTATCTACCAGTGTTTTCATCTAATGCCATTGAATGTAATATTCATAAAATACCAAATTTGTCTGAACATTTTGTTTGTTTTAACGACGATATGTATTTAACGGCACCAGTTTCACCAAGTGATTTTTTCTCTGAGGATGGCTTACCTAAGTATAATACTGCCTTATCTCCTATTATTCCTGAGCGATTTGGTACAGGAAACTTTCAAATTAATAATATGGAGATAATAACAAGTTATTTCAGCAAAGCAGAAATCTTGAAAAATGGGAAGTTCTTTTCTCCAAATCAGGGCTTAAAGCAGGTAATAAAATCTTTACTTTATAAAAATAGTAAATTTATTTGTGGCTTCTGGGAAAGTCATCTTCCATATCCTCTTTTAAAATCAACATTTAATGTTTTATGGGAGAAGGAGAAGGAAATCTTAGAAAAAACATCAGCTAGTCGATTTAGAAATCCGGCAGATATAAATATTTGGCTTTTTAAATATTGGCAAATTGCGAGTGGACAATATGTTATTGGTGATTCAAAAATTGGTGGACTATTTTCTTTGGATGACGTCAATTCAGATTTCTGGAAACTTTTAGTTTCGAAGAAATATAAAATTATGTGTATTAATGATGGCTTTAACATTCAGAATGAAAATAAGGTAATGAAGGAATTCATTGCAACATTTGATGGGTTTCTACCTGAAAAGAGTACTTTTGAATTATAAAATATAGGTAATTAGAGAGATTATGGAAAAAAATCACTAAAAGATAGAATAAAACCTATGACATTTGTTAAGGAATCAAAATATCTCAAAGACTTTGATAATGCCTATCCCCTGGCTCTTTTAGATGATATCGAATTGTATTTCTTACATTATGCAGATGAGGAAGAAGCAACTCAAAAATGGAACCGTCGTTTAGAAAGAATTCATTGGGATAATTTGTATTTTAAGTTCAATGATATTGATGTCTGTACTTATGAATTGATGAAAGAGTTTGAAGAGCTTCCTAAATTATTATTAAAAAAATGAACAAAATTACTTTGTGTTAATAATGATTTGGGGATGACTGAAGATGATTTAAAGAAATTTTCTAAGATATTGTCTGAACGTTATCCAGAAAAGTCTCAATTTGAATTATAACTTTACTGAGTAGTTATTGGAGTAAATAGATGAAACCTAAAATTTTACAAATAGGAGCAGAAAATTTTGGAGCAGGTGGTAGATCTGTAATAGCATATAATATGACTCGCCCCTTGACGAATGACTTTCAAGTTGATTTTTTAGCAATTGGAAAATTGAAGAATCCTGGTTTTCATCAAATAATTGAAGAAAACGGGGGACATGTTTATCATGTCAAGGGAGTATCAAGTAAAATAAAAAGACTAAGAAGTATCTACTCGATTTTAAAAAAAGAAAAGTACGATATTGTTCATATTAATGCAGATGATGCAATCGAGGGATTGTTTAATATCATTCTGTCAAAGTTATCGGGTGCTAAGATAGTGGTTCATGCTCATAATACTTCATCATTTTGTGGTGACGGATTTGTCGGAAGAGTTAAGTTATTATTGGCGAGAAATATTGTCAATCGTTTGGCAGATTGTAAGTTGTCCTGCTCTATCGAAGCAGCAAGATATCTGTATGGTAAGATTAATTTCACTAATGTAGAAGTTTTGAACAATGGAATTATAATCAATGATTTTTTATATAATGAAAAGTTAAGACATATTGTACGAGGTAAATTGAACCTTCCAAAAGAGGCTATTGTTTTAGGCACTATTGGAAGGTTGTCATATCAAAAAAATCCTGAGTTTATAGTTAACCTAATACAAACTCTTTTTCCAAAGACACCTAATTTTTATTTTATTTGGATTGGTGATGGTGAGGAACGAACTAATATAGAAACGATGTTAGGCGAAGAAATAAAATCAGGAAGGGTTCTATTACTTGGAAAACAGGAGCAACCGGCACAATATTTACAAGCAATGGATGTTTTTTTGTTACCTTCTCTTTATGAAGGATTTGGAATTGTGAATATTGAAGCACAAGCATCTGGATTGCCTTGTGTGGTGAGCTCTGCAGTTCCAGAGTCAGCTTCGGTTAATTCGAATTTTTATAGATTATCATTATCTGATGGTGTTGAAAAGTGGACGGATTTTATCATCTCTATGAGTTATAAACGTCTTCCATATGGCTCTGCAGAGAAAATAAAAGAAGCTGGATTTGATATAGAGGATAGCGCTAGAAAGTTACGAACAATCTATCAGAAATTGGCGAAGTAATACAAAGGAGATTCTATGTACTCATTAATTATTACTGATTACAAATCAATGAGTGATACAGTAGATTATATAAAAAAGTTTATTGATATATATGTAGGGAATGATGTCCATTATATTATCGTAGACAACAGTGCGGAAGAATTAGGAAAACAATTCTTACAAGATTCTAAAGTTGAATTCATTTCCTCTACTTTTAATGGAAAAAAAGTCTATTCTTTTGAAATATCACAAAGGAATATTTATATAATTGATTCCGATGAAAATGGCGGATATTCTAAAGGTAATAATTTAGGTGCTAAATTTGCAATTCAGAATTTTGATACACCTTATCTAATTTTTTCAAACAATGATTTAGAGTTTCCTAATGGTTTGCAGTTGAAAGAATGTAAAACTATCATTGAAACGAGTGATAATCCAGTAGGTATAGTTGGTCCCAAGATTCTCACACCTCAAGGAGATATTCAAAGTCCTCGTAAGCGAATGAATTTCTTAGAAGAGATGATACTTCAGGATTATAATAGACAGTGGTTTGATAGTAAGATACAAAAATGGATTGATATTGACTATACTGCTCCTGAGGGTGAGACAGGATGGGTTAGTGGTAGCTTTATGTTTGTTTCTAGAAAAGCTTTTGAAGCCGTATCAGGATTTGATGAAAATGTTTTTCTTTATTGTGAAGAGATGATATTAAGTGAAAGAATGAGAAATAAGGGATATATGACGTATTACTATCCTGAATGGACGATTTATCATTATCATAGAGGAGCGCATAATCCTGAGTCAGAGAAGATTGGCCGCGTATCAAAAAAATACTATTATAGAGAATATAGAGGAACCTCTGAACTTTCTTTAAAAATATCTGATATGTCTTACTTTTTATGTAAAAAGATATATCGATTGAAAAAAATATTGGATGGTACGTATTTCAGGGAGAAAAAGCATTGAAATTTAATAAATATCTTTTTCTATTTTTACTATTCTTTTTAGTTGAATTTAGAGGCTTTTATCTAGTAAGTTGGCCGAGTTTACTAGGAGGAGCTGCTAGTAACAAATTGGGTATTGCATTTTATGCCATACTATTATTTTTGGTATATTTTATCAAAAATAAAGGAAAACTTAAAGTAGGTATTTTTGGAAATTATATCCTGGTTTTTTATCTAATTCTGATTTTAAGTTCACTTGTGTCCATGTATTTATTTGGCTATTCAATTACGCAAGTATTGTGGGATATCCTGCCTTTTTCAATCTTACTTCTCTATTTTCCTCTTTGTGAGGTATTTCAAAAAGATAGTAACTATGCACTTTTTGTTAAAATAGGTCAAATAACAATTTCAATAGTATCAATACTGTTTATTATACAAGTATATAAATATCAAGGTTTACCAACAGTATTTTTGAAAATTGAAGATATCATACCTTTAAGCTATATTTATAATTTGACTGTACCGTTACGTATTTATAGTGTTTTTGAGGGGCTTGTTCGGATTTTTGTCATTTTAGTTGCATGGAAAATTATTGCAAAACAATTTAGAAGATCTTTTTGGGACATCATTAGTTTATTATTGATGTTAGGTGCTATTTTTTATGTCGATCAGTCTAGATATTATTTAGTAACAGTGCTAGTAGCCATCCTATCAATGTACTTGATTTATAATAGGAAGAATTTAACAGTATCATCATTGTTAGGTACTCTGATTTTTAGTACGGCGGGTCTCCTCATTATTTTTAATAGATTTGGTTCAATTTCTGATAGTATTTCAGATAATACTGGTTCCTCGTTTGCTCGGACAGGTGCCATTGAATATTATTTAGATAAGATTTTCACTTATCCATTTGGGTTGGGGTTACATACTCCTGATAAAGGAACTTCTTTGTATTATTTGATTAAAGGACCCGACGGATATTTTAATTATGATGATATCGGGTTATTTGGAACACTAGGTTCCTTGGGACTCCCTGGATTTATTTGGTATATCTTTTTGACTATAAAATTAGTTATGACATGGATAAAGAGAATCAGTTCTAACGCATTAATATCAGGACTATTGATTAGTTTTTTGATGAGTCTTACTATCATGTCTTATCTTGATAGGCAACGGATTATTGCGCTAATGTTGACATTGGTTATTGTCAATAAAGAATCTTTAAAATTAAATAGAGATGGAGATTTAATAAATGACTAAAAAGATGGGAGTAAATGCTGCTTTAAATTTATTTAAAACTGCACTTTCAATTATATTCCCTTTAATCACCTATCCCTATATCAGTAGGATATTAGGAGTAGAGAACCTTGGGAAAATTAATTATACAGCTTCTATTGTAGGTTACTTTTCTTTAATTGCTGCCCTTGGAATTTCTACTTATGCTATTAGGGAAGGAGGTCGTATTAGATCTAATTCTGAGAAGCTAAGTCATTTAGGTAATCAAATTTTTACTATAAATATTTTATCGACGGTAGTCTCCTATCTGTTGTTATTATTAGTTGTCTGGTTATTTATTCCAAATAGAGAATATCAAATTCTGATTTGTATTCAAAGTCTAACAATTGTTTTTGCAACATTGGGAGTGGATTGGATAAACGTTCTTTTTGAGGATTTCCTTTATATTACGATTAGAAGTATTATTATACAAATCTTATCGTTGATATTGATGTTTGTCCTTGTTAAAACAGCTAACGATTTATACCTATATACATTTATCTCGGTAATTGGTTCAGGGATATCTTGTATTTTAAATTTAATCTATTGTAGAAAGTATTTGAAACTCTCTCTAGTTTGGAAACTTGATTTAGCAAAGCATTTTAAGCCAATTATGGTCTTGTTTTCTGGTGGTCTAGTGATTAGTATCTATGCTAATTCTGATATGCTAATGTTAGAGTGGTTCAAAGGCGCATATTACGTTGGATTATATGCTGTTGCGGCTAGAGTGTACACAATCTTAAAAAATTTATTGGCTTCCATCTATTCCGTTACAATACCTAGATTGTCACATTTGTTTGGTGAACAAAAAATTGACGAATTTAAAAAAAGTTATACCCAAATACTTTCAGTTGTAACTCTAATCTTAATTCCAATGAGTGCAGGACTTATTGTTTTGTCTCGGGAGATTATCTTATTTTTAGGTGGAATTAAATTTATTGATGCTACTTTAACATTACAATTATTAGCTATTAGCTTAATCGGAGCTATATTTGGTGGAATATTAACCTATGGTCTTAATATTCCTATTGGACGTGAGTCTGTAAACCTAACAGGAGCGCTATATGGAATTATTGTGAATATCGGAATTAGTCTTCTTTTAATTCCCGTATTTAAACAGAATGGTGCAGCAGTAGCAACAATCGCTTCAGAGTTTTTTATTGTTTTATATAACTTTCTGGTTGTAAGAGAAAGTGGAAAATACATTGATTTTGTAATATGGAGAAAGAACTTAATTCAAGCTTTGCTAGGTTTCTTTTCTATAATAATCATTGGTTTTGGGGTTAAGTTATTCGTAACTAATTCACTTCTTTTAATTTTTAGCATTACTTTAGTTGGCATAATCGTCTATTTATTAGAGCTCAAACTTTTAAAAAATCCATTGTTAGATCATATTTTAGATATGGTTAAACATAAATTTAGGAGGGGTTAGTTTGAAGATTGTAATTCCAAGAATTATTCATAACAAAGAACAACTGACCTGGGATTGGTCGGGGACAATAACTAATATAAAAAAATATTTAGGAAAATACGAGATTGTTGAGGAACAGAATATTTTCTATACTTTTAGAATGAATGTGCACAAAATGCTTGTTCGTTTAGGTATTAGAAAATCCGATATGAACATGATGTATATAAAATATGCTGAAAATCAAGTTCATCTCTCTCCAAAGGATGTTTGTCTTACATTTGATGAGTTCCCTTTATCTTTTCCTGATAATCCAGTTTATATCTATCAAGACTTGAATCTTCATTATTTGATAGAGAGTTCTCAAAACAACAGTCAATCGTTCAAATATAGTGGTTTTCAAAATGTCTCGGCAGAAATTCTAGATAGTCGAATGAGAAAACAGGAAAGATTTTATAATCAAGCCACTGGAATATTTACTATGAGTAAATGGTTTTCAGATTACTTAATAGCTCAACAAGGGCTTCCAGCTGAGAAAGTTCATTATGTGGGAGCGGGAACAAATATGGATAATCTATTATTTGAGGGCTCACATAAGGGACGTAATAAATTTTTATTTATTGGCAAAGATTTTTTGCGTAAGGGTGGAGATCTTGTTTATAATGCTTTTGTTTATTTGCAAAGTAATCTCATGCCAGAGGCAGAGTTGTACATTATAGGCCCTTCAGATGCTCCAATGGAATTTAACAATCCGAATGTTTATTTTTTAGGGAATCTACCAGCAGATAATGTTCAATATTATTATAATCTTTGTGATGTATTTGTTTTACCTTCTCGATTTGAAGCATTTGGAATTGTATTTGTTGAAGCTCTTAGCTATGGTTTACCATGTATAGGACGTAATTTAATGGAAATGCCAAATTTAATTCAAAATAATGAAACAGGATTATTAATACCTGCTGAAGAGGAAAATCCACAGGTTCTAGCTGATAAAATGTATAATCTAATAAAAGATGAAAGTTTCTTTAGAAATGTTCAGATGAAACAAGATTATTATAAAGCAGAATTTTCGTGGGACACAGTTGCAAAAAGAATGATTTCAGTGATGAAACAAGATTTAGATAAGATGTAGTTATCTCGTATACATAGTTACTGATTCGAATTAAATTTAATCTGTATTTTTATGGCTCTTTGTCAACTGTAGTGGGTGACGAAAAGCTAACATCTATAGAGGATGAACTTCGTCCTCTCTTTCTTTATCTCTTTCTTGTTTTTAGGAGATAAGCTGAAAAGGGCTCTCCCCAGCCCTTTTCACTGTTCTATGCAATCAGAATCCGTTTTTTAAAGTTTTCAAAGTTCCTGAAACCAAAGGCATTTCTCTTAATGACTTCGATGATCTTATTGGTAGCTTCCAGTTTAGCGTTGGAATAAGGCAATTCCATGGCGTTTAAAACCTTGTCTTTATCCTTTAAAAATGTCTTCAATACCGTCTGGAAAATAGGATTAACAGTGGCTATTTACTGTTCGATGAGACTGAAGAAATGATCTGAGTTCTTCTCTTGGAAATGAAATAAGAGAAGCTGATAGAGTTCACAATGTTGTCGTAGTTCCTCGGAGTAGGATAGGAGTTTTTCGAGTATTTCCTTGTTAGTCAAATGCATTCGAAACATAGGGCGATAAAATCGTTTATCGCTGAGTTTACGGCTATCTTGTTGTATCAATTTCCAGTAACGTTTCAAGGCTCGGTATTCCTGCGATTTTCTGTCGAATTGATTCATAATTTGAATACGGACACGGTTCATATCACGACTAAGGTGTTGCACGATATGAAAGCGATTGAGTACAATTTTTGCATTCGGAAAAAGCTGTTTAGCAAGTTGATAATAGGGACTAAACATATCCATGGTAATCACTTTGACCCGATTTCTAACCTTTCTAGGATAGCGTAGAAAGTGGTTTCGGATGGTTGCTTGAGTTCTTCCGTCGAGAATGGCGATGACATTTAGGGAGTCGAAATCTTGAGCGATGAAGCTCATTTTCCCCTTCTTGAAGGCATACTCGTCCCAACTCATCACCTCAGGTAGGGTATTCCAATCCGTTTCAAACTTGAACTCATTGAGCTTTCTCATAACTGACGATGTTGAGATAGATAGCCTGTGTGCAATATGTTGCATTGCTTGATTTTCGATGAGTAATTGAGCGATTTTCTGGTTAACAGCGACAGAGATTTGGTGGTTTTTCTTGACAAGAGGGGTTTCAGCGACCGCCATTTTTCCGCAATCTTTACACTTGAACCGACGCTTTCGAAGACGGATAAGTAAGGGATAACCAGCTGTTTCTAGGTAGGGGATCTTAGAGGCTTTCTGGAAATCATAATTAGCCATTAGTCCCTTACAAGAAGGACATTTAGGGGCTGTGTAATCCAAGTGACCGTGGAGTTCTAAGTGAGTCCCCATATCATATTCATCAGTGATAGTGATATTTTTGTCTTTAATTCTGAGAAAATTTGTGATAAGATTTAGTTGTTCCATATGAACCCTTTCTAATGTGAGTTTCGTCGCTTTTCATTATAGGTCATATGGGACTTTTTTTCTACACTAAAAAAGGCTCCATAATCTCTACAGTGGATTTACCCACTACAGAAATTATAGAGCCTGTTGTTCTCGCTTTTTTGATGTTCAAAGCGAGGTAAATGCGTTTTTTAAAGTTGTCAAAGTTCCTATAACCAAAAGCGTTGCGTTTAATATCTTTGATGAGTTTAGTAGTTGCTTCAAGTTTAGCGTTAGAATAGGGAAGTTCAATGGCATTGGTAATGTATTTCTTATACCAAACGAAAGTTGTTAGAGTTGTTTTTAATGAGTGATTGAGTTGATGTAAAACTTCCTGAATTAATCCAAAAAATTATTCGGTATGCTGTTCTTGTAAGTGAAAAAGAAGTAATTGATAAAGGTTGTAGTATTTTTAAGTTGGGGAACGTGTTTAAAAATCTTGTCTAAACACTCTTTAGGTGTTAGCGTTTCCCTGAAAGTCCTCGAATAAAAGGCATTAGGCGATAGTTTTCGACGATACTTTTGATGAGTTAGAACGCTGTAATGGATATTTGGATGTTTTAGAACATGTGCTTGATGTAGCTTCTTTTTGATATAAGGTCGAAAAAAGAATTGTTAAAGCTTGGAATAGTAAGCATCTTTGTTAAATTTTTAGAATTATTTCTAGGAATTTCTGCTCCTTACTGCTTTTTCTGAAAAAATAGTGTAAAATAGTAGGGAATGATTTAAAAGGTTTACAGGCCTTTAGATATTAAAAAAACGAGGAGTGCTAAAATGATTTTAGTTACAGGTGCCAATGGGCAATTAGGAACAGAATTACGTTATCTTTTGGATGAACGTGGTGAGGAGTACGTAGCGGTTGACGTTGCAGAAATGGACATCACTAATGCTGAAAAAGTTGATGAAGTATTTGCACAAGTAAAACCAACACTTGTTTACCACTGTGCGGCTTACACTGCGGTTGATGCGGCTGAAGATGAAGGTAAAGAACTTGATTATGCGATCAACGTGACAGGTACTGAAATCGTAGCTAAAGCTGCAGCAAAATATGGTGCAACTCTTGTTTACATTTCAACTGACTACGTTTTTGATGGTAAAAAACCAGTTGGTCAAGAATGGGAAGTTGATGATACTCCAGATCCTCAAACTGAATACGGTCGTACAAAACGTTTGGGTGAAGAAGCGGTTGAAAAATACGCTAAAAACTTCTACATCATCCGTACTGCTTGGGTATTTGGTAACTACGGTAAAAACTTTGTCTTCACAATGCAAAATCTTGCCAAAACTCATGACACATTGACTGTTGTTAATGACCAACACGGTCGTCCAACTTGGACTCGTACTTTGGCAGAATTCATGACTTACTTGACAGAAAACCAAAAAGAATTTGGTTACTACCACTTGTCAAATGATGCTGACGAAGATACAACTTGGTATGACTTCGCGGTTGAAATCTTGAAAGATACTGATGTTGTCGTTAAACCAGTTGATTCAAGTCAATTCCCAGCAAAAGCAAAACGCCCATTCAACTCAACAATGAGTCTTAAAAAAGCAAAAGCTACAGGCTTTGTCATTCCAACATGGCAAGAAGCTTTGAAAGAATTTTACAAACAAGACGTTAAAAAATAATCTTGATAAATAGAAGAAACTGAGTTACGACTCGGTTTCTTTTTCTTTTTTTGTCTAAATATATCGTTCGGTTTTTCTTTTTATTTTCAGGCTTCTTATCTTTTTTCATTGTCCTTTTACCTATTATGTGATATATTAGTAGTAACGTACTGTAATAGAAATGTAATATAAGTTATAAGGTGAGTGTGGTGGTAGCGATGAAAGATACAAATTCAAATGGGCATCGTTTATTAATTCAAAAATTACTTGTCAGCATTCATTACCTAACACTTTTCAGAGATGAAATTGTTTTGGTTGAGAAGACCCCATCTTTATTGGGGGCTTCTTTTTCGCCAAATATTGTGCAATCAGAGTTAGGTGAAATTTTGGCAGCAGTGGATGCGCTTTCTAAGCAAAAAAAGTTGATTAAGTCAACTTTCTGGTATGATGAAGCGTCATTCAGATTGATGAATCACTCTTTGGATATTGTCGGTACTTGGATTCGTGGGATTGATAACGTCTTGGAAATTTGTGAGTCTAAGTCTGTTTTCCATGCGATTTTGGGTGATAATCGTCAACGCGTTTTTGGTGTTTTGATTGATGTCTTTACCTCTCTTCGTGTAACAAATTTATCAATCAAAGAAGAATCTGAATACCCTCTTTTGGTTGATCCGCTAAAAGTTGTGGAATACAAGAAAAGAGAAGTCAAAAAAGCAGAGCTAATGGCTAAGATTGATGCCTTGACGCCAAGAAAATCTGAAGAAGTTTATGATGACAGTAAAGACGAAAAAGTTGAGTCTATCCCAGAATTAGTAGAAAAAGAATTAGCTAAAGAAAAAGCAGCTAAGTCCGAAAAAGTTCTTGGACCAGATGAATTAAAAGAAGTTCTTAAAGGAAATGACGAAGTAGCCGACAACAAAGAAGACGCTGAGGAAGTCCTTGAACCTGTCGTTGCTGACGAAGCAGAAACTGTTGAAACTACTGATGCTGAAGAAGATGCTCCTCAAACTGAAGTAAGCCCAGAAGAAGTAAGTAAGTCAGTTGATGAAGAACCAGCTGTTGAGGTAGAGGTGGAAAATTCTGACGAGGAGAATGAAGAGCAAGTTCAAGAAGAAACTAGTCAATCTTTTGAAGAAGATGTTGAACAAGAAGCTATAGAAGAATCTGAGCTTGAGGAAGTTTCTGATGAAAATGAAGAAATTGAAGAAACTGCAGAACTAGAAGTTGAAGACGACCTTGTCGAGGCAGAAGAGCCTGAGACAGTTGAGTTGGAAGAACCAGCTGATGAAGTTGCCACGAGCGATGAAAAACAAGTTAGCGATAACGAAGTGGTTGAGGAAGTCCTTCTTGACGAAGAATCTGAGAAAGAAGAAGTCAAAGAGTCTGATTTTCCAGTAATCAGTCGTGATGAGGCTGTTAAGCAGTTCCGTCACTTCCTTTTCGACCATAAAGGCTTGGTATGTGTCTTGGATGCTGGAGATGATTTGAAGCGCGAGATTAACTTCTACAATGCGTTTGATCGTTTTTATGGTGCAGTAGATAATATCTTAGATTGCTTGGTTATCCTTGAAAATGTTTTAGATGAATTACGTCGCCGCAAGAAAGAAGTCTTTGATGCAGAAGGAAACTTGATTAGCGAACCGACTGAACCAATCAATCTATTGATTTATGGTCAAAATATCTTGCTAAAAGATAGTCGCTTTGAAACCTTGATGTCAGAAATCGCCCCATTTACCGGACGCTCTGATTTAAACATCTATTCTTATGCAGCATATCTAGATTAAAAAAACAGTCCAGTGGACTGTTTTTTCATGAGCCTGAAAACAGAAAAGTGAATAAGTCCAGTGGACAGGTTTTTCATGAGCCTGAAAATAAGAAAGCGAGTTAAGTCCAGTGGACTGTTTTTTCATGAGCCTGAAAACAGAAAAGCAAATAAGTCCAGTGGACAGGTTTTTCACAAGCCTAGAAATAGAAGAGCGAGCTGAGTCCATCAGAAACTTACAAAAATAATTGACAAGCAAATGAAAACGCGTTATAATAATAAAAATTTGAAAACCTTTAATTAAGTCCAGAGAGACTTTCAAGGTTACTGTAAAAAAGAGTTTTAACTCTAATAAAAGGTATGAGTTTGCTTTGGTGTACTCTGCTTATTTTGCTGTAACCTTGCCTTCTGGCGAGGTTTTTTTTGTGTGAAAGGAATATTATGAATCCAAGTTGTAAAAACAAAGCTTTGGTGTTGAAAGAAGATTTACTTATTGTTAGTCAAAGAGAGATTGCTCCACGTATTTTTGAGATGACATTATCAGGAGAGATGGTCTTGGATATGGCTCCTGGTCAATTTTTACATCTGCGTGTGCCTGACCCAAGTAAATTATTACGTCGTCCAATTTCGATTTGTCAGATTGATAAAGTTAATAAAGTGGCAACGATTGTGTATCGTGTGGAGCGTGCAGGAACAGCGATTTTATCGCAAATGAAGGCTGGTGACCGTGTTGACACAATGGGGCCTCAAGGGAATGGATTCGATTTGTCGGTGGTGACATCAGGTCAAAAAGCGTTGCTAATTGGTGGTGGAATTGGTGTACCTCCTTTGGTTGAGACAGCTAAACAACTCGCTGTTAAGGGTGTTGACGTCACTTCTATTCTTGGTTTTGCCAATAAAGAGGCTGTGATTTTGGAAGAAGAATTGTCAGCTTATGGCAAAGTTTATGTCACAACAGATGACGGCTCTTATGGTATCAAAGGCTATGTCTCAACAGTCGTTGATGACTTGGTGCAAAACGAAACGTATGATGCGATTTATTCATGTGGTGCGCCAGGCATGTTAAAATACGTTGACCAAAAGTTTGAAAATCATCCGCATGCCTACCTGTCAATGGAATCGCGTATGGCGTGTGGTATGGGAGCTTGCTATGCTTGTGTTGTTCATTTAAAAAATGCACAAGAAGCGGCTAATAAACGTGTGTGCGAAGACGGACCGGTTTTTGAAACTGGTAAAATTATCCTATAAGGAGGTCTTATGTCAGAAAATCGTTTAGCGGTCAGTCTCCCAGGGCTTGACTTGAAAAATCCAATTATCCCAGCGTCAGGTTGTTTTGGCTTCGGTCAAGAATATGCTAAATATTACGATTTAGATAAGCTTGGTTCAATCATGATTAAAGCGACAACCAAAGATGCTCGTTTTGGAAATCCAACACCGCGTGTGGCTGAAACGCCGTCAGGAATGTTAAATGCTATTGGTTTACAAAATCCAGGTGTAGATGTTATCTTGGCTAAAAAGCTACCGTGGTTAGCGCAGCATTATCCAGAATTGCCGATTATTGCCAATGTTGCGGGCTTTTCAAATGATGAGTATGCTTATGTGTCTGAAAAGATTTCAAAAGCTCCAAATGTTAAAGCTATCGAGCTTAATATTTCTTGTCCTAACGTTGACCATGGTAATCATGGCTTGTTGATTGGACAAGTGCCAGAATTGGCTTATGCAGCAGTAAAAGCGAGTGTTGAGCATTCTGATGTGCCAGTTTATGTTAAATTAACACCGAGCGTGGCTGATATCACAACAGTTGCTAAGGCTGTTGAAGAAGCTGGTGCAACAGGATTTACTATGATTAATACTTTGGTTGGTATGCGATTTGATTTGAAAACTCGTAAGCCAATCATTGCTAACGGTACTGGTGGCATGAGCGGTCCAGCGATTTTTCCAGTAGCTCTAAAACTCATCCGTCAAGTGGCGCAAAGTACGGATTTGCCAATCATCGGTATGGGTGGTGTGGATTCGGCAGAAGCTGCTATTGAAATGATGATTGCTGGTGCGTCAGCGATTGGCGTTGGAACAGCTAATTTTGCAGATCCATATGCTTGTCCAAATATTATTGACCGTTTACCAGAAGTTATGGATAAATACGGCATTGAAAATCTTGAAACCTTACGACGTGAGGTTAGGCAAGAATTACGTGGAAAATAAGCTCTGCTATTTTTCCGAAAAGTCAAGTAAGTTTTTGACTTTACCAGTAAAAAAAGATATAATATTAACAACTGAATAACCTTTAATTGAGTCCAGAGAGGCGAGAAAGGTTCGTGAAAAAAAGAAGATAAAAAGTCTTTGAATAATGGGTGTTTGCTACCCTGCTTTTCGTGTAACCTCGCCCTTTGGCGAGGTTTTCTTTGTAGAAAAAGGAGAAAAAATGCACGAAAGTCGTCCGATTATTGCTCTTGATTTTCCGTCATTTGATGATGTGAAATCATTTCTTGCTTTGTTCCCTGCTGATGAAAAACTTTATGTTAAGATTGGTATGGAGCTATACTATGCAGCAGGACCAGAAATTGTCCGTTATGTTAAATCGCTTGGACATTCTGTTTTTCTAGATTTAAAATTACATGACATTCCAAATACAGTCAAATCAGCTATGCGTGTGTTATCAAATCTTGGTGTCGATATGACTAATGTTCATGCTGCTGGTGGCGTTGAAATGATGAAAGCAGCGCGTGAAGGTCTTGGACAAGGTCCGAAACTAATCGCGGTAACACAGTTAACGTCAACGTCAGACGAACAGATGAAAGCTGATCAAAATATCCAGACAAGCTTAGTGGAATCTGTTTTGCATTATGCTAAGAAAGCAAACGAAGCTGGTCTTGACGGTGTGGTTTGTTCAGCACGTGAGGTTGCAGTTATTAAAGACGAAACTTCTGAAGATTTCGTTTGCTTGACACCAGGTATTCGTCCTGCGGGAGTTGCTGTCGGCGATCAAAAACGTGTAATGACCCCAAGTCAAGCTAGTGCCATTGGCTCAACCTTCATTGTTGTTGGACGCCCAATTACAAAAGCGGATGATCCTGTTGCGGCTTACAAAGCCATTTACGATGAATGGAATACTTAGTATTGGAATACTAAAATTGTTTTAGAGTTGGTATGGAGTTAACAATGAGGCAATCTTACACAGCGGTTATTGATAGACCAATCGGTTATCAAGATAGATACGAGAATAACTATCCAATCAATTATGGTTACATTCCAAATCTGATTGGAGGTGACGGTGAGTGGCAAGATGTCTATATTATTTCAGAGAATGTCTCAGCTCCCCTAGAAGTATTCGAAGGGGAATTAGTAGCCATTATTCATCGTGCTGATGATGTGGAGACTAAATGGATTTTAACAACCGCTGGTGAAATAGTTACTTATGACCAAATAAAACAAGCAACCCATTTTTTAGAACAATATTTTACATCAACCATTGAGTTATTATAGAAAAGAGGAATATTATGACTTTAGCATCACAAATTGCATCAGATTTGCTTGATATTCGAGCTGTTTACTTGAAACCAAACGATCCATTCACTTGGGCATCTGGTATTAAATCACCAATTTACACAGATAATCGTGTGACGCTTTCATATCCTGAAACGCGTACATTGATTGAAAATGGTTTTGTTGAAAAAATCAAAGAAGAATTTCCTGAAGTAGAAGTGATTGCGGGGACAGCAACAGCAGGAATCCCTCACGGTGCGATTATTGCTGACAAGATGAATCTTCCATTTGCTTACATTCGTAGCAAACCAAAAGATCACGGAGCTGGTAATCAAATCGAAGGTCGTGTGACAAAAGGTCAAAAAATGGTCGTCGTTGAAGACCTTATTTCAACTGGTGGCTCTGTACTAGAAGCTGTTGCAGCAGCAGAACGTGAAGGTGCTGATGTCATCGGAGTTGTGGCTATCTTTACTTATGAATTGCCTAAAGCAACTGAAAACTTTGAAAAAGCAGGTGTTAAATTGGTGACACTTTCTAACTATACTGAATTAATCAAAGTTGCTAAGGTGCAAGGTTATATCACAGCTGACGACCTTCAATTACTACATAAATTTAAAGAAAATCAAGAAACTTGGCGTGATTAATCAAGTTTAGTATTTGGCTACTAAAGTAAAATTGCTTTAGTGGCTTTCTTGGTTTAAAGGATGAAAGGAGTAAAAAGATGAAACTTTCTTGTACATTTGAAGATAATATTTTGCCAGACGCTTATGCTAAGAAAGCAAAGGTACAAGTAAAGGGAAATGCAGTGATTTCTTTTCCATTTACGATTGAAGATGTTCCTGAAAAGACGAAAAGTTTTGCATGGATATTTGTTGATTATGATTCTATTCCTGTCTGCGGTTTTGCTTATATTCATTGGGTTGTTGCCAATGTTTCAGCTGATGTAACAGTGATTTCAGAAGATTTTTCACGTCTAGACAACAAGCATGCACATGGCAAGAATAGCTTAGTTAGTAAATTACTAAATGAGGATTACTCAGACATTGACGAAGGGTATATGGGACCATATCCACCTGATAAAGACCATATCTATACCCTTACAGTTTATGCACTAGATTGTGAATTACCATTGGCAAATGGTTTCTACATGAATGAGCTATTGCATGCTATGGAAGGACATGTGTTAGCAAAAGAAAAACTAGATTTAGTAGGGAAATACTAAGACAAAAAGGAGTAAACATGCAACATTCAACTTGGCATGAGTTAATCAAAAAAGAATTGCCAGAGCATTATTTTGGCAAGGTAAATCAATTTATGGATTATGTTTATCAGCAGGAGTTGATTTACCCACCACGTGAGAAAGTTTTTAATGCCATTCAGACCACTCCGCTAGAGGACGTTAAGGTGGTGATTATTGGTCAAGATCCTTATCATGGACCTAATCAGGCACAGGGATTGTCATTTTCTGTCCCAGAGAATATTCCTGCACCACCGTCTCTTCAAAATATTCTTAAAGAATTATCAGATGATTTAGGACAACGTGACCATCATGATTTGACACCATGGGCACAGCAAGGGGTGTTGCTTCTAAATGCGTGTTTGACGGTTCCTGCAGGACGTGCTAATGGTCATGCAGGACAGATTTGGGAGCCTTTTACAGATGCTATCATTAAAGTAGTCAATCAAAAGGAAACGCCAGTTGTCTTTATTCTTTGGGGTGGATATGCTCGTAAGAAAAAGATGTTGATTACTAATCCAATTCATCATGTCATTGAAAGTGCACACCCAAGTCCACTTTCGGCATATCGTGGTTTCTTTGGTAGCCACCCTTTTTCGCGAGCAAATGCTTATTTAACTCAAGACGGGCTTGAAGCAATCGATTGGTTAAAATAATAGGAAAAACAGATGATTTATTTTTTAGCAAGTAATCCCATCATTTATGAAAAAAGACGTCTTAATCCCGCAAATGCTTTTGTTAATCTTTTGAAAGAACACCTGCCTAGCAAGTTTAGCGCTCTTTTTGTATGTTCGGATCCGAACGATAACACGTTTACAGATCAATATGCTGCTGATGTAAAAACGGCTTTTGAAGCCGAAGGCATGACATTTGAAAAATATGCGGTGCTGGATAATCGAACGGTAAATCAAGCTTCCAGCTTGGTAGCTGAGGCGGACTTGATTTTTTTATCGGGTGGGCATGTGCCTACACAGAATGCTTTTCTGAATTCAGTTGGTATGCGTGAACTGTTGCAAAGCAGCGATAAACTTGTCATCGGCTCAAGTGCAGGTTCTATGAATGCGGCGGAGCTTGTTTATGCACAACCAGAAGAAGCAGGCGAAGCGATTTCAAAAGATTATCAGCGTTTTTTAGATGGTCTTGGAATTACCCAAGTCCAGTTAATTCCACACTATCAAGAAACAAAGCATCACATGCTTGATGGGCTTCGTGTTTTCGAAGATATTACTTATCCAGATAGTAATGGTCGCTGTTTTTATGCCATTTGTGACGGTAGTTTTCTGTATGGGAATGGAACTGTTGAAATGATTTACGGTGAAGCTTACCGTATCAAAAATGGCGCATTGTCGCAGATAAATGCTGAAAATGAAACTTATCAATTTAGAAAGTGAGTTTAGTATGTTATTAATTAAAAATGGTCGTGTTGTTGATCCAAAATCTGGCTTTGATCAGGTTGCAGATGTTCTTGTTGACGGCAAAAAAATTATTAAAATTGCTGATTCGATTGAAGAAGCTAGCACTGAAATCATTGATGCGACAGGGCTTGTTGTCGCACCTGGTTTGGTTGATATTCATGTGCATTTTCGTGAACCAGGGCAAACACACAAAGAGGATATTCACACAGGTGCTCTTGCAGCTGCAGCTGGTGGTTTCACTTCTGTTGTTATGATGGCAAATACCAATCCAACGATTTCAGATGTAAAAACGCTAAAAGAGGTTTTAGCGAGTGCTGCTAAGGAAGATGTGCATGTTTACACAAATGCAACTGTAACGAAAAACTTTGACGGTCAACACTTGACTGATTTTAAAGCCCTTCTTGAAAATGGTGCACTCAGTTTTTCAGATGACGGTATTCCGCTTCAAAGCACGAAAGTATTGAAAGAAGCGCTAGATTTGGCGAAAGCGAACAATACTTTTGTTGCCGTTCACGAAGAAGACCCTGAATTGAATGGTATTCTTGGATTTAATGAGCATATTGCACGTGATAAATTCCATTTTTGTGGGGCAACAGGTGTGGCAGAATACAGCATGATTGCGCGTGATGTCATGATTGCTTACGACCGTGGCGCGCATTTGCATATCCAACATTTATCAAAAGCAGAATCTGTTAAGGTGGTCGAATTCGCTCAACAACTTGGTGCCAATGTTACTGCTGAAGCAGCGCCACAGCATTTCTCAAAAACAGAAGATTTGCTGTTAATTAAGGGCTCTGCAGCTAAGATGAATCCACCACTTCGTACCGAAAAAGACCGTTTAGCTGTTATCGAAGGTTTGAAATCTGGTGTCATTTCAGTGATTGCTACTGACCATGCACCACATCACGCAGATGAGAAAAATGATGATGACATCACAAAAGCCCCATCAGGTATGACAGGACTTGAAACATCATTGTCACTTGGTTTGACGAATTTAGTAGCGACAGGTGATTTAACTTTGTCTGAATTATTGGCTAAAATGACGATTAATCCATCATCAATGTACGATTTCGATGCAGGGTATTTGGCGGAAAATGGTCCTGCGGATATCGTTATTTTCGCAGATAAGGAAGAACGTATTGTATCAGACCATTTTGCTTCGAAAGCATCAAATTCACCATTTATCGGTGAAAAATTACAAGGTGTTGTTAAATATACCATCTGTGACGGTAAAATTGTTTACCAAGCGTCATAAAAAAAGCGGACTAGTTTTTCTAGTCCACTTTTTGTTTGCTTAAATTTAATCCCCAAGGAACAAGGTTTTCTTCATGTTTTCGAATGCGTGTGATATTGTCTTTGTGTCTAATAATGATAATACTTGCGATTAACACGATAATTAGCGTAAAGAGCAAATCGTAGTGTGGTAACAAAAAACCAAATGCTGGAAAGATAAGGACACTAACAACAGCCACAGCAGCAGCGACAACACTTGATAAGGAAATCATGCTAAAGAGATACAATGTTCCAACAAATATAATCAATAAATAAAGTAGGAACATTGGTGCAAATCCCAAAAGCACACCAGCACTAGTCGCCACAGCTTTACCACCTTTAAATTTGGCAAAAATCGGAAACGTATGTCCGATAATAGCAAAAAGTCCGATCAATATCGGAGATACTGCCGTAACACCGAGAATATGTGGAAGTAATGTGGCTACCGTTCCTTTTAACATATCAATGATAAACGTCACCGTACCAGCTTTTGGCCCTAGGACACGAAAAGTATTAGTTGTTCCTGTATTACCACTGCCGTGTTCTCTTAAATTGACGTGGTAAAAGAATTTTCCAATCCATAATCCTGTTGGAATAGATCCTAATAAATATGCAATCACAATCAAAACTAAAATTTTCATGTTTTCATTATATCATATTCAAGTTGGGATAGAAGAAAAATTTGAAAAATAAATAACTTGATTATTCAAAGTAAAACAATGGTAGCGTTTTAAAAATTTACAGTAAAATGAGTGAGAAAAGGCAAAATGACGTGCAAAATCGTCAGAATTTTTGATTTTTTTTTGCAAAAATCAGAAAAAACTTGTAATATAAAAAAGATGAACTATTTGGAGGTCACTTTTGGCTAAAAAAGAAATTAATGTAAATAATTATAATGACGATGCGATTCAGGTCTTGGAAGGATTGGATGCTGTTCGTAAACGTCCAGGGATGTATATCGGTTCAACAGATGCGACTGGTCTTCATCACTTAGTTTGGGAAATTGTCGATAATGCTGTCGATGAGGCACTTTCTGGTTTTGGTAATCAGATTGACGTGATTATCAATTCTGACGGTAGTGCGACAGTTAGTGACCAAGGACGTGGAATGCCTACTGGTAAGCACGCTATAGGGATTCCAACAGTTGAGGTTATCTTTACCGTTCTCCACGCAGGTGGTAAATTCGGCCAAGGTGGCTATAAGACATCTGGAGGTCTGCATGGAGTGGGTTCTTCGGTTGTTAATGCGCTTTCTCGCTGGCTTGAAGTTGAAATCACACGTGACGGTGCCGTTTACAAGCAACGTTTTGAAAATGGTGGGAAACCAGTTACTACGCTAAAAAAAATCGGTACAGCACCAAAATCAAAATCAGGGACAAAAGTCACTTTTATGCCTGATGACACAATTTTCTCGACAATTGATTTTAAGTTCAACACGATTGCTGAGCGCTTGAAAGAATCTGCTTTCTTGCTTAAAGATGTGACATTGACTTTAACAGATAATCGTCCAGAAGAAGCAGAATATTTGGAATTTCATTATGAAAATGGGGTGCAAGATTTTGTTGAATACCTCAATGAAGATAAGGAAACGTTGACACCAGTTATTTCAGTTACAGGTGAAGACCAAAATTTCCAAGTTGAAGTCGCTCTCCAATATAACGACGGTTTTTCTGATAATATCCTTTCTTTTGTTAACAATGTTCGTACAAAAGACGGTGGTACGCATGAAACTGGTCTAAAATCAGCTATTACTAAGGCAATGAATGATTATGCTCGTAAGTCTGGTTTGCTGAAAGAAAAAGATAAGAATTTAGAAGGTTCTGATTACCGTGAAGGCTTGTCAGCGGTGCTTTCAATTCTTGTGCCAGAAGAACATTTACAATTTGAAGGGCAAACCAAAGACAAACTTGGAAGCCCATTAGCACGTCCAATTGTTGACGGAATCGTTTCTGAAAAATTAACGTATTTCCTTTTAGAAAACGGCGAAATTGCTTCAAACCTTGTTCGCAAAGCAATTAAAGCGCGTGATGCCAGAGAAGCAGCTCGCAAGGCGCGTGACGAATCACGTAACGGTAAGAAAAATAAAAAGGATAAGGGCTTGCTTTCTGGTAAATTAACGCCAGCACAGTCTAAGAATCCTAAGAAAAACGAATTATATCTGGTCGAAGGGGATTCTGCCGGTGGTTCAGCTAAACAAGGTCGTGACCGCAAATTCCAAGCGATTCTACCATTGCGTGGTAAGGTGTTGAATACGGCAAAAGCCAAGATGTCTGACATTGTAAAAAACGAAGAAATCAATACCATGATTTACACAATTGGTGCGGGGGTTGGTGCAGAATTTAACGTTGAAAATTCTAACTACGATAAGATTATTATCATGACCGATGCCGATACCGACGGTGCTCACATTCAAACGCTTTTATTAACGTTCTTTTATCGTTATATGCGTCCGCTAATTGAGACTGGACACGTCTATATTGCCCTTCCACCTCTTTATAAAATGTCAAAAGGGAAAGGCAAGAAAGAGCAAGTGGAATATGCATGGACAGATGGCGAGTTAGAAGAATTACGTCAAAAATTTGGTAAAGGTGCTCAGCTACAACGTTACAAAGGTCTTGGGGAAATGAATGCTGACCAACTTTGGGAAACAACCATGAATCCAGAAACACGCACCTTAATTCGTGTAACAATTGAAGACTTAGCACGTGCCGAACGCCGTGTCAATGTCCTCATGGGCGACAAAGTTGAACCACGCCGTAAATGGATTGAGGACAACGTCAAATTCACTCTAGAAGAAAATACGGTGTTTTAATCAGTCGTTGAAAGTGACCAGTAACGCTCTATTATCTGTTTAAAATGATGGGCTTAAATTATAATTTTTGATGTAAGATAAAAAGGATAATAAACATGTCAAATGTACAAAATATGTCTCTTGAAGACATTATGGGAGATCGTTTTGGGCGATATTCCAAATATATTATTCAAGAGCGGGCTTTGCCAGACATTCGTGATGGCTTGAAACCTGTTCAACGCCGTATCCTTTATTCAATGAATAAAGACGGCAATACCTTTGATAAAGGTTTCCGTAAATCGGCGAAATCCGTCGGTAACGTTATGGGTAATTTCCACCCACACGGTGACTCTTCAATTTACGACGCCATGGTGCGTATGAGTCAAGATTGGAAGAATCGTGCAACTTTAATTGAAATGCACGGTAACAACGGTTCTATGGATGGTGACCCACCAGCTGCCATGCGTTATACCGAAGCACGCTTGTCAGAAATTGCGGGTTATTTACTCCATGATATTGACAAAGATACGGTTCCTTTTGCTTGGAACTTTGATGATACTGAGAAAGAGCCAACGGTTTTACCTGCGGCCTTTCCAAACCTTTTGGTAAATGGTGCGACAGGGATTTCAGCAGGTTATGCAACGGATATTCCGCCACATAATTTAGCAGAAGTGATTGATGCGGTTGTTTACCTCATTGATCATCCTAATGCTAAATTGGATAAATTAATGGAATTCTTGCCTGGACCAGATTTTCCTACTGGTGCGATTATTCAAGGTAAAGATGGCATTCGTAAAGCTTATGAGACTGGTAAAGGTCGTGTTGTGGTTCGCTCACGCACAGACATTGAAAGCCTCAAAGGTGGTAAAAAACAGATTGTCGTTACAGAAATTCCTTATGAAGTTAATAAAGCGGTACTTGTTAAGAAAATCGATGATGTTCGTGTGAATAATAAAGTGCCTGGTATCGCGGAAGTTCGTGATGAATCCGACCGTGATGGTCTGCGTATTGCTATTGAGCTTAAAAAAGACGCTGACGAACAAACTGTTCTCAACTATCTTTTGAAATACACAGATTTGCAGGTGAATTACAATTTCAACATGGTTGCCATTGATAACTACACACCACGTCAGGTTGGTATCGTTCCAATGTTGACAAGTTACATTGCGCACCGTAAAGAAATTATCGTTGCTCGTTCGAAATTTGATAAAGAAAAAGCTGAAAAGCGCCTTCATATCGTGGAAGGTTTGATTCGTGTGATTTCGATTCTTGACGACGTTATTGCTCTTATTCGTGCGTCTGAAAATAAAGCTGACGCTAAAGCAAATTTGAAAGCTAGCTATGAATTCTCGGAAGAACAAGCCGAAGCAATCGTCACATTGCAATTGTACCGTTTGACAAATACTGATATTGTAACGCTTGAAAAGGAAGAAGCAGAGCTTCGTGAACGTATTACAATGCTTAAAGCCATTATCGGTGATGAACGTACCATGTACAATGTCATGAAACGTGAATTGCGCGAAGTTAAGAAAAAATTTGCTACACCACGTTTGACAGAATTGCAAGCTGAAGCTGAAACGATTGAAATTGATGTGGCAAGCTTGATTGTTGAGGAAGATACCTTTGTTAGCGTAACGAAAGGCGGTTATATCAAACGTACCAGTCCACGTTCTTACAACGCTTCGACAGTTGAAGAAATTGGAAAACGTGATGATGATGAGTTGATTTTCGTAGCACATGCTAAGACAACACAGCACTTGCTGATTTTCACAAATCTTGGTAATGTCATTTACCGTCCAATCAATGAATTGACTGATATTCGTTGGAAAGATATCGGTGAACACTTGTCACAAACCATTACCAACTTTGCGACTGATGAATACGTTTTGTATGCTGAAATTGTTGATGATTTCGGTTCACAAACCTACTTTGCTGCAACAAAACTTGGACAAATCAAACGCTTTGAACGCAAGGAATTCACACCTTGGCGCACTTACAAATCAAAATCAGTTAAATACGCTAAGTTAAAAAATATTGATGATAGTGTTGTTACCATCTCACCAATTGCGTTAGACGACGTAATGATTATGACACACAACGGTTATGCACTGCATTTTAATATCGAAGAAGTGCCAGTCGTTAGCGCAAAAGCAGCAGGGGTCAAGGCAATCAACCTTAAAGACGATGATTTCGTAGCCTCAGCCTTTGTTGCCAATACAGATAGTTTCTTTATCTTAACACAACGTGGTAGCCTTAAACGTATGGCGACAGAGGTTATTCCAGCTACAAGCCGTGCTAATCGTGGTTTGCAAGTCTTACGCGAACTCAAATCAAAACCACATCGTGTCTTTATGGCTGGACCAGTTCATGCTTCTGATGATGTTGAAACATTAGAAGTCCGTTCAAATAAAGGAGCTGTTTACCAAGCTATTTTAGAAGATTTAAACCTTTCTGAACGTACAAGTAACGGTTCATTTATCTCGGATAAAATTTCTGATGAAGGTGTATTTAGCGCACGAATCAAATAAATTCATAAGTCGGGGAAAAGTCCCCGATTTATTTTCAAAATAAATTTTCAGAATTTTATGAAAAACCACTTGAAAAAAGATTTAAAAAGCGTACAATAAGATAAAAATAAAGAAAGAGGATTTAACATGACAGTAGATTTAGACTGGGAAAACCTAGGATTTTCCTATCATAGATTACCATTTCGCTATATTTCATATTACAAAGACGGTAAATGGGATGACGGACAATTAACAGAAGATGCAACACTTCATATTTCAGAATCGTCTCCAGCTTTGCATTATGGTCAACAAGCGTTTGAAGGCTTGAAAGCTTATCGCACAAAAGATGGCTCTGTTCAATTATTCCGTCCAAATATGAATGCAGAACGTTTACAACGCACAGCAGACCGCCTTCTTATGCCACAAGTGCCAACCGAAAAATTCATTGATGCCGCTAAGCAAGTTGTGCGCGCCAATGAAGAATTCGTCCCACCATATGGTACAGGTGCAACTCTTTATCTACGTCCTCTTTTGATTGGTGTTGGTGATATTATTGGTGTTCACCCAGCTGATGAATATATTTTCACTATTTTTGCCATGCCAGTTGGAAATTACTTCAAAGGTGGCTTGGCGCCAACAAACTTCTTGATTCAAGATAAATATGACCGTGCTGCACCGAATGGAACAGGTGCTGCAAAAGTTGGTGGTAACTACGCAGCAAGCCTTCTTCCAGGGAAAGTAGCACACGACCGCAAATTCTCTGACGTTATTTATCTTGACCCAACTACTCATACCAAAATTGAAGAAGTCGGTTCAGCAAACTTCTTCGGTATTACAGCGGATAATGAATTTATCACACCGCTTAGCCCATCTATTTTGCCATCCATCACAAAATATTCGCTTCTTTACTTGGCAGAGCACCGCTTTGGTATGAAAGCTATCCAAGGTGAGGTAAAACTTGATGAATTGGACAAATTCGTTGAAGCTGGTGCTTGTGGTACAGCAGCCGTTATTTCACCAATCGGTGGTGTTCAACACGGAGATGACTTCCATGTCTTTTATAGCGAAACAGAAGTAGGTCCTGTAACCCGTAAACTTTATGACGAGCTTGTTGGTATCCAGTTTGGTGATATTGAAGCTCCAGAAGGTTGGATTTACAAAGTTAACTAAAAAACGAAAGCTTGCTCTTGCAAGCTTTTTCGTTTTCATGTAAAATGGGTAAAGTGAGGTGAAAGAATGAGCAAAAAAGATAAGAAAATCGAAATTCAACTAGCTGATGCTAAGGTTGAAATCAATAATGCAAAAGTCGAAGGCTATACTTTAACAGCTGGTAAAAAAATCATTGGTGAAATTGCTGAACTAGACGGTAAATTTGCAATTGTCAAGAATGGAGAAGTCGAAGCATTCTTCAAGACATTAGAACAAACGATTGAAAGTATTATTGAAAATTACAATCTTAATCGCTAAAAAAAGCCGAAAAGTACTTGCAAGAGAACAAAAACTATGCTAGAATAGTTTTTGTTGTAACGGAAGGGTAGCGAAGAGGCTAAACGCGGCGGACTGTAAATCCGCTCCTTCGGGTTCGGGGGTTCGAATCCCTCCCCTTCCATTCTAAGAGAAGTCTTAGAATGTACATTTTTTTTGGGGTATAGCCAAGCGGTAAGGCAAGGGACTTTGACTCCCTCATGCGTTGGTTCGAATCCAGCTACCCCAGTCAAAGGTATCAAGTTTTGGCTTGACACCGTCAAAGATAAAAGTTGTTGTCGTTGCGGGTTACCTTGAGAAATATTATTGTTGTCAAAAGTTAGCATTACCTAGCTTTTGTTGGAGGATTTTTTAGAATGAATGAATTTGAAGATTTGCTAAACAGTGTTAGCGAAGTAAAACCTGGTGATGTAGTCACTGCGGAAGTTTTAACTCTTGATAATGATCAAGCAAACGTTGTCATCGAAGGAACAGGTGTTGAAGGTGTCCTTACACTTCGTGAATTGACTAACGAACGTGATGCTGACATCAATGACTTTGTTAAAACTGGCGACACAGTTGAAGTTCTTGTTCTTCGTCAAGTTGTAGGTAAAGATACTGATACAGTTACTTTCCTTGTCTCTAAAAAACGCTTGGAAGCTCGCAAAGCTTGGGAAAAACTTGTTGGTCGTAAAGATGAAGTTGTTACTGTTAAAGGTACACGTGCTGTTAAAGGTGGTCTTTCAGTTGAATTTGAAGGAGTTCGCGGATTCATCCCAGCCTCAATGATCGACACTCGTTTTGTACGTAACACTGAAAAATTTGTTGGTCAAGAGTTTGAAGGTAAAATTAAAGAAGTTGTTCCAGCTGAAAACCGCTTCATTCTTTCACGTCGTGAAGTTATTGAAGAAAAAGCTGCTGCAGCTCGTAAAGAAGTCTTCTCTAAGCTTGAAGAAGGTGCAATTGTTAAAGGTAAAGTTGCTCGTTTGACAAGCTTTGGTGCTTTCATCGACCTTGGTGGTGTTGACGGACTTGTTCACGTGACTGAATTGTCTCACGAACATAACGTATCACCTAAATCAGTTGTTTCTGTTGGTGAAGAAGTTGAAGTTAAAGTTCTTTCAATTGACGAAGAAGCAGGTCGTGTATCACTTTCGCTTAAAGCTACAACACCTGGGCCTTGGGATGGCGTAGAACAAAAACTTGCTACTGGTGATGTTGTTGAAGGTAAAGTTAAACGTTTAACTGACTTTGGTGCTTTCGTTGAAGTATTACCTGGTATCGATGGACTTGTTCACATCTCACAAATTTCACACAAACGTGTTGAAAATCCAAAAGATGTCCTTTCAGTAGGTCAAGAAGTTAACGTTAAAGTTCTTGATGTTAACGCTGCTGCAGAACGTGTATCACTTTCTATCAAAGCTCTTGAAGAACGTCCCGCACAAGCTGAAAATGAAGAAAAACGTCAATCTCGTCCACGTCGTCCAAAACGTGAAGCTAAACGTGATTACGAACTTCCAGAAACTCAAACTGGATTCTCAATGGCTGACTTGTTTGGCGATATTGAATTATAATAAAAAGAAAAGACCTGTTAAACAGGTCTTTTCTTTTTACTTTGATATGGTATAATATAATAAGTTGCCACTCTTAGTGTAATGGATATCACGCAAGATTCCGGTTCTTGAAATAGGGGTTCGATTCCCTTAGGGTGGAGAGTTATAATCTACCTAAAAAGCCTTGAAATCAAGGCTTTTTGAAGTATAAGAATGTATTCATTTTGAAGAGCTTTAGAGTCACTTAAGGACATTTCCAAATAAAAAAACAAGGTATTTGCAGATCTTTTTTACCTAAATATCTAAGATAATGTTTGTATTTGGTACAGTACCTTAAAAAACTATTAGAGTACGGATGATATAACTTAAAAAGTTTGTTATGTTTTGAATTAACTTGACTCATAATTTTTGGGAAAGAAAATTAGGGGAATCTTCCTTAGAAAGATTGAATTGTTGCTGCAGTTTTTATGCATGAATTGGCTAGGATTTTTGAGTAGCTATTGTTTTCTTGCTAAGATTTATAGCTTGAATTTCTACATAGTAAAAAAGTCTGAGATGATTTCTCAGACTTGGTTCTTATACTAGTGTTATTTCAGAATAATTTGAGCAACAATTGGGCTAATAATAACATATACGATTCCTGTTACGCCAATGGCGAGACCAGCCATTGCGCCTTCGACATAACCATATTTTAAGGCTGTACCTGTTCCGATAGCGTGTCCTGTACCACCAAGACTTAATCCAATCGCTACTGGATCATCAATTATTAAAAGTTTTAGAAAAACTGGACCAAGAACGCTAGTTAAAATTCCAGTGATGACAACAACGACAAGGGTAACTGTTGTAATTCCGCCCATTTTGTCGGTGATTCCAACTGCCATAGCAGTTGTTACAGATTTGGGAAATAAAGAAATAGCTAAGAGGTATTTAATTCCAAAAATTTTAGCGATAAGTGCTGTGAATGTAGTGTTAACGATACAAGCGATAAAAATACCTGACAGAATGCTTCTGATGTGATGTTTCATTAGGTGAAATGAGCGATAAAGCGGTATTCCAAGTGCGACAGTCGAAGGAACGATAAGCATGTTTAGGTAGCTTCCTCCAACGTAATAGTCGGAATACGAAATGTTACTTATTTTTAGAAAGGCGATAATAAAACAAGTTGCTAGAAGTAATGGTGTTGTAATGGGATGCGGAAAACGTCTAAAAATTAACATTCCCATTAAATAAGCAAGAATTGACACCATTATACCAAAGATTGGATTTGTGATAACCTCATTCATGACGGACTCCTTTATCGACGTAATCTCCTTCAAAACGTTTTTTGATAAATTGCACAACAAAACCGATAACGGCAATATTTAGGAAGATCGCGCCTAAAATAATGATAGTAATAGGAAGCAAGTAGTCCTTAATATCGTTAAATTTTTCCATAATCCCAACAGCTGCAGGCAAAAAAAGAATGGTCATATTATTCAATAAAAAATTTCCGACAACGTCAATGTGTCTAAGGCGGATAATTTTAAATTCGAGCGCAAGAAAAAGTAGCACTAGCCCAATAATGCTACCAGGAATAGGTAAATGCAACAAATTCGAAATTGCCTCTCCAATAAATGAAAAGACCAGAATAATCATAAATTGAACGTATAACTTCATTAGTAAACTCCTTCGTTATAAGTCTACTACTATGTAGGGATTTTTCAAGGTTATTGAAACGTTTACATGAAAATTTCATGTAAATATGGTGAGTTTCATCATGTCAGTAGAAGTAATACGAAGATGATTTAGAAATAAAAATAGGGTAAATCAAATTACCCTAACCTTTAATTTAATGCAAAATCATTTTGATAAGGTCGCCACCAAAAATCCAAATATAGCTATATGAAATAATGGAAATCGGTTTTGCGAGCATGATAATTAGAATAAAACGTCTTAGAGAAATACGTGTCAGTCCAGTAATCATCACCAATACATCAGCAGGAGATATCGGTGACAACATACAAAGGATAAAAAATATCTCAAATCCCTTTGTTTCAAGTCTTGCTTCGTATTTATAAAAATTTTTTTCATTTGCAAATAGCAAAATAAATTTTCTTCCATAGATACGGACGAGCAAGAAGAGGATAATACTTCCAATGATAATTCCAAGATAATTGTACAAAAAACCAAGCCAAGGACCGAAAATAAGGAAGCCAGCTATGGTTGTTACACCACCAGGGATAACTGGGAAAACAATTTGAAAAATTTGAACCAAAACAAAAATTAATGGTCCCCAGAATTGGTGACGTTGGACAAAATCTTTCAAGGCGTTGCTATCATTCAAGATTCCTAATCGGTAAAACCAAACCACTAAAGTTAAAGTACCAATCAAGGCTAAAATTCCTAAAAACTGGATTAGTCGCTGAAAAAAAACATAGCGCTTAGATATTTTCGTTTTCATAATGTTATCATATCATAAGTGATTTTTTTTTGCTATTTTTAACTTTATCTGTTATAATACTCATAGTGGTTTTCCATTTTTATAATATCTGGGGTCGTTACGGATTCGACAGGCATTATGCGGTACATTTTGCAACTCATCGGCAGATGTAAAATTGCCAGTTAAATATAACTGCAAAAAATACAAATTCTTACGCTGTAGCTGCCTAAAAAACAGCTCGCGTGATCTCTACAGAATTGCTTGTGTTTTGCTAGAGGTTTCATTGATTAACAAGCTACGTTTGGTTATTGTCTAGCTGACCAAAAAGAGATTAATAGACTCGCTTCATCTAGGTTTGAGTTATGTATCGAGATTAAGTTAAACTAAAAACATAACCTATGGTTGTAGACAAATGTATTGGCAGGTGTCTGGACGTGGGTTCGACTCCCACCGGCTCCATCAAAGCTTTTCATAGTTTAGTAAAGTTTTTCAAAACGTTGATATATCAGCGTTTTTTATTTTTATGTTTTGTCTAGTTTGTGTTTCTGAGAGTCTTGTTTTAGGTTTCTTGATTGAAAGAACTATGTGATTTGAAACGGATTGTTGTACAATAGAAAAAGCATCAGCTTGGCTGATGTCTCTATTGAATATTTAGCTTGTTTTTTAATAGATAGTTAGTTGCAAAGTAAAATACAATCCCCTCAATAAGACATTCAATCCCAAAATAAGTAAAAAGATTAATATTAATATCAAATGTGTCTCTTGTGAGTTGACTACTAATCGTTTCAGATAAAATAATGACGATGGTAGCAATAGCGAAGCAAGCAACAAAGCCCATGAGCGCGCGTCTATCCGTAAACAATTGTCCAACAGCAATAGCAAGATAAATCATTAAAATACCTGAAAGACTTGATAGAATGAAACAAATGAAAAGAATTAACCATTCAGTTGGTGTAAAGAGGGATGCAAAGTAAGGAAGAGCCATTAAAAATCTTCCGACACCAGAAATTGGTAAGACAAGAAGAGTAATTCCGATTACTAGGACAATAGCATTGAAAACAGTCCATATAAATGAAGCAATAAGTTTAGAGAGAATTAGTTGGTGAGAGGAGACAGGCAGTGTTAATGTTAAATAACCTTCGCACCCAAAGACATTTTTATAAAATCGACGAATAATAATCACCAAAGTTGCAATCCAAGCACCAGCAACTAACACACCAAAAATTAAAGCTAAGATAATTGGAATAAACTGAGCGAAGTGTGCAGAGTTGATTCCAGACTGATTTTGGGCATATGCTTCAAGAGATCTTATACTAAAGCCAAGGAAAAATGAAATGGCAATAACAGAAGCATTGAGAGCAAAATACCACTTGCCAACGGATTTTAGTTCGTATTTTAAAAGTTTTGAAAACATAATTCCTCCTAAGCTTTATATTTTTCACGAAAGAGTAAGTCAATTGATTTACCATACTCTTCACGAATATCATCGGTATTTCCTTGTAAGATCACTTTTCCTTCTTTAAGAAAGACGATTTCATCAAGAATGGGTTCAATTTCAGCGATTAAATGTGTTGAAATAACAACTGAAGCATCTTCACAGTAATTATTAATAATTGTGCGTAGAATGTATTCTCGTGCTGCTGGATCAACACCGCCAATCGGTTCGTCAAGAATGTATAGCTTAGCTTGGCGGCTCATGACTAGAATGAGTTGGACTTTTTCTTTATTTCCTTTAGATAAATTTTTGAGTTGCTCATCAGGATTGAGATCTAAGTCTTCTAAAAGATGCTCAGCTTTTTCACGTGAGAAATCATTATAGAAGTCCTCGAATAATGTCAAAGCATCCTTGATTTTCATATTTTCTCGCAAGTAAGACGTGTCAGGTAGATATGAAACGATTTTCTTTGTTTCCACAGAAGGGCGATAACCGTCAATGACAATATCGCCAGTGGTTGGGTGAAGAAGTCCATTCATTAATTTTATGAGTGTTGTTTTACCACTGCCGTTTGGACCGAGTAAACCAATAATTTTACCAGCAGGAAGGCTGAGTGTAACATCATCGATAGCCACATGCTTTTTGTATTTTTTGGTAACGTGATGCAGTTGGAGCAGTTGTGTCATCCTAATTTTTCTCCTTGATATAAGATTCTAATACAGAAACGATGTTATCGATTTGGAACCCCATCTTTTGCATATTGTTAACAAATGATTGGAGTTCAGCTTCGGCAACTTCGCGACGTTTTTGCATGATAAGATCGGTATCTTCTGTTACAAAACGCCCAGATGTTCGTTGAGAGTAAACCATACCTTCACGTTCTAATTCTGAAAAGGCACGTTGCACGGTGTTGGGATTAACACCAGCTTCTTCGGCAAGTTCACGGACAGTTGGGAGTTGGTCACCGATTTTAATTTCTTGACTGATAATCTGCATTTTGATATGCTGTACGATTTGAACGTAAATGGGTGATTTTTCATCAAATTTCCAGGACATACGATACCCCTTTCTATTTAATTTTCAAAGAAGTCTTGTACTACATAAATGGTACAGAAATAAGTTTGAAAAGTCAAGGAAACTGTCGTCTTTATTTCCTATTTATATTAAAAACTAAATTTAATACTATTTTAGTGTATAATAGAACTAAGTATTTTAACGAAAGGAGCATTTTTTATGTTTGCCCAGTTAGACACGAAAACTGTCTATTCTTTTATGGATAGCTTGATTGACTTAGAAGGGTATGTTAAAGCAGCTAAATCTTTAGGTTATCAAACAATTGGAATTATGGACAAGGATAATCTTTACGCAGCCTTTCATTTTATTGAAGAGGCTAAAAAACAATCCTTGCAGCCTGTTGTTGGGTTAGAGTTATCTTTTGCCGTTGAGGAGACACTATCGTTAAAACTCTACCTACTTGCGCAAGATACAACCGGTTATAAAAATTTGATGAAGATTTCGAGTAAACAGATGTCTTCAGACATTCAGTTAGACGAACTCTCTGATTATTTGACTGGTGTAGCCATAGTAGTGCCTTATTTCGAGGAATTAGAGACATTGTCGCTTCCTTTTGATTACTACATTGGGGTTGATGTTAATTCTCCTCAAAAAGCATATGAAAAGCCGATTTTTCCGCTTTATACGGTTCGTTATTTTGAAACTAATGAGGTGGAAACTCTTCACATGCTACACGCTATTCGTGATAATATTAGCTTAAAAGATGCTCCGCCTGCATCTCAAGGACAAAATCTGTTAGCTTGTGATATTTTGACACAAGCGTTTAGAGAGACATTTCCGCAAGCGTTAGAAAATCAGGAAAAGCTCATATCAAACATTCATTATGAGTTTGACACAGATTTAAAATTGCCAAGATTTAATCGTCAAAAGCCAGCACAGGAAGAATTGATTGAACGAATAGAAGCGGGATTGCGAGCTAAAAATTTGTGGCTGCCAGCTTATCAAGAGCGTTTAAAAAAAGAACTATCAGTTATCCATAAAATGGGCTTTGATGATTATTTCTTAATTGTCTGGGACTTGTTACGTTTTGGTCGAAGTCGCGGTTATTATATGGGAATGGGACGTGGTTCAGCTGCGGGAAGCTTGGTTTCTTATGCCCTTGATATTACAGGAATTGACCCAGTTAAAAATAACCTACTTTTTGAACGTTTCTTGAATGAAGAACGTTACAGCATGCCAGATATTGATATTGACCTGCCAGATGTGTATCGTAGCGAGTTTCTTCATTATGTGCGTAATCGTTACGGGAGTTTGCATTCAGCGCAGATTGTAACGTTTTCAACCTTTGGAGCAAAACAAGCCATTCGTGATGTTTTTAAACGATTTGGGGCTCCTGAGCATGAATTGACAAATATCACGAAAAAAATCAGTTTCAGAGATACTTTAACGTCGGTTTATGAGAAAAATCTTTCTTTCCGTCAGATTATTAATTCTAAAATTGAATATCAAAAAGCATTTGCGATTGCAAAACGTATTGAAGGCAATCCACGTCAGACCTCTATCCACGCGGCAGGGGTTGTTATGAGCGATGATAATTTAACAGAATATATTCCGTTAAAAGCTGGCGAAGACATGATGATTACGCAGTATGATGCTCAAGCAGTTGAGGCAAATGGTCTTTTGAAAATGGACTTTCTTGGCTTACGTAATTTGACATTTGTCCAACGTATGCAAGAAAAAGTTGCTAAAGATTATGGGGTCACTATTGATATTAAATCAATAGATTTAGAGGATAAAAAGACATTAGAATTATTTGCGGCTGGCAAGACCAAGGGAATCTTCCAGTTTGAACAAGCTGGAGCAATTAATCTTTTGAAACGTATTCAACCACGTCAATTTGAAGATATTGTTGCAACGACTAGCTTAAACCGACCAGGTGCTAGTGATTACACTGAAAACTTCATCAAACGTCGTTTTGGGCAAGAAGAAGTGGATTTAATTGACCCATTGGTAGCACCGATTTTAGAGCCAACTTATGGCATCATGCTTTACCAAGAACAGGTTATGCAAATCGCTCAAATTTATGCTGGCTTCACTCTTGGAAAAGCGGATTTGTTACGTCGTGCCATGTCTAAGAAAAAGGCTGATGATATGCAAAAAATGGAAAGTGATTTCTTAGAAGGAGCGCAACGATTAGGACGTCCACTTGAAACGGCAAAGGATTTATTTAGTCGTATGGCAAAATTTGCTGGGTATGGTTTTAATAGAAGCCACGCTTTTGCTTATTCAGCTTTGGCTTTCCAACTGGCTTATTTTAAAGCGCATTATCCTGCTGTTTTTTACGACGTTATGTTGAATTATTCTAGCGCTGATTATATTACAGACGCTCTAGATTCACAATTTAAAGTTAAGAAAATCGATATCAATACCGTTCCATACAGCGATAAAATTTCAGATGGACAGATTTACCTTGGCTTAAAAAATCTAAGAGGTGTTCCACGCGATTTATGCTACTGGATTATTGAAAATCGTCCATTTAGCTGTGTTGAGGATTTCTTAACACGATTGCCAGAGAATTATCAAAAGAGAGAGATGATTACACCTCTTGTAGAAGTTGGTGCTTTTGATCAATTTGATAAAAATCGTCGAAAAATCATTGAAAACCTTGACCCCCTCTTTATCTTTGTCAATGAGCTCGGGAGTCTATTTGCGGATACGTCTTATAGTTGGATTGAGACAGAAGATTATCCAAATGCTGAAAAATACCGCTTAGAGCAGAGTTTGTTAGGCGTAGGAATTAGCCCACATCCGCTTTTAGAAATCGCAAGGCAATCCACAAAAGATTTTACAGCGCTAGCAGATTTGCAAGAAAATACCGAAGCAACTATTTTGGTAGAACTTAATCAGATTCGTGTCATCAGGACAAAAACGAAAGGTGAGCAAATGGCATTTTTGAGTGTTACAGATACTCAGAAAAAATTCGATGTTACCTTGTTCCCAGAAACCTTTGCGCGTTTCAAAGATGAGCTTCAAGAAGGAAGATTTTATTACCTTACTGGAAAAATTCAGAATCGAAACAACCGCTTGCAGATGATTTTAAATCATATTCAAGAAGCAAGTAGTGAACGATTATGGCTCTTACTTCCAAATCATCTCCACGATAATGAAATTTCTAAGATATTATCACAATATCCAGGAAACATTCCAGTGATTTTACACTATCAAGATAGTAATCAAACATTGCAAAGCCAAAGACATTTGGTTCAAAGGACAACTGAGCTTATTGAAGCGCTATCAAGTTATACTCTGAAAACGATTTATCAATAAAAAATTAAGTAAAAATCAAATAAAGTGAAGCTTTTTACAAAGTAATGTGCTATAATAAGGACGTTAGATTAATAAAAGGAGTATTAGCAAAATGAAACGTATTGCTGTTTTGACTAGTGGCGGCGACGCTCCTGGTATGAATGCTGCTGTTCGTGCAGTTGTTCGTAAAGCAATTAAAGAAGGAATAGAAGTTTTCGGAATCAACCGTGGCTATGCTGGTATGGTTGAAGGCGATATCTTCCCATTGGATGCTCAAAGTGTGTCAAATATTTTGTCACATGGTGGTACATTCCTTCAATCTGCTCGTTATCCTGAGTTTGCAACTCTTGAAGGACAATTAGCAGGTATCGAACAACTTAAAAAACACGGTATTGAAGCTGTCGTTGTTATCGGTGGTGATGGTTCTTATCATGGTGCTATGCGCTTAACTGAACATGGTTTCCCAGCTGTCGGTATTCCAGGTACGATTGATAACGATATCGCTGGTACAGATTATACTATTGGGTTTGATACAGCTGTTAACACAGCTATGGAAGCTCTTGATAAAATCCGTGATACATCATTCAGTCACAAACGTACTTTCGTTGTCGAAGTAATGGGACGTAACGCTGGGGATATCGCTCTTTGGTCTGGTATTGCTGCAGGTGCTGACCAAATCATCATCCCTGAAGAAGAATACGACATCAAAGACGTTGTTGCAAAAGTTAAAGATGGTTATGAAAACAGAGGTAAAGAACGTCACCTAATCGTTCTTGCTGAAGGTGTTATGCATGCTGAAAAATTTGCTGAATTGATGAAAGAAGCTGGAGATACTAGCGACCTTCGTGCTACAAACCTTGGTCACATCCTTCGTGGTGGTGCTCCATCACCTCGTGATCGTGTTCTTGCTTCTTGGATGGGTGCACACGCCGTTGAACTTCTTCTTGAAGGACGTGGTGGACTTGCTGTTGGTATCCACAACGAAGAATTGGTAGAAAGCCCAATCCTTGGAACAAAAGAAGAAGGTGCATTGTTCTCATTGGCAGAAGAGGGAAACATTATTGTTAACATGCCTCACAAAGCACGCCTTGACTTTGCTAAATTAAACCGTGACCTTGCTCACTTATAGTATTGTATTTATAGATTAAAAATTATTATTGTTATTAAAAGTCGTTAAATCGACGAAAAATAAAGGGAGTTTCATATTATCATGAATAAACGCGTAAAAATCGTTGCAACACTTGGTCCTGCGGTAGAAATCCGCGGTGGTAAAAAATTCGGTGAAGATGGATATTGGGGTGAAAACCTTGATGTTGAAGCATCAGCTCAAAAAATCGCTGAATTGATTAAAGAAGGTGCGAACGTCTTCCGTTTCAACTTCTCACACGGTGACCACGCAGAACAAGGTGAACGTATGGCAACTGTACGTCGTGCAGAAGAAATTGCTGGTCAAAAAGTTGGTTTCCTTCTTGACACTAAAGGTCCAGAAATCCGTACTGAACTTTTTGAAGGTGACGCTAAAGAATATTCATACAAAACTGGTGAAAAAATCCGTGTTGCCACTAAACAAGGTATCAAATCAACTCGTGAAGTTATCGCATTGAACGTTGCTGGCAATCTTGACATCTACGATGATGTTGAAGTTGGTAAACAAATTCTTGTTGATGATGGTAAACTTGGTCTTCGTGTTATTGCTAAGGATGATGCAACTCGTGAATTCGAAGTTGAAGTTGAAAACGATGGTATCATTGCTAAACAAAAAGGTGTAAATATTCCTTACACTAAAATCCCATTCCCAGCTCTTGCTGATCGTGACAACGCTGATATCCGTTTCGGTCTTGAACAAGGTCTTAACTTTATCGCTATCTCATTCGTACGTACTGCAAAAGACGTTAACGAAGTTCGTGCTATCTGTGAAGAAACTGGCAACGGACACGTTCGTTTATTTGCTAAAATCGAAAACCAACAAGGTATTGACAACATTGATGAAATCATCGAAGCTGCTGACGGTATCATGATTGCTCGTGGTGACATGGGTATTGAAGTACCATTCGAAATGGTTCCAGTTTACCAAAAAATGATTATCACTAAAGTTAATGCAGCTGGTAAAGCAGTTATCACAGCAACTAACATGCTTGAATCAATGACTGAAAAACCACGTGCTACTCGTTCTGAAGTATCTGACGTATTCAACGCTGTTATCGATGGTACTGATGCAACTATGCTTTCAGGTGAATCTGCAAATGGTAAATACCCAGTTGAATCTGTTCGTGCAATGGCTACAATTGGTAAAAACGCTCAAACTCTTCTTAACGAATACGGACGTCTTAATCCATCATCATTCGCTCGTACTTCTAAAACAGAAGTTGTGGCTTCAGCAGTTAAAGATGCAACAAGCTCAATGGATATCAAACTTGTCGTAGCTCTTACCGAATCTGGTAACACTGCTCGTCTTATCTCTAAATACCGTCCAGATGCTGACATCTTGGCTATAACATTTGACGAAAAAACTCAAAAATCACTTATGATTAACTGGGGTGTTATTCCAGTTGTAACTGAACAACCTGCATCAACTGATGACATGTTTGAAGTTGCTGAAAAAACTGCCCTTGAATCAGGATTGGTTCAATCAGGTGATAACATCGTTATCGTCGCTGGTGTTCCAGTTGGTTCAGGTAATACAAACACAATGCGTATCCGCACTGTAAAATAGCCTAAATAATAAAAAGCCTATCATATCAAGCTTTACGGCCTGTGTGATAGGGCTTTTTTATATTGTGGGGCATTTTGGGGCAAACTAAAGTGGTAATTCATTAATCGTGTCCACAACTTTATCTTTCATTTTATTTGTAGAGAGCAAAATATTTCTTTGTATCGAAGTCTGCTTGATTTTTTGAAAGTAAGTATCCGTATCTTTCCAATCTAATCTAAAAATTTTTCTTTATTCTAAATTATTTCACTTACTCTATATAGGCTGTTATGTTTACGTGTTAGAGGCTTTTTCTTGATTTTGGGGTTAAATGATCTACTTTTTTTATACAATGAAAAATGATATAATAGAACAAAGAATAGGAGAAATTATGGTAAAGCGCGATTTTATTCGAAATATTATTATAGCTTTGATAGCTATTTTGGCGATATTCTTGTTGAGGATTTTTGTTTTTTCAACATTTAAAGTTCATGAAGATGCGGCTAATTCGTATTTGTCGAATGGGGATATTGTAGTTGTCAATCGTAATCGGACTCCTCAATATAAGGATTTTATTGTTTATGAAGTTGATGGTACTTTTTATATTAGTCGTGTTATTGCGACTGCTGGTGAAAGTGCGACAGTTATGGATGATATCCTATATATTGACAACGAAGTTCAAAAAGAACCATACATTAGCCAAATTAAGTCTGAATATCTATCGACATCGGATAATCAACAAGCCTTTACATCTGATTTTTCTGTTAATACTATCACGAATGATAAATATAGCGATGTGCCAAAGGGAAGTTATCTGGTATTAAACGATGACCGTCAGAATACAAATGATAGTCGTACATTTGGTCTGATTAAAGAAAGTCAGATACGTGGTGTCGTCACGTTTAAACTATTACCACTAAGTAAATTTGGCTTCATCACAACAGAGTAGCAGTAGCTGCTCTGTTTTTTTATTAGATATACCAATCGATAATTGGTATATCTAAAATTATACCAATTTAATTGTTGACAATATAAAAATAAAGTTATAAACTGATTTTGTTAGGTTTTAGGAAGTCTTTATTAGACTATACCAATTTAAAAAATGAGAAAGAATTAGCAAGTAAAGTCTTGCTAAAGGTGAAAATTATGTGTGGTATTGTTGGTGTTGTAGGAAATAAAAATGCAACAGACATTTTGATGCAAGGTCTTGAAAAGCTCGAATATCGTGGTTATGATTCTGCTGGAATTTACGTGACTAATGGTACAGATCAAGGACGTTTGATTAAATCTGTTGGACGTATTTCAGATCTTCGTGCTAAAATCGGTATTGATGTGGCAGGATACACAGGAATTGGTCACACACGTTGGGCAACTCATGGTCAAGCAACAGAGGCAAATGCTCACCCACATACATCAGAAACAGGACGTTTTGTCTTGGTTCACAATGGTGTCATTGAAAACTATTTGCAAATTAAAGAAACATATCTTTCAGAACATCATTTGAAGGGTGAAACAGATACAGAAATTGCTGTTCAATTAGTTGGACAATTCGTTTCAGAAGGTTTATCAGTTCTTGAAGCTTTCAAGAAAGCTTTGACTATCATCGAAGGTTCATACTCTTTTGCCCTTATTGATGCAGAAGATGCAGATACGATTTATGTTGCTAAAAATAAATCACCACTTTTGATTGGTTTAGGTGATGGTTACAACATGGTATGTTCAGATGCGATGGCAATGATTCGTGAAACAAGTGAATTTATGGAAATTCATGATAAAGAATTGGTTATCTTGACTAAAGATTCTGCGACAGTTACTGATTACGAAGGCAATGAAATTGAACGCGAATCATACACAGCTGAGCTTGATTTGTCAGATATTGGTAAAGGAACTTACCCTTACTATATGTTGAAAGAAATCGACGAACAACCAACTGTTATGCGTAAATTGATTAATACATACTCAGACAGCGAAGGAAATATGGTTGTTGATCCTGATATTGTTAAAACAGTACAAGAGGCTGACCGCATTTATATCTTGGCAGCAGGGACTTCTTATAATGCAGGTCTTGCATCAAAAGCAATGCTTGAAAAATTGACAGACACGCCAGTTGAGCTTGGAATTGCTTCAGAATGGGGCTACAATATGCCACTTTTGAGCAAGAAACCAATGTTTATCTTGCTTAGCCAATCAGGTGAAACGGCTGACAGTCGTCAAGTTTTGGTAAAAGCCAATCAAATGGGGATTCCAAGTTTGACAGTTACTAATGTTCCTGGCTCAACGTTATCACGTGAAGCAACTTATACAATGCTTTTACACGCTGGGCCTGAAATTGCCGTTGCATCAACTAAAGCTTACACAGCACAAATTGCTACTTTAGCCTTTTTGGCTAAGGCTGTCGGTGAAGCAAACGGCAAAAAAGAAGCGCTTGAGTTTGACTTGGTACATGAACTATCTATCGTTGCACAATCTATCGAAGCAACGTTGTCAGAAAAAGATGTGATTGCTGAAAAAGTGGAATCATTGCTTAAAACAACTCGCAATGCTTTCTATATTGGTCGTGGCAATGATTACTATGTTGCGATGGAAGCAAGTTTGAAATTAAAAGAAATTTCTTACATTCAATGTGAAGGATTTGCTGCAGGAGAATTGAAACACGGTACAATTTCATTGATTGAAGATGGTACACCAGTTCTTGGTTTGATTTCATCAAGCGAAGCAATTGCTAGTCACACACGTGGTAATATTCAAGAGGTTTCTGCGCGTGGTGCAAATGTGTTGACAGTCGTTGAAGAAGAATTAGCTAAACCAGGAGATGATATTGTTGTTAACCAAGTTCATCCATATTTAACAAGCATTTCAATGGTAATTCCAACACAACTCATTGCTTACTTTGCTTCTCTACAACGTGGTCTTGACGTTGATAGACCACGTAATTTGGCAAAAGCGGTTACTGTTGAATAATAAGATTTATAGAAAATATGACTACCAAACATATGTTTGGTAGTTTTTTTATTTGCAAAAATACTGATTGGTTTGAAAAAAGTTTAAAGTTGTTTTTAAATTACCATACAACTAAGAAAAATTTTGCTTAAAAGGTTGGGAGTCATGGTTGAGTTTTGTAACTCTGTGAGAAAGCGATTACAATATATTTAGATATAATTTCTAAAAGTTATTACCATTTTGTGATGAAAAATTTTTTAACAAGAATTCTGATAATTCATTCACTACAACAAAAACTTGCAAGTCGTTTTACCATCACGTAATTCTAAATAACATTCCTAAATGATTTCAGGAGTAGGTTTTAGTGCATCTATTTTACAGGTGAAACTTGGAAAATATCGTCACTCATTTATACGAGTGCTTTTTATTTTTGTACAGGATATCAAGTATCTAACCATTTGTCACAAATTTTGTGACAAAGCTTGAGTGTAAAACGCTTATATCAAAGATTATAATGGACTCAAGAATAAAGAGGAATCTCTGATGGAAAATAAAAGTTCATTGAAAGTGAGAGTTCAAAAGTTAGGGACTGCACTTTCCAACATGGTTATGCCCAATATCGGAGCATTTATAGCTTGGGGGATTATGGCGACTTTGTTCATTGATACAGGGTAGATTCCAAATTCTACGCTGAATGTCATGGTATCACCAATCTTAACGTATTTGTTACCTTAGCTGATTGGATACACGGCTGGTTATAACGTTTATGGTCAACGTGGTGCTGTCATTGCTGCAATAGCGACATTTGGTGTCATTGCGGTTCATCAGTAACAATATTTATTGGTGCCATGGTAATGAGACCATTAGGAGCTTGGTGCATTAAGAAATTTGATGAAAGATTCCAAGAAAAAATTCGTCCTGGTTTTGAAATGCTGGTTAATAATTTTTCAGCTGGAATTATCGGATTTATTCTTATCATCTTGGCATTCTTAGCTGTCGGACCAGTGGTTTCTAGTTTGACTGATGCTATTGGTGTTGGAGTTCAGGCTGTCATCAATGCTAAATCAATGCTAAATTACTGCCAATCGCTAATATCCTTATCGAACCTGCGAAAGTGCTTTTCCTTAACAATGCACTTAACCACGGTATTTTCACACCTTTGGGAACTGAACAAGTAGCCGAAACTGGAAAATCTATTTTGTTCTTGCTAGAAACAAACCCAGGTCCAGGGCTTGGTATCTTGCTTGCTTATTCTATCTTTGGTAAAGGTTCAGCAAAATCTTCAACACTTGGAGCAATTATCATTCATTTCTTGGGTGATATTCATGAAATTTACTTCCCATACGTCATGATGAAACCAATGTTGTTCTTTGCAGCAATTGCTGGTGGTGTGACAGGAACATTTACTTTCCAACTTCTTGGAGCAGGTTTATCGGCAGCAGCTTCTCCAGGGTCTATCATCGCTATTTTGGCAATGACACCTCGTGGTGGTTACCTTCCAGTTCTTGCAGGTGTCTTAATGGCAACGATTGGTCATTCCTTGTAGCTGCCATTATCCTTAGAACAGATAAATCAGAAGGTGATTCTCTTAAATCTGCTCAAGCTGCTACACAAGCTGCAAAAGCTGAATCAAAAGGTCAAGAAACTTCAACATCGGATGATGTTAAAGCTGTCACTTCAGAAGAAGTTCAACAAATTATCTTTGCTTGTGACGCTAGTATGGGAAGTTCGGCTATGGAAGCTTCAATCTTACGTGACAAAGTTAAAAAAGCTGGACTTGATATTCCAGTATCTAACAAAGCCATTTCAAATCTAACTGATACTCCAAATACTTTAATTGTCACTCAAGAAGAATTAGCTGAACGTGCAGCGTAAAAAACACCAAGTGCAGTTCATATGAGTGTTGATAATTTCTTAGCTACTCCAAAATATGATGAAATTGTTTCTGCGCTAAGTGGCGAATCTGCTGGTGTTCAACCTGTTAATCAAGAATCTGCTGACGCTGCCAATACTGAAAGTAATGAAATTGACCTTAATCAAATTGACGAAGTTATCTTTGCTTACGGCAAAGCAAGAGGCTCAGTAACAATGGGTGAAGCAACCTTAAAAGCAATCTTTAAAAATAAATCAATCAGTATTCCAGTTGCAAAAGAAGCAAATGACCAACTCGGAAAATTCAATGCGAAGAACATTCTTATCGTGTCAACGATTGCAAATCAAACAGAAGTACAAAAATATGCGCAAAATGCACAACTTTTGATAGTAGATAGTTTGGTAACAACTCCCGAATACGACAAAATGGTTGCTCAAATGTATAAATAATGATGAAAGTAGTCTTTAGTACATTATGCTATTAACAAAACAAGAAGAACAGTTGTTGAAAGCTTTCTTAGAATTTGGAAAGCTTTCAATTGATAATATTTCAGATATTTTAAAGGTGTCAAAACGTACGGTTTATCGTACAATTGTTGACTTAACAGATAGTCTAGCGACACTAGATGTTGACATTGTCAAAGAAGAGAACAAGTATCAATTATTGGGAAATTTGGAAAATCTTTCTGACTTTACAACGCAAGTTGTCTATACACGCAATGAACGTCTTAATTTGATTACTTATCGGCTTTTGATTAGTGATGAAGAAGTCACAAATGATGATTTACAAGAACAATTTGCGGTTAGCAATGTCACGATTATCCAAGATATTGCAGATATTGAAAAACGCCTAAAAGATTTTGATTTAATCTTAGAGAGAAAAAAAGGCTATTTTTTGAGTAGTCCAACTCACAATAAGTGGAGAGTTTTGGCAATATTGCTAACGAATAATATCAGTCTGCCAAATTTTTAGAAACATGACTACAATCACTTTACCATTGTTACTTCTGAACAATTGAAACAAGCGACTGAAGTTTTTCAACGTTATCAAAAAGAACTTCCTGAATTTGATGCGAAGTTGACTCAATTTTTTATTATTTTACTAGCTTTGACAAATTGGGGGCAAGTTGAGTTGAGGTCAACACCTGTTACGAAAGTATCACTTGAATTCTCGCAGAAAGTTTTTGCTGATTTTTCACACATGAGTGGGCAATTTTATAGCTTAAAAGAAATTCTTTACTATGCTGAGATGGTGGATGAGTTAGCAGTCAAACGTCAAGAAACACCTCTATTTAACGAAAATTTTGACAGTGAATTCTTCTATAATGTCTCAAATCTCATTGATAAAGTTGCTCGTTATACTAAAATCAATTTTGCTAAAGATCAGGTTTTATTTAAATTTCTATTTAACCATATTCGTTTAAATTTAGCTGTTCCGCTGATTTTTGAGGAATCAAATAGTACTTTAATTGCTCACCAGACGCTTCATAGCAACGAGTACCTTCATCGCGTAGTGAGCCTATTAGTTAAAGAAATTTTTCCAGCTTACCTACAAAGTGAGCGAGAGTACGAGTTAATCACTTTGCATTTTGTTTCTAGTTTACATCGTAGCCCAGATATTTGGCTCTTTGTCAACTGTAGTGGGTAGATGAAAAGCTAACACCTAGAGAGGACGAACTTCGCTCTCTCTTTCTTTATGCTCAAAGCAATCAAAATCCGTTTTTTAAAGTTTTCAAAGTTCCTGAAACCAAAGGCATTTCTCTTAATGACTTTGATGAGATTATTGGTAGCTTCCAGTTTGGCGTTGGAATAAGGCAATTCCATGGCGTTTAAAACCTTGTCCTTATCCTTTAAAAATGTCTTAAATACCGTCTGGAAAATAGGATTAACAGTGGCTATTTCCTGTTCGATGAGGTCAAAGAAATGATCTGAGTTTTTCTCTTGGAAATGAAATAAGAGAAGCTGATAGAGTTCATAGTGTTGTCGTAGTTCCTCGGAGAAAGACAGGAGTTTTTCTAGGATTTCCTTGTTAGTCAAATGCAATCGAAACATAGGACGATAAAATCGTTTATCGCTGAGTTTACGGCTATCTTGTTGTATCAATTTCCAGTAACGTTTCAAGGCTCGGTATTCCTGCGATTTTCTGTCGAATTGATTCATAATTTGAATACGGACACGGTTCATAGCACGACTAAGGTGTTGCACGATATGAAAGCGATCGAGTACAATTTTTGCATTGGGGAGTGAAACAGTCTGGGAATAGACTGTTTCAGCCTGAGCTCAGAAATAGAAGAGCGAAGGGGCTAGCCAATTTGTAGTATGGACTAAACATATCCATGGTAATCACTTTGACCCGATTTCTAACCTTTCTAGGATAGCGTAGAAAGTGGTTTCGGATGGTTGCTTGGGTTCTTCCGTCGAGAATGGCGATGACATTTAGGGAGTCGAAATCTTGAGCGATGAAGCTCATTTTCCCCTTCTTGAAGGCATACTCGTCCCAGCTCATCACCTCAGGTAGGATATTCCAATCCGTTTCAAACTTGAACTCATTGAGCTTTCTCATAACTGACGATGTTGAAATTGATAGCCTGTGTGCAATATGTTTCATTGCTTGATTCTCAATGAGTAATTGGGCGATTTTCTGGTTAACAGCGACAGAGATTTGATGATTCTTCTTGACTAGGGAAGTTTCTGTGACAGCTATTTTCCTGCAATTCTGACAGCGGAAACGACGTTTCCTTAACCGAATCAATGTCTTATATCCAGCACATTCTAGATAAGGGATTTTAGATTCTTTCTGGAGGTAATATTTAGCCATCTGACCATGACAGCTGTGGCATTTAGGAGCTGGATAATCCAGTTTAGCGAAGACTTCTTCATGTGTTCCAGCGTCTACATAATCCAAGATAGTGATATTAGGGTCTTTAATTCTGAGAAAATTTGTGATAAGATTTAGTTGTTCCATATGAGTCTTTCTAATGATGGTTTCGTCGCTTTTCATTATAGGTCATATGGGACTTTTTGTATATACTCAAAAAGGCTCCATAATTTCCACAGTGGAGTTACCCACTACAGAAATTATAGAGCCCTTTATTAGAAGGTTGTAGATTGGAACTGACGGTAGGCAGTATTCTTTGTGAATTTGAGAAAAATTGATAGAATTAGGTATTTGATATAAAGATAGACTATAACAGGTCTTTAAAAATATCTATTTGAACGGTTATGGGTTTTCTGTTATGATAGAACGGTAGTAATATAAGGAGGAAGAATGTCAAATAACTTACTTGTTTTACAATCAGATTTTGGATTAGTTGATGGTGCGGTATCAGCTATGATTGGTGTAGCACTTCAAGAATCAAGAGATCTTGTTGTTCACAATCTGACGCACTATATTACCCCCTACAATATTTTTGAGGGCTCATATCGTCTCTTCCAGACAGTGGAATACTGGCCGGAGGGAACAACTTTTGTTTCGGTTGTTGATCCAGGTGTGGGCTCCAAGAGAAAAAGCGTTGTTGCCCTAACTAATAAAAATCAGTATATTGTCACACCAGATAATGGAACCCTATCTTTTATTAAGAAACATGTTGGGATAAAAGCTGTTAGGGAAATCTCAGAAGTCGCTAATCGTCGTGCGAATACCGAGCATTCTTATACGTTCCATGGACGAGATGTTTATGCTTATACGGGTGCGAAATTAGCGTCAGGGCATATTAGTTTTGAAGAAGTTGGACCAGAACTTAGTGTGGAACATATTGTCGAGATCCCAACTGTAGAAACAGAAGTCGGCTCTGATTTTGTCAAAGGTGCTATTGATATTCTTGATGTTAGATTTGGATCTCTTTGGACATCAGTCACTCGTGAAGAGTTTTATACTCTTTTACCAGAATTTGGAGATCGCTTCGAGGTAACGATTTACAATAATGATATGCTTGTCTACCAGAATCAGGTAACATATGGAAAATCATTTGCGGATGTGCGCATAGGTCAACCCTTGCTCTATATCAACTCACTTTATCGTGTTGGACTTGCAATTAATCAAGGATCGTTCGCCAAAGCTTATAATGTAGGTGTCGGTCAGAACTGGCATATTGAAATTAGACGTCTTGTCAATTGATTACTTTATTTTACAAGGAGACTTATAATGAAAAATAATTCGATTAAAACTGTTGTTGCAACTGGTATTGGTGCTGCTCTTTTTGTTGTAATTGGCTTGGTAATCAATATTCCAACCTTTGTACCAAATACGAGCATCCAGCTTCAATATGCTGTTCAGGCTCTTCTATCCATTCTTTTTGGTCCTGTTGTTGGATTCTTTGTTGGATTTATTGGTCATGCTCTTAAAGACTCTATTCAGTACGGTCCATGGTGGTCTTGGATTTTAGCTTCAGGTATATTTGGGCTTGTTGTGGGTGTAGCAAAAAGTCGTCTTCGTATCCAAGAAGGAATTTTTGAAGGCAAAGACATCCTTGTGTTCAATGTCTTCCAGATTGTGGCAAACATTGTTTCTTGGGGTATCATTGCTCCAGTACTAGACATCGTTATTTATAGCGAACCTGCTAATAAAGTTTTTGTACAAGGTTTAGTTGCGGGCATTGCAAATAGTGTTACTGTTGCTATTGCAGGTACGATTTTATTGATTGTGTATGCGAGAACACAAGTAAAATCTGGTAGCCTATCAAAAGACTAATAAAATAGGATGAGCTGTTACAAAACAGTTCATTTTTTCGTTGTGAAATATCAATATAGTTTTTTGTTGTATCAAAACAGGTTTCAGTTCAGATTTTTGTAATATTGACTGGTACACGATATAATCTTAGAGAGTCATTTATTAGAAATGACAGAGTTTTATCATCTATTGCAAAGATTGAGAAGGAGAAATTATGTCAAAAGACATTCGTGTATTACTTTATTATAAATATGTCCCAATTGAAAATGCGGAAGCCTATGCTGCTGAGCATCTGGCTTTCTGTAAGTCTATCGGACTCAAAGGACGTATCTTGATTGCCGATGAGGGAATCAACGGTGCTGTTTCTGGTGATTATGAAACAACACAAAAATACATGGACTACGTTCATGCAAACCCATTGTTCAGCGATTTGTGGTTTAAGATTGACGAAGAAAATGAGCAAGCTTTCAAGAAAATGTTTGTTCGTTATAAAAAAGAAATTGTTCACCTTGGTTTGGAAGACAACGGCTTTGACAACGATATAGATCCACTTGTAACAACAGGTGCCTACTTGTCACCAAAAGAGTTCAAAGAAGCTCTCTTGGATGAAGATACAGTTGTTTTGGATACGCGTAATGACTACGAGTACGACCTTGGGCATTTCCGTGGTGCGATCCGCCCAGACATCCGCAACTTCCGTGAATTGCCACAATGGGTCCGTGATAACAAAGAGAAATTCATGGATAAGCGCGTAGTTGTATACTGTACTGGTGGTGTTCGCTGTGAGAAATTCTCGGGCTGGATGGTTCGTGAAGGGTACAAGAATGTCGGTCAGCTTCACGGTGGTATCGCAACTTATGGTAAAGACCCAGAAGTTCGTGGCGAATTGTGGGATGGTAAGATGTACGTCTTTGACGAGCGTATCGCGGTCGATGTTAACCATGTTAACCCAGTTGTCGCTGGTAAGGACTGGTTCGATGGCACACCATGTGAGCGCTATGTTAACTGTGGCAATCCATTCTGTAACCGTCGTATTTTGACATCGGAAGAGAATGAACACAAGTATGTTCGTGGCTGTTCAGCTGAATGTCGTGCTCATGAGCGTAACCGCTACATTGTTGAAAATGGTTTGACACGACAGGAATGGGCAGAACGATTGGAAGCAATCGGGGAGAGTTTGGCGCCTGTAAATGCTTAAAAAATAAATTGCATTGAGAAATCAGTGCAATTTTTATTATAAATGACATTTCTGATTGAGAAATATTGACAGAACATCTTCACAAAGGTGGAATCTAGTGATTCTTCCTTTTTTTTTAAAGCCAATTTACGTTATAATGGTTCTATGAAAAAAATCATTGAATTTAAAGATTTTACATTTAAATATCAGGAACAGCAGGAGCCAACTTTAAAGGATATTCGACTATCCATTTATCAAGGGGAGAAAGTCTTAATCATTGGACCTTCTGGCTCCGGAAAGTCAACGTTAGGGCAGTGTCTCAATGGCATTATTCCCAACATTTATAAGGGAGAACACAGTGGGAGCCTGATTTTGGATGGTCAGGAGGCTTTTGATTTATCAGTTTATGATAAATCTTTACTAGTATCAACAGTACTTCAAGATACAGATGGACAGTTTGTTGGTTTGTCGGTTGCAGAAGATCTTGCCTTTGCCCTAGAAAATGATATGGAAAGTCAACAGATCATGCATCAAAAAATAGGGGAGTGGGCAGAAAAATTGTCACTTACAGACTTATTGGCCCATCGGCCACAAGATTTATCTGGAGGTCAAAAGCAATGTGTCAGTTTAGCTGGAGTGTTAATAGATGAGAGCCCTATTTTATTGTTTGATGAACCACTTGCTAATTTGGATCCTAAATCAGGTCAGGATACGATTGATTTGATTGACCGACTGCATCGACAAGAAGGCACCACAACGATTATTATTGAACATCGTTTAGAAGATGTCTTGTACTGTCATGTGGATCGGGTGGTATTGATAAATGATGGTCAAATTTTATTTAACGGAAACCCAGATCAATTATTGAAGACTTCCTTGTTACAAGAAAATGGGATACGTGAACCTCTCTATATTTCTACTCTTCGAGCGTTGGGTTATCCAATTGAAGACGCAGAGCATCTTGCTTCAGTATGGGAGGTTGATGTAGCATCCTTGACTGTTGGTCAACTACCAGCTTTGCATTTTGAAAGTGAGTCAGAGGAAGTATTATTAGAAACAAACCATCTACATTTTTCCTATCCAGAGAAGCAGGTGTTAAAAGATATTAACCTTACCATTCATAAGGGTGAGCGGTTGGCAATTGTCGGAAAGAATGGTGCTGGCAAATCTACCTTAGCCAAGGCACTCTGTGGCTTTATTCGGCCAGAGGGAGAACTTCTTTGGAAAGGTCGATCTATTCAGGATGATTCTATTAAAGAGCGTGCGGAGCGTATTGGATATGTTCTTCAAAATCCTAACCAGATGATAAGTCAAAATATGATTTTTGATGAGGTGGCACTTGGCCTCCGTTTGCGAGGAGTAGATGAGGAAGTAGTTGAACAGCGCGTTCTCAATATATTAGAAGTTTGTGGCTTATACCCTTTCCGTAAATGGCCTATATCGGCACTTTCCTATGGTCAGAAAAAAAGGGTGACGATTGCTTCTATCTTGGTTCTCAATCCGGAAATCATTCTACTGGATGAGCCGACAGCCGGGCAGGATCAGCGACATTATCGAGAAATGATGGATTTTTTGGATCAATTAAATGCTAAAGGGCATACCATTGTCATGATTACCCATGATATGCAACTCATGCTGGATTATTCAGATAGAGCAGTTGTAGTGGTGGATGGGCAGATTATTGAAGATGCTAGTCCGGCAGAAATATTATCAGATGTTGCTGTGATAGAACAGGCCAGTTTGAAAGAAACCTCTATATTCCATTTGGCAGAACGTCTTAGAGTGAATCCTTTAGAGTTGACGATGTGTTATATGCAAGAAGAGAGGAGGAACTGATGAATCGCCAGTCATTAATTGGTTATCGTAATGGACAAGGTTTTATCTACAGTCTTTCAGCAGTCAGTAAATTATTGTTCTTTCTAGCTTTTTCCGTCGTTGCGATGGTTACCTACGATACTCGTCTTATTTTATGCATTGCCGTGTTTTCCGTCAGCCTGTTTAAATTATCGGGCATTCGTTATCGGGATGTTTCCTTTGTTCTCTTGTTTACAACAGTATTTGCCTTGCTGAACGCATTGATGGTGTATCTATTTGCCCCAACTTATGGTGTGACTTTATATGGAGCAGAGACCGTTTTGTGGTCGGGGATTGGGACTTATTCTATTACGAGCCAACAACTATTTTATCTGCTCAATTTGTTATTGAAATATTTTTGTACTGTTCCTGTTGCCTTGATTTTTTTAATGACCACTCATCCCAGTCAGTTTGCATCAAGTTTGAATAAAATTGGGGTTTCATATAAAGTCGCTTATGCAGTAAATCTGACTATGCGGTATATTCCAGATATCCAAGAAGAATTTTATACGATTCGGATGTCACAAGAGGCACGGGGTCTAGAGTTGTCTAAAAAAGGGAGATTAGTGGGTCGGATAAAAGGGAATTTATCACTTGTAATCCCATTGATTTTCAGTTCTTTGGAACGAATTGATACCATATCAACTGCGATGGAATTACGGCGCTTTGGAAAAAATAAAAAGAGAACCTGGTACACCTACCAGCCTCTGAAACAAATGGATTACATCGTCTTAATTATCATTTTCTTCCTCATAGGCATTACCATTACCCTCTTTATTGCAAATCAGGGGAGATTTTATAATCCGTGGAAGTGAAATGATGAAGTTTATCAAATAATCAACTTTTATTGTTGACAAATGATGATTATCCTGTTAAAATAGACAATGTAAATAAGTTTAGAGTTTAAGTATCAGTTTCATCTTTTGTTTTTCCTCTTGATTCGTTTTACAAATAAATAAAAAGAGGTAACAAAAATGGTACAAGGTACAGTCAAATGGTTTAATGCAGAAAAAGGATTTGGTTTTATTTCACAAGAAAGTGGACCAGATGTATTTGCACACTTTTCTGAAATTCAGTCTAATGGTTTCAAATCTTTGGAAGATGGTCAAAAAGTGAATTTTGAAGTGGAGCAAGGCCAACGTGGTCTTCAAGCAACCAATATTACAAAAGTTGGATAATAAAAGAGCGGGTTTCTTAGTAAAACTCGCTTTTCTTATGGGCTCTTTGTCAACTGTAGTGGGTTGATGAAAAGTCATAACCTGGAGAGGACTAAGTTGGTTCTCTCCATTTTTATATTCAAAGCGATGAGAATTCTTAATTTAAAGTTTTCAAAGTTGCGAAAACCAAAGGCATTGCGTTTAATGACTTTGATGAGGTTGTTGGTAGCTTCCAGTTTGGCGTTAGAATAAGGTAAATCCATGGCGTTTACAACCTTGTCTTTATCCTTTAGAAATGTCTTCAATACCGTCTGGAAAATAGGATTAACGATGGCTATTTCCTGTTCGATGAGGTCAAAGAAATGGTCTGAGTTCTTCTCTTGGAAATGAAATAAGAGAAGCTGATAGAGTTCATAGTGTTGTCGTAGCTCCTCGGAGAAAGACAGGAGTTTTTCGAGTATTTCCTTGTTAGTCAAATGCATTCGAAACATAGGGCGATAAAATCGTTTATCGCTGAGTTTACGGCTATCTTGTTGTATCAATTTCCAGTAACGTTTCAAGGCTCGGTATTCCTGCGATTTTCTGTCGAATTGATTCATAATTTGAATACGGACACGGTTCATAGCACGACTAAGGTGTTGGACGATATGAAAGCGATCGAGGACGATTTTAGCGTTTGGGAATAGCTTTTTAGCGATATCGTAGTAGGGGCTAAACATGTCCATAGTGATGACTTTGACGCGGTTTCTAACCTGTCTGGAATAGCGGAGGAAGTGATTACGAATGGTTGCTTGAGTCCGTCCATCTAGAATAGCTAAGATAGTAAGCGAGTCAAAATCCTGAGCGATGAAGCTCATTTTTCCCTTCTTGAAGCTATATTCATCCCAGCTCATATTGGTTGGAAGACAGTTCAGGTCTGTCTTGAACAGAAATTCTTTTAGTTTACGAATGACCGTAGAGGTGGATACTGCTAAGCTTTCCGCAATGGTTGTCATAGATAGCTTCTCAATCAGTTTTTGGGCAATTTTGTGGTTGACAATAGCTGGTATTTGATGATTCTTCTTGACAAGAGGAGTTTCAGCTACCGCCATTTTTCCGCAATCTTTACACTTGAAACGACGCTTTCGAAGACGGATAAGCAAAGGGTAGCCAGCAGTTTCTAGGTAGGGGATTTTAGAAGTTTTCTGGTAGTCGTACTTAGCCATTTGTCCCTTGCATTTTGGGCATTTAGGGGCTGTGTAGTCCAAGTGACCGTGGAGTTCTAAGTGAGTCCCCATATTATATTCATCAGTGATAGTGATATTTTTGTCTTTAATTCTGAGAAAATTTGTGATAAGATTTAGTTGTTCCATATGAACCCTTTCTAATATGAGTTTAGTCGCTTTTCATTATAGGTCATATGGGACTTTTTTTCTACACTAAAAAAGGCTCCATAATCTCTACAGTGGATTTACCCACTACAGAAATTATAGAGCCAGATATTTTCCCTATTTCGCTGTTGTTGTTAACTGATGAACGCCCATTAGCTACGGAATTGTTAGTGACAAGGATGAAGACCATTGCGCCTTTTGTTGAAACAATTCAAGTCAAAGCAAGTTCTCAGTATGATGCTAAGGACAAGGAATACTACGACAGCGTTTTATCAACCAAGGTTTTACACAATGATGACATCAAGATGATTTCAATTTATCCAGATGCAAAAGAATTATTACCGTTACAAGAATACCTTCAAAATGTGCAGGTACATCGAGAAGTGAGAGTTCGTGAACAAATCATTCGGACACCGCAGTATGATTTTCAAAAATATTTGCTTGCCAGTCAAATGCTTCTCAGTCGTTTTGCCTATCAGAATATCGATAATCCAAAATTATTTGTCGAAACTGTGCCGACATTGATTGATTATCATGAAATTATTATCAGTCGGTTTGAAAATCCTTTTATCGTTGATGATGTTAATAGAATAGACAGAACACCAATTCTCAAACTTGGTTATGATGAAGGCTTTATTCGTCCAATTCGTGAATTAAAAGAACGTCAGTTATCTTATCAAAATCTCCTTAAGACAATTGCTTTTGTTTTTAATTACAACGATTCAAACGATGAACAAAGTGTTCAATTGCAAGAATTTTTGGCGACAAAACCATTACCAGAAGTGGTTGCTGATGTGACAGGTTTAACAGACCAAGACTTGATTTCAGAGATTGTTGATAGCACCGAAAATCTATAACGACGATTTTAGAGGATAAATTTTTGTTTGGAGGCATTTTGCCTCCTTTTTATATCGATTTCTAACCTCGCAAAGTCGGTTACTGTTGAATAATCTCTTGTCCAATAGCGATTTCTAGGGTAAAATGGGTTATGTAACTTTTTGAAATCGAAAATAAAAGTTATAGCTATTTTTGATAAGGAGAAATGATGTCTTTACCAAATTGTCCACAATGTAACTCTGAGTATGTTTACGAAGATGGTTTATTACTAGTTTGCCCAGAGTGCGCTTATGAATGGAATCCAAGCGATTCAGTTGAAGAAGGTTTGGTTGTTCTTGATAGCAACGGTACACGTCTTGCTGACGGAGATAGTGTTACTATCGTGAAAAATCTAAAAGTAAAAGGTGCACCAAAAGACCTTAAACAAGGAACTCGTGTGAAAAACATTCGTCTTGTTGAAGGTGACCACAACATTGATTGTAAAATTGATGGTTTTGGCGCAATGAAATTAAAATCAGAGTTTGTTAAAAAATTGTAATGATTGAAAGCTAGGCGAGATGTCTAGTTTTTTAGTTTGATGACGATTTTTGGAAAAATTTTTAAGCAGAAACTAGTCAGCAAATGTCTGTTATTTTTATACTTTTTATGTAAAAATATTCTCAGATATATTCAAACCGTCTGAAATTTTGGTATAATAGAAGCAAATTCTATTTAGGAGATCACATGTCATATATTTTACAAGTTCTGCCAAGCTTGTTAGATGGCGCTAAGGTAACTTTGCAGGTTTTCTGTATTGTTATTGTTTTGTCAATACCGTTTGGTGCTGTCTTGGCTTTTTTGATGCAGATTAAATTCAAACCATTACAATGGTTGTTGACGTTATATGTTTGGATTATGCGTGGAACACCATTGCTATTACAATTAATTTTCTTCTACTACGTGTTGCCGAGTGTTGGTGTTGTAATGGATCGCTTGCCAGCAGCTATTTTAGCGTTCACGTTGAATTACGCAGCTTATTTTGCAGAAATTTTCCGCGGAGGTATTGCAGCCATTCCTAAAGGGCAATACGAAGCAGCTAAGGTTTTAAAACTAAATCAACTTCAAACGATTCATTATATTATCTTACCGCAAGTGTTCAAGATTGTTTTACCAAGTGTTTTCAATGAAATTATTAATCTTGTTAAAGATTCATCATTGGTTTACGTTCTTGGTGTGGGTGATTTGTTGCTTGCAAGTAAAACTGCAGCCAATCGTGACGCCACATTAGCACCGATGTTTGTTGCTGGAGCAATTTACCTATTAATGATTGGTGTGGTGACACTGATTTCAAAACAAACTGAGAAAAAATTTAATTACTATAAATAAGAGGTGACCAGATGTTAGAATTAAAAAATATTTCCAAACAATTTGGTCAAAAGAAGATTTTTGATCATTTTAATTTGACGATTGAAGATGGCAAAATTTTATCTCTCGTTGGTCCTTCAGGTGGCGGAAAGACAACCTTGCTACGTATGCTTGCAGGACTTGAAAAAATTGATTCTGGGGAAATCATTTACAATGGCGAAGTTGTTCCTATAGACCATTTAGAGACGCTTAATTTACTTGGTTTTGTTTTCCAAGATTTTCAACTTTTCCCTCATTTATCTGTTTTAGATAATTTGACCTTATCACCTGTAAAAACAATGGGCATGACAAAAGAATCCGCTAAAGAAAAAGCGGTTACCTTGCTTCAGCGCCTTGGTCTTGGTGAACACGCTGACGCTTATCCGTATTCGTTGTCAGGTGGTCAAAAACAACGTGTGGCTTTGGCGCGTGCTATGATGATTGATCCACAAATTATTGGTTATGATGAGCCAACATCAGCACTTGACCCAGAATTACGTCAAGAAGTTGAAAAGTTGATTTTACAAAATCGCGAAGCTGGCATGACTCAAATCGTTGTTACCCACGATTTACAGTTTGCAGAAAGCATTTCAGATCATATTTTAAAAATTAATCCAAAATAAAGAAAGTCTTACTAGGTGAGTTTATGAAATTCAAAAAAGTTCTTGTGGGCGCTTTGGCGCTTGTATCAACACTAACTTTGGCAGCTTGTAGTTCTTCATCATCTAAAAAAGCTACTAGCGCTGACCAATGGGACACTTACGTTAAAAATGGTGAAATTATTATCGGCTTTGACAATACATTTGTTCCTATGGGGTACGAGGATGAGGACGGAAGCAATGTCGGTTTTGATATTGATTTGGCAAATGCCGTCTTTAAAGAATATGGTATTACCGTCAAATGGCAATCAATTAACTGGGATATGAAAGAAACCGAGTTGAATAACGGAACCATTGATTTGATTTGGAACGGTTATTCAATCACAGATGAGCGTGCAGAAAAAGTCCTCTTCACAAAACCATACATGGTTAACGAGCAAGTCTTGGTAACTAAAAAATCATCAGGCATTACAAGCTTTGCTGATATGAAAGATAAAGTGCTTGGTGCACAGTCAGGGTCATCTGGTTACGATGCGTTCACATCAAATCCAGAAGTGTTGAAGGACATTGTTTCTGGTGGCGATGCAACACAATACGAAACTTTCACACAAGCACTTATCGATTTGAAAAATGACCGTATTGACGGTTTGTTGATTGATAAAGTTTATGCTAATTACTACCTTGAACAAGAAGGCGAACTTGATAACTACAATATCATTTCAAGTGAATTTGACGGTGAAGACTTTGCCGTTGGTGCTCGTAAAGCCGATAAAACACTTGTTAAGAAAATCAATCAAGCTTTTAAGAAATTGTATCAAGATGGTACATTCCAAGAAATTTCAAACAAATGGTTTGGTGAAGATGTCGCAACAGACGACGTTAAAAACTAAACGAAAATAGTAAAACTCTGAGGTTAGCCTCAGAGTTTTTGTTTATTATGATTTTGATAGATTTCTTGTTTAGTCTTTTGCTTCAATATTAGAGTTATCGCTAATTGGGGTAATCTGGTGGAAAATAAGATGCCATTCTTCTTTACGACGCCAAATGCTAGTGTGTGATTTATGACCAAGAGTGTAAGTGATGAGTTTTGTTTTTTGGCTGATTGATGTCATTTGAAAATTATCAAAATTGCTCATGTAATGTTTTTTACGGGAAATCATTTCCTCTTTTGAATAAGTTTTTCCGTCATCATCAATAAGTGTAAAATTATCAGCTAGTAGGTCTTCGTAGTCTGGAATTTTAGAAAGAATGATTTTTTCGTCTCTATAAAGTTTTTTATAAACATTTTCCCAAATTTCATCTTCGGGAATAGCAGCAGGTTCAACGTGAACGTCGGTATCGTACACCGAAAATTCCTGACTGAGCAATGTTTCAATCTGTTCGGTAATCTCATGACTTTCATAAACAGAAAGGTCTGGATTCATTTCGACGACAATATCAAGGTAAATATTGCTTCCATATGAACGCCCACGTTGAGATTTAACAGCAGTTACTTTAGGAATTTTTAAAATGGTTTCCTTGTATTTTTTAAGCTCTTTTTCATCAAATCCATCTGATAAGCTAAAGGCGCTTTCCATAAAAATGTCATAAGCTGTTTTCAAGATAAAATAGGTAATGATAATAGCAGCAAGTCTATCAATGATAACAAGATTGAAAGAAGCGGCAACAATAGCAACAGACGTACCAATAGAAGTGACCGCATCAGAATAATTATCCTTTGCCGCAGCAACCAGAGCACTTGATTTCACTTTTTGCGATAGACGTTTATTGTGAACATAAACACCATACATAATAATGGCTGAAATAACACCGACGATAGCTCCCTCTGGGTCAATGGCTGTGCGGCTTCCAGAAATAATTTTCTGAATTGTTTGAGACAGCACTTGGAAACCAACGATAAACATGATAAAGGATGTAATCAAACTCGCTAAATCTTCAATTTTCCAATGCCCAAAACGGTGTTCGGCATCCGCTGGCTTACTGGCTAAATGAAGCCCGATTAGCAGAGCGACATTTCCCAAAATATCAGACAAGTTGTTAAAACCATCGGCAATAAGTGATGATGAATTAAGCGTGTAACCTGCAATTAGCTTGGCGGCTGAAATCGTAAGATAGGCAATGATGCTTACTATTGGACCACGCTTAGCTAACCGAAGATTCTCAGCTGGTGTTGGCATAAGCAATAACTCCTTTGAAAACGATAGTTATATCATAAAATCAATAATCGTTAAAATAAATATTACTCTCTATTATACCATTAGTTTAAGCTTGGCGCTAAATTTCAAGTCCAAGTTAGCCAGTTTGTAAAAACTCTTTAGGAGATTTGTAATCTAGAATTTTCTTTGGATAGTTATTAATCCAATTTTCAATGACTGCGACTTGTTGTGGAGTCGCATTTTTTCTTCCTTTCGGTAACCAACGACGAATCAGCCTGTTATGGTTCTCATTGCTTCCTGTTTCCCAAGAAGAATAGGGATGAGCATAATAAATATGTTTAGGGTCAAAGACATCCGCTAAGCGACTGAATTCTGTCCCGTTATCTGCTGTGATAGAGTTAATCTGATAGTTTTTTAGAATAGCTTTCAAGGCCTGATTAACTAAAGTAGACGACTTGTCAGGAATAAGCCGAATGATTTGATAGCGACTCTTCCTGTCAGTCAGAGTCAATAAGCACTCGTTTTTAGCCCGTGTTTGAATAACAGTATCAATCTCAAAATCCCCTAGCTTCTTACGATTATTAATACTCTCTGGTCGCTCCTCAATAGACTTTCCAGCAAGTTCAAAATTGGGGCTGACTTGTTTTTTCTTAGGGGGCGCCTTACGAGGATAAAGCATATCTGCTCTGGTTAGGCCTAGTTGTCCATGATGAATCCAATAATAAATGGTTGAGATAGAGACATTAATACCCTTTGTTTTGACTATCATTTCAGGAGAGTATTTCTGTTTGATGTAGTGGACAATATTTTCTCTGAGCTCTTTAGTTAGAGAAAACCGCTTCACAGAACGTTTACGATTATTATCATAAGTATCTTGTGCAAAGTCAGCTGAGTAACTCACTTCAAATTTTCCTTTACGAACTGGTTGTCTGACTTGACCACGCTTGACTTCGTTGTGAATGGTTTGAGAAGCTTTGGCTAATCTTCTAGCGATTTCAAGATGTGAGAGTCCTTCATGAAGCCAACGTTCTATATTTCTACGGTCAGCTAGTGTTAAATGTTTCCCTTTTGGTGTATAATAGTTTTGCATCTCGGAGGCTTTCTAATTGTTGTTGTGGTGATTACAATTATATCTCTCTGAGATGTTTTTTGATACGCTCAAGTGGCTAGCTTCATTTTAGAACTTTCAGTTTAAGCTTATCACAAAGAAAATATGATAAAATCAACCCTTTAGCGACGATAGCAAATTAAAAATCTGGAATTCATTCCAGATTTTTAATCAATGATTATCAAAATAATGTTTTGTTTCTTTAATAATAATTGGTGAAAGTGCTAGTAAGGCAATCAAGTTTGGAATTGCCATAAGCCCGTTAACAATATCTGCGATAACCCAAATTATTTCTAGACTGATGTAGCCACCCAAAGCAACCATAGCAATAAAGACAATACGATAAACCGGGATAGCTTTAACACCAAATAAGAACTCAAAACAACGTTCCCCATAGTAGCACCAACCAAGAATCGTTGTGAAGGCAAATAAGATCAAGCTAATAGTTAAGGTATAAACACCGAAGTTTCCAAAGACAGATGAAAATGCTGATTGCGTGAGCGTTGCCCCATTCAAATTGCTTGACCAGTCACCAGTAACGATAATAGAAAGACCTGTTAAAGTACAAATAATAATGGTATCAATAAATGTTCCTGTCATAGAGACAAGCCCTTGTTCAACAGGCTCTTCCGTTTTAGCAGCAGCGGCGGCAATAGGTGCAGAACCAAGTCCAGATTCATTAGAGAAGATACCACGTGCAATCCCTGCTTGAACAGCTGTGACAACTGTTGCACCAGCAAAACCACCCGTAGCGGCTTTTCCAGTAAATGCTGAATGTAAAACTAATCCTAAACCTGGAATAATATAGTCAAAATGGAAGGCTAGGATTGTAAGGGTTGCTAAGATGTAAATAATTGCCATGAAAGGAACAATTTTTTCAGCTACCTTAGAGATAGATTGAATACCACCAAAGATGATAATACTAACTAGCACAGCTAAAACAAGACTGATTACTTTAGGTGACCAACCAACGGTATTGTTAAGAGAATCTGTAATAGAATTAACTTGTGTAAATGTCCCAGAACCAAAAAGTGCCACCATAACACCAAAGATAGAAAAAGCAATAGCGAGTGGTTTCCAATGTTTGCCCATTCCGTTTACGATGTAGTGCATTGGTCCGCCTGCGATGTCTCCGTTGGCATCTCTGGTACGGTATTTAATGGCAAGAACACCTTCGGCATATTTGGTTGCCATACCGAAGAAAGCAGCCATCCACATCCAAAATAACGCACCAGGTCCACCTAACTTAATGGCAGTTGCGACTCCTACGATATTCCCAGTTCCGATGGTTGCTGCGAGAGCTGTTGCAAGAGCCGCAAAGCTTGAAATGTCTCCTTGACCTTTAGCCTCAGCTGAAAAGATGAGTTTCAAGGCTTTTGGAAGTCGGAAAACCTGCAACAGACCTAAACGAGTAGAAAGGTAAATCCCCGTTCCGACAAGAAGAACAAGGAGTGGCGGTCCCCAGACAAGGCTGTCCAAAGACGATAGAAAATCATACATAAGTAAAAACTCCTAATAATCATAGCACTTAAATCACTGGTTAAAAGATAAAACTAATTTTTTAACTATTAACCACTAAATGAGTACTAGTCTTTATCTATTTTTCGTATTTTCAGAAAAAATAGAATAATTTCAACTTATTTATTATATAGAGAGAAATGCCGTTTGTCAAATTGTCATCTGAAAAGTCTATATCAATAAAGGATAGAAAAGGCTTGGTTAAGGGATTTTACAAATCTTTATCAGAACATAATCATCAAAAAGTTGAACAAATGAAAAAGACTTCCTATTTACCCAATAAATTCAGTTATCATAGGCTAAAAGTACATTTTTTTAGTGAATTATCGCAATAATAGTGGTATAGTATCATATTTCATGAACATAGTAATAGAAAACGCCTATATTTCTGGTTATAATACAAGAGTAAATCAATGTATGAGGTGACTATATATGACAAAACAATTTCCAGAAGGATTTTTGTGGGGCGGTGCAACAGCTGCCAATCAATTTGAAGGCGCTTGGAATGTTGACAGACGTGGTCCAGCGACATCGGATACAGCGCGTGCCGTTGCTCCAGAAGAACGCAAATCAATGGGAAGTGAATTTAATTCACCAATGACTCGTGCTAAATTGGATGCAGCTTTGAATGATAAAGAAGGGCTTTATCCAAAAACGTTGGGGCTCTGATTTTTATCATCGTTATAAAGAAGATATTGCCCTTTATGCCGAAATGGGCTTCAAGACTTTTCGTCTTTCTATTGCATGGTCACGTATTTTTCCAAATGGTGATGATGCGATACCGAATGAAGCTGGGTTAGCTTTTTATGATATGGTTTTTGATGAGCTTAATAAATACGGCATCGAGCCACTGGTTACTTTATCTCACTATGAATTTCCAATCCACTTGGTAACAGAATACGGTGGCTGGAAAAATCGTAAAGTGATTGATTTTTTTGTTCGTTATGCTGAAACTGTCTTTAATCGTTACAATAAGGTCAAATATTGGTTGACATTTAATGAAATCAATATTATTGGTATGACTGGTTACTTACCAGGTGGGCTCTTGTTTGATGATGGCAAATTAGACCTACAAGATATGTATCAAGCAGCTCATAATCAGTTTATAGCATCAAGTTTGGCAACAAGAATCGGTCACGAGATTAATCCTGATTTCAAGATTGGGTGTATGTTAGCGCGTATGCAAGCCTATCCTGCGACCTGCAATCCAGAAGACGTCATGGAAGAAATCAAAAAAACCATGAAAATCTATTCTTCTCTGATGTTCAAGTTCGCGGAAAATACCCAGCATATTCCAAACGTTTCTTTAAAGAAAATAATATCGAATTAGAAATCGTAGACGGTGACCTTGAAATTCTTGAAAAATATCCTGTTGACTTCATGTCATTCTCATATTATATGAGTTCAATTGCTCGTAAGCAAAAAACTGGTGACCAGATAGCAGGAAATCTTATCCTAAGTGAACCAAATCCATATCTTGAAGCTTCTGACTGGGGTTGGCAAATTGACCCTGTAGGACTCCGCATTACGCTTAACAATCTTTATGACCGTTACCAAGTACCACTTATGGTTGTTGAAAATGGTCTAGGTGCTCTTGATACAGTAGAAGAAGACGGTTCGATTCACGACCAATACCGTATTGATTATCTCCAATCACACGTCAAACAAATGTATGAAGCCATTGAGGACGGTGTTGATTTGATGGGATACACTTGGTGGGGTTGTACAGACCTTGTTTCAGCGTCAACTTCTGAAATGTCAAAACGCTATGGTTTTGTTTACGTTGATGCTGACGGCCAAGGAAACGGTAGCTTTGACCGCTCACGTAAAGATTCATTTTTCTTTTATAAAGATTTGATTGCAACACGTGGTGCTAATATTTTAAACGATTAATGATAATAAACTCAGTTGGGCTTTTTCAGCTGAGTTTATTTGCTAGGAAGGAAAATGATATAAATGGCAACAAAATTGTATTTGATGCGCCATGGCGAGACTTTATTTAATACACAAGGGCGGGTGCTGGGAGCTTGCGATTCGCCTCTAACAGTTTTAGGTATTCAGCAAGCTCTTCTTGCCAAAGATTATTTTAATGAAAATAGCATTTGGTTTGATAGTGTTTATTCTTCAACGTAAGAACGAGCGACAGATACTGCTAAATTAGCATCTGGTCAATCACAAATCACCCAATTAAAAGGCATCAAAGAGATGAACCTTGGTGAGTTTGAAGCTCAGCCTGAATTTTTTTTTGCCTAAATTTAGAACAAGTGCTAATTCGTTTGAAGATTTGTTGGTGCCTTTTGGTGGCGAAGACATTGTAACTGTTGGTAAGTGGGCTTTGGACAGTATTCTTGAAGTGCTGGCAAACGATGATCATGCTGATAATATTTTAATGGTTAGCCATGGATCAACGATGTGGGGTATTTGTCTGCAGCTCGGTATTCAATTTCCAGAGGAAGTTGGCTTTTCAAATTGTGCTATTTGTGAGTTCCAATATTATCAAGAACAGTTAGAGTTGCAAAAACTGATTTTACCAACCAAGGCATTTAAGACATATTCATTTGAAAGGGATTAAAAATGGTTAAAACTTTTTATGTAATGCGACATGGTCAAACGCGCTTTAATCTTCAAGGACGTATCCAAGGAGCTTGTGATTCTCCCTTGACTGAACTGGGAATTGAGCAAGCAAAGTCTGCTAGACAACATTTTAAAGAAGAGGGCATTACGTTTACACGTGTCTATTCTTCGACGCAGGAACGTGCTTGTGATACTGCTGAATTAGCAACGGAGCGCACGAATTATATTCGTTTGAAAGGACTAAAAGAAATGGATTTTGGTTCTTACGAAGCACACCAAGAATACCTCAACCCGCCATTACACCGTGAAGATGGTTTAGGTTACCGTGATTATTTTATGGATTATGGTGGTGAATCCAATGTTCAAGTTTATGAACGAATAGCTAAAACCATTCGTGAGGTTTTAGAGCAAAGTAGTGATGAAGACCAGCTCTTATTTGTCAGTCATGGTGCGGCCATAACCCAGTTTTACCGCCATGCTACGCTGAATCCGCTAGTTCCTAAGAAACGTCTGGCAAACTGTGCCATTTTCAAAATGACTTATGACGGTAAGGATATTATGGTGCAATCAATCTATAATCCAATAGAAAAAGAGTATATTTTTGAAAGGAAAGAGAATGAGTAAGACACTCTACTTAATGCGTCATGGAGAAACCTTGTTTAATCAACTTGGGTTAATTCAAGGCTGGTGTGATTCTCCCTTGACGACAAATGGCAAGCAGAAAGCTCAAGCAGCGCGTAATTATTTTCATACTCATCACATTACTTTTGATGAGCTTTATTGTTCGACAACAGAACGTTGTTCTGATACTTTAGAAATTGTGAGCGGACGTGCAGATTATACACGGCTCAAAGGTTTGAAAGAATTTAATTTTGGTCGAATGGAAGGAAAGCCAGAGTATTTACACCCGAATCGTGAACCCAATCAAAAGGGGCATGGTGATTTCTACCTAAAATATGACGGTGAAAGTGAAACGCAGGTAAGAGAACGGGTTAGTGATACTGTTTTTCGTCTAGTGTCGCAATCAGACGATGACGCAACGATTTTAGCAGTTAGCCATTCAGGTGCAATTATGAGCTTTTTTAGTGCTTTAAAATTAGAAAATCACCCTGAATTGCATTTTTCATTACAGTATCACGGATGACACTTATGATTTAATTAGAATCATTGACCCCATTAGTGGGCAAATTTATGATAAATGGTATTGTTAGCGAGGAATAGCAAAAAGCAGGTTAAAAGAAGTAGATATTTCGTTTTTTCGATAAATTTTGATATGATATAATGAAAGCAACTGAAAATTAGGAGCTGTTATGAAATTCGAGAAAAAACAAGTCTATTATGTTGTACTTGCCTTTGTCCTTTGTTATGCTATCCAAGCTTATTGGAGTAATGGTGCATCAATTGTCGGAACGATTTATAAGGCAAGCTTCCCCTTTTTAATTGGTGCTGGAATTGCCTATATTGTCAACATTGTCATGAGCTTATATGAGATGCTCTACACGCGCGTTATTAAAAATAGAATACTCTTGAAAGCCAAACGTGCGATTTCGATGATTTTGGCATACTTGACCTTTATTTTATTGATTAGCTGGCTTTTTTCGATTGTCCTGCCTGATTTGATTTCAAGTATCAATTCTTTGCTGAAGATTGATACGACCGGCGTTGCTAATTTTATTAAAGAAGTTAGTGATAATAAGGCTATCAAAGAATTACTTGATTATTTTGGAAATTCATCTGATATTAACTCAACCTTTTCAAAGTATAGTCAGCAAATTTTAAACCAAGTGCTGTCCGTTTTAACAGGGGTTTTGACGTCGGTTAGTACGATTGCTTCAACTGTTTTAAATGTCTTTGTTAGCTTGGTCTTTTCAATTTATGTTTTGGCAAGCAAAGAACAATTGGGGCGTCAGTTTAATCTTTTGATTGATACCTATCTTGGCAAATACGCCGAAAAAGTTCACTATGTCCTAGATATTTTGCACCAACGTTTTCACGGTTTCTTTGTTGGTCAAACGCTAGAAGCGATGATTTTGGGGAGCTTGACAGCAGCAGGAATGTTTCTGTTTAGTTTCCCCTATGCGGCAACAATAGGTATTTTGGTTGCATTTACGGCATTAATTCCTGTTATTGGTGCTTATATCGGAGCGACCATTGGTTTTATCTTAATTGCTACACAATCTGTTTCACAAGCGTTTCTCTTTTTAGCTTACTTGATTGTTTTACAACAATTTGAAGGGAATGTCATTTATCCGCGTGTCGTTGGTGGTTCAATTGGATTATCAGGTATGTGGGTCTTAATGGCAATCACAATCGGTGGTGCTTTATGGGGTATCCTTGGAATGTTAGTAGCTGTACCTTTGGCAGCAAGTCTTTATCAAATCATTAAAGACAACGTTGCTAAGCGCCAACAAGCAAACTTAGATAACTGAGGTAATATGGATACAATCAATTTACTCTTTTCAATCGATGATGGCTATGTTTCGCAATTTATGGTCACGCTATATTCGATTTATCAAAATAGTAGCAATCATAACCTAGCAGTTTATGTTTTACAAAAGCAATTGTTAAAAAAGAATGATGACATTTCGGAATTCTGTCAAAAACTAGGTGTCCGTTATACGCCTGTTGTGATTGGTGAGGAAGTATTTGAAGATGCTCCGACGACAAATCGTTACCCTGAGACCATTTATTATCGCCTTTTGGCTCATGAATATTTGCCAAAGGAATTGGACAAGATTTTATACGTTGATGCGGATATTTTGTGTTTGAATGATGTTGTTCCCTTATATAAGCTGAATTTAGGGGATAAACTATATGCCGCTGCTAGCCATACGTCAGATGGCAATATTTCAGAACTCGTTAATAAACTGCGTTTACGGAATTTTGAGGCAGAAGGGTATTTTAATTCTGGTGTCCTTTTGATGAACTTGGATGCCATTCGCCAGTCGGTGCACCGACAAGACATTTTAGATTATATTGAGCAAAATAATTATCTCTTGTTGTTGCCAGACCAAGACATCTTGAATGCCTTATATGGTCATCAAACCTTGCAAATTCCTGACCAGATTTATAATTACGATGTGCGATATAATGTTCTTTATTATAGTAGAAGTTCTGGCAAATGGAATTTAAATTGGGTTATTGAACATACGGTTTTCTTGCATTTTTGCGGACGAAATAAGCCATGGAAAAAAGATTACCGCGGACGTTACAGTGCTCTTTATAAACACTATCAGCACCGCGCATTACTTTTAAAAAATAAGAAAAATCATTAAAAAAGTATCTCGACTTACGAATAAATAAGTGGAGGTACTTTTTATTATGTATGCAATTGAAATGAAAGCAGATGCTATGTTGCCACGAGAACGCTTGAGAGATTTGGGGGCAGAGCACCTTAGCAATCAGGAACTATTATCTATTTTATTACGAACAGGAACAAAAACAACCCCAGTTTTGGAAGTTGCCAATCAAATCTTGAAAAATTTAGATAGCTTAGCTGATTTTCCACACCTATCCCTGCAAGAATTGCAACAAATCAATGGTATTGGCTATGTTAAATCAATTGAAATCAAAGCAATGATTGAACTAGCAAAGCGCATTAGCAAGGCTGAATATATCCAAAAAGAACGCATTATGAGCAGCGAACGCCTAGCACGTAAAATGATGTTAGAATTGAGCGACCAAAAACAAGAGCACTTGGTAGCTATTTATCTGGATACGCAAAATCGAATTATTGAACAACGAACGATTTTTATCGGTTCTGTTCGCCGTTCGATTGCTGAACCACGTGAAATTCTCTATTATGCATGCAAAAACATGGCAACATCAGTTATTATTGTCCATAATCATCCGTCGGGCTCCCCAGAGCCAAGCGAGAACGACCTGCAATTTACCCAAAAAATGAAACGCGCTTGTGAAGATATTGGTATTATTTGTCTTGACCATATCGTCATTGGAAAATACCAATATTACAGCTTCCGAGAAGAAACAGATGTTTTGTAATGTCGTTCACTTTGAATTGCTAATGAGAAAGCAGCAGAAGAAAGTCATTCATAAAATATAAATGGTAAGCAACAAAAAGATACTTTCACTTAGTGGAAAGTATCAAGAATGTTGTTTTTGAAGCTAACTTGATAGCCTATTTATTTTGATTGGATTGATTCATGAAATATAGTAAGGTTTGCAACTCACTTGTTAAATCAACGTATTGAACGATGATACCTTTTGGAACATTGAGGTGAACAGGAGAGAAGCTCAAAATACCATGAATACCAGCATCAACCAAGACATCCGTAACTTCTTGAGCTTTTGAACTTGGAACAGTTAAAATAGCTGTTTCAATGCCAGCTTCTTGCGCATGTTTTTTTAGTGATGAGATACCATAGATTGGAATGCCATCTGATGTTTCATGTCCCACCATCTCATTATCGTCAGTATCAAAAGCCATAGCAATTTGCATTTTATTACGATCGTGGAAACGATAGTGAAGCAAAGCTCGTCCAATATTTCCGCAACCAACAAGAAGAACATTTGTCGTTGAATGGTCATTTAAAATATCAGCAAAGAAATTCATCAATTTTTTGACATCATAGCCGAATCCTCGACGTCCTAGTTCGCCGAAATATGAAAAATCTCGACGTACGGTTGCAGAATCGATTCCCATAGCATCTGCAATTTGTTTAGAACTCACTTTTTCGACATTATCTGTATTAAATCGCTTGAAAATACGATAATAAAGTGAGAGTCGTTTAGCTGTTGCTTTAGGAATAGATTTCTCAGTAATCACAATACCATCTCCCTTTTAATTGTTAACACTATTGTATCAAAAAGTTTGTGAAAATAGAAACAAATTTAACGAAATAAGCTAAAAAAACGACTTAAACTAACAAAAAATGTTAGATATTAAGTCGTTTTTAGCGCTTAAAAGGTTATTAAATACGTTTTTTTGTGAAAATATCACGTTCCACAAGACTATCCATTAAGAAATAAAATTTTTCTTGAAGGATTTTATTGTCCTCAGATTTGAAGATATTGACAAAACGCAGACCAGATTTATCAGTAATGCTGAGTTTAAAACCTGTCAAATCTTTGTTAATCGTAATTTTCAATGGAAAACCATCACCAGAATTAGGCACTTTTTCCAACAAGCGTGTTAATTCGTAGTTTCCGATACGATTTTGTGAAAATGTGGTATCACGAAGCGTGTATTTTTTGATGTTATCGCTAATAGCATAGCTATAGAGACAATTTTCTAAAGTAATTTCTTTTTCAAATGCCATCTGATTTTCCTAGAATTTCTATTAATTTTTTAGCGAGTTGTTGGACTTCGCTGATTGTATTAAGCTCTGAAAAGCTAATGCGAATAGATTCTGTTAAACGTGGAGAATCGTCACCATAAATGCTAGACAAAACATGACTTGGATCGACTGTTCCAGCAGTACAAGCAGAACCTGTTGAAACGGCAAAACCTGCTAAATCAAGTTGCGCTAAAAGAATGCCGTTGTTTTGATTTGGAAAACCGATGTTAAGAACGTGAGGCATTTTATGTTGGCTCCCATTGATATAATAATCCAAACTAGAAATGCCATCAAGGAACGCTTGACGAAGTTCTTGAACGTGTTGATAATTTTCATCTTTATGAGCAACGGCGTCAGACAAAGCTTGTGTCAAACCAGTAATACCAATCATATTTTCCGTACTAGCACGGCGTTTCTCTTCTTGCTCGCCACCATGAAGCAAGTTATCAAAATGCTGTGGTGTTGAGTAGAGAATACCGACACCTTTTGGTCCATGGAATTTATGAGCAGAAGCTGAAAGAAAATCAGCTTTGATTTCTTCAGGAAAGACATCAATTTTTCCGACGGCTTGAACGGCATCGACATGGAATGCGGCTTTATGGTCTTGAAGAAGTTCTCCAATTTCTTTAACAGGAAGAAGATCACCAGTTTCGTTATTGGCAAACATGATGCTGACCAAAATAGTATCATCACGTAAAGCATCCGCAACTTGTTGCGCAGAAATATGACCATTTTCAGGCTTTAGATAGGTCACTTCAAAACCAAAGCGTTTTTCCAAGTATGCCATGGTGTGAAGCACGGAATGATGCTCGATAGCAGTAGTGATGAGGTGTTTTCCTTTAGCTTGATTAGCAAGGGCGTAACCTTTGATAGCAGTATTGTTGCTTTCGGTTGCACCAGATGTAAAGATAATGCGGCGTGGGTCAGTCTTTAAGGCTGAGGCAATCATTTGGCGGTTCGAGCGTAGGCGCTGGTTGGCTTGACGTCCAATGCCATGAATACTTGAGGGGTTACCAAAATCATTGACCATGATTTCTGTCATTGCGTCAATAACAGAAGGTGTGAGAGGGGTAGTAGCAGCATTATCGAGATATATCATATATTAGTTAGTCCTTTGTAGCGTTATATGAGAATAATGGGCTGAGTGGTGATTTTTCGTGGATACGAATAATCGCGTCAGCAATTAATTTGCTTGCTGAAAGATATTTAATATTTTTTGGCAAGCGTTCTTTAGTAGCGACAGAGTCAGTTACTAAAATTTCTTTAATAGGAGCTGTATCAAGGCTTTCGGCAGCAGCGCCAGCAAACAAACCGTGACTTGCTACGGCATAGATTTCTGTTGCGCCATCGCGTTCTACGATTTTAGCAGCTTCAGCAAATGTTTTACCTGTGTTCAAAATGTCATCGATAAGGATAGCTTTTTTACCAGCAACTTCACCGATGATATAACCTTCTTCGCGGTGAGAATCATCTTCTGCATAGTCGATGATTGCGATTGGTGAATCAAGGTATTGCGCTAAGCTACGAGCACGTTTGATACCAGAGTTTTTAGGGCTAACAACGACAACGTCTTCACCTTTTAGTCCTAATTCATAGTAGTATTTAGCAAAAAGTGGAACAGTAAAGAGGTTATCAACTGGAACATCAAAGAATCCTTGAACTTGAACAGCGTGAAGGTCAAGAGTCAATAGACGATCCACGCCAGCTTTAACTAACATGTTAGCAACAAGTTTTGCAGTAATTGGTTCACGTGATGCAGCGATACGGTCTTGACGTGAGTAACCAAAATAAGGGATAACCACGTTAACTGTGCTTGCACTAGCACGTTTACAAGCATCAACCATAATCAAAAGTTCCCAAAGGTTGTCATTAACAGGGTAGCTAGTAGATTGGATGATGTAAATATCATCTCCACGAACTGTTTCTTCGATGTTAATCATGATTTCGCCGTCTGAAAACTTACGTGTTGACGCTTTTCTAAGTGGGACACCAACTGTGTCCGCAATCTTTTGTGCAATCTCTACGTTAGAAGAAAGAGAAAAAAGCTTGAATTGTTTGTCGGCGTAATGTTCTGCCATGATATAAATAAACTCCTTTAAAATTAATACTTATATTCTATCAAAAAAAATGAAATAATTCAGCACTTTCTCATGGAAAAGCGCCTTAAATTCGTTTTAGAGTCGCGCTGAATCGAGCAACTTTACTTTTAGCGTACTTGAAATCGATAGCGTGTTCGGCTAAGAAGTTGTCAAAATCTTTCTTGCCTTGTTCGGCATTTTCAACTTCTAATTCAAGTTCGTAGTCTTTAATACCGGCGTATTGGTTGCTATCAAGTGCCATTAAACCAATTTTAGTCATGGTTTCACGGCGTGTTGTTGTAAGGCTGCCAAAGTTTTTAAGACTTGAGAGTTTAACCCCGTTTTCTTCGATAAGGTTTAGAAAATCAACATCTGGAAATTCTCCAGATTTGATGATTTCTTTAGCATCTGCAACACTCAAATTATAGTTATATTCTAAGTTGCCAACTTCTTTTGGAATTTTTAGTGTTATTTCTGCACGGTTGGGCAAGGTTCTAATACGTAATGACATACGGTTAGCCTTCATATCAAAGTTTTCTGAGTCGAAGTAGTAGTTTGTCTGTGTGACTGGTGCTACGTGTGAAAACTGATTATTGAGACGATTAAATTCGTCTTTAGTGAGTAAGGTTTTGTACTCAATTTCAAGGTGTGTCATAAATAAATTTCCTTTTTTTCACCATTAGATTTATGGTATAATTAGTTTATTATATTAATTTTATACAAAAGTCAATTTTTTGACAAGGATTGGTCATGTCTTTCGTGACAGGTCCATTAGGAAGGAAATATGATGGACTGGGAAAAATTTTTAGATCCTTACATACAGACAGTTGGGGAGTTGAAAATTAAACTACGTGGTATTCGTAAGCAGTTTCGTAAGCAAAATCGCCATTCTCCGATTGAATTTGTAACTGGTCGTGTAAAATCAGTTGAAAGTATCAAGGAAAAAATGGAACTTCGGGGAATTAAACCTGAAAATATTGCACAGGATTTGCAAGATATTGCAGGTGTTCGTGTCATGGTTCAATTCGTAGATGACGTTGATGAAGTTCTAGCTCTTTTGCGTGGCCGTCACGACATGACAATTGTTCAAGAACGTGACTATATCAATAACATGAAAGCAAGTGGCTATCGTTCTTATCATGTTATTGTAGAGTATCCAGTAGAGACGATAGATGGTCAAAAGACGGTCTTGGCTGAGATTCAAATTCGAACGTTAGCCATGAATTTCTGGGCGACAATTGAGCATTCATTGAATTATAAGTACAAGGGTGAATTTCCAGATGAAATCAAGAAACGCCTTGAAACGACAGCGAAAATTGCGCTTGAATTGGATGAAGAAATGAGAAAGATTCGTGAGGATATTAGAGAGGCACAGCTTTTATTTGATCCCGCAAGTCGAAAATTAAGTGATGGTGTAGGAAATAGCGATGACACAGACGAATATTACAGATAAAGTGACACGAGTAGCTATCGTGGCAAACGGAAAATACCAAAGTAGGCGAGTTGCTTCAAAACTTTTTACGACCTTCAAGGAGGACAAGCGATTTTATCTATCTAAGAAAGATCCTGATATTGTCATTTCTATCGGTGGTGATGGTATGTTGTTATCAGCGTTTCACATGTATGAAAAAAATCTTGATAAAGCGCGCTTTGTCGGAATCCATACAGGACACCTTGGTTTCTATACGGATTATCGTGATTTTGAAGTTGAAAAATTGATCGAAAATTTGCATGCTGATAAGGGACGTAAGGTTTCTTATCCTATTTTGAGGACAAAAATTACCTTGGACGATGGGCGTGTGGTTAAAGCGCGTGCGTTGAATGAAGTGGCCATTAAACGTATTGAAAAAACGATGGTTGCGGATGTTGTTATTGATAAAGTGAAACTAGAACGTTTCCGTGGTGACGGTCTTTCTGTATCGACACCAACAGGAAGTACAGGTTATAATAAATCATTAGGTGGTGCGATTTTGCATCCGACAATAGAAGCCTTGCAGCTGGCGGAAATTTCTAGTTTGAATAATCGTGTCTATCGCACGCTAGGGTCTTCAGTTATTGTTCCTAAAAAAGATAAAATTGAAATTATTCCTAAACGTCAAGGCGTTTACACGATTTCAATCGATAATAAAACGATGCATTACAAAAATGTGTCTAAAATTGAATATTGCATTGACAATAAAAAAATTAGTTTTGTGGCGACACCGTTCCATACAAGTTTCTGGGAACGCGTAACAGATGCCTTTATAGGAGAGTTGGAGTCGTGAGATTTGATTTTGTTGCTGACCGACAGACAAAAGTAAAAACATTTTTAAAAGGTCACGATGTTTCAAAAGGATTATTATCCAAAGTTAAGTTCAAAGGCGGGAATATATGGGTAAATGGTGTTGAACAAAATGCCATTTACTTATTGAACGTTGGTGATGTTGTTTCCATTGAAATTCCTGACGAAGAAGAACATGAGACATTAATTCCTGTCAAACATGATCTTAATATTGCTTACGAAGATGAACATTTTTTGATTATAAATAAACCGCATGGCTATGCTAGTATTCCAAGTGTTTTGCATTCTAATACGATTGCTAATTTTGTGAAACATTATTATCTAGAGCAAAATTATCCCAATAAACAGGTGCATATTGTGACACGTTTGGATAAGGATACGAGTGGATTGATGCTGTTTGCCAAACATGGTTATGCACATGCTAGATTAGATAAGCAACTGCAAAATAAAACCATTGAAAAACGGTATTATGCTTTGGTTTCTGGCAAAGGTGAATTAGCAGATAAAGGTGAGATTATTGCACCAATTGCTCGTTCAGATGATAGTATCATCACACGTTGTGTGCATCCGTCTGGCAAATACGCCCACACGAGCTATGAAGTTGTGGCGCGTTTTGGTGAGGTAGCTTTGGTAGATATTCGTCTCCATACGGGACGTACCCACCAGATTCGTGTGCATTTTTCGCATCTTGGCTTTCCATTGCTGGGAGATGATATGTATGGCGGAAGCATGGATTATGGCATTACACGTCAAGCCTTACATTGCCATTGCCTTCGCTTTGTAAACCCATACACAAACGAAGAGATAATTCAGACCACAAACTTGACAGATGATTTTGATAGCGTTATCATGGAACTACAACAAAATTAGATAGAAGGTTAAAAATATGGGAATTCGATCTTTATTTGGTAGCTTACGGGAAAAAATTATTGGTAAAAACCTCAAAATTGTTTTTCCTGAAGGAAATGACGAACGCGTGCTTCGAGCAGCCGCTCGTTTGAAATTCGAGGGATTAATTGAGCCGATTATTTTAGGAGACGCTAAAGAAGTTCGATCTTTGCTTGCGAAATTTGGCTTCGCTGATCAAAATTATGTCATTATCAACCCAGCAGAATACGATCAATTTGATGAAATGAAAGAAGCATTTCTTGAAATTCGTAAGGGAAAAGTAACACCAGAAGATGCTGAGCGTTTGTTGCAAGATGTCAATTATTTTGGTGTGATGCTTGTCAAACTTGGCTTGGCTGACGGAATGGTTTCTGGTGCCATTCATTCAACCGCTGATACGGTTCGCCCAGCACTTCAAATCATTAAAACGAAACCTGGCATTTCACGCACCTCAGGAGTGTTCTTGATGAATCGTGAAAAAACAAAACAACGTCTTGTGTTTGCTGACTGTGCGATTAATATCGACCCTACCGCTCAAGAGTTGGCTGAAATTGCTGTGAATACTGCGGATACGGCTAAAATTTTTGACATTGAACCAAAAATTGCAATGTTGAGTTTTTCAACGAAAGGAAGTGCTAAGGCGCCACAAGTTGAAAAAGTACAAACAGCAACTAAGATTGCTAAAGAAACACGTCCTGACATTCTTTTGGATGGTGAATTGCAATTTGATGCGGCATTTGTTCCAGGGACAGCGGCTGTAAAAGCACCAGATAGTGATATTGCAGGACAAGCAAATGTCTTTATCTTCCCAGACCTTCAATCAGGAAATATTAGTTACAAAATTGCTCAACGCTTAGGGATGTTTGAAGCTATTGGTCCAATCCTTCAAGGACTCAACAAGCCTGTGAATGATTTGTCACGTGGTTCAAGTGCTGAGGATATTTACAAATTAGCTATCATCACAGCTGCTCAAGCTATTGATGGTAACGATAATTAATAAAAATTAACAAAGCTCAGTTGGTTTTTCCGACTGACTTTCTTGTCTTAATAAGAAAAGAGGAAATATGTCAAAAATTGCTTTAGTTACGGGAGCTTCTGCTGGATTTGGTAAAGCTATCGCTGAAAAATTAGTATCTGACGGTTATCGTGTCATTGCTAGTGCCCGCCGTTTGGAAAAATTGCAGAGCTTACAAGCAGCACTAGGTCAACAGAATGTTTACCCTCTTCAAATGGATATCTCACAAACACAAGCTATCGACGAAGCTTTGGCTTCTTTGCCTAAAGAGTGGCGAGAAATTGACATTCTGGTTAACAATGCAGGCTTAGCGCTTGGTTTGGATAAGGCATACGAAGCAGATTTTTCAGATTGGCTGACAATGATTAATACGAATATCGTTGGTTTGACTTATTTAACTCGCCAAATTTTGCCAGATATGGTTAAACGTAATACTGGTATGATTATCAATCTTGGGTCAACTGCTGGTACAGTTCCTTATCCTGGGGCTAATGTTTACGGAGCTTCAAAAGCTTTCGTGAAACAATTTTCATTGAACTTGCGTGCGGACCTTGCAGGCACTAAGATTCGTGTTACCAATATTGAACCAGGTCTTTGTGAGGGAACAGAATTTTCAAATGTTCGTTTCAAAGGCGACGATGAACGCGCTGAAAAACTCTACGATGGCGCACATGCTATTAAACCAGAAGATATTGCTAACACCGTTTCTTGGGTGGCAAGCCAACCTTCTCATGTCAATATCAACCGCATTGAAATAATGCCTGTTTCCCAATCTTTTGGACCACAACCCGTTTACCGAGAATAAAAAGAGCCATATGGCTCTTTTTATTATTCCTATAAATCATTACCAATAGAAGGTCCTGATGTGGTATCAGACCAAGCAACGATAGCTTGACCAGTTTCTTTTAGATAACTAGACAGAAGTGGTTTTAAGTCTTGAATGTAAGTTATGACACCAAGTGATTGACCAGAAGTATCTAAAATCAACTGATAAGTTTGCATTAAGATGACATCAAAACTATCTGTCGGTATTTGCAAATGTAGGCTTTTTTCTAGAGATTGATGTAGACTTTGCCAAATCCATTCAGGAAGTTTCTCGCTTTCATTTTCTGGGAAAAATGAACCATCAGAGCAATTATTGCTATAAATGAGCTTTAAATTGTTATCATAAAAACTAGCTCGGTAGGGAAGATGAGCCAGTAATGCTTCAATATTTTTCATGTTATCAATCATAACGATTTTATCAGAAAAGCACAAGTAAACTGTTTGTAAATTGCTATGAGGGAACTTGCATATGCATTGTCTTGATAATTCAGAGGATAATATCAGAAAACGCTAACATCATACTATCTTCTTGCTAACAAACTGTTTATAATAGATAACAAAGATAGGTTGGAGGAAAACGATGAGTAAGATTATTTTTTTAGACGTCGATGGAACATTAGTGGATTATCATAATCGCGTGCCAGAGTCTGCTGTCAAAGCAATTCAACAAGCGCGTCAAAATGGACATTATGTCTTTGTTTGCACGGGACGTAGTCGTGCAGAAATGCAGCCTGAGCTATGGGATATTGGTCTTGACGGCATGATTGGTGGCAACGGTTCTTATGTTGAACATAACGGTCAGGTGATCATGCACCAGTTGATTTCAAAAGAGGATGCCAAAGCTATTGTTGACTGGCTACACGAACATGGGTTGGAATTTTACTTAGAATCAAATAATGGTCTGTTTGCTTCGAAAAATTTCAAAGAAGTTGCCCGCCCAGTAATGCGCCAATATGCGCTTTCTAAAGGTAGAACTGCGGCAAAAGTTGAACATATGGAAGTAGAAGATGCCCTTCATGGCTTGATTTATGGCGGTGAATTGTATCGTGATGATTTGAATAAGGTCAGCTTTATTCTTAATTCTTACCAAGACCATTTGGATTCAGCCAAAACTTTTCCACATTTAAAAACTGGAACATGGGGTGGTCGTGGAGAAACGGCGTTGTTTGGTGACCTTGGTGTTAAGGATATTACCAAAGCACACGCAATTGATGTTCTTTTGGAGCACTTGCAAGCTGATAAAAAGGATACCATTGCTTTTGGTGATGCCAAGGTTGATATTCCCATGCTAGAATATTGTGAATTGGTGTCTCAATGGGAAATGGCGGTTCAGAAATCCTTGCTATGGCAGACATGGTAACCGATGACGTTGAAGAAGACGGACTTTATAATGTCTTTGAAAAATTGGGATTAATTTAACAGATATTGCTTAGATAGAAAGATCGTATTTGAACATAAATCGGTCTTTTTAGTTTGGTCGACTTGACATTTGCTAATTAGATTTACAAAATAATATACAATAGGTTGTATAATTAAGGAGAGAAAATGACTGCTATTGATTTTACGATTGAAAGGCTAGTTTTAAAAGCAGGCAATGTTTTAAAAAACATTCGGATTGGTGATTTGGAGAAAAGTCGCCTAACACCAGCTCAGTCAGAAACCATATTATTTTATGCTGATAATGGCGGAAAGAGCATTAAAGACCTTGCGATCCATTTGAAAGTTTCCCACCAAGCAGCTCGGAAATTAGTTGATAAATTGAAAGATAAAACGATTTTAGAGTCGGTTATTTCTAAGAAAGATAGACGTTCAACGAGTATTTCTTTGACGAGTTATGGGCAAGAGATTTGTACCACCTTAAAACAACGTGGTACCACGGTAGGTGAGACAATTCTTAGTGATTATTCTGATGATGAAAAGAAGTTGTTGTTAGAGTTTCTTCGTAGAATTGAAAAAATATTGATGATTGTTAGCAGTTGAGAGAGTTTTTCTCTCTTTCTCTTTGGATAATATACAACTTCTTTGATAATTTCATAATTTTTGAGGATAAATTGAAAAACAAATGTTATCGTTACTTTTTATTTTTTCTTGGCTTATTGTGTAATGGATTTGGCGTCACTTTTATTAGAAAAGCAGCCTTGGGAACAACGCCGATTGCCACACTCTCGCTGATATTTTCTAAAATCACACTTGGCAAGTTTACCATTATGGTTAGTATGATTTTGATTTTGGCATAAGTTCTTATTCTAAGAAAGCAAAGCCATTTTGTGGATACTGTGCTGCAAATTCCGATTAGTTTTCTTTTTGGCTACGTCATTGATTTTTCGACGTGGTTACTGACTTTTTTTAACCCCGAAAACTATGGTGTGAAATTAATTTCGCTGCTGATTGGCTGTCTTATTATTGCATTTGGGGCTTATTTTGAAGTGGTGGTTAATGTTGCCGTACTTCCTGCTGACGGTTTTAGTCGAGCAATTGCTGTTGTGACCAAGAAAGAATTTGGCGCGATAAAATTGCTAACAGATTTCTCACAAGCCATTTTTTCTCTGGTTATCGGCTTTCTTTGTTTGCATGAATTTGCTGGCATTCGCGAGGGAACAATCATTGGCGCTTTGTTGATTGGAAATATCATTAAGCTGATTGGCAAAACGTGGCAATTGGAGCGTGTCTTTTCATCTTTGTAATATTTTTGCCTATTAAAAGTAATTAATCGTATGATAGTACAAGGAATGCGTTTTATATCATTAGTTTTTGTTTGATTTTAACGATATAATATTATTGAAAAATCATTAGTGAGGAGATTTTTATGTTACACAAAAATTTAAAACCATTTCCAGAACATTTTTTGTGGGGAGCTTCAACGTCAGCTTATCAAGTTGAAGGGGCTGCTTTAGAGGACGGCAAAGGTCCGTCATGCCAAGACGTGAAAGAAATTCCTGAAGGAACAGCTGATTTGTCAGTTTCAGTTGACCATTATCATCATTATAAAGAAGATATTGCCCTAATGGCAGAAATGGGTTTCAAATCATATCGCTTCTCCATTTCTTGGACACGTGTTTAGCCGAATGGAACAGGCGAGGTTAATCCAAAAGGGATTGAATTCTACAATAATTTGATTGACGAATGTTTGAAATATGACATTGAACCAATCGTCACAATGTTCCACTTTGATATGCCAGCGGCGCTTGATGAACGTGGTTCTTGGTCAACACATGATTCTGTTGATTGGTTCGCTGAATATGCGCGTGTCTTGTTTGAAAATTTCGGTGACCGTGTTAAATATTGGCTAACAATCAATGAACAAAATATGCTAACATTGGTTGGTCCAGTTATCGGTACGCTTCATGTGCCAGAAGGAACAACTAATCTCACTAAAGAGATTTACCAACAAAATCATCACCAACTGGTTGCGCAAGCTAAAGCAATGCAATTTTGCCATGAAATACTTCCTGATGCTAAAATTGGTCCAGCACCAAATATTTCTTTGGTTTACCCAGCGTCATCAAAACCAGAAGATGTTATTGCTGCTCAAAACTTCAATGCGCTTCGTAATTGGCTTTATTTAGATGCTTATGTTTTCGGTGAATATAATAACCTAGCTTGGGCATATTTAGAAGAAAATGATGCTTTGCCAACAATTACTGATGAGGACCGTGCTATCATGAAAGCAGCTAAGCCTGATTTTATTGGCTTTAACTATTACAATACAACGACTGTTGAAGCTTCTGACGGTAGTGAAGTCGCAGGCGCTAATGGCGACCAACAATCAAATCAAACTTTCCCAGGCTTTGCGAAGAGCGTTGACAATCCAAATCTTGTGAAAACAGAATTTGGTTGGGAAATTGACCCTGTTGGTTTTCGTGCAACTGTTCGCGAAATGTACAGCCGTTACCGTTTACCACTTTTAGTCACTGAAAATGGTCTTGGAGCCTATGATACTTTGACAGAAGACGGCAAAATTCACGATAACTACCGTATCGAATACCTTCGCCAACACATTGCACAAATCCAATTGGCTATTTCTGACGGTGTTGATATGCTTGGTTACAATCCATGGTCAGCAATCGACCTCATCTCAACACACGAAGGTATCCGTAAATGTTATGGCTTTATTTACGTTGATCGTACAGATGAAGAAGTAGGTAGTCTCAAACGTTACCGCAAAGATTCCTTCTTCTGGTACAAGAAAGTCATTGCCACAAATGGACAAGATTTGTCAGATTGATAAATTTTACGATAATGAAAATGCACTCAGCAAAGAAGTTGAGTGCATTCTGTTATTATTTTTAAACCTCTGTAAATTGTTTTTTCTTGAGTTCAAACGTGACGTCTGTTTCTTGAGCGACAGCTGTTTCGTGAGTGACGATAATAATGGTTTTATTTTGCTTACGTGCAATATCTTTGAAGATATTGACAATGTCTTATGTTGTTTCTTCGTCTAAGTTTCCTGTCGGTTCGTCAGCGATAATTAAATCATGTTCCGTTGCTAAAGCACGAACGATAGCAACACGCTGTTGTTGCCCACCAGAAAGTTGAAGAACTGGCTTGTCAATCATTTCTTTAGGAATACCAACGAGTTCAAAAAGTTCTTCGATTTTGGCATTGTCCACGGGTTTGTTAGAGATTTCTAGCGCCGTTTGAACTTTTTGACGAGTAGTAATGTAGGTCATTAAATTATAAGCTTGGAAAATCGTTGAAACAGAGTGTTTACGATAATTGGTCAAACCAGATTTATTGATATCATTATCTTCCAAATAAATTTTACCAGCTTTGGGGCTATCTAAGCCAGCTAGTAGAGAAAGGAAAGTTGTTTTTCCGATTCCTGACTGACCAAGAATAGAGTAAACTTTCCCTTTTTCAAAGGTTAGATTAACGTTCTTAAAAAGATAATCGTCAGGATTGTTGGTGTAGCAATAACCGATATTATGTGTTCGTAAAGGCATTTCTTAGTCCTTTCTAGTTAGATGATAAGATATCCTTAGGTTTCATGCGGATAATGCCAATACTTGCAAGAATTGTTGAAACAAATGAAATCAGAAGTGCAATTCCACCAAGTTTTGCGACATCAGTTCCTGTTAATTTGATATCAAGGTTATCGATTTCTTGAGTTGAAGAGGTTGCCATTGATACCATATTACCCATGCCGCCACCAGGGGCACCAGATTTTTGACCAGAATCACTATTGTTGCTGTCAGAAGAATTAGTATCTTGACCAGGACCTCTGCCATTTTGTCCTGAAGTTTGGGTCGTTTGTTCGGTAGAAGTTGATGATGACAAGAGCTGATTACCGAGCGCATTTTCCACAAAATTATCAGCAAATGAAGCAATAATAAGTGATACTACCGTTACCATGAAGAGTTCCATAAAGAATTGACCGATAATCTTAACGCGATTTTCACCGAGGCTCATCAGAACACCAATTTCATAACGACGTTCGCGAATGCTAAGGATAACAATAAGTGTCAAGATAACAGCGCCAGCGATTGCTACCAAGATAACGATGTTTTGAGCGATTGATGAAATATTGTTAAGTGGTGAAAGCATTTGTTCGTAGATTTCATCACTTGAAGTGACAGAGTAAGAATCAGTATCGATTTCAGATTCTACTTCGTCAACGAAATCGTCCATATCTTCTGGATTTGAGAGAGTATAAACAGCTGAATCAAGTGTGTCTGTTTCACCCTTCATTGTATCTGCTGTTGTTAGATTGGTGTAGATATTGTTCTGAGGATTTGAAGCATTAGACATCATTTAAGCTGTAGTAGCTGTTGATGAATTCTCATAGATACCAACGACAGTCAATGCATAACTTGTTTCAGTATCGTCTACGGTTGTTGTTACGGTAAAGGTATCTCCGACACTAAGGTCATTAGCGTCAGCTAAATCTGAAGAAATCACCGCAGAATTATCCGCAGTATCAGACGTGATACCAACACCGTCAGTGATTTCACTTGTGCCCGATGTAAAGTCACTCACGTAATCAGTGCTGTTGACACCTGTAATGGTAAAGTCACCAGATGTCATTTCCATACCGCCACGACCAGAGGGTTGATCGCTATCAGATGAATCATCGCTGCTTGAATCTGAATCATCTGAAGAAGTTAAAGATGATGTCGAAATAGCAGAAATATCATCACCAGCTGTTGCTGTCGTTGTTGTGGTAAAGAGATAAGAAGCTACGCCGTCTTTTTCAGCGATAGACTCGGCTGTCGCAAGGTCAACAGAAGTAGTTGCTGAACCATCGTCACTAGAATCATCAGAACTGCTGTCGCTGTCAGGATTGAAAGCTTTCATCATCGCTTCCCGATTAACAGATAAGGTGACTGTTGCGTCAGCTTCACTTTTGGCTGATTCGACAGCTGAATCGGCAGCATTTTTAATGGTCAATCCAGCTAAAACGAAAATTAAAATAGCACTAGTTACTAAAATTAGTAGTGCTGTACGTCCTTTCTTTGCTTTTGTCGCAAGCCAAGCTCGCTTAATAAAGTTTATATAAAACTCTCCTTTGAAATTTTGATATGAAAGAAGCATAGACAACTTGTCTTAATTTCAACTAAAAGAAAACTGAAACAAAACTTAAATCATTTTGTCACGCTTTAAATATAAAAAAACATATGTTAAAAACGAACATTTTTAAAAATAAAAAATAAAATAATTGACATAAAACGAACGGTAGTGTAAAATAATAATGGAAAGGTAAGTTTTTACCTAGCGATGCTTTGCTATTTTCAGACGTAGGAGAGTTATAGGAAGGTCATTTTTTAATGAAAGAGTTTCTAACTATTAGGCAAACCCTACTATCAAAAAGTAACTTTCTTTTTTAGTTAAGACATTTTTGACAAATTGGAGTTGCGGTAGCAGAAACTATGGAGAAGCTGATATGTATAACGAAATGCCTGTCTTTGATTACGAAGATATCCAACTGATTCCAAACAAATGTATCATCAGTAGTCGTTCGGAAGCTGACACGCAAGTGACACTTGGCGATTATACCTTTAAATTGCCTGTTATTCCTGCCAATATGCAGACCATTATTGATGAAAACATTGCAGAATATTTGGCTAAGAATGGGTATTTTTACATTATGCACCGTTTTGATGAAGAGGCTCGTAAACCATTTGTTGAGCGTATGCACGAGCAAGGGTTAATTGCGTCTATTTCAGTAGGTGTTAAAGACTATGAGTACGATTTCGTCACAAGTTTAAAAGATGATGCGCCTGAATTTATCACAATTGACATTGCCCATGGACATTCTGATAGTGTGATTAACATGATTCAACACATCAAAAAAGAATTGCCTAAAACCTTTGTTATTGCTGGTAATGTTGGAACGCCAGAGGCTGTTCGTGAGTTGGAAAATGCTGGCGCTGATGCTACGAAAGTTGGGATTGGTCCAGGGAAAGTCTGTATCACTAAAGTAAAAACTGGCTTTGGGACGGGTGGGTGGCAATTAGCTGCGCTTCGTTGGTGTGCCAAAGCTGCTCGTAAGCCGATTATTGCTGACGGTGGAATTCGTACGCACGGCGATATTGCCAAGTCAATCCGCTTTGGTGCAACAATGGTTATGATTGGTTCATTATTTGCAGGGCATTTGGAAAGCCCAGGAAAATTGGTAGAAGTAGATGGTGAGCAGTATAAAGAATATTACGGTTCAGCTTCTGAATACCAAAAAGGTGAACATAAAAACATCGAAGGAAAGAAAATTTTATTACCAGTTAAAGGGCATTTGAAAGATACTCTGGTTGAAATGCAAGAAGACCTTCAAAGTGCGATTTCCTACGCTGGTGGACGTGATTTACACAGCTTAACACGTGTTGATTACGTCATCGTTAAAAATTCCATTTGGAATGGTGATTCGATTTAAGTTTGAAATATATAAAAGCCGCTCTTTTTTTGAGTGGCTTTCTTTGTATGTTAATGAGGCTCTTTGTCAACTGTAGTGGGTAGATGAAAAGCTAACACCTAGAGAGGACGAACTTCGCTCTCTCTTTCTTTATGTTCAAAGCAATCAAAATCCGTTTTTTAAAGTTTTCAAAGTTCCTGAAACCAAAGGCATTTCTCTTAATGACTTTGATGAGATTATTGGTAGCTTCCAGTTTGGCGTTGGAATAAGGCAATTCCATGGCGTTTAAAACCTTGTCCTTATCCTTTAAAAATGTCTTAAATACCGTCTGGAAAATAGGATTAACAGTGGCTATTTCCTGTTCGATGAGGTCAAAGAAATGATCTGAGTTTTTCTCTTGGAAATGATATAAGAGAAGCTGATAGAGTTCATAGTGCTGTCGTAGTTCATCTGAGTAGGATAGGAGTTTTTCTAGGATTTCCTTGTTAGTCAAATGCATTCGAAACATAGGACGATAAAATCGTTTATCGCTGAGTTTACGGCTATCTTGTTGTATCAATTTCCAGTAACGTTTCAAGGCTCGGTATTCCTGGGATTTTCTGTCGAATTGATTCATAATTTGAATACGGACACGGTTCATAGCACGACTAAGGTGTTGCACGATATGAAAGCGATCGAGTACAATTTTTGCATTCGGAAAAAGCTGTTTAGCAAGTTGATAATAGGGACTAAACATATCCATGGTAATCACTTTGACCCGATTTCTAACCTTTCTAGGATAGCGTAGAAAGTGGTTTCGGATGGTTGCTTGGGTTCTTCCGTCGAGAATGGCGATGACATTTAGGGAGTCGAAATCTTGAGCGATGAAGCTCATTTTCCCCTTCTTGAAGGCATACTCGTCCCAGCTCATCACCTCGGGTAGGGTATTCCAATCCGTTTCAAACTTGAACTCATTGAGCTTTCTCATAACTGACGATGTTGAGATAGATAGCCTGTGTGCAATCTGTTGCATTGCTTGATTTTCGATGAGTAATTGAGCGATCTTCTGGTTAACAGCGACAGAGATTTGGTGGTTTTTCTTGACAAGAGGAGTTTCAGCTACCGCCATTTTTCCGCAATCTTTACACTTGAAACGACGCTTTCGAAGACGGATAAGCAAAGGGTAGCCAGCAGTTTCTAGGTAGGGGATTTTAGAAGTTTTCTGGTAGTCGTACTTAGCCATTTGTCCCTTGCATTTTGGGCATTTAGGGGCTGTGTAGTCCAAGTGACCGTGGAGTTCTAAGTGAGTCCCCATATTATATTCATCAGTGATAGTGATATTTTTGTCTTTAATTCTGAGAAAATTTGTGATAAGATTTAGTTGTTCCATATGAACCCTTTCTAATATGAGTTTAGTCGCTTTTCATTATAGGTCATATGGGACTTTTTTTCTACACTAAAAAAGGCTCCATAATCTCTACAGTGGATTTACCCACTACAGAAATTATAGAGCCGTTAATGATAAAACTCTGAGAATGCTTTATTTAAAGTGGCATCTGTCTCGGCTAGTATCTCTTCCTTAGAACGAACAGCAGTTCCTTGAGCTCTGACAAGGTGGCAAGCTTACATTGCTTACATATCATCGTTTACCTTGTTATTAGGTGTTTGGTATAATCATCATAATTTATTTAAATCAATTGAAGTGATTGACCGCAGGGTCTTTTGGGTTAATGGTGTGTGGTTATTGATTCAGTCATTTATCCCATTTCTAGCTTCATGGATTGGTGATTATCCTGATCACGCCCAACCTTTGGTGACCTTTATTGTACTGAGCATATTGTGGACCATGTCTTATCGATTACTTTATCATTTCTTGAGTGAGATTAATGACCAAATGCACCTTATCCTTATCGTGTAACGCTAAATATCATAACAGTTTATATTGTCTTGATTGTAATAGCGCTTATTCAACCGCTTTTAGGATTATTAGCCTTAGCTTCTTATAATATTTATGGTGTTTTTCGCCCAGCAGCATTTTAATGACTGTGTCTTCAGAAAATTACATCTTTTAATAATAGGACCAATGTCATCTTGCCATATAACCATTGAAAATGATACAATAGACGTGTCATTAGTTAGTGATGGTTAAAATTTAATAAAACTTATTTATGCTACGAATGGGCGTAGCGTCTCTACAAGACACCGTAATGTCTAACAATAAGTCTTTGCTCAATGAAGTTGAGATGTTTTTGCATATAGTTGTGAAAATATGACCGAGTAACAAGAGGTGTTTACCATATGTGTAAACATCTCTTGTTTGTTTTTATATGTGTCCTTATGCCTAATCACGTTTCATCATAAGTTATTATTTTTAGCCAATTCAATTTTAAAAATTTTCAGAAGGAGAATCCATGAAATTATTGGAAAATCGCATCTTAAATGATGGGAATGTGTTAGGTGAGGACATCTTAAAAGTAGATAGTTTTCTAACTCACCAAGTTGACTATGAATTAATGCAGGAAATCGGCAAAGTTTTTGCTGATGCCTACAAAGATGCTGGTATTACTAAGGTTGTTACTATCGAAGCATCAGGTATTGCTCCAGCCCTCTATACAGCGCAAGCGATGAACATTCCGATGATTTTTGCTAAAAAAGCGAAAAATATCACGATGACTGAAGGTATTTTAACCGCAGAAGTTTATTCGTTTACAAAACGTGTGACTAGCACCGTGTCAATCGCAAGTAAATTCTTGTCAGAGGACGATACAGTTCTCATTGTTGATGATTTCTTGGCAAATGGTCAAGCTGCTAAAGGGCTTTTGGAAATCATTGGTCAAGCAGGAGCGAAAGTTGCTGGCATTGGGATTGTCATTGAAAAATCATTCCAAACTGGTCGCCAATTATTAGAAGAAACTGGTGTCCCTGTAACATCGTTAGCACGTATTAAAGAATTTAAAGATGGACAAGTTGTCTTTATGGAGGCAGATGCGTAAAATGGAAATGAACGAACAAAAACATTCACAAGCAGCCATTCTTGGTTTGCAACACTTGCTTGCTATGTATGCTGGGTCAATTTTAGTACCAATTATGATTGCTGGTGCGCTTAATTATTCAGCTGAACAGTTGACTTACCTTATCTCAACAGACATTTTCATGTGTGGAGTTGCAACATTCTTACAACTTCAAATGCGTAAGCACTTTGGTGTTGGGCTTCCAGTTGTTCTTGGCTGTGCCTTCCAATCAGTTGCTCCACTTTCAATCATTGGTGCTAAACAAGGTTCAGGTTATATGTTCGGTGCTTTGATTGTGTCAGGAATTTACGTTATTTTGATTTCTGGGATTTTTTCAAAAATTGCCGATTTCTTTCCACCAGTTGTGACAGGGTCAGTTATCACAACAATCGGTTTAACATTGATTCCTGTTGCGATTGGAAACATGGGAGACAATGCTGATTCTCCAACGGCTCAATCAATGATTTTAGCATTGATAACAATTGCTATCGTGCTTGCGGTTAATGTTTTTGCAAAAGGCTTTATCAAATCCATTGCGATTTTGATTGGCTTGATTGGAGGGACAATTATTGCAGCTTTCATGGGCTTGGTTGACACGTCAGTTGTTACTGAAGCACCGCTTGTTCACATTCCACAACCATTCTACTTTGGTGCACCAAAGTTTGAAATCACCTCAATTGTGATGATGTGTATCATCGCAACTGTTTCAATGGTTGAATCAACTGGTGTTTACCTTGCGCTTTCAGATTTGACTGGCGAAAAACTTGACAGTAAACGACTTCGCAACGGTTACCGTGCAGAAGGTGCTGCTGTTTTACTCGGTGGTATTTTCAATACATTCCCATATACAGGATTCTCACAAAACGTTGGTTTGGTTCGTATTTCTGGTATCAAAACACGCCGTCCAATCTACTACACAGCCTTGTTCCTTGTTATCCTTGGACTTCTTCCAAAATTCGGTGCTATGGCACAAATGATTCCTAGTCCAGTTCTTGGTGGCGCTATGATTGTTCTTTTCGGTATGGTAGCTCTTCAAGGGATGCAAATGCTCAATCAAGTCGATTTTCAACATAACGAACACAATTTTATCATTGCAGCGGTGTCAATTGCTTGCGGTGTTGGTTTTGACGGAACAAATCTTTTTGATAGACTACCAAGCACACTTCAAATGTTTTTGACAAATGGTATTGTTATCGCAACTTTGTTTGCTGTTGTTCTTAACTTGATTTTAAACGGTAAAACAAAAACAGAAGAAACAAAATAAACTAAAAAAGCATTTCTAAGGAATAACCTTGGAAATGTTTTTTGTATCTTATGAATAGAGTAATTGAAAATCTTGTTTAAGACCGCTGGTGACTGCAAAGCGATTATCTTTGGTAATGATAATTCCTTCGATATTTGGAGTGCTTTGAATAGTCTCAAAAGCTTGCTTAATCGGCAGACCAAACAGACGTGTTGTCCATATTTCACAATTAACAGATAAGTCTGAAACAATGGTTAAACTCGCCATGTCAGTCTCAATAGGATAACCCGTATGTCGGTCAAAAATATGATGATAATCCTTATCGCCAACTTGTAGATAGCGTTCATAAATGCCTGAAGTCACAACGGATTTGTCTTTGAGTGTTAAAATGCCGAGATTGTTGCCACGCTGTTTTTGGGGATGTTGGATACCAATATGCCAAATACCATTTTCACGCTTGGGATTATCACCATAAACGAGGACATTGCCACCAAGATTAATCATAGCAGAGCTGACATTTTTAGTTTTCAGATAATCCATAATTTTATCGGCAATGTACCCCTTGGCTAACGCACCAAGATCAATTTTCATGCCCTTGCGATTAAGAAATACACTTTTTTCAGCTGCATTTAAAATGATGTGTTCTGGGTTTGCGAGTGCAATAGCTTTCTGAATGTTTTCCTTGTCAGGAACCTTGGCATCTTCGAAACCAATGCGCCAGCTTTGCACCAAAGGACCAATAGCAATATCAAGATTGCTAGGTTGTAAAAGACTATGCGTCTTACCAAGTTCGATAAGCTCAAACAAATCTGGATGAACAGTGACAGGAGCGATACCAGCATTATGATTAATAATCATTAGCTCAGAATCGTTATCGTTGGCGCTAAAGCGATTCTTATAAACGGTTAGAAGATGACAGACTTCCTTGATGTGCTGATGGGGAGTGTCAGAATCAATGCCAATATCAATAATCGTTCCCATCATCTTCACGCTATGACTCAGTTGCAAAACGTCACCTCCAAAATCATTTTATGAAGTTAGGATAACGCTTTCTATCGTGAAAATCAAGCTCAAAAGTAAAAAAACTTTCCTAATCGAGATGACTAAGAAAGCAGTAAGTGTTTTAAAATTAACAAAACTTAGTTTTTCTTTTTCATTTCGCCATGTGGGTAGTAAGTTCCTTCTGGCATATCATTGATGAAAACGTGGATAGCTTCTTTTGGAGCTTTAGCAACATGTGAAACAACCTCAGTTACTTCGCGAGCAAGCTCAATTTTTTGTTCTTCAGTACGACCTTCGAATAAATCGATTTTTACGAATGGCATAACAATCTCCTTTTATAATTTATCTAACACAAACATTGTAGCATATTTTGCGAGAAAATTCAGTAAATTTCAGGAAAGAGAAGAAGCATTTTCAAAGGTAAATGTTATTTAAAAAGTTTCAGAATGTCAGAAAGACTAAATGTCGTTTTATGGTAAACATTATTGTAGGCTGCTTTTTTAGGATTTTTGAGGTAACCTGTTCCTTTTATACCATAGCCAGGGATGACGGCTTTTTTAGTTTGCCTTTTCCACTTTGCCGTTGTTCGAGCTTTCAAACTCTTTTTGAAACTTGGTTTTCGAAAACCAAGTTTCATAATCGTAACCTCCACTAGTTAACTAAATAGTAGTTATATATGGTATAAGATACCGTATCATCCTTGTTTAGTCAATACAATTTCTATCGGTTTAATCCCGAAAAATCAACTTTAAAAACAATTTTGTAACAGAATAGTGATTTTTTTAACAATGTGTCATTGAATCAACATGATTGTCTATGTTATAATAATGGCGAGCATTAACAACTTAACAGCACATAGGAGCGGCAAATTTTGTCGCTCCTATGTGCTGTTTTTGTTTTATTAGTAGTAATGAATGATGAGTTAGGAAACGGTGGTTTTTTAGCTTTTTTGCTGTAACCAAGTTTTCTCGTCCGTTGTAGCAATTAGCTTCGTCTATTTAAAGATTTGTAAGGTCCATTATGCTAAATGCTAGTTTCTCTTATTTAACCCTAGGCAATTTTATGGTAGAATAGAAGAATATTAGTAGAAGGTAGGATTGTCACTTTTGGCTCAACTCTATTATAAATATGGAACCATGAATTCTGGAAAGACCATTGAAATTTTAAAAGTTGCTCATAACTATGAAGAACAAGGCAAACCAGTTGTCATTATGACTTCGGCACTTGATACGCGTGATGGTTATGGTGTTGTTTCAAGTCGTATTGGTATGCGTCGCAAGGCGATTGCTATTACGGAAGAAATGGATATTTTTGCCTTTATTCAAGAATTACCAGAAAAACCATACTGCGTTTTAATTGATGAATGTCAATTTTTAACGAAAAAGCATGTCTATGATTTGGCGCGTGTTGTTGATGATTTGGACGTTCCTGTGATGGCTTTTGGGTTAAAAAATGATTTTCAAAACGAATTGTTCGAAGGATCCAAATATCTACTGTTATTAGCAGATAAAATTGACGAAATTAAAACCATTTGTCAATTTTGTTCTAAAAAAGCAACCATGGTCTTGCGAACTGAAAATGGCAAGCCTGTTTACGAAGGAAACCAAATTCAAATCGGTGGCAACGAAACCTATATCCCCGTTTGCCGTAAACATTATTTTAACCCAATGATTTCCAAAGAAAAATAAGAAAATGAATTTGCAAAAGAGAGGTTAATCGAAAACAAATGAATATTTATGATCAGCTACAAGCGGTTGAGGACCGTTACGAAGAATTAGGCGAATTGCTATCTGACCCTGATGTCGTTAGCGATACAAAACGCTTTATGGCTTTGTCTAAGGAAGAAGCGAGCACACGTGAAACCGTAACTGTTTACCGCGAATACAAACAAATTCTTCAAAACATCGAAGATGCCGAAGAAATGATTAAAGACGCTGGTGGCGATCCTGAACTTGAAGAAATGGCGAAAGAGGAACTCAAAGACTCAAAAGCAGCCAAAGAAGAATACGAAGAAAAACTTAAAATTCTTCTTTTACCAAAAGATCCAAACGATGACAAAAACATCATCTTGGAAATTCGTGGTGCTGCTGGTGGTGACGAAGCTGCGCTCTTTGCTGGTGACCTTCTTCAAATGTATCAAAAATATGCTGAAAGCCAAGGTTGGAAATTCGATGTCATGGAAGCTTCTTACAACGGTGTCGGTGGCATCAAAGAAGTTATTGTCATGGTATCTGGCCAATCTGTTTACTCTAAGTTGAAATACGAATCAGGTGCTCACCGTGTTCAACGTGTCCCTGTCACAGAGAGCCAAGGTCGTGTTCATACCTCAACAGCAACTGTCCTTGTCATGCCAGAAGTTGAAGAAGTCGAATACGAAATCGATCCAAAAGACTTGCGTGTGGATATTTACCACGCATCAGGTGCTGGTGGACAAAACGTCAACAAAGTTGCGACAGCTGTTCGTATGGTTCACATTCCAACTGGTATTAAAGTTGAAATGCAAGAAGAACGTACGCAACAGAAAAACCGTGACAAAGCCATGAAAATTATTCGTGCGCGTGTTGCTGACCACTTTGCCCAAATTGCTCAAAATGAACAAGATGCTGAACGTAAATCAACAATCGGTACAGGTGACCGTTCAGAACGTATCCGTACTTATAATTTCCCACAAAACCGTGTCACAGACCACCGTATTGGTTTAACATTGCAAAAATTAGATACGATTTTGTCAGGAAAACTAGACGAAGTTATCGATGCCCTTATTCTTTTTGACCAAACTAAGAAATTAGAAGAGTTAAATCAATAATGAATTACGCTGAAACAATCAGCCAACTAGAAAAACAATTACAAGCAATCGGCGAGGACCCAGAAAATCTCTCTTACGTTTTCCGTGAATTAAAAGGTTGGACCTTGCTTGATTTCATCTTACATCAGAACCAAGCTATCACCGAAAAAGACCAAATGTTACTTGAGCAAATCATGGCTCAGTTGACAGAACATCGCTCTCCTCAGTACATCACTGGGAAAGCCTATTTTCGCGATTTAGAGCTTTCAGTTGACGAGCGTGTTTTGATTCCACGACCTGAAACTGAGGAGCTGGTTGATTTGGTTTTAAAGGAAAATAGCAGAGATGACTTGCGAGTTTTAGATATTGGTACAGGAAGCGGTGCGATTGCTATTTCGCTCAAGGTTGCGCGACCAAATTGGCAAGTAACTGCCTCTGACATTTCAGCAGACGCCCTACAATTAGCGAAAGAAAACACCCTCAAAAATCAAGTAGAGCTCACCTTGATTCAATCTGATGTTTTTAGCCAAATTACAGAAAGATTTGATATGATTATTTCAAATCCGCCCTATATTGCTTATGAAGATGAGAATGAAGTTGGCATTAATGTGCTCGCTTCAGAACCGCATTTAGCACTTTTTGCAGATGAAGGTGGCTTTGCCATTTATCGTCAGATTATTGAGAATGCTAGTGAGCATTTGACCGAAAACGGAAAACTTTATTTTGAAATTGGTTATAAACAAGGAGAAAATTTGCGTGCTTTGTTGAGCAAGCATTTTCCTGCTAAACGCGTTCGTGTCATCAAAGATATGTTCGGTAAAAATAGAAAGGTCGTGATGGATAATGACTGATTTAGAAACAATTTTGCAAAATGGTGGAGCGGTGATTTTACCGACAGAAACCGTTTATGGGCTTTTTGCCAAAGCGATGAATGAGAAAGCCGTTGAGAATGTTTACCAACTTAAACGTCGTCCTAAAGACAAGGCGATGAATCTCAATGTAGCTGATTTTGAGACAATTTTAGCTTTTTCAAAACAGCAACCAAGTTATCTCAAAAAGCTTTATGATGCATTTTTACCTGGTCCATTAACCATTATTTTACAAGCTAATGACCGCGTGCCAGCTTGGATCAATTCTGGCTTATCAACAATTGGTTTTAGACTTCCCAATCACCCACAAACCTTGAAATTGATTAAGAAAGCTGGCCCCTTAATTGGTCCGTCAGCTAACATTTCTGGACAAGAAAGTGGGAAAGTTTTCAAGGAAATTCAAAAACAGTTCGGTGGTACTGTGATTGGTTTTGCTGACGATGCTGCCCTAACAGGGGTTGACTCGACAATTTTGGATTTATCTGGAAAAACTGCTCGTATTTTACGTCAAGGTGCGATTACCAAAAACGACTTATTAGCAGTTGTGCCCGACTTAACATTTACGAAAGAGTGATTTTTGGGAAATTCTTCTCATACTATTTCGGCTTTTACATCATCTTGGAGCTTCTAAGCTTTTAAGTAATGTGATATGGTCTTATCAAAAAGGAGATAAGGATATGATTTTTGACAAGGAAAACTATGAAGCATTTGACAAAGAACTCTGGGAAGCAGTGCATGCTGAAGAAGTTCGTCAACAAAATAATATAGAACTCATTGCCTCTGAAAACGTTGTTTCAAAAGCTGTCATGGCAGCTCAAGGCACATTGTTAACCAATAAATACGCTGAAGGCTACCCTGGCAAACGTTATTATGGCGGAACAGATTGTGTGGATATCGTTGAGAATTTAGCGATTGACCGTGCAAAAGAATTGTTCGGAGCTAAATTTGCGAATGTCCAACCTCACTCAGGAAGTCAAGCTAATGCCGCAGCTTATATGGCTTTGATTCAACCTGACGATACAGTCCTTGGAATGGATTTGGCTGCTGGCGGACATTTGACACACGGTGCTCCTGCTAGTTTTTCAGGGAAAACATATCACTTTATTTCTTACACGGTTGACCCTGTGACAGAACGCATTGATTATGATAAATTAGCCGAGCTAGCAGAAGAAGTGAAACCAAAATTGATTGTTGCGGGAGCATCAGCTTACTCACGTATTATTGATTTTAAACGTTTTCGTGCCATAGCAGATAGTGTCGGTGCTTATCTTATGGTGGATATGGCGCACATTGCAGGTCTTGTGGCATCAGGTCATCATCCAAGCCCAGTTCCTTATGCGCATATTACAACCACAACGACGCATAAGACGCTTCGAGGTCCTCGTGGTGGTTTGATTTTGACAAATGACGAAGCTCTCGCTAAAAAAATCAATTCTGCTGTTTTCCCTGGATTACAAGGTGGACCATTGATGCATGTCATTGCAGGTAAAGCTGTCGCGCTCAAAGAAGCCTTGGACCCTGCTTTCAAAGAATATGGCGAAAATGTAATTAAAAATGCTGCCGCTATGGCTGATGTCTTTAATCAACACCCAAATTTTTGTGTGATTTCAGGCGGCACAGATAATCATGTCTTTCTTGTCGACGTGACAAAAGTCGTTGAAAATGGGAAAATGGCGCAAAATATCCTTGAGTCTGTTAACGTCACGCTCAATAAGAATTCAATTCCATTTGAAACCTTATCACCGTTTAAAACATCAGGTATTCGTATCGGTTCACCAGCCATTACAAGCCGTGGTATGGGAGAAAAAGAATCGCGTGCTATTGCTGAATTAATTGTTAAGGCACTTGAAAATTATCAAAACGAAACTATTTTAGAGGAGGTTCGTCGCGAGGTTAAAGCATTGACAGATGCCTTCCCCCTTTATTAACGAACAGTTGAATACTATTTGGGTATTCAATCACAAAACTAACCATGATTGATTTATATATTAAACGCATTGTTATTCATCAATTTACGCCCAACGATACTGAGCTGATTTTGTCAGACGAATTGTTGACAATCACGCCACGTATTGATGAATATTTTCGTAAAAAACTAAGCAAAGTTTTCTCAGATGAAGCTAAACGTGGAATGTTTGCAGAAGATAATGTCTTTCTTAGCTATTTAAGTGATGATTTGATGGAGTCATCTGTTAAGATTACCCAACTTTGGAAAGAAGAATTTGTCATCTCGGAAAATCAAAAAACAAATGATTTGGTTTTTATTCAATTTGACAAAGACGGTGTTGAACATTTTGCCTTTCTTCGTATTGCTTTGAAGGAAAATTTCACCCATATTTCTAGTGATAGTGAAAGTCCGATTAAGGTGACACAAAATAATCTGCCGTCAGCTGCACAAACACCAGATGAAGCTTTGGTGATTAATCGATCTAATCATCATTATTATTTGATTGAGAAGCGTATCAAGCATAATGGTAGCTTTGCTAATTATTTTTCAGAAAATCTCTTGCAAGTCCAACCAGAGCAATCGGTGAAAAAATCGATAAAAATGGTTGAACAAACAGCGCAGAAAATTGCTAAAAATTTCCAACAAGATGATTTTGCTTTCCAATCCAAAATGAAAGCTGCTATCCATAAAAATCTGGAAGAAGAGCAAGAATTATCACCAGAAAAATTGGCAGACCAACTTTTTGATAGTAATTTGACTGCTCGTTTAACTTTTGTTGATGAGTTAAAAGAAAGTATTCCAGAACCAATTCAGGTAGCAGATATTGACCATTCACGTCAGACGAAAAAATTGGAAAATCAGAAGTTATCCCTATCCAATGGTATTCAACTGATTGTACCTAATAATGTCTATGACGACGCTGAATCGGTAGAATTTATCCAAAATCCAAATGGAACTTATTCTATCTTGATTAAAAATATAGAGGATATTCAAAATAAATAATGTTTAAGTTCTTAAGACTCCTAATCATACTGGGCTTTGTCATTTTTTGTGGTTACCAAACGTATGTGGTTCACGAAAATGTGCAAAATGTTTTACAGTATAAAGATATGGTCAAGGAGATTTTAGACGACAACGATACCACCGCCAATGTTGATTTGGTCTTGGCGATGATTTACACGGAGACCAAAGGCGATGACGGTGACGTTATGCAATCAAGCGAAAGTTCAGACGGTGTTGCTAATTCTATTACGGATAGCCAGACCAGTATTCGTCAAGGCGTGACGGTACTTTCAGAAAATCTTACCTTGGCAGATGAAGCAGGAGTAGATGTTTGGACAGCTGTGCAAGCTTACAATTTTGGAACTGCTTATATTGATTACGTGGTAAAAAATGGTGGCGAAAATACGATTGCTTTGGCAACGGCTTATTCTCGTGATGTTGTCGCTCCAAGTCTTGGAAATACAACAGGAGAAGCTTATTTTTACTATCATCCCCTTGCCCTTATCTCAGGCGGAAAATTATATAAAAATGGTGGGAATATTTACTATTCTCGCGAAGTTCACTTTAATCTATATTTGATTGAATTGATGAGTTTATTTTAAAGTGGCATCAGAGCCAATGCTCTATTAGAAAAGAGAAGAATGAAAGAATTAGGTCATTATTTTAAAGGGTACCTCAAGGAGACAATCTTGGGTCCCCTTTTCAAATTGTTTGAAGCATCTTTTGAGCTTCTAGTTCCGATTATTATTGCTAGAATTGTTGATACTATTATCCCTCATCATGATAAAAATCACCTTTATATGATGATAGGGCTGTTATTTTTACTGGCAATTGTTGGGGTGCTTGTGGCTATTACGGCACAATATTTTTCTTCCAAGGCTGCCGTTGGCTACACACGTCAGTTGACAAAGGATTTATTTAAAAAAATCATGGGCTTGAGTAAAGAGGACCGTGACCAGCTGACAACATCTAGTTTAGTAACCCGTTTGACAAGCGATACTTACCAAATTCAAACGGGTATCAACCAGTTTTTACGTCTGTTTTTACGAGCACCGATTATTGTTTTTGGTGCGATTATTATGGCATCTACCATTAGTCCTAAAATAACGATTGACTTCTTGTTAATGGTGGTGATTTTGTTTGTGATTGTCTTTACCATGTCGCACTTGCTCAATCCGATTTACGCAAAGATTCGTCAGGCTACCGATAGAATTGTCAATATGACACGCCAGCAATTAGAAGGTGTACGTGTGATTCGTGCCTTTGATCAGGTTGCAGCAGAAGAACAAGAATTTGCGGCAGCCAACCAAGATTATACTGACTTGCAAATTAAAGCTGGTCACCTATCAAGTCTCGTAACGCCGTTGACTTATCTGGTGGTTAATGGTACATTGATTTTGGTGATTTGGCAAGGAAATCTTGAAATCAGTCGTGGGCTTTTGTCACAAGGAATGTTGATTGCTTTGGTGAATTACCTGTTGCAAATTTTGACGGAATTGCTCAAAATGACCATGCTTGTCACATCATTGAACCAATCTTTTATCAGCGCTAAACGTATCACAGAAGTATTTGAAAAGGATTCTGAAGATTTGGCAACTGAGCTGGTACAAAGCGAGTCTGCATTTGCTTTGGTGGTCAAAGACATGACGTTCACCTATCCAACCGCTGCCAAGCCGTCGCTGTCACATATTGATTTTAGTGTGAACGCTGGTGCCTTTTTAGGTGTGATTGGTGGAACAGGCTCTGGGAAATCAACTTTAGTCGAACTTCTCACTCATTTTTACACACCGCAAGAGGGAAGCTTAACTATTTTTCAAAATCAGCACTCTCCTAAAACACTTGGGGAATGGCGTTCTTGGGTCAATGTGGTACCACAAAAGGCAGAGCTATTTCAAGGAACAATTCGTTCAAATTTGACTTTGGGAATTCGTGATGAAGTTAGTGATAATGAGCTCTGGAAAGCTTTGAATATTGCTCAAGCTAGTGATTTTGTGTCAGAAAAAGAGGGACAATTGGATGCCAAGGTTGAGGCATTTGGGCGTAATTTCTCTGGCGGACAACGTCAACGTTTGACAATTGCGCGTGCGCTTGTTAGAAAAGCGCCGTTCTTAATCTTAGACGATTCGACATCAGCGCTTGATTATTTAACAGAAGCGAAATTGCTATCAGCCATTCATAAGGAATTAAAAGAAGTGACTCTTGTTTTGATTTCACAACGCACTAATAGCTTGAAAGCAGCTGATAAGATTTTGCTGCTAGATAAAGGACATCAACTTGATTTTGCCAGCCATGATGAGTTACTCAAGCAAAATGATGTTTACCGCGCTATTCATTACTCACAACACCAAGAAGAAAAGGAAGCGTAAGATGAAGGCAAAAAATCAAAATCATACTAGCCGCCGTTTGTTCAAAGATCTTTTATCAGAAAAAGGACTTGTTTTTGGTGCCACACTTGGAACGATTGCACAAGTCTCTCTGACCGTTTATTTGCCTATTTTGATTGGGAATGCGGTGGACGTTGTTTTATCTCCGAAATCAATTAGTTTAATTGTGCCAATTGTAGCGAAAATGATTGTTGTTGTCGCTTTGAATACCTTGGTGCAATGGGTAAATCCGTTGATTTATAACCGTCTAACGTTTGGTTATATTTACACATTGCGTCAAAAAGTCATGGAAAAATTAAACCAGATGCCGATTTCTTATCTTGACAAGAAAAGTTCAGGTGATTTGGTTAGTCGTGTGACAACTGATGCCGAACAATTGAGTAATGGCCTGTTAATGGTGTTCAATCAATTTTTTATTGGTATTCTAACGATTATCATTACCATTGTGACAATGGCTGATATTGATTTGTTAATGCTTGGTTTGGTGCTAATTTTGACACCATTATCACTTTTCTTAGCACGTTTTATCGCTCAAAAGAGTTATCATCTTTATCAAAATCAAACAAAATCACGCGGGCAACAAACACAGTATATTGAAGAAATGATTCGTCAAGAAAGTTTACTCCACACCTTCAATGCGCAAGATATGGCTATTGACACTTTCACGACGATTAATGATACTTATGCTGATTACTCACAAGGAGCTATTTTCTATTCTTCAACGGTTAATCCGTCAACGCGTTTCATTAATAGCTTGATTTATGCTCTTTTGGCAGGGGTAGGGGCACTTCGGATTATGTCAGGTGCTTTTACAGTTGGGCAATTGACAACTTTCTTGAATTATGTCAATCAATACACCAAGCCATTTAATGATATTTCATCCGTTTTGTCAGAATTGCAGAGCGCCATTGCCTGTGCAGAACGTCTCTACGCTATTTTAGACGAAGAAAATGAGCCTCTTCCAGTAAAAGCTCATCTTAATACAGATAGTATCCAAGGACAAATCGAATTCAAAGATGTATCGTTTGGTTATACTAGCCAAAATACCTTGATTAACCACCTTAATTTATTAATCCCAGCAGCTTCAAAAGTGGCTATCGTTGGACCAACAGGTGCAGGAAAATCAACTTTGATCAATCTTTTAATGCGTTTTTATGAAGTCAATAGCGGAGCTATTTATTTGGATGGTGTTTCTATAGCAGATTATCCTGTGTCAGAATTGCGCCAACAAATCGGTATGGTATTGCAAGAAACATGGCTGAAAGTTGGAACGATTCACGATAATATTGCATATGGAAATCCTGATGCTACACGAGAAGAAGTCATTGCTGCCGCAAAAGCAGCTAATGCTGATTTCTTTATTCGTCAGTTGCCAAATGGTTACGATACTTATCTGGCTGATGCAGGATCGTCATTGTCGCAAGGACAACGTCAGCTGTTAACGATTGCTCGAATTTTTGTCAAACTACCAAAAATCTTAATTCTTGACGAAGCCACTTCATCTATCGATACTCGGACAGAAGTATTGATTCAAGAAGCTTTTGAAAAATTAATGCAAGGAAGAACAAGTTTTATCATTGCACACCGCTTGTCAACCATTCAATCAGCTGATCTTATTGTAGTCATGGTAAAGGGTGACATTGTTGAACATGGTACGCATGATGATTTAATGGCAAAACAAGGCGTTTATTACCAAATGCAAACAGCCCAAGCAGCGTAGAAAAGATGTGAAAGTTGCCATCACTATTTACGTAAATATAATTACGTAAATAGATGTAAGAATTTTTCAATTCTCAGTTTAAATTAGAAAAGAAATTCCCTTAGAAATCGCTATTCTAAGGGAGTTTTTTTGTATTTATTAGTGATTTGGCACCCACGCGCTGACAGATTTTTCATTAACAGGAAAAACGCCATAACCTTGCGTATCAATGGTGACCTCGGTCTGATTATTTTCTAAGACATCTGTAAAAATGTGGTTAGCCCATTTCTCGCCAACAAATAAGCGTTTTGAAGCAGCGTTAGCATTACTGATGAGTGTAGCTAGTGCTGTGGGGTGTTCATCATCCCCAAGACAAGTCCACGCAATGCAATTGGGGTCATCAAAGTAATCTTCTTCCTGTCCATAGACAGCTGTTTGACGAAGCTGTAATAATTGGTCAATCTCTTTTTTGAAATTTTCTTGTGCAAATTCGCCAGAAATACCGTAGTAATCACCATAGAAAATACAAGGCAATCCAGTCTGACGAAGTAGAATCAAAGCGTAAGCAGCAGGCTTAAACCATGCTGCAATAGTTGATTCCAAAGCTTGCCCACGTTGTGTATCATGGTTATCGACAAAAGTAACGGCAGAATCTGGGTGATTCTTGACCAAGGTTTGGTCAAAAATTGTCCGCAAATCATAAGTTTCCATTTCTTGGCTAGCTTCAAAGAGATTTTGATGAAGGCGGACATCTACCAAATCAAAACGATAATCGGTATTTTCCAAGTAATTGTTGTTAGACTGTTCATCACCATTCCAAAATTCACCAAAGACGTAGAAATCGTCGCCGTATTTTAATTTCATATCACGGATAAAATTACCCATGAAGAAAGAATCAATGTGTTTGATAGCGTCTAATCGAAAACCAGCGATACCAGTTGTTTGAACAAACCAATCTGCCCAATCGTAAATGTTTTTAATGACTTCAGGGTGTTTGAAATCCAAATCAGCATACATCAGATAGTCATAATTCCCATTTTCACCGTCAACTAAATCTTGATTTGCCCAACCTTTATTGTCGCCTAGAATTTTAAAAATTCCAGTTTTTCCAGTTTTGACATCATAATCTATTCCTGTAAAATGATACCAGTGCCACTCAAAATCATTATAGGTTTTATGTCGACCTGCAAAAGTAAAATTTGTCCAACCTTCGATTTCAAAAGGCTCACCAAGAACCTTTGTGCGGTCCTCTGGCGACACTTCGACAACAGTAAAGATTTCGGTGTGGTCAGCTGCTGCCTTGTGATTCAAAATCACATCCGCTAAGGGCTCAATACCATTTTCTTTTAAGCTAGCAATGGCAGCAAGATAATCGGCTTTAGTTCCATATTTGGTTCGAATCGTTCCTTTTTGGTCAAATTCTCCGAGGTCGAAAAGGTCATAAACACCATAGCCAACATCGCCAGCGTGTGTAGCCTTAAAAGCAGGAGGTAACCAGATTTTAGAAATGCCCTTTTGAGCTAGTTCGGGAGCATCAGCTGCTAATCGTTGCCAATGTTTCCCGTCATTTGGTAAATACCATTCAAAATATTGCATCAAAGTTTCGTTTGTCATAATAAAGCTCCTAGGAGAAAGACTTTTTTCTTTTATTTTACCAAAAAGATAAAATAAGGCAAGCGTTTGCGTAACAAAAAAATATCTCTCCCTATTAAAACAAGCAAATAATTCTGGTATAATATTTTCAAAAATGATGTAAAGAGGAGTTTAGGAATGATGAAAAATCCATGGGAAACAATTAAGCTAGATGATTATGAAAATCACATGAAACTGGCTTCTGTCAGTTAATTAAAAGCAATGAATCAGATGATGAAAGGGCAACTTGATTATCCTGTATCTAGTGTCATGATTCTTGGAGTTACTGGTGAAAATGGACTTGAACATATTCAAAAAAACAAGGTTCAAGAAAATCTATGGTATTGACGTTAATCAGCATTATTTGGACCAAACAGCGGAACGATACGCTGATTTGGCAGACATTTTGGATTGCAGATGTTTTGCTTTAACAGCTGACTTAGCAAATCTCCCTCGATCGGAATTAGTAATTGCTAATTTATTGATTGAATATATTGGTTATTCATCTTTTCAAAAGATAATCCAAAAAGTTGCTCCAAAATACGTGTCTTGTATTATTTAGCAGAAACCTCAAAAGGATGTTTGGGTATCTGATTCACCTTACTTGCATTCATTTGATTCTCTAGACAGCATTCATCATCAGATTGAAATCAGCAAATTAACGGACACAATGTCCAATATTGGTTATACAAATATAGAAACCTCACGTTATCAATTAACAGATAAAATGTCTTGATTCAATTAGACTTTGAGAGAAACTAAAAAATCTGAGAAACAGATCTCAAATTTTTTAAGTCTAAAGAAAATGTAGTGCCCATTCACCACCGTAAATGAGAATTAACACGTGTCCGATAATGGAAATTGGTTTACAGAGGATAATGATTTTTGAAAGAGTTTTGAAGGACATATTGCTAAACGCGGCTAACATCACAAGTAAATCAGCAGGTGCAAAGGGTGATATCATACATAAAATAAAAATGATAGTAAAGGATTTATGGGTGGCAACCAGTTTTTGATATTTCTTGAAGGTTTCCTCTTTGACGAAAAGCAGGCAAAATCGTTTCCCATACCAACGTGTTAGTAAAAATAAAATAGTAGAACCAAGGATAATACCAATGCAACTCGTTAAAATGCCAACAACTGGATGAAAAGTCATGACAGCTAAAACCATAGTCAAACTAATAGGGACGATTGGCACAACAACCTGCATCATTTGTAAAAGAGTGAAGAAAAGTGCTCCTAAAAATTTATCTTGCCCCACAAGCGTTTGTAATTTGGCTTGATTAGTTAGATAGCCATGCTGATAAAGCCAAATCATAAAGAGACAAGAAGCGATAAAAACAACAGCTGAAATGATATGAATCAAACGCTGCACAAGTTTGTAATTGTTAAACAGAAATCTCATCTCCAATCTTATTTAATGATATTTATTGTAAAACTTTTTACTAACATCAGTCAACTTTTTAAAATTCATTTATCACTTTTTAAAAAATAGGTCTTAAGACGGATGTATCCTATCCTAGAAAGTCATATAATATCATCATCCTAAAAACTTTTCATATAACTCCTAAGTAAGTGGTTTTCCAGCCGCTTGCTTTTCTTTTTGTAAAATTACATTTTCGTCAGTCATCTATTAAGAAGCAGACATCTGCAGCTTAATATTGTCAAAACTTCATAAAGTTATTAAAAATCTACTGCTAAATGCATGAAATTATGCTACAATTAAAAAGAATACTGTTAGCTTAGGGCTGACTTTAATAGAAAGGGTAATAATGACTGACAATTCTAGTTTGAATGATGTTCAAAAAATCATTGTTCTTGATTATGGTAGCCAGTATAACCAATTGATTGCACGTCGTATCCGTGAATTTGGTGTGTTCTCAGAATTGAGAAGCCATAAAATCACAGCAGAAGAAGTGCGTGCGATTAACCCAATTGGTATCGTACTTTCAGGTGGTCCAAATTCAGTTTATGCTGATAATGCCTTTGGTATTGATGAAGAAATTTTTGAATTGGGTATTCCAATTCTTGGTATCTGCTATGGTATGCAATTGTTGACTGACAGACTTGGTGGTAAAGTTGTTCCAGCAGGTCAAACTGGTAACAGCGAATACGGTCAATCAACACTTCGCTTAAAAGCAAATTCAAAATTATTTGCTGACACACCAGATGAACAAACCGTTTTAATGAGCCACGGTGATGCAGTTACCGAAATTCCAGAAGGTTTCCACCTTGTTGGTGATTCTGCTGATTGCCCTTACGCGGCCATTGAAAATACTGAGAAAAACATTTATGGTATCCAATTCCACCCAGAAGTTCGTCACTCAGTATATGGTAATGATATTTTACGTAACTTTGCTTTCAAGATTTGTGGAGCTAAAGGTGATTGGTCAATGGATAGTTTCATTGATTTGCAAATTTCTGAAATTCGCAAAAAAGTTGGAGACCGTAAAGTTCTTTTAGGACTTTCAGGTGGTGTTGATTCATCAGTTGTTGGTGTTCTTCTTCAACGTGCTATCGGTGACCAATTGACATGTATCTTCGTTGACCATGGTCTTCTTCGTAAAGGAGAAGGGGACCAAGTTATGAATATGCTTGGTGGTAAATTCGGATTGAACATCATTCGTGTTGATGCTTCAAAACGTTTCTTAGACCTTCTTGCTGGTGTTGATGACCCAGAGGAAAAACGTAAAATCATTGGTAATGAATTTATTCGTGTATTTGATGACGAAGCAAGCAAACTTAAAGGTGTTGACTTCTTAGCACAAGGTACTCTTTATACAGACGTTATCGAGTCTGGTACAGATACTGCTCAAACAATCAAATCACACCACAACGTTGGTGGTCTCCCAGAAGATATGCAATTTGAATTGATTGAGCCACTTAACACACTTTTCAAAGATGAAGTTCGTGCGCTTGGTACAGCTCTTGGTATGCCAGATGAAATCGTTTGGCGCCAACCATTCCCAGGACCAGGACTTGCTATCCGTGTTATGGGTGAAATTACAGCTGAACGTCTTGAAACTGTTCGTGAATCTGATGCTATCCTTCGTGAAGAAATTGCTAAAGCAGGTCTTGACCGCGACATCTGGCAATATTTCACTGTTAACACAGGTGTTCGTTCAGTTGGTGTTATGGGTGACGGACGTACTTACGATTACACAATCGCAATCCGCGCTATCACATCAATCGACGGAATGACAGCAGACTTTGCACGTATCCCATGGGATGTGCTTCAAAAAATCTCAGTCCGTATCGTAAATGAAGTTGACCACGTAAACCGCGTCGTCTATGATATCACAAGTAAACCACCAGCAACAGTAGAGTGGGAATAAAGTAGTGACACTTTATAACACCAGAAACGTTGATTTTACTGCATTTAGCTAAAACTCAGATGACGTTCGGAGACACAAAATGATTTGAATTGTCTCCAAAACTGTCGCCAAAGAGTCCTCTCACTGAATGGTTGTCGGTGAGAGGACTCTTTGGGTTCTCGCTAACTCGTGTAAGGCGTTCAATGCTATAATTTAAGAGATAAACTATTAAGAAAATGAGCAAAATGGCAAAAATTGAACCGAAAATTTTTGACGAGTTGAAAACGGCTTTGGTATCTTTTGGCGACAAATATTTTGTCGGAGAAGAATTGAACCGTTCCAAACTCACGGATGATTTACGAAATTATGATGAAGCACTTTTAAGCAAATTATTTGAAGTGGATTTCATCATGCAACATTTCATCAAGGAAGTGGCGGGGCAAAAGATCTTTCAGATTGAACAACTTGAAGAAGCCGTTCTCTATAACGATTACTGGGACACAAGCTACACCAAGTATGAAAACCGTGTTGGTTTGGCTTCAAAAGGTAAGTTTTTGCAAGATAGCCAAGATGTCGTTTTGGACTTTCCTTTCAAAGATGGTGTTTTGACTGCTTCAATGACTAAAGAAGATAATGAAGATGGCTATGATGACGCCTTCTTGAACGAAGTTATTGAGAAAAACGAGATTGACCGTCTATTTGACAAGAAAGTGTTTGTCAATGTAAAACGCTTTGGCGATAATCAGGCGGACAGCGGACAACGGACAGCGGACAGCTTAGATAATGGGATTGTTTCTTTTGATAAAGAGAAAGACAATCTGATTATCAAAGGAAATAATCTGTTGACGTTGCATGCGCTCTCCAATCATTATGCCGGAAAAGTGAAGAGTATATTTATAGATCCACCCTATAATACTGGAAATGACGGTTTTGGATATAATGACAGTTTTAAGCATTCTAGTTGGCTCACGTTTATGAAAAATAGACTTGAAATTGCAAGAGAATTACTAAGCAATCAAGGTAGTATAACAATCGCTATTGATTACAATGAGTTGGGGTATCTGTTAACACTCGCAGACTCAATCTTTGGGAAGGAAAATCTTCAAAATATCATAACAGTCCGTCGAGCTAGTGCCTCGGGTGCAAAAGTTATAAATCCTGGAGTTGTAACTATCTCTGACTACCTAGTCGTATATTCAAAAAACAAATCTCAATGGAAGCCTAACAAAGTGTTTGCAGCTAAAGATAGGGATAATCGTTATAATCAATTCATCAAGAATGTAAGTAGCCATTACGAATCATGGGAGTTCATGCCTTTGCTTGAAGCTTTTGCAGAAAGTCAGGGAATTAAGAAAAGCCAGTTAAAAAAAGAACTTGGCGAGGCATTTGATAGAAAACTAGATGAATTTGCTTACGAAAATGCTGATTCTGTTTTTCGATGGGTATCATTGGATGAGGGACAGATAAGTCAAGAAGCTCGTGCTTTGAAACACTTATCGAAAGATAATCCAGATAAGATGTATTACATGGAACGTCCAGGATATAATGATTACTACATGAAAAACGGAAAAGCGATGTTATTCATGAGAGAGCGACTAATTGATGTTGATGGAAAATTAGCGTTCGGGACTGCCATTACAGATATTTGGGATGACGTATTACCTAACGACTTACACAATGAAGGTGGAGTATCGTTTAAGAAAGGGAAAAAGCCCGAAAAACTTGTACGTCGTATTTTGGAATTAACAAGTAATGAGAATGATTTAGTCATGGACTTTTTTGCTGGCTCTGGTACTACTGGAGCAGTTGCGCATAAAATTAATCGGCAGTGGATTCTTGTAGAGCAAATGGACTACATTGAGGATGTGCTAAAGACGAGACTCCTTAATACAACAAACGGGGACCGAACTGCAGGAATCTCCAAGGATGTCGCCTGGCAAGGTGGCGGTTCGTTTGTTTATGCTGAACTATTTCCTAAGAATATGGGTTACTTGCAAGACGTTATCCATGCCAAAAACCTTGATGAATTGAAGTCAGTCTATGAGCGTATGCTTGCTGGAACAGATACGACCGAACCTGCCGATATTTCGTTCCGTGCTGATTTATCCAAAATTGATTGGTTACAGGGGTTTGACGAAAATAAACGCCTACTTGTGAAACTCCTTGATAAAAACGGGCTTTACTACAACTTCTCAGAAATTGACGATAAAAACGTCCGTGACTTAATCTCTGATGAAGACTACACTTTCAACAAGAATTTCTATGAAGGTGGTGACTAGGATGGCAAAAGCAAAGAAAGTACCCGCAAACGCTCGTCAATTTCCCCTTGTGGATCAGGCTGAACAAGCAGAAAAAGACTTGTTCAGTCAGCACCAAGGTTATATCATTCCTGAGTATATCAACGCAAACTTAATTCATACTTTGCGTGCCTATCAGGATAAAGCTATCCGAAATTATCACTATACCCAAACACAGATTAAACCAAACCCTCAACACGTTTTATTTAACATGGCGACAGGTTCAGGGAAAACCGACTTGATGGCAGGGCTTATCCTCTACCTTTATCAAGAGCATGGCTATCGCAACTTCTTGTTTACCGTCAATACCAACTCAGTCTTGATGAAAACAAAGGACAACTTGGTCAACGAAAATAGTGAAAAATACCTGTTCCAAGACAAAATTGAAATCGACGGCAAGCATATTTTCATTAAGCAAGTCGAACGATTTCCTAGAGTCCAACAAGACAACACCATTTACATTAAGCTATCTTCGGTTCAAAAAGTATCGGATGACCTGTTTGTCTTGAAAGAAAATACCATGGGGCTTTCAGACTATGAAAACCAACCTGTTGCAGTCTTAGCGGATGAAGCACACCATTATTCCGCAAGCACCAAGTCAGAGAAGGAAGCTGAAAATACTTGGGAATCAGCCATTAACAAAATCTTGCGTGCCCGTGATGATAAGGAACAAAAAAATCTCCTCCTTGAATTTACGGCAACAGTCGATTTTGATAAAGAAGTCATATATAACAAGTATCGGGATAAGGTGGTCTACCGCTATCCGTTGAATCAATTCATGTTTGATGGCTATTCCAAGCAGGTTAAGCGAATTGAAACGTCCGCAAGCGACCAAGATAAAATGCTAAACGCGGTCTTGCTTTCGCAGTTTAGAAAATACCGTGCGTATTCTGAGGGAGTCACAGGCACATTTAAGCCAGTGATTATGTTCAAGTCCGCAAAAGTAGCGGTATCTCTGGAAGCCAACAAAGTTTTTAATGAGCTGATTCAAAACCTTAACGTTACGGATTTGCTCGCATTTATCAAACGCCAACAAGTCCTTGATAGCAATGATAGTTCAGCTTTGGAGTTAGCCTATAACTTCTACCTCAAAAATGAAGATGACCTTGCAAAAATCGTCCGTGAGATTAAGCAAGACTTTGACCCGAGAAACGTGTTAAATGCTAATGACACAAGCGGAAATATGCTTGAAAAGGGGCAGTATGAGGCACTCAACACGCTCGAAAGCCCAAACAACCTCTATCGTGTGGTTTTTGCGGTTGCAAAACTGACCGAGGGATGGGATGTTCTCAACCTCTATGATATTGTCCGTATTGAGCAGGAAGCTGCGACAAACAAAAATGCCACAATGGTTGAAGCGCAACTTATTGGGCGTGGTGCAAGGTATAATCCATTTGAATTGGACGGTGTGAAAAGCTATCAACGTAGATTTGATGGCGATAGTTCAAACAAGCAATTGTTCCTAGAAACGTTGCACTACCACACCATGAATGAGCCACAATACCTTAAACAGCTTGTAGGCTCATTGAAGCAAATGGACTTGCCAACGGGTCAGGATAAGAAAAATCCACCGGTTGAAATCAAGGTCAAGCCTGCTTTCAAAAAAACAGAAACCTATAAGACAGGAAAAATCTATTATAACGAAGCTGAGGATGTGGCAGATGATTGGTTTGATTCCATTCAGAAATACGGAATCACACACAAGACGGACATTCAAAGAAGTCTGAATTATGGTACTCGTGAAGTGTCTTATCAAGCAACAGTCGCATTGACTGAGACAAAACAAATTCACATTGACAGGTTTGACGACCGCTATATCAAGAAAGCCATCCAACGACTTGAGTTTTATCAATTTGACAACTTGAAAAAGTATCTGCCATTGCTTGAATCCATGAAAGATTTCATCTATGGGGAAAACTGGCTAAACGCAAGCAAGTTGAAACTTTTCCTGACCGTTCCAAAAGAATACAAGTCAACAGATATTACGGCAGACGAGATTTTGAAAGTCACCATTGACCTTTTGAAAGAGTACGAAGTCAAATTCAAGTCTGGCTATGTCAAGAAACGAGGCACAAGCAGGTTTGTTGGCTACCCAATTAGTGAGTATCTAACCAACTATAATAAGCGAGTACCTGAGTATGACACGGCAAACCTCTTGAATGAATCCACTCAAAAAGTTGCAGTTTACGATATGGCTGAGGACTTCTATGTCTATGACCGTGCTATCGTCAACAAGTTGGAATTTGACCTCATCACACGTATTCAAGCTCATGTGAATGAGCTAAGAGCCAAATATAACAAGGCAGTTTACTTGTTCCGCATGGACGAGAATATGCACCGTGAGTCAGCTAAGAGCGAAAAGCTCAAGCTCCATCAATATGGCTCACGGATCAATCGAGCTGGCGAAATTGTAGATATGCACTTGCAGGGCTTCCAACCCGACTTCATCTTGTTCCTTGAAGATAGTGCCTTTTACTTCCAAATATTTATTGAACCAAAAGGCATGAGTGGCGATAGATTCGTCAGCGAGCTATGGAAGCAGGACTTGTTGCTCTATATGACCGACCATCAAGCAGAGATGGAATTTGAAGATGGTGTCGATAACGTCAAGATTAGCGGTCTGAAATTCTTTACCGCAAAAGACGGACAAAACACAATCCCTGAATTGATGGCAATGTCTGGCGTAACCTATCAGAAACCTAATGAACAGATAGATTTATTGATGGTAGCAGACCCTTCTACTGATGTAATAATCGAGGAGGATGAGTGAAATGCCAAAGAAAAGTGTGAATTCACGACCCTATCTCAAAACTTGTGAGTTGATTTATCAATTGGCTTCACAAAGAATTGGCGAAAAATATTGTAAATGGGAAGCAGATAACCCAAAATATAATACCCAATCTCAGTTTTTTCCCGAGGACCGCAAGTTAATTGGTAGAGTACTAAACTGCATAAGGACAAAAAACAATCCGTACCTGATTACTCCAAAAATTCAGGAAGCAATCATAGAGAATCTCGATTTTACAGACGTAAATGAACTTTATTGGGGGGAAGATATTTCCGAGTATTTTCAACATTTTTTTACGACATTACTACTAGAAATTCAAGAATACAAAGATTACACCAAATTTTGGATGGGAATTCCGCTTTCTACTGAGTCCGAGATAACCAAGTTTTATTTAGAAAATCAGGTTCCTATTTTAGAAATCGATGAATCATATAACCAAGAATCTGAGGCATTGATTGACAAATTTATCAACTTCACTTTTAACAAAATTAGTTATTTCGAGTTTGAATCTGCCGAAAGACTTGGGTATTATCGTGAGGATGAGTTAGTGTATAGAATGAAGAGAAAGCCTAATAAACCTAAAATGGATGAAGAGATTGATGAGACAAAGGTGGATAAAAAGGCTAAAGAGTACAAAAATGAAATACTAACTTTTATCGAATTACCAAAGAAATTAGATGTTTTTGTTGAGAAAGTTTTTGTTCCATTCATTAGTTCAATTTGTCTAGATAAGCGATTAGAATCACATATCAAACGCTAAAAGTATAGGCTCTATAATTTCTGTAGTGGGTAAATCCACTGTAGAGATTATGGAGCCTTTTTTAGTGTAGAAAAAAAGTCCCATATGACCTATAATGAAAAGCGACTAAACTCATATTAGAAAGGGTTCATATGGAACAACTAAATCTTATCACAAATTTTCTCAGAATTAAAGACAAAAATATCACTATCACTGATGAATATAATATGGGGACTCACTTAGAACTCCACGGTCACTTGGACTACACAGCCCCTAAATGCCCAAAATGCAAGGGACAAATGGCTAAGTACGACTACCAGAAAACTTCTAAAATCCCCTACCTAGAAACTGCTGGCTACCCTTTGCTTATCCGTCTTCGAAAGCGTCGTTTCAAGTGTAAAGATTGCGGAAAAATGGCGGTAGCTGAAACTCCTCTTGTCAAGAAAAACCACCAAATCTCTGTCGCTGTTAACCAGAAGATCGCTCAATTACTCATCGAAAATCAAGCAATGCAACAGATTGCACACAGGCTATCTATCTCAACATCGTCAGTTATGAGAAAGCTCAATGAGTTCAAGTTTGAAACGGATTGGAATACCCTACCCGAGGTGATGAGCTGGGACGAGTATGCCTTCAAGAAGGGGAAAATGAGCTTCATCGCTCAAGATTTCGACTCCCTAAATGTCATCGCCATTCTCGACGGAAGAACCCAAGCAACCATCCGAAACCACTTTCTACGCTATCCTAGAAAGGTTAGAAATCGGGTCAAAGTGATTACCATGGATATGTTTAGTCCCTATTATCAACTTGCTAAACAGCTTTTTCCGAATGCAAAAATTGTACTCGATCGCTTTCATATCGTGCAACACCTTAGTCGTGCTATGAACCGTGTCCGTATTCAAATTATGAATCAATTCGACAGAAAATCCCAGGAATACCGAGCCTTGAAACGTTACTGGAAATTGATACAACAAGATAGCCGTAAACTCAGCGATAAACGATTTTATCGTCCTATGTTTCGAATGCATTTGACTAACAAGGAAATCCTAGAAAAACTCCTATCCTACTCAGATGAACTACGACAGCACTATGAACTCTATCAGCTTCTCTTATATCATTTCCAAGAGAAAAACTCAGATCATTTCTTTGACCTCATCGAACAGGAAATAGCCACTGTTAATCCTATTTTCCAGACGGTATTTAAGACATTTTTAAAGGATAAGGACAAGGTTTTAAACGCCATGGAATTGCCTTATTCCAACGCCAAACTGGAAGCTACCAATAATCTCATCAAAGTCATTAAGAGAAATGCCTTTGGTTTCAGGAACTTTGAAAACTTTAAAAAACGGATTTTGATTGCTTTGAACATAAAGAAAGAGAGAGCGAAGTTCGTCCTCTCTAGGTGTTAGCTTTTCATCTACCCACTACAGTTGACAAAGAGCCAAAGTATAGACTCTCACTATAAAGGTGGGGGTCTTTTTTGCGGAAACATTTTTTTACCACCCCACCCTTACACTTTGTGAGTGCTTTAATATCCTTATCAAGAACAGCAAATCTTGATGGTAGGCAGTCAGGTTGGTTGCAAACAATTCTGGCTTACTTGGGTGGCTAGTTGCTGATAGTCCACCTCTATCAAGGAGGAAAAAATCAAATGAAAAGAAAGATTTTGAATTCAGCAAACGCATATAGTGGTGCAACATCTGCGTTATACATTGACGAAAACAAGTCAATTATCAACGTTTCATCTGAAATCGAAAAACAATACAACTGGATTGATGGTAAGCGTACTGACGAAGTTGTTGGTTACAGAGCATACTTTGTCCAAGAAGGCGTTATCCCCTTCGTAGTGAAGTTTGAAAAAGAACCTACACTTCCACCGTTTCTCTCAGAAGTCAAATTGGATAATCTCGAAGCAATAGAAATCCGCACCAACGTGTACTTCCGAGCAACAGGGGTAAGAGTGGTTAAATGATGAAACAGTCAGAGCTTACAAAATACCTGCTCCAAGCTCTGAACATGGCATTGCAGATTTTAGGCGAGACATCCTACACCAATTCATTTGATGTAAAGGTATCGGATGAAGGATTTTTCTTCATCCCTCGCCTCCCTGCAAGTTATGTTGTGGATGACGAGTTGTATCAAAAAATATTCCAAATTGCTAATGCTGCTTTATATCCAAAATACACATTATTGAAGCAGACAGGAACTTACTTTGTTCCACTTAAAACGGATGACATCCACATCATGAGAGCTTTGTTCTTCCCTTGGAAAAAAGGTATTTCTCAAAGGTTGTTTGTTGCAGATATTGAAAGATTTGCGAAAGAATTGCCCTTAAATCAAGTGCCTATAATGGAAAATTTCACGATAAATTTGAATAAAGTTACAAGTATGGCAATTGCAGGGAACTCTGGTTCTGGGAAATCGTACTTGCTTACTTACTTGCTTTTCGTTTTGAAGCAAAGCTCGCACATTGTAATCATAGACCCGAAATTTGATTTGCCTAGTAGGTGGGGACGAGATAATGGGGTTAGCGTGATATTTCCAAGTGAAAATCGCAGTAAGTCTGATTTTATTTCGGCAGTGAATGAAGAACTTAGTCAATGCGTTGAGTTAATTCTGAAACGGCAACAAGTTCTGTATCGCAATCCTAAAGCCGATTTTGAACATTACACGATTGTGATAGATGAACTACTAGCTTTAAGTGACGGGGTGGCTAAACCAATCAAAGAAGCATTTTTCAGCTTACTTTCTCAGATTTCTCTTTTGGGCAGGGCGACTAAGTGTCATCTACTTCTTGTAAGCCAACGCTTTGATAATAATGCACTCCCAATTTCTGTTCGGGAACAGTTAAACGTCCTCGTACAAGTTGGAAATATCAATTCAAAGACAGCGCAATTCTTGTTTCCTGATTTAGACCTGACAGGAATTGTCATCCCCCAAGGAATCGGAACAGGCTTGATACAAGTAATAGATTCGGAGCATCCCTTTCAAATTGTGCCACTCCTAACACCAACATTTTTTGACAAGGAAGGAAATTATTAAAATGAAGAAGTCATTTTTTCTCAAAACATTCAAAATAAACGGCTACTTGTTGACGTTACTTGCAATGTTGGCAGTAGTTAATCTCCCGATAAGGTTTATCGTGAGTTTCTTGAAGTCCGAACCAAACCCGTCGCTAATTCAATACACCCAATTTCTGTATGAGTTGTTGTCGATAGGTCTAAAATGGCTAGATGGGGCAACGGAAATCACAGCATTGATACTGTTTCTACTCGTGCTACCTGAACTTATTTCAAGACTGACAAGAGATTCGTTAATTAACTGGGGAAAGTCGATTTGGCTGACTTATCGGCTTAGGAAGTTCTTACTGAGAAAAGTGCAATTTGATGATGAAAGTGATTCAACGGTCGCATTGCATAATAAGTCCATTAGAAGCGCAATCATAGACATTCGGGAAGACACCGTTGTATTTTTGATGAAGTTACCAAATGATTATCAGGCACAGAAGTCGGTAATTGATACGAGAAATATTCTTCGGGAAGAAATATCAAATCGTTTCCCATGCTATGTGTTCTCGAATTTTGACCGTTTCAATAATTGGCTACAACTTGAGGGAACAAACTTTCACTAAAGGAATAGCGGAGCTCTTGCTTGCCTCTGGCAAGAGGAAAGAAGCTCCGCTATAAAAAAGACGATTACCCCACGGGGTTACTACGACCCCCGTGGGATCAGTAATCAATAATCACACGGAGGTAACTATGGGTAAAAAAGAAGCACGTAGCAATAAATGGACGTTCATTGCATATGAAGAAAGCGCTCCAAAGAATCTCAAGTTAGCTTTGGAAGCATTGAAAGTTCCCTTTGCAGTCAGTCCGCTTCATGATAAAGACGTTAATATGGAAACGGGAGAGTTCAAAAAGCCACATTGGCATGGTGTGCTGTATTTTGATTCCCTTAAAAGCTACTCTCAGGTTTCTGAGTTAGTGAGTGAAAAGCTAAATGCTCCAAGTCACGTTGAGACTGTGATGTCTCCGAAAGGACTTTATGATTACTTCATCCATGCTGAAAATCCCGAAAAAACTTTGTATTCCAAAGATGATATTCAAAGCGGGTGTGGATTTGACCTAGATAAGTTTTTAAGTGAACAAGACAACAGTCAACTATGGAACGAAGCGATTGATGTAGTTGAACAAAATAACTTCACTGAGTTTGAAGAGCTTGTGACGTATGCGAGAAAAAATAATTCATTACTTCTAAAGTTGATAATCGATAAAACCTATTTTTTTGCAAAACTTCTGGATTCACGACGATACAAGCAAGATGAGATGAAAAATAATAGTCAAGTTAGAAAGAAGGATGATGATGTGTAAGACTTTAGTGGATAAGGAAATGCTTGTCAGGGCAGGATTTGCCCCTTACACTGCTTCATCAATACTTAGACAAGCCAAACATTTTATGGTACAACAAGGGTATGAGTTTTATGCGGGACGACGGGTTTCAGTTGCTCCCTTGCAGGCAGTAAAATCCGTTATCGGTGACGTGGAGTTGTCCGAAACGGAGGATGAATAATTTGCCAAAAACTAGCTACCAAGATGTCTATCAAGACAACAAAGGGCAATTCTATTATGAGGTAAGCTTAGGTACGGACAAAATCACTGGAAAACGTATCAAGCGCAAAGGTCGCAAGTCACAGTCAGGGAAGAAATTTGAGTCAGCCAAGGAAGCCTACACCGAAGCTATTCGGGTCAAAAATGATTTTCTTCAAACTCAAGGCTATTCAGATTATGGCATGACCTTTGAACAGTTCATGAATAACGTCTACATTCCGCACTACAAAACGGAAGTGACAGAGGACACGTTTGAATCACGGAATCCAACCTTGAAAATCTTGCATGCACGCTTCGGAAAGAAACCACTGCGGAAGATTACCTTGCATGATGTACAGTTTTTCAGGACGTGGCTTTTGGATAAGAATGGTGGAGCTTATGCCCAATCCTATGCTTCCATGGTCTTTGGTATGTTTAAGAAAATACTGGAATTTGCCGTTACCCTAAATTATCTTGATAAGAATATCGCCCAACAAGTAAAGCCCATTTCTAAAGGTAAAACGGATGTTGCTTACTGGACAAAAGATGAATTCGAAAAAGTTCTATCAAAAATCTATGTTGAGGATTTCTATGAACACCTATGCTTCATCATGTTGTGGGTTTACTACATGACGGGCATTCGAGTAAACGAGGGCACAGCGCTCTGGTGGAATGATGTGGATTTTGACAAGAAACAGCTTCGAGTTCATCACATGCTTGTCACTAAGAGCCGTAAAAACTATAAGCGGAAAAATCATACCAAAACAGCAGATGGAAAACGAGTGCTGACCTTGGATGATGATACACTTGAAGTTTTGAAAACTTGGAAGAAGCGACAATCACAGTATGGCGACATGGATTTCATTTTCTCTTACGATGGCTTACCTATGATTAAGTCAACTATCTCCCGAATTATTGCACGCTATGCCAAGTTGGCGGGTGTTCCTATAATTCAAGCAAAGGGGCTTAGGCATAGTCATGTGAGCTTTCTAATCAATGAAATCAATGCTTCTGTATTGATTGTTTCCAAACGGCTCGGGCACAGCTCTCCAGAAATCACGCTCAAGCATTATGCACACTTGTGGCGAGGGATTGATGATGGTGTCGCTGAATCTATGGCGGGGGTTATCACAATATCAACCGCACCAAATAAGCAATTCGCCTTCACGGGCAATCAAGCCGTGAAACAATTGTCTCCAGAACTGTCTCCAAAATAGTGGAGACACCTTACAAACGCAATAACAACGGGCTTTTCAAAGCCAAACCTACTCATTGAGTGGGAGTAGTACTAGATTTTTAGCGACGAAGTCGCAATAAAAATCTTTAGTACTACCTCTGCGATAGCTGTCTCAGAACAAGGAGCAAAAAGCGACGACGTGATGAGTTAACAGCGAACTGCTGAAGATAAAGAATGCAATCACTTAGAAATTCTGGCTCTTTGTCAACTGTAGTGGGTGGCAAAGTTAAGCTCTAGCCTAGCATAAGGGTTGCCACGTTTTGTGATGTGTTCTTGTGCTAAATAATTTCCGGCTTCGTAATGTCTTAAGTCAATACCAATAAAAGCGTTAATTTGATTGGTAGACTGAAAACGGCGGATGTCTCCCAATTTGCCAATGATGCTTGTGGCTATTGTCTCCGCAATACCAGGAATAGAAAGCAGTATCTCATATTCTGGTAAAGGCTGGGCTAGACTAACCATTTGCTCTAAGATCACTTGTCTACGTTCATCAAGTCTAAACAGTTCTTTTGCATAATATCTTACCTCTTCAAGGATTGGAGAGGTTTTCTTGACTGCTGGATAGGACTGATTGGCCAGTACAAGTAATTTATCAGCCAAAGATGTTAACCGCTTTTCAGAAATCCGTTTTGAAGTGGACTTTCTGATAGCCTTTAACAGTTCAGCTTCTGATAGCTCAAAGACCAACTCTTTGATTGGGAAGGTAATGATAAGATTCCAGTATTGTTCACCAGTTGGTTTTGAGAGGACTTGTTCCAACTCAGGGAAAGTCACTTGAAGGACTTTGTGAAGACGATTCTTCATACGAACGATGTCTTCTGTTAGATTTTGATAGAAGCGACTGAGGTCTCGCAAGTTTTGATAAGTCTCTTCTTGCACATAGCTTGACTTACGATTGAGGGTAAATTGAGATATCGCAAGCTTTTTCGCATCAATTTTATCCGTTTTACGTACTCTTAAGCTGTCCAATTACTTCTTAGCTTCTAGAGGATTTAGGCGAGTATAGGGGTAGCTATTATTGTCCAACAAAGCTTGAAGTCTACGAGAGTAGACACCTGTTGCTTCAAAGACGATTTCTGGATTTGCGGAGGATGGTTATTTAAGCGAAGCGGCAGGAGAATCTCCTATCTTCGAATCAGGCTCAGAACCCAATACCGTTGCAGAAGTTGATAACAATGCCACAGCAGTTGACCAAGCAACCGCACTCGCATGGGTAGAAGCTAATGGCGTCGAGTACAAAGACATCATTGCAAATGATATTATCAGCAATCCAAATTACATTAGTAGTGGGAGTTATTATTTCCTACAACAAGGAATTCCAACAGTAGTTACTTATAACAATCTTGAAAATACCTATTTCAATACAACAAAAGTTGCTAGTGTGGTATATACTTACACCCTAGAAAGCCCAGAATCTGGCGACCAAGTCTTGGTAAAATTCTTCAACGATCCAACAAACACTATTCATGTTATCAGCTTGAATCAAACAACGCATATTGGTATGGACGTGCAATTTTTAGATGAAAATGGCGAAGCTATTGACGTCTGTGGAGCTCTACTCTCGTTTGCCTCTCTTAATTCAGGTGCAGTTTATGATGACGAAAGTGAGTCTTATATTTTAAATTCTGATGAATACGTGACGAATTTTGATGGTGATTATATTGCTATTAATGGGTCTTCTGTAAGTTACAATGCTAGTAAAAATCGAGCTCACACCGCTACCAGCAACGAATCTCTTGAACAAGGCAGCCGATTTGAGCAGAATGAATAGGACGGTACGGAGTTATATGGTATGATGCCATTGTCGGCGTGGTTGGAGATGACGGTGAGATTCATTTTTCATTCGGTTCCAACAACCCTTCAACGCAATGGTCAATGGTTTGCTTTTAATTCAAGTATTAAGGCGTATAGCGTTCCCGTTCTAGAAACGGTTGAAGAACCAACTTTGCAAATTGTTAGTGTCAGTTATACTCCATATCAATATCAAGCTCCGACAAGTTCTTTAGATGATATTATCGTATCAGAAGAAAGTTTGGATGACCCAGAAACAACTGTTTTAAATCCGACTACGGATGATATTTCTGCTGATGTCGATGATGAGATTAATACTGACGACGAAGTAACTGCAGGCGATACGGCAGTTATCGTTCCGAGACAAGAAGCGATTGATAATGCTCTTGACCCAATCTATTCTGTCACGATTTCTGATGCCTACATCGCTGATACATTGCCAAAAACAGGAACAGAAAAACAATCACTCTTTGCTATTCTTCTTGGGACTTTATTGACAATGTCAGGACTTATCGGCATTCGTAAAAAAGCGGATAAATGGCTTAGAGCGTTTATGGTTTAATTGCCTAAAAAATTTGTGCAAATAGTCCATTGAATAAATGCAAACAATTGCCCTATAATGACATTAATATGAGTTATGGAGACAATAAGATGACAAAAACAGAGCACTTTTTTAGAGATTTGATGAAGATTGCAATCCCAGTAGCTTTGCAGACTATGCTACAATCTTCTTTTTCCGTGATAGACCAATTAATGGTAGGTCAGCTTGGCAAAACAGCTATTGCAGCCGTAGAAGTAGGCGGTAAGCCAGGATTTGTCTTTGCCTGTGTTAGCGGATCTATTGCCACTGTGGCTGGCATCATGGTTTCTCAGTATATGGGAAAAAATGACCAAAAGAAAATCAACACCAGTATGTCTGTTAATCTTCTGGTGATGATGATTTTAGCTGTTTTCACGATGAGTGTCTGCTTTTTCTTGCCGCACATGATTTCAGGGATATTTACCAAAGACACGACCGTGATTGCTAATGCTGCAGATTTTATTAAAATCTTAGCCTTGGTTTATCCTTTGTCTGGGATTTCTTCAATCCTAGCGGTGCAAATGAGATGTCATAATCATGCCGAATATCCGCTTTATATTAGTGCCGTGGCAGCAGTTGTCAATACCGTTTTGAATTATCTCTTGATTTTCGGACATTTTGGTTTTGCGCCAATGGGAGTTAAAGGGGCAGCCATAGCAAGTTTGATATCACAAATCGTCAATTTTCTCTTAATGATTTATTACTACCGTAAAATCTGTGCTTTCACAGTTGATTTACATATGGACAGCGTTGAAATTCGGCAATACGCTGATATGCTCTTACCAATTGTTATCAATGAATTTCTTTGGGCAATGGGACAAAATGTGAATACCTACATTTACGGGCATATGGGAACTAGTGAATTAGCAGGAATGTCATTGACAGGACCAATTCAAGGGTTATTTATCGGAGCTTTATCAGGACTTTCTCAAGCGGCAGGGATCCTTATCGGACGACGCCTTGGAAAACGTGATTACGACAAAGCCTACGAAGAATCCAAACAGCTGTGCCTCTACGGTTTGGTGGGCTCTTTGATATTATCGATTACCCTTATTGCCACCAAAGGCTTGTATATCGGACTTTACAATGTCGAAGCAGATGTTAGTCAAGTTGGCTCACAACTACTGGTAGTCTTTGCTATTCTAGCCCCAATTAAAGTGCAAAATATGATTTTAGGTGGTGGCATTATCCGAAGTGGCGGTAGAGCCAAATACATCATGATTATCAACATATTAGGCACTTGGCTTATCGGCATCCCCATCGGACTCTTCACAGGACTCGCCTTAAAACTACCAATCGTCTGGGTCTATTTCCTCCTATCACAAGAAGAACTCTTCAGACTAATTATCTCTATCATCATGTTCCGCAGCAAAAAATGGATGAATACTATAATATAAGGTGGAGGAAAAAGCTGTCATTACTAGAATGGTGGCTTTTTAAGTATGATATAGTAAAAATATTAGGGTAAGGGAGGATTTTTATGAAAATAGAAAAAGACAAAAATTTCGAAGAAGAAAGAAGTTATTTAATTAATGAAAGAATGTCGATGAAAACCTTATTTTAGAACTTGAAAAAGAAGCAATAAAAGAGGTTGAGAGGAAAGAACTAAATGACTGAACATGACTGAACAAGAGCAAGTAAAATAAATAGTTGAGAAATATAATAAAGGTCTTTCGAATTTATCAAACAATGCAAGCGCAAAAGAATTTAAAACCGTCATGAAGTACATCGCCGACCAAGCTAGTAAACGCCAACATCAACTAGTTGGATTGGAAGATAAAGATTAACTTCAATATCCTATCTAGTTTTATAGACAGCTAGATGGGGATTTTTTTATTCGAAGACTTAAAGATAACGGTTACCGCGCGTGTTGGAAAATGGTATAATATACTTGATACATTATTTTACACATTAGAAGGAATTATTTTTATGGCTGAGAGCAAAAATTTGTTACAGGTACTTTGGAGTGGAGCAGATGTTCTTCGTGGGAAAATGGACGCGAACGAATACAAGACTTACTTGCTAGGCCTTATTTTTTATAAATATTTATCAGATTCATATTTAGTAAGTGCATATGATCTTTTGAATGATGAAATGCCAGAAACTTTGGAAGAAGCGCAAGCCGCTTATGAAGAAGAAATGCAAGAAGATGATGCAGAGGAGTTTCTTAAAGAATTAAAAGAATCTCTTCACTACACGCTTGAACCACAAATGACTTATACAAGCATGCTAAAAGATGTGAAGCTCAATGCTTTTAATCGTGAAAAATTACAAGCAGCATTTAATCGTATTCACGAATCAGACGAACTTTTCAACGGTTTGTTTGCAGATGTTGATTTGTATTCAAATCGTCTTGGTACTGGGGACCAAAAACAAAGTGCAACAGTTGCTGAAGTTCTTCGAGTTTTAGAAGATGCTGATCTTATTCACGCCGAAGGTGACGTCCTTGGAAATGCTTATGAGTATTTGATTGGTCAATTTGCTTCTGAAACTGGTAAAAAAGCTGGTGAATTCTACACACCACATGGTCCAGCGCAGTTATTGACTCGCATTGCAATTATGGGACAAGAAGATAAGAGAGGATTGCAAGTTTATGACCCATGTATGGGTTCGGGGTCATTGCTTTTGAGTTGTAAAAATTATTCTAATGAGCCTGACTATATCAAATACTATGGTCAAGAACTCATGCCGTCAACTTACAATCTTGCTCGTATGAACATGTTCTTGCATAAAGTTCACCCTGAAAATCAAGTCTTACACAATGCTGATACGCTCGATGCAGATTGGCCAACAGATGTTGAAACTGGATTTGACATGGTTACCATGAACCCTCCATATTCAGCACATTGGTCTGCTGCAAAAGGTTTCCTACAAGATGAACGTTTTATGGATTATGGTGGAAAATTAGCGCCAAAATCAAAAGCAGACTATGCTTTCTTATTACACGGTTTTTACCACTTGAAACAAACTGGAACAATGGCTATCGTTCTTCCGCATGGTATTTTGTTCCGTGGTGCTGCTGAAAAGACTATTCGTGAAACACTTCTTAAAAATGGTTCTATCTATGCTGTTATTGGTTTGCCAGCAAACATGTTCTACAATACATCGATTCCAACATGTATTATCGTTTTGAAAAAACACCGTGAGGGTCGTGATGTTCTCTTTATTGACGCTTCAAAACAATTCGAAAAAGAGAAAAAACAAAACGTCATGAAAGATGAGCATATCGAGCATGTGCTTGACCTTTACAAAAATCGTGAAACAGTTGAAAAAGAAGCTTACCTTGCTTCATTTGATGATATTGCAGAAAATGACTTTAATCTTAATATCCCACGTTATGTTGACACAAGCGAAGAAGAAATTCCAGTTGATTTAAAAGCATTAACCAAAGAAATCGAGGAAACTAATAAAGCGATTGACGAAGCAAACGCTACTTTCCTTGATATGCTAGGCGATTTAACCTTTGCTGATAATGAGACTAAAGAATCAGTAGAAGCCTTTCTTAAAGTATTTGAGGAGATGTAGTATGGCTAATAAAGTACCAAAAATAAGGTTTAAAGGTTTTACTGATGATTGGGAACAGCGTAAGCTTGGAAATGTAGCAAAAATTACTATGGGTCAATCGCCTAACTCTGAAAACTATACAGAAAATCCGTCTGATTATATTCTCGTTCAAGGTAATGCAGATATGAAAGATGGCAGAGTGGTTCCTAGAGTTTGGACTACACAAGTAACAAAAACTGCTGATAAAGGTGATTTGATTTTGAGTGTTCGTGCACCAGTTGGAGATATTGGAAAAACTGATTATGACGTTGTTTTAGGTCGTGGAGTTGCAGCGATTAAAGGAAATGAATTTCTGTTTCAATCACTTGGAAGAATGAAGCAAAATGGCTACTGGACGAAATTAAGTACAGGATCAACTTTTGAAAGTATCAACTCAAATGATATTAAAGAAGCTCAAATTCTTTTACCAAGTCTTGAAGAACAACAAAAAATCGGTACCTTCTTCAAAACGTTAGATAACACTATCACTCTTCATCAACGTAAGTGTGAACAGTTAAAAGAATTGAAAAAATTCATGTTACAAAACATGTTTCCAAAGAAAGGATAAGAGATTATGGCAGAATTAGAATCAGTTTTAGAACAAAAACTGATTGATCAACTGTGTCATGGCGAGTCTCAGTGGACTTATCGTCCTGACATTAGAACAGAAGAAGAGCTTTGGGACAATTTTAGATATATTCTCGAGCAAAATAACAAAGCTAAATTAAACGATGGTCATCTAACTGATAGTGAGTTTGCTAAAATTAAAAATGATCTATCACACGCTTCTTTTTACGATGCAGGAAAATGGCTGGTTGGTGAAAATGGTCAAGTATATGTGCATGTTCAACGTGGTAATGAGACGCTCCACTTATTGGTTTTAAATAATGAGCATGTTGCAGGTGGTACAAGCGTCTATGAAGTTATTAATCAATATCAAACTTTTGGTGACGAAGATGATGCGCGTGATCGTCGTTTTGACGTGACTTTACTCATCAACGGAATTCCGATGATTCATATTGAATTAAAAAACAAAGATCATTCTTATATGGACGGATTCCATCAAATCAAGAAATACATTGCTGAAGGCAAGTTCCGTGGGCTCTTCTCAAATGTCCAAATGTTTGTTGTCAGCAACGGTGTTGATACTAAGTACTTCTCAGCTGCCAGAGACAACGAGTTAAACAAAAAATTCTTAACAGGTTGGATTGACAGTAAAAATCAACCAGTCCCTGACTTTCTCGACTTTGCAAAAGCAGTTTTAAGAATTCCAGAAGCACATGAAATGGTAACGAAGTATATCGTACTTGATAATGATAAGAAAAAACTTTTGGTTTTACGTCCATATCAAATTCACGCTATTGAAGCTATGCGTGATGCTTCAAAACATGGGAAATCTGGATTTATTTGGCATACGACAGGTTCTGGTAAGACAATGACGTCTTACAAAGCGACTCGTAATCTTTTGATGGATATCCCGTCAATTGAAAAGACAATTTTCTTAATTGACCGAAAAGACCTTGATTTGCAAACAAAATTAGCTTTTCAGTCGTACGCTGATAATGATACGATTGATGTTGATGACACAGAAAATGTCAATTCGCTGATTAAAAAGATGACTGATGGAAAACGTCAGATGATTGTAACCACGCGTCAAAAAATGCAAACGATGGTCAATAAGCGTTTGACAGAGGGGACGCCAGAGTATAACAAGATTCGTGCTTTAAAAGTTGCTTTTGTTGTCGATGAATGTCATAGGGCTGTAACACCACAGACTAAACGAGATATTGAAGCTTTCTTTGCTAACTCATTATGGTTTGGATTTACAGGTACACCAATCTTTGAAGCTAATAAATACGAGCAAAAAGGTGATTTAGCACAAACGACACAACAATTATACGGTAATTGCTTGCACAGCTATACTATCAAAGAAGCGATTCATGATGGGGCTGTCCTTGGTTTTATGGTCGAAACACTTGGTAAAAACGGGCTTACTCCAGAAGAAGAGGAGCGTACCTATGGCAAAGAAGCTCATATGCGTCAAGTTTTAGATGTTATTTTGAACAAATCTTTTGCCAAATTTGGTATGGAAAAAGGTAGAGGTGAGACCTATGAAGCTATGTTTACTGTAAGTTCGATTGAACAAGCTCAGAAATACTATGAATTGTTAAAATCAATTAAAGCTGGTAAGGATGAGCTAAAAATAAGTGATGACATTCGTCGTGCTTTACCTGATTTTCCAAAATTTGCGATTACTTATTCAGTTACTGAAAACGATGAAGCTTCTAAACTTAATCAAGATAAGATGAAAGAAGCTTTGGACGATTATAACGATATGTTTGGTACAAATTATAATCTGGCGGGTATCAATGCTTACAATGCTAATTTGAACGATCGCTTAGCACGTAAAGAGAAAAAATACTTAAATCGTAGTCAGCAACTTGATATTGTAATTGTTGTTGATAGACTTTTGACGGGATTTGATGCTCCTTGTTTGTCAACACTTTTCATTGATCGTCAACCGATGTCTCCTCAAAATTTGATTCAGGCTTTTTCACGTACTAATCGTCTTTTTGATACTAAAAAGCAATATGGCCAAATTGTAACTTTCCAATCTCCGCAAGCTTTCAAGGAAGCTATTGATTCAGCGCTAGCATTATATTCACGTGGTGGAGAAGGAAAACCTTTAGCAGAAGACTATGAAGCTGTTAAGGAAGAATTTGTTACTTCGTTAAAATCTGTCCGTAATCTAGCAGATACTCCTCAAGATGTTATTGGTTTATCTGAGAGTCAAAAGAAACAATTTATCTTTATCTTTAGAGATTTGGATCGCTCATTTAATCATCTAAAAGCATTTTCAACTTATGATCCACAAATTTTGAAAGATAATCATTTCTCACAAGAAGAATATGAAGATTATGCAGCGGTTTATAAAAATGTTTTAGCAGAACTAAAAGAAGATAAACCGGAAGACAAAGTAGACGATGAGCCAATCATAGATGATTATGAATTAGTCGCTTTTGATAAGATAAAAATTGACTATGACTATATCATCGATTTGATTAGTGGCTTTGTTGATTCTCTTGGTGATGTTGAGAGTGAAGCAGAATATAATAAAAAACTTAATGAAATAAGAGAAGTAATCGCAGCTTATTCTGAGGACAATCCAAAACTTGGTTCACTACTTGAAAGCATTCTTGAAGATATTGTAAACAATAATGAAAAATACGAAAATCAAGATGTATCAGTTATCATTAATCAAATGCGACAATCAGCAATTGATAAAGAAATTAGATTATTCTCTGAAAAGTGGTTTGTAGATTTCGAAGATGTTAAGTATGAAGCATATCATTTCAAAGATGGTAAACTAGCTAATGAAAGTAAATTAAAGGAAAAAGCTGATTATGCAGCTTACAAAGAAGCAACAGAAGAACCAGTCAAAAAATTTAAATTCTTTAGTGCGATGATTAAAGACTTTAAAGAAGACTTAATGCCTGAAATTGCGCCTTTATTTAATTAAGATAATAAGCCCTGAAGTAATATATATACTTCAAGGCTTATTTTTTACGAATTCAAGCTTGATAATGACCGCATGATAATATCAATATCTTTGCTTTCTAACTCGTTAATGATGTGGAGATATGTTTTTTGTGTTGTTGTCATGTTTGAGTGTCCTAGTCGTCTAGCCACACTTGCTATAGAAACGCCTGCAAAGAGTAGTAGTGAGGCATGTGTGTGGCGTAAACCATGGATAGAAATAATTGGAACACCAGCGTTTTTACAATGACGCGCCAGACGGTCATTGACGGTAGAGTTGTATACTTTTCCTTTGACAAAAATAGGTTTGTCTTCGGGTAAACTTTTTAAAAGCTCAGCAAATTGAATAACGGTTTGCCAGTCAATAGGAATTTTACGGATAGAAGACTCATTCTTTGTAGGAAGAAAGCCGCCATTTTCTTTATAGTTCCATGTTTTTGAGACAGAAAGTGTTTGTCGTGTTAAATCAAAATCTTTTGGAGTTAGAGCTAATGCTTCAGAAAAGCGCAATCCTGTTTTGGCAATAAGAAGAATGAGCCAATCCATATTAATCTCACTTTTTAAATCTAAGTCATCAAGAAGTTTATGGAGTTCATACTGATTGAGAAATTTAGGTTTCTTTTCACGTGGCTGTTTTCCTTTTATGATAGCTTTTCGAGTGGGATCTCGTGGAATAAGTCCCTCGTCTACCGCATCAAGAATCGCACATTTTAAATGATGATGAAAATCCATAGTTGTTTGTCTTTCGTGAACACTAGCGTACTGATTCAAAATTTTTTGATAAGAGATACGATCCAAATGTTGTATCTGCAGTTTGGGAACAAGTTTTTCCAGCCAACGGTAAGCCATATAGTATTTTTGCATAGTGATTGGTCGAATCGCCCCCTCTTTGTAAACCATAATCCATTGTTTGTAGTAGTCACAGAATAACATTTTTTCAGAATTGATTATCATTTCATCCATTTTTTTAAGCCTCCTGACAATAATGTATCACAATGCTTAAAAATTATGCTTTTTCAGAATGTAAATCGTACAAAATCCTTACGCTGATGAAGAGTGATAGTGTTATCTAACGTTTTGAAGAAGGTACCGATTTTTTGTTGTTCTTCAAGACTTGGTAAAAGAATTTGAGCTTCTTTAATATCATTTGAGTTGATACTTTCAAAAGTTGATCCTGTACTTAATTTCGTCCAGTAGCCATTTTGCTTCATTCTTCCAAGTGATTGAAACAGAAATTCATTTCCTTTAATCGCTGCAACTCCACGACCTAAAACAACGTCATAATCAGTTTTTCCAATATCTCCAACTGGTGCACGAACACTCAAAATCAAATCACCTTTATCAGCAGTTTTTGTTACTTGTGTAGTCCAAACTCTAGGAACCACTCTGCCATCTTTCATATCTGCATTACCTTGAACGAGAATATAATCAGACGGATTTTCTGTATAGTTTTCAGAGTTAGGCGATTGACCCATAGTAATTTTTGCTACATTTCCAAGCTTACGCTGTTCCCAAGCGTCAGTAAATCCTGGAAAACGAATTTCTGGATTTTTTTCACCTTTTTTCGGAAACATTTTTTGAAGCATGAATTTTTTGAGCTCTTTTGTCTGCTCACACCTACGCTGATGAAGAGTGATAGTGTTATCTAACGTTTTGAAGAAGGTACCGATTTTTTGTTGTTCTTCAAGACTTGGTAAAAGAATTTGAGCTTCTTTAATATCATTTGAGTTGATACTTTCAAAAGTTGATCCTGTACTTAATTTCGTCCAGTAGCCATTTTGCTTCATTCTTCCAAGTGATTGAAACAGAAATTCATTTCCTTTAATCGCTGCAACTCCACGACCTAAAACAACGTCATAATCAGTTTTTCCAATATCTCCAACTGGTGCACGAACACTCAAAATCAAATCACCTTTATCAGCAGTTTTTGTTACTTGTGTAGTCCAAACTCTAGGAACCACTCTGCCATCTTTCATATCTGCATTACCTTGAACGAGAATATAATCAGACGGATTTTCTGTATAGTTTTCAGAGTTAGGCGATTGACCCATAGTAATTTTTGCTACATTTCCAAGCTTACGCTGTTCCCAAGCGTCAGTAAATCCTGGAAAACGAATTTCTGGATTTTTTTCACCTTTTTTCGGAAACATTTTTTGAAGCATGAATTTTTTGAGCTCTTTTGTCTGCTCACACCTACGCTGATGAAGAGTGATAGTGTTATCTAACGTTTTGAAGAAGGTACCGATTTTTTGTTGTTCTTCAAGACTTGGTAAAAGAATTTGAGCTTCTTTAATATCATTTGAGTTGATACTTTCAAAAGTTGATCCTGTACTTAATTTCGTCCAGTAGCCATTTTGCTTCATTCTTCCAAGTGATTGAAACAGAAATTCATTTCCTTTAATCGCTGCAACTCCACGACCTAAAACAACGTCATAATCAGTTTTTCCAATATCTCCAACTGGTGCACGAACACTCAAAATCAAATCACCTTTATCAGCAGTTTTTGTTACTTGTGTAGTCCAAACTCTAGGAACCACTCTGCCATCTTTCATATCTGCATTACCTTGAACGAGAATATAATCAGACGGATTTTCTGTATAGTTTTCAGAGTTAGGCGATTGACCCATAGTAATTTTTGCTACATTTCCAAGCTTACGCTGTTCCCAAGCGTGATTATCTCCTTCCCCAATTCTTTCAGCGATAGCTAATTTTCTCCAAACTCACAAAAAAATCAAACAAGCATTATTCTCTCAAAATCTTTTATACAGCTCCGCCATTTTCCAAAAGAAATAATACCGTGACTAAAAACTTCCTTGATTTTATGCTAAAATAGAGCTAAGTTATTTAGAACAGAACGGGAGTAGTGGTTATGGTTCCAGCGTATATTAGAATTCATGATGCGTTAAAGAAAAAGATTGACGATGGTTTTTGGGAGATTGGTCAGCGTTTGCCGAGTGAGCGTGATTTGGCGGATGACTACGAGGTGAGTCGTATGACGCTTCGTCAGGCGATTACGCTTTTGGTCGAAGAGGGCATTTTGGAGCGCCGTGTGGGTAGCGGGACTTATGTGGCTAGCCACCGTGTGCAAGAAAAAATGCGTGGGACAACCAGTTTTACCGAAATTGTGCGTTCACAGGGGAAAACGCCGTCGTCACAATTGATTTCTTATCAGCGAAAGCTTGCTAATGAAACGGAAATCCAGCAATTACAACTAAAAGCGACAGATACCGTGGTGCGTATGGAGCGCGTGCGTTTTGCAGATAACGTTCCTTTGGTTTTTGAAGTGGCATCAATTCCAGAAAAGCTCATTCAGTCTTTCAATCAAGAGGACATCACAGAGCATTTCTTCCAAACATTAACAGATAATGGTTATGAAATTGGCAAGAGTCAGCAAACGATTTATGCCAAAAATGCAAGTGAGCGCGTGGCGAATTATCTTAAAGTGCCTAAAAATCATGCGGTGCTGGCATTGACACAGGTATCCTATTTCACAGACGGACGACCATTTGAATACGTTCACAGCCAATACGTCGGCGACCGTTTTGAATTTTATTTGGAGAATAATTAAGGAACAAAAGATGACAATATGTTAGAAAAATTGACTGTTCAGGAATTTGACGATGATAAGTTGGTGATAAATAACGTTGAAATTGCTGGGTGGATTGATGACGATAAGTGCCAATTTTGCAAGGCTCAAAGGTGTTATTTTGAATGCTTTGATGCTTATTTCTGCCCATACTGCAATCGTTGACTAGAGTCTCGCTGCGGTGACTCAAACTGCGGATTCTGCAAGAATAGACCTCATTTTCCAAATAAACTTTGGCAAAAAAGCTAAAAAATCAAGCTGAACACGTTGTTCAGCTTTTTCTTATACTCACAATCACTGCAAGTCTTTCTTGGCTAAGTTTTCGATGGCATTTTTTTGCCTTTGGTTGGTAAAGTAATTTGAGGTGTAGAGCAGGCTATAAAGGCAATTTAAAATGTAATGCATGGCGGTTTGTGAATAGTAACCACCTGCTTTGTTAACGATACTCTCTTTAGCAGGAAAAGTGATGTTTAAGTCAATCTTATCTTTAAAAACTTTGGAAGAAATCAGAATCGTCTTTCCATGACGGGTTTTGATAAGTTCCAATTCTTGAGCGTAGGCATTCAAGATATTGCCAGAATAAGATAAAAACAGAATCACATCATCTTTGTTTGAATGATAAATCACAGCGATACTGTCATGAAATTGATTGACCATGATTGCTTGAATGCCAAGTTTTACAAACATATTTGAAAAAGACAAGCCAACCAAATAAGAATCTCCTGTCGCAAAAATGTAAACACGCTTAGCCTTGGCAATTTGCTGCGCAGCTTTGGCGACTAAGTCTTGTGACACCGAAGCATAGCAAATATCGATAGCTTCTTTAGAAATACTGGCAACGTTTTTGAAGATATTCGCCGTATTTTCGCTTATGGTCGCAAGGGCATGTTTGTTAAATACGAAAAAGACCGCCAAGAAGCGGATCTCAAGAAATTCTATTTGCCAGACAATGACGACTTTGGTTTGGATAAACCAGAAAATTTTGGCACATTAACGTATTACGATGACAATGGGCATTACCATGAAGAGGTAATAGGGACAGTCGCAGGAGATAACGGTCGCTTTTACGACGCCTTGTATGAAACCCTCATCACTCACAAACCAATTTTGGTAACAGAGGAACAAACCATTCTCCAAATGCACATACTAGAAGAAGCCACAAAAGATTTGAAATGACAAAACTCATGATTCGCTTTTTCATTTCTAGGCTCATGAAAAAACTGTCCACTGGACAGTTTTTTTAATAATGGTCTTTGCAAGAATAAAAGTAAATAGTAGTCTCATCAACACTGTAAATTAAACGATGTTCATCGGTTATGCGTCGTGACCACTTGCCAGATAAATCGTGTTTAAGTGGTTCAGGTTTACCAATGCCAGTAAAAGGAGTGTGGTCAATCTCCTTGATTAGGCGATTATTTTTTTTAATTGTCGCTTTATTTCCTTGACTATACCAATACATGTAGTCGTTACACGCATCGTCAGACCATGCTTTAATCATCATCTACCTCGAGCAATTTATGTGTCTGAAAATTAGCTGCTTTGAATTGTTCATCGCCGCGTTTAATTTTATTCATTAGGTAGTTGTTAGACATAATGCGAAATGTTTCTTGCATGCTATCATAGTCACGTTTTGAAAGGACTACGACAGTATCATCTTTAGCTAAATAAAGCAAGAAAAATCATTCTTACTATTATTTTTATCGAAAATGAGGTATCATGATTTTTAACCATTTCTGACTATTAAATTCAGCTAAATTATGGTAAAATAAAGGGTATGGAAATTGAAAAAACCAATCGTATGAATGCTCTTTTTGAGTTCTATGCTGCTTTGTTAACGGACAAGCAGATGAATTATATTGAACTATATTATGCAGATGATTATAGTTTGGCAGAAATTGCTGAAGAATTCGGTGTGAGCCGTCAAGCAGTCTATGATAACATTAAACGAACAGAGAAAATCTTAGAAGCTTACGAGATGAAGTTGCACATGTATTCAGACTATATTGTTCGTAGCCAAATTTTTGATGATATTTTAGAAAAATATCCTGATGATAAATTTTTGAAAGAGAAAATTTCCGTTTTGAGTAGTATTGATAATCGTGATTAATCCGTATTATTCATCAAACAGAAGAATATTTGTAAAATTATAGAGATACTTAGGTAGGAGAAAAGATACTATGGCTTTTGAAAGTTTGACAGAACGCCTGCAAGGGGTGTTTAAAAATATTCGTGGAAAGAAGAAGTTATCTGAAAAAGACGTCCAAGAAGTCACAAAAGAAATTCGTCTGGCTTTGCTTGAAGCTGACGTTGCTCTGCCAGTTGTTAAGACTTTCATTAAGCGCGTGCGTGAACGTGCAGTTGGTCATGAAATCATTGATACACTTGACCCAACACAACAAATCGTTAAGATTGTTAACGAAGAATTGACTGAAATTCTTGGTTCTGAAACAGCTGAACTTGAAAAATCACCTAAAATTCCAACAATCATTATGATGGTCGGTCTCCAAGGTGCTGGTAAAACAACATTTGCAGGGAAATTAGCTAACAAGCTGATTAAAGATGAAAATGCACGTCCGTTGATGATTGCTGCCGATATTTACCGCCCAGCGGCTATTGACCAATTAAAAACACTTGGTAGTCAAATCAATGTGCCAGTTTTTGACATGGGAACCGACCACTCAGCCGTTGAAATCGTGACAAATGGTTTGGCACAAGCCAAAGAAAATCACAACGATTACGTTATCATTGATACGGCTGGTCGTTTGCAAATTGACGAAAAACTCATGGAAGAACTCCGTGATGTTAAGGCTTTAGCAAATCCAAATGAAATTCTTTTGGTTGTTGATAGCATGATTGGTCAAGAAGCTGCCAATGTCGCTGACGAATTCAACAAACAATTGGATGTCACAGGGGTTGTTTTAACTAAGATTGACGGTGATACACGTGGTGGTGCTGCGCTTTCAATCCGTGAAATTACTGGTAAACCAATCAAATTTACTGGTACTGGTGAAAAAATTACGGACATTGAAACCTTCCACCCAGACCGCATGTCTAGCCGTATCCTTGGCATGGGTGATTTGCTGACATTGATTGAAAAAGCCAGCCAAGAATATGACGAGAAAAAATCATTGGAACTCGCAGAAAAAATGCGGGAAAACACCTTTGATTTCAACGATTTTATCGACCAATTAGATCAAGTTCAAAACATGGGACCAATGGAAGATTTGCTTAAAATGATTCCTGGTATGGCAAACAACCCAGCGCTTAAAAACTTTAAAGTTGATGAAAAAGCTGTCGCTCGTAAACGCGCTATCGTGTCATCAATGACACCAGAAGAACGTGAAAATCCTGAATTGCTCAATCCAAGTCGCCGTCGCCGTATTGCAGCTGGTTCAGGAAATAGCTTTGTTGAGGTTAATAAATTCATCAAAGATTTCAACCAAGCAAAACAAATGATGCAAGGTGTTATGTCTGGTGATATGGAAAAAGCAATGAAGCAAATGGGAATAAACCCAAATAATCTCCCTAAAAATATGCCAAACGGTATGGATATGTCATCACTTGAAGACATAATGGGCGGTAATAGTATGCCAGACCTTTCAGCACTTGGTGGCGGAGATATGGATCTTAGCCAAATGATGGGTGGCGGTCTAAAAGGGAAAGTCGGCGAATTTGCGATGAAGCAATCAATGAAACGCATGGCAAATAAAATGAAAAAAGCGAAGAAAAAACGCCGTAAATAAGGTTAGATAAAAAAACGAAGCTGAGACAAAAATCTAGCTTCGTTTTTATTGTACGACGGGCATGTCGTACATCTGAGGTGTAAGTCCTCTGGGACACCCGCTACCGGTGAACCCTATAGCGACTCTGCATCCTGACCATCGTGAGGTGACGGGGAGAGAAAGGGATAACGAAATCGTGGCGCTACGAACAGAAACGTGATATCAAGGCGTATATAGCGGATGAGGTGGCACAAAACACTAAAGTCCCAAAGGGTAGTCGTAACCTATATGCGTAAATCACGAGTGTAAACGAGGAAAGATGTACGGCTTATCCCGTGAGGTCTCATGAGCGTCTTGGACGTAGTAACAACGAATCATGAGAAGTCAGCCGAAGTCATATTAGTGATGAAGATTTTGTAATGGGAATGGAGCGAAGGGCTAAACAACTAATCGAAGTATACCTACTTCACTTGTGTCTACGGTCTGATAGAACTGGAAATGGTCACGTAATGACTAGAAGAGAGTTCGCCAATATAAGATGTCCCTCAGACACCGAAATAAGAAAGGAATACGCACATGTCACAGCTACTAGATAATATCCTATCTCGTTCAAATATGTTGGAAGCTTACAATCAGGTTAGAGCCAATAAAGGTTCAGCTAGAATTGACGGCGTAACCATTGACGAAATAGATGACTATCTCCGCCAGAACTGGCGCCCCACCAAAAAACTCATAATGCAAAGGAAGTACCCCCAACCAGTCTTACGAGTTGAAATCCCTAAAACAAATGGAGGAGTCCGTCAGTTTGGCATCCCAACGGTCATAGACAGAATGATACAACAAGCTATTGTTCAAGTCATCAGTCCTATCTGTGAGCCTCACTTTTCTGAAACGAGCTATGGTTTTAAACCAGAAATAAAATTGCCTGATGCTCTAATCATTCCGATTTCGGTTATGTTTCGTTTCTTTTATAAGGTCAAAGAAGATTATCAGCAAGTCACAGAAGCCATGTATCTGCATGGGCTTGTTGGGCGACAATTTTTCCGTCAACCGCTACGCATGATTGAATATTGTTTTGTTCCTTTATTGCTTTGCTTGTCACGCACAGCAGACGACGTTGCTATCTCTACCACAACAAGAGGAATGGTCGTTGAGCAAAAACGTTCAACGATTTCAAATACAAAACTAAGAACCCTTGATTATGTTCTTATATTAGCTATTAGCGATGTTAGCAGTATTAGTGTTAAATTTTTGGAGTCAATATGCTTAAAATAAAAAATTTTACGTTAACTTATGACGAACCTGTTCTGGAAAATGTCAATCTCAGCTTTAAATCTGGTGAAATCACAGTATTAACTGGGACATCAGGAAGCGGAAAGAGCAGTCTTTTAAAGGTTATCAAAATGGTGTTATTCCATATTCTCAACCAGCTGAACTATCAGGTGAAATTGCTTATCAAGGTAAAGGTTTGCTTGATATGGCTTTTGCATTAGAAAACCGCCATTTACCACCAAAAACCATTTTTCAGCGTATCAATCAATTCACACAATGTTTTCGTCTTATCAGGTGGTGAAAAGCAGCTTTTAGCCATTACCAGCATTGCTTGCATGGATAAACAACATCTATCTTTTTGACGAACCGTTGTCATCGCTTGACCGAGAAGCTATTGCACGCTTTAAAAAAGTCTTGGTTAAATTGAAAGAAATGGGCAAAATCGTCATTATTGTCGAACATAGATTGTATTATTTAAAAGAATTAATAAACCAATTAATCGTTATCAAAGATAAAAAAGTGACTAGTTATCCAGTAATTGACATTACAGACGACTTTACTCAAACACAGAATCTTCGTCAATTAAACGAAATCAGCAAAACAGAGTTAATCGTACCGTATCAAAAGCATTCCAAAAAATCACAAACTTTGCCTGAATCAAGCGATTTAATTTGCCGAAATTATCGCTATAAACACCGTGATAATAAGGATAATATCTTTGATTTCAACCTTGGATTGGATAAAGAGATTAACTTTATTATTGGAAAAACAACCTTTTTACGTTGCCTATTGGGGCTCAATAAAACGAACATGCAAGCATTAAAAATCCAAAATCGACGTCAATAAATAACATAATATTTGTTGACTTTTTAGCGCAAAAAAATAGAAAAAATAAGATAAAACAATACAGAAAAAAAGTAAAAGTAGTTCCGAAAAAATATTAATTGCCAAAAAACGATAAAAACAACGTTTAAGGACATTAATTGTGATCAATTTGACATTCTTTGTTTCAGTTAATTTCTAATAACATCTTTTAACATCTTTCCGAAAAACTGTAATTTTCTTGAAAAATAAATCAACCTGTGATATACTCCTATTATAAAGACATCTCAGGAGATTTTAAATGAAACGTGAAAAATTACTTGAAAAAATTGATGAACTTAAAGAAATAATGCCATGGTACGTCTTGGACTATTACCAATCAAAACTTTCAGTTCCTTATAGCTTCACAACTTTATATGAATACCTAAAAGAATATCGCCGATTTTTCGAATGGCTTTTGGATTCTGGCATTTCAGATGTTACTAAAATTGCTGACGTTGAGTTAACAACCCTGGAACATCTTTCTAAAAAAGACATGGAATCATTCATCCTTTATCTGCGTGAACGTCCCTCTTTGAACACTTATTCAACAAAACAAGGTGTCTCACAAACAACGATTAATCGGACGTTATCAGCACTTTCAAGCCTGTTTAAATACCTAACAGAAGAGGTTGAAGATGAAAATGGTGAGCCCTACTTCTATCGAAATGTCATGAAAAAAATCGCTACTAAGAAGAAAAAAGAAACGCTGGCAGCTCGAGCTGAAAATATAAAAGGCAAACTTTTCCTAGGTGACGAGACCATGGCATTTATCGACTATATCGATACAGAGTATCAAAATAAGCTCTCTCACCGCGCCCTCTCCTCCTTCCAAAAGAATAAGGAGCGTGATTTAGCGCTTATTGCTCTTCTGCTTGCCTCTGGTGTCCGTCTTTCAGAAGCTGTTGATCTTGATTTGAAAGACTTAAACCTTAACATGATGGTTATCGAAATCACTCGTAAAGGTGGAAAACGTGATTCTGTCAATGTTGCTAACTTTGCTAAGCCTTATTTAGAAGCTTATTTGCAAATCAGAGCGTCTCGCTATAAGGCAGAAAAACAAGACCAAGCTCTCTTTTTAACAGAATATCGCGGTGTTCCTAACCGTATTGATGCTTCAAGCGTTGAAAAGTTAGTTGCTAAATACTCTCAAGATTTCAAAGTTCGTGTAACACCCCACAAACTGCGCCACACACTTGCAACACGTCTTTACAATGCTACTAAATCACAAGTCCTAGTTAGCCACCAATTAGGACATGCCAGCACACAAGTTACCGATTTATACACCCATATTGTCAACGACGAACAAAAAAATGCCTTAGATAAGCTTTAAAAATTAACCTGAACTATTAATGGTTCAGGTTTTTTATTATCCCCTTTCTGACAAATAAATAAATGAATGAATGTTCTAAATTTTTACATAACATTATTTATGTAAAACTAAACTTCAAGTGGCATGAAATTGCCGACAATCTTACCAATGATTCGAGGATTTTCATTATAAGGCGCGAATTTATCGGCATAGTGTTTGTTGAGTGAGACTAAACGAAGTCCGTCCTCTTCTCGATAAACTTTCTTAATATAAGTTTGCCCATCCCAATCAACAGCATAAATAGCACCGTCATAATCAAAACCTGTTTGCTTAATCAAGACGACCTCACCATTTAAATAAGTGGGTTCCATTGAACCCCCAAAGACCCATGAAGCAAAGTCATGGTCAAGCTGTTCATCATAAAAAACAGTATCATAGTTACCGTCACCAAAATAAGAATATCCAGTACCTGCAGATAATTTTTCAACAACCTTGTAAGCATAATACTTAGGCAACTGAACTATTTTTTCTTGCTCTTTGAGTAAATCGTCAGCATAATTTTCGAGTTTGTGACGATTGTCTTGATTGAGTTTGCAATAGGTATCAACAATGTGATATTCAGATACAAAATAAGTTTCCTCGACACCGAGCAACTGACTCAAGAGGTTAAGATTTTTTTGATTTGGCTTTGTTTTGCCATTTTCCCAATTAAAGTAGGAAACTCTAGAAATATTAAGTAATTTAGCTACTTCTGCCTGTGAGTAACCTTTTTCTTCTCTAATATTTTTTAACTTTTCTCCAGAAAACATAAGCCCCCTCTTGTTAGTTTATAAACTAACAATATTATAAAAAAATAAACCTAAAAAAGCAAGGGCTTAGCCCCTACTTCTGTTAATTTTTATGTGATGAAATTTCAACTTGTGTTCCTTTATCGATTTGACTATCGATAAAGATGTTTAGGTTAAGGGTGTCTAAGACTTGTTTGGTCATGTACAACCCTAGACCGGTTGCTTTTTGGTGTTCATGACCGTTAAAACCAGTAAAACCTTCATCAAAAAGACGTGGTAAATCTTCTTCTAGTATTCCAATACCATCATCAGATATAACGATATTTCCATCGCTTATACTAATGATAATTGTTCCATCTGTTTTGGAATACTTAACGGCGTTATCAATAATTTGTGAAATAGCAAAGCTTAGCCATTTTCGGTCAGAAATCAGCTCCCAATCACCAGCAATCTCAATAGAAAGATTTTTTAGCAAACACGGAATACGATATTTTTTGATAATCTTTGTTGTAACATCCTTGACAGATAGTTTTTCAAAGCGAAAATCGTCTTTGTTTTGACTGAATTTTAAATAAGTCAATAACGTATCAAGATAGTTTTGAAGTCGTGTCAATTGTTGCTGTACTTCGTTTGAGTCGAGTTGGTCAGTCTGTGCCATTAATGAAAGGGCTGATATGGGAACTTTCATTTGATGTGACCACATTTTGACAAGATTTTGTAAATTTTCAGTTTGCGTCTTTTTAGCTAGTAATTCATTAGCGCTAGTTTCTTTTAGTTTGATGATAATATCTTTATAAGAAAGTTCTGATGGCAATTCTAATTCATCCAATTCTTTTACATAAATAAAATGATGTAAAATAGATAATTTCTGCTTAAATTTAAGGTATTGCCAAATGCTGATAAAGATTAAAATCGTGAAATTGATTAAAATACTAACTTTAAAGTAATCTAATGGCAGGCGATATAAGGCAAAAATAACAATGAATAATATACTTAAAAGGATATAAGTTAAATACCAGACGGAATATTCTTTAAAAAATTGTCGAATCATTTTATAAGGTAGCCAACTCCTCTCACGGTGTGAATACGATCAAAACCTAATGGTTGTGTTTTCTTGCGGAGTCGTGTTATGTTAACACTAAGGGTGTTTTGGTCAATGAAACTTTCATTTTCCCAAAGCTTCTCGAGTAATTCCTCTTTGGGAACGACTTGATTTTGATGTTCAAAGAGAATTGCTAAAATCTTATTTTCTGTTGGAGATAGGGTGATATGGTCGTCACCGTTTGACAAAATCCCGTCACGTGATAGAGAAAAATGTTCTAATTGGTAATTATCCGAGGTAAACTGGTAAGCACGTCTTAAAAAGGCTGAAATTTTGGCATCTAAAATCGTTAGAGAAAATGGCTTTGACACAAAATCATCTCCACCCATATTAAGTGCCATGACAGTATCCATTTCATCATCACTAGATGAGATAAAAATAATCGGCAATGTCATGCTTTTACGAAGTTCTGTTGTCCAATAAAAACCATTAAAATATGGCAACGTGATATCAATCAAGATAAGGTCAGGTTTGATTTCTTCGACTTCCTGCTTAATAGCTCGAAAATTAGTGACACTAAAGACATCGTAACTTTGACTAAGATGTTGTTTTAAAAGTTTAACGATAGTTTCATCGTCCTCGACAATATAAATCTTTCCTTGTTTCATAGTTTTATTGTAACAAAAAATGGTCATCACGACCATTTTTTAGTAAAAATTTTCAGACTCTTTCAAATGACTGTTCGAAGATAGGAGTTAACGTTCAATAATTTTATAGTAAGTTCTACTTGTGAATTTATAGATAAAGAAATAGATTATGGTGATGCTTAGTACTGTAATACCACTGACGGTATAAATCATATTTGAGCTTGTTACTCCAAACAAGAGCAACATTTGTTTTAGCATGACAAGCGCTACGGCGAAGTGTAAAACTGCAAAACCGAGTGGCATAAAGAATACGAGTAGAATTTGAGAATTAATTGCTCGCTTCACTTCTTTTTCTCCCATTCCCACCTCTTGCAAAATTTTATACGATTTTTTATCTTCAATCCCTTCAGAACGTTGTTTATAGTAAATGATCAAGGCTGCACCAAGCAAGAAACTAATACCAAGTAAGAATCCTGTAAAGAGAAAGCCACCTGTAAAGCCATACATGTCCTCAAGGAAAGATGATTTGGTAACGACAATTCCTGTTGCTGCGTTGCCATCTGAATCAAGATATTGACCTGTTTTGTCTGAAATGTAACCATCATTATTTGTAATTTTAGCGATTTCGGCTTTAGAAAGGTCAGCATAACCAGTGAAATTACTTTGGAATTGGAGATTATGTTGAGTAAAGAGCTCTTGAAGTTCATTTAAAACATTTTTATCACTAACGATTAACAACGCTGGATTATATGTATTAGCAATATCAGGGAATATAACACTTCTTAGATTTTCGACATTGTCAAATTCTTTTCCAAAAAGAGTTAATTTTTCCAGTTGGCTATTTCCTTTTTGAAGATAGAAAGCAGTTTGATTTTTCTTTAAAGTTGGTAGGCTATTACCTAAATCTTTAAAATCATCTTGGGTCATGATATATATATACCCCATTTTTGCCAAATCAGGAGTTTCTACATCTTGGTCTGTTATTGTGATTTCTTTATCGGTTGATACTGGAATTCCTGAGAAGCCAGTATAGTAGGTGATGTAGTCACTTTCTGGTTTATCTAATTTATCGATAACTGCTGTTTTGAAAAAAGCTTTCGCATCTGTATCAGACGTTGAATAGATTGTAATTTGAGTGTCTTTTGGGAACTTATCGTCAGCTTGTTTTTGAGTATTGACATACAAAGACGTTGTTGTGGCAATCGTTACAAAAGCCATAACGGCTAGTAGCGTAATATTAGCAAGTCCGACAGCATTTTGTTTTATTCGGAAAATCATTTGTGCTGTGGTTACGAAATGTTCAGGTTGGTAAAAATATTTTTTGTTTTTACGACGGCGTTTTAGGTACCAAGTCATAAAACTGATGTAAAAAAGGTAGGTTCCAATGATAACAAGAACAACCGCGATAAAGAAACGATATAGGACGACAAGCGCAGCTATTCTCGTTGAAGAAATTGAAAGATAATAACCTGAGCTTAAGCAAATGATGCTTAACAACGCAAAGAGAATATTGCCGCGTGGCTCTTTTTCACCCTGTTCTTGTCTCCTAAATAAAGCTAGTGGCGATGAACGACGGATATTAAAGAGGCTGATAAGTTCTAGGAAAAAGAAGATTGCAGCGAATGCAAACGCTGTGCTAATAAATGCTGCTGGTGATAAAGTCATTACCAACTGATTATAGTGTAAAAGATTAATAAAAATCAAATAAAATAATTGTGAAAAGACAGCTGATAAAAGACTTCCTAAGATAATCACACCCACAAAAATAACAATCAGTTCAATAGTCGATACAAGACTAATTTGAAACCTGTTCATCCCAAGGATGTTATAAAGCCCGAATTCCCTACTTCTTTGTTTTAAAAGGAAATTATAACTGTAAATCTCCATGATAATCGAGAAGATAAAAAGGACAATAATGGATAAACCAAGTGTTGCGGCACCATACGACATGCTTTTTCCAACAGGACTAAATAAAATCAGCAAGGTTGAACAATTTAGAAGAAATAAAATGGTGCTTGTGAGTAAAAATGGTACAAAAATATTGACAGATTTTTTGAGATTTGACCAAGCTAATTTAGCATAGAACATATTACTCACCTCCAAGAAGTGCGCTCATTGAAAGTGCAATATCCTTGCTGAATTCTTGATTGGTTTTGTTACCACGGTAAATTTGGTGGAAAATACGACCATCTTTGATGAAAAGGACACGTTTAGCATGACTAGCAGCGTTTGCTGAGTGTGTTACCATAAGCAATGTTTGACCGTCATTATTAATATCCTCAAAAAGGTTTAGAATATCTTCAGAATTGCGATAATCTAGCGCTGCCGTCGGTTCATCAGCCAAAAGTAACTGCGGATTTGTGATAAGGCTGCGAGCGATAGCAACACGTTGTTTTTGACCGCCAGACAATTCAAATGGGCGTTTTGCTAACAAATCCTCGATATGAAGTTTTGGAGCGAGTGTTGCTAGTCTATTTTCCATTTCTTGGTAGTTAACACGACCAAGTACCAATGGTAAGAAAATATTATCCTTGACAGAAAGCGTATCTAATAAATTGAAATCTTGAAAGACGAATCCGAGATTGTTTAAACGAAATTCTGCTAATTGGCTTTCTTTGATTTTTGTGATTTCTTTCCCGTTTAGAATAACAGAACCTTTCGTTGGCTTTTCCAGAGTTGCTAAGATATTAAGCAATGTTGTTTTCCCAGAACCAGATTCTCCCATGATAGCGATAAATTCATTTTTATCTACTTTGAAATCAACATCTTGCAAAGCACGTGTTACTTCTTTTGAAAAACGTGTGCGAAAAACTTTTTCTAAGTGATTAATCTCCAGTAACATATTTTCTCCTTTGTTTCATTATACCTTCTTTCGATTAAATAAAAACTCTAATCGGAATGTTTTTGCTAAAAAGCAATTAATTCAAATTTAGTATTCTAATACTAATAGTATTTCAAAGGTCTTCTTCCACTCCAATACCAAAGAGTGAGACTTACTACTCCCACTACGACGATAAGAAGAATTGTAATAAGACTATAAAATCTACCATTTCAAAAACCTCCTCCTATTATTTTGTGATACGGAGGGTGTAACAGACAATATAAGTAATGGAATCTAAAATAACCATGACTAACCAAATCAGAAGATTACTCTATAAATTGATATGTCTTTTGATTTCTTGACTCATATGACTGCTCCTCTCTTATTGACAAGTTTATTTTATCGAAAATCAGGTAGTTACTTCCTTACAATTTGAAAGTTAAATCTTACAAAAATGTAAGGTTGCTTTTTGGCAACAAAAAAGCCCAAAACAAACGTTTCAGGCTTAACAGTTACTACTTACCATTGATTGCTTGTGCTACTTTTATAAGGTATGCGTGGCTTTCAAGCTGCTCAATGGGATTATTTAAATCTTTTAGGTTAATTTCGTAAATACTTGTGGCATTTTCGTTGAACAATGGCAGAGCTTCTGCCCAATTGATTTTTCCATGACCTAGTATCAAACTATCATGCGTTTCACCTAAAGAGTCAACTAAATGATAGTGAATAATAGTCTCTTTCAAAGTTTCTAGTGAGCATTGCAAAGCTTTATTATCCCCATGCAGATAAATGAAAGCATGAGAAATATCATAAGCAAGTGGATAGCCTTTTTGAGCTAACAATTGGTCGAATCCAGGCTTACCAAATGAAAATAGTTTTGAAATACCATTTTCAAACATGATATGATTTTCACCAAGCTCACAAAATTCATCCATGCGAGTAAAAAGATAATTTTGCGCTTCTTTAATGTTTTCAAAAGGTTCTAGCAAATCTTTTTCACGCAGTTCATAAGAGCCATGAACTAAGACTTTACAATCGAAATCTCGAGCGATTTTCAATAATCCCTGGGTTGAATAGTTGATAAAATCGACTAAATCAGCCTTATTTTTAGGGTGCGCCACAAGTTCTAAAAATTGACCTTGGTATTTCATCGGATGATGAAGAACAATCGCTTTGACACCACTTGCTTTTACTGTTTGAACAGCTTCTCGAAGGTGTTGTAAGCCGCTAGCAGTGAAGTCAGTTTCAGACGTGAAAAATTCAAAGACATCTGGATGATATTTTAGGCGACTTTCCATTTGCTCAAGGTCGCAACTAGCTTTTAGTCCTAATTGAATTGGAAACATTTTGTCACCTCTTTTAATATAGTATTGGAATACTAAACGTTAAGATAATCTTGCAAATCGTTTAAAGCACGTTCAGCAACTTTTTCATAACGTTCTTTTTTATCACGGATACGTGGTCCGTCAAGCTCTTTAATGATACCGAAGTTAACATTCATTGGTTGGAAATGTTTGCTTTCGGCATGTGTAATGTAATATGGAAGAGAGCCGATAGCAGTCGTTTGCGGGAAGATAACCGCTTCTTCTCCTTTAAAACGACGTACAGCGTTGATACCAGCAACTAGCCCTGAAGCAGCTGATTCCACATAGCCCTCAACCCCTGTCATTTGACCAGCAAAGAAAAGGTCTGGATTTTGGCGTGTGGCAAATGTTTCGGTCAAAATATTTGGAGAATCCATGTAAGAGTTACGGTGCATTACGCCATAACGGACAAATTCGGCATTTTCAAGACCTGGAATCATGCGGAAAACACGTTTTTGCTCACCCCATTTAAGGTGTGTTTGGAAACCAACGATGTTAAAGAGACTACCAGCAGCATTATCTTGACGTAATTGAACAACGGCATATGGTGTCTTGAATTCACCGTCACGAGGTCCTTTGTAGTCATCTGGGTATTCTAAGCCAACAGGCTTCATTGGACCATAGAGCATTGTTTTAATGCCGCGTTTTGCCATAACTTCAATCGGCATACAACCTTCAAAATATTTTTCTTTTTCAAAGCTATTAAGCGGAGCTTCTTCGGCATTGACAAGCGCTTCATGGAACGCCATAAATTCCTCTTTGGTCATTGGACAGTTAAGATAGGCAGCTTCTCCTTTATCGTAACGTGATTTCAAATAAACCTTGTCCATATCGATAGAATTTTTATCAACGATTGGCGCTGCGGCATCATAGAAATAAAAACCGTCGCCACCGTTCAATTCATGAATTTTTTCAGCAAGTGCATCTGATGTTAAAGGACCACTAGCGATAACAGTAATGGCATCAGTTGGAAGTTCTGTGATTTCTTCACGAATGACTTCGATAAGTGGGTGATTTGTCACTTCATCTGTTACCATTTGTGAGAAACCGTCACGATCAACTGCTAAAGCACCACCAGCGGGGACGCGCGTGCTTTCTGCTGCCTTCATGATAACAGAGTCTAGACGACGCATTTCTTCTTTAAGCAGACCGACAGCGTTTGTTAAGCTATCACCGCGCAGCGAATTTGAGCAGACCAATTCCGCAAATTTATCTGTTTTGTGTTGTGGTGTTGCTTTCTTACCACGCATTTCATAAAGTTTTACTGGAATGCCACGTTTAGCAATCTGATATGCAGCTTCAGAGCCCGCTAAACCAGCTCCAATAACGTTAATGTATGATGATTGAGACAATATACTAATACCTCCAAAAACAAGCTTAGGAAGTCCTAAAACTCATTTTCCAGATAAGGGAGAAAGCCCTTATCCAAATCTTTCTAATTTTAATACTTGATTATCATAACATAAATTTTGTGAAACTCAAATAATATTATATAATCTATTTACATAAATAAATTTACGTAAAACACTTTAAACTAATTAATATCTCAAAAGATAGAATCATTTAAAACAAACAAATCCAAGCAGATAGTAAAACACTTAAAATGCTGAAAAGTGACCCAATGAGATAGTGTGCCGCAAATGTGGGGCTTTCGGAAATTTTATTATAACGAGCGATTGATTTAGCAGTAAAGACAAGTCCGATTGAGGCGAATTGATTGAAAATGATACAAAGACTCATCACAATACGCTCAAAAAGTCCAATCGTTGCTCCAGCATCTGGAATCGTGTCGATTTTTCGACTGTCCTCTGGCTGATATTTTTGAAAGAAAATCTTGAAAATGACATTGGTTGGTTTTGTAATCAAGACGATGAATTAGGATAATATTAAGTGCTTCTTCTGTTAGGAAATTTGGCAGAAGTGCTCCTTTAGCAAGCGGGGCAAGTAAAAGTATAATTCCCAGATGTAACATTTGATCCAAAAGGAAAGTTATCAACGGATTTAGCTTGAAACTATTAGCCACATGAGGTTTTCCAAAGTCAATAATAAAATGGCTAAGCAAAATAAGCAAACTAATGCCTCAGATGTTTGGGATAAAAATAGTTACCAAAATTAACGGAACAGCTACCCAAATGAGATGAGTCAAAAGGTAAGTTTTATCGGTATTTTTACGGTCGGCAACTGTTTGGCTTTGCAACTGAAAGTCTGACAAAAAGTGACAAATCAGTAACAGGGTTAATATAGGATTTTGACTAAGATAGTGAGAAAGACCTGTGATTGACATTAGTTTAACTCCTCTCCAGCCTTTTTAAGCAGATTTAACGCACAATTCCGTGTTCGTAGGTAAACTTTGATATTGCTGCTTTTCAATCGTTTTGACAGAACACTTGTGTTTAATTCGAGATGTTTTCCTAAAATTCGTTGGTCAAAATGCTCATCATAAATGCCAAGTTTTAAAAGTTCCTGCAAGATAATTTCTTGGCTAGCGCGCCAGTCGGACTTAATTGCTTCGCTACTGGCAATCAAGTGTATTAATAATGTTTACCTTGGTATCATCTTCAAAGGAAACAGCGATTTGCGTATTGCCGTAATCATTTTTTTGGTGGATGTAATTGATTGCTTTTCTAGCGTGCCAATAAGCGGGACCGTCAGCACCAATGCTTTGCTCTGGGTTAATATCTGTCAGAATTTCTCCTAAACCAAGACCAAAACGTACTTGATAAGGCTGCATTGCGAAGTTAATACGGTCAATTATCTGAAATAAAGGGGCGTTCAAGGTTAACAATCCTTGATATTCATCGCCTTAAGTGATAGATAATTTTGAAACCAAGACATCTTTAAATTCAATATTTAACTCGTTTAGGCAGGTCTCCAATGTTTTTTGGACTTGGTAACGATTATCGATTTTTTTTGGAATCAATAATATCTCCAATTAATGCAAAATAATTCATAGCGTACCTCTCATAAGTCTATTATAACAGACTTATCAAAAAAGTCCGTTATAACGGAAAGTATATTTTCCATACAATCAAAAAGAAACTGAGCATCTCTGCTTCAGCTTCTTCGTTTTATTTAATTTTCGCTTCTTCGTAGTCGCATTCTTCATTACTGCAGACGACTTGTTTACCACCACCGCGTATTTTCTTCTCAACCAAGAAGTCTCCAGATTTTGGACAAGAACGTCCGACAGGTTTATCCCATGATGTAAATTCACATTCAGGATAACGGTCACAACCATAGAAAATACGATTACGTTTGGTTTTACGCTCAATTACTTGACCTTTGCCACAGACTGGACAAGTCACGCCGATTTCTTTAGTGATTGCTTTTGTATTGTGACACTCTGGGAAATTGCTACAAGCGTAGAATTTACCATAACGACCCAACTTGATAACCATTGGGTGTCCACAAAGATCACAATCAAAGCCAGCTGGTTCATCTTTGATTTGAATTTTTTCGATTTCTGTTTCGGCTTTGGCAAGTTCTTTTTCAAATGTTTTGTAAAATTCGTCGATAACTTTTTGCCATTGCTGTTTGCCTTCTTCGACTTCATCAAGTTTACCTTCCATATCAGCGGTAAATTTGACATCAACAATATCAGGGAAGAATTCAACAATCAAATTATTAACGATTTCACCAAGTTCCGTAGGTTCAAAACGTTTCGCAGCTAAGCGAACATAGTAACGTCTTTGGATAACGTCAAGTGTTGGGGCATAAGTTGACGGACGCCCAACGCCATTTTCTTCCAATGTTTTAATAAGTGTTGCTTCAGAATAACGAGCTGGTGGTTGCGTAAAGTGTTGTTCAGGATTTGTTGACACTTTCTTAACAATATCACCTTCAACCATGTTAGGCAACATCTTATTCTTGTCAGAATCGTTATATACGGCTAAGTAACCGTCAAATTTTACTTGACTACCATTGGCAGTAAAGCGTACGTTATTTTGCTCCAAATTAACTTTCATTGTGTCAAAGACTGCTGCTGTCATTTGACTGGCAACAAAACGATTCCAGATCAATGTGTAAAGTTTTAATTGGTCTTTATCTAAGTGCTTAGCGATTGATTCTGGTGTTAGATTGACATTTGAAGGGCGAATGGCTTCGTGAGCGTCTTGAGCTCCTGAAGCATTTTTAACACGGCTACCGTGTTTAGAGTATTTTTCACCGAAACGTTCTGTGATAAAGTTTGCGGCATCATTTTGTGCGATTGGGCTGATACGTGTTGAGTCAGTACGCATGTAGGTAATCAAACCTTGCGTTCCACTCTTACCAAGACTGATACCTTCGTACAATTGCTGTGCAACCATCATGGTTTTACGTGTACGGAAGTTGATTTTATTAGCAGCATCTTGTTGGAGAGATGATGTCGTATAAGGAAGTGGTGCATTGCGACGACGTTCTTTCTTTTCAACCTTAGCTACGGTAAATTCGTCACTAGTTAATAAGGCAAGAACCTTTTGAACATCTTCGTTCGTTTCGAGTTTTAATTTTTTGCCATCAATGCCATAGAATGAAGCTTGGAATTTCTTCGTTCCTTTTTTAAAGAAACCGTCAATTGTCCAGTATTCTTCTGGTTTAAAGGCTTTGATTTCATTTTCACGGTCAATAATTAGTTTTAATGCAACGGACTGAACACGCCCTGCTGAAAGACCTTTTTTAACTTTTTTCCAAAGCAACGGAGAAATAGAATATCCCACGATACGGTCAAGAACTCGACGCGCTTGTTGAGCGTCGACTAAATTCATATCGATTTGGCGTGGTTCAATAAAGGCATTTTTGACAGCGTCTTTAGTAATTTCGTTGAAAACAACACGGTTTTTGTCATTCTCATCAAGATCTAAAATATGAGCTAAGTGCCAAGAAATTGCTTCTCCTTCACGGTCCGGGTCACTTGCAAGATAAACTTTTTTAGATTTTTTCGCTTCTTTTTTAAGGTTGTTAATCAGTGGACCTTTACCACGAATATTAATATATTGTGGTTCATAATTATTTTCAAAATCAATAGACATGCTTGATTTTTTCAAATCGCGGATATGTCCTACTGAGGCTACAACTTTATAATTACGTCCGAGATATTTTTCAATTGTTTTTGCCTTAGCTGGAGATTCCACAATAACCAAATTTTTCTTGGCAGCTGTTTTTTTCTTTGTTGTTTTTTTACTTGATTTTTTAACAGCTGTTTGGGCTTTCGTAGTAGTCGTCGTTGCCATAAGTTCACTTCCTATCAGTAATAAACTTATAACATGATAACCCGCTTTTCTTAAACTGTCAATAAAAAAGTTGTATTTAATAGAAAAAACTTGCTTATATTTGATATTCCGAAAGGATATCTAAGCCTGATATAACGCATTTTGCGCCTTCTTTTATCAAATGATGACAGCCATCAGATTTTCCATCTAAAATATTTCCTGGAATGGCAAAAACGTCTCGTCCTTCTTCCAATGCTCTTTCGCACGTAATCAAACTGCCTGAGCGCAGCTTAGCTTCTACTACGATAACGCCTTGTGATAAACCTGCAATAATACGATTTCGCTCTGGAAAATGGAATTTCAGCGGTGCTTCTCCTGCTACGTACTCACTTAATACGAGGTGATTTTTAGCCATGTACTCCTGCAACTGCTTATTTTCTTTGGGATAATAAACGTCCAGTCCGCAACCGATAACGGCAATCGATGCACCACCGTTTTTTAGAGCTGATAAATGCGCACTGGTATCAATGCCACGTGCCAGGCCGCTAACAATAGCAAAATGATTTCCGAGTTCTTTGATGATTTTCTGTACAGATTTAGTTCCTGTTGTTGAGGCTGTTCGCGCTCCTACCACCGCCATTTTGGAGCGATTGAGTAACTCTAAATTTCCTTGATAAAACAGCAAAACAGGTGGATTATAACAATATTTGAGCTCTAATGGGTATTCGCCATCTAGTATGGAAATACTAGGAAAACGATTAAATTCTTTGTGCAATTCTTTGGTGTCTAGTGCTTTGTATTTTTCCATAAAAAGGATAGGATTTTTACATTTTGAGACGACTGCCATATTACGCAAAGATAGTGATTTCTCTTGCTTTTCTTGATAATCCAAAATAGCTAAAATGTTAAGATTTGTTAATCCTGCTTTTTTTAATTTAAACAGTTCAAAATTATTCATGTTTTCTACCTCACTAATTTATTATTCGAAAAAAAGCCCTGAAAAACAGGGCTTAGTGAGCGTATTTCACGTATTAATCAAGCGTTTTTATGATTTTTGCAGGATTTCCAGCAAGAACCACGTTATCACCAAAAGATTTTGTGACGACTGCGCCAGCACCAACGACAACGTTGTCTCCTAAGGTAACCCCAGGTAAAATGGTCACGCCGCCGCCAAACCAGGCATTATCTCCAATAGTGATTGGTGCACCGTATTCAAGACCTGAAATACGTTCTTTGGCATCAAGTGGGTGTAACGGTGTTAACAATTGACAATTTGGTCCAAACATTGCGTTGTCACCAATGTGAATCTCGCAGATATCAAGCATGGTACAGTTATAATTGGCATAGAAATTCTCACCCACATAAATATTTGAACCATAATCACAAACAAAACGTGGATTCATTGTTAATTTTTCACCTGTTGACCCAAACAGAGTTTTTATAATTTCTCTTTGCTTATCACGATCGTCCTCGTTATTAAACAACTTCATTTTTCGGCGTGCTTCCAGACGCATGGCAGTTAGCTCTGCATCTCCAGCATCGTATAGTTGCCCAGCTAACATTTTTTCTTTCTCGCTTGTCATATTAAGGCTCCTTTAGCATGGATTTTATTGGTTCGAATGTTTTACGGTGAATTGGTGTGATGCCATATTTTTTCAGTCCTTCTAAGTGCTCTTTGGTTCCATAGCCAACATTTTTTTCAAAGGCATACCCAGGATAATCTTTGGCACAGTCAGCCATCATGCGGTCACGTGTTACTTTAGCAAGGATAGAAGCTGCTGCAATTGATAAGGAGTTGGCATCACCTTTGATGAGTGATTGTTGTGGGATCGAAGTTTCCAAATGCATGGCATCAATTAAAAGATAATCAGGTTTTACCACCTCACCTTTCAGTTGATTAATGGCTTGCAACATACCGACTTTTGTAGCTTCGTAGATATTAATCTGGTCAATGACATTATTGTCAACAATTCCGATTCCAATTCCTAAAGCACGTGCAAGGATTTCTTGATAAATTTCCTCATGGTGTTTCTTAGGAATTTTTTTAGAATCATTGAGGTGTTTAATTTTACAATTTTTTGGAAGAATAACGCATGCTGTGACAACAGGGCCTGCTAATGGTCCTCTACCAACTTCATCGATTCCAGCAATGGCTTGGTAACCTTGTTGATAAAGTTCTTTTTCGTAGCGCAGCATATTTTCCAAGCGCAAGTCTTCATCAATATTCGCTTGAATGGCTTTTTTACGATGCTGAATCGCCTTTTGGACACCTGCACGACTATCTGACTCATAAGCTTGCCAGCGTGCGTCATCAAGGCTCTCAATCGCTGCTAGCACTTCTTTGACTTCTTTAACAGTCGCCATTTTCAACTTCTCCTACGACGTCCAGAGTGTAACGACCAAGTTTGCCTTCGCGGACATCTTTAACAAAAAGGCTGTAAAAACGGTCATAATCATCACGAAAGCCCAATTTTTGTGTCATAGCCATAATAATCTCAGGCGCTTCTTCTTCTAAGTTGATACCTTTGAAGCGTTCAACAAGACGTTCTGGATAGTATTTTTTAAAGAAATTAATTCCAAAAATCGTTACTTCATCCATTGGCAAAAGCTGGTCCTTGATAGCACCTGTTAAGGCGAGTTTGAGCCCTACTACTTCATCTTCGAATTTTGGCCAAAGAATTCCTGGGGTATCTAGGATTTCCAAGTCTTTATTAGATTTAAGCCATTGTTGTCCTTTAGTAACCCCTGGTTTATTACCAACAACTGCAATTTTTTTACCTGCTAAACGATTCATTAATGTTGATTTACCAGCGTTTGGAATACCGATAATCATTGTGCGCAAAGTTTCTTTTTGAATGCCACGTTCACGTAATTTAGCTATTTTGTCAGCCATTAGTGATTTGGCGGCATCGGTTACCAATTTTACAGTAGCTTGTTCTTTAGAATTAACAGCTAAGGTTTTGATACCTTGTTTTTCAAAATAGTTACGCCATTCTTTTGTTCGATTGCTATCAGCAAGGTCGGCTTTGTTCAGAATCATCAATTTCGGTTTATCTCCGACGATTTTGGTTAACATTGGATTTTGGCTTGATAGTGGTAAACGAGCGTCAACCAAAATTGTTACAAAATCAACGTGTTTTAGATTTTCCTGAACTTGTCGGCGTGCTTTTGACATATGCCCAGGAAACCATTGGATATTAGCCATGTAAAATAAATTCCTTTCATCGATAAGTGTTAAAACTTATATTTTATTATCATTCTTTAGTTTTTATTGCAATTAAAAGCAATTATCAAATCATTTTCTATTATACCATAAACTATTTCTGATTATGGGGAAAAGCTTACCGCGCAGCTATTATCATAAAGAGAAAAATCTATTCATTCTTGACTATCTTTTGCCAAGGCGATACAATGAGAACGTATCAAAAGGCTTACTAAAGGAGATAAGATGGACGATTATACTGAAATGACAATTGAAACTTACTTGGCGGAACGTTTAACTAAAGAAATTGCTGCTTACGAGAAAAAGAGTCACTTTCACCGTGCATGGTTTATTGTTTTTAAGGTGATTCAAATCATTGTTTTGGCGGTTGTTCCGATTTTAGCAAGCCTTCCAATTCCTTGCTTTAAATTGCTTGCTGTCATTGCTTCGTGCCTTGTTTTGGTTCTTGAAGCTCTGCTTGCCGTTTCAAATCACAAAGATAAATGGCGTATTTATCACGCCACATCAAAAGAACTTGCTTCAGAAAAATTCACCTTTGAAACGACATCTGGCATTTATAATAAAGAAAAATCAACCGAAGACCGCTTCGCTCTGTTAGTTGACCGTTGTGAAAATATTATCAAAAATAAAGAGTAAAAAATGCCCCTGTATTTAAAACAGGGGCATTTTTTTTATTTGTAAAAGTAGTATTGGAATACTCATTAGGCTTAGATAGTATAAGATATAAAACCGTTCACGGCTTTGATGAAATTCTAAATCGATAAACATTACCTGCCAAACCATAGGAAAAGTACCAATTTTCGATGTTTCAGAATAAACGTTGGCTTATTAGTCAATGGTTTGATAGTTCCTTTCAAATGTTTTTTCGGATATTACACGCTGATTAGTAATATCAAGATAATCACCGATATAACCCAATTCATACATGCTATATCCTGCAAAGCCGCCACCAAGACTTCCTACTACTCCTGTTTTTAGATTTTCAGTAGTCGAAGGATTAAGCCCTGCCATTAAAATCCGAAGATGGTTGTCTAACCAATGCAAGTAACCTTTAGCAAAAGCGTCTTTTACCCAATCAGGCCGTGTAGATTTATCTTGACTGATTTGCCAGACGGTAGCAACTTTCCTTTTATAAAGAGCTTTCATTATCGTTTCTCCTTTCTTTTTTAACAGCTGTAAAAAATAAAATTGAAAAACCGATTAACCCAATACTGTTTAATATTAATTTCAGAGTGGATAATTCTTTTTGAAAATTAAGTAGGCAAAAAATGAGAAATAATGTCAAAAAATAGCTGTTTGTGTTGATTTTTTCATCGTATTACCTACCTTCCTTTGCTTCAAAAATAGCTTTCACAAGAACCAACGTTGAAACGACCAAAAATAATCTGACGAGTGTTCCCGTTGTTGATATAATGGCTCGTATGCCAAATGCCAGAAAAATACCAGCAGCAATTAATTTTCTGAGCAAGATAACCCCCTTTTAAATCATATAACAAATCTAGTATTAAAATACTAAATCTAATTAATATCTATTTTTTGTTTATTATACCAATTTTAGCGAGCAACTCATCACCCAAGTTGTAAAATGTCATTTTTTAGTCGCGAATGGGAGAATTTGTTCAGAAAATCAAAAAAAGAGACACAAGGTCTCTTTTTCTATATGTTACATAAGTTCGTTAAAGTCCCAGACTTCTGTCCAACCTTCGTAAAAATCGGGTTCGTGGCAAACCATGAGAATGCTTCCTTTGTAGGCTTTTAAGGCACGTTTGAGTTCTTCTTTGGCATCAACGTCCAAGTGGTTGGTTGGTTCGTCAAGGACAAGAACGTTATTCTCACGATTCATTAATAAACAGAAGCGAACTTTGGCTTGTTCACCACCTGAGAGCACTTGAATTTGGCTTTCGATGTGTTTTGATGTCAAACCACAGCGAGCAAGTGCCGCACGGACTTCTGCTTGATTGAGTGCTGGGAAAGCATCCCAGACAGCTTCAAGGGGTGTTTGACGATTTCCAGCTGAGACTTCTTGTTCAAAATAACCGAGCTCGATATAATCACCTCGTTCTACATTGCCTGAAATTGGCGGGATAATACCAAGCAAGCTTTTCAGCAAAGTCGTTTTACCGATACCATTGGCACCAATGATAGCCACTTTCTGATTGCGCTCAAAAGTAAGATTGAGTGGTTTTGTCAATGGGTGGTCATAACCAATTTCTAAATCTTTTGTCTGGAAGATGAAACGACTTGGTGTACGTGACTCTTTAAATTCAAAAGAGGGTTTCGGTTTTTCAGATTGTAACTCGATGCGTTCCATCTTATCCAATTTTTTCTGACGTGACATTGCCATATTACGTGTTGCAACACGCGCCTTGTTACGATTAACAAAATCTTGCAAGTCTGCGATTTCTTTCTGTTGACGTTCATAAGCTGCTTCTAATTGTGCTTTTTTCATGGCATAAACAGCTTGGAAATTATCATAATCACCAGTATAACGAACCAAATCATGATTTTCCACGTGATAAACGATATTGATAACATCATTTAAGAATGGAATGTCATGTGAAATCAAGACAAAGGCATTCTCGTAATTCTGTAAATAACGTTTCAACCATTCGATGTGTTCGGCATCAAGGTAGTTAGTCGGTTCATCCAAAAGTAAGATATCTGGCTTTTCAAGCAACAGTTTTGCCAATAACACCTTGGTACGTTGCCCACCAGAAAGTTCGGTAACATCAGAATCCATACCAAAATCCATCACACCAAGGGCACGCGCGACTTCATCGATTTTAGCGTCTAAGGTGTAAAAATCACGTGATTCCAGACGTTCTTGTAGTTCCCCTACTTCTTCCATCAAAGCGTCCATATCAGCACCATCATCCGCCATAGACATATAAATCTCGTTGATACGTGCTTCTGTCTTGAAAAGCTCATCAAAAGCTGTTCGCAAAACGTCACGCACGTTCATTCCTGCCTCAAGAACCGTGTGTTGATCCAAATAACCAGCCGTTACGTATTTTGACCACTCTACTTTTCCCTCATCTGGCTGCAAATGACCAGTAACAATGCTCATAAAGGTTGATTTTCCTTCACCATTGGCTCCGACAAGACCGATATGCTCCCCTTTTAACAGACGAAATGAGACATCCTCAAAAATCGTGCGCTCACCAAAACCATGACTTAAATGTTTAACTTCTAAAATACTCATTACTTATATACTTTCATTCGTTTTTTATTGAAAATAGCTGCGCTAGCAGTCTAATTTTTCAATAATCTTTTCAATTATAGCATGAGTTTAAAGACTAAATCAATGCTTTCTTTTATGAAAACGTTGATTCTCAGTAAGTAAAAAAGCTCTTGTTCAAGAGCTTGAAAAATCATTCAGAGATGGTTTTGGGTTGTGCGTGATGTGAAAAGATTTGTTTGAGAATTGGGTAGAGAATTGGAACAGAGATAATCGTTACCAGAGCTGAACCGAATGTGCCACCGATTTTAACCAAGGCTGCTATGAAAGCGACTTGAAACTGAAGACCACCGACAATGCTATTGATAATCGTGTATTTGACAAGGTTGCTAATAATTTTTGTTATCGCTGCAACAATCCCAACAATGATAATATTGCGCGTTTTATCATCAGAGTGCATTAATTTTTCAAACACAAAATGAAGAACCAGACAAACTATTAAAGACTCTAATATGGTAATCCAAACTTCTGCAGCATATCCATTTAACACATCGAATAAACCTAGTCCGATAGCTGCTACTAATGCACCTAATCGTGAACCGTAAAGTAAAACTGCAACAACCACTAAAGCATTTCCGAAATGGACAAATTGAGTTCCAAGAGGAATACGCAAAAATTGGACACTGATGAAAATTAAAGCCGCATATAAGCTTAATTCGACAAGTTGACGTGTAGTGAGATGTTTCATTCTTTTTCCTCCTTCAAGCGCTTCATTTGAATGGCTAAATCCAACAAATAAGGTTCATAACAAAGTCCTAATTTCAAATCTCGTTTCAACTCTAAAGTCAATTGCAAGGTTTTATCAATAAAATCAAGCGCTACTTCTGCTGTTTTATCTAACGATAAGCCATGAAAATAACCAGCTCCTAAAACAGCACACAATAAATCACCTGTCCCAAAAAAATGATGCGGATAAACCTTAGACATATGATAAGTGACGCTGCCGCTTTGTTGATTGAAATGTGCTAATCCGATTTGCCCTGTTTCAAAAGAAACACCTGTTAAAATCACGTGCTTATTATAAAATTTTTCTAGCCTTAAAAGCAATTCTTCAATATCTTTTCTTGTATAATCTTCACCGAGATAAGGAACATCTGCTAGTAAACAAGCTTCAGTAATGTTTGGCGTAATGACATCAGCATTCTGGCAAAATTGCTGCATGACGGTCACAAAATCTTGCTGATAGCCTGCATACAAACGCCCATTGTCAGCCATGATAGGGTCAACAAAATGTGCCAGTTTTCTTTGTTTAGCAAATTTTGCTATTTGATGCAATTGTTCTTGAGATTTGAAATAACCAGTCACCAAGCCATCAACAGAAAAATTTATGGTATTCCACTGGATTAAAAAGCCTGTTGTCGCTTGATTCAATTCTGTAATACTGATATTTTCAAAACCACCTGTATGCGACGATAAAAGCACTGTTGGCAATGGAATGACCTCAATCTGACAAGCTGACAAAACAGGTAAGGCCGTTGATAAGGCGACCTTGCCTAAACCGACAATATCATTGGCAACAATAACTGACTTTGTAGGATTCTTCATAAAAAGCAACTTTCTAATCTTTTCTCTAAAATAGCGATATCTTTAGATTAAGAGATTAAAAATATTGTAAGAAAATTCAATTTATAATACAATGGAAACAATTAAATACTGTACGGGGACAGTCCATGACAAGTAAATATCAAGAAATCATGACAGCTATTGTAGAACAAATTGAATCTGGAATCTTAAAAAAAGGAAATAAAATCCCTTCAATTCGTACCCTTAGTCAAAGCTATCATTGTAGCAAAGACACGGCACAACGGGCACTCTTGGAACTCAAATTTAAAAATTACATCTATGCTGTTAACAAAAGCGGTTATTATGTTCTTGAAGGCAAAAGTCAAAAAGAAGAGCCACTTAATTTGAGTTTGACAGAATATAATAACATGGCGTACGAGGATTTCACGACATGTTTGACAGAAACGTTAGTTAATCGCGAAAATTACCTTTTTAACTACTATCAACAAGAAGGATTGCAAGAATTGATTCTATCCTTAAAAAACTACTTGGAAAAAGGGGCTATTTATGCTAAGGAAAACGATATTTTAGTCACTTCAGGAACCCAACAAGCGCTTTATATTCTTTCACAAGTTTCATTTCCAAATAAAAAGACAACGATTCTCTTAGAACAGCCGACTTATCACCGTATGATTGATTTAGTGTCTTCACAAAATCTTCCTTACCAGACGATTGATCGTGACTTTAACGGCATTGATTTAACCACATTAGAACGATTATTTAAAACGCAAGACATCAAGTTTTTCTATACGATTTCACGTTTTTCAAACCCACTCGGGCTATCTTATACCGCAGTTGAAAAGCAAAAAATTGTAGAATTAGCTCAAAAATATGACGTTTACATCATCGAAGATGATTACATGGGAGATTTCACGAAATCGACGGATTTGCCCTTGCATTATTATGATACGTCAGGTCATGTTATCTACTTAAAATCATTTTCAATGACCATTTTTCCAGCTTTGCGTCTTGGGACAATTGTGCTGCCTCAGCCATTAATGCAGGCTTTTCTGGAGCACAAAAAAATGATTGACTATGACACCAATCTCATTATGCAAAAAGCTTTGTCTCTCTATTTGGATAGTGGCATGTTTGAAAAAAATCTGAATTATCTGAGTCAGGTCTTTCATGAACAAGTTGCTAAAACAACCGTGCTTCTCTCACAATTTCCAAATATTCAGCATTACAGCGCATCGCTCCAGCACCTTCTGATCGAATTGCCACAAGATAGACATTTAGGAGAACTCAAATTTACCAATAAAATCAATTATTTAGAAAATAGTTATCTGACAATTCCTCAAAAGCGTTTTATCCAAATTTCAAATGATAATCATCTATCAGAAACGCTAAATATTATTGCAAAATAATTTATTCAGTAAACAATTTAAGTTCTAATAATGCAAATAATCCCCAGAAATTTAGCTTTCTGAGGATTTTTATGTTTACATTAATAATCTGGACGTAAAACGCCTGTGACTGTTTCTTTGGTAGCTTCAACATCACCGTCAATGACAACGTCGATAATGCGTTTCGCATCTTCTGGTGGGCATGATACCAATGGTAAACGCAATGGACCAGTTTCAAATCCAAGGTAATTTAACACCGCTTTGACTGGTGCAGGACTAGGATAAGAGAATAATGCATTGACTTTCGGAATGAATTGACGTTGAATAGCTGCTGCTTTTTTAATATCGCTGTTTTCAATCGCTGTAAGCATTTCGTGCATTTCGTCACCGTTAACGTGAGAGGCAACAGAAATAACACCGTCAGCCCCAAGATTCATCGCATGAAAGGCATCACCGTCCTCACCTGTATAAATCAAGAAATCATCAGGCTTGTGCTCGATAAGGTAAGCCATATTAGCAAGGCTTGTACATTCTTTCACACCAATAATATTTGGGTGTTCAGCCAAACGCAACATGGTTTCTGGTATCATTTCAACAACAACACGACCAGGAATATTATAAATGATAATTGGAAGCTCGCTCGCATCGGCAATTGCTTTAAAATGTTGATACATACCTTCTTGAGATGGTTTGTTATAATAAGGAACAATAGCAAGACCAGCAGCAAAACCACCAAATGCAGCAACTTCACGCGCAAATTCGATAGAATCACGTGTGTCATTTGTACCAACACCAGCGATTAACGGCACACGACCATTAACGATTTTCTGAACAGCAGCGAAAAGCTCTAATTCTTCATCATGGGTTAGTGTTGGACTTTCAGCAGTTGTTCCCGCTAACAAGATTCCGTCAGTGTGGTGAGCAAGCAAATGTTCAACAAGTTTTGGCAGAGCATCAAAATTAATTGATCCGTCGGCATTAAATGGGGTAATCATCGCAGTGATGATTTTTACATTTCTTAAATCTTCAATAGCCATAGTAATCTCCTATTCTGTTAATTATGTGAGATTTAGGGATTTGTTTACAGTAAATATGCTCAAAGACCAGTCTCCTAGGAAACTGGCTTGAGTTATTTATGATTATTTGAGTTCAAATTTAAGTTCTTTAGTTGGGTGTACAAGACCACGTTCATGGAGAGTTTCAGCAATTTGAACAGAATTCCATGCTGCACCTTTAAGAAGGTTGTCTGAAACAACCCACATATGGATACCATTTTCAACGTCTAAGTCTTTACGGATACGACCAACGAATGTTTCGCGTTTGCCAACAGCATTAGCAGCTTGTGGGTAAACTTGATTAGCAACATCATCTTCAAGGACAGCTCCTGGGAAGGCGGCAATTGCCGCTTTAACTTCTTCAATTGGTGCTACTTCTTTTGTTTCGATGTAAACAGATTCGGAATGGGAGAAAAGAACTGGCACACGAACACAAGTTGCAGAAACTGGAAGGTCTGGTTTTTCCATGATTTTCTTCGTTTCGTTTGTCATTTTCATTTCTTCGTAAGTGTAGTCATTGTCAGTAAAGACATCAATTTGCGCAAGAGCGTTAAATGCGATTGGGAAGTGTTTCTTATCACCACCACATGGCAAAATATCAGCGTGAACATCTTTTGGTTCAGCACCGTCATTGACTACTTCTTTGATTTCACGAATAGTTTCGTTAATAGCTGATTGACCTGCACCAGATACAGCTTGGTATGTTGAGACGATAATACGGCTCAAGCCCCATTTTTGGCGGACAGGTTCCAAAGCAACCATCATTTGGATAGTTGAACAGTTAGGACAAGCAATGATACCGTTGTGAGCATCCAAAGCGTGAGCATTGACTTCAGGTACGATAAGTGGCACATCTGGATTTTGACGGAAATATGATGTGTTATCGACAACAACTGCTCCTGCTTTAACAGCATATGGAGCGAATTTTGCTGACACAGAACCACCTGCAGAGAAAAGAGCAATATCAACGCCTTCAAATGAATCTTCGGTTGTCAATTCAACAGTAACATCTTGTCCCTTATACTTCAATACTTTTCCAGCAGAACGTGAAGATGACAAAAGACGTACTTTGTCAATAGGGAGTGTTGATTGTTCTAATTGTTGAATCATGCGAGTTCCAACGGCGCCTGTGGCACCAACGACAGCGACTGTATAGCCCATTTCAATACCTCTTCCTGAAAAATAGTGTACTATTCTCAATTTTCTAAGAAATTATAGTAGGTACATTATACAATTTTTTGAAGTAAAAGAAAAGACTGAATTTTACTTAATTTTAAAAATATTTCGACAACAAAAAAATCCCTACCAAAAAGTAGGGAAACGAGGCACTCAAACGAGTGTGACAAAAAGGTTCACACAAATTGTCAAAGTCCGCTCCTGCGTTTCTAGTCGAACTAGAATGACCTCCTCTGCGCAAATAAACTCTCAAATTGAGTTAATTCGGCTCATCGCATATAACTAGTATATCACAGATAGTAAGATTTGCAAAGAGCTACTCCTACATCAACTACATCAACGGTGCGATGGTTTTGACAAGGAGTCCGATGAGTTTTTCGTGTGCTGGGCGGTTGTTAACCATTTCAGGGGTAACGCGTTTGCAGTCTTTTAGGGTTTGCAAACAGTCCTTATAAATATCTGGAATGGCATCAACTTTGTACATATAGGTAGCGCATTCAAAATGGTGATACAAACTACGGTAATCAAGGTTAATTGTCCCAACAACAGCCTTGCTATCATCGCTAATAAAGACTTTAGCATGAACAAAACCTGGTTTATAAAGGTAAATTTTAACACCAGAGCGCATGAGTTTGCTGAAATAAGTCTTAGCTAGAGCATATGGAATTGGTTTGTCAGGAATTCCTGGCATAATAATTCGGACATCTACACCACGTTCAGCCGCAAAGCAGATAGCATGCTCCATTTCACTATCTAAAATTAGGTAAGGTGTCATGATATAAACGTAATCTCTAGCGTGGTTGAGGATGTCGATATAAACATTTTCTCCTACTTTATCGGTATCCAAAGGAGAATCCCCATAAGGAATGACATAGCCGTTGGCACGCCTTGACTTATCATGTTCAACTAGATAAGGTTCAATAACCAATTCTTTTTCGGTTACAGACCACATTTGCAAGAAAAGCACGACAAAACTGTTAACAGCTTCGCCCTCAAGCATGATTGCAGTATCTTTCCAATGACCAAAACGTTCTAATTTATTAATGTATTCATCTGCCAAATTCACGCCACCTGTGAAGCCAACTTTACCGTCGATAACAATGATTTTTCGGTGGTCACGGTAATTATAATAAGTCGAGATAAATGGTGAAATCGGTGAAAATACCTTGGCTTGAATTCCTAGTTTTTTCAAACGTTGTTTGTAGTCAAAAGACAAGGTTGAAAATTCAACCATGCCGTCATAAAGAACACGAACTTCAACGCCTTCTTTCACTTTTTGCTCGAGAATACTAAGAATTTCCCCCCACATAAGTCCTTCAGCGATGATGAAAAATTCCATAAAAATGTACTTTTCGGCTTTAAGTAGCTGTTTTTTTAATTCTTCAAAAAAAGCTTCGCCAACCGGAAAATAAGTGACCTCTGTATTTTGATAAGCTGGGAAATTTCCACGGCTGCGGTGAAAATATTGTACCAAATGATAGGTCGTCGATGTGTTACCTTTTAAAACTTTCAAAATCTCTTGATTGTCTGGCAAATATTTAGCACTGCTATCAACCAATTTGTTCATTTGTTGCATGAGTCCACGATAGCCCCAGTCGATTTTGGTGTAAATGAGAAAAAGTGACCCCAATAATGGCGCAATCATAACCAAAATCAGCCATGTGACGCGCGAGAGAGCATCCATTTCACTATTTACCAAATACAGAACAGCTGTAATAGCCAAAGCACGCTCGATAATTTCCATCCAAATGCGGTATTGATTAAGCCAAGCAAAGGAAGCTATCAAGAAAAATAGTTGCAGTATCAAGAGAACAGAAATAACGGTTGTTCGACTAAAAATCCCTCGAAGAAAACTACGTCGGCTCTTGTCCAACAAGCGCATAGCTTTATCTTTGTTTTTATTTTCGATAATCATAACCTCCATGTTCATCTGTTCTTGTTAACCATTATATCATATTTTCCACCTCATTTTCCTATTGAAATACCATAACTAAAAAAAGCCAACCGAGGTTGACTTTTTGACTATGTTGATTTTAGAATAATCCGATAGCTGTACCGTCTTCAGCAACGTCCATGTTAAGTGCAGCTGGTTTTTTAGGTAAACCAGGCATTGTCATCACATCACCTGTGAGAGCGACAATGAAGCCTGCACCAGTTTTTGGTACAAATTCGCGGATTGTGATATCAAAGTCTTCTGGTGCTCCGAGGAGTGCTTGGTTATCAGAGAAGCTGTATTGTGTTTTAGCCATACAAACTGGCAATTTATCCCAGCCGAATTGGGCAAATTGTTTCAATTGTGTTTTGGCTTTCTTGCCAAAGATAACTTTGTCACCGCCATAGATTTCAGTCACAATCTTAGTAACTTTTTCTTCAAGAGAATCTTCGTCTGAATAAAGGCGTTTATAATCGGCATTACCATTTTCAACAGCATTAACAACAGCATTGGCAAGGTCGATACCGCCATCAGCACCATTTGCCCAAACGCTAGCAAGTTCTACTGGAACGTCGATTTCAGCGCAAAGTTCTTTAAGCGCAGCAATTTCAGCTTCAGTATCTGCGACAAATTCATTGATTGCTACGACTGCTGGTACGCCAAATTTACGAACATTTTTAACGTGACGTTTAAGGTTAGCAAATCCAGTGCGAACCGCTTCAACATTTTCTTCACCAAGATCTGTTTTAGCTACGCCACCATGCATTTTAAGGGCACGAATTGTAGCAACAATAACAACCGCATCTGGTGTTGTTGGAAGATTTGGTGTTTTGATATCAAGGAATTTTTCAGCACCAAGGTCAGCACCAAACCCTGCTTCTGTGATTGTGTAATCAGCTAAGCGAAGCGCTGTTGCTGTTGCAAGAACTGAGTTACAACCATGAGCAATGTTGGCAAATGGTCCGCCATGAACAAAAGCTGGTGTTCCGTAGATCGTTTGCACAAGGTTTGGTTTGATAGCATCTTTAAGGATAAGTGTCAAAGCACCTTCGACTTTAAGGTCACGAACGTAAACTGGTGTACGGTCATAACGGTAAGCAACCACGATATTTGCCAAACGTTCTTTCAAATCGTTGATATCAGTTGCTAAGCACAAGATTGCCATGACTTCTGAGGCAACAGTGATGTCAAAGCCGTCTTCACGTGGAATACCGTTAACAGGGCTGCCAAGACCGATTGTGACATGACGAAGGGCGCGGTCATTGAGGTCAACAACACGTTTCCAAATAATACGACGTTGGTCAATGCCAAGCTCGTTTCCTTGATGAAGGTGATTATCGATAATTGCTGAAAGGGCATTGTTTGCCGTCGTAATCGCATGCATATCACCCGTAAAGTGGAGATTAATATCTTCCATTGGAAGAACTTGGGCGTAACCACCACCTGCTGCTCCACCTTTGATTCCCATGACAGGACCAAGAGATGGTTCACGCAAAGCAAGCATAGTTTTTTTGCCGATTTTATTTAAAGCATCAGCAAGACCGATTGACATTGTTGATTTTCCTTCACCTGCTGGTGTTGGGTTAATCGCTGTTACAAGAACCAATTTACCTGGTTTGTTTTCTTGAACAGATTTGATTTTATCGAAAGATAATTTGGCTTTGTATTTACCATAAAGTTCAATATCATCAAATGTAATACCGACTTTTTCAACAACTTCTGTGATTGGTTTGAGTTCGACACTTTGTGCAATTTCGATATCAGATTTCACGGGATTCTCCTCTAGTTACTTAATGATTAATAAAAATATTATAACATACTTTTTCAAAAACGCACGTTATTTCTTATAGTGAATATTAATGTTCGTTTTTTATGTTTATGAAATTTAGAAAAATAGTTTTAAATTAATTGAAAACAAATTTTCGTTGAACAAGATAACTTAGGATAAAGAGGATTGTCTCGGTCAAAAGTTTTGAGAGAATTAAACTAAGTCCAATGCTAATCAGAACTTTTAACATAAAATAATTACAAGTCAAAATGACAGCGACTAATAAGAAATACCGAACAATCGAAATCAAAAGTGGATTACTTCGATTGGAAACAAGATTTGCATTCAGTAAGCATTGGGTTGTTGGACTGATAAGGCCGCGCTAAAATAACAGAAATTAAGAGATTTTTAGTCAAAACGTAAGCTTAATTAAGCCTATCGAATTTGGCTAAAGATTTTCTGAAAAATAGCTAAAAGAAAACTTAATTCTTGATTTTGTATTAAACAATTTACGAAAAAAATGTTTTTTTGTACAATAAATCTATGAAAATCTTAATCACATCTGGTGGAACAACCGAAAAAATAGATTCTGTTCGTGGTATTACTAATCACGCAACAGGAAGTTTAGGAAAATACATTACAGAAATATTTTTAGAAAATGGACACGAGGTAACTTTAGTAACAACCAAAGGAGCTGTCAAAACACAAAAACAACCAAATTTGACAACCTATATCGTCTCAAATGTTGACAGTTTGGTTGAAACTTTAGAGCCACTTGTCAAAGCACATGACGTTTTTATTCATAGCATGGCTGTGTCTGATTACACTCCTGTCTATATGACTGATTTAGATGAGGTTGAAAATGCCGAGCATATTTCAGATTTGCTGACACAGCAAAATACCGAATCAAAAATTTCATCTAAGGCAGACTATCAAGTGCTCTTTTTAAAGAAAACACCGAAGGTTATCAGTTTGGTCAAAACATGGAATCCTGACATCATGCTGATTGGCTTTAAATTGTTGGCTAACGTCAGCAAGGATGAATTGTTTGCGGTGGCGCGTACTAGTTTGAAGAAAAATAAAGCACACTATATCGTCGCCAATGATTTAAATGAAATCAACGGAACACAGCACCACGCTTATTTGCTCAGTGAAAACGACGTAACCGAAGCCAAAACAAAATCTGAGCTGGCTAAATTAATTTTTGAAAAGGTGACAAATCATGACTAAAACAATCGTACTGGCTGTTTCAGGGAGCATTTCTGCCTATAAAGCAGCTGATTTAAGCAATCAGTTAACCAAATTAGGGTATCAAGTGCATGTTTTAATGACTGAAGCTGCAACGCAATTTATAACGCCACTAACATTACAAGTTTTATCAAAAAATCCTGTTCATCTTGATGTTATGAAAGAAGATGACCCAAAAGTTGTTAATCATATTGAACTAGCAAAACAAGCCGACTTATTCGTAGTTGCTCCTTCTTCTGCTAATACAATTGCTAAATTAGCTCATGGTATCGCAGATAATATTGTCACAGCAACTGCGCTAGCTTTGCCGACAGGTACTCCAAAATTAATTGCGCCAGCTATGAATACCAAGATGTATGACAATCCGTTAATGCAACGCAATTTACAAATCTTGCAAGAAGTCGGTTATCAAGAAATTGAACCGCGTTCAAGTATGCTTGCCTGCGGTGATGTTGGACGTGGTGCTCTTGCTGAATTAGACGCTATCATTCAAAAAATTCAAGACACCATTGAGAATTAAAAATCAAAATCGATACTTGTCGAGACAGTTGTAAATTTGTATAATGAATTGGGCATTTGGAAAACTAAAAATTCCAGATGCTACATTTTTTCATTCCATTTAGGAGGAATTATGAAAAAAAATAAAGCAGCAACCAATGTTGCTATTATTGCTATCTTCTTTGCTATTATGCTTGTGATAAATTTTCTAACAAGCTTAGTATTTAACCTTTGGCCTGTTCCAATCAAGCCTACGCTTGTGCATGTTCCAGTTATTATCGCTTCTATTATCTATGGACCACGAATTGGTGCTATCCTAGGTGGATTAATGGGGATTATGAGTGTTACCGTAAACACTCTGACATTGTTACCAACAAGTTATCTCTTTTCTCCATTTGTTGAAAACGGGAATTTTGCTTCGCTAATCATTGCTCTTGTTCCACGTATTCTAATCGGTATAACACCTTATTTTGTTTATAAATGGTTACATAATAGAACTGGACTCGTTATCGCTGGTGCGATTGGTTCGATGACAAATACCATTTTCGTTTTAGGAGGCATTTTCCTACTTTTCTCAAACGTTTATAACGGAAATATCCAAGCTCTGCTTGCTGTTGTTTTTGGAACAAATGCTATCGCTGAAATGATTATTTCTGCCATTTTAACACTTGCACTTGTTCCAAGTTTACAAAAAATTAAAAATTAACGTTGAAAATCATGAGCTAAAAAGCTTATGATTTTTTACTTAAAGCTAGTAAAATTTTCAAGTTTTTTCACAAAAAAGTGAGTGTTTTCAAGGGTTAAACAACCGTTTGCGTAATCTTCGAAAAAATCCCTCAAAACCCTTATATATCAATATATTTACTTATCTCAAATTAGGACTAGAAAAATCTTTTACAAAGTGGTATAATGAAAGCGTTTAGAAGAACAGAGAAAAGGAGCTCCATTATGACTTACACTGAAAACTATCAAAAATGGCTTGACTTTGCGGAACTGCCTGACTATCTCCGCGAAGAATTAGTAGCCATGGATGAGAAGACCAAAGAAGACGCCTTCTACACAAACCTTGAGTTTGGTACTGCAGGTATGCGTGGTATCATTGGTGCTGGTACTAACCGCATTAACATCTATGTTGTCCGCCAAGCAACTGAAGGTTTGGCAAAACTCATTGAAACCAAAGGTGAAGACGTTAAAAAACGTGGTGTTGCGATTGCTTACGATTCTCGCCACTTCTCACCAGAATTCGCATTTGAATCTGCTCAAGTTTTAGCAAAACATGGTATTAAAGCTTATGTCTTTGAATCACTTCGTCCAACACCAGAACTATCATTTGCAGTTCGTTATCTTGGCACATTTGCAGGTATCATGGTAACTGCCAGTCATAATCCATCTTCATTTAACGGTTACAAAGTTTATGGTGAAGACGGTGGACAAATGCCACCAGCTGACGCTGATGCTTTGACTGACTTTATCCGTGCTATCGAAGATCCATTTGCTATCGAATTGGCTGACCTTGAAGAAAGCAAGACTTCTGGTCTTATCGAAGTTATCGGTGAAGCTGTCGATGCTGAATACCTTAAAGAAGTTAAAGATGTAAACATCAACCAAAAATTGATTGATGAGTACGGTAAAGACATGAAGATTGTTTACACACCACTTCATGGTACTGGTGAAATGCTTGCTCGTCGCGCACTTGCTCAAGCTAGTTTTGATTCAGTTCAAGTTGTTGAAGCTCAAGCTGTTCCAGACCCAGATTTCTCTACTGTAAAATCTCCAAACCCAGAAAACCAAGAAGCTTTTGCTCTTGCTGAAGAACTTGGTCGCAAAATTGACGCTGACGTTCTTGTCGCAACTGACCCAGACGCTGATCGTCTCGGTGTTGAAATTCGTCAAGCAGACGGTTCATACCGTAACCTTTCTGGTAACCAAATCGGTGCTATCATCGCTAAATACATTCTTGAGGCTCACAAAACTGCTGGAACTCTTCCAGAAAATGCGGCTTTGGCAAAATCAATCGTTTCAACTGAATTAGTAACAAAAATCGCTGAAAGCTACGGCGCTACAATGTTTAATGTCTTGACTGGTTTCAAATTTATCGCTGAAAAAATTCAAGAATTTGAAGAAAAACATAATCATACTTACATGTTTGGTTTCGAAGAAAGCTTCGGTTACCTCATTAAACCATTCGTACGCGATAAAGATGCCATTCAAGCTGTTCTTATCGTTGCTGAAATCGCAGCTTACTATCGCTCACGTGGTTTGACATTAGCTGACGGTATTGAAGAAATCTACAAAGAATACGGATACTTCGCAGAAAAAACAATCTCAGTTACGCTTAGCGGTGTTGATGGAGCTGCTGAAATCAAGAAAATCATGGATAAGTTCCGTGACAACGCTCCTGCACAATTCAACACAACTGACATTGTAAAAACGGAAGACTTCTTGGCTCAAACAGTTACAAGTGCAAACGGCATTGAAAAATTGACAACTCCACCAAGCAATGTATTGAAATACACACTTGCAGACGATTCTTGGATTGCGGTTCGCCCTTCAGGTACTGAACCAAAAATCAAATTCTATATCGCTACAGTTGGTAAAGATTTAGCTGATGCAGAAGCTAAAATTGCTAATATCGAAAAAGAAATCAACGATTTCATTAAATAATTCTTGGTTGACTAATATCAAAACGACTCCTTCTCCTGAGGGGGTTGTTTTTACTTTCTAACTATATTCATTTTAAAGTAAAAAGATTTAAAAGAACTTAGTTACATAATTATATTTATGAAAACAAAAACACCTCATAATCATGAGGTGCCTAAATATATAAATAGCCAAAGAACCAAGATTAGATGTTACCAGTTAGCCATGCGATGATAAAGAATAAAGCGAAACCAAATAGATAAACAAGACCAATGATTGATAACCTTTTAAGCCAAGGTTTAACTTGATGTTCTTTGTTATTTACTAATGAATAATTAAGATAAGCGAAGAATGGCGTTGTGATGAATGATGCAATCATTGCAAAACGAAGCATTGTTGCAACATTACCAGCAAAAAGATAAACAATGACCAATCCAATAACTGCTGTCAATGTCATCCAACCATAAAGTGTTTTTTGAGAAGCTTCCTTTTTGTCAAGAAGTAGACGGAGCGCTTCGTTATTCGCACGTGAATACCCGTCAATAACTGTGATAACCGTTCCGAAAATACATAGGAAAGCAATAAGCGTAATTAAGAAACGAGACCATTCGCCAAGAACAGAAGCGTACATATTGACAAATTGAGCAATGTAAGCTGCTGAAGCGCTTTGCACTTCTTCACCTGAACCAAATTGAATAAGGGTACCCAAAGCACAGAAAATGAGGGCTAAAATGGCTGTTCCGATATAACCAGTATTGAAATCAAAAATAGCATCTGCTTCTGACATTTTGACTTGTTTGCGCTTTTCGACAGACCACATTGAGCTGATTGCTGAAATTTCAATCGGACAAGGCATCCAACCCATCAATGATACAATAAATGGCAGAGCTGCCATACGCCAAGGCGTAGGAGCTTCAAAATTTGGTGCGTATTCAGAGTGTTTAAATAGAGCAATAACCACAGCTACAACAGTCGCAATTGTCAAGGCTGTCATGACCCATTTTGCTAACGAATCAAGAAATTTGTAACCACCAATCAACAACATTGCCCAAATAATCACGATGATAATTGTTGTTAATTGAGAAATGCTTAGCCCAAATCCATTTGGAAAAATGTTGTAAAGAATAGCTGCACAAAGAATACCAACCCCTGCTGTGTTAACGATAGCTGAGAAAATATTCAAAACAAAGAAAATCGCTAACCAACCTTTACCTTTTTCAGCATATCCTTCAATCAAACTCTTGTCATTTTCCATGGTATATTGTGACCCAAAACGGAAAAATGGGTACTTGAAAATATTGATGAGAAGAATCACTAGCGCTAATTGCCAGCCATAGATAGCTCCTGCTTGAGTAGAAGATACAATATGTGAGCCGCCAACCGCGGCAGAGGCCATCAAGATACCTGGACCAAGAGCTTTTAGCTTAGTTCGCCAATTCGATTGTTGTTCTATATTTTCAGTCATAAAATGACCTCTTTCTAAATAAACTTTTCAATATTCAGATAATTCTGAATTGCGTAAACCTTATTTTACAACTTGCCTATCAGAAAGTCAACCTTATTTTAGGAAAAAGTTTAAAAAAATGAACATTAAAAATCCCCGCTTTTCAAAGCGAGGAAAATCATAAATTTACAACTTAGTTAAATAGATTTTTAAAGAAATTAACAATTGCTTGCCAAATATTTGCTAGGAAGCCTTTACTTGATTCCAAAGCGTCTGTGGCATCAAAATTAAGATTAATTCCTTTAAATGTTGAACTTGCATTTGAAACAATGCTATCTTTCAAAGAAGCAAGTGTTGATTTAAAACTACTGCTATCAATGATACTTGATTTTGAAAGGTTAAAAGCAAAGTTAACAATCAAGGTGATTTGCTCACTTGACAAAACATCTTTTAGCTTATAATTATCAAGGGTTTCTTCAACGATTTTACGAACATCTTCTTTTGAAACGCCATCACCAGCATCTGCAACGGCTGATTTAATGTCGGTTAAGGCAACGTTCAACTTGTCAGCATCATAACCGTCTGTTCCTTGATTCTCAGAGTTGATAGTCGATAGAGCTTCTAATTCTTCTTGAGCTAATTCTTTACTTTCATCAGAAACATCAGCACCATTTTCTTCTAAAGAATAATAAATCCCAGCTAACGCTGACTCACCTGTAACAGTGATTGGTGAAGCTACTGTAATAGCTGCGTGCTCAATACCTAGTGTAACGGCTGCATTTCGATACATATCTTCGGTAACTTTTGTAATATTATCCGGTGTGACAATATTAACTGTCAAAGTCTCTGAAGAACCTAATTTTTGAATTTTCACAGATGAATACAATTGTAAACTAGGATCATCCGCGACGTTCATAATATTAGCATAGGCACTTGTAGTAATAGTCTTAACGCTTGTATCCGTTGAACTGTCATAACCTAACAAAGCCAACGTTTGTGTGCGCTGGTCGTCTGACAAAGAGTATCCTAAAACATAGTCAGGTTGAACATAAGTTTCATCAATGACATCCTGAACAGAGTTACTTGACGCTTGGACGCTTTTAACAGTGACAATAGATAAAACTGCTAAAGCACAAGCCATCAATGTCTTTTTAAATTTCATCTTAATCATTTTCCCTTCTCTTAGAGACCCTATTATACCATTTATTGAGAATTCAGTCTGAAAAAAACTGTTTTATCTCCTGCTAAACTACTCATGTAATTCTAGTGGCAGACCATCTGGGTCGAAAAAGAAAGTCATTTTTTCACCTGTGTAATCATCATAGCGCACAGGCTGAACATAAATTCCCATGCTTTCCAATTCAGCTTTGTAAGCATCAACATCATTGACGTAAAAAGCCAAATGACGTAGCCCACAAGCCTCCATATGATACTCAGGTTGCCCAATGCGTTTTGGCGGTGCAACATAATCTGGATCGCTGAGCTTATTTCCGAAAATCTCTAATTCAATCATTCCACATTTTAAATCAAGTTTGTAATCGTGGCGCTCTAGTCTATGATTTTCACGAATAATTTCAAAACCTAATTTATTGACGTAAAAATCACGTGATTTTTCATAGTCAGAAACAATGAGTGCGACATGGTGAACTGCATTTAATTTCATTATTTTCTCCTTTCTCCTTAACAAGAAATAAAAGCGGGGGTTGTCCCAGCTTTTACCTTAAAATGTCATTTGATTATAGGAATACTCAAATGCTTCAAGAATATCATCTGATGCCTCGTTATAAGCTACGGAAGATTCAAGATTTCCTTTAACGACAATACGTTCAGTTGCGTCTTGGTCCATGCAGGTAACAAGCGTCACTTGAGATTGTCCAGGAGTATCATTAATAACATCTGAGCGATCTGGGGTAACTGATTCAATCTCTGTAATCACATAAGTGTAAATAGTTGATTTATCTGTTAAATAAATTTTCATTCCCACTTTTGCGTTTTCTAGAGGAGAAAAAAGCATTTTGGAAGAACCAACCAAACCAAACACGTGATGACTAGCTAGAGCATAGTTATTTTCACCACCCATGACTTGGTTTTCTTTCATTGTTCCAGCTCCATAGGATAATTCTGTATTTCCTAGTCCTTTAAAAATTGGCAAATTAATACCAACATCTGGCACTGCTATGCCACCAATAACGGGCAGATTAGCACTATTTACCTGAGCTTTTAAAACAGATTGAATGGAAACAGGTTCTACTGATGAAAAATCATAAATAACATCAGCACTCTCATTTTCCTTGATTTTCTTCTTAGAAACTTTAGTGATTTGATAATGATTTGACTCTTGACCAATCAAAAAATTACAAATAGATTTGTGAAAAATCAAAGCTATACCAACAATCAATAAAAGCAAAGATAAAAACAATCTAAGAGTGTTCCAAAAACGATGTGTTTTTTTCTCTTTTTTTACCATACTACTCTAGGTCTTCTCCAGTTTTTTCTTCCTCTTCTTCTGGTTCAACAAGTGCAAACGTCATAATTTTAGCGTCTTGGTCAAGTCTCATGATTTTAACACCTAGTGTGGCACGACCTGTTTGTGAGATGCTAGCAACATTTGTACGAATAATAACCCCTGTGTCAGTAATAACCATAATATCTTCGTCCCCATTAACGGTTGCTAACCCCGCTAACTGACCATTCTTTTCCGTAATATTTGCAGTCTTAATACCTTTACCGCCACGACCTTTAGTTGGGTATTCAGAAGCCAATGTACGTTTTCCGTAACCTTTTTCAGTGATAACAAGCACTTCTTGGTCATCTGAAATGCGTGAAGCTCCGACCACTTCATCACCTTCACGAAGATTGACACCACGGACACCCGTTGCAGAACGGCTCGTGCTACGAACGGCAGACTCATTGAAACGAACGCTGTAACCAGTTTTAGTACCGATAATAATATCGTCGTTACCATTTGTTCTGATAACGTTGATTAATTCATCACCATCTTTAAGATTAAGGGCTTTTAGTCCGTTTTGACGAATATTGCTAAATTCAGATTCTTTGGTACGTTTAACAACCCCTTGACGCGTAACGAAGAAAAGATAACTTTCGTTGTCATCGTGTCCAGATTGACTAATGATTGTCTGAACAATTTCGCCTTCATCTAATTTCAAAAGGTTAACAATTGGTAATCCTTTGGCTGTACGTCCATATTCTGGAATTTCGTAACCTTTCAAGCGATAAACACGACCTTTGTTTGTCATAAAGTAAACATGGTCATGAGTGCTTGTTGATACCAATTCACGAACAAAGTCATCATTATTAACACCAGTACCTTGGACACCACGTCCACCACGTTTTTGGGCACGGAATTCATCTTGCGCTAAACGTTTAATATACCCTTTATTTGAAAGAGTGATAAGAACATCTTCCTCTTCAATCAAGTCTTCATCTTCAAGAGAAAGAACTTCTCCAACCATCAATTCTGTACGACGTGGGTCAGCATATTTACGCTTGATGTCATCCATTTCTTCTTTGATGATTGTGACAACACGTTCTGGTTTTGCCAAAATATCAGCTAAATCAGCAATCAAAGCAAGTAAATCATCGTATTCGGCTTGGATTTTTTCACGTTCCAAACCTGTCAAACGACGAAGACGCATATCAAGGATAGCTTGACTTTGACGTTCAGACAAATCAAAACGGCTCATCAATTCGCCTTGGGCAATCACATCTGTTTCACTGTTTCGGATAATGCTGATAACCTCATCAAGGTGGTCAAGTGCAACTAGCAAACCTTCTAAGATGTGAGCGCGTTTTTCAGCCTTAGCTTTATCAAATTCTGTACGACGAACAATTACTTCTTTTTGGTGTTTAATATAATCAACGATGATTTGTTTCAAAGAAAGAATCTTTGGCACACCATTTTCAATAGCAAGCATATTAAAGCTAAAGTTTGTCTGCAAACTAGTTAATTTGAACAAGTTATTTAAGATAACATTTGCTGAAGCATCACGGCGTACTTCAATGACGAAACGAATACCTTCACGGCTTGATTCATCACGAACAGCTGTAATTCCTTCAATACGTTTTTCTTGCGCTAAGCGAACAATGTGTTCGTGCACTTTTGTCTTGTTAACACCGTATGGGAATTCTGTGACAACGATACGTTCGCGTCCACTCTTAGTTGTTTCAATTTCAGTACGAGAACGTAAAACGATTGAGCCTTTACCTGTTTCGTAAGCTTTACGAATACCAGATTTACCCATAACAAGTGCACCTGTTGGAAAGTCAGGACCAGGCAAGACTTCCATTAATTCATGTGTTGTTACGTCAGGATTGTCCATAACCAGCTTGACAGCGTCAATAGACTCTCCTAAGTTGTGCGGTGGGATATTTGTCGCCATACCAACGGCAATCCCTGTAGCACCGTTAACAAGCAAGTTTGGAAAACGTGACGGCAAAACAAGCGGCTCACGCTCACTACCATCGTAGTTATCTTGGAAGTCAACAGTATTTTTGTTAATATCACGAAGCATTTCAAGAGCAATTTTGCTCATACGTGCTTCTGTATAACGCTGAGCGGCAGCACCGTCACCATCCATAGAACCGAAGTTCCCATGTCCATCAACGAGCATATGACGATAGCTCCACCATTGTGCCATACGAACCATGGCTTCATAAATAGACGAATCACCATGTGGGTGATATTTCCCCATAACATCCCCAGTGATACGCGCAGATTTCTTATGAGGTTTGTCTGGTGTCACACCTAGCTCATTCATTCCATATAAAATACGACGATGAACTGGTTTTAATCCATCACGTACATCAGGAAGTGCACGAGCGACAATAACAGACATGGCGTAATCAATAAAGCTTGTCTTCATTTCTGAAGTCAAATTTACGTCAATTAAATTCTTATCCTGCATTAAGGAAAAACACTCCTTTTCTAGTGTAAAACTCTACTATATTATACCACATTTTTGGCAAAAATAGCGCTTTTTCGCCAGAATAACTAGCTTTCTTGCTTTTCTTCTTTTTTTAGCACATTGTTAAGTCAAGTGCAACAAAAAAGACATGTTCGTCTAATATACTAGTATTCCCCAACTCAGTATAGAAAGGCGATGAACATGTCCCAAACTCATTCTACCAAAAAGTCTCGTTATTCTCACTTATCACCCTCTGAGCGAGGTGAAATTAGTGCCTATTTGAAGATGGGGAAAAACCTGCTGAGATTGCCCGTCTATTAGGGCGAAATCGTTCGACAATTACCCGTGAGATTAAGCGTGGCACAGTAACACAAGTCCAAAATAAAAATGGAAAACAAATTTATTATCAAACCTATTTCGCTGACAGTGGTCAACGTATCTATGAAGAAAATCGGAAAAAGAGTACCTACCTGAAATTGGAGCAGTGCTCTCCAACTTTCTTTGAAAAACTAGATAAGGCTGTTAAGTCCAATGTTCGTCGACATAGTGTAGATACGTTTGTTCACGAATACAAAGAGGAACAGCCAACAGAAACCATTCCTTCAACGAAGACATTATATCGCTATATCGCAGCTGGTTTTATTTCTATCAAGCCAATAGATTTATCGAAGATGGTGACTATCAGAAAGCGGTCTAAATATAAAACAACAGTCAATAAGAAGCCCCTTGGAAAATTTATTGAAGAGCGTCCAGAAACGATTAATAACCGTTCTGAGTTTGGACACAAGGAGAGTCTGTTATCATGATCTTGGTCGAACGTCAAACACGATTTGCCTTGGCGTGTAAGCTACCGAATAAGCAAGCAGAAACCATCAATGAAGTTGTAAAAAAACTCTTGGCTGAACACCCGATTACTTCTATCACATCAGATAACGGCTCTGAATTCAGTCTCTTATCGGATTTAGAAGAGGTTGATATTTACTTCGTCCATCCCTATTCCTCTCATGAAAGAGGAACAAACGAGAATTTTAACGGTCTTTTGAGAGAATTTCTCCCTAAAGGACAACCTTTCAACTCATTAACCGAAAAGGAACTCGTACATTATATCGAAGCTATCAATGAGAGGCCTAGACGACTCCATCATTACAAAACTGCAAAATTTCTGTTTGGGCTAGTCCAAACAACCTAACAATGGAATACTAGCCTATTCAAGATCTTATTGCACTTGATTTAACAACGCGCCTTTTTCTTTTTTTAAAGTTTTTACAATTTAGTTCGTGACATATCTCACTTAACGTGTTAAAATATTATCGTATGGGCGAGAGCCCCTAAAAAAATTAAGGAGATGTTTAGATAAATGACTGCAACTAAACAACACAAAAAAGTTATCCTTGTTGGTGACGGTGCCGTAGGTTCATCTTACGCATTTGCACTTGTAAACCAAGGAATCGCACAAGAACTTGGTATCATCGAAATCCCACAATTGTTCGACAAAGCCGTTGGGGATGCTGAAGACCTTAGCCACGCTCTTCCTTTCACTTCACCTAAAAAAATCTACGCTGCTAAATACGAAGACTGTTCAGATGCTGACCTTGTTGTTATCACTGCTGGTGCACCTCAAAAACCAGGTGAAACACGTCTTGACCTTGTTGGTAAAAACCTTGCTATCAACAAATCAATCGTAACTGAAGTTGTTAAATCTGGTTTCAACGGAATTTTCTTAGTTGCTGCTAACCCAGTTGATATTTTGACTTACTCTACATGGAAATTCTCTGGTTTCCCTAAAGAACGCGTTATCGGTTCAGGTACTTCACTTGACTCAGCACGTTTCCGTCAAGCATTGGCTGAAAAAATTGATGTTGATGCACGTTCAGTTCACGCATACATCATGGGTGAACACGGTGACTCAGAATTTGCAGTTTGGTCACACGCTAACGTTGCAGGTGTAAACCTTGAAAACTACCTTAAAGATGTTCAAAACGTTAGCGAAACTGAATTGGTTGAACTTTTCGAAGGTGTTCGTGATGCTGCTTACTCAATCATCAACAAAAAAGGTGCTACATTCTACGGTATCGCTGTTGCGCTTGCTCGTATTACTAAAGCAATCCTTGATGACGAAAATGCAGTTCTTCCACTTTCTGTATTCCAAGAAGGTCAATACCCTGGCGTAACTGACTGCTACATCGGTCAACCAGCTATCGTTGGTGCTCACGGTATCGTTCGTCCAGTTAACATTCCTTTGAATGACGCTGAACAACAAAAAATGGAAGCTTCTGCTAAAGAATTGAAAGCTGTCATCGACGAAGCTTTCTCTAGAGAAGAATTCGCTTCTGCAGCTAAAAACTAATTTTAGTTTTTAACATAATAAAAGCTATCCTGATTCAGGATAGCTTTTTTTGCATTCTATTTATTTCGCATTCAATGCTGCCATTGTAATGTAGTTGTATGGTTTGTTGAAGTGCGGTAGGAAGAATAAGTCTGTCAAAGCAAGTTTATCAATCGTTACTTGTTCTTGGATAGCAAGAGAGAATAAGTGAATTCCCATTGAGATGTCTTTTTTCGCCATTATTTGTGCACCAAGAATGACACGTGATGTTTTATCATAAACAATTTTTAGAGTAACTTGGAAATTATCTTTTTGAATGAATTCTGGTTTTTGATTATCCACATACTCGACTTCAAGAGCATCAAAGCCTTTTGCTTTTGCCTTTTCTAGAGTCAATCCTGTCGAAACCATATTCAAGCCATAAATTGAAATACCATTTGAGCCTTGAACACCTACTCCTTCTAGTTTATGACCACAAGCGTTGTGTGCTGCAACAATTCCTGTACGGACAGCATTTGAAGCAAGGGCGATGTAATCTGTTGATTGTGTCGCATTGTTATAAATCGTAGCACAATCACCGATAGCATAGACATCAGGCATACTTGTTTCTTGGTATTTATCAACTAAAAAGGCACCATTTGAGAACAATTTAATTTTATCTTGAGCCAATGCTGTATTAGGACGAAAACCAACTGCTAGGATAACCATATCGACATCATATTCTGATTTATCAGTGATGATTTTTTCCACTTTTGTCTTACCAACAATTTCCTGCACAGCTTCTCCAAATGCTAAATGAATTCCGTGTTCTTGTAAATTATTTGCCATTGCGTCACTCAAATCGCGGTCATAATATCCAGCTAAACAAGTCTCTGCAACGTCGATAAGCGTTACTTCTTTTCCTTTGCGTTGGAAAGCTTCTGCTAATTCAACACCGATATAGCCTGCTCCGACGACAGCTACACGAGAAATAGCTTTCTCTTTCAACCTCTCAATAACATCTTCGGCATTCTGATAAAGTTTAACAAATTGAACGTTTTCGAGTTTTGATTCAAATTCAAGCGAATCTTCTTTCATGCTAACACCCTTAATTGGCGGGATGATTGGCTGTGAGCCTGTTGCCAAAATCAATTTATCATATGTTTCAAAATGTTTTTGCCCATCAACAAGTGCTGTGATTTCTTTTTTATCATAATCAATCGATTCCACAGGAGAATTCATATAAACTTTAGCACCAAGTTGTTCTAATTCATCCTTGTCTGAATAGAATAATCCTTCAGGTCCAGCGATTTGTTCTCCGATCCATAATGCCATACCACAACCGAGAAATGAAATATTTGAATTTTGATCAAAAACAACCACTTCATTTTCAGTACCATAATTGGTTAACATTGTCTTTATGCAAGCTGTACCAGCATGATTTGCTCCAATAACAACAATTTTACTCATAGAAAGTAACCTCTAACTAATTAAATTTAACATGACTAATATACCATACCTATAAAACGCTTACAAATGATTTGCTTATAAAAAAATAAGCTGGTAAAACTGTACTGACCCCAAAAAGTTGGACAATAAATTATTGAAAGAATTTAGTTCTGTATTGCACAGGACTGAGTCCTTTTAATTTTGCCTTGATACGTTTATTGTTGTAATAAAAAATATAATCTGTAATGGCTTGTTCCAGCTTGTCAATCGACTTAAAAGTCTTTTCATAACCGTAAAATATTTCAGACTTTAAGATGCCAAAGAAAGACTCCATCATCCCATTATCTGGACTATTTCTTTTGCGTGACATTGATGGACGAATCCCTTTGGATGCCAAGAAATCATGATAAGACTGATGTTGGTATTGCCATCCTTGGTCGCTGTGAAGAATAGTTCCTTGATAAGAGTCATCTGGAAATGCTTTTTTAAGCATGGTTTGAATCTGTTTTAAATCAGGTGAGCGTGACAAGGTAAACTCAATAATTTCACTATTGTAGCCATCAAGAATAGGGGATAAATAAACTTTCTCCTTAATGTTTGTAAAGCGAATTCAGTGACATCTGTATAACACTTCTCATAAGGCTTAGCCCCTTCAAACTGACGTTGAATTAGATTATCAGCTTTCTTCCCAATCTCTCCCTTGTAAGACGAGTATTTACGCTTACAACGAGTACGAGCAGCGAGTCCCATGAGTTTCATTAACCGTTGAACCTTCTTATCTTTATTAGCTCTATTAAACCGTTTCAACTGATAATAGTAAGTAGAATAAGCTAGCTTGGCAGTTTTCAGTAGGAGGTCTAATCGAAATCCTCCTGAGACCAGTTCTCTAACTATCTCCGCGTTTTGCGCTGTAAGGCTTCGTCCCTCAAGCGCAATTCCCTCAACTTTTTTAGATAAGCTACCTCGGTACGCAGACGCTCATTCTCTTTCAGAACATGCTCTAGCTCAGTCATTTCTTTACCAGTTTTTTTTGGTTTACATCCCATCTTACTCGGTCTCCCTCGTTGTTTATCAACAATAGTATACCCGTTTTTCTTGTATTGAGAAAGCCAATTAGGAAGTGTTCCTTGATTGGGAGGGCATAGTCAAGAGAAACCTGTATTTGTGACTGACCATTTCTAAGAACTTTATGAATCATTTCCAACTTGAGTTTGGGAGGATAATAGGTATTTTTTATTTTTTTAACAATCTCTACTCCATATCGCTCCATGAGTCGAATCATATAATCGACCGTTAATTTAGTGACACAGTATCTCCTCGCTAACTCTCGAAGAGAATATCCCTGTTTTCATAGAGTGTATATCTCCAATTTATCTTCATAGCTTAGTTTCATCAAAAAACACCCCAATTGTTAGATTTTCTATCTAACTTTTGGGGTGCGGTACAAACCAACTTATTTTCACTTTATTTAGATTTTATATAGTTAACACCATCAGCCTTAGGTGCTACTGCTTTACCGAAGAAGGCAGCCAAAACAACAATTGTCAAAACGTATGGTGCTACTTTTAGGTAAACAGATGGGATACTTGAGAAGAATGGCAATTGTGCACCAATAATCGCAAGTGACTGTGACAATCCAAAGAACAAGCTCGAAAGCATTGCACCAATTGGATTCCAACGACCAAAAATCATGGCAGCTAAAGCAATGAAACCTGGACCAGCGATTGTTGTAACCGCAAAATTATTAGAGATCGTTTGCGCGTAAACAGCACCTCCGATACCACCAAAGAAACCTGAAATCATAACTCCAGCATAACGCATAAGATAGACATTGATTCCAAGCGTATCAGCGGCTTGTGGATGTTCACCAACAGAACGCAAACGAAGTCCAAAACGTGTTTTGAAAATGATAAACCATGAAATAAACGACACTAAAATGGCAACGTAAGCAACTAACGACGTATTGTTAAAGAAAATTTGTCCAATAACTGGGATATCTTTTAAAATTGGGAATGAAAAACGTCCAAATGTTTCTGAGATGGTATCAGTCTGTCCTTTTCCAAAAAGGTAACGACATTGAAAGACTGCAAACGAAGGTGCAATCAAATTCAATACAGTTCCAGAAACAACATGGTCTGCTCGAAAATTAATTGTTGCGACAGCGTGGATTAGCGAGTAAAGCACACCAACGAATCCCGCAACGATTGAGGCAATCCATGGTGTAGCATTTCCAAAAACATCTGCAAAACTAAGGTTAAAGAGAACACCAGAAAATGCCCCCATGACCATAATCCCTTCAAGTCCCACATTTACAATACCAGCACGTTCAGAGAAAGTTCCGCCGATACTAGTAAAAATTAAAGGTGCAGAGTAGATTAACATGGAAGAAACTAACAGGGCTAACATTGTTGTAAAACTCATTTTACTTTCCTCCTTCTACTTTTTTAGTGTTAAGGAAATGACGAATCATATAATCTGCTCCAACGAAAAAAATAATGAAAGCAGAAACAACGTCAATAACTTCTGACGGAATACCAATCATACCTGTTTTACCAATTGAAAGAACAGCATACAAGAACGCAGCAAATGGAATACCAATAGCATTATTAACCGCAAGAAGCGAAACCGCCATACCGTCCCAACCGATGCTTAATGAACTTGTTTGGGAATAAACATTTTCAAATGTTCCTAGACCTTCTACTGTTCCACCAAGACCAGCAAGTGCTCCTGAGATAATCATTGAAATGATAATTAGGCGTTTAGCAGACATACCAGCGTATTCTGCTGCATGTGGGTTAATACCAACAGATGTGATTTCGTAGCCAAGTGTTGTTTTCTTCATCATAAACCAGATGATAATAACAGCGATAAAAGCAATGAAAATACCAATATTCATACGTGAATTGTTTGTTAGTGCTGAGAGCCATTCTGTCTGATAAGAGGCATTTTCAGAAACTTTGATAGTTGCTTCTGTTGTACGCATGATATTGTCAGGAAAAACATTTTGGATAAGGTACTGTGTTGAATACAAAATGATATAGTTCATCATAATTGTGACAATAACTTCACTCGTTCCAAGGAATGCGCGCAAGATACCAGGAATTGCACCAGCTATACCACCAGCAACGAGTCCAACAACGATAGTACAAATCACTGAAATTGGTTTTGGTAAATCAGGAAAAGAAAGTGCGAACCACACTGACATTACCCAACCGATCAAAGCTTGACCTGGAAGTCCAACGTTGAAGAAACCGGCTTTTGAAGCAACCGAGAAACCAAGAGCAATTAAGATAAGCGGACCCATGGCACGGAAGATTTCACCGATATTTTTAATAGAACCAAATGCAGTATAAAGTAGGTCGTTATACCCCCAAAGAGGATTATAACCAAAGCAAAGCATGAGGATTGCCCCTAATAACATACCGAGAACAACGGCAATTAAAGGAACAGCCCATTTTTGTGTTTTCTTAGACATTAGTATCCTCCTTTTCCACTTTTCCGCCAGCCATTAAAATACCAAGTTCTTGTTTATTGGTTTGGGCAGCGTCTAAGATACCTTGAATTTTACCATCATGAATAACGGCGATACGGTCGGAAACATCAAGGATTTCATCTAGTTCAAAACTAATAACGAGTACAGCTTTCCCTTTATCACGCTCAGCAACAAGACGTTTGCGAATGTATTCAATCGCACCAACGTCTAGTCCACGTGTTGGTTGGTTAACAATCAACAAATCTGGATTACGATCAATTTCACGAGCGATAACTGCTTTTTGTTGGTTACCACCAGAAAGCGCACCGCCTGCTACCAATTCACTAGCAGCACGGACATCAAATTCTGCCATCAAATCACGGGCATGTTCGTTTAATTTATTATAGTTCATGAAACCGTGTTTACTAAATGGTTCTTTATAGTATGTTTGAAGAGCGATATTTTCAGCAATTGTCATATCTAGAACCATACCATCACGATGACGATCTTCAGGAACATGACCAACACCTAATTCCGTAATCTTACGAGGACGTTCATTCGTCATGTCCACGCCTTTAATGATGACGTTACCTGATTCGACCTTACGAAGACCAGTGATTGCTTCAATAAGTTCACTTTGCCCATTACCATCGATACCAGCAATACCAACAATCTCACCTGCACGGACATCCAGAGAAAGTTCTTTGACCGCAGGAACACCACGATTTTCGTTAACAACTAAATCCTTAACAGAAAGAACAACGTCTTTTGGATTAGCAGGAATTTTTTCGGTTTTAAACGAGACAGCACGTCCAACCATCATCTCTGCTAATTCTTCACTTGTTGAATCAGCAACTGGTACTGTTTGAATAGATTTTCCGTGACGAATAACTGTGACCCTATCAGCAACGGCACGAATTTCATCCAATTTATGTGTGATTAAGATGATTGATTTTCCTTCTTTAACTAAGTTACGCATAATATCAAGTAATTCAGCGATTTCAGAAGGTGTTAAAACAGCTGTTGGTTCGTCAAAGATAATAATATTGGCACCGCGATAAAGTGTTTTTAAAATTTCAACACGTTGTTGTGCTCCAACAGTAATATCTGAGATTTTAGCTGACGGATCGACTGCTAAACCGTATCTTTCAGATAACTCTTTGATTTCTTCAGTTGCTTTTCTTAAATTAAGAATCCCACCTTTTTTGGTTGCCTCGTTACCTAAAATAATATTTTCAGCCACAGTAAAAGCTTCAACCAACATAAAGTGCTGGTGAACCATTCCAATTCCCATTTTAGCTGATTTTGAAGGTGAATCTAAGTGAGCAACTTCTCCCTTCACTAAAATTTCACCGCTTGTTGGTTGTAAAAGACCGGCAAGCATATTCATCAAAGTCGATTTTCCGGCACCATTTTCCCCAAGAAGGGCATGGATTTCACCTTTTTTGACTTCTAAATTGATATGGTCATTAGCTACAAAATCACCAAATTTTTTAGTAATTTCACGCATTTTAATGACTGTTTCTTGTGTCATATGTGATCCTTTCAGTCTAATAATTAATAATTTTAGGTCAGTTAAGCCCACTAAATTCTCTAAGAAGAGTTTTTTAATGAACTTAACTGAGGTAAAATTGCTATTTTCCTCAGCCCTGAAAAAAGGCGACCTATTTGGTCGCTTCCTTCAAGAATGATGATTTTTAATCACTCAAACCATCATCAACAGTGATTTCACCATTGATGATTTTTTGTTTGGCAGTTTCAACCGCTTCTTTAATGCTATCAGAAAGGTTGTCTGTGACAACATCAACACCACCGTCTGCAAGTCCGTATGTTTTTGTTGTGTTTCCGTTGAATTTTTCACCTTTAAGCTTTTCGTTAGAAATATCTTGAACGACTTTTCCTACTTCTTTAATTGTAGAAGTCAAAACAAAGTTAGAATCAACGTTATCAGATGATGTATAGTCACCTTCTTCTGATTGGTCACGATCGACACCGATTACCCAAACTTTTTGGTCGCTATCAGCTTTTAATTTTTCATTGATTTCTTTGGCTTGTGAGAAGACACCTGTACCAGAACCACCTGCGGCATGGTAGATAACATCTGCGCCACCTGCGTACATAGTAGCAGCGATTGTTTTACCTTTAGCAGAGTCTGAGTAAGAACCCACGTATTGAGCATCAACTTTGATTGAGCTATCAACTGATGCCACACCAGCCTTGAAACCAGCTTCAAAACGTGTGATTGTATCTGATTCAATACCACCTACAAATCCAACGTGTTTTGTTTTTGTTTGCATAGCAGCTGCGATACCTGCAAGATAAGCACCTTCGTTATCAGCAAACAAGACACTTTCAACGTTATCTTGATCAGAAACAGTGTCGTCAATGATAACATAGTTAACATCTTCATTTTCTGGGGCAGCTTCTTCAACTGCATCATGAAGATTGTAACCAATAGCAAAAATCAAGTTATAACCGTTTGAAACAGCTGAATCAAGGTTAGTTGCATAGTCTGACTCACTATCTGATTGGAAGTAAGTGTAGTCAATATCTTTTGTTAAATCATTTTCTTTACCCCAAGCTTGCAAACCTTCCCAAGCTGATTGGTTAAATGATTTATCATCAACACCACCTGTATCTGTTACAATAGCGACTTTTACGCTAGAATCAGAGCTAGAGCTAGATGAATTTGAACGGCTACAAGCACCGAGTGCTAATGTTGCTACTGCAGCAAGTCCAAGACTAACAATTTTCTTGTTCATGAAAATGAACCCTCCTAAAAAACTTATAAGCAACACAGTTGCTAAATATATATCAAGCCAATTGGCTCAATGACACTTTTAAGAAGACTTTTTCAAGCCTTATAGACTGTGGTAATAAGCCACTTGACCGTCATCGCGACCGTCCACCTTTGCTTTTCTATTTCATAACGTAAAAAATATTATTAATGTTAGTAACTACTATTAGCAGTTTCACCGTTGACAATTGCTACACCTGCAGAAGTTCCAATTCGTGTTGCACCTGCTTTAATAAAAGCTTCAGCATCTGCATATGAGCGTGTACCGCCTGCGGCTTTCACTCCGATATTTGGTCCAACAGTTTTACGCATCAATGTCACGTCGGCGATATTTGCGCCTGCAGTTGAAAAACCAGTTGAAGTTTTGACGTAATCCGCACCTGCTGCAACCGCTAATCGGCAAGCTTTTACTTTTTCGTCGTCTGTCAAAAGACAAGTTTCAATGATAACTTTTACTAACTTATCACCGCTTGCTTCTACAACAGCACGAATATCAGCTTCAACAGCGTCATATTGTCCTGATTTTAATTGACCGATATTGATAACCATATCGATCTCATCTGCACCATTAGCAACAGCATCTTTCGTCTCAAAAGCTTTCACACTAGTAGTGTTTCCCCCAAGAGGAAAACCAATAACCGTACAAACATTAACTTCAGTACCTTTTAAAGCCTTAGCGGCATATGATACCCAAGTTGGATTAACACAAACACTAGCAAACTGATGCTCTACTGCTTCTGCAATCAGCTTATCAATTTGAATTTGAGTGCTTTCAGGTTTTAATAAAGTATGATCGATATACCTATTAATAGCCATTTTTACTTCCTTCCGAAAATTCTTTTCAATTAATTAATAATTACACTCTCTCCATTCTACCATTTTTTTTAAAATATGTAAGTACTTTTTACCGATTTTTTAATAATTAGTAAAAATGGCAAAAACCGAAAAATTATTAAAACGATTTTATAATTCATTACCTTCAAAAAAGCCTTGTTACAGCAAGGTTTTCAATTTACATATGACATTTGTGTCATATGTCATATTCGCTATTTCTGAACTTTTTGAGACAAAATCGCTCCTAAGGGAAGGAATTTACAATATTTAAAAATAATATTTTGACGTTTTGTAAGCGATTTATATTGTGTTTTTTTATGACTTTTCAAAGCATAATTATACTGTTAAAACTGACTTTTATGTCATATTTATTTTATGACATCTGTCATAATTATTGATATTATGGGAATCTATAAAAAAATCTTTACTAAACAAGATTTATCATCTCATTTAATAAAGATTATTTATTCAATTATTCCGTTTTTGTGCTTCGTAAAATATAATACCCTTTATCACGCTTTAGGATATCAACATTGCCAAAAATTTCTTGCATTTTAGATTTAACACTTGGCGCTCCTTGTTTCTTTTGGATAACAATTGTTAAGCTACCACCGTCATTCAGATAATTGATACTATCTGCTATAATCGTATGAACAACTTGTTTTCCTGCACGAATCGGAGGATTGCTAATAATGTAATCAAAAGTACCAGTTACCTTTTCATAGATATTAGATTGGAAGATACATGCTGTAACATCGTTTGTTTCAGCATTCTTCAGCGCCAAATCAATAGCTCGGTTGTTAATATCAATCATTGTTGCTTGAACACCTTGAACTTTTGCTAAAGAAATACCTAGCGGACCATAACCACAACCTAAATCCAAAAGCGTTTTACCTTTTTCAAAATCCACCGAATTCAAAAGCACTTGGCTGCCGTAATCAATCATTTTTTTAGAGAAAACACCTGAATCGGTTAAAAATGTGAAGGGTTGTCCCAAAAGAGTAACCTTCAACTCATGAATATCATGAGCGCTATCAGGATTTTCTGCATAATACATCTTTGTCATTTTCTACTATTTCCTCCTAGAATGCTTTTTCATTTTAACATAAATTGTAACGGTTTTCAATTAAGGATTAAAGTGCTATAATAGAGCACATAATCCTCAGCAAGGAGCTTCGTATGACGAACGAATTTATTAATTTTGATAATATTTCTCGAAAAACTTGGCAAGAATTGCATCGCAAAACACAGCCGCTTCTGACTGCTGAAGAATTGGAATCAATTAAAAGTTTGAATGACAATATCAACATTCAAGATGTGGTTGAAGTTTATCTTCCTTTGATTAGCTTAATTCAGATTTACAAAAATGCTCAAGAAAATCTTTCATTTTCAAAAAGTATTTTTCTGAAAAATGAAGTGAGTAAACGCCCATTTATCATTGGTATTTCGGGATCGGTTGCTGTCGGAAAATCAACGACTAGCCGTCTTTTACAACTTCTCCTATCACGGACTTTCAAAGATAGCAAAGTTGAAATGGTAACGACTGACGGTTTCATTTATCCAAATGATATTTTAATTGAGCGAAATATACTTGACCGCAAAGGATTTCCCGAAAGTTATAACATGGAACTTCTGCTAAATTTCCTCGATACCGTTAAAAATGGCATGGTCGCCGAGATTCCTGTTTATTCGCATGAAATTTATGACATCATTCCTGACCAAAAACAAACGATTGATACCCCTGATTTTCTGATTGTCGAAGGAATCAACGTTTTTCAAAACCAGAAGAATAAACGACTGTACATGACAGGATATTTTGATTTTTCAATTTACATTGACGCAGAAAACGATAATATCGAAAAATGGTATTTGGAACGTTTTGAAAGCTTGTTAGAATTGGCAAAAGCAGACAAAAACAACTATTATCACCGTTTTGTCAATATGTCACAAAGCGAAGCCTTAGCTTTAGCTAAAAATACTTGGAAAACAATTAATTTAGTCAATCTTGAAAAATATATTGAACCAACGCGAAACCGTGCTGAATTGATTTTACACAAGGCTGCAGACCATAAAATTGATAGTATTTATTTGAAAAAGTAAGTATTTTTTCTGAAAGGGTGATTAAGACTTGCCAAAAGTCAATAATTCCTATATAATAATATAGTTAGATTAATTTGGAGGTGAAAACATTGGCAAATATTAAATCAGCTATCAAACGCGCTGAACTTAACGTTAAACAAAACAAAAAGAACTCAGCACAAAAATCAGCTATGCGTTCTGCTATCAAAGCATTCGAAGCTAACCCATCTGAAGAGCTTTTCCGCGCTGCTTCTTCTAGCATCGATAAAGCTGAATCAAAAGGGTTGATTCACAAAAACAAAGCTAGCCGAGATAAAGCACGTCTTGCTGCTAAATTGGCTAACTAATATCCAATGAAAACTCCAAATGGAGTTTTTTTCTTTTACAAAAATATTTTTTCTAGCAATTAAAGTTTACAATTGCCAAAGAAAAACGAATATAATCAAAAAGGAAGCTGAGAATTTATCAGCTCCCTTTATTTTATTAATGACGATTAAAACGGACTTCAAAAATAGTTCCTTTTGGTTGGTTATCTTTGACTTGAATATCGCCTTTTAAAACGTCAACAATTTGCTTAGCAAGTGACAATCCTAGACCAAAACCGCCTTTTTGACGTGTCCGTGCTTTATCCACACGATAAAAACGGTCAAAAATCTTAACTTTATCAGCGTCGCTAATTCCTGGACCGTTATCAGCAACTGTCAGAATTGTTTGTTTGTCTGTTGTTTTAACGGTAAATTCAATGACACCATCATTGTCGGTGTATTTTATGGCATTATCAAATAAGATAGTCATCAGTTGTTTTAACAATGTACGATCTGATTTGATTGGTCGGTCTACCAAATTATGTCCGACAAATGTCTTGCCATTTTCTTCAGCAATCATATCGTAATTTTCAAAGATTTCATTGAAAGTCGGTGGTTGAATATCCTCCAACTCAACTTTCAAACCATCATCACGACGTGCCAAATTCAGCAGATTTGTGGTCAAAATTCGCATATTTCGAACTTCGTCTAAACTGGCGGCAATACTTTCACTATTATCCAAAATTGTAGCATCAGGTCGCCTAAAGAGACTTTCTAAACGATTCTGCAAAACAGTAAGCGGTGTACGCAACTCATGACTAGCATTTTCGACAAAGGTTTTTTGTTTTTCATAGCTTTCCATAATTGGTTTTCTTGTCCAATTGGCAAGATAAACACTTGCTACGACCGAAATAATCCAGAAAATAACCATAACAGTGATCGTAATTGTTACATATCGTTCGCTAGCTTCATCTAACTGACGAACACTAACAAGGAAAGTAGCGTATTTTATACTAGGATACTCGCTACTACTCACTTTTACAGTCAGCACATGGTATTTCTCGGTTTGACCAAAAATGGTCGTAATCTTCTGTTCTTTGATTTCGCCGACACTACCTTCATCAAAAGTTGTCGATAACGTTCCAAATTGAACAAAAGCATCCAAAGCATTTAAGATTTTACCGTCTTCATCATAAAGAAGAACGCTAACGTTACTTAGACCAATTCTGCTGGTACTAGGTTTCGCTTTCCCAGAACTACTTGTTCCTCCTGAAAAAGTGTCCGTAGGAGAATCATTCGATTGCAAAGTATCGCTACGTTCCATAGTTCGCACGACATAATCATTGGCATTGTCTGCTGCATTTTGCAAACTCGTATCAACAGAGGAATAAAGACCATAGCGCATAATCTGCAAAATGATAACTGTCATGATGACAAAAATTCCCGTGAAGACAGCAAAGAAATGGAAGAAATGTGAAAATGTCCCTGATGATAATTTTTTCTGTAATTTATTCAACATTTTTCAGAATATAACCTACACTCCGTAGGGTTTGAAGATTTTTGGCAAAGGTGGTGTCTTTGAGTTTTTTTCGAATTTTTGAAACGTAAACTTCAACAACCGAAATCGTTGTATCACTATCAAAGCCCCAAATACGGTCAAAAATTTGTGATTTTGGTAAAATAACATTTTGATTTTGTAAGAAATAAACCAACAAATCAAATTCTTTACCAAGCAGCTCGACTTCTTTACCGTTAGCTATTGTTGTATTGGTAGAAGTGTCAACGGTTAATTCTTCATAAGATAAGGTATTGAAGTTGTATTTACCCGAACGTTTTAAAAGAGCTTGAATACGCATTTTTAGCTCTTCAAGGTAAAATGGTTTAGTAAGATAATCATCTGCTCCCAACTCGAAACCATGTCCCTTATCACCAAGACTTTCTTTGGCAGTCATAATAAGTACTGGTGTTGACACACCTTTTTCTCGTAACTCTTTAAGCACTTGGAAACCATCTTTTTCAGGTAACATCAAGTCAAGCAAAATAAGGTCATATACGCCACTTTCAGCTTCGTACAAACCTTCTTCGCCGTCAAATACCTGCATAACATCTGCAAAATCATCTAAAAAATCAAAAATGGAATTAGATAGACTCAAATCATCCTCTACTAATAATATCTTAATCATACATATACTCCTTGCATTTATATTATTATATCATGACTTACTACTTTAGTTTAAGTTTTTACAAGAACTTTCTTAATTTTCATAGTAATTTTCTGATAAAAAGCATATCTGACTGAGCTTAAGATTATCTAAAATAGTAACGGTTACAATTACTAGTATTGAAAAAACGTCTGAAAAAAATCTCAGACGTTTTATTTTTATTCAACTTCTGCAAGTGCTTCTTCGACAGCAACCTTACTTGTGCTAATCAAATCAAGGCGAGCAGAGATTTCTTTGATTCCCATTGCAATATTGCGGCTGATTGCCATATCATCAAGTTGTGGTTCAAAGAAAGCTTTGTATTCTGCAAGACGTTCAGCTGTTTTGAATGAATTGGCAGGGTAGATAACAAATTTATCAAAACTCATGTCACCACCAAGCACTGATTTAATCCAAGCCCAGTTTTCACGTGCCCAAGTCCAGATCGCTCCTTGCGTAAAATCTTTTTCAAGGAATGGACGGTACCAACTCATTGCTAAGTCTTGTGGTTTCACAATGTCTTTGTTTTTCAAAGCGCTCAAGATACGCTCAACAGTGGCTTCTGATTTTGTATTTGATAAAGCAGAAGCCAATTGACGACGAAAGTTACCATCGTTTGTTTTCACGTAAGTATCGAGGTAAAGTGAAACAAGTTCTTCTGTTTCAGCGTGCTTGATTTGATTTGCCAAAACAGATAAGCGAATTGAAGCTGGAATAGCTTCGATATTATCTTTGTATTGATGGAAAATAGCTTCCGCTTTTGTCACAGCATCTTCGTTATCTGCGTACAACATCAACGAAATCGTATTTTGACGAACCATTTCATCTTCATCAGATTCTCCTGCTTGTGGTTCAAAGCCGAGGCGGTTGTAATTCTTTTGCATGAGGTGGCTAACCAAGGCTTTAAATTGTGCTTGAGCTTGACTTCCTTCTGTCAAGAAAACATCCAAACCTTCAACAACTTGTGAAATAGCTTCCGCTACCAAATAAGAAGTTTCATCAGCAAGTTTTGTCAATAACGGAACAAGTTCTGCGTATGAAATCTCACCACTTTCAGCAAGTAAACGGCGTTCTTGGATGACTTGAAGTTTTGAAACAGTATCAAGTTCAGTCAATTGTTCAAGAACAGCGTTCAACAATTCGCCTTTATAATTTGTGATGTAGTGAGCGGTATTTTCTGTATTGAGACGAAGAGCTCCTTCATTTTGAGCTACTAATTGGCTGTAATTTGGAATTTCAAGACGAGCTTCAGTCAACGTTTCTGGAAATCCTTGCCAATTGCTATTAAGTGGAATTGGCCAAATACGGTTTTCATCAACACCTTCACCGATGAAGAATTGTTTTTGGCTAAGAACAAGTGTATCATCAACAACTTCTGCTGTCACAACTGGATAACCAGGTTGTTCTAACCAAGCGTCCATGAAGGCTGCAACATCTTTTCCAGATGCTTCTGATAACGCATCCCAAAGATCACGACCAATAGTATTGTCATATTGGTGTTTGTCAAAGTAAATTTTCAAGCCAGCACAGAAATCGTTATCACCAAGCCAACGACGAAGCATGTGCATCAAGCGACTTCCTTTAGCATAAACAATGGCTGGGTCAAACAAAGTATTGATTTCATCAGGATGCTGAACTTCGACGTGCACAGATTGAACACCGTCAGTGGCATCACGTTGAAGCGCCAATGGGAGACCTGCTGTTTGGAAATCTTCAAAGATATTCCATGAAGGCTCAATGGCATCAACAGAAACGTACTCCATCATATTGGCAAATGATTCATTGAGCCATAAATCATCCCACCATTTCATTGTGACAAGGTTACCAAACCATTGGTGAGCCAATTCGTGTGCAACAACAAGTGCGACATTTTGACGACTCTTAACGGTAGAGTTATCGTCAACCAAAAGATAAACTTCACGGTAAGTAACCAAGCCCCAATTTTCCATCGCTCCAGCTGAGAAATCAGGAAGGGCAACATGGTATGAAAGCGGAATTGGGTATTTGACGCCATAATAATCCTCGTAGAAATCAATAACACGAACAGCAATATCCAAAGCAAAGTCTAATGATTTAAGAGCGTGTGCTTTTGTTGAGAAAACACCAACTTCAGTACCATTTTTAGTTTTTGCAGTTTTACCTTGCAAATCCCCAAGAGCAAATGCGAGAAGGTATGATGACATGCGAGGTGTCGTATCGAATGTCCAAAGACCAGTTTCCTTACGACGGTCAGCATCAACTTCTGGCATATTTGAAAGCACGATTTCACCTTCAGTTTGGTCAAATTTAATGCTCAAATCAAAAGTAGCTTTTGCTTCTGGTTCGTCCACACAAGGGAAAGCTTCGCGGGCAAAGTGACTTTCAAATTGTGTTGAGATGATTTCTTTTTTGACACCATCAACAGTGTAATATGAAGGGTAGATACCTGTCATATTATCGGTAATCTTACCTGAGAATTCAAGAACAACTGTCATTGTACCTGTTTCTGGTAGTTCAACATGGACAGCTTCGTTGTTGTTATCAATGGTAAACTCTAAGTTTTGATTGTCTAACAAAACAGAAGCAATGACTAAATCTTTTTGGTGGAATGAAATAACATTATCTAAAGCCTCACCGCTAATCGCTACGTTACCTGAAAACGTTTTTGATTGACGGTTAATGTCAAGAAAAATATTATAATTTTCAGGAACAAATTTTTCAATAAAATGTTCTACAGTTTTCATATAACTCCTTTAAATTATAGAAATGAGGACTAACAATCGTTCTCCCCATATCCCTTAATCTTTTAAATAATTCTGACAATACTTACTATGAAATAATCGTGTCATTAAATTAATGATGGTTAAGTACTATCAAACTACATTATTATATCACAAACCTAAATATCTGTCAGTTTTAAAAAGGCTCTATAATTTCTGTAGTGGGTAAATCCCCCACAGAGATTATGGAGCTTTTTCAGTGTATCAAAAAAGCCCCATAAGACTTATAATGAAAAGCGACTAAACCATCATTAGGAACACCTTATGGAACAACTTAAGAATACCACAGAACTCATCGGATTAAAAGACAAAAATATTAAAATCAAGACGGTTTTTAAGGCTGATACCCACATCACGATTGAGGCTAGCCTAGACTATCAGCCTCCACTCTGCCCTCACTGCAAAAGTCAGATGAGCAAGTATGACTTTCAACGAGCCTCTACCATCCCAATCCTTGACGTCCAAGGCATACCAACGGTCCTCAAACTCAAGAAGCGACGCTTTCAATGTAAGGGCTGTCGTCGTGTGACGGTTTCTGAGACTAGCTTAGTCAAGAAACATTGCCAAATCTCAAAGCCTGTCCGCCAGAAAATCACACAATACCATACCGAAAAGTTAACTAATACTGCCATCGCTAAGAGACTCCACCTTTCAGTATCTCTTGTCCAACGTCAGCTGGAAGCTTTCACCTTCAAGGAAGACCTTACTCGTCTTCCTGAGGTTCTATCGGTAGATGAATTTTCTCGAAACAAGGGACAACTAGCTTTTATTGCTCAAGATTTTGAAACCAGAAAAATTGTCACTCTCCTTGAAAACAACCCACAAACCACCATCAAAAACTACTTTTATCGCTATCCTAGAGCTGTTCGTGAGGCGGTTAAAGTCGTTACTGTGGACATGTCTGGGTCTTATATTCCAATCCTGAAACAGCTATTTCCTAAAGCTAAAATCGTACTCGACCGCTTCCATATTGTCCAACACCTTGGCAGAGCTATGATGAGCACTCGAATTACCATCATGAAGAGCTTTGATAAAAAGTCTCTCCCTTATCGAGCTATGAAAAATCACTGGAAAATACTCCAGAAAGACAATCGCAAACTCTCTGATAAACGCTTTTATTCACGAACCTTTAGCCAAACCTTGACTCCGAAAGAAATTGTTAAGAAGATTCTAGATTTATCGGACGAATTCCGTTATTACTATGAGTTGTATCAACTCTTATTATTCCATTTTCAAGAGAAGAATACCGACCATTTTATGGCGCTGATTGACGACAACCTTCCCTTTGTCAATCCTGTATTTACCACTGTCTTTAAGACCTTCAAGAAATACAAATCCTACATTGCAAACGCCCTGGAGCTCCCTTATTCTAACGCTAAGCTAGAAGCCACTAACAAACTCATCAAGGACATTAAGCGTCAAGCTTTCGGCTTTCGAAACTTCAAAAACTTTAAAACTAAAATTCTCATCGCTTTGAACATCAAAATAGAGAGAACAAATCTGATTCTCTCTAGATGTTAGTGATAAGTCACCCACTACAGTTGACAATGAGCCTTTAAAAAATAAAACAAAAAGAAGGTCGCTCCTTCTCTTTGTCTCTCGTATTACAGCTCAATGATTTTACCAGTTTTAAGGTAAACAACCCATTCACAAATATTACGAGCGTAGTCACCAATACGTTCTAAGTAAGTGATAACTTGTAGGTATTCTTTCCCGGCAAAAACGGTGTCAGGTTGTTGTCGGATTGACTCAACGGCCATATTTTGAATGTCATGGAAATAGTTATCAATCACTTCGTCTGATGCGGCCACTTCGTAAGCATGTTCTTCATTTCCTGTGATATAAACATCCAAAGCTTCTTCTACCATGTCGCGCACAGCTTTACCCATTTTTTTGATTTCTGCTTCGACTTCTGGTAAACGTTCTTCGCCTTTTACACGGATGGTTGCTTTAGCGATTGAAGCTGCGTGGTCACCCATGCGTTCAACATCGCTTGAAGCTTTTAAAACTGTAATAACAGTACGTAAATCTTGAGAAACTGGTTGTTGCAATGCAATGATTTCAAGTGATTTTTTCTCTAATTTTGTTTCGAAATTATTGACAATTTCATCACCTTCGATAACTTCTTTAGCTAATTCACGATCATGGCTGATGAATGCTCGAACGGTCTTATTGATTTGTGAAAGGACTTCAGTCCCCATTGCGTAAAATTGATTGTGTAATTTTTCTAATTCATCGTCAAATTTTGACCTTAACATAATACCATCTCCTTTTTCAAGCTGCTAAGACTAACCAAATTTTCCTGTAATATAATCTTCTGTTTCTTTTCGTTTAGGATTCATGAACATTTCATGTGTTTTTCCATATTCGATAAGATTACCACCGAGGAAAAATCCTGTTCGGTCTGAAATACGTGAAGCTTGTTGCATTGAACGTGTTACGATAAGCATTGTATATTTATCTTTCAAACCATAAAGTGTATTTTCCACTTTGCCTGCTGAAATTGGGTCAAGCGCTGATGTTGGTTCATCTAATAAAATGATTTTAGGCCTTGTTGCTAAAACACGAGCTACACACACACGTTGTTGCTGACCACCTGATAAGCCAAGCGCAGAATCGTGCAATCTATCCTTAACTTCGTCCCAGATAGAGGCACCGATAAGTGATGATTCGACAGCTTCATCAAGAACTTGCTTATCTTTAATTCCTTTCAAACGTAAACCGTAAACGACATTTTCATAGATTGACATTGGAAATGGATTAGGTTGTTGGAAAACCATGCCGATTTCTTTGCGAAGTTCAACCGTATCTGTTCGTGGGCTATAAATATTATGACCGTTATAAGTGATTGAACCTGTCAATGTTACTTCAGGATTAAGGTCACCCATGCGGTTAATCGACCGCAAAAGTGTTGATTTTCCTGAACCAGAAGGTCCGATTAAGGCTGTGATTTCATTAGGATAGAAATCCATAGACACATTATTTAAAGCTTTTTTCTTGTTATAGTAGACAGATAAGTCACTCACTCTTAAAATAGGTTCTGTCATGTCTTTCCTTTCTAACCAAAATGTCCAGACACATAATCACTAGTAGATTGCAATTTCGCATTTTGGAAGATGTTGTTCGTTTTATCGTATTCAATCAAATCTCCCAAATAGAAGAATGCTGTGTAGTCACTAGCACGAGCTGCTTGTTGCATATTGTGCGTTACGATGATAATGGTATAATCTTTCTTCAATTCAAACAAGGTATCTTCCAACTGCATTGTAGCAACTGGGTCCAAAGCTGACGCTGGCTCATCCATTAGAAGAATGTCAGGTTTAACAGCAATGGCTCGCGCGATACACAAACGTTGCTGCTGACCGCCTGAAAGCGTGAAGGCTGATTTATGCAAATCATCTTTCACTTGGTCCCAAAGCGCAGCTTGTTTTAAAGAGGTTTCAACAATTTCATCTAAGAATTGTTTGTTTTTCACACCTGCTCGTTCATAGGCAAATGTGATATTTTTATAAATAGATTTTGCAAATGGATTAGGACGTTGGAAAACCATACCAATCTGTTTGCGCATTTCATAAACATTGATATTTTTGGCGTTAACATCAATACCTTCATATGAAATTTCACCCGTTACTTTAGCAATATCAATAGTGTCATTCATTCGGTTCAAACTACGAAGAAATGTCGATTTGCCACATCCAGATGGACCAATAAGGGCAGTGATTTTATTTTTTTCAAACTGCATATCAATCCCCTTGATTGCCTCTTTTTGACCATAATAAACATGAAGATCTTTCGTTGCTAAGGCAAGCTTTTCTTCTGGAAATGTAATAATATGTCTTTCGTTCCAATTATATTCTGTCATTTTTTCTCCTTTAGTTTGCTGACGTTAATTTCGCATGAAGTTTCTTACCGATATAACGAGCTGATAGGTTGAAAATGAGGATGAAAACCAAGAGAACTGCAGCGCTTCCTTGTGAAACTTGTGTTGCATCAGGAATAGTGCCTTCACTATTGACTTTCCAAATGTGAACAGCGAGCGTTTCAGCTTGACGGAAGATAGAAATCGGACTTGTCACACTAAGTGGGTTCCAATTTGACCAATCAAGAGCTGGCGCAGATTGCCCCGCTGTGTAAATAAGCGCGGCTGCTTCACCAAAGATACGTCCTGAAGCAAGCACAATACCAGTAACAATACTTGGTAAAGCTTCTGGTACAACAACGTGAACAACTGTTTCCCAACGTGATAAACCAAGGGCAAGTCCTGCTTCACGTTGCGTATGGTGAACATTACGAAGACCATCTTCAACATTACGTGTCATTTGTGGCAGATTAAATACGGTTAAGGCAAGGGCACCAGAGATAATTGAGAAACCGTATTGAAATTGAACAACAAAAATAAGGTAACCAAACAATCCAACAACAACTGATGGTAGAGATGATAGAATTTCAATACAAGTTCTAATGAAATTCGTAAAACGCCCTTTTTTAGCGTATTCAGATAAGTAAATTCCTGCTCCCATTGATAGCGGAATTGAAATAATCAGTGTAATCACTAAAAGAAAGAGAGAATTGTACAGCTGAATACCAATACCACCGCCAGCTTTATAAGCTGATGATTTTCCTGTCAAGAAAGACCAGCTAACGTGTGGTAAACCATTAACCAAAATATAAAGTAGCAAAGATGCCAAAATTGCAACAATAATTCCAGCAATTGTATAGAGAACTCCTGTTGCTAATTTATCAATTTTTTTAGCGTGCATAATTTCTCTTTCTTTCTCTTGTAATAAATTTCACGAGCATATTAAATCCTAAACTCATAATTAGCAAGACTAAAGCTAGTGACCAAAGAACATTATTTTGGACAGTTCCCATGACTGTGTTACCAATTCCCATTGTCAACACAGAGGTCAAGGTCGCTGCTGGTGTTGTTAATGATGTAGGAACAACGGCAGAGTTTCCGACAACCATTTGAATGGCTAAGGCTTCACCAAAAGCACGAGCCATACCAAAAATCACCGCTGTAAAAATCCCAGGTCGAGCGGCATTCAAGATAACACGCCAGATTGTTTGCCAACGAGTAGCCCCCATAGCAAAGCTGGCTTCTTTATAATGTCTTGGGACTGCTTTCAAACTATCTACCGTCATAAAGGTAACTGTCGGTAGAATCATGACAAAAAGGACACAGACACCTGATAAAATACCAAAACCTGTTCCACCAAAAATCGAACGAACAAATGGTACGATAACTTGCAGACCAATAAAACCATAAACAACAGAAGGGATTCCTGTCAATAATTCGATAGCTGGTTGCAAAATCTTAGCACCGTATTTTGGCGATACTTCTGTCATAAATACCGCTGCTCCAATAGCAATCGGAGTCGCAATTAAAGCAGATAGAATAGTTACAATAAATGACCCCAAAATCATTGGTAGAGCTCCAAAAGAGCCTGAATTTGGATCCCATTTACTTCCAAAAAGGAACGTTAGTGGGTTGACACCATCAACAAAGAAGGTAGACAATCCTTTTTGCGCAACGAAAATTAAAATCATTGCAACGATAAAAACAATTAGCACCAAACAGAAAAGGGTTAACCCTTTCCCGAATTTTTCTAATTGAGAATTTTTTGAAGGTGAGGTTAATTTTTTCTCAAGTTCTTGATTTCTCATAACGTCTCCTTATTTTTCAGTTACTGTGCCATCAGCTGACTTAGTAACCTGCATATCATTGACTGAAATATAACCCATTTGTTCAACAATGCCTTTTTGAACTTCATCACTCATGATATAATCCAAAAATTCTTTTGTCAAGCCTGTTGGCTCACCTTTAGTGTACATATGTTCATATGACCAAAGTGGCCAATTGTTTGTTGTTACATTTTCAGCAGTTGGTTCATAACCATTTAGACTGATTGTTTTCACAGCATCATCAACATAGGCAAAAGCAAGATATGAAATCGCACCTGGAGTCTGTGATACAATAGATTTCACCATACCATTTGAATCCTGCTCTTGGCTTTGAACGGCTGACTCACCATTCATAATAACATTATCAAATATTGCACGTGATCCTGAGCTTGCTGCTCGGTTAATAATTGAAATTTCCAAATCTTGACCGCCAACTTCTTTCCAGTTTGTAATTTCACCTGTAAAAATCTTTCGAAGTTGTTCTGTCGTTAAATTATCAACTTTGACATTATCGTTAACAATCACAGCAAGTCCAGCTACTGCTACTTGATGATCAACCAATTGGTCAGCATCGATACCGTCTTTTTCTTCAGCAAAAACATCACTATTCCCAATTTGGACTGCTCCTGATTGAACTTGAGAAAGTCCTGTACCAGATCCTCCACCTTGAACATTAACTGTTTTTCCAATATTGGCTGTTCCAAATTCGTCAGCTGCAGCTTCAACTAGAGGCTGAAGCGCTGTTGAACCAACGCAGGTAATTGATTCACCTTTATCAATCCAACTAGCACAACCTGACAAAATGATGGAAACTAAGGTAATTAGCAGTAAAAAGCTAAGTTTTTTCATTTTTTTCATTTGTGATTCCTACTTAATCTTGAAAATAAAAAGTAATTTACATGAAGTGTTACAAATACTTCACAAAGAAATATTAACATATCAAGCAGGCAATTGCAAAGTGTTTTTCTTCCTATTTTAACACAAATTGTATCTGTAACAGTTTACGAATAAAAACGCAGTCCCTTAGGGAAGTAATTTTTCAGAATATTTCCAGTAATTTTGGCAAAGCCTATGCCATTGCCATTTATTGACACTAGATACCAGCCGTTTTGAATTGGCTCTTCCAATTTGACAATATTTCCAGATGCATAAACCTTGAACTGTTCTATATCAATTTTCACGAACTGTTCTACGTCATCAGGTGATAATGAAAGCCCCAAAGCAAACGAAGGTTCAAATCGATTTTTCTTAAAGGTTCCCAAATGAAGCCCATTACGTGCGATTTTTAGTTTTCCTAAGTCTGGCAAACCTTCTGGCAATAGATAAAGATTATCTCCAAAAGTTTGTAAGATTCCTGCTAAATCAACTTTGATATGTTGCTTTGCGAAATCTCGCCAAAGTTTTAATTGAGCCTTGGTAAGGTTAGATTTTACAGGCTTAACAGAACGTGTTTCTGCTGTTCTTGTATCACGTAGTTTTGCAACAAATTGCCCTTCTCCTTTAAAATGATGTGGGTACATGCGCGCAACTTGTGGCAAATCTATCCCTTCCACCATGCCATTTATTTTTTCAATATCAACAAGTTCCAGATAATCATACTTGTCTAAAAGCCACTTAACCACTCCTTCGTTTTCTTCTAGCGACCAAGTGCATGTTGAATAAACAAGCGTTCCACCAATGGCTAACATTTTCATGGCTTCTTCTAAAATTTCTTTTTGAAGCGCAGCACATTCTGCAGGATAGTTTTCATGCCAATATTGCGTGGCTGCAGGGTCTTTACGAAACATTCCCTCACCTGAACACGGTCCGTCAAAAACGATAAGGTCAAAATAGTATTTGAATACTTTTGCAAGTTTTTGTGAACTTTCATTGGTAACAACAACATTTCGAGCCCCAAAACGTTCAATATTTTCTACGAGAACTTTACTACGCTTGCTAGAAATTTCATTACTGACTAAGACGCCAGTATTATTCATATAGCTAAGCAAATGCGTCGATTTGCCACCTGGTGCTGCTGCTAAATCAAGCACGCGCATATTTTCCTGTGGTGCTGCGACTTGAGCAACCATTTGTGCTGCTGGTTCCTGCGAATAAACAAGCCCTGAAACATGTTCTGGAGACTTGCCAGAAACTTTGCCATAATGCCCCCATGGTGTATTAGGAATTGGGGTATCAAATGTCTGTTGAACATTTTTTAGAGGATTCACACGAAATCCTGAGATAGCTTCTTGGTCAAATGTCGCTAGAAAATCATCTGCTTCATCTCCAAGAATATTACGGTATTCTTCAATAAATTTTTCAGGTAATAACATACTTATATGATAACAATTTCACATACCAATTACAACTATCGCGCGGCTTTTTAAAATAAAAAAGCTAAGGTTTATTGGCTTAGCTCTGCTGTCTTATTTAGTATTAATCTACCATCGTATAACTTGATTAAATTGTGAAAAACTAATCCTTGCCCAATTTGATTTCTGGGAAATGCTATGCAACATATTTGAACATCGGTTGAAGTTCGCTATCAGGCGTTTTTCCAATATTTTTAATTGAAATGCTTTTCTGCTTTTTGTTTTCTGTAATTGCTTTTTATTTTCTGTAATACCGATAAGCATTGAATTTCGTCCAATTGTAATAAAAGTCCGTTTGATTTTAATGACATAATGATAAAGTTGTTGAATATCATTTAAATCCATGATAGCAAAGAAACCATAGTAAGAAACCAAATGTATAAATAGTAAGTTTTAATTTATCGTTAGAATATCCTGCTATATCTTGCAAATGTTCAATCAAACCATTTAGCTCTGGATATTCTGCATAAAACTCGCTGAAAGCTTTAGTCGTTTTTGCTGATGACATAACGATTTAATTTTAATTTCAAAATTGCATAAAAGGAATTACATACCAATCATTAACATACTAAAAAGCTTGAAACAATTACATCTCAAGCTCTAATTATGGTATTACAATACTTTCCTATATCAAAACTATCTCATCGTCACAAATTCTTCTGCGCCTGTTGGGTGAATAGCTACCGTATTATCAAAATCTTCCTTGGTAGCGCCCATTTTGATAGCAACTGAGAAGCCTTGAATCATTTCATCGACGCCATAGCCGATTCCATGCAAGCCAATGATTTTTTCATCTTTTCCAAGAGTAACTAGCTTCATCTTACTTGGTTGACGATGACTGCCTAAAGCTGTGTACATTGGTGTAAAACTTGAGCGATAGATTTTGATTTGTTCTTCGCTAAACTCTGCAATGGCTTTTTCTTCTGAATAGCCGATTGAACCAATTGCTGGGTGACTAAAAATAACAGTCGCTACATCTTTATAATCCATTTTAGCACTTGGTTTGTCATTGAAAAGACGCTCTGACAGCTGACGACCCGCCTTGACAGCGACTGGTGTTAATTCCAATTTACCATTGACATCACCAAGAGCGTAAATGCCGTCAACTGATGTGTTTTCGTAGTCATCAGTTTTGATAAATCCTTTATCATCAAGTTCTACACCCGTCTTTTCAAGACCAAAACCAGTAACATTTGCCTTACGACCAATTGCCCAAATAAGCATGTCAACTGTATAAGTCTCACCATTTTCCAGAATCAATGTCAAACTATCATCATCGTTCTTGATAACTTCTTTAGGAATCGAAAAAGTGTGTAACGTCGGACCATTTTCAACCATAGCATCCACCAAAGTATCAATAATTTCTTTATCAAAAGTTCGTAGAGGACGCTCACCGCGAACAAAAAGGTGCGTTTTTGAACCGAGTGCGTGCAAGATACCAGCTACTTCCACGGCAATATACCCTGCACCTACTACCGCAGTACGTTTTGGCACTTCATCTAACTCGAAAAAGCCGTCCGATGTGATACCGTAGTGCGCCCCAGGAATATCAGGATAAAGCGCATGACCACCAGTAGCAATTAAAATATGCGGCGCTGTGTAATACGTTCCTGCCACTTCCACAGTATGTGCCTCAACGAAGGTCGCATAATCATAAACACGTTCAACACCATTATTATCAAAACCGCGTTCGTAAGAAGCATGAATACGGTCAATATAGGCTTCACGATTGGCTTTCAGAGTTTTAAAATCAAAAGTAGTTTGACCAACTTGAAAACCGTATTCACTAGCGTAGATGTTTAGCGTTTCAGCTACCTGTGCGCCGTACCACATGACCTTTTTAGGAACACATCCTAGATTGACACAAGTTCCACCGACTTCCTTTGCTTCAAAAAGAATGACTTTTGCGCCGTGCATAGCGGCACGATTAGCTGAAGCAATTCCGCCAGAGCCACCACCGATAACAATGTAATCATATTGTTTTACTTCCATACAGTCTCCTAATCAATGCGTTATAAAATCTAAAATAGCTTCTTCTGATAAGGATGAATCGCAGACAACTTTCACATGACCTGATTTGGCTACCAAAAGCCCTGGAACTGTTGGAACATTATAAGTTGTGCGAAGCTCTTGGGTGTCTGAATCTTGATTTTCACTATTTAAGAAATGAACAGTTAATTGATTATCTTTCGCCACTTGCGTTAGTTTTGGCTCAAAACGGCGACAATATGGACAAGTCGGACGTCCGATAAAAAGAATAAAATTATCCGCAGTTTGAAGTTGTGTATTAGCCTCCTTGGCTGAAATAGGTGTAAAATAATCTGCAAATGTTGTCATAACAATACCTCCAAAAATATTACCTTTATCATATCTCATACGACTAAATTTCTCAACTTTCTGATTCGAAAATCAAAAAGAGGATTGATTTTGCCCAATCCTCTTATCGCATGTCATTATTTTCGGATAAATTCACTATCAACTTCGCTATCATCAGACATGTAACGTTCTACAGTCATGTGTAAGTCGTATTTTTATCGAAGTTCAGCTGAGTGTCCATCATTGGTGAGGCATGATGCACATCAATAGCTTCCTGATTTTCCCAACTGTCAATTAACAAAACCGTTTCAGGGTCATTTGCTGGAAAGAAATAATCATATCTCAAGTTTCCTTTTTCAGCTCGAATTGCTGCTGCCGTACCTGATTTTTCCGTTTCTCCCATGAATTTTTTAGCATTGCCGTTAGCACCCTTGTAATATAAATTAACTGTAATTGCCATAAAATCATCTTTCCTAGCCTTTTCTTTATTTTATTACATTTTGAAAACATTTCCAAATGATATACACAAAACCAGCAAGCCCCTAGCGAATGTCCGCTAGGGGTAATCAAAATAAGCTTAACATTCCACGATTACATTATCCCAAAGCGACATCCATCACCATCATAATGACAAAACCAACCATAAGTCCAAGTGTGGCAATATCGGTATTACCGTTGTTTTGCGACTCTGGAATAAGTTCTTCGACAACAACGAAAATCATGGCACCAGCCGCAAAGGCAAGAGCATATGGGATGATTTGTAGCATGACAATAACAAGAGCTGCTCCTAAAACAGCACCGATAGGCTCTACAATCGCAGACATCGCTCCCATAAAGAAAGCACGCCAACGTGAACTGCCGTCAGCACGAATAGGAATGGAAAGCGCCGCCCCCTCAGGGATATTTTGTAGCCCAATACCAATCGCAAGTCCAATTGCTCCGATAAGAGCCACATTCGTCATGTTACCAGATGCTAGTGCTCCAAAAGTAACACCAACAGCTAAACCTTCTGGAAAATTATGAATCGTAATAGCTAAAAAAAGCAAAGCTGTTTTAGATAAATTTTTCTTCGGTTGAATCCCTTCTGCCTCCGAAACATCTTTTCCCAAGTGCAAATGTGGAACAAGGGCGTCAATTAAGCGTAAACTAAAACCACCCAACAGAAAACCAACCGCTGCTGGCAGCCAAGCAAGTTTACCATAGTCTGCTTGTGCGTAATCAATAGCTGGCGCTAACAAGGACCAAAAAGAAGCCGCAATCATAACTCCAGCCGCAAATCCCATCATCACATCAAGCAACTTACGACTAACTTTTGTAAAGAAAAAAAACAATAGCAGAACCAAGAATGGTACATCCCCATGTAAACAATCCTGCTAACAAGGCTAACAAAACAACGTTTTGTGTCATCAGCCAATCTATCATAAAAATTCTCCTTTTAAATATTTATCTATCTCATTAAAATCTTTTCTGTAAATTTATTTCATTGTAACAAAAAATACCAAAAAAACCTAGTAAAATCACTAGGTTATACTATCGATAATCACAATTAACGAGATGGTCGTTAACAATACCAACGGCTTGTAGGAATGAGTAGGTAATAACGGGCCCAACAAATCCAATGCCACTTTTTTTCATGTCTTTGCTTAGTCTCTCTGATAAATCAGACACCGTCGGCACATCTTCTGGCGTTTTCCACTTATTATCAATCTGCTTGCCGTTTGTAAAACTCCAAAGATAGGCATCAAAAGAGCCGAATTCTTTTTGAATTTCTTGCACAATTCGAGCGTTCTTTCGAACACTAAAAATCTTATTTCGGTTGCGAATTAAGCCCGAATTTGACAATAATTGTTCCAATTCGTCATCTGACATTTTAGCGCAGGTGTCAATGTCGAAATCATGAAAAGCACGGCGATAGTTTTCACGTTTGTGCATGATTGTTTTCCATGATAAGCCAACACTTGCCCCTTCTAGGCACAGCATTTCAAATTGAAACCGGTCGTCATATGCCACCTTACACCATTCGTTATCATGGTATTCTTCTAAAACATGGTCACCTTCGTACCATGCGTGGCATTTTCCGTCAGTCATTGACAATCCTTTCTGTATCAATCCAAATAAGTTTGAATCGTGGATAGTTTCTGCTTAGGAACAAACATCACTTTTTGGCGCGTTGCAAAATCTGGCTCTTTTCCGTCAAGCGTTAACAAAACATAGCCTAATTTCTCTCCCATGATTTTTGCCGCAGCATAATCCCAGGGTTGAATATATGAGAAATAAGCTAACAATCGCCCTGTCATAACATACGCCATACTAAGACCAGCTCCGCCATAAACACGAACACCTAGTGTCTGGTCAACAAGGTCACGAATTCCACAATAATTGCATGAAAACATACTAGCATTGCAGCCGATTAAAGTTCGTTTAAGCGCCACATCTTGGTAAGATGTAAGTCGTTTGTCGTTGGCATAAACGTCAAATTGCCCACCACCGCTATACAAGATGTCGTTAGCAACATCATAAATCAAACCAAACTGCCCTTTGCCATTTTCGTAATAAGCAATCATTACCGCAAAATTAGCCCCTTGAACAACAAAATTGACCGTACCGTCAATCGGATCTAATACCCAAACATTGCCGTCTGAAATAGGGTGGTGAATATTATTTTCTTCAGCCATAATATTGTCGTTAGGATAAGCTTGCTTAATCCTAGTAATTAATAATTCCTGAGTTGCCTTATCAAGATTCGTCACCAGATCATCAAAACGCGTTTTTTCTTCAATCTGCAGGTCCTGAACCATATTATCTTTGATAAAATCCCCCGCAGCATGAATTAACGCTTTAGCAAATGTAAACTTATTTTCCAAGAGAAATATATCCTTTCACCTTAGCTTTTGCGGCTTTTACAGCTTGATAAGTTGAATAACCGCTGTTTCTTTCAAATTCACGATCAATTTGTTTTTCTTGCGCCTTACTCTTCACAATGGTTTTAAAAATAGCATAGCTGTCCAAGATATCCTTTACAGAAACCTTTGTTTCATAAGCGGCTTCAACTTGATTCAAAAAATGAAGCACTGAGGCAATTTCTTCAGTGCTCCAAGACAAATCAAGAGGATAGCTGTAATTTTTCATCTTAAGATACCAAAAACTCTCAAATAACTTTGCAGTGCACTAGTCTAGCAAAATCATCAGAAATTAGTTTGAGTTATTCCTTTCTATCCTTCAATTTCTGCTTTTATGGTTGCTTGACGCAATTCTTGTTTACGATAATCTCGTGGCAGAAAGGCACGAATCTCGTCTTCGTTAAATCCGATTTGCATTCGCTTGTCATCTAAAATAATCGGACGACGCAATAATCCTGGATTTTTTGAAATCAAATCAATCAAGTTTGAAACAGATAATTCATTAACATCCACGTCTAATTTTTGGAAAACTTTAGAACGTGTTGAAATAATATCTTCTGTTCCATTCTCAGTAAATGCCAAAATCGACATTAATTCTTCACGACTGAGAGGGCTGGTGATAATATTATGCTCTTGAAATTTCACATCGTGTTCGTTTAACCAAGCGCGAGCTTTTCGGCAGCTCGTACAACTTGGTGACAAAAATAAAGTAATCATATAACCACCTCTCCCATACTGTTGCTTTTATTATACAAAATTTTAAGGAACTTGGCTATCTTTTTTCCAATTTGCAGCAACTTCCTTATCAGATTTCAATTGTTCAATCAATTCATCAGCGCCTGCAAATTTTACCATATCTCGGATTTTATCTAACCAGATTACTTCAACTGTCTCACCATAAATCTCATCTTTGAAATCAAAAATATTGGCTTCCAGACGTAATTCAGTACCACCAAAGGTGACATTTTTGCCAACACTTGTCATGGCACGATAACATTTTCCGTTGACAATAACATTGGAAACATAAACGCCGTCTCCAGGTAGAAAAACGTTATCAATCGGCGCTAGATTAGCCGTTGGAAAACCAATAGTTCGCCCACGCGCATCACCATGTACGACAATACCACGCGTGCTAAAATTGTAACCTAATAAACGATTAACTTCTTTAATATTGCCATCAAAAATCAACTGACGAATTCGTGTTGAACTAATTTTTTCACCATTATCTTGAACTTCTGGCACAACGACAACGTTACCATTGAATTGCTGTGCTAAATCAGTAGCATCTTTACGGTCGTGTCCGAATTTATAATCAAATCCGACAACAATTGTCTTGGCACGCAACTGTTTGATGTAGTTTTCTAAAAAGTTTTTTGCAGAGAGTTTTGAAAAAGTTGACGTGAAATCAATCAAATACAGATAATCAACACCATATTCCGCAAACTTCTCATAGCGCTTTTCAGGCGAGGTTAAACTAAACAATAAATCAGGCGTAAAACGTGATAGAGCAAGACGTGGAGACTCATTAAATGTTAGGACAGTTAGTGCTAAATTATCACGTTTAGCAATCTCTTTTGCTTTATCAAATAATGCCTTGTGCCCTCGATGAAGCCCATCAAAGTATCCTAATACTAACATACTATCTTTGGCATTCGTTATGTCTTTGTAATCTTTTATTCGTTGAATTTCCATTTTTTCCATTCTAAATCAGATAAATACTTTATGCGGTTTGTAAAGGTCATCTCGCGGCTCAAGAATTGCCACCAACTTATCCTCATAAAATCCCGCAAGTTGTTCATCTTTTCTATCTAAAGCAATTTTTCGTCCAAAAGAAATCTTGATTTTTTGGTCTTCGGTCAAATCAACACGTGGTAAATCCATAACGCCGTATTCGATAGGAAGAAGAAATGAAAAATCTTCCAAAGCTACTTTATCAGTGATTTCTGCCAAAGTTAAGGCGTTTTCTAGTCGTAAGCCAGCTGAAGCTTCGCGTTCTAAATATGACATATGACTAGCGTAGCCAAGTTTTTTTCCTAAATCAACTGACAACGTACGAATATAAGTTCCTTTACTACAAGCCACTTCAAAATCAAAATAACAACAATCATCTTTAAATTCTAACGGGCTAGTGCGTTTGAAATCATAGATTGTCACATGGCGTTCAGGTCGCTCAATTGTTTGACCAGCGCGAGCATATTCATATAATCGTTTGCCGTTGACTTTAACCGCTGAGTACATAGGAGGAATTTGAGTGATTTCACCGATAAAACTTCTCAAAGCCAAGTCAACTTCTTCTACTGCTACATCACTAACTGGCGTTGTCTCAAGACATTCACCACTAGCATCTTCCGTTGTTGTCGAATACCCCAGACAAATCTGCCCACGGTAAATTTTGCCAGCTTCTGTCATGTATTCAATCACACGTGTTGCTTTACCAACAGCAATTGGCAGAACTCCAACAACGTCAGGGTCTAGCGTTCCTCCGTGACCAATTTTCTTTTCATGCAATATTTTTCGAAGCTTAAAGACTGCGTCGTGACTCGTCATTCCTGCTTCTTTTTTTAAATTAATAATTCCGTTAATCATAACCTTTATTATAACTTTTTTTACTAACAAAAGACAAGCTAAAACACTATTATAAGAGTTTTAGCTATATTCTTATCTATTCTGTTTAAATGTCGCGATTGTTATCGCTACCTAACTCAAAGAAATCTTGAATTTCTTGAACGTATTCTAAGACGCCTTGAAATTCACCATTTTCATCACGAACAGCAGCGTAGGTGACATGAACAAATTTGCCGAGTTTTTCTGACTTGAACCACATCACAACTTTATTTCGCTCACCAGAGCGCAAAAGCGTAAAAATTTTCTTGACTTTATCTAAAACTTTTGGTGGATGACAAAGCTCAACATGGCGTCCAATCTGACTTGGTGTCCGTTTAAAAATCATTTCATCTGGTGCTTTACTATCGTTGTAATATTGGAAAATATCATCTTTATTGACGAAAGTGATTTCTAATGGTAAATGATTGAGAATAAGATTAGCTTGCTCAACGGATAGGTAACCATTACCGAATGACTGTTGACTCGTACGGTCAAAACTTTGGCTTTCCTTTTTAGGTGTAAAGCTAATAGTGAACTGCCCTTCTGGCGTATCAATGACTTTGGTCAATTGAATATCAGTTGTTGAATTTTCTTGACTATCTTCTGTTTGGTTTGTCGAATGCGCAAGGTCTTGTTTTGTATCCTCAAAATTTTCACGGTGAGGCTGCCATTTAGCTGTTGGTTTTACAATCGCATAACCATAAACATCACTTTCTTCGGCAATCGCAAGCCAATCGTCTTGAGTTAATGTTTCTAGTAAAATCATCAAGAGAATAGCTTCTTCCTTGAAAATCATTTCTTCGAATTCTTTTGCGAATGCTTCAAAGGCTGAAGAAACTTCCACGATTGTTAGGTCAGGTAACTGCTCCACAGCAATTTGCGCTTTTTCAAAAAGTGCTCTAATGTTATCATCAACACTCCACATGACTTTTGGTGGTGCATCATGCCCATATCGTTCCATCACTGGGAAAAAGAGGTTTTCTTTACGATTATAATGATTCTGGAATTGCCCTAAAAGACTCATCTGATGCTTCAATCCACGTATCAAATCTGGACGAAATTCCTCGTTTTCAGCCTTTTCATAATTTTCGATAATACGACGAATGCGTAACATGGCAGCACGTAAAGCAAGATTTTCTTGTTTAAAAACATAGACTGGATGCCCTTCTTGCTCCGCATCTGGCACATCAACATCTGAGATAGCACCTTTAAAAAGATTAGCATGAACATTACACAAGCTCATGACATCCTCAAAAGTAATGCCAGTATCAGTCCCCATTAGCTCATGTTCCATCATTGAGATTTCCAAGGCTGACACACCTGTAAAATACTGGTCAAAATCCTCTTGAACAGACTTAGCGTCAGCACCATGATGCAAACGTAACAGAATATCTTTTAGTATTTCAATACGATTTTCAGTCATAACTGCCTCCAATCACTTCATAACCATTAAATTCAAGTGTTCGTTGAATTTTTTCAAGTGAAATATTAGCTAACTTTGCACCAGCTTTTAGAGACGTTACTTTCCCAACTGTGTTTAGCATGGCAGGTTTTGACAATGGCTTAAACCCCAAATCTACCAAAATCTCCTTCACTTCTGGGTGTTCCTTAATCGTCTCAGCGACTGGTTTTGATAAATCTATAATATTGTTCATAATAATTACCTCAATATTTGATAGCTTTATTATAACACATCAGAAAAGTGACAATGATTTTGAAACTATTAACAATTAACATCATTTTAGATAGAGAGAATAAGCACAACTAGCTTCCTTGAAACCATAATTTTCATAAAAACGATGAGCTATTTGTCGTTCTAAAGTATCCCCACTATTTAGCGCTAAAGCGTGAATATTTTCAGATAGTGCACAATTTTTGACAGCATCTAGCAAGGCTGTCGCAACACCGTTACGGCGATAGTTTTGTAATACTGCCAGAATAAGAATATGATAGTAGGCACCTTCATTTTCAAAAAATAACATTTTAGCATAACCAATCATCCCAATGATTTCATTGTCACCAACCGCGACTAAAAGATGGTAATCAGGATGAGAAAGAACTGTTTTTAATCGTCTAACCAATTCAGCTTCCTTGACAGGATGGCCAAGTTCAGCATAAAGAGGGGATAATTTTTCAATATCTAATAGTTGAGCAGGTCTAATAATTATTTTCAGTCCTCACACATTTTAGGAAAAGAAACAACACCACATTGAAAGGTACTATTCTTCTTTTAACGCTTCAAATTTGGCACGCATGGTTGGATTTTTTCGTGTTAATTTTTTAACGGAAACATCGTCTAATTTATTGTTAGCAAGGCGGAGCTGATTTTCACTAGTTGTCAAGAAACGCTTGACTTCTTCCATACGGCGGATTGATTTATCAATTTCATCAATGGCTTTTTTGAAGTTGTTACTTGCTGAAGTATAGTTCTTAGCAAAAGCGTTTTTGAAGGTTTCAAGGTCATCTTCAAAGTGTGTGATGTCAATATTTTGTTCACGTACCAAAGCTAACTCTTGCTTGTATTTGAGTGAGTTGAGCGCAGCATTTCGCAAAATACCAATCAACTGAATGAATAGTTGCGGACGGACAACGTACATTTTTTCATACTCATGACTAACGTCAACAATACCAGTATTGAAGTAATCATTGTCTGCTTCTAGCATGGTTACTAAAACGGCATACTCACAGTTTTTCTCGCGACGGTCTTTGTCTAATTCTTTATAGAAATCTCTATTTTTGTGCTTCGTTTTTGTTTCATCAGCTTCATTTTTCATCTCAAACATGATGGATAGTATTTCAATACCATTTTCGTCCGTTTCACGATAAATGAAATCCCCTTTTGAACCACGACTTGATACTTCATTGTCTTTAACGAAAGTGGCATTTGGAAAAGCGTAAGCGCGAACCTTGTTAAACTCCGTTTCAGCATAGACTTCTAAACTTTCTCCTATAGCTTTTGTAGATTGTTGCGCTTTGAAATTTTTGTAAAATTCCACCTGCTCGTTAGCCGCTTTTAGTTGCGCTTCATAGTCACTCTTGACAGAAGCTAAAGATAATTCTGCCTCTTTTTCTTGAAGAGCTAGTTTTGATTTGGCATCATCACGTTCTTTTTCAACAGCCGCAACGGCTTCAACTAGACTGTTTTTGTTTTCAAGCGATAAACGTTCCAATTGATTTTGAACCTCAACCAATTCCTTATCTTTCTTAGATAACGCTTGACTTAGTTCTAGTTCTTTTACGGAAGATAAATTTTCTAATTGTGCTTTAAGTTCTGTGATTTCTGTTTCTTTTTTACTAAGCGCTTGCTGATTTTCTAAGGTGAAAGATTGTTTTAACTGCTCGATTTGAGCAGTTAAATCTGACAATTCCTTATCTTTTTCGGTCAACGCTTGTGTCAATTCAAGGTCTTTTATGGAAGTTAAGTTTTCCAATTGTACTTTCAACTCAGCGATTTCTTGCTCTTTTTGACTTAAAAGGCGTTGGTTTTCTAAGGCTAGTGTCTGTTTTAGCTGTTCTAGCTGCGTGGTTAGCTCGCTGATTTCTTTATCTTTAGCGCTAGCTTGCGTTTGTAAATCATTTTTTGATTTTTCTTCTAGCAAAGCCTTTTCTTTTTCAAGACGGTCGTGGATTTCTTTGTCAAATTCATTGCTACGGACTTGTGCTAAAAGCTGACTATACTCTGTCTCATTGATTGTAAAAACAGTTCCGCAATGCGGGCATTTAATATTATTCATAAATTCCTCACTTGAATTTTCTAATATTACTATTATAGCAAAAAAGAAGCTCAATTAGCTTCTTTTACTTATACCTATATTAAAATAAGTTTTTTTTAACCTCGCTACGAATACGTTGCCATTCTTGTTTTGCTCTGGTTAGTTTACGTTTATAGTCTTTCAAACCTTGTTCGTATACTTGAATTAAATAAGCTTGGCGAATCGAAGGAATCTTTGGTATTTCAATACTAATGATTTTTTGAGTATTTAAATTCATCACATCCTTACCAGTATTTGTCTCATCTAGTAGTGCTTGTCCTAAATCAGATGCCAAAAACAGTCTGATATAACCGCCTGAAATATCGCTGGTAGGACGTAAAACAGTAATGTTAGCCGAAGCAATTACTGGTCCGTCTTGTTCAGCAAAAACAGCAATTTTTTTCACTGTACCTTTAGAAGCGATTAACACATCTCCTTCTTGTAACAGATAACGTGAGACACTTTTTTCATCACAATCAATTTTCTTTAAGTGTGCATAATCAATTCCCGTATCGTCCATGTCACTTAAATTAATCACAGAAATATTGCCACTATCTCCTAATTTGGAAACTGCCTTACCTTTAAAATATTCTGTAATCTCCTTTAAAGGAATCTTAGCAATCTTATTTGATTTGTAATTTTCAACAAGTTCGTTCATAGCTATCTCCTTTACATTTTAGTATTATAATACTAAAACTATTTTTTGACAAGTAAAATGGTCTAGGGATAGACCGTTTTTTTATTAGATAACAACAAGAAATTAAAGCTTGCAGAGGAATCTTTTTCTACAAAACCATTACTTCAAGTCTCTGTTAGTGACTTTATTTGCCACTATCTTATTCATCCGAAATATATTTTTCAAAATCTAGTTGATAATCACAAACAGTCGTGACTAATTCTTTATCGTGTGTGATAACAAGAACGATTTTTCCTGCTGCTTTTAACTCTTGCAAAAGTTTCCCAACAGCTAACATATGCTCGTAATCAAGACCGCTTGCTGGCTCATCAAAGATGAAAATTTTCTTATCCGATAGCAAAGCATTTCCAATAAGAACACGTTGTTACGTTGTTGTTCACCACCAGACAGCTGTGCAGGGAAATTATTCAGACGTTTTCCTAGCCCGACATCAATCAAGGTTTGCACAGCATCTCTAGCATCTGCAACGATTTCCGAAGCCAATTCAACATTTTCTTTGGCGGTTAAATTCGGAACTAAATTGTAAAATTGAAAAACAAAACCAACATCATTTCGACGATAGGTTGTCAACTCCTTTTGACTATAATTAGCAATATCAACACCATCAATAATCACTTGTCCCTCGTCGTTATTGTCCATGCCGCCCAAGATATTAAGGACAGTTGATTTTCCTGCACCAGACGACCCTAAAATAATAACCAATTCACCTTTTTCAATCGCAAAATTAATATCATTATTAGCAATAATCTCTGTATCACCAGTTTGATAACGTTTATAAGAATGCTTCATTTCAATGTAAGCCATACAATCACCCCCTTCAAAGTCTTATTTGAACAACATGTTGATTTAATTCGAGGTTTATTATATAATTTGCACGAAGAATAAACAAGGACAAAAATAGACATTCTGTTCATTTAAGAAATTAATAAAAGATTTTACTCATTATGAAAAAACGTCATACTGAAACTGAAAATTACCTCAAGCAAGCCCTTGCGAAATTGCTGTTGGAGAAGAATTTTGAAGAGGCCACAGTGTCTGATTTGACACGAACCGCGGGAATAAACCGCGGAACATTTTACCTGCACTATGTTGATAAATACGATATGGCAGACCAGTTCAAAAATGATACTCTGGATGATTTATTTCATATTTTAAGTGATGAAAGCATTTATACCGACACACGTGCAGTTCTTTTTAGAACATTAACCTATGTTAAAGAAAATTTTGAATTTATCTACGCCATTTCAAAATCAGCTTATGTTGATTTTCCAAAAACAATCAAGGACTTTGTCTATGAATTTCTTCTGACTGTTCCTGAATTCAAGGAGACAATCACTGCCTACTACGACATTCCCTACCAGTATGCCTTGGAAGTATATTTGTCAAGCATTGAAAGTATCATTTCGCTCTGGGTAGCCAATGGTGGCAAAGAAAGTACCGAAGAAATCACAGACACTATCCTAAAAGTCGCCGCACTAGAAAAAATGATTTGAAAACATGAAAACTCACTTAATTATAGCTCTATAATTTCTGTAGTGGGTAACTCCACTGTGGAATTATAGGGCTTTTTGAATATACACAAAAAGTCCCATATGACTTATAATGAAAAGCGACCAAACTCACATTAGAAAGCATCATATGGAACAACTCTATCATACTACACAATTGATTGGAATTAAAGACAAAAATATCACGTTGAACAAAGTTTTGAAACACAAGACACACATTGAGATGATAGCTACACTGGACTACGCTCCTGGAAACTGTAATCACTGTCAGGGAAAACAGATAAAATATGACTTCCAAAAGCCATCGAAAATACCATTTCTTGAGGTGGCTGGCTTCCCCAGTCTTATTAGGCTCAAGAAACGGCGTTTTCAATGCAAGAATTGTCGTAAGGTAACCGTCTCTGAAACCAGCTTGGTACAGAAAAACTGTCAAATCTCTGAACCTCTCAGACAGAAGGTCGCGCAAGCCTTGGTCAATCGTCAAGCCTTAACACACATTGCTCAGGATTTAGCGATTTCAACCTCTACCGTACACCGAAAACTCAGGGAATTCACTTTCAAAGAGGACTTCTCTCGTCTGCCTGAAATCCTCTCCATCGATGAGTTTTCGTATCAAAAAGGAAAGCTTGCCTTCATTGCACAGGATTTTGAGACCAAGAAAATCATCACCATCCTTGAGAATCGGACACAAACAACCATTCGCAATCATTTCTTCAGGTATTCTAAAGAGGCTAGGAACAGCGTGAAAGTCGTTACCGTTGATATGTCTGGCAGCTACATCCCGATGATTCCTAAGCTCTTTCCCAAAGCTAAGATTGTTATTGACCGTTTCCACATTGTTCAACACATGAGCCGTGCTCTTAATCACACACGTATTCAACTTATGAAACAGTTCGACAAGAAATCTTTAGAATATCGTGCCCTCAAATACTACTGGAAATCCGTGCTGAAAGACAGTCGTAAACTCTCTCTAAACAGCTTTCGTTCAAGGACTTTTGGAGAAACGCTCACACCAAAAGAATGTTTGACCGAGATATTCCACCTTGTCCCTGAGTTGAAAGGGTATTATGACCTCTACCAGCTCCTACTGTTCCACCTGCAAGAGAAAAACGCTGACTACTTCTTTGACTTGATTGAAGAAGCCTTACCACATCTCAATCAAACCTTTAAAACAGCTCTGAGAACTATCCTTCACCACAAGCAACACGTCATAAACGCTATTGAGCTTCCTTATTCTAACGCCAAACTGGAGGCAACCAACAAACTCATCAAAGACATCAAGCGTAATGCCTTTGGATTCAGGAACTTTGACAACTTTAAAAAACGTATCTTTATCGCTTTAAACATGCAAAAAGAGAAGACGCATTTCGTCTCCTCTCGTGCTTAGCTATAAGTCACCCACTACAGTTGACAATGAGTCTTAATTATTTAAGTGAGTTTTTGACATTTATAATGCTTTTACAGCTTCAATGGCGGCTTGATAGTTTGGTTCGGAATTGACGTTTTCAAGATATTCAGCGTAAACAAGCTTATTATTCTCATCTAAAACCAGTACAGCACGCGCTAACAGATGCCATTCTTGCATCAAAAGCCCATAGGTTTTTCCGAATGTATTGTCATAGTAGTCGGACATCATCACCGCGTGCTCCAAGCCTTCTACGCCACACCAACGTGCTTGCGCAAATGGCAAATCGACTGAAACAGTAATAACAACAGTATCTTCCATATCTGATAATTCTTTGTTAAATGTCCGAGTTTGTGTCGAACAGATTCCTGTATCAATTGACGGAATAACGCTGATAACTTTCTTCTTACCAGCAAAATCTGATAAGCTTTTTTGTGCCAAGTCAGTTGTTGTTAGGGTGAAATCTGGTGCTGTTTCCCCAATTTGCAATTGTTGCCCGACTAAGGTTACAGGCTTTCCAAGAAATGTTGTCATAAGTAAATCCTCCATTAGAAAAGGAGCAGTTTGCCATGGCTCAATAAATAGAAAATACTATCTTGCCAAAGGTCAACCCACAATTCATTGTTTTCCCTATTGTAACCAATTTTACTATTTTTAACGAACAATTTGTTTGGAAATTGTAAGACCTGTAATTCTCTCTAAACCTGCCGTTGAATTTAATCATCTTGGCGCATATCACATGGTTTCAAAACACAAGTTTAGTCAGTAACATTATTTTCAGTAACATTATTTTCAAAAACATAAGCAATTGCTCGGACTGGTGAACCCGTCGCTTCTTTCCAATTCGGATAAGCAATTGAAATGAGAGCACCCGTTGGTGGTAACTTATCCAAGTTAGCCAAGACCTCAACTTGATATATGCCTTGTTCTAACACATAATATTCTTGTTGGAGCTTTCCGCCGGCATTGGCAACAGCTTGACCGCTATCCGTGTCAAATGTTTCATGCCCAATTGCTTTTACATGACGTTCATGAATAAGAAATTCAAGCGCTTCTCTTGACCAGCCTGGTGTTTGCTGCACCCCATTCTCATCCAAGTTAGTTAAGGCCTCTTGAGATGGCCAACGTTTTGACCAATCACTACGAAAGGCAACAAAACTTTCAGGCTGAATTTTCCCATGATACTTTTCAAATGTTAAAATATCCTGCTTTGTCAATTCATAATTCGGATTAGCAGCGACAGCGTCTGATTTATCGATAACATAAAGCGGCAAAAGTAAATCTTCTAGCGGAATCTCATCTAACCACTTTCCCCCAGCGACAAAATGAATTGGAGCATCAATGTGCGTTCCGTACTGTCCAACGACGGAAAATTCCTGAACATGAAAGCCGTCCTTCAACGTAAAAACATCTTTTTTCTTAAGATTGGGTAACAATGGAAAATGTGGACTATTTTCATCAATCTGATGCGATAAATTAACTAATTTTGCTGATTTCACAGCTGACAGAACTTCATTAAAACTCACCATATACAATGCCTCCTTAGTGCTTAATAAAAATTGTTTATACAGTATATAACTTACTGCCCCTAAAAACAAGGGATTTAGGCATACTAATATTTTATAAACAGCTATAACTATCAATTATAGTTTTGAGATTAAGAGAAAACCAACCTGCGTTAAACAGGTTGGATACTTTTACCCATAGATAGAATGAATAGCTATTTTAGATTGTTTCCAATGCTAAACGTAAGTCTTCAATCAAATCGTCAGCATTTTCAAGTCCAACAGAAATACGGATCTGGTTACGTGTGACACCGCAAGCTAACAAATCTTCTTCAGACAATTGTTGGTGTGTTGTTGTCGCTGGGTGGACAACAAGAGATTTTGCATCTGCTACATTGGCTAAATCAGAGAAAATTTCCAAATGATCAATAACTTGGCGTGCTTCGTCTTGACCACCTTTTACGTGGAAAGTGAAAATCGAGCCTGCTCCTTTTGGCAGATATTTTTGTGCCAACGCATAATACGGACTTGATAGCAAACTTGGATAATTCACTTTTTCAACTTTTGGATGATTTTCTAGGAAATCAACAATTTTCTTCGTATTTTCAACATGGCGTTCGATGCGCAATGACAACGTTTCAAGTCCTTGTAAGAGCAAGAAAGCATTGAATGGAGATAGAGCTGCACCAGTATCACGCAAAATTTGCACACGTAATGCTGTAATGAAAGCTGCCGCACCGATGCCACGTGTGTAGCTGATATTGTGATAAGAAGGGTCCTCGTCTACAAATTGAGGGAATTTTCCTGAAGCTTCCCAGTCAAATTTACCAGAGTCAACAATAACACCAGCAATGGTTGTCCCATGTCCACCGATAAATTTAGTTGCCGAATGAACTGAAATATCTACCCCATGTGAAAAGACATTAATAAGATATGGAGTGCCAAAAGTATTATCCGCCACAAGAGGAATCTTATGTGCATGGGCAATATCTGCCACTTTTTCAATATCTGGAATATTAATCAAAGGATTACCAAGTGTTTCGATAAAGACCAATTTTGTATTGTCTTGAATAGCTGCTTCGACTTCTTCCAAATTATCAACATCAACAAACGTTGTTGTGATACCATAACGAGGCAATGTTTCTTTTAGAAGATTGAATGTTCCACCATAAAGCGTTGTTGCTGCAACGACATGGTCACCTGCATGTGCTAAACCAAGGACAGTATAAGTGATTGCTGCCATACCAGATGCAGTCGCAAGAGCGCCAACTCCATCTTCCAAAGCTGCAAGACGATCTTCAAAAACAGCCACAGTTGGATTCCCAATACGTGAATAAATATTCCCTGTTTTTTTCAAGCCAAATAAATATTCAGCTTCTTGAGCATCTTCAAAAACATAAGATGTTGTTTGATAAATCGGAACGGCACGTGATTTCGTTGTTGGGTCAACAGTTTGACCAGCGTGTAATTGTAACGTTTCAAAATTGTATTTTCGTGTCATAGGCAACTCCAATCTAAACTTTTTAAGATGTACATACATTTTACACTCTTTTATTAATCTTGACTAATATTTATTAAAAAAGACTAGCTATAGTTTTAAACTATGCCCCTCCTAGTCAAAGAAACTGCTAAGTCTTTGAGTGTCAATTTCTACTTATTTGGACTGTGCAATGGCAGATATAACCGCCACACCGTCTGCACCAGTTTGTTTTATGGCTGCCACATCTCCAAAAGTAATACCTCCTATCGCCACGATTGGGATTTCTTTATCATAATCTCTAACGTTATTTAAACCTTTTAAGCCAATCACCTCACCTGCACCATTTTTAGATGAGGTTGAAAAAATCGGTCCTACGCCAATATAATCAACTAATTCAACAGCCGATCGTTGGTATTCTATGATCAAGCCAACAGACAGGTCGATGATTTTATTTGGAAAAAGCTGGCGCGCTTTGGTAATCGGCAAATCATCTTGCCCTAAGTGAATGCCGTCCGCATCAAGTTCTAGTGCTAAATCCACATCATCATTGATAATCAAAGGTATCTGAATATATTCAATATTTTATTTCCTTAAAAGATAATCATATTATAATGTTTCAAAAGCAATTAAGGAGACAAAATCATGAGATTATTTTTAAAAATAAAATTTACCACCTTTTGACCGTTTCTCGTTTTCTAAATACTATCGGCTCCTCCTTGTACAATATTGTTTTTGTCATCTATGCTGCTACCGTTTTTCATTCGAAAATTATGATGAGTATTGCTAATGTGACAATGGTCGTTCCGACACTCTTTACCATTTGGATTGGAATAAAAGCTGACCAAAACCAAGCTAAAAAGAAATGGATTGTTATCACAGGTTTCGTTCAAGCAATTATTTTTACATTCTTAGCTTTCATAATCAATGAGCCTAGTTTGCTTGCTTTTTCTTTTATTTGTCTCTTTAACATTCTTAGTGATATGCTAAGTGACTTTTCAAATGGTCTGTGGATGCCCATTATTGAGAAATACGTTCGCCAAGAAGATTTAATTGAAGCCTATTCCTTTACACAATTCATCTCTTATATCTGTAGTTTTTTTAGACAAGCCTTGGGTATCTGGTTGTTAACGGTTTCTAAGCAGAACTTTTCACTTGTCACACTCATCAATGCGCTATCGTTTTTACTATCAGTACTAGTGGCATTACTCATCAAAGATAACGCCAATTATGATGTCTTGCCCAATGGAAAAAAACAGTTATTATAAGAGCAATTTTCAGCTTTATACCATAATGTGATGCTGATTTTCAATGAAGCTAGTATAGCAGATTTTAGTCGGCTGCTTCTGTCAATTCTTTGCTTAAATATGCTTGGTGGCTCACTTAATGCATTCATAATATTTGGCTACTGACTGCCAAAATTGGTCACCTTTCTTACAGCCAAGCGCTACTTCTTATTGAGTTTATCTTAGTTGTTGGTATTCTGATAGGAAGTTTAACGCCACACGATTACTTTTCTAAAAAATCAGTTAGGGAGTTGCTAAAAATTAATGCCGTTATTTTTTTCTCGTTGGTCTGTCTAACCTCATTCACCTACCGTTAATTTTCGGTGTGCTGATACTAGCATTCGCGAGTTATCTGGTGGGAAAAGTCAATCCTAAAATTAATTCTCTATTACTAAGCAAACTTCCTGCTAATACCTTAGCACAGACGAATAATTTCTTGTCTTTTTTATTCACCTCGTCACTTCCTGTCGGAACCGTTTTATTTAGCAGCTTATCTTTGTGGAATATCACATTCACTTGGCTTACCTTTCTTATTGTAGCAGTCATTATCTTTAGATTCTCAACACCAAGCAAAACAATTAATACTGATTAAAAATCTTGCTTAAAAGGAACCTGAGTTTTGTCTCAGATTCCTTTTGATTTATACTTGTTTATTTCTTCTCAATCGGTGCGACGCTGGCTAGTAGTTTTTTGAGACCAACTTCTGGAAAATTGATTTTAAGTTCTTGTGTTTTTCCGCTTCCTGTAACGGCTAGAACGGTACCGTCACCCCATTTTTTATGGTGAGCAATGTCACCAATTTGCCAATCGACCGCTTCTTTTGAAGCACTAGCTGATTGACCAACTGGAACAGCTTTGCCAGCTTTTGAAAATGGCTGCGCTCCACGGCTTGATGTTGGTTGAACTTTTGCTTTACGTGCTTGAAGAGCTTGCTGTAAGCTCATGCCTTGTCCGAAAGTCAATTGCTCATCACTACTATTGCTATATCGAACACCAAATGATGAATTAGCTGGACGCGCTAAACCTTGGTATTGCAATAATTCGTCATCAATTTCACGAATAAAACGTGACGGACGGTTATAGCCTGTCTTACCAAACAAAGTACGTGTGTTAGCATTGGTTACAAAAAGCAATTGTTCTGCACGTGTAATCCCAACGTAAGCCAAACGGCGTTCTTCTTCTAATTCATCTTGGTCCTCGGCGGCACGAGAAAGTGGAAAGACGCCTTCTTCCATACCAATCAAGAAAACAATTGGAAATTCCAATCCCTTGGCAGCGTGCAAAGTCATCAAGGTCACTTCTGCAGTTTCCGTATCACCATCATCAGTATCAGCAATCAAAGCCAAATCATTTAAGAAACGACTTAGTTTGTCAATACCAGATTCATCTTCTGGGGCATCTTCTTGATTATCATCAAAATTCTTAGTTACAGTCAAGAATTCTTCGATATTTTCAATACGCGCTTGGCTTTCAAGGGTATTTTGCACACGAAGGGCATCAAGGTAACCAGTTTTGTCAAGAACAGCTTCAACCAATTCTGTAACAGTCATCTGGTCTAAGTCATCACGAAGTTTCATGAGCAGATTCGCCAAATCCCAAACCGCTTGTGCTGCTTTTCCTTTTACGCCAGAAAGCATGATATTAGCAGACGCATCTAACAAACTCATGTTTTGCATATTGGCAAAATCACGAATTTTTTCAAGGGTACCAGGACCAACGCCACGTTTTGGTTCGTTGACGATACGTTCATAACTGATATTATCCGCAGTATTTGCAATCACATTGAGGTATGAAATCACATCACGAATTTCCTTACGGCTGTAAAATTTTGTTCCACCAACCATTGTATAAGGAATGTTTGATTTTAACAAAGCTTCTTCAATGGTACGTGATTGCGCATTGGTACGGTATAGAACTGCAAAATCTTTGAAGTTCTTGCCTTCTTCGCGGACAATATTGTCAATCGTAGAAGCGACAAAGACTGCTTCTTCACGTTCATCACGTGCACGGTAATAGACAATCTGCTCACCGTCAGTATTTTGCGTCCACAATTTTTTCGGACGACGATTGCGATTATTATTAATCACCGCGTTTGCTGCTTGCAAGATTTTCTTGGTTGAACGATAATTTTCTTCCAATAGAACAACTTTTGCTTCTGGATAATCCTTTTCAAAATCAAGGATATTTTGCATATCTGCACCACGCCAACCATAAATGGATTGGTCAGCATCACCAACAACACAGATATTCTTAAAATGAGACGCCAAAAGTTTCACCAATTGATATTGCGCATGGTTAGTATCTTGATACTCATCTACATGAATGTATTGGTAACGTTGTTGGTAATAAGCCAAAACATCAGGATTTTGGTCAAACAAACGAAGCGTTAACATGATAAGGTCATCAAAATCCATTGCTTCGCTGCGGCGCAATTCTTCTTGATAAGCCTTATAACATTTGGCAACAATTTGCATGTACATGTCACCTGCTTGATTTTCATAAGCTACCTCATCAAGCAAATCATTTTTGGCATTTGAAATTGTCCCAAGAATCGCACGTTCATTCCATTTCTTAGGGTCGAGATTCAGATTTTTTAAAATACGTTTCATGAGCGTGCGCTGCTCACCTGGGTCAACAATCGTAAAATTGCGATTATAGCCAATGTGGTCAGCATCACGACGCAAAATTCGCACACACATGCTATGGAAAGTTGCGATCAACGTATCAGCCGTCGCAGGATTTAACGCCATAGCACGTTCACGCATTTCACGCGCCGCTTTATTTGTAAAAGTAATCGCAAGGATATTCCAAGGATTTACAAATTTTTCATCAATTAAGTAAGCAATACGATGCGTTAAAACACGTGTCTTACCAGAACCAGCTCCCGCCATGATTAAAAGCGGACCTTCCGTTGTCTTAACAGCCTCTGCCTGCTTGTCATTCATACCATTTAATAAAGGATTCATCGTAAAATACCACGGATGTCACTATTTCGCTAAATAAATAAGCAAATTATCCGAGTTTTATTCCTCTCTAGATTAATTAGTCATATAAAGATAATGCTTATCTATTGTACCATTTTTTGGAAAATAGTGTTGGCTGCTTTCACTTTGTTTGGCAAATTTTTAGGAAATAAGCATGAATACTGTCATCGCTATCGACCTCTGGGTGAAAAGCAAGTCCCAATTGGTTTTAATAGCGAACCGCAACAATTTTTCCGTCTTTTTCAGCCAAAATGTCCACCCCTTTACTGACCTTGCTGATATAAGGCGCGTGAACGAGGGTTACTGGCAGTTGACCCAAGTCTAAAAAATCAAGCTCTATGTAGAAACTGCCTAATTGTCTGCCGTAAGCGTTCCGTCTAACTGTCACTGGCAATGTCGCAAGGTAATTTTCTTGTTGATTTTCAATTTTCTCTGCTAATAAAATCAAACCTGCGCAGGTTGCAAAAATTGGTAAACCTGCTGCTATTTTGTCTTGCAATGGTTTAAGCAACTTCAAATCACGCAATAATTTTCCCTGAACAGTTGACTCGCCACCAGGTAAAATAATGCCGTCTAAGGGAGCTTGTAAATCCTCTCTTTGTCTAATTTCAATCGCCTGCCCTCCCAAAGCACGCACCTTTTGATAATGCTCTTCAAAATCACCTTGCAAAGCTAATATACCAATTAAAACCATATATCTCTCCCTTAAATCCCACGTTCAGCCATAAGAAGTTTAATTTCATCTTCATTAATCCCAACCATGGCTTCGCCCAAATTTTCTGATAATTTAGCAAGCAATGCTTTATCTTGGTAATTTGTCACAGCTTGTACAATCGCACGCGCACGTTTTTCTGGGTCACCTGATTTGAAAATGCCAGAACCAACAAAGACACCTTCTGCTCCCAAATGCATCATTAGCGCTGCATCTGCTGGCGTCGCCACACCACCTGTGGCAAATAAAACAACTGGCAATTTTCCAGTTTCGTGCACTTCTTTGACTAATTCATATGGCACTTGAAGCTCTTTTGCGGCACAGTACAATTCGTCATCACGAAGTGATTGAAGGAGAGCAATTTCTTGATTCATTCGGCGCAAATGACGAACGGCTTGAATGACATCGCCTGTACCAGGTTCACCTTTTGAACGAATCATACTAGCGCCTTCAAAAATACGGCGTAAGGCTTCCCCAAGATTTTTAGCACCACAAACAAAAGGCACCTCTAAGCTTGTTTTATCAATATGATAACGGTCATCTGCTGGTGAAAGCACCTCACTTTCATCAATGTAATCAATCTCAATAGCTTCTAAAATCTGAGATTCCACAAAATGCCCAATGCGAACTTTTGCCATGACTGGAATAGAAACCGCTTCTTGAATTTCTTTAATCATTTTGGGGTCACTCATGCGAGAAACACCGCCTACGGCTCGAATATCAGCTGAAATTCTTTCAAGTGCCATAACGGCACAAGCACCAGCAGCTTCAGCGATTTTAGCTTGTTCTGGTGTTGTCACATCCATAATAACCCCCACTTTTAAGCGTTTAAGCCAATTGTTTGTTGAGTTGATAACGTTGATTTGTCATAAGAAATACCTCATTTACTTTTTAATTGATTTTCATTATAATAAAAACTGACATGGTATCAAGTGCCATTTTAAAACTTTTTTACAAGGTCATATTGGTGATTTATTCTTACTTACACTTTGGATAATCACGGAAAAATTCCGCTTTACGAACAACTTTACCGCGCTATTAAAATAGATATTACAAATGGTACATTGAAAGCAAATGATAAATTACCTTCTAAGCGTAGTTTGGCTAAACATCTGGGCATTTCCATTGTCACCGTTGAAACCAGCTACCAACAATTAAAAGCTGAAGGCTACATTTACAGTCAAACTAAAAAAGGCTTTTTCGTTGCCAATATTAAGCCATATCGTCCGCCAGTTAAAAAGACAGTAAGGTTAGTTTCAACTCCAACAAGCATGCCAGGTGAGACAAAACCGACCTTAAACCTTAGCAATAATCAGACGAATTCTGAAACATTTCCATTTGCCACTTGGTCAAAATTAGTCCGCCAAGTCCTCAATAATTGTCAAAATGAGCTGGTTACACCTTCTCCTAGTAAAGGTGTGCCACTTCTACGGCAAGCTATTGTCAACCATTTAAATGATTATCGGGGAATGGCTGTTGACCCAAAGCAAATCATTATTGGAGCTGGTACTGAATACCTCTACACGCTCTTGATTCAACTTCTGGGGCTGGATAAAACCGTTGCCCTAGAAGAACCAAGTTATCCGAAAATCACCGAAATCTACCGACAATTTAATATTAATCTTATCTATATTCCTATGGAAAATGACGGACTTGATACTGCTCAACTCAAAAAATCGACAGCTGATATTGTTCATTTGTCGCCCTCTCATCAATTTCCAACTGGTGCCATTCTTTCTATTAGTAAACGTTACGAATTGCTTAGTTGGGCAAGTCAAGGCGACCGCTATATTATTGAAGATGATTATGATAGTGAATTTCGTTTTCAAGGCTTGCCCATTCCGAGTCTTCAAGAAATTGATAGTTCAGGAAAAGTCATCTATATCAACACTTTCAGCAAAAGCCTTGCTTCCACACTACAAATAAGTTACTTGATACTTCCACCTCAATTATTAGATACATTTGAAGAAAAGCTAAGTTTTTACAACAATACCGTTTCTAATCTGGAACAATACACCTTGGCTTACTTTATTCAAGAGGGGTATTTTGAAAAGCATTTAAATCGTATGCGGCTCTTTTATCAGAAAAAACGTGATGAACTGATTCATCGTTTGATGACAAGTCCTCTAAACAAACGAATAAGCATTCATGAGCAAGAATCGGGTTTGCATTTCATCTTGCATATTCAAAGTGACCGATCTGAACAAACAATTTGCCAATTGGCTAAAAAACATGGGCTACAGATGACACCATTATCACGCTATTATCGTTGCCAAAACATCCATTCTGACAAGGATTTTATCATTAATTACGCCAATATCACCTCACCTGACATCGACAAGATTATTAATATTTTTTTGCAAATTATTCCTTAATTATTTCAAAAATAACATTTTTCCCAAACATTACAAAAGATACTATTGACAAAGTTCGGATTTTTCTTTAAGATAGTAAACGAATTAAATAGCAAACCGAATGATGTCATTCAGGAGAAGAAAGCTTGCCTTTCGCCGAAGGAGTTACGCTCTCAGGTGTCATAGACAGGACTGGGTGACGGACGGACTTCTGGAGAGACCTTGTTATCAAACAATTTGATAACAGCTAGAATTTCCACTAGAGTCAGTAATGTTTTTAAGGGCTTTGTATTACTTACTGATTGCTAATTGGGTTATCTAGATTAGGCGCCGAAGGGGCAAGGTTGACCTTTGTCAACTCAAACTCTCAGGCAAAAGGACAGAAGATAAGAATGGATTCACAAGCGAGCATTAGGCTTGCTAAGTCTTCTTATCACTTTTCAGGAGTTATCTTTTTAGATAGCTCTTTTTCTATTGGCATCTTTGGCGCTATATTTAAAATGGGGAGACTATTTTTTTATGTTAGACTTTTTTACTTTACTTGATAATATTGTCTGGGGAGCACCGCTTTTAATCTTGCTCGTTGGGACTGGTGTTTACTTAACTGTCCGCCTCGGCTTACTTCAAGTGATTAAATTACCTAAAGCTTTTAAATTAATCTTTGCTGATGATAAAGGGCAGGGAGATATTTCAAGTTTTGCTGCTTTGGCTACTGCACTTGCCGCTACCATCGGTACAGGGAATATCGTTGGGGTGGCAACAGCTATTAAAGCTGGTGGACCAGGTGCACTCTTTTGGATGTGGATGGCTGCTTTCTTTGGAATGGCGACAAAATATTCTGAAGGGGTTCTTGCCATTAAATACCGTACTAAAGATGATAATGGTGAAATTTCTGGTGGTCCAATGTATTACATCCTCAATGGTATGGGAAAACGTTGGAAACCTTTAGCTGTTTTCTTTGCAGTTGCTGGTGTTTTGGTTGCTTACTTTGGTATTGGGACATTCTCACAAGTAAACTCAATTACATCATCGCTTGAAAATTCCTTTGGCTTGGCGCCACAAATCATAAGTGTTGTCATTGCAGTTCTTGTTGCTATCATCATTTTTGGCGGTATTCAATCTATCTCAAAAGTAGCCGAAAAAGTCGTGCCTTTCATGGCTATCATTTATATCATTGCTACGCTTGCTGTTATTTTCTGCCATGCTAACCAAATCCTACCAGCATTTGGTGAAATTTTCTCTGGTGCCTTTACAGGTACAGCTGCTGTCGGTGGTTTTGCTGGGGCAGTTGTTAAAGACGCTATCCAAAAAGGGATTGCTCGTGGTGTTTTCTCTAATGAATCTGGACTTGGCTCTGCTCCAATCGCCGCTGCTGCCGCTAAAACAGAAGAACCTGTTGAACAAGGGCTTATTTCAATGACAGGAACGTTCATTGATACAATTATCATTTGTACTTTGACTGGGCTTTCTATCATTGTTACTGGAAAATGGACTGTTTCTGGTCTTGAAGGTGCTCCGTTAACACAGGCTGCATTTTCATCAATCTTTGGAACACCTGGCGCAATTGCTCTTACTTTCTGTCTTGTATTGTTTGCCTTTACCACAATTCTTGGTTGGTCTTATTATGGTGAACGTTGCTTTGAATTCCTTTTCGGAACAAAACACATCAAACTTTATCGTAGCATCTTTGTCATCATGGTAGCACTCGGTGGTTTCTTAAAATTAGAATTGATTTGGGTTATCGCTGATATTGTAAACGGACTTATGGCTTTACCAAACTTGATTGCTCTCTTGGCTCTCTCACCAGTCATTATCCATGAAACAAAACATTATTTTGCCAAAAAATAAAAAATTATCCTAGGCTACAACAAGCTTAGGATTTTTTAGGATTAGCTCATTATGATAAAATAAAAGTGGATAAAGAGGCGTACCATGGTAAGACATGAATCAGCAAAACTCAAACTTTAACAAGCCCTTATTTTATTACTGGATAATGAAACATTTGAACGTATCACTGTTAGCAAGATTTGCCAGCAAGCACCCGTGAATCGTTCCACTTTCTATAACTATTACAACACTCAGTACAAACTATTGGAAGATGCTTATGATTACTTGACTTCCCTTTTTGTTACTGAATTCGAAGAATATCAAGCTGATCTTAATATGACAGACGAGACGCGTTTTATAGACGACGCCTACCTAATTTCCTATTTAACATTTGTGAAGGATCATCAAGGTATTTATAAAATTTATCTCGAACACGAACAAGATTTCCATCATAAAGAACGCTTTGATCGGTTAGTGAGCCATGTTTTCACCCCCTTTTATTATGCGCATAGTGTTACAAATAAAGTCAAAATGACTTATATGGCTAACTTCTTTTTAGCAGGTATTACTCAAGTTATCCGAGGTTGGATTTCTAATGGTTGTTCTGATGATATTTCATTTATTTCAGAAATTATTCAAACCTGTATTCCAAATGAAGACAAATAAATTAGCTGAGCACCTTGCATCAGCTAATTTATTTTAATTATTCAAACCGACAACAACTGGAATAATGCCGATAAGTAGTACCAGACCAACTAGACTTAAAATGAATCCGATGACAAAATTTCCTGAGCTAATCAGGGCAAAACCATTACCGAAAACAAGCGCAGCAACAACGGAATAGACTAATTTTCCAACTAGTTTTGGATTGACGTTTAGAGCTCCTTTGCCAGGCTTGCCGTCTTTATCAATATAAGTCATGTAACGTGGCGCATTAGCACTACCGCCTGTTGTCACATCAGTCGCAACAAGTCCGCGACCATCTTCATTATAAGCTCCTTCGGCTTAGTTGACAGCAATCGCCCCGCCCCAAAGGAAATTTTTTAGAAATGCTTTTGTCATCTATCGTTTCCCTTCTTTCAATTAAGTACAATAGTATTATATTGTTATTTGAAAGCGCAATCTTGCATTATCATTTTATAAAATGATACTATCACACTAAACATGGCTGAATAGCGTCAGCAATCGCCCAATAACCTGATACTGTCAAATGAAGCCCATCAACTGTCCAGTCACGTTTGAGTTGCCCAGTTTCATCACAAAGTAAATAATGAACGTCAAACCAACATACCTTATCGCCAGCTAATCGACTAAGGTTATCATTTAGTAGTGAAATACTTTGATTATTTCGCAAGCTTGGTGTGCGTACAAATTCAGGCGATTCATTCATCGGAAAAACAGACAATAAGAAAATCTGTGTTTCTGGCAACTGTTGCTGAATCTTTGTAATAATGCTCTGAATGGTTTGGTAAACCTCTTCTGGTGTGCGTTTTTTCAAATCATTGACACCAATCAATAGAAAAACTTTGCTCGGTGCTAAATCTAGTATTTGACTACTAAGGTGCTCTAGAAACTGTAAACTATCAATACCATGAACACCACGGTTATACAGCGGCATAGTCGATGTCAGCAGTTCATGAATCGGAAAATATTCTGTGATGGAATCGCCTGCAAACACAATATTGGGATGTGAAACAGTTTTATTGAGCGAAGCGTATTTTTCCCACAATTGATGTTGTTGGTCAGCCAAAATATACTGACGATATTCTTGCACATCAGCCTTATGATAAAGTTCTTGAAAATCTGTCATTTTATTTCTCCTTAAAGTATTTTTTCAATCGTTGTCAGCACTGCATCTTCAGCATTTGATGCAATTTGGTAACTTGCAACATTTTTAATATTTTGTGTTGCATTTGCCATCGCAAAAGAATACTTAGCCAAGTTTAAGAGTTCCTTATCATTTCCACTATCACCAAAAGCAGCAACTTCTTCTGGTCTAATTTTGTATTTTGCCATCAGGACTTGTAACCCCCATGCTTTGTGAACACTACTTTGAATGATATCAACAGCTCCGTAACCACTTGACACAGCCCGCAAATCTCCATGGAACTCTTGATTAAACTGTTGTGTTACCTCATCGACATCATCTTAATCTACCATCATAGTAATTTTTACAATAGGATCTTTAGGACGTTTTGTAAGATCTTCTAAATAAACAAGATTAGAAAAAATTGTCGCAGTTCATCTTGTGAAACAGCGGCTGTGCCAAATTCAAGCGAAGTCCCTTGAAGTACATAAGAAGCCTCAACTCCCGGCAATATCACTCGATAAGATTTCAATTTATCAGCAAAAAAATACAACAACAGCATCAACAAGGTGGTTAGGCATTGTTTGTCGCGCCAATAGATTTCCTTTGTCAATAACAAGAGCTCCATTTTCAGCGACATAATCAATATTGTCAGAGACTTATGCAAAGATTTGTCTTAATCGTTCCATGCGATTACCACTTGCAACAACAAAAAGAATATTTCTTTCGGTTAATTGCCTTAAAAGGTCTTGGAATCTTCTTTTATCATAACTTCCTTGAGGATTCAAGAAAGTTCCATCCATATCACTTGCAATTAATTTTATCACAACTCAATACCTTTCAAAAAATGATTTGACAAGACTTGTAACACACCGTTTTCTTGATTTGACGGTGCTTGGTAGCTAGCAACAGCCTTGATTTCTTGCGGAGCATTTGACATTGCAAATGAGTATTTTGCTAGTGTTAGCATTTCAATATCATTGCCACCATCGCCAAATACCATGAGATTTTCTGGAGTATAGCCCCAATGATTAAGTAGAAAATCAAGCCCTGTTCCCTTGTGAACGTGTGAGGGAATCACGTCAATACAGCCAAAACCACTAGAAGTAGCCGTTAGCTGGTAATCAGCAAAAAGCGTGTTAATGTCATCACGAACTTTGAACGTCAAATCGTCAGGAACTAGCAAAGTTACTTTGAAAAAATGGTCATCTGGAATCGGGTGAAGATTGTCAACGTAAGTTAACACAGGCAAATAATAACTGAGCAAGTCTTTCACTTTCTTAGGTGTCGCTGCAGGAAGGTAAGATGAGTCTTTCCCCGCCAAATTAATCACCGTGTCGGGATAATACTTTTCAATATAATTCACCAAAGCTGAAATCGCTTCTTCAGTTTCAAAGGCTTCTTTCAAGGTTCTGCCATTTTCAATAATGTGACCGCCATTTTCAGCCACAAACGTCATTTGATGTTTATGTTCAGGAAATTGTTGAATAATTTGACGGTATTGATTACCGCTTGCCACGACAAATTTAATATCATCTGCCATAAATTTATCAAATAAACGGTTAAAAAGTACTTTATCATAGGTTTTGTCATCTGTTAAAAACGTTCCATCCATATCTGTTGCGATTACTTTTATTGTCATAAGCTTCTCCTTTTCCGCCATTATACGCTATTTTCTTAAAAATATCCTTGTCTATTATCAGAAAAACTAATACTATGATATGAAAAATCACCACAAGATTTTCAAAAATAAGAAATCTCATGGTGAGTGTGATATCATCAGTCTGTATCATTGTCAATGGTTTTAATCATCTTAGCTGGTACGCCTGCGACGACGCAATTATCAGGAATATCCTTGGTGACAACTGCACCTGCGGCAACCACGACATTGTTACCGATTGTCACCCCTGGAAGAATCGTGACATTGCCGCCAATCCAGACATCGTTTCCAATCGTCACTGGCTTCGCGATACCAATGTTATCACGTCTGCCTTGCGGTGTTAGCGGATGATTAACAGTCGTAATCATGGTATTTGGACCAATCATGACATGATGACCGATACGAACTTCGGCAACATCCAAAATAATCCCATTATAATTCATCAAGAATTGTTCACCGACATGGATATTTTTCCCATTATCACAATTAAAATTTGGAAAAACAGAGACATTCTCACCAGTTGTTCCAAAAAGGTCTTTAATCGCCGCAGTTCGTTCTTCTGTGTTTAAAATATTAATAGCATTTAAAGCTTGGCATTTCCTAAGTGCTTCTTTTTTAATGGCTTCAATAGCTGAATCCGTGAAACAAAATGGCAAGCCTGCTTGTAATTTTTCAAGTGAATAGCTTTGGCGAGATGATTCGCACGATACTCGAGTGGCTTCTCTCCCGTCATTTTTTTAAAAACTTTTGTGAAATAGCTCTGCGAGCTAAAAGAAAGTGTTTCTGAGATTTCTAGAAGTGAGTAGTCAGATTCTAGTAGCATATTTTTGGCAACGGCAATTTTCTGTGCTTGAATGTAAGACTTGGCAGACAAACTGATTCATGCGTTTCTTGAACAATTGTGAAATATAGTTACTTGAATAGCCTGTGTGTTTCGCTAAATCAGCTAGAGTAATCGTCTCATGCAAATGCAAGTCAATGTACTCAATACAACGCAAAATCGGAAGTGATTGTGCTTGGTCGAGCTTGCTTTGACTAACCAGTTTTGTGAAGCTGGTAAACATCTCAATCTGTAAGTCAAAAATATCTGGTACATTATCAAGTTTATCGACTTTTTGAATGTAGAGGTCACTTGTGTTGAAAGCCACTTCTTCATCTAACCCACCTTGAATCGCAAAGCGTGTGGCAAGTGTCACCGATGCGACAAAAAGATATTGATAATTTCTAACTGGATTTTCCGATAGATGCCCTGTCAAATCTGACCGAAACATCTGTTTGGTAGCCTTTATGGCATTTTCCAAATCACCATTTTTGAGATAGCTGTATTGTTGCAATTCTTCATCATAACGATGATGATGTTTCTGGCTCTCACGGTTTAAAAAAGCTTGGTAATCAATTTGTTTTCGAGTAACAGCATCAGACATTTTAGACCACCTCTCTTTCATCTAGTCTCTAAGAAAATTGTACTAAAAATAATGGTATTAAAATACTTGAGAAGTAGAATTTTTTCTATTTCTACTAAAATTTTACCAAAAAGCGTGGAAAACTACCAAAATAAATCGGCACAATTTTTATAATAAAGTCATCAAATTTACGGAGGAATTTATGATGACAAAAGCATGGTTTATCACTGGTACTTCAACTGGTTTCGGAAAAGAATTGGCACGTTTATTAGCTCAAAAAGATGATGTCAATCTTGTTGCTACCGCTCGTAAACCAGAACAACTAAGCTACCTTGATGAGTTTGACCACGATCAAATTTTGAAATTAAAACTTGACGTTACCAATCAAGAAGAGATTCAAAAAGCTATCAAAGCAACGCTTGATACATAATCGCTTCGCGGTCATCGCCTTCTTTATAAACAATCCCAGAATTCATAAACGGTACAAAATCTTCTTGGTAATTGGCTTAGTTATTAATCTCATTAAACGTCATCCAATATTTGACTTTGTCTTTGTAACGACGGAAACACGTTTCAGCAAAACGGACAAAGAAATCAATTACTTTACAATTGGTGAAGCCACCGTATTCTTTCACCAAATGGAAAGGCAATTCAAAATGTGACAAGGTCACAACTGGTTCATTGCCATATTTCAAACATTCATCAAACAAATCATCATAGAATTGCAAACCAGCTTCATTTGGCTCCAATTCATCACCATTTGGGAATATCCGTGTCCATGCAATCGACGTACAGAAGCATTTACAACCCATTTCAGCAAACAAGGCAATATCTTCCTTGTAACGATGATAAAAATCAATCGCTTCATGGTTTGGATAATATTTTCCTTCGATAACACCGTCAGTAATCTCACGTGCGACACCATGGCGCCCATCGGTCATCACATCAGCAACGCTTAAACCTTTGCCACCTTCTTGCCAACCACCTTCAAGTTGATGAGCAGCAACTGCGCTACCCCATAAAAAGTTTTCCGGTAATTTAGACATAACATAACCTCCTCGATTAATACAAGACTATTATAGCAAGCGGTTACAAAAATGAGAATAGAAAAATTTCCTAAGTTATTAGGAAATTGTTGACATCTTTATTTATGTTTGAACATCAAGACAAGCTCCCACACCAATAAAATAGCAGCAAGACCAAAAAGAAATTTGGAAATTTCTTGCATTGCGACATTAAAACTAAGCAGAGCTGCGGTTAACATAACTGACAGAAATAAAATGCTCACAACAAAGCGATTAACTATTTGACTGACGGTCTTAATACGATTTTTATAATCATAAATGTCATGATTGATTAAAATCCGACCATTGAGCATCTGTTCAAGTAACTGATTAAGCCGACGTGGAATATTTTTCCCATTTTTCAATTGATAAAAGAACTCAATCAGTAACGTTTCCTTGTTCAGGGCCTGTTTTAACATGTCAGGTCCCATATTTTCTAAGAAATAATTTTTAGCAAGCGTCATTAAGTCAACTTCTGGGGCTAATTCACGGAAAATTCCTTCAATTTGTAGCGCAGCTTTTTCCAAAATCGTAATCTGCGGCGAAGCCTTCAAGCCATTTTTGACGAAAACGTCTAGCAAATCTTCCAATAAATCTGTGATAGATAAGACACCCAAATCCAAACTAGAATATTTCGCCAGCATTCGTTCAACATCTTGGCTAAGCGCTATTTTATTTATTGAAGTATCAAAACTTGTGACAGACAAAATGCCTTGCATCATCCCTTCGACATCTTGTGCCGTAAAGCTGTAAAGAATATCATTTAACGCCACGCGCATGTCATTTTCCAGGTTTCCCATAATTCCAAAGTCAATAAAATAAATTTTTCCTTCAGAAATAAAGAGATTTCCTGGGTGTGGGTCACCATGAAAATAGCCGTCTTTAAAGACTTGTTTGATAAAACTTAGCATCAGCTTCTTACCAATGTCTTCCAAATCATAGCCAGCTTTAATCAATTCTTCATAATGATTGATAGGAATTCCTGAAATATACTCCTCAACAACCATACGTGGTGTGGTATATTCGTCAAAAACTTCAGGAATGGCAATGCATTTTATTGATTGATTTAACTCAGCAAAAGTAATCATCGCTTGCGCTTCATTACGAAAATCGATTTCTTTCGTCAAGCTATCCTTGAGCTGCTGCAAAACCTCTGATAAATTAACCATGGGCAACATTGCCTTGGGAATGCACCGCGACAAGCCAATCAACAATTCTAAATCTTCTTCGATAATTTCTGGCAAATGCGGTCGCTGAATCTTGACAACAACTTCTTTGCCATTAAGCAAAGTAGCTCGATGTGTCTGAGCAATCGAGCCACTTGCCAAAGCTTCTGACGAAATGCCCGCAAAAACTTCCGAAATGGGTAATGGTAACTCTGCCGCAATTGCCTCCATGACAACCTCTTGCGGTAATGGAAGAACATCACTTTGCAGCTTGCTTAATTCTCTAATATAAGCCTCAGGAAATAAATCACTTCTCGTTGAAAGAATTTGTCCGATTTTGACAAAACTAGGACCTAATTTCTCGAAAGCTAAACGTAATTTACGAGGTGTTAATTTGTCCTCGATAGGTTTTCCTTTTTCTTTTAGCGTTGTTAAACCGACCGAGCTAAAAACTCTAATGATTTCTCTTAAGCGCTTATGTGACATAAATCATCCTAATATTTATCATCAGATGCTGATTGTTTCAAGAGCGCATCCAATTTATCTTCAAGACGAGAAACATCTTCTTTAGTAGCATATTGAACAGTTTTCGTTTTAACATCCAATTGGTCAAGTAATTCTTTTGCTTCATCTTCGCCTTTTCGTTTTAATTCAGACTGCAATTCTTTGCCTTCTTCAACGGTCAAGCGACCTTTTTCAACCAATTCTTTGACAAAAGCGCCAGCTTTTTCCAAAGTCATTGAAGTCAAACCAATACCAGCTAACAAGACTTTTTTCAACTCATCCATGATAATTCCTCCTTGAACGATTTTTATAACAATTGTTTACCCTTTTATTCTACTACTTTTAAGTCAAAATAGCTAAAGAAACCAATCATTTCATGAAATTTTCTGACAATATCGGTAATATTTTTGACTCAAAAAAACAAAAACTTCGACTAAAACAAAGGAGTTTGCGTTGTCTTTGCGGAGTTTGTAAGGGTATAAGAGGTGTGTTTGCCAAACACTTAAATCACGCCAGCCCTGCTATCTGTTTTGAGAGGTCTTGGTCATGATTCACCTAAATTATAATGTTTTGTCTATCACAGTGCTAACATTATCCTTTCAGATTATGGTACTTTAACACGATATTAAAAAGAAAATTTTCGGAAAAAATTAAAATATCCATTTCAAATTTTTAGTCGATTTTGATATAATAATATTACATAATAATACTATACTATGATTGGATGATGGATATATGAAAAATAATACTAACCCATTGGAAATAAAAATAGATGAAACCAAACATCTCTTGCCTTATGATTATTACAGTACGGTTGTTGAACATGGGCGTCCTGACATCCTTTTCCATTGGCACCCAGAAATTGAAATCAATTATGTCTACGAAGGATCGGCTCGTTTCCACATTGATTATGATTATTTTAACAGTCAAGCAGGTGATATTATCCTCATTCGTCCAAATGGAATGCATTCGATTCACCCACTTGAAAATCAAAAACACGTCACTGATACTTTCCGATTCCACCTCGATATGATTGGACATTCTACCGTTGACCAAGTCAGTCTAAGGTATTTGCAACCGTTGCAAACCAGTCTCTACAAATTTGTCCCACGCATTCAACCAGGAATGAAAGGGTACGAGGATATCAAAGAATGTCTCTTTACCATTTTTGAGCTTTCTAAAAACGAGGGACGTCATTTTGAACTGCTACTCAAATCAAAATTAAATGAATTCTTTTATCTTCTCTTTTATTACCATTATGTATTACGTAAAAATACTGATGATGCTTACCGCAAAAACGAGCAAATTCGTGAATTGATTGATTACATTAACAATAATTATCAAAAAAATCTCTCGATTGATTTTCTTTCACAATTTATGGGTTACAGCAAAACGCACTTTATGGCAGTCTTTAAACAACACGCTGGCATATCTTGCACCGAATTTATCATTCAAGTTCGCTTGAACAAAGCTTGCGACTTATTAATCAACACGGCTGACCCAATTTTAGAAATTGCTACCACTGTTGGCTTTAACAACTTATCTAATTTCAATCGACAATTCAAACGTTACTACGAACTCACACCGAGCCAATACCGCAAACAATTCAAAAAAGCCCACTACATCGGACCTCACCCATCACGACATCTCAAAAATTAACAACAAAACACTAAGGATGACACTAAGCATGATTAGTGTTTTTAGTTGCAATGAATTGAAGTTTAAAGACTTCAGACTCAAAACTTTGACATGTCATTCCACAAGAAGTCACTTCCCAGTAAGCATCAAAAAATTTTTCCAGTCAAAAAAGAACGCCTGACTGAAGTGACCCCCAAATGTTAGACTAAATATTTAAGTTAAGGATTGAGTTCTGTATTGCACAGGACTTAGTCCTTTTAATGTAAGTTTGATTCGTTTAGTGTTGTAGTAGTTGATATATTCTGAAATAGCTGTTTTCAATGTTTCGAGAGAAGTAAATTCCTTCTCAAACCCATAAAACATTTCTGTCTTCAATGTTCCAAAGAAAGATTCCATCATGCCGTTGTCTAAGCTATTTCCTTTACGCGACATGGACGGTCTCATTCCATGCTCCTCAAGAAAATGATGGTAGTAAGTGTGTTGATATTGCCATCCTTGGTCACTATGTAAAATAGTGTCCTGATAAGTTTGTTCAGGAAAAGCCTCGGAAAGCATTGTTTTAAGTTGTTGTAAGTTTGGCGAGGTAGATAAATTGTATGCAATAATCTCACTGTTAAAGCCATCAAGAACTGGTGATAGATACAATTTTTGATCACTAGCAGGAATTGAAAACTCTGTTACATCGGTATAACACTTCTTAAGTGGTTGGGCAGCTTTAAATTGACGCTTAATGAGATTATCAGCTTTCTTGCCGACCTCACCTTTATAAGAGTTATAGCGACGTTTCGCACGGATTCTAGCTTTCAAACCAAGTTCTGTCATCAGACGTTGAACTTTCTTATGGTTAACTTTATAGCCTCGATTTTTAAGTTCGAGGTGAATTCTACGGTAACCATATCTCCCTTTGTTCTCAGAATAAATATTTTGAATAGCTTCTTTTAATTCTTTGTTTTTATCTACCTGGGTTAGACGTTTAACCTGATAATAGTAGGTTGATCGAGACAACTTCAAAATATTAAGTAGGATTCTTAAATCAAATACATTGATTAGTCCTTGAATGATTTCTGTTGCTCTTTGAGCCTTGCTTCGTCCCTCAATCGGAGTTCTCTCAACTTTTTTAGTACGGCATTCTCCGCTCTAAGGTACTCATTTTCATATTGAAGACGCTCTAATTCAGTCATTTCTTCAAGTTTTTTCTTTGGTTTGCGTCCCATTTTTACAGGTCTCCCTCTTGATTTCTCAAGAATAGTATACCCGTTTTTCTTGTATTGCGCTATCCAATTAGGAAGCATTCCCTTATTTGGTAATCCATAATCTAGAGAAACCTCTAGCTGAGACCTACCTTTCATCAGAACTTCTTTTATGATTTCTTGCTTTAGTTCAGGAGAATAATACCTATTTTTCCTTTTACAAACGCTTTCCAATCCGTGTATATCAATAAGACGGACCATGTATTGAAGGTTATACTTACTAATATTAAATGTTTGACTGATTTTAGACCATGTCCAACCAGATTGTCGTAAGCGATAGATTTCAATTTTATCTTCATAACTTAATTTCATAGAAAAACACCCCAAAAGTTAGATTTGTTGTCTAACTTTTGGGGTGCAGTTCAGACAGCGTTCCTTTTAACTTAATTATGCAAGTGTTGTCAAGAGATAATCTCCTGTGTTAACACGTGCTTCTTGTGTTGTCAAAACATCATCAAAATCAGCTGAATTTGTCACAATGATCGGAGAAATGACAGGTAAGTTTGCTTCACGAATGGTTGCCAAATCAAATTCTAACAATTTTTGTCCTACTTGGACTTTATCACCAACTTCAACATATGTTTTAAAACCTTTTCCTTCCAAAGATACAGTATCCATACCAACGTGAATCAAGAGTTCAGCGCCATTTTCAGTACGCATACCAATGGCATGACCAGTTGGGAAAACAAGTGTCACTTCACCATTTGCTGGTGCAAAAACAGTACCTTCTGCTGGGTTGATAGCAATACCTTTACCCATAGCTCCTGAAGCAAAAACTTCATCAGGAACATCTTCGAGTTTAACAATATCACCCATCATTGGGCTAGCAATAATTTCTTGTTTTAATTCTTTTAAATCATTAACAGGTTCTACTACTTTTTCTTCAGTTGTAGCAGAGGCATCTTTTGCACCACCGTAAAGGTAAGGGACCGGAGCAAACATTTGAACTGCAAATGAGAGGAGAACAGCAAGAGCAGATAGAGCAATCATTACCCACATACCAGACATATCACCATTTGCTGGATTTACGTATGAAGGATATTGGAAAACTCCCATTGCACCAACGCTATATCCATAAACATTAAAGAACATAGTTAGCGCACCAATAATACCAGATACTCCACATGAAATGTAAAATGGAATACGCATTGGGAGTGTAACCCCGTAAATAGCAGGTTCAGTTACACCAAAGAGTGCTGAAATAAATGCTGGAATAGCTAATTCACGAACTTTAGATTCTTTTGTACGAATCATAATGTTAAGCAATGCACCTGCTTGTGAGAAACAGATAGCGATTGAAGCAACAAGGATTACACCTGGAGGGTTTTGTTGTAATTCCAAAATTGCAAGTGGCACAAGTCCCCAATGAAGACCAAACATAACCAATACTTGCCACAAAGCACCAAGAATCAATCCATATAAAATTGGGCTGATATTGTAAATACCTGTGAAGATAACACCGATTAAATCAGAAGCCCAGTTCATTACTGGTCCAATCATTAAGAATACTAATGGAACAGTAATCAAAAGTACAAAGAATGGAACAACGAAAACTTTAACAACATCAGGAACGATTTTCTTAAAGAGATGTTCAATTTTAGAACCAACATAAACTGTCAAGATGATTGGCAATACTGTTGATAGATAACTAGAGGTAGGGAAAATAACTGGAAATCCCAAGAAATTAACATTACCATTAGCAAAACTTGAAGCAATGCCAGGATAAACCAAGGCAAATCCTAAAGCAAGCGCTGTGAATTGGTTCATTTTGAAACGCTTAGAAGCTGTGATTGCCAAAATCAAAGGCAAGAATTGGAAGAAACCATCACCAGCAGCATGTAGAATGATATAAAGACCACTTGTTTCAGAAACCCCACATGCTGCAAGAATAGCAACAACACCTTTCAACATACCTGCCGCAGAAAGAACACCAAGCATTGGTTGGAAAAGCCCAGATACAAGTGCAATAAAGCGGTCAAGAAGATTTCCTTTTGGTCCATCATCTTTGTTGACATCAATACCACCTTCACCTGGAATACCACTCACTTGAAGAACAGTATCATAAACATCAGGAACGTGATTTCCGATAACAACTTGATATTGTCCACCTGCCTTAACAACAGTTACGATACCATCACGTTGTTTAAGGTATTCGTCATCAGCTTTGCTTTCATCTTTCAATGTGAAACGTAAGCGTGTAACACAGTGAACCAACTTAACGACATTATCTTTATCACCAACGTGAGCGACAATGTCCTTTGCCAACTCTGTATAGTCTTTTTTAGCCATATCTGGTTCCTTTCTCTTTTCTGGTTTTAAACAACAGAAAAAACCTAAACAAATACCAAACAATTTCTTGCGCCCATGCGGTAACGCTAAAATTATCTTGTATTCATTTAGGTTTTGCCTGCTAACCAGTAACAATTCTTTTAACAATTCATAGTATAGCATGCGTTTTTATGTTCTACAAGCGCTTTTTTAAAAAATTTTTACAAAAAAATTTGGCTCTATAATTTCTGTAGTGGGTAAATCCCCCACAGAGATTATGGAGCTTTTTCAGTGTATCAAAAAAGCCCCATAAGACTTATAATGAAAAGCGACTAAACCATCATTAGGAACACCTTATGGAACAACTTAAGAATACCACAGAACTCATCGGATTAAAAGACAAAAATATTAAAATCAAGACGGTTTTTAAGGCTGATACCCACATCACGATTGAGGCTAGCCTAGACTATCAGCCTCCACTCTGCCCTCACTGCAAAAGTCAGATGAGCAAGTATGACTTTCAACGAGCCTCTACCATCCCAATCCTTGACGTCCAAGGCATACCAACGGTCCTCAAACTCAAGAAGCGACGCTTTCAATGTAAGGGCTGTCGTCGTGTGACGGTTTCTGAGACTAGCTTAGTCAAGAAACATTGCCAAATCTCAAAGCCTGTCCGCCAGAAAATCACACAATACCATACCAAAAAGTTAACTAATACTGCCATCGCTAAGAGACTCCACCTTTCAGTATCTCTTGTCCTGCATAACAAACATCTTTTCAACTAAAGCAGTATCGATTTCATCACCTGGCTTTTTTTGAAAACCAAGCCCTCTTCCCATGACAATGAATTCCTCTCCGTCATCCCCTTTAGCCAAAACAACATTGTTATTATAGACTTTATCAATTTTCATCTTCTACTACTCCTCAAAAGAATCCGGAAAGAAAAGGCAAAACTAGCGTACACAAAAAGCACTGCGTTTTAACACAATCTCTAAATGCATACTAGGTTTTGCCTGCTTAACCAGTAACAATCCTCTTACCTTCTCCCATTGTACCAAAACTTTTTGCAAAATGAAAGGGGATTCATAAATTCTTTCATCGTTCAAATTACATTAGCAATTCTCTGACTTTCCCTATTTCTGGCTCATTGACCACCAAAAAGATTGTAGCGCCTGCATTTAAGCGTGTATTACCTGATACCACTTCTGATTTTTTGGCATGAATTTGAGTCGTAATAAGAACATTTTTAGGAAGTGTCAAGTCTCTGACGTATTTTCCAGCAATTTTATCGGAAACCGTTAATTCAATCAACGTTGGTTCGATGACCTCTCTATCTTGTGGCACAGAAAGTGTAGCAAGTAAAGCTTCATAGATTGGCTCACCCTTTAACAAATCCATTGCGATATATGCAACCAAAGTTACCACGGCAATCGTCATCAATTGACGGAAATCACCAACCATTTCAGTTACTAAAAACATTGCTGTCAGTGGCGCTTTTGAAATCGCCCCAAAATAGCCCGCCATTCCTAAAACGACAAACAAGGACAAATAATGACTAGAATACAAACCGAATTGTTCAAAAAATAGCCCAAAACCAAAGCCCAAAAGTGCTCCCAAAGTCAAAATCGGAAGAAAAATTCCACCAGGAAGTCCACTTGAGTAACTCAATATACTCCACACAAAGCGGATGATAAAGTATAGGCAAACAATCATAAGAGTCAGGTGACTTGTCGATAACGAAGTAATCAAGCCATTTCCGCCACCTAGCAATTGCGGATAGAAATAGCCGATTGGCAAGATTAAAATAGCAGCAAAGATACCATAAAAATGACTTGGAATGTGACACAATTTTCCTAGAAAGTCGTAGATGATAGTTGCCTTCAAAGTCGTTTTTTCATAAACATATCCCATAACGCCTAAAAAAGCACCTAGCAATAGTAAAATCCAATAGTGCTTCAATGGCAATACCGCCAAATCTCCTGGCATATCAAGAACTGGCGTCAAACCAAAAATATTAAGCGAAATAAAATTAGCAACTAAACTGGCGACTAAAGCGGTAATCCAAACCAAACGTGAAAAATGATGATAGATTTCTTCGATAACAAAAAGCAAACCTGCAATCGGAGCATTAAAGGCTGCCGATAAGCCTGCTGCCGCACCACTCGCAATCAAAACACGTTGCTCCATGCGTTCTGCTTTTAAAGATTTGGCAACACCTTTTCCTGCCATGGCACCTAACTGAATACTTGGTCCTTCACGCCCAAGCATAAATCCCATTGAAATCGCTAAGACACCACCGACAAATTTCTTCCAGAGAACAGACCACCAATCTGGGTGAAGCAATCCTTTCAATTCCCCTTCGACATGAGGAATCCCAGAAGCTTTGATGTCAGAATCGGATTTAATCAAAAAGCCAATGGCAACAACAATGAACAAAGTCATTCCCAAAATGAGAATTAAAAAACTTGGCTGTTCGTGTGATAATTCATAATAATTGACAACTTTGGCAGAAATGAAACCAATCAAAAGGCGAAATAAGCTAACCACAATACCTGACACGCAGCCAACCACAATCCCCCGCCAAACAAAACTGAGAATAGAGGAAAGCGAAAATTCATATTCTCGATGATAACTATCCATATAAAACTCCTTAATTTCTCAAATGCAACAAACTTTTTACAACGTTTACGATTTTCCTGAAATATTAGTCACTATTATTTTATCAAAACTAAGATAACTTTTCTAGATGCAATCAAAAGAAGCTGAGCACTTCGTCTCAACTTCCTAAAATCATTATTTACGATACATTTTAAATTGTAGATAGAGGTCATTATAAATCCCTAACCATTTTTGTCCGAGATTATCATAAACTTCAAGGTTTTCAATGGTTTCTTCAGAAGGGTAAAAGGCTTGGTCATTTTTAACGTTATCTGGTAACAATTCTTTGGCAGCGTCATTTGGTGTCGAATAACCAATGTATTCCGCATTTTGCGCAGCATTTTCAGGTCTCAACATGAAATTGATAAAAGCGTAAGCTTCGTCGATATGTTTGGCTGTTTTTGGAATAACCAAATTATCAAACCAAAGATTTGACCCCTCACTAGGCACGACATAATGCAGGTGTTCGTTAGAATCAAGCATTTCACTAGCTTCACCAGAGAAAGTCACTCCAATAGCAGCATCACCATTAATCATGTATCCTTTCATTTCATCGCCGACAATAGCTTTGATATTTGGAGTTAAATCGTCTAATTTCTGAGAAGCAGCATTTAACTCTGACAATGACTTGGTATTAAGACTATATCCTAACGTTCCAAGCCCAATCCCCATAACTTCACGCGCTCCGTCAACAAGCATGATGTCGTTGGTGTATTCCGAATTCCAGAGGTCTGACCAATGCTCTGGCGCGTTTTCTACCATGGTGTCATTATACACAATGCCCAATGTTCCCCAGAAATATGGGATAGAATAATCGTTGTTTTCATCAAAGCTTAGCCCAAGAAATTCGTCACCGATATTTTCCAAGCCTGTAATTTTTGACTTATCTAACTTGATAAGAAGATTTTCTTTTCTCATCTTATCAATCATATAATCTGACGGCACAGCGACATCATAAGTCGTTCCACCTTGTTTTATCTTGGTGTACATCGATTCGTTGGAATCAAACGTTTCGTACTGAACTTCAATTCCTGTTTCATCCGTAAATTTTGTAATCAAATCAGGGTCAATATAATCTCCCCAATTGTAAATAACCAGTTTATCCGATTGACTTGTAGAACTTGTCGTCTTTTGCATGTAAACAGAAACGCCAAACAAAACAAGTGTGACCGCAATCACGCCCAATACAAAAGAATATAATCTACGCATCACGATCCCCCTTATCTTGCGAAATAAAGTAATAACCGATTACAAGCAAAATACTAAAAAGAAAGACAATCGTTGAAAGAGCGTTAATTTCTAGAGAAATACCACGGCGTGCTCGTGAATAGATTTCGACAGATAGGGTTGAAAAACCATTACCCGTTACAAAAAAGGTTACTGCAAAATCATCCAATGAATAGGTAAACGCCATGAAGAAACCTGAAATAATTCCTGGCGTCAAATATGGCAACATGACTTCTTTTAAAATTTGCCAAGGTGTTGCTCCTAAATCATAAGCAGCGTTAATCATGTCGTCATTCATTTCTTTCAAACGTGGCAAAACCATTAACACCACAATTGGAATAGAAAAAGCAATGTGACTAAGCAAAACTGTCATAAAACCAAGATTGAAATGAAATAGCTCTGCTAAACGGGTAAAGAGAATCAGGAAACTTGCCCCAATCATCACATCAGGTGCTACCATAAGAATATTATTCATTGAAAGAATGGTGTGCTGATGTTTTCGGCGTGCTTGGTAGATGAAAATCGCACCAAATGTCCCAATAGCTGTTGCTAAAATGGAACTCAAAAACGCCAAAAAGAAAGTTTGAATGAGAATCAGCATCAAACGACTATCCGCAAACACTTCCGAATAATGCTCTAAGGTAAAACCAGTAAAGCCATTCATATCTCCGCCTTGATTAAAAGAATAAAAAATCAGATAACCAATTGGAATATAAAGGATGATAAAGACCAGTGTCAAATAAAGATTGGCAATTTTTTTCATTTTCTTCTCTCCTTAGTCACCCACATCGTAGCCAACATTGCCATGATTAAAATCACACCAATGGTTGAACCCATACCCCAATTCTGTGTTGTCAAGAAGTGTTGCTCAATGGCTGTACCAAGAGTAATCACACGATTACCACCAATCAAGCGTGTCAGCATGAACAAGCTCAAACTTGGGATAAATACTGACTGAACACCACTTCTCACGCCGTTAAGCGATAAAGGAAAAACAACTTTGACAAAGGTTTGTAATTCATTTGCCCCCAAATCTCGACTAGCATTGATAAGATTGCTATCAATGTCATCAAGCGCATTGAAAATCGGCAAAATCATAAACGGAATTTCAATATATGAGGCAACAAAAATAAAAGAAAAATCTGTGAACAGAATTTGCTTAGGTCCAATACCAACAAAGCTCAAAAACGCATTGACACCACCTTGTTGCCCGAAAATTCCCATAAAAGCATAAGCTTTCAGCAAAAGGTTAATCCATGTCGGCAATACAACCAACATCAACAAGAGTTGCTTATGTTTCAAACGTGTCAAAAAATAAGCTGTTGGGTAAGAGATAAGCAAGGTCACCAATGTGATAATGGCAGCATATAAAATCGAATTGAAGCTCATACGAATGTACGTCCATGAACTAAAAAAGGTTTTATAATTATCAAGGGTAAAATGACCTCGAATGTCGAAAAAGGACTGCCAAAGAATCATAATCACAGGGGCAATGACAAAAAGAAGCAACCATAGCACATAAGGAATTGAGAAGAAACTAGAGTTTTTCTTCATTTCGTTCCTCCTCAATCGCATGAATCAAGCCATCTTCATGTTCTTCCATTTCGACATATTCTTCCAGACGGGCATCAAATTCTTCTTCTGTCTCGTTAAGGCGCATGATATGGATATCTTCAGGCGTAAAATCAAGCCCAATAATTTCGCCCTCAATCGCTTTACGAGTTGAATGAATCATCCATTCGTTTCCTAATTCGTCATGAGCGATAATCTCATAGTGAACACCACGGAAAAGCTGTGTATCAACTTTAACACGTAATTTTCCTTCTTCTGGCAAAGTGATTTGCAAATCTTCTGGGCGAATAACCACTTCAACAGCTTCATTTGGACGCATTCCACCATCAACGGCTTCAAAACGTTTGCCATTGAACTCAACCAAATAATCTTCAATCATTGTCCCTGGTAAAATATTTGATTCCCCAATGAAAGTCGCCACAAAGTGGTTAATTGGTTCATCGTAAATATCAACAGGTGTCCCAGATTGCACGATTTCACCGTCATTCATGACAAAAATCCAATCTGACATAGCCAAGGCTTCTTCTTGGTCATGAGTGACAAAAACAAAGGTAATTCCTAAACGTTGTTGCAGCTCGCGCAGCTCATATTGCATTTCTGTCCGTAACTTCAAATCTAAGGCTGATAAAGGTTCGTCAAGTAAAACGACACGCGGTTCATTTATAATCGCACGCGCAATCGCCACACGTTGGCGTTGACCACCAGACAATTTCTGAATCGGACGTTTTTCAAAACCAGCCAAACGCACTATTTTAAGAGCTTCTTCCACACGACGTTCGATTTCTTTTTTATCAACTTTTTTTAATTTAAGAGGAAAAGCGACATTTTCAAAAACATTCATATGTGGGAAAAGCGCGTAATTTTGAAAAATGGTATGGACATCACGTTTATTAATAGGAATATCATTGATACGTTGACCGTCGAGATAAACATCTCCTGTCGTCGCATCTAAAAGCCCAGCAATGATATTCAAAATCGTTGATTTTCCTGATCCTGAAGCACCAAGTAGTGTATAAAACTTTCCTTCTTCAAGTTCAAAATTAATGTCCTTTAAAACAACAGTACCGTTATCTTCAAATACTTTTGATACGTTTTTAAACGCAATAATTGGATTAGTCAATTCTCATAAAACCTCCTTGGAGCTTCTTTAACGTTTCTTTTCGCCGATAATTCGGACTTCACGCTCTAAACGAACGCCAGAATTTTGTTCAACTGTGTCAATGACATGAGCAATCAAGTCCTCATAGTCTTGTGCATTACCATCAGCCACATTTACCATAAAGCCAGCGTGTTTTTTACTAACTTCAACACCACCAATACGGTGACCTTTTAAATTTGCTTCGCTAATTAATTGTCCAGCAAAATGTCCAACGGGACGTTTAAAAACAGAACCACATGACGGGTATTCTAGAGGTTGTTTTAACTCACGTAAATGAGTTAAACGTGCCATTTCTTGTTCGATTAAAACGTAATCACCTGGTTTTAAGGCAAATTTTGCTGAAATGACCACATCACCACTATCTTGAACAGCTGAATGACGATAGCCAAACTTCATATCACGAGCTTCAATTGTCTTGATTTCACCTTCTTTAGTAATCACTTGCGCTGAGACCAAGATATGTGAAATTTCACCACCATAAGCGCCAGCATTCATAAACACAGCGCCACCAATGCTACCAGGGATACCACAAGCAAATTCAAAGCCTGTCAAGCTATGGAATTTAGCAATGCGCGTCGTTTCAATTAAATTAGCTCCTGCTTCTGCTTCAATCACATAACCATTGACCGTAACAGTGTTAAGTTTATCAAACATAATAACAAAGCCACGAATACCACCATCACGCACGATGATGTTACTAGCATTTCCTAGCACCATCCATGGAATATTATTTTTATTAGCAAATGTAACAATTCGTGCTAACTCGTAACGATTTCGCGGAAAAGCCAAATAATCCGCTGGACCACCGACTTTCGTATAGGTGTATTTTTTTAGCGGTTCGTCAACACGAATATCGATTCCTTTTAATTCTTCATTTAAAAATTCTAACATTTCTTCCAACTCTACAATTCTTTAATAAAATAGTGGGCGCATGTTGTTAAAATCACTTGAACTCACTACTAAAAAATCGGCATAAAGCCGACCTTAATTATATCAAAAAAATCAGCTTTTGACGATAGTTAAACCAGAAGTTTTCGGACCTCTTGGACATTTAAATGCGCCAGATAAGATGAAATTGATTGTCCATTAAGTTGAAGTTGCGGAGCGATTTCCTCTAACGGTACCAAAACAAAAGCCCGTTCTGTCATGTAAGGGTGCGGAACGCTCAAATTTTCAGTAGCAATCGTCTCATTACCATACAACAGAATGTCGATATCAATGGTACGAGGTCCCCAATGTTCATGCCTAACACGCTTCAGCTCTTTTTCGATGTTTTGACAAGCAAGTAATAATTCTTGCGGCGTCAAATCTGTCTCGAGCTCACAACAACTATTCAAAAAATCATCTTGGTCTGTCTTTCCCCATGCTGCTGTTTCATAAAATGAAGAGACCGACGTCACAGAAGTCTGTTCTAATTGTTCTAAGCGTTCAAGCGCAGCCAGTAAATAAGCTTTTTTATCGCCGATATTGCTTCCTAAGCTCAAATAAACCTTTGTCATGCGCGCTCCCGTTCTAACTCAATACCAACCGCATCATAATGCCCATTGATTGGCGGATTTTCTTTAAAAATCTTAATGTTAATGGCTTGAACTGGAGGAAATTGTTCAAAAATATCTTGACAAATTGCTCCTGCCAAACGTTCAATTAAAGCGTAGCGTTCTTCTTCAACTTGTCTTTTTATCGTTTCAAAAACCAGTCCATAATGAACAGTATCTTCTAGCACATCAGACTGTGATGCTTTTTGTAAATCAACAGACAAGGTGCAATCAACGACAAAAATCTGACCAAGCGTTTGTTCTTCAGCGAACGCTCCATGGTAGCCATAAAAACGGCAACCTTTTAAATGTATTTTATCCATATTAGTAATCAATCAGAAAAGAAGAAACCCTCCCCAGTGGCAAAGATAACTTCTCTCCTACCCCTTTCAACTCAGTTGACTAATCACTTTAACAATGTCACGATTAACGTCAACGTTATGTACACGAACAATTCGGCAACCTTTTAAGACAGCCCAAGCTGATAAAGCAGCTGTTCCCATATCACGGTCGGCAGCTAACGTTCCCCCACTAAGCAAATAATCAACCGTACGTTTACGTGAAATTCCAAAAAGAACTGGATAACCGAGCTTACAAACCGCATCTAATCCTTTTAGCAATTCGATATTTTGTGCCTCGTTTTTGGCAAAACCAAACCCTGGGTCAATCCAAATATTTTCAAGCGTAACGCCTGAGTCCAAAGCAGCTTGGGCACGTTCTGTTAAAAAATCACAAACTTCTTTAGTGATATTATCGTATTTTTCTTCCTCTTGATTATGCATCAAAATGATAGGAACATTTTTCTCAGCTGCCAGCGCCAGCATTTTTCCGTCATAAAGACCAGCCCAAACGTCATTTAAAATATCAGCACCTGCTTCCAAGGCAGCCCGTGCTGTTTCAGTTTTATATGTATCAATACTCACCAATACATTAAAACGTTCTTTAAGCGCTCTGATAACAGGAACAACACGATTAATTTCTTCTTCTGCTTCAACGAAAGTATTGCCTGGGCGAGTTGATTCACCACCGACATCAATAATCTTAGCTCCTGCTGCAATCATTTTTTCAGCCTGAGCAAGGGCATTTTCAATAGAAGTGTAAGAACCGCCGTCAGAAAAAGAATCTGGGGTCACATTAAGTATCCCCATGATACAAGCTGTTCCGTCAATCTCGTGTTTTCCAATTTTCATCATGTCTCCCCTTATATGCTAACGTGCCAGTAAGGTCTTATTTTCCTAAAATCAGTGATAAGATTTCATTTCGTTCTTCACGATTTTCTTTGAAAATACCTTTTGCAACAGTTGTTACGGTTTTACTACCAGGTTTCTTGATACCACGCATTGTCATACACATATGCTCTGCTTCAAGCATGACAAAAATGCCTTTAGGATGCAAAGCTTCTTCAAGTGCGGTAGCAACTTGGTCAGTCAAACGCTCTTGCAATTGCGGACGTTTACTAGCCACTTCAACGGCACGCGCTAACTTACTCAAACCAGTCACACGACCGTCACTTGGCAAATAAGCAACATGAGCTTTTCCATAAAAGGGAACCAAATGATGTTCACACATTGAATAAAATGGGATATCTTTAACTAAAACTACTTCATCATGATTTTCTGTAAAAACAGCTGTAAATTGATCTTTTGGGTCTTCATTTAAGCCTGAAAACATCTCTTGGTACATTTTAGCAACACGTTTTGGCGTATCCAATAACCCTTCACGCTTAGGATTTTCTCCCAAGGCTTCTAAAAGTTGGTAAACTGCTGTTTCAAGTTTTTCTTGATTTGCCATTATCTCTTCCAATCTTTTTTATTTTTCTATTATAGCTTAATTTTGCTGTCTTGACAAAAGCACAGGACGTACTTGTGATATGAAATAGAGCGACCCCGTGATAAGGTAAAAATCATCTTTACTGTCACTATCGATTTGCTTAACCCAGTCCTTCCAATCTGGAACTTTATGATATTGTTCTGGGTAACTTTCCAAAGCAAGCGAATTGTGATACTCAAACGTCGTTACATCAACATCCGTTAGTTGACTAAGCAATGCTAACATCGAGTCAATCGGTTTTGTATCAATAGCTGCAAATAAAATGTGCAAATTTTTGTCCTTGTACGCCTGCATGACATTAACGAGAGCTTTAATGCTTTCATTATTGTGTGCGCCGTCAATCATCACATTTGGAAACATAAGCTCTGTTCGCCCAACCCAATGTGTCTGTGCCAAGCCATATTTGATAATTTCTTTGGTGACTTTTGGATACGTTTTACTTAATAGCAACGCAGCCGTAATAGCAAGGCTAGCATTGCTAATCTGATGTTTACCTAGCATTGCTAAACGAATATCCTCGAGATTTTCTTGTCCTTGATAATCAAAGCCATTTTCAGTTTCATTAACCGAAAAATCCTTTTTAAATTCATACGTTTGGCTGCCACAAGCTTGCGCTTTTTTGAGGAAAACTTGACGAACATCATCACGTTCTGTGGCAAAAATGAATGGAACATGTTCTTTCAGAACACCTGCTTTTTGCTCAGCAATTTCTGCATAAGTCTGCCCTAAAACATTCTGGTGGTCTAAACCGATTGAAGGACAAATAACCGCTAAAGCTTTAAAAACATTTGTTGAATCATAAAGCCCACCCATACCTGCCTCGATAAAAGCAATGTCAACAGGGTGCATATGCCCAAAATATTCAAACATCAAGACCGTGATAACTTCAAATTCTGTCGCAGGTTCTAAAGTCGTTTCAAGCGGCAAACGTTCCACTACTGGGCGAACACGCTCAACCAAGTCAAGAAAATCAGTCTCTGAAATCATTTGACCGTTTAAACTAATACGTTCACGAAAATCAACAATGTAAGGAGAGGTAAATGTTCCAACCTCATAACCAGCTAGTGAAAAAATATGTTGTAGATAGCTAGTCACCGAACCCTTACCATTCGTTCCGACAACATGGACAGCTGATAGCTTTGTCTGAGGATTGCCAAGTTCTTCCAACATCCAAGCCATCCGTTCCAAACCAGGCTTAATTCCAAATTTTAACTTGCCATGAATCCAATCTAAAGCTTCTTGATAATTCATTAGTGAATTTCCCAATATGACCAAAAATACTCATAAAAAAGAAAAGTAAAACCGTCATTTCCAAACAAAATCTTTTCATAATGAATTTTTAGTCTATGTTTTATCCTTTCTGTCTTGACTTTACAATAACACTTCTATTATAGCACAAGAAATTGCTAAAAAGCTTGATAATCAGACTTTCTTCAAAGAAAGTTTCTGAATGTAGACAAACTTACTTTTAACTCAAAATAAGTTGTAAACAATTGTTGTCTCACTGTTCGATTTCAGGATTATTTGCGAACGAAGTAAGCACAAAAACGATACTTTGTGCCGCTTAAATAATCTGGGAGATTGTTTAAGGTTACAGATAAGAGAAACGAAGTTTCTCCTACATCTCGGGAGTTTTAAGAATTCCTTGGATTCCTTCAATAGTCCACTGGATTATTGAACCTGCCGTCGACTCAAACCATCTACTGGATGGTTTGAGGTCTGAGCCTAGAAATAAAAAAGCGAGAAACCTAAGGGAAGTATCAAAAAAGACTTTTTCTTCAGCCTGAGACTTTCTTCAAAGTAAGTTTTCTCTAAAAAAACAGAACCTAGCTTTAAACTAAATTCTGTTTTAGTTATTTGAAACTAATCTACGTTACCACCTTCGACAACCAAATCGTCAGGGTTAGTTGCATCTCCATAAACAGGTTCAAGCGTTTCTTCGTAATCTTTATGGAAGAAGTTTTCTTCGCCTAATGTCTTGATTTCGTTGTTAATCCAGTCAAGAAGTTCTGTATTTCCTTTTTGGACAGCTGGAGCAATCGTATCAGTATCTCCTAAACTTGTAATTCCAACTTCGTAACCTTTATTTTCCAATGCCCAAGCAAGAACCTCTGTATTATCAGTTGAAAGAGCATCACCACGACCATCAAGAAGTGCTTGGTAAGCTTCGCTATATTGGTCATATTTTAATAAATTAACTTTTGGATAATTCTTTTCAAAATAAGTTTCAGCAGTTGTTCCTTTACCGACAATCAATGTTTTTCCTTCCAAATCATCAACAGAAGAAATCAATTGACTGCTTGGTGAGACAACCCCAAGTGCAACTTTCATATATGGAAGCGCAAAATCAACTTGTTCAGCACGTTCATCGGTAACTGTAAAATTCGCTAAGATAATATCAACCTTAGCCGATGTCAGGTATTCTACACGACTAGCGGGGTCAACAGCGACATATTTCACATCCACGCCTAAATCCTTGGCTAAGCGGTCAGCAAAATAAACATCATATCCTTGATAGTCTCCCTTATCATCAACGTAGCCAAATGGCTTTTTATCAGAAAAGACACCAATCTTGATTGTTCCGCTCTCTTTGATTTCATCTAGAGTACGAGCTTTTGCTGTATTTCCTGATGACGAACTACTAGATGACGTTGAAGAAGAGGATTTTGATGTCGAACAACCGACTAGCAAAACCACAACTAACAAACTAACAATCGCTAAAAAACGTTTTACAATTTTCATATATAATTCCTTTTTATAATTAATCACTAAAACTTAACCAACCGTTGAAAAATCAAACACATTTAAAAAGTCACGTGCACGTTGTGTCTTAGGTTGAGTGAAAAACGCCTTGGCATCATTTTCTTCAACGATATGACCATTTTCCAGAAAAATGATACGGTCAGCAATGGCTTTGGCAAATTGCAACTCATGAGTCACAATGATCATGGTTCGACCTTCGTTTGCCAATTCACCAATCAACTCCAAAACTTCTCTAACCATTTCAGGGTCTAGCGAAGCTGTCACTTCGTCAAATAAAATGACCTTTGGATGCAAAAGCAAGCTCCTCACAATCGCCACACGTTGCTTTTGTCCACCTGATAATTCATGCGGAAAACTGTTTTCCCTACCAGCCAAACCAACACGTTCCAAAAGTTCTAAAGCTTCTGCTTCGACTTCCTTTCGCGGGTGTTTTTGTGCTCTGATTGGAGCCAGCAAGAGATTTTTCAAAACGGTCAAATGAGGAAAAAGGTCATAAGATTGAAAAACCATGCCAATTTTTTGGCGAATCAAAGGTAACTCTTTAGGGTTATTTAAAATTTCTTCCCCCTCAAGGCTCACAACACCCGATTGAATGGATTCCAAACCGTTAATGCAACGTAGCAAAGTTGATTTTCCACAGCCTGACGGACCTAGGATAACTAGCACCTCACCTTCGTCAACTGAAAACGACAAATCATCCAAAACATTGTGCTCACCATAGGATTTCTTTAAATCGCTAATTTCTAAAATCGGTTTCAACTGCTCTACTCCTTCCAAACTTTTTCTAAATACATTGACAATCGTGAAATTGGAAAACAAACCGCAAAATACATCAAGAATATCAGTCCGTATATCCAAATCGCTGCGCTTGGTACCGTGAGACGGTTAGCTTCGATAATTTGCTGTCCGACTTTCACCACTTCCACGACTCCAATCAAGACAATCAATGACGTTGTTTTTATCATCCGTGTCATCAAATTAACTGCTTGTGGCAATAATCTCCGTAAAATCTGCGGAATAATCACATAAATGAATAACTGCATTTTTGTTAGCCCTAAAGCTAACCCACTTTCGAATTGATGTTTGGGTAGCGAGGTTAGCGCTCCGCGAACAAGGTCACCCATCTCAGCAATTCCCCACATTGAAAAGACAATAAGCGCCGCAACTTCTCCCGATAAATTAAGATTAAATGTTCGTGCCAAACCAAAATAAACTAAAAACAATAGCACCAATTGTGGCATGATTCTGATAAATTCCAAATAAATCTGAGCCAAGACACGTACGATACGAAAATGTGAGGTCATTACAAAACCGAATAAAAAACCGAAAACAATCGAAATCACAATTGACAATAAAGAGATATTAAGCGTTACCAACACCCCTTGAAATAACCGCCATAAATTATTTCCCTGAAAGAGCACTTGTAGCCCCGAATCCTGCATGACGTAACCTCCTTTCAATCAATCTTGCTACCAATGAAATTGGCAAAAGAACGATCAAGTATGCTAAAATCAACATCAACAGCGCCTCATCAGTCTCGTAATACAAGCCAATCAAATCTTTTGCAACATACATCAAATCTGCTAAAGCAATAATTGAAAAAACTGACGTTTCTTTAATCAAAAAAATAACATTAGCAACAAGCGATGGCAAAGAAACAGCTAAAGCTTGTGGAAAAATGACATAAAAGAAATTTTGAACTGGCTTTAAGCCGATACTCAAACCAACTTCGTACTGCGTTTTCGAAATAGCTTCCAAACCTGACCGAAATGATTCTGCCATATAAGAACCACCAAGAAAAATCAAGCCGACAACCGCGCATATCTCTGATGATAAAACAATACCAATCTTTGGCAACCCAAAATAAAGAAAATAAAGCTGTATCAAAAGTGGCGTGTTACGTGATAGCTCAATGTAAACCTGACAAATTTGACTCAAAACAGGAATCTTATAATATTTAATCAAACTAATCAAAAGTCCTAAAACAAGAGCACCTAAAATCCCAAAGAATGCTAGACGAATCGTCAGCACCAACGCCTCTTGATACAAGGGAATATTCGCACGAATAAACTCCCAATTGAACATAATATCCCTCCAAACGTTATAAAGATATTATAAAAAATTATACCCCGCTCGTGTACTCTAAATTTTTTATAGATAGCCATAAATAATTTTTATAGCGAGATTAAAAATTAAGAAAGTATCAAAAAAGCTGAGACGTTTGTCCCAGCTCTCTTAAAAATAAAACTTATATGACACTAATCTCATAAAGACCACGAACGCTATTAAACACATAAATATGGTCAGCATTCTCCAAATCTGTCTTTGTTAAATAGCGTTCAGTTACTTCTCCTTGTTGAATTAAATACTTCCTATATATGCCATCTAATATCCCAACTTCAACTGGCGGAGGATAATAAGTCCCATCGATTTCTAAAATAATATTCCCTATTGAAGTTTCTTGCAGATAGTCATCACTAGAAATGAAAACTTGTTCCTTATCAGAATTAGGAATATGAGGGCGATAACTTGTTTTAAAATAGGTAAAGGGTGAATCACACGTTTCTTCTCTTTGAACCAATTTAGGCTGTAAAAAAGTTGAGGGTAAATCTTCCAACATCGACACTTCAAACGATAGTTGACCAAATTTATGAAGTGATACCCTTAGACGATAATCAGACAAATCTAGTGTCTTAAGCAATTCTGAAATTTTATCTAAAAATTCTGTTTCAGAAAAAGGTCATCCCAAAAATCGAGCCGAACTTTTTAAACGCTTTGTATGCTCTTTAAGGAAAATTATTTTTTTGTGTAATCTTAGCAGTTGTTAAAATATCGAATGTGGGCTGTGATTTATACAAAAAAGCACTCTTTTCACATGTTTCTCTGTACTCACTTTCCCATTCACTATCCCAAGTAATCCCCCCACCAACACCATAGATTGCTTGATCGTCTTTCGCCTGAATTGTTCTAATAGCAACGTTAAAAATTGCTCTGTCAGCGTGAGGCAAACATATTCCAATAGAACCACAATAAACACCTCGTGGAGAAGGTTCTAGCTGATTGATTATTGACATTGTCAAAATTTTAGGTGCTCCTGTTATGGAACCACACGGAAAAAGGGCGTTAAAAATATCAAATAGAGATAAATCTTTCTTCAAATGACTTTCAATCGTTGAAGTCATTTGCCAAACATTAGAATATTGTTCGATATCACAGAGTTTACTTACTGTTACACTTCCCAATTCTGAAATACGTCCCATATCGTTTCTTAGAAGATCGATAATCATCATATTTTCAGAGCGATTCTTACTATCATTAGCTAACCAATGTTTATTTCTAAAATCTTGCGCATCATTAATCCCACGAGCAACAGTACCTTTCATTGGACGTGTTGTCAATTTTGATCCATTTTTTTCAAAAAATAATTCTGGACTCATTGATAAGACGGCAAAATCATCATGTTCAATATAACAATTATATTTGGCATCTTGTTCAATCACTAGCCGATTGTAAAGCTCAAAAAGATTCGAATTAATTCTATTATGAAGTTGTACAGTATAATTAACTCGATAAGTATTTCCCTGACGAATTTGTTGTCTAATTTCTGAGATAGCTTTCTCATATTCATCTTTATCCGTCTTAGATTCCCAAACTTGTGGCATTGTGATATTCATCTCGTAATCAAGAGGAAAAGGTTCTTTTTTTACTTCACTATGAACCGCAAAGTAAACAAAGTATTCCCCAGATAACGGAAAAGTCTTTACAGAAAAATTGTTTTCAAATGCTTTTCCTGCTTCATAACTGACATAACCAACAACATAGTATCCATGAATTTGATAATAAACTACTTTCTTAAGAATAGCCTCTACATCATCAATCAACTTTGTTGCCAATATTTTTACTGGATTTTCAAAAATTAATCGGTGTCCCAATTCTTTGAAATCAACCACAGTCTTTTTATGCATCAAAACCCTTTTTTCTTCCGCAACAACATCAGCTGTCCTAAGATAAAAATAGCAATCGCTATCCAGATGAAAATAAAGCCACTAACTTCTCCATTGCCTACCTTTTCGTGAAAAACAAACACGGCTATTGCCAGTTGAATTGTGGGGTTGATGTACTGGATAAAACCAATGATATTCAACGGCGCACGTTTTACCGCTTCTGCAAACAGCAACAAAGGAATCGCCGTCACAATGCCAGATGCTAAAAGTAACACGTTTTCTAGCAAGCTATAATCTAATAAACTTTCTTTTGAAAAGAATAGCAAATAGATAAGCACAAAAGGGGCGACAACACTACTTTCTACCAACATGGCAACGTCACTGGATAACTTGACATTTTTCTTAACCAGTCCATACAAAGCAAAGGTAACTGCTAACAGTACCGAAACAAGAGGCACCTTCCCTGTATTAATTGCTAAAATTCCCACACCAATGCCTGCAATGATAATCGCAGCAGTCATCCATGGACTCAATCGTTCATGTAGGAAAACTAATGCTAATAACATTGACACAAGAGGCATAATATAATAGCCAAAACTAGCTTGTGTGGCCTGCTGGTGACTAACTGCAAAGATATAAGTTAACCAATTCAATGCAATCAAAAAACTTGCCAAAATAGCCATAGCAAGGTCTTGCTTATGACTGATAAGTTGGCGAATTTCACCACGGTATCGCTCCTTATTTTTGGATAAAACCATGTAAACCAACATTGTTAAAACAGTAAAAATAATGCGATAAGAAAAGGTGTTATATGAACTAACACCTGAAAGTAATTTCCAATAAAGAGATAAAAAGCCCCACAAAATATAGGTTATTAAGCCAAGCAAAATCCCCAAATTAGTCTTTTTCAACAAAAACTCCTTTAGTATCAACGTAAAGTGCGACAACTTCACCGTCCAAAGCGAGCGCTTCAAGGCGCTCAACAAGCTCTGCTTCTTTTGCTTTTGGAGCCAAGGTCATAATCGTTGGACCTGCACCAGATAGGTAAGTTGCATAGGCACCAACCTCGTGAGCTACTTCTTTAATCGGTACAAATTCTTTAACTAGTTTTTGACGGAAACGTTCATGGAAAAGGTCAGCTTCAATCGCTTTTCCAGCTTTTTCCAAATCACCTGTTAGAAGCGCAGCAATAGCTACATTGGCAATTGATGAGGCAGCAACAGCTTCCTTATAAGAAAACTCATTTGGCAACACATTGCGGCTATCGCTAGTCTTTAATTCATAATTAGGAATGAACGCCACAAAAGAGGCTTCAGGAAAGGCAGCAACGGCACTATTGACCTTTTCATCAACATAAGATGAAATAACAAGATTACCAAAAATAGCTGGCGCAACATTGTCTGGATGCCCTTCGATTTTTGTCGCAATCACCAATTTTTCATCAGCTGAAAGCTGTAAATGAGCCAACTGATTAGCTAACTCAATTCCAGCCACAATAACTGATGAAGATGACCCTAATCCGCGTGCCAGCGGGATATCTGAAACCATTTTAATACGATGTGGTTGTAGGTCAGCTTTCACTTGTAAAGCTGTCGTAATCAAAAGATTTGTTTCGTCACTAGGAACGTCACCCAAATCATGTAAAACCTCCCATTTTTCAGAAGGCTCTAAAATCTCAATCGTTAAGTACTTAGAAACCGCTACGCCGACCGAATCAAAGCCTGGTCCAACATTAGCAGAGGTTGCTGGTACTGTAATTCTCATATCATTATTATACTCAAAAGTAGTCTTGAGCTTTTCCTTTCACTTAATCAGTTATTATTATTTGCCTAATACTTTAAGTGTATTAACCACTTGGAAATCTTCTACTGCTTCCAATTTAGCTGTTACATCAGCCAACTGTGTTTTACTCATTGAGTGTGTAATGATAACCACACGCGCACGTGTACCATTGGATTTTTGTTGAAGCACTTGTTCAAATGAAATATCTTCAGAATTGAAAATTTCAGCTAAACGAAGCAATTGACCTTTTTTATCAGGGGTATTAATCGCAAAGTAATAGTGGTTCTTCACATCGGCGGGATTTGCCAATGTTGTTTCACGAACAAATTCGTTAAATGGTTTCCCAACATTACCGTCTTTAATACGACGACAGATACGGATAATATCAGCAGTTACAGACGTTGCTGTTGGTTTTTGACCAGCACCAGGTCCATAATACATTGATTCCCCGATACCGATTGACTCCACAAAGACAGCATTCATAACATCGTTGACACTAGCAAGCGGATGTGCTTTTGGCAAGAAAGTTGGTGAAACTTCTGCTGAGATACCTGATTCAACTTCACGCACATCTCCGACCAATTTGATGACATAGCCAAGTTCTTGAGCGACAGCAACATCATCTGGTGTGATTGTTGTGATTCCCTTATGTGCAACATCATCAAAATCAATCGTCATTCCAAAACCAAATTGGCTTAAAATAACAGCTTTATAGGCAGCATCGATACCTTCGACGTCATTTGTTGGGTCACTTTCAGCATAACCAAGCTCTTGAGCTGTTTTAAGCGCATCTTCGTAAGTCCAACCTTCATCAACCATTTTAGTCATCATAAAGTTAGATGTACCATTAAGGACACCCAAAATACGTGTAACTTTATCAGAAGTAAGTGAATTAGCAAGCGTACGAAGAATTGGAATACCACCAGCAACAGCTGCTTCATAATAGAAAGCAACGCCTTTATCTTTGGCAAGTTCAATTAATTCTTTACCATGAGTGGCAATCAAGTCTTTATTGGCAGAAACAACATTTTTTCCTGCTTCAAGTGCTTTTGTAATGAATGTACGAGCAGGCTCAATGCGTCCCATTAATTCAATAACAATGTCAATACTATCATCACTCAAAATATCATCAACATTTGTTACGAAATTATAATCATTTCCAGCAGCTAACAAACGATTTTTTTCATCATCATCTTTGACAAGAACCTTAGTGATTTCAATCGTGTCATGGGCTGCTTCAGTAATTTTTGATTGATTTTCTTTCAAAAGAAAAGGAACACCACTGGCAACAGTACCAAAACCGAGTAAAGCAATTTTTATTGACATCTTTTTCTCCTTAATAAGCAAATTTCGAAAAGCATAGCCAAATTTTCAGGCTACCCACTCTCAAATAAAAACATTTCCTACATTATACCATAAAATTATTCAGAATTTACAGAAAAATAACGTCCTTTGAAAATCTTTCCGCAATTTATAGTAAACAGTTCCCTTTGTCTTAAAAAAATAGTACAATAGGAGTAGACTTTTGTGAGGAGATCGTTAAATATTATGGAAAAACGTCGTCAACATCAAAAACATAGCAACAAGCCATTAGCTATTATAAATATTATTCTATTAATAGCGTGTATTGTCGCAAGTGTTTTTCTTTTTATAGCTTTAAAGGAGAACAACTCCATTTTTTCAACAACTAAAACCGAACAAGTGTCATCATCAAGTGCTAGCCATACAAATACTACCACGACTTCTTCTGCATCAACAGTGACAAGCGACAGCTCTTCTGCTAATACCAATGAAAACGAGGTTAACTGGGTTAAACAGGATTCAAATGTCTCTGTTCCCATTCTTATGTATCACGCCATCCACGTTATGGCTGCGGAAGAAGCTTCAAATGCTAACCTCATCGTCGATCCGACAACATTTGAAAGCCATATTCAACTTCTTTCTGAAGAAGGTTACTACTTTTTAACACCCGAAGAAACCTACAAAGTTTTAACTGAAAATGTGCTTCCAAACGGCAATAGTAAAATTGTTTGGTTAACGTTTGATGATAGTCTTTGGGATTTTTATGACAATGCTTACCCTATCTTGCAAAAATACGGTGCAAAAGCAACAAACAATGTCATTACAAGCACTGTTGGAAATAGCGGAAATTTATCACTCGATGAAATGTTAGAAATGAAAGCAAACGGTATGTCTTTCCAAAACCACACCGTGACACATCCTGATTTGTCAGCTAGTGATGACGCAACTCAGACTTTTGAAATGGAAGATTCTAAAAACTATCTCGATACCAATCTTAATCAAGATACTATCGCTATCGCCTATCCAGCTGGGCGTTATTCTGACACAACACTTCAAATTGCAGCAAACCTTAATTATAAACTCGGCCTAACGACCAACGAAGGTATTGCCAGTGCTAGCGACGGCTTATTATCATTAGATCGTGTCCGTATCTTGCCGACAACAACTGCTGATAGCCTTATCGCAAGTATTAGCTAACATATCATAAAAGCCCCCCTTTTAAAAAAGAGGGCTTTCTTGCTATAATCGCATTGTTATCAGCTTATTGCTATTTATTTTTCTTATGATTTCTAACGAAACTATGGATTAAGAAAGCTAAATTTCCTAAAAAAAGTGCCGACCATAAATACACAAATACCATATTTGAATGGGCAATATTGTAAATAATTGCCACAAAGAAAATAATCAAATAGATGACTGACATGTAATAAAAAGAATTATTTTGCATACGTCACAGCTCCTTCAACCTGTCATATCTTATCATAATTTTAGAAGGTTGTCTATTATTGGGCAGAGCTCTAAAAATTTTCGTATTGTATTATAGAAGAAACTTACCAAAACTAGATAAAACGAAGCTTAATTGGATCGAAATTTTATACTTATCTTATAACTAAGCAATCATAAATGCGGTTTCATTTTTTAAAAATATTTTTATGTGGGCCTTACTTTATCTATACTTTAGGTTAGAGTCGTATAATGGAGTTAATATATAGCTATAAACAAGGAGCTCCCAACTCTCGTTTTCTTTGTTTTCCTGTTAGGAAAGGGTCGCAGCATGATAGACGGAAAAACGAAACAAACTAAAGAAACCAAGGATAGGCTTTTTCAAGCTCTTATCTCCCTAATGGAAAATAAAAGCTACGAAGAAATCAAAATTAAGATGTTCTTGATTTGTCAGGTGTTTCAAGACGAACATTTTACCGACATTTTGCCAATAAAAATGAATTGCTAAATCACTATTTTAAACAAATTATCAATCGTTACCTTACTGAAAGAAAGTATTTTACTGAAACGGATAATTTTGAGGATATGTTGGCTGAATCAATGAACTTTTGGTATCAAGAACGTGAAACATTGCACATCTTGATAAAATACCAACACTACGATTTTTTCTTTCACCAATTCAACGAGCACGCCAAGGAAGTTTACATGAGTATCACACTTCCATGGTTCGCTTGCAGCGGGAAAACTGATACCCAAAATTATGCAATGAGCTTTATCGTTGGCGGTTACTACAACACCTTGCGCAATTGGCTCATGCAGGAAAATCCAGAAGAACCAAAGAAAATTGCTCACGATATCCAACGAATGATTATCAAACTGACCGATCTCTTTGATTTAGACGAAACAAATAACATTGATAACCTTTAACAAATAAAATCAACTCTGTATTCCATGCAAAATCAAGGTTGGCATAGAATATAGAGTCTGTTTTTCTGTTCTAAAATCATTAACTATCCGCGTTGTCGTCATATATCTGTTCTATATCTTTTAGCAGTTCTTTATAGTTATCTAATAATTCTGTTTTCTCATCCGAGTTAGTCAAATACTCATCCGCCAAAGTATAATAAAGATAACCATATTTTTCTGCTACATCACCTGTATCAACTTTTTAGATACTGTCAATAATTTTGTGTAAACACTCTAGTAGAGTTACGGAGTGTTAATCAAATAAGTTTTCAAGTGTGTCAGAACATTGGCCAAACCCTTTATGGATGCGTTGACTTTGCTTAAAATTATAATCTTAAAACAGAGTAACTAAATAACGTTCCAGAGCCTCCTTGTTAGGAAAAAGAACCTTCTTTTTCGTTTGACGTTTGATTTCTTTATTGAGAGACTCAATGAGGTTTGTCGAATAAATGCTATGCCAAATCTGGTAGGGAAACTGATAAAAAGTTAAAAGATTATCCGCATTCTCCAGACTCTCCATTATTTTCTTATACTTTGGTTTCCATTCAGCGATAAAGTCCTCCAAAGCTTGTACTGCCATTTCTAAATTTTCAGCACGATAAATCATTTTAAATTGCTCCAGAATAACTGCCCGATCAGATTGCTTCACTTTACTAGTCAAATTTCGACTAATATGAATTAAGCAACGTTGTTGTTTAGCTAATGGGTAAGCCTGACTGATCATCTGCTCAAGTCCTTTGAAGCCTGTCTAACAGGGTGGATCAAGAAGCATTGTTTTCATTTGGGGCGATTTCATATCCAAGAACAGCCTTCTGTCTTTCTGGTATAATGCCAAGTGCGATATGAATACATTCTTTACTAACGGTTCCACGTCTTAATGGAAGAGAAGATAGGTTTCATCAAGGAATAAAACAGAGTCGTTAGCTTCTAAGCTTCTCTCATGAAAAGCAGAGATATTCTCCTGAGTTGCTTTTGAGATATTCGAAATTGTGGCAGGACTATAGTGATGACCATACATTCGCTCGATAATATCACTAATTTCTCGAGTCCTTACACCGATTTGATAGAGTTTGAAAACCATCTTTTCTAAGTGGTCATCTTGACGTCCATAAGCAGGGATTAAAGCTGGACTAAAGTTCTCATTACAATCTTTTGGAATGATCAACTGAACAGTCCCATATTTGGTTTCAAATTTTCGTGAATACGTTCCATTACGACTATTCCAAGAATTATAGCCTACTTTATCGTAAAGTTCATACCCTAAAAAGGCTGATAACTCTGTCTGAAGCAGATCATTTATAGCTGTTTCAAGAGAAGTACGGAAAGATTCATCAATATCTTGTTTTTGGGCTAGGAAGTTAAGCAAGTCTGTGGTAAACTGAGTCATAGGAATAAATCTCTTTCTAGTAATGTTTCGCAACTCTACTATAACGGATTTATTCCTTTTTGTGTTTACACTACCTATTTGTTTTTATTTTACTATAAAAGATTAATTTATGAGTGATTTTTCGGAATTTTTAATGTTATAACGTTGAAAATGACACAAACGACAATCTACCCTATCAATGTCCAGATAATCTGTGTTGCTCGGCTATTTCCATAAGCTAAAATAGCATTAACTGGCAAGGCTATCGGTATCCAAAAATAATTTACAAAGACACCATTTGAAGCAAAAAGGGTGAAGCTATCACTACAAAAATATTAGATACATTGTGTTTCATACTTGACTGTAAAGTCGAAGAGGTTATAGAATACCGAAACGAATAACCGCCCCTTTTCTTAAGATACAAGAAACCCGCTAATTCTAAGACCAGCGGGTTTATCAGTTTTATTAGGCTACTTGAGTAGTTACCCTATTATTTAAGAGTAACAATAACACACGTTACTCTGTTGGCGGTATAATTGGCTTTTTAGCCGTTACTCAGAGTTTGGCAGGAATTTTGGCATAAAATGGAATCCAGTCCTGCACTAATTACATTTTGGGTGATTTCTTCTGATACTGTTTTATCTAATGCATTAAACCAGTGACTATATGTATTTAAGGTTGTAGACTTATCAGCATGTCCCATTCGTCTTGCCACATATAAAATATCTTTCCGCAAAACATTTATGAGATAGGAAGCATGACTGTGCCGCAATCCTTTTCCTGTTATCACTGGTACTCCAACTTCTTTAGCTTTTCTCTTAATGATTCGACAGATCGTTGATTTACAAAACGGTTCACCAAATCGTGAAATAATGAAATCTGTATCTTGATTGGCAACTTGATTTTTTCGCCAATTTTCCAATACTGATATTGTCACATCATCCAGTTCAATGAGGCGTTCTCCAGCAGGTGTTTTGGTTTGGTCTTTACGATACCAATTTCCATTTTCATCCTTCTCTAAGGTTGTATGAACTTTCAAGAATTTATGTTCAAAATCGACATCTTCCCACCATAACGATAAACCTTCACTTACACGAACACCTGTCATATAATATAACCAAATAGTTGTGAATCTTTGTAAATCTTCGTAATCTTGTAAATCAAATGATTTAATAAAGTTCTGAAACTCAATATAAGTCCAAAATGGAGTATCAGGGTGCTTGCCTCTAGGGTTATCTAACGCCTTGCATGGCATAGATGAAATATATCCTAATCTCTCAGCATATCCCATACAAGCCTTAAATCGTGACCATAAATTCTTTGCATAATTTTCAGAATAATGCTCAATGATGTGCAATCTAAAAGATTCACAATCTCTAGCTGTTATGCCTTTTAAAGGTTTAGAGCCAAAATACTGAATAAATAACTTATGATGTGGCAAAGCAGTTTTATAAGTTACAGCTTGTACCTTTTGCTTATAAGCTCTTAGATAAATGGTATTCATATAACTTTCAAATGTTATATTATAATTTTCAATACTAAGGTTATTAATAAACTCATACCTAATTCGAACCAGTTCATCATACGCTTCTTTCATTGTAGTAAATGGCTTACCATACTGATTCTTTCTAGCTTTCTTTTGAACTCGTTTACCTGTTACTGGATCAACACCAAGATCAGCCTGATAAAATATCTTGCCATTCTTATCACAATAAACACCTTTATACTTTTTTTGATTTTTTGTAGCCATCTTTAATTCTCACTTTCTAAATTGTCTTCAGAGAGTGAAATTCCGATTAACTCTTCTACTATATCTTTAGGAGCAATACCAAGTCTTCTATTGTCAAAGGGCGATTTACTTAATTGTACCGCATTATGGTCAACTTTGCGAGCTTCTTCAAACTTTTTTACTGCTATTCTTTTTGCTTCTCTAATGATGTTTCTTGCCGTATGTTCAGGAAAACCAATATTCATCAAGTTTTTATATGTTACTGTTTTCATACCTCCACTCCTGTCAAAAAAATTATTTCCTCAGTAGGTATGATTGGTTAAATCACTCATGGGCGTCTCACCCGCTGTCCTTTTACGATGGCAGCCTGAACGTTCAGAAGTATCATTGTCCTTATTTGTGGTCATGGCAGATAGAGAACCACTCTATTTTATAGCCGACAATTATCGCTCCTATCACGGCGTATCTCACTAAATTGCTCGACAAATAAGAAAGTCCCACCTCGGTTTATTCAATTGTCAATGAACAAATCAAGGAGAGACTATTTAATATTATTTTTGATTCGGTGAGGGAAATCAGTTTGTCCCAATAAATAATCAGTACTAACGCCATAGAAATTTGAAAGACTAATTAGAACTTCCGCTGATAACTTTCGCTCACCTCTTTCCAATTTTGCATATGCAGAATTAGTAAGAGACAGAAGTTTCGCAATATCAGATTGCGTTAAATCTCTATCTTCCCTCAGATTCCTTATCCGCTGGTACATCTAGCTTTCTCCTAAGAAAAGTATATGTCACTTTCAGAAAAAAGCTGGGAAATTATCATAATATGACAGTAATTATTGTTTAGTTAAAACCAACAATTATTTTTGTAAATATTTCAATACTATTTTGAATATATTCTAGATTGACTACTACCTCAAACCACCTGACATTAGATTATACAAATTTTATATTGGATTTTTGTAAATTTCTAAAGTCCCTATTTCTAGATTCCGTTCAGCTAACTTTAATTTACAAAATAGTAATATCAAATGATTTAATACTAGTTTGACCTGGTTCTACAAATGTAACCCCCTGCTTCTCTTCCAATATATCTGATTCCTCTAATGATGTTGATAATCCACTCCATGGCTCTAAGGCTATAAATGGACTTTGATTAGTGGTGGACCAAATAATTAAATGTGGAAAATCTTTAAAATCCACCTTAATTCCCTTATTACTTTTTTTAGACTTCAAACTGACACTACGTGACTTTAGTTGATCTAGGGTAATAGCATCGTGTGAAAACAAAGAATAATCCAAATCTAATTTATTTTGATTTTCAAGAAAAGGGGTTCTATCTTGTAAATCAAGTAATCCAGTATTTGGAAAACTCTTTGGAATGCTACATGTTTCATATTCAGAAAATTCTAAATAATAATCTTCGTATTTCTCGTTATCTTCTAAAGGGCAATTAAATCCTGGGTGACCTCCAATAAAGTAAGGAATTGAACGTTCAATTTCACTGCTTATCACCTGATATTCCGTTGTTATCGTTGAACCATGTAATTTATATATAATATTCAACACAAAATGATAAGGATATTCTTTAAGTGTTTTTTCATTAGCCTTAAAACTAAAGGACACTGTGCTGTCATCTATCTTACAATAATCAAAATTTTCCTTTCTAACTAATCCATGTCGTGGAATAATTCCAGTAAAATGAGGTTTTTCTGCTGGTCCATATATTGCCCAATCATTCCTCAAACTTCCACAAATCGGAAATAAAACTGGCGCTTGTCCACTCCAATATTCTGGATTACCTTGCCAAAGGTATTCAACTCCATCTTTATCTTTAATAGAAGATAAAGCACCACCAAACTCCGAAAACTGTACCGTTAACTGTTCATTTTTTAATTCAATAACCATATTTTTCACTCCGTTAAACAAAACAAGAGCGTCAGTATTAAACCCACGCTCTTATCTTGCGTTAGAAATTTTTAAGAAGAATACTATCTATTCAATAACCTGAGTTTCTGCTACTTGTTTATACCAGTAGGCTGATTTTTTCGGATAACGTTCCTGTGTTTCAAAATCTACATAGAAGAGACCATATCGTTTTTCGTAACCATTTGACCACGAGAAGACATCCATCAAGGACCAAATAAAGTATCCTTTAACATTTGCCCCATCCGCAATGGCATCTGAAATGACTTCTAAGTGTTTCTTCACGTAGTCAATGCGTGCATCGTCATACACCGTGTTATCGACAAATTCATCTTTATATCCCAAACCATTTTCAGTGATGTAGATCTTCTTGTAGTTTGGATAATCTTTCTTGACACGCATGATTTGATCATACAAACCTTGAGGGTAGATGATCCAGTCCCAATCCGTCCGAGGTACATAGTCAGGAGCTACACGACGTCCAACACCTTTGATTTGGTATTTAGAGCTTCCTTTTTCCCCTTTACCATTGTGGATGATTTCAGTTTCGCCATCAAAGGCTTCCATCCAGTCACTCATGTAGTAGTTAATTCCAAGGAAGTCGTTCAAATCTTTAGCTGCTTCAAGCGCTGCAAAGTCTTCGTCCCGAAGATCCAGACTACCACCATTAACAGACAAAATGTGGTTTACACCTTCCATGGTTGCATCTGAATAGTGTCCAAGGTAGGTTGCATCCAAGATAAATTTGTTGTGGATGATATCTTCCAACTCAGCAGCACGTACGTCTGCAGGATTTTTAGGATCCAATGGATACTTAGTTGGAAGGGCGTGAACAACCCCGATTTCACCTTTGTAGCCTTTGTCTTTGTACAATTTCACAGCACGTGCATGAGAAACCATCATATTGTGGTGTGATTGGAAGACTTTGGCAAGGTCATATTGAATACCTGGTGGGAATTTACCTACTAAGTATTGACCATCACCGATTGGGCCGATTTCATTGAAGGTTGTCCAGTAGTTTACTTCTGGGAATTCTTCAAAACAGAAAGCAGCATAATCTACAAAGTGTTCGATATTTTCACGATTTAAGAAGTCTCCATTTGAGTGAAGAGCTTCAGGAGTATCAAAGTGGTGAAGAGTTACGAATGGTTCTACATGACGTTTATGACATTCTGCAAATAACTTATGATAGAATTCTACCCCTTTTGGATTGACTTCACCATAGCCAGTTGGGAAAATACGTGACCAAGCAATAGAAATACGAATTCCGTTTACGCCATATTCTTCCGCCAACTGTAAGTCTACTGGATATTTATGGTAGAAATCACTCGCTGGTTCAGCAGTATACCAATAGTTGTCTGCTAAATATTTATCCCATGCAACTGGTCCTTTTCCGTCAGTATGAGTCGCACCTTCTGCCTGGTAAGCTGCTGTTGCGCCACCGAAAATAAAATCTTTAGGTAATGTTTTTGACATAAGTTTCCCCTTCTCAATCATAAAATAAAAATAAAGCAAGATGGAGAGGAGTAAGTGAGCAATCCTTCTCCATCTCACTTTAATCAACAGTAAATGTATTTATTATTGAAATTGTTCTTGAACGAATGCAAGAGCGCCTTTACCATCACGAGTCAACTTGATGTATTGAGCTCCTTCAGTCTTAGCCAATTTGATTCCAAGTTTATCTGTTTCAGCCTTCATATCTTCATAGTTTGAAGCTACTTGAGGAGCAAGAATAACAAGGTCAAATTCTGGCAACATTTCACGGTGAGCACCGTAACTACCAGCAGCAGCCTTCACAGGAACATTGTATTCTGCAGCAGCTTTATTCAAAGCGTTGGCAAGAAGTCCACTAGTTCCACCACCGGCACAAAGAACCAATACGTTAGTTTCTTTTGTGATATTGTTTTGAACTGGTTCACCTTCAACACCAGCTTTTTCAAGAATAGCATCTGCTTTTGCAGTGTTAAAGTTTGCAGCAACTTTTTCTTTCAAGCTATCGTTTGATTTACCAGAACGTTCTTCTTCAAGAATTTGTTCATCATAAACCTTCACGAATGGGTAGTAAATGATCACGTCAACTACTACTAATAGCGCAGCAAGGATGAAGGAAAGAACTTGGAAGTTTGTACCAAGGACAATTCCGAGAGGAGCAGGTGTTACCCATGGAAGGTTAGCGGAGAATGAGTTCATTCCCAAGGTATCAACAAAGAATTTGAAGATCCAGACGTTTGCGATTGGAGCAAAGATAAATGGAATGAAGAAGGTTGGGTTCAATACAATTGGAGCCCCGAAGAGAATTGGTTCATTGACCCCAAAGAATGTTGGAACAACTGAGGCACGTCCGATGGCACGGTTACGTTCTGATTTACAAACCCACATGAACAAGAATGGAACAATCAATGTAGCTCCTGTTCCACCCATGGTAACAATAAACATTTGAGTACCAGAAGTGATAACTTTATCTGCATGTTGTCCAGCTTGGATAAGATGCAAGTTGGTATCGATATTGGCATAAGTGATAGCAGCGATTGCTGGTTCGACAATTGAAGGACCGTGGATACCAACAAACCAGAAGAAGGCATAAGCACCAAAGATAAATGTAATTCCAAGGTAACCATCTGCAGCTGAGAAGAGAGGAGCAAGAAGGGTACCGATTGATTCTGCAACGGTTACACCAAGAGTTCCCTTAACAATGAGTTCAAGTCCATAAAGGAGAATAACCGATACAGTGAATGGAATCAAGTCTTTAAATACTTGAGAGATATTTGGTGGAACCTCTTCAGGCATACGAATAGTAACATTATTTTTCACACAGACCTTGTAAACATTAACTGTCACAAAGGCTGCAATAAATGCTGTCAAAAGACCTTTTGTTCCCATGAAGGCTGTCAAGAAGCCTCCTTCTTTTGCAGGCTCAGCTGCCATCAAAAGGAACCCTACCATAGATGCTAGCATCGTAGATAAGAAGTTAATCTGATTGGTCGCAGGTAGGTCACGGTTCATTGAGTCCGTCAAAGCTTTAGCGGTAGTACCACCAACAAAGAATGCTAGGATACCCATCGAATAGCTATAAGGAGTCATCAAGAAGGTCTCAATGTCTTTTGACCAGTGGAATCCCCAAGCATTTGGGACATAGGCAATAAGGATAAAGATAGATGAGAAAAGGATGACTGGCATACCAGCGATAAATCCATCACGAATAGCACGAAGATAGATGTTTCGAGAGATTTTTTCAAAGAACGGTTTCCCTTTCTCAATAAGTTCAATGAGTTTATGCATTATTTTGCTCCCCTTTTATAAAGTTCGATGAGGTGAGGAATCACATCTTTTAATAAGATAGCAGTCATTAAGTGGTCCTGACCATGCATCATGGTAACGCTGTATGGAAGTTCCTCCCCAGAAGCTTCTCGAGCCAACATAGCTGTCTGAGAATTGTGAGCCTCTGCAATACAGCTTCCTGCTTCTACTACAAGACTATCTGCCTTAGCAAAATCACCATTTTCAGCCGCTTTAAGCGCTTCTAAAAGTTTAGAGCGAGCATCTCCAGCATAAGCAACAATTTCAAACCCTAAGAGAGTCATCTCTTCTCTGTTCATAACAATATCCTCCGTTTTATGTTTTTACTATACTTTATCAGTCCATGGACTAGCTGTTTTAACAAGAACTTTGTTAAGTTCATCAATATTTTCGAATCCAGTAGTACGCAACCATTCACGTGCTGCTTTTTCACCTTCTTTGATGTAAGGTTCTACAGATCCTGCCCAAGTAGCACGTCCACAAAGCACACCATTAAACTTGGCACCTGAGTCGTGAGCAAACTGCAATGTTTCTTGGAACAATTTAGCAGATACACCTGCACTTAGGTAGATGTATGGAAGGTTAGTCGCTTCTTCTTGTGCTTTAAAGAAGTCAGCAGCTTCAGCTTTACTGTAAACCACTTCACCATCAGCAAAACCTTCGACATATTTAACGTTAACTGGTACTTCTACTTTAAGAACATCAATGTTAAAGCGTGGATCAGAGAAAACTTTCATCGCTTCAATGACTTTGCGAGGTTTCACTTTTGCATATTCGACAGAACCTGCATCTGAGATTTCTTCATCATAAGCAAGGATTTCCAAGAAGAAAGGAATATCTTCACCGACACATTCAGAACCAACACGTTCAATATAAGCTTGTTTTTGTTGGTTAAGTTCATCTGAGCTGTCTACATCATAGTAAAGTAAGAACTTAACGGCATCAGCGCCTTGCTCTTTGATACGTTTTGCAGACCAAACATCCAAGCAGTCAGGCAAACGTTTTGTACTTGATGTATCATAACCTGTTTTTTCATAGGCAAGAAGAAGACCTGCTTCTTTATCCAATGCTTTTGTTGCTGGAAGTCCATATTCAGGGTCAAGCAACATTGAAGAAGCGTATTTTGTAAGTTCATCAGCAACCAAAACCTTTAGTTCTTCCATTTGAGCTACAGTTGGTTCTGTATCTTGATACTGTGCCATCAAACGTTTCAAAGCACCACGTTGGTCAAATGCCAAAGCTGAGATAACACCGTTTTTATCTGAAATTTTTTCCAAAGATTTGCGTTTCTGTTCTGTAAGTACCATTTTTATACCTCTGTTACTTCTATCTGATTAAATAAACTATCGTAATTATTAAGATTGACATAGCCTGTTAGTGCTTCTTGAGCATTCAACATACCAAGTACATTCGCTTTTTTCAATAAGTCTTTATCATCCTCACCGTGAACTAAAGCTGACGTAATCCCTGCAACAGTTGAATCGCCAGACCCAACAGGATTGACCACTTCAATTTTGGGAATAGATACCTTATAAAAAACATCATGATGTTTTGCAAAGGCTCCTTTTGAACCAAGTGAGACAACCACCCATTCAATCCCATCAAAAAGAGAATTTTCAAGAACTGATTTCAAACTACCAATATCATCTGTTACTTCAATGCCAACTAGCTGAGAAAGTTCCTCAGTATTTGGTTTAATAACTGTCGGTTTATTGTCTCCATCCAATACGCTCAATAGTGCGATTCCTGAGCAATCTAATACAACCGGAATATTATATTTATTACAAATTCCTATCATACAAGAATAAAAGTTTGTATTGAGACCTTTAGGAAGACTACCTGAGATGGCTACAATCTCTAAATCTGGAACCAACTTTTCAAAATAGCTTAAGAATCCTGTTGCTTCTTCTTCACTAATCGTTGGACCTTGTTCAAGAATCTCTGTTTGATGTCCATCATGCAAAATGGCAATACAGTTTCTCGTTTCTCCAGCAATCTTATAAAAGGAGTGTTTCACACTTGACTTATCTAGTTCACTCTCTATGAATTCTCCAATTTTACCGCCTAACAAACCACTTGCAATCACATCATCTCCCAGTTGGGAAAGAACTCGAGTAACATTCAAGCCCTTTCCACCAGGAGTTTTATGCGTTTTAGCAACACGGTTCACGGTATCTAATTTGAAGTGTTCAAGCGGATAAGAAATGTCAACTGACGGATTCATTGTTATTGTCAGAATCATAACCTTACCCCTTAGTCGTGATATTCACCACGATCCCATTTTTCTAGGAATTCATCAAAGAAGTGTGGATCCGCGTGTCCTTGATTGTGCGTTTCAACATGTTGAATTTTTTCAATCAATTTTTTATTTTCTTCTGTTGGTTTATATTCTGCATGGATAAATGCTTCAATAATATCTGTCATCAATAAACCACCAGTGATTTTACCACCAAAACCAATTACATTGGCATTCAATTCTTCTTTGGCGTAGATAGCTGATGTCATATCACGAACAAGAGCAGAGCGAATACCAGGAACTTTATTAACAGCATTGTTAATTCCAACACCAGTCCCACAAATACATACACCAAGGTCTGCCTCACCACTCGCAACTGCCTCACCAACTTTTTTACCAAAAATTGGGTAGTGTGTGCGAATGTGATCGTAAGTTCCGCAGTCAATTACCTCATAACCTTGTGTTTTCAAATAATCTACGACAGCAATTTTATCGTCTGTTACAATATGGTCACAGCCTACAGCAATTTTCATTTGTTTTCTCCTCTAAATCTAACTTTCGAATTCTTAACACATTTTATTCAACATATCAACACGGATTTGGTGGCGGCCTCCATCATAGTCTCCCTCAACAAATCCTTTAGCGATATTTTTAGCAACACCAGGACCAACAATTTCAGAACCAACTGTAATGATACGCGCATTATTATGTGCACGTGTCATATAAGCGGAACGTTCGTCAGAAACTTCCGCAGCAATCATTCCTTTAATTTTTGTTGCAACCATAAAGGGACCAACACCATAAGCATCAATCACTATTCCTAAATTCTCTTCATTTGATGTTACTTCTTTAGCTACTGCTAAAGTTACATCAACGAAGTCTTGACCCTCTTTACTAACATCAACAACTTCTTTACCAAGTTCAATCAAGTATGATTTAACTGTCTCTTTAAGTTCTGTACCTGCTTTATCAGCACCAATAATTACTGCCATTTTCTTTCTCCTGTTACTTTAGAAAATAATTGAATGTAGCTACATCGACGATATTTTTTTGCAAAACTGTTTGAAATAACGCTTTCATTATTTCTACACCATTATAATATCACCATTAAAAACAAAAGTCAACAACTTTATGTTTTTTTTTTTTTTTATTTTAAAACCGACAGTGTTTATTTTGTTTGTTTTGCAAAAAAAAAAAAAAAACACCAACAAACTTAATATTTGTTGGTATAACTATTATAAAACTAGGCTTGCAGCTCCAATCACTCCAGCATCATTCCCTAAAGTAGCCAAAGCCAGTTTAGTAGAATTTCTAACTGTTGGAAAAGCAAATTTATCAAACTCTTCTTTTACTTTATCTAAAAGAAATTCTCCTGCAGCAGAAACACCACCACCAATAACATTATAATTGGGATTAAGTGCATTAGCCAATTGACTCAATGATTTACCTAAATAATTGGCAAATTGCCATACAATTTTTTGGCCAAGAGAATCGTTTTTCTTAGCGTAATCAAAAACATCCTTTGCAGTTACTTGATGTTCTAAAATTAACCTCCTTAATTCACTTGTTTCATCAAATTGACTAGCAAAGCTTTTTGCAATATTGACAATCCCTGTGGTGCTAGCAACGGTCTCCAAACACCCAATGTTTCCACAAGTACATGAAAATCCATCTTCATCAACAACCATATGACCAATCTCACCAGCACTTCCATTGACACCATGAAGTAATTGACCTTGAGCAATAATTCCTCCACCTACACCTGTTCCAAGTGTTACAAAAATAACATCAGGTGCGTTATCTCCGGCCCCCTTCCATCGTTCACCAAGTGCAGCAACATTAGCATCATTATCTATATAAAAAGGACGACCAAATGCTTCTTCAAATTGTTCTCTGATGTTTTGTTCTTTCGACCACCCTAAGTTATAAGCTCCTGTTACTGTTCCTTTCTCAAAATCAATCTTGCCAGGACTTCCCATGCCTATGCCCTTAATATCGCCTAAAGATAAGCTATTTTCTAATAGATATTCTTGAATGGACCTGATAATGTCAGATACAATATTTTTGCCATTATCACTTATATCTGTTGGGATTGACCATTGATATTCTATATTTCCTAAAACATCTAAAATGGCTAATTTTACTGATGTTCCACCTAAATCAACGCCTATTATTTTTTTCGTCATAACTTATTCCTCCTCTGTTACACTTTCAATGACGTTTACAAACATATAATATAATCATTTTTTGTTATATTGTCAACTGTTTTTGTGTTTATTGTGTTCTATTTTGTTTGTTTTTATCTTTTTGTTATGATAAAATACTAACAGATAGTTATTTTATAAGTACAGAAAGGAAATATAGTTATGATAAAGAAAGAAAGGCACGAACGTATCTTAGATATGTTAAATATTGACGGTGTTATTACTGTCAAAGATATGATGAAAGAGCTAAATATCTCTGATATGACTGCAAGAAGAGATTTAGATGAACTTGCTGAAGCAGGATTCCTGACTCGTATACATGGAGGAGCACAACGACTCTATAAAGATGAAGAACCGCACGAAAAAACTCATATTGAAAAAAAGGTACTTCAAACTAAAGAGAAGAAACTTATTGCACAAAAAGCCAATTCAATCATTAAAGATGGTGAAACCATTTTTATTGGTCCTGGAACAACTCTAGAACATCTAGCAGTTGAGTTAAAGACTCGTAATATTCGTGTAATTACAAATAGTCTTCCTGTTTTCCTTATATTGAATAAGAGTAAAACTGTTGACTTATTATTGATTGGCGGAGAGTACAGAGAAATTACAGGTGCTTTCGTTGGTTCAATGGCTACAACCAACTTAAAAACCTTACGTTTTTCTAAAGCATTTGTAAGTGCTAACGCCGTATCAGATAACACTATCGCAACATACAGTGATGTTGAAGGAGAAATTCAACAATTAGCACTAGACAATTCTGTTGAAAAAATCTTATTGGTTGATAGTACCAAATTCAATCGTTATGATTTCTTTAATTTCTATACTCTAGAACAAATTGATACCATTATCACCGATAATCAAATATCCCAAGACCAATTAAATGAATTTGGCCAACTAACAACTATTATTCAAGCTAATTAAACTAACTTATGACTTATAAAAATATCGTTTTTGATCTTGATGATACCTTGTATGATCATCTTTTACCATTCAAAAATAGTATCATACAATGTTTTCCTGAACTTGCAATGTTTTCCTGAACTTGATATTTCTGAAATTGAACTTATCTATAAACGATTCAGGTATTGGTCTGATATTGCTTTTCCAAAATACACTAATAAGCAAATTTCAATTGAAGAACTACGTATTTTTCGTTGTAAACAGATAATAAGTGAATTTGGATTTTTTAGTATTTCTGATGATTTAGCACTCTCTTTCCAAAAAACATACGAAAAAGAACTCAGTTCAATTAGCTTGTTTCCTGAATTAAAAGAGATTCTTGAATACTGTTCTGTAAAAAAGATTCCTATTGGAATCATAACAAATGGTCCAGTTAAACAAAATTATCACAATTAGACGTTCTAAAATACTTTGATAAAGAGAAAATTATCATTAGCAAAGCAACAGGTTTCCAAAAACCTCAAATTGAAATTTTTGATCTCGCTTCTAAGAATTTCAATTTTCTCCCCAATCAAACACTTTATATTAGTGATAACTTTAAAAATGATATTGAAGGAAGCTTAAATGCTGGTTGGAAATCCATTTGGTTTAATTACAGGAAACGCAAACTACCTATTGATACTAAAATTCATGAAGTTCAAACTGCTAAAGACTTAAAAGAACTAGTCTACCGATTACTTTAACTTCAATATAATATTTTTTGACCAGTCAATAGACTGGTTTTGTTTATTCTAGGGAAATATCTCCTTAAAATTCGTTTTCTGTCTGTTTATTAGTATTGAGAATCTTGACAAATATTTCCAACTTCCTATTAGACTTTCTTTCTCCTCCTCGTCCTCAATAACTGACTCACTCTCTTTAATTTCACTAACATCAATCTCACTAACTTCAGTCTCACTAACTTCAGTCTCACTAGTGGCTGATTTTGACACCCCCTAGTTTTTTTGAACACTACCCCCGTTTGAATTTGAGACTGGGGTAGGCTCATGTTCCAACTCCCCCAAATAAATTTTATTGCCATTCGTCCTTTTTCACTGGAAGACTGTTGGACTTCATCTATCAAGCCATACTCTCGTGAGGTTTTCTTAATAGTCAGTAATTTTGACTTGGAACAGCCAAGTAGTGCCATGAGTTTGGAGTTGGAATAGACCAAATAAATAGCCCCGTCTTCATCTATCCAACCTTTACTCAAAGACAACTCTAAACGGTCTTTTAGAACAGCATAAGCAACCTTAACCTCAAGTTTCATGTCCTTGTAGCGTTCGCTGTCAAATAAGAGTTTAGGGAGCTTATAATAACGCTCTGACGTTTGATAGTGATTTGCGGTAATACGTTTCATGATTGTCCCTCCAACACTAACAGACCAACATTCCCCATGTCATCAAACTGGATTAAGCCATCCTCTTCCATTTCAACAACAATCCTCTTTGCTTTCTCAATATCAATTCTCATTATAGCCATGAGATGACACATCACAATTTGTCGTGATGACTGTTCATTCTTCTGCATGATTTTCCTCCTGAAACTAAAAAAGCGAGAACACTCATTAAAATGTTCTCGCTCACATAAAAATATATTCCTAGTAATAAGAATGTTTAAGAAATAGCAACTTTGCACAGTTTATTTATATAAAAACAAAAATCCTGCCAAAGATTTTTTGGCAGGATTTTTGGCAGGAAACCAAATCAAATTATCAGTTTCTTTAAATCGCTATAAGCTATAAAAGACTGGTAAATCGGGCTTCCGCTCTCAAATTGCTATGTGCTTCTTATTTAAGAGTAACAGTTACACAATGCCTATAAACGCTGATATAATCAGGTTTGTCTTGCTCTTATCTAGTTTAGTGGGGTTTTGGTGGGGTTTGATGATACTCCAAACTTATGTAGTGCTTGGGTTATCTCTCTTCCACCACTAGCTTTTTGACTTTCATACAGATGAGAATAGGTATTCAATGTAGTTGCCTTGTCAACTCGTCCGGAACGTTTAGAAACATACAGAACATCTTTTCCCAGTACGTTTATCAAAAAACTGTCGTGAGAATGTCGTAACCCTTTTCCAGTAATTACTTCTACTCCTGCTTTTTTAGCATGCCTTTTGAGAATACGGCTCAAAGTACATTTACTTAATGGTTTTCCAAATCGTGCTAGAACGTAATCATTATCATTGTTTTCTACCTGTACGATTCTCCATTGTTGTAGTACTTCTACCGTTTCATCATCAAGCTCAATCCATCTAAGCCCTGCCTCTGTTTTGGTCTGATTTTTCCGTGTGAAAATGCCATTTCCCTCATACTCAAGTGTACTTTGAACATGAAGCAACTTTCTTTCAAAATCAATATCAGACCAAATCAAACTTAACCCCTCAGATACTCTAAGTCCAGTAAAGAAATATAGCCAAATTGCAGTAAATCTATGTAGTTCCTCGTAGTCCGATAGGTCAAAGGTTGCAATAACTTTTCTAAAGTCATCCAGTGTCCAAAATTTTGTATCTGGTCGTGAACCCTTAGGGTTATCAAGCGATTTACAAGGAAACTCATCTATAATTTGAAGGCGTTCAGCATAGCCCAGACATTGCTTAAATCGAATCCAAACACCTTTAGCATAGTTAGGGGAGTATTTATCAATCAGATAGATTCTAAATTGCTCGCACTCTCTAATCGTTATAGATGATAATTTCTTGTGACCAAAAATTTCTACAAACATTTTATGATGAGTAAGTGCCGTCTTATAGGTAACCGCTTGAACTGTTTGCCTATAATAAGGTAGATAAATTTCTTCCATATATTCAGCAAAGGTCATGTAATCTCCGTTCCTATTTTGGGAGATTTGAAACTCTGCTCTTACTCGGCACAATTCATTATAAGCCTGTTTTTCACTCCTGAATGGATTTCCAAACTGGTCTTTATAGCTTTTCTTTCGTTGTCGCTTACCAGTTAAGTCATTTGCTTTAAACTCTGTTTGATAATAAATTTTGCCTTGTTTATCTCGCGATACTCCACGATATTTTTTAGTTGCCATTCTTTAAGTTCCTTTCTTTATCAAAAGGTAACTCAAAGCCTAGTAATTCTTCTACGATATAAGTAGGGGCAAGGTCAAGTCTTGAATTGTCAAAGGGCGATTTTCTTAATTCTAGCACATTATCCAAAGAATTGCTAGTTTCTTCAAACTTTGCCACTGCAATCGATTTAGCTTGATGAATGATATTCCTTGCTGTATGCTTTGGAAAACCAAGCTCCATTAATCGTTTATGATTTATTGTCCTTGTCAAGATTTATTCCCTCCTTGCATATCTTCTTGAATCCAGATATTTAGCAAAGAAATAGGTTTTATCCATTATCAAGTTAAGCAGTTGAGGATTTTCAGTTCTCGCATACCTAACCAGATTATTAAACTCAGTGAAATTGTGTTCTTCGATAATATCAATTATCAGAGATAAAAATTTATCATGGTTATTGCTAGTGAGAAATTTGTCTAATTCAAATCCGCAACCCGATTCAATATCATTTATATCATAGAGTGTTTTATCTGGATTCTCCGCATGAATAAAAAAATATTTCGGAAAAAGTAAACCAGAATTAATATTTGGAAATGATGCAGAGATAGAAAATACTTTATGTTTCATGTTCCTACAAGTATTTGTCAAAATAATTCCTGATGTTATCTTCTTATTAGCACTCTTCACCATTTTATTCGTTTCTCTAACCAAATTTCTCTCAATACCTCGTAATTGACTTTTTAAACTTTTTGCCATTTATACCTACTTTCTATACCTCAAACTCTCTAACTGTCTGCTTTTCCTCTTCTGTCAATTCAAACAAGTCCATAACCAAGTCGTCTATCGCTAGATTAAGCTGATTGACTTTTTCAGTGTCAGGAGAATCTTTTTTCATCTCCTCCATCAGTTGCTCAACGACTTGTGCTATGTCTTCTTGCTGGGAATCAGTAGCATCTGGAATTGGGAAATCTCCTAATTCATTAACTTTGAACTGTGGGAATAGGCGACGTTGGAATTTATCAAACTTCATGAAAAACCAAAGAGAGATTAAGCGAGAGTTTAAAATACCCAAAAGATAAAACGGATTAACCTGAATATCTGTAATAACCATTGAGTTTCTGTCATTAATAACATCACTGTCAACATAAACCGCTTCTATACTATATTCTATTTTACTTGGAATTTGACGAACTAAAATTCGTGGCTTTTCAAATAACTTAGGGTCACGCATAGCAGCTAAATTTTCACCATACTTGACATATTCACCATTCCAAGTCAGTTTATAGCGTGACACATTCTCGCCATCAAGATAGGGACGATAAGAATCATCTAACTTTTCTCTTGCGTGATAAATGCGATTATCTTTATCTTGAGCGGTCATTTTGGGTTTACCTTTTCCAGTCTCATAAGCCATAATTCCTGCTTTTACAGTCGAAATTTCTGGTCGTCCTAGTATTGGAAAATTGTTGACTTTCCAGAAGATGTCAATCGCCTGACGATACTTGACCATCGAGATTGAAAAGGTAGGGATTTCTCCAAAGAAATCTGGCGCAACTCGTCCGATAGTACTATATTCTCCATGATACAATTCTGCTACTTCAATCCAGTTTGGCGCATTCTTCTTGAAGAAAATGATACAGTTATCCACGCTAGCATCCGCAAAAATCTTATCCAGAGAATTGATCAGAACAACATCACTCGTCTGCTCCGTGATAAACTGACGAACTCTTGAATTGGTCTGAATGGTCAGAAAATTATTTGGAATGATATAGGAGAATGTCCCGCCTTTACGCAAGAGTTGATAAGCCAATTCCATGAATATAGTATAGGTATTGGCTTGGTATTCACTTACTTGATAAGTCCTTGAATAGTAGGCTTTCATCTCATCTGTAAAGGACTGATTACGAGCAAAGATATAAGGCGGATTCCCAATTACAAGGTCAAAGCCGATAAATTCGCCAGCTTCTCCCAAAATCTCAGGAAATTCCATTCGCCATTCCATACCTTTAGCGAATAGTGGATTTTTCAGTCTGTATTCCAATTCCTTTTCAGCTTTTGCTAGTTGCTTATTTAATTCCGCTACTTCTTTAGAGTTTTTATTTTCTTCCTCAAATAAGCTAATGGCACCAGCCTTATTTCGTTCAGATATGAGCCGAGATAATTTCTTTAATTCAGGGCTTGAAGCTGTGTCATCAAAGGAATGTTTGAGCCTTTCGATTTTCTCCCAGATTTCTGCTTTAACTCGTTTATTATTCGTCTCCTTATAGTCTTTAACTAGAGATAGATAGTCCTTGAAATCTGTTTTTCTCATATCAAATTCATAGTCAAATCCAAACTTATGTAAGAGACTATCGCCTACTTTAATATTGATATCAATATTTGGCAAAGTCGTCAAAACAGGTTGGTTGGTATCAGTATCCTGATAGTAATAAGAAGACTTCAAGAGTTCAATCCAGAGACGCAAACGGCAAATATTGACCGAACTTGGGTTAATATCCACTGCAAAGAGCGAATTTTCCAGAATATGTCTCTTCTGGTTGAAAATTGCCTTTTGAATTTGTTCTGACTGCTGATTACCTGTCTGATACAAAAAATTATTTCCAGACATATCTTGAATGACTAGCTCATCATTGATAACATAACATTGAATCAGGTTTCCAATATAGTTGCCATCAGCGTCAAACAAGACATTTAAATCACTTTTAAGAGCAATAATTTCATTCAGGACTGATACGAGGAAGTGACCGGAACCAACCGCTGGGTCACAAACCTTCAAACTGTCAATCGCATCTGATACCTTTTTAGCAATCTGAGCATTACGTATATTAAACTTTATATCTTCGATTGTTTCACACTGCCAGTCGAGTGCCTCATTAACTTTGTCCACTGCTGCTGTACGAATCGCTTTACGTGACATATACATGGTAATATTGCCTGGCGTATAAAAAGAGCCGTCACGGTAGCCGTTGATTTTCTCAAAAATTAATCCCAGAACTGACGCATTGATAAGGTCATTCTTAGATTTCTCATGGTGGCTGATGGAGGTCGAGAAGTCATAAGAATCCAAAAACTCAAAGAGATATTCAATAAAATTGATGTTCCCTTTTTTACGCTTTTTATCTACGCCTTTAAGAGCTGTTTTGGAGAAAATTTCAATATCTCCCTCTGGTAATCTATCAATACCAATCCCATCTCTAGAAATTTCTAATTCTGTTTCTTCAAACAGTGATGAGTTCAGATAAGGGACATAACCGAACTTTTCTTGCACTCGAACATTTCTTTCCGATACTTTCTTAGCAAGTACAGCAAAGAATAAGCTATAAATCTCCTCAAAGTTAGGCAGTTTTTCATAGGTCAAGAACCTATAAGATTCATCTTTGTTGAACAACACCAGCTGAGATTCTAACAGTTTCAAAAATAGAATTCTATTTGTCCAGACAACTGTTAGTTGAATAGCAATGTCTTCCTGCTTTTCTTTTGGAACATCTTTCATCTCCAATTTATCAATGATATTCTCAACAAAAGAATACCGTTGGCGTTTAGCAGGTTTCAAACGTGAAATAATTTTTGAAGTCCCTGACTTCGTTTCTTCTAGCCCCATCAAATAAAGCAATTCATCATAGAAATTCTTATTAAGCTTGTTTGAATCAGTAAAAATCTCTTTATTGAGAAGATTCTCTGCTGTGAAGAATCGATAAAGCTGAGTCAGATTATTTTTCTTGATTTCAATAGACTTACTGGTCTTAACTAGAGCTTGACTAAGGTCAAAGTGAGCAATAACGATTCCCTTTTCAATTGCTTTGTCAATTTCTGGTGCAATAACCTCACTATAAAGGAAATCTGTTTTATTGCTAGAAAGTTGATTATTTCTAAACTTTGTCACGAGGTCAACTAGCTTTTTATTTTTGAAAAAATGTTTTTCAAATTCTTTAGTCTCTATCACAAACCAAGATAGGCCATTTGTGATAATACACTTTTTGATTTCTAAGTTTTTATTAAATAGGCGTTCTTGTAGGTAATAATAAACAACTTCTTGAAGTGCTTTGGAATTGATTTTTTCCGTTGACATCATTTCAGACTTGTTAGTCAAACTCTTGCATTCAAAAAGAATACCTAGTGACGAATTTGCGTCTTTACCATTATAGATAGCAAGGTCTATTCTACTAGAAGTATTTATAAAATTATAAGGCAATACACTTTCTAAAAATCCCTTGAGAAGATTTTTCTGGTATTCCTCTGACTCATCCTCTTTGTCTTTTAAATGAGTCAAATAACTAACCAATTTTTGATTAAACACCTCTTTTTCTTCATCAAGTGGCATAATTGCTTGAACAGAGCGATTCATACTCTCTTTTAATGTAATTCCCTTTATTGCCATGAAATAGACTCCTAAACAGATTAATCTAAGAGCTGATAGTATTAGTCTATTGTGTAAGCAATAGACTAAGGGTACCCTTAGTCTATTGTGTAAGCAATAGACTAAGGGTACCCTTAGCGATATATATACATATTATACCATAAATAAAACCCCACCAAGATTAAATCTTGGTGGGGTTTTGGTGGGGAATAATAACATTCTCCCGATTTTTTATCGCTCTAAGCAATTCTAAAACCTTGATTTACTAGGCTTCCGCAATCAAATTGCGATACTCTATTATTTAAGAGTAACTGAAGCTCCAGCTGCTTCAAGTTTTTCTTTGATTTCGTTAGCCTCTGCTTCTGAAGCACCTTCTTTGATAACTGATGGTGCGTTGTCAACGATAGCTTTAGCTTCTTTAAGACCTTCGCCTGTGATTTCACGAACAACTTTGATAACGCCAACTTTTTTGTCACCAGCAGCTGTCAATTCAACGTCAAATGAATCTTTAGCAGCAGCAGTTTCAGCACCAGCTGCAGCTACAGCTACAGGAGCAGCTGCAGTTACACCAAATTCTTCTTCGATAGCTTTTACAAGGTCGTTCAATTCAAGGATTGAAGCTTCTTTAATTTCAGCAATAATGTTTTCAATGTTCAATGCCATTGTTATTTCCTCCAAATATGTTTTTAATTTAATTAATTTTTATAGTAACACTAGGCTACTTGTTAAAGAGAGCTTAGAATTAAGCCACGTCTTCGTCTTTTGCTTCTGCCACAGCCTTGACAGCGTATGCAACGTTGCGAACTGGTGCTTGAAGTACAGAAAGGAGCATAGATAGAAGTCCTTCGCGGTTTGGCAATGATGCAAGGGCAGCGATTTCTTCTTTTGAAGATACAGAGCCTTCGATTGCTCCACCTTTGATTTCAAGTGCTTCAGCATCTTTAGCAAAGTCACTAAGAATTTTTGCTGGTGCAATAACATCTTCGTTAGAGAAGGCTACTGCAGATGGTCCAACGAAAAGATCTTTCATTTCGTCAATACCTGCTTTTTCAGCTGCACGAGTCAAAATTGAATTTTTGATAACTTTAAATTCAACACCGTTTTCACGAAGAGTACGGCGAAGAACTGTATCTTGTTCAACTGTAAGACCGCGTGAATCAACAACAACGATAGATGCAGCAGCTTTCATTTTTTCAGCAACAGCATCAACTTGTTCAGCTTTTTTAGCAATAATTGCTTCACTCATTAGTTTTACCTCCGTTATTATTTTTGGGCTAGGTACAAAAAAATTCGCACCTAAACCTAGACACGAAAGTACAAATACGTTATTTCATCATTACGTTTTGTGCCTCGGCAGGAATATTATGAGCACGGCTCCCCTGCTGTCTTAGGTCAGTTTCATTACGAAACCTTAATTATTATATCTAACATTTCTCCTTGTGTCAACACTTTTTATAAAATATTTTATTTTGCCGCGTTGTAAAATGAAGTGCAACAAAAAAGGCATGTTCGTCTGATATACTAGAATTCCCCAGCTCAGTATAGAAAGGCGATGAACATGTCCCAAACTCATTCTACCAAAAAGTCTCGTTATTCTCACTTATCGCGCTCTGAGCGAGGTGAAATTAGTGCCTATTTGAAGATGGGGAAAAAGCCTGCTGAGATTGCCCGTCTATTAGGGTGAAATCGTTCGACAATTACCCGTGAGATTAAGCGTGGCACAGTAACACAAGTCCAAAATAAAAATGGAAAACAAATTTATTATCAAACCTATTTCGCTGACAGTGGTCAACGTATCTATGAAGAAAATCGGAAAAAGAGTACCTACCTGAAATTGGAGCAGTGCTCTCCGACTTTCTTTGAAAAACTAGATAAGGCTGTTAAATCCAATGTTCGCCGACATAGTGTAGATACGTTTGTTCACGAATACAAAGAGGAACAGCCAACAGAAACCATTCCTTCAACGAAGACATTATATCGAAGCTATCAACGAGAGACCTAGACGACTTCATCATTAAAAGACTGCAAAATTTCTGTTTGGGCTAGCCCAAACAACCTAACAATGGAATTCTAGCCTATTCAAGAACTTGTTGCACTTGACTTGACAATGTTCTTTTTTTCATTTCTTTTCATGTTTTTAAATATCCTTTAAAGATAGGAAAGTTCAAAAACAGATTATAGTATCGGTTTAGTTTTGTATAAAACGCTTTCTTTTTAAAAAAATCAGATTTTTTGCATATAAATATTTGACTTTTGCTAAAAAATAGTATATTATAGTATCGGAGGATGATTGATAGGAACAATTAAGAAATCTCTTTAAATACGACCTCTCTACTACGATTTGTAAAGAGTAAAGAGATTTAAACTTCCAGGTACTCAATCGTACAATAGTATCATTTTAAAAATATGATTGAAAAGAGGTAATATTTATGGCAAATAATAATTTTTACGGAAGAGATCCTTTTGGAGATATGGATGACATTTTTAATAGACTTATGGCTAACATGGGCGGCTACAATTCAGAAAACAGACGCTATTTGATTAATGGGCGCGAAGTTACTCCTGAAGAATTTGCACAATATCGCCAAACAGGTAAGCTCCCTGGAAACGCGGAATACCAAGAAGGGGCGCCTACTTCTGCTCCTAAAGAAGATGGCATCTTGGCAAAATTAGGAACAAACTTGACCGAACGCGCACGCGCTAACGAACTCGACCCTGTTATTGGACGTAACAAAGAAATCCAAGAAACTGCTGAAGTCTTGTCACGTCGTACCAAAAACAATGCTGTCCTTGTGGGGGATGCAGGTGTTGGTAAAACAGCCGTTGTCGAAGGATTAGCGCAAGCTATTGTCAATGGTGATGTGCCAGCAGCTATCAAAAATAAAGAAATTATTTCTATTGATATTTCTGGTCTTGAAGCTGGCACACAATATCGTGGTGCTTTTGAAGAAAATATCCAAAACCTTATCAAAGAAGTTAAAGACGCTGGTAATATCATTCTCTTCTTTGATGAAATCCACCAAGTTTTAGGCGCAGGGTCAACTGGTGGCGACTCTGGTTCGAAAGGTTTAGCTGACATTCTCAAACCTGCACTTTCTCGTGGCGAATTGACCGTTATCGGTGCAACAACTCAAGATGAATATCGTAATACTATTTTGAAGAATGCTGCGCTTGCTCGCCGTTTCAACGAAGTCAAAGTAAATGCTCCTTCTGCTCAAGATACCTTTAATATTTTAATGGGAATTCGTGATTTATATGAAAAACACCACAACGTTATTCTCCCTGATGATGTGTTAAAAGCCGCTGTTGATCTTTCAATTCAATATATCCCACAACGTAGTTTACCAGATAAAGCTATTGACTTGATTGATATGACTGCTGCTCATTTGGCTGCTCAACATCCTGTAACTGATGTCAAATCTCTTGAAAAGGAAATTGCAGAGCAAAAAGAAAAACAAGAAAATGCTGTAGCTAATGAAGATTACGAAGCAGCTCTCAAGGCCAAGGCTCGTATCGAAGAATTGCAAAAACAAATTGACAACCATACGGAAGGGCAAAAAGTTACAGCTACCGTTAATGATGTGGCAGAATCTGTTGAACGATTAACTGGTATTCCTGTGTCAAATATGGGAGCAAGTGATATTGAACGCTTGAAAGATTTAGCTAGCCGTTTGAAAAGTAAAGTCATCGGACAAGATGAGGCTGTTGAAGTCGTCGCACGTGCCATTCGTCGTAACCGTGCTGGTTTTGATGAAGGTAATCGACCAATTGGTAGTTTCCTCTTTGTCGGTCCTACCGGTGTTGGTAAGACAGAGCTTGCTAAACAATTAGCCCTTGATATGTTCGGCTCAAAAGATGCTATTATCCGCCTTGACATGTCTGAATACTCTGATCGCACAGCCGTTTCTAAATTAATCGGTACAACCGCTGGTTATGTTGGCTACGACGACAATAGCAACACGCTTACTGAACGTATTCGTCGTAACCCATACTCAATTGTTCTTCTTGATGAAATTGAAAAAGCTGACCCTCAAGTCATCACACTTCTTCTCCAAGTTTTAGATGATGGTCGTTTGACAGACGGTCAAGGTAATACGATTAACTTTAAGAATACCATCATCATTGCTACCTCTAATGCTGGATTCGGCAACGAAGCTTTGACTGGTCAAGATGATAAAGATAAGAAAATTATGGATCGTATCGCTCCATACTTCCGCCCAGAATTTCTTAACCGTTTCGACGGTATTATCGAATTCTCTCACTTGACTAAAGAAGATTTGAAACACATTGTTGACTTAATGCTTGACGAAGTTAACAAGACCATTGCCAAGAAAGGCATTGATTTGGTGGTTAGTGATGCTGCTAAACAACACCTTATCGAAGAAGGTTATGATGAAGCTATGGGCGCTCGACCACTCCGCCGTGTCGTTGAACGAGAAATCCGCGATAAAATCACTGATTTCTACCTCGATCACCCAGATGTTAAACACCTTAAAGCTGACATGGTTGACGGAAAACTAGTCATCGGCGAAAAATAATTACTATTTTGAAACACTCCTAATAAGCTCAACTCATAGAAGTTGGGCTTTTTCTATGGTATTTTGATAAAATAGAATAACTAAAAAAGTTTACAAAGGATAATGATATACAACTCACACTTTATAATCCTTATCAAAAAATGCTAACACATATGGGAGCAACGAATTGGTAGCCTGCTGATTCCAAGCAACAAATTATCATTGAGGCTATTCTCATTTAAAACACGACTGAATTAAATGCTACTAGGGCGTCATAACTTATCAGAGAAGCTAGCAAATATGATTTGCAAGTTCTGGTGAGTATGCCTAAAGAAAACTTAGAAGAACTTGTCCGCCCTGCTGGTTTTATGAAAAATAAAAGCAAGGCTATTCAAGAAGTGGCTAGTTGGTATTTGGCGCATGAGGAAAATCCTACAAAAATTGTTCAACAATATGGTAGCTCACTGCGAAAAGTCTTATTGTCTTTGCACGGTGTTGGACCAGAAACTGCTGATGTTCGCATGGCTTATATCTTTGACCAACCGCAATTTATCGCTGATAGATACGCTCGTACATTATTTACACAATTAGGAATTAATGATTTAACTGACTATAACAGCTTAGCAATGTTGCTTGCAGAACTTCCGCAACCATTTACCTTTGCGGATGCACAAGAATTCCACGGATTAATTGATGAATTTGGCAAACAATATTTTCATCCTGTCGAGGACTTTCAGAAAAGTTTTCTGGCAGGCGACCAGTTGATTTTGAAATAAGTGTCTTTTTTTCTAAAAATGAGCTAGTTAGCTATTTGAGAGAGTGCTACAATAAAAGTATTGAGCTTATTGTAGAAAGAAGAAAATGATGTGAACGAATTAGAATATATGCCCCAAAACAGTCGCTTTGAAGCTATTTTACTTGGCTTTTTGGGAGGCGCTTTAGATGTCTATTGTCAAATACAATTCGACACCTTGGTCGCAACTCAGACTGGTAATATTCTTTTTCTAATCGCCGATATTAGTCATAGTCCATTGCAGCGAACGCTGATTCGCTTGTTTTCTGTTCTTTTCTTCTCGATTGGTTTCATGTTTGGTTTGCATGTGCGTGCCAATGCCAAAACAGCCTTTTGGAGAGTTTATGCTCTGCTACTGTTGTTGATTGTCACAATGATTTTACCACTATTGCCATATATTCGTTTACTTTGGGTTGTCTTGCTGGCACTAGCAACTGAGCTATTAACCTTGACATTTTCAGGTAGTCAGATTGAATCACACTCTTATTCTATTCTGATGACGTCTGGGAATTACCGTAAAATGATAACAGCTTGGCATCAGTATTTTAATGCTGATGAAAAAACGTGTGCTATGAAGCGCCAAGCTATCAATTACTCCCTTGTTGTTATTAGTTCTGTCATCGGCGCTATCACAACAGCTATTTTATATCATTTTACACATGAAAAAACTATCTGGATAGTAACGCTAAATCTCGCTTGCATTATCTACCATTATTAAGTGTCTTTGTCCGCTATCGCTTGCAAGCTTGTAATATTTGATATTAAAAAGGTCAGGAAATTATCTTGACCTTTTGTTATGTTATTATTCTCGAAAGGCTTGGGCTAGACATGCGATATCTTTTGGGCTTGTACGACAGCAACCGCCGACTATTTTTGCGCCTAATTGGTGCCAAGCTCTGCTATTTTCAAGAAGAGTGTGTGAATTATCTGGTATGGATTTCCAAGTTTGTGTTGCACCATCGTAAATCTCGCCAGAATTTGGATAGGTCACCAAAGGCTTGGGCGAAACCGTTCGAATCCGTTTTAACAAGCCAGAAATAACGGCAGGGCTACTGCAATTGATGCCAAAAGCCAAAATTTGCGGGCTTTGTTCACACAGATCCGCTACTTCTTCAATCGGCGTTCCGTCCGAAATATGTTTATCATCCTGTGCCGTAAAAGAAATGTAGGCTTCTGTTTGTGGAAATTCTGTCGCCAATAAATCAAGCAAAGCTTTAGCTTCAGCAACATTAGGAATCGTTTCAATTCCTAAAAAATCACTTCCAGCAGACAGTAAAGCTTGAATGCGTGGGCGGTGAAATACCTGATATTCTTCTTGCGTCTGCTGATAATTGCCATTATATTCAGAGCCGTCAGCTAAGTAAGCTGCATAAGGTCCGACATCCCCAGAAATCAAGGGATAAGGGCGTTTTTTCTTTGCCTCATCAGATAAACCATTCCAAAAATTATCTCGTGCTTCTCTAGCTAAAGTCACTGTCAAAGAAATAATATCCAACGCTTCTTTTTCAGATAAACCAAAATCCTCTAACCCTTGAACAGTCGCTTGATAACTAGAAGTTGTTAAAATATCAGCACCAGAACGTAAATACACATCATGCAAATCTTGGATAACGCTTGGATTTTCTAATAAATATTTAGCAGACCAAAGTTTGCCCGAAACGTCATAACCACGCTTCTCAAGCTCAGTTCCCAAAGCACCGTCTAAAATCACATAATCTTGACTGGCTAGCAATTCTTTAAATGTTCCCATAGTAAATCCCTTCTACCACTTCTTATAACGCAAATAATGGTAAACATAACACAAAATGACAAATGGAATCCCAAAATACAAGCCTGCACGCTGCGAAGCATCCCAAACAATTCCGATAATCGAAATCACCAAAAGAATAATGGTAATATAAGGCAAAACTGGTGTAAAAGGCGTTTGATAAGACAATTCATCAAGAGAATGTTCTTTCAAAAATGCCTTGCGAAAATTAATTTGTGCCATTGGAATGGATAACCAAACAACCACAACCGCAAAACCTGCAATCGATACCAAGGCAAGATAAACCGTATCTGCCGCATAAATACTTGAAAATAGTGACAAGACCGCACCCGCCATCGACAACATAAGAGCACGCATTGGGACACCGTGTTCATTGATTTTGACGACCTTTTTTGACAACATTCCTTCGTTTGCCAAAGACCAAAGCATACGGCTAGAAGCATAAAGTCCTGAATTTCCCGCCGATAAAATCGCTGTTAAAATGACAAAATTCATAATATCTGCAGCAAAAGGAATTCCCATTTTATCAAATACATCAACAAATGGCGCTGTCGAAACCCCAGCTTCCTTCATTGGTAATAGCGAAGCGAGAACCACGATTGTCAAAACAAAGAAAATCACTAGACGACCAATCGTTGTTTTGATTGCCTTAGGCACAGCTTCTTTTGGATTGTCTGTTTCACCAGCTGCAATACCGATTAGCTCTGTCCCAGAAAAGGCATAATTAACCGCCAACATGACAGAAATAACAGCTGTAATTCCCTTTGGAAAAGCACCGTTTGCCGTTAAATTCGTAAAAAGAATTGCTTTATGTTCTCCGTCAAATGAGACTAAACCAAGCATCGCTCCCAGCCCCAAAATAATGAAAATAATAATCGCAATTACCTTGATTGAGGCGAAGAAAGATTCTGCTTCAGCAAAACTGCGCACGCTTAGAGCGTTAATCGCAAAAATAATCACCGCAAATAAAGTCGCAAAAAACCACGTTGGTACGTTTGGAAACCAGCGTCCCATTAGCATAGCCGCACCGAGGAATTCTGTCCCTAGCGCAACCGTCCAACAAATCCAGTATAGCCAAGCAACTGTAAAACCTGTCCCAGAGCTAATAAATCTTGTGGCATAAGTGTGAAACGAACCTGTAACTGGCATAGCAACAGCTAATTCACCCAAAGATAACATGACGAGATAAACAACCACTGCTCCCACTAGATAAGAAAAAACAGCTCCCAACGGTCCAGCTTGAGCGATAGTATAGCCCGAACTTAAAAACAAACCTGTACCTATCACACCGCCAAGTGACAACATAAATAAATGACGACTGGTCATTTTTCGCTGAAACTGACCTTCGTTTTCAAAATTATGATTTTCCATATAACCCTCTCAATTTTTAATACGTTTATGATAGCACAAGATTTTGAAAAATGATAATAGTCATTATCTATCAATTTATTAGTTAAAAACTATAACAAAAAACTGAAACAAAAGTGTTCAGCTTCTTTGCTTGTGTCATTATAATTCCAAGACTCAATACAATCTGGATTGTTGAAGGTCTCTGTCAAAAAATATAAAAGCAATGATTGTCAACTTTAGAGAACTTAAAATTTCCCATACGCATACAAATTTGCATCCACATAGAACAAACAAAAAAGACTGGAGACCCAGCCTTTTATCACAATTTATCTAAAATACTATCCCAAGATTCTTCTAAACCTGTGCGGTCAACGGATGAAAAGATAATAAATTTATCTGAATTATCAAAGTTTAATTTCTTTTTCATTGCTGATTCATGCTTGTTCCATTTACCACGAGGAATCTTGTCAGCTTTTGTGGCAACAACAATAACAGGAATTTCATAATATTTTAGGAAGTCGTACATTTGAACGTCATCAGCACTTGGGTCATGACGAAAATCAACCAAGCTGACAACGGCACGCAAATTATCACGACTTACCAAGTATTCTTCAATCATCTTGCCCCATTTGGCGCGTTCTGATTTAGAAACTTTGGCATAGCCATAACCAGGCACATCAACAAAGCGCAATTTATCATCAATATTATAGAAATTAAGCAATTGTGTTTTTCCTGGCTTACTAGATGTACGAGCTAGATTTTTACGCCCTAAAAGGGTATTGATAAAGCTCGACTTTCCAACATTTGAACGCCCAGCAAGCGCAATTTCTGGTAAATCATCTTGCGGATAATGGGATTTATTGGCTGCGCTCAACAGAAGCGAAGCGTTTTGGGTATTTAAATACTCAGTCATCGTCAGCTCCTTACGCAATTTCCAAAATTGGTTTGTCTTTGCCTTCAACAGCCGCTTTAGTGATACGAACCTTAGTCACTTCTTCTTGGCTAGGAATTTCAAACATGATATCCATCATAGTTTCTTCAATAATTGAGCGTAAACCACGAGCTCCTGTCTTACGTTCAATGGCTTTGTTAGCAATAGCTTGCAAAGCATCTTTATCAAATTCTAGTTCAACACCGTCGTATGATAATAGCGTTTGATATTGTTTAACCAAGGCATTACGTGGTTCTGTCAAGATACGAACCAAATCATCAGCCGTCAACTGTTCAAGTGCTGCTACAACTGGCAAACGTCCGATAAACTCTGGAATCAAGCCAAATTTTTGAATGTCTTCTGAAATGATTTCTTGCATATAAGAAGCATTTTCATCAATTTTACGGTTATTTTGACCAAAACCGATAACCTTTTCACCTAAACGTTGTTTGACAATATCTTCGATACCATCAAAAGCACCGCCGACAATGAATAAGATATTTTTAGTATCAATTTGAATCATTTCTTGGTTAGGGTGCTTACGTCCGCCTTGAGGTGGTACGCTAGCAACGGTTCCTTCAATGATTTTAAGAAGTGCTTGTTGAACACCTTCACCTGAAACATCACGTGTAATTGAGACATTTTCACCTTTTTTAGCGATTTTATCAATTTCATCCACGTAAATGATACCGCGTTCGGCGCGTTCGATATTAAAATCAGCTGCTTGAATTAATTTCAAGAGGATATTTTCAACATCTTCACCAACGTATCCTGCTTCTGTCAATGATGTCGCATCAGCAATTGCAAACGGTACATTCAATGTTTTAGCCAAAGTTTGAGCTAGGAATGTTTTTCCTGAACCTGTAGGACCAATCATCAAAATGTTTGATTTTTGCAAATCAACATCTTCTTCATTGCGACTTTCCGCAAAAGAAACACGTTTGTAATGGTTATAAACAGCTACGGCAAGCGCGCGTTTGGCACGGTCTTGACCAACGACATATTCGTCAAGAGTTGCTAACAACTCTTTAGGTTTTGGAACTTCCGCTAAATCTGCAAGAACTTCCTCAGCAAGTTCTTCTTTGATAATTTCTTGTGATAAAGCCACGCACTCATTACAGATAAAAACATTGTTTCCTGCAATGATTTTTTTCACTTCATCTTGGCTTTTTCCACAGAATGAGCAATAAACTTTTACATCATTTGTTCGATTTCCAACCATTTTTTATTCTCTCTAATTCTATTCTCTCTAAATTAAAATAAGGTACCATACACGGCATGAATGGTATTGACTATATTTGTAAAGGCATTTAAAAACAAAAGAACTGCCAATCCATATCGTTTTTTTCTAAGTGCTGGGAGGGCACATAAAATACAAATAACCGCTAAGAAAGCCGTGAATACACCAAAAATACTTCTTTGCATTCCTATCTCCCTATTTTTATTTTTCTAAGACTGTAATGGTAAAGTCGTAGGTATTTTTATCATCTTTTTCGTTGAAGGTTTCAGACACTTTTCTAAAGCTTGTCAAATCAACGTCTGGGAAATACGTATCACCTTCAAAAACACCATGAACCGTTGTTTTAATAATAGCATCACAATGCGGTAGAAAAGCTTTATAGATACTAGCCCCACCAACGATATAAAGGGTCTTATCCTGCTTTTCAAACCAATCAAAAACCTCATCCATGTCATGAACGATTGTTACACCATCTGCCTCAAAGGACTTGTCTCTTGTTAAAATCAATGTTTCGCGTCCTGGAAGAATACGGCGATTCATTCCGTCAAAGGTGACACGCCCCATTAAAAGGGCTTGTCCCATGGTTGTTTCTTTAAAGTGTTTTAATTCTTTTGGTAAACGCCATGGCAAGCCATCATCTACTCCGATTAAACGATTTTCATCTTCTGCCCAAATGGCAACGATTTTCTTTGTCATACAGTCCTCTCATTTCGTCTATTTCATTTTATCAGATTTCCCTAAAAAATGCAGAAATGTGATACGGAAACGACCACAAAAGAGGGGTTAAATAGCCAAATCAAATTTTAATTGTGGTTTAACTGGCTCATAATCAACTAATTCAAAATCTTCTGGTTTAATATCAAAGAAATCTGTTCCGTCTGGCACGTTGAGTACCAAACGTGGTTTACAATCCGTAGATTCGCGAGAAAGCAATTCTCGAGCTTGTTCGAATTGATTATCGTAGATATGCAAGTTATTGACAAAGTAGAAGAATTTTCCCACTTTCCAACCAAAATGCTTAGCAATCATCATTTGAAGGGCAACATATTGCATAGCATTGATGTGGTGTGAAACAAGCATATCATTTGAACGTTGAGTCAAAGTTGCATCAAGGTAAATCTCACCGTCAACACGACGCACATCATACATTGTCTGAAAAGCACATGGCAAAAGTCCGTCTGTATTTTCAAAAGCTTCGTAATCCCAAAGTGAGATGACATTGCGACGATTCCATGGATTTTCCTCTAATTGTTTCAATATTTTACGGATAATGTCGTGTTTTTTGACAACAGCACCATAACGTTCACCAATCGTTCCAGAGTTGGCAACTTCCCAGTCATTCCAATATTTGACATTGTATTTATCATTTAAAACTGATAAATCATTCGTTTGGTCTTGATAAATCCAAAAGATTTCGCGAATAGCACTTTTAATTGGAATAGGGCGGAGGGTTGTAATCGGAAATTCCCCTTTAGTCAAATCATATTCAGCAAACGCTCCTGTAACGTATTTTGAATTAGCTTGTTCACCGCTTTGGTAAACAGGGCGAGCATTTTCTGAAAAGACACCTTCTTCCATAATTTTTTTGATATTTTCTTTAAAAATCACATCAGATTTTGTCATGCCATTCACTCCTTTGGATTTTTTGATTTTATTAAAAAAATCATTCCTTCCCATTTTATCTGAAATAAACAAAAAAAGCTAGTATTTTTCTTGTATTCAAAATATTTCGCCCATTACTTTGACGAATGAAATAAATAATTTTTTTGTAGAGCATTTTCACAACTTTATGGTAGAATTATGAATGGACATTTAGTCACTCAATTAATAATAATCACGAACTCACTATGCCATAAGACATTTGAGCTCATTATGAGTTAGCTAGGCAGGTACTCGTAAACATTGTAGTATCAGGTGAGTTCAATCATTCAGAAAGGTTTATTCATGAAAATTGGTATTGATAAAATCGGGTTTGCGACATCACAATATATGCTAAACATGGATGATTTAGCTGAGAGTCGTCAAGTTGACCCTGAAAAGTACAGCAAAGGTTTGCTGTTAAGAACGCTTAGTATTACACCTGTCAATGATGACATTGTAACTCTTGGTGCTTCTGCTGCTGACAGCATTCTTACTGATGATGACAAAGAAGCCATTGATATGGTTATCGTTGCGACAGAATCATCTGTTGACCAAAGTAAAGCGGCAGCAACTTATATTCACAGCCTTTTGGGAATTCAACCTTTTGCACGTAGTATCGAGATGAAAGAAGCTTGTTACAGTGCGACAGCAGCGCTTGATTATGCTCGCTTACATGTTGAAAAACACCCAGAATCAAAAGTCCTCGTTATTGCTTCTGACATTGCTCGTTACGGAGCCCACACTTCAGGGGAACCAACGCAAGGTGCTGGTAGCATTGCCATGCTTATCTCACAAGACCCACAAATTTTGCTCTTAAATGATAATTTCGTTGCTCAAACACGCGACATTATGGACTTCTGGCGTCCTAATTATTCAACAACGCCTTATGTCAATGGTATTTATTCAACCAAACAATATCTTGATATGTTGAAAACGACATGGGCAGAATTTCAAAAACGCTTTAATACATCACTTTCTGATTTTTCAGCTTTCTGTTTCCACTTACCATTTCCAAAATTAGCTCTTAAAGGCTTTAATAAAATTATGGATAAAACATTACCAGCTGATTTGCAAGAAAAACTTAAAGCTAATTTTGAAAGCTCTATCCTTTATAGTAAGCAAGTCGGAAATATGTACACTGGTTCACTCTTTCTTGGACTCCTTTCACTTCTTGAAAATGGTGAAAACTTGGTAGGTGGTGACGATATCGCTTTCTTCAGCTATGGAAGTGGTGCAGTTGCTGAAATTTTCACTGGAACATTGGTTGAAGGTTTCAAAGACAAGCTTAAAAATAGCCGACTTCAAGAACTCAAACAACGTATTGCTCTTTCTGTTGAAGATTACGAAAGAATCTTCTTTGAAGAACCTGTTTTAGATGCTGACGGCAATGCTTCTTTTACAAATTACAAAACTGGAACATTTGCCCTCAAAGAAATTCGTGGACACGAAAGAATTTATGGAAAAACAAACGAAATCGACTAAAGTTAACTGGAGTGGATTCTCCAAAAAAACAATAACTGAACGTCTTGAACATTTGGAAAATAATCATCTTTTAAGCACTAAAACACTTAATAACTTAAAAGAAAATACCTTGCTATCGCTTGAAACAGCCAATCAGCTAACAGAGAATGTTTTGGGAACTTTCTCTTTGCCATTTTCAGTTGCTCCTGATTTTCAGGTTGATGGTGCTACTTTCAACGTTCCAATGGTAACTGAAGAACCTTCAGTGGTAGCGGCGGCTAGTTTTGCAGCTAAAATCATCAAACGTTCAGGTGGTTTTAAGACCAAAGTTCATTCTCGAAAAATGATTGGCCAAGTTGCCCTTTATGATGTGGTAGACAAAGCTATCGCAAAAGAAACTATCTTGAATCATTCTGCGCAGCTATTGACTTTAGCAAATGAAGCTCACCCTTCTATCGTAAAACGTGGTGGCGGCGCTAGAGAATTGACTGCGGAAGAAAAAGGTGAGTTTCTGATTGTTTACTTGACGGTTGATACACAAGAAGCTATGGGAGCCAATATGGTCAACACCATGATGGAGGCTTTAGTGCCTAGTCTGGAAGAACTTTCTGGCGGAAAAAGTCTAATGGCAATTCTTTCAAACTATGCAACGCAGGCGCTGGTTACCGCCGAATGTCGAGTTGACCTTCGCTACCTCAGCCGCAACAAAGAGGAAGCTCATGAGTTGGCTCAAAAATTTGAACTGGCAAGCAAACTTGCTCAAGTTGATGTTTATCGTGCCACCACACATAATAAAGGGATTTTTAATGGTATAGATGCCGTTGTCTTGGCAACTGGAAATGACTGGCGAGCTATCGAAGCAGGCGCTAACGCCTATGCTTGCGAAGACGGACAATACCGTGGTTTAGCAACTTGGTTATTTGATAAAGAACAACAAGTGCTTCGCGGTCAATTAACGCTCCCAATGCCAATCGCAACACGTGGTGGTTCTATCGGACTTAACCCAACCGTTAAAATCGCTCACGAACTATTAGGGCATCCAGATGCACAAACACTTGCAAGAATCATTGTTTCTGTTGGGCTAACACAAAATTTCGCTGCCGTGAAAGCATTGACTTCTACTGGTATTCAGGCAGGACACATGAAATTACAAGCCAAATCATTAGCACTTCTTGCTGGTGCCTCTGAAAACGAAGTTGGCAAAGTGGTTCAACAACTCTTGCAAGCACCACATATGAATTTAGAAACTGCAAAAACAATTCTAAAAAATCTGAAATAGACTAAGCGTCTGGAACCTCCCAGACGCTTTTTTATAACTGTAAATGAAAGAAAAAGATTAAGTTTTCTGATTTTTTTGACATTATTTCTCCAAAATGAAGTTTTTACTTGACAATATTTTTTAGAGATTATATAATATAGTTATTGATACTAGATAAAAAGGTAAATAAAACTTTATGATAATGTCTTATCCAAAATGGTCTGAATTACCAGATATAGATTTATATTTAGATCAGGTACTGCTGTATGTCAACCAAATCGGCGAAGCCAATCATCAAAACGAAAAAGGATTAACGGCTTCTATGATTAACAATTATGTTAAACATGGGCATCTCGAAAAGCCGATTAAGAAAAAATACAGTCGTAAGCAGGTGGCACGATTAATTGTCATTACAAGTTTAAAAAACGTCTTTTCTATTCAAGAAATTAGCCAAACATTGGCGGTTTTAACAGCGGACAACCAATCACAAAAATGTTATGATGATTTTGTTGCTTGCATGAATGGTGAAAAGATAGACGACTTACCTCCTGTTGTCGTTTCAGCTTGTCAAACATTGCAGCTGTATTACCAAACTCACCAATTAGTTCAAGAATTAGAAGGAGAAAAGGATGAATGCTAGCATGACTAAGAAATTAAGTAAACGTCTTTCATTCGGCGAAGAAGTCGCAAATAGTGTCACTCACGCTGTTGGAGCTGCGGCAATGCTTGTCCTGCTTCCTATCACTGCCATTTATAGTTATCAACATTATGGTATAGAAGCAGCTGTCGGTATGTCTATCTTTGATATTAGCCTTTTCTTGATGTTTCTATCATCAACAATTTATCATTCTATGCAATATGATTCACCACAGAAATTCATTTTGCGGATTATCGACCACAGTATGATTTACATTGCTATTGCAGGGTCTTACACTCCTGTCGCTCTCTCTTTAGTAGGTGGCTGGCTCGGATACGTTATTATTATCTTGCAATGGGGTGCAACTATTTTTGGTATTTTATATAAAATTTTTGCCAAGAAGATTAATGAAAAATTCTCACTCTTTCTCTACTTACTTATGGGCTGGCTAGTGATTTTCATTATTCCAAGCATTGTTAGCAAAACTGGTGTTGCTTTCTGGCTACTAATGCTTGCTGGTGGTCTTTCATATACTATCGGAGCAATCTTCTACGCTAGAAAACGTCCTTACGACCACATGATTTGGCATCTCTTCATTTTACTAGCTTCAATGCTACATTACATTGCCATTGTTTATTACATGTTGTGATAAATTTAGTTATATATAAAAAACGTTGATTCAAAAGAATCAGCGTTTTTGGTTTGCTTCGTTTAATTTTCCGTATAGGAGATAATCTACCTGTCTAAGTTCGGCAATTGTTTTGCAATTCAGAGCACACATGATGAGGCGCAAGTCGTCTTTCCAGCCATTAATGATTATGATGACTTCTTCAACAGAATATTTTTCGACAAGTTCTAGGATTGCTCGCGATACTCCTACCGCTTTTGCTCCTAAAACCAAGCATTTTACAATATCCAAAGGATGACGAACGCCGCCAGATGCCAAGATTTCAATTTTATCAATCATAGGCTGAGCATTTAACAGCGTTTGAACCGTGCTTTGTCCCCACTCATCGAGATAAGAACGATTATGCCCACGTTGATTTTCAATATAGGCAAAACTTGTGCCACCACGTCCTGAAATATCGACAGTTTTAATGCCTAACTTGTGAGCCATTTCAATTGTTTTCAAATCCATGCCAAAGCCGACTTCTTTAAGAATGACAGGAACTGGCATCTTTGTGGCATAATCGGCGAGATTTTCTTTCCATTGGCGGAACTCACGTTCACCTTCTGGCATTAAAAGCTCTTGCATTAGGTTGACATGAACTTGGAGAAAAATAGGTTGCATTTCGTGAATAGTTTGTAGCCCTAATTCATAAGGTTTGTCAATTCCGATATTAGTCGCTAGCAGCAATTCTGGAAATTTCTCTTTGTTAGGATAAGAATCATCATGAGGATTTTTCAGCGCAGCACTATAAGAGCCTGTAACCATGACAAGCCCCGTTGCTTGTGCAATTTGAGCCAATTTTTGATTAACAGCCCTGCCTTTTTCTGAACCGCCCGTCATGGCATTGATATAAAAAGGAAACTCAAAATCACGCCCCGCAAAATGGGTATGCAAATCAATCTCACTTAAATCATAATCAGGAAGAGAATGATGAATCAACTCCATATCGTCAAAAGAATTATAAGGAGATTGATATTTTAAAGCGTACTTAATGTGTTCATCTTTGCGATTAATCATTCTTGGTTACCTCAATCCAAATTGGTCTGACTAAACTTAATTTATCTTTCATCACTTAATCTTTCTTGATATAGTATTTCAATACCAGCTTTCTGCCAACGTTGGGCGAGTTCGTGACTGTCGCTTTCTGAGAATGATATTGCAATACCACAGTCGCCGCCGCCTGAGCCAGATGATTTTGCAATGACATCTAAACCTTTTTCAGCAGATTTCAACGCCTTTAATTTGTCATTGTAAATAGCTGAGCTTAAACCGAGCAACAAATCACTAACTTTTTGCAGGCTTACCTTAACAGCCATCTTGTCACCGGTTTGAAGGGCTTGCTTACAGATTTGAACATTTCTTTCTGTATCCTCAAGAAACGCTTTTGTAATGGCTGATTTGACTAAATTAATCATATCTTTTGAAATGGACGGTTGTTTTGTCCAGCCTACCAAGAAGTCACATGGTAACGCAGATTTGATGATTTCGATACGATAGCCCCAGTCTTTAGCAAGTACAGTTTTGATGTCTTTTGTTGCAATCCAAGTTGACACTTTTTGACGGTCAAAAGAGGTGAAAGCCACCAAATCATCGTAAGCAATACAAGCTATGTCGCCCATAGAACCATTGTCCCCCATTTTTAAAAGCGAATAGGAAGCAAGCTTGAAAATGGTATCTGCTGATAAATTTAGCTCATAAAATGCGGACAAGGCTTTGAGCGTTAACACCGTCACTGAGCCACTTGACCCAATGCCAAATTTCTTACCGCCACGCTCTAACTTTCCAGTAATATCGAGTTTAAACGCTGGTAAATTATGCAAAGATTTGTCAAGGTAAGTAGCCAGAGTTACAATGGTTTGCTGAATGAGCGCATAATTCTTATCTACTGTCATATCAGTAGCGTAGTCAAACATGTCTGAAAAAAGGGTAATTTTTTCGGCTTCTTTGACTGTCGCTGTCATATGAATGGGAATATTTTTCAAAATAGCAGTTTGCCCAGGGGTTAGTATGGCATATTCGCCTGCAATATAGAGCTTTCCACCTGTCTGCACACTAATCGTTTTCATCTGGTAACACCTTAGTACGTGATGCAATCACACGATAGTTTTCTTCAAAACGTTTTGTTAAGCACTCTAAATCTTCTTCCAAACAAAGAACTTTAACATTTGGACCTGCATCCATTGTGAAATAGCATTTTTCACCTTGAGCGCGCAGCGTTTTAACAAAATCCATAGCTGCATAGGTCTCATCTGTCAAATAATTGAATGGTGGATTAGCGTGTGTGTTAGTATCGTGCATGGCAAGCGCATTGCGTTCTGTCAATTCTCCAACTTTCTCAAAATCATTGGCTTTCAAATAAGCAAGCATATCCTTATAATCTTGCTCAGATTGTTTGACCCAATCCGCAAAAGTTGTTGACGTTTCAGCACAGCGTTTCATGCCTTCACGACTAGAAATTGGTTTCTTGCTATCGCTTAAAACAAGCATAATCATTGCTAATTTGAGATCAGTTTGCACTGGATAAATGTCTCCGCTGTCTTTATCCCACGCAGCAATCGGTCCAAAGAATGAACGCGATGATGACCCTGAAGCAAATTTGGCTTTTTGTGCCAACTCTGATTGATTTAAGCCAGTTTCGAAAAGTTCATTACAAGCCTTTACAAGTGCTGAAAGTCCACTTGAACTTGATGATAAACCTGCAGCGGTTGGCATGATATTGCTAGTTTCAACTTTGACGAAATTGGAACGTCCACCACGGTATTGGTCGATAATGGCAGAAATTTTTGCGTGTTCTTTTTCATCCTGCAAGATGCCATTGATGTAAAATTCATCATGACCAACCGATTGTGGTAAAAAAGAAACAGTTGTTGTGGTAAACATATTTTCCAGAGTCAAAGAAATACTGCTAGTTGCTGGAATCATCTTGACAGTGTCAGCTTTCCCCCAGTATTTGATAATAGCAATGTTGGCATATGATTTTACCGTTACAATTTTTCGATCCACGTTTGAACCGCTCCTCCTTCTTTTAATGCTTTACTTATTTTTTCTGCGTTAGCTTTGGTACTTGCAAGGGCAATAATACAGCCTCCGAGTCCGCCACCACTCATCTTGGCTCCAAGGGCACCACTTTCCAAAGAAATCTTAACCAGTTGGTCGGAAATGTCAATGCTGACACCAATAGCTTGTAAATGAGCGTGTGCTTTGGTCATCATGTGACCAATTTTTTGAATATCTTTGTCTTGAATAGCTTTTTGAACAATTTCGGTTAAATCGCCGAGGACTGCTAGATGTGGTAAATTCGCCTCTTCTGCCTGTGCAACCTTCTCAACAGCTTCACGCGTATTACCATAAATTCCCGTATCTGCAATAACCAAATAAGCATCCAAATCTAAATCAAGGGTACTAAAACCGATGTTACGGATAAAAGTAATGGCTTTATCACTCAAACAAGTCTTGGCATCAAGCCCACTTGGATTTGAATGTGCAATAATCTCTGCTTTATTCACCAAAATTTCCAGAGTATCTATATCAATGCTCTGCTCAAAATAATCAAAAACAGCACGGATAGCTGCGATAGAAACCGCTGCTGATGACCCCATGCCACGTTTTTGTGGAATTTCAGAACGAATCGCATAGGTAATGGAAACATCTGTGTGATTTAGGTACTCTAACGCCGCATAAACGGCAGTTGATAACGTGTCATAAAAATCAAAGTGAATCTTTTCTTCAGCTGGATAAATATGACATTCAACCTCAATTCCTTGAAGCGGAATCGCAATGGCAGGATAGCCATAAACAACGGAATGTTCACCCATCCAAATAATCTTACTATGCGCTTTACCGACGCCAATTTTCTTAGTCATGTTCTTCTCTTACAATTTTTAGTTTACACTCCATTTTATCATTGTTCCACAAAAAAAGCGACTTTTACTGGAAAATAAATGCCGCTATAAAAAACAAACAAAGCTGGAAAAGTGCACTCAACTTCGCTTGTTTATGTCAGTAATAATTGTTAGAGGTGAAGAAAGCGATGAAGCTATAAAACAGACTTCCTATTAGCCAACTTATATTATTTCAATGTACAATTTATTAGCCACTTTTAACACTGTAATTATGAACTGAATTCTTAATTTCAATCAACTATGCTCGCAAACTCAATCAATCAAAAATTTTTGTTCTGGTGTTTTTGAAAGGTATTTGCGTTTTTGTTGTGTTGACCAAATAGCATCGAAATCAATATCATCAGCGAACCGTGAGTTGAAATCGACAAATAATTTTTCTTTCTTGGTATCCCAACCACGCGCTATATCATGAAAATAAGTATTGTGTTTAAAGGCTGGAATTTCATACAAATCACGCGCATAGCCCCAAATATTAGTGTACTCGGAAATTCGTTTTTTGATTGCACCTAAATTTCGGTAGTAATGTGTATCAAAGCGTGCTAAGGTGACAAAAAAGCGCACGTCGCTATCTGTAACATAATCACCAAATAAAAATCTATTATTCTCCAATCGTTTTTCAAGCACATCTAAAGTTGTGAAAAAATCATCGAATGCTTCCTCGTAAGCAACTAAGGATTGTGCAAACATCATTCGATAAACGCCATTGTTAACAAATGGAAAAAGAACATTATCATTCAAATTATCAATATCAGCACGCAATTCTTCTGGGTAGAGATTAGGCGCATTTACTTTTTGGAATGGTTTAAAATTAATTTCTAAATAATTAGTCAATCGATGATAATCATTATTAACAACTGTATAAGTTTCTAAATCTACAAGAGCTGGTACAGTAAAACGTCCCTGATAAGCAGAATCAGTTTTTAAATACAATTCACTTAAATAACGAACACCGAGAACTGGATCTACATTTCCTCAGAAGAATAATTGAGTTCAATCGTATTGTCTGGATTTGATTTATTATATTCTTCGATTGCTGTTGTTGAATTTACACCTGATGACCCAACCGTTGATAAACCAGCTAAATCTGACCATTCATCGGCTGTTTTGGTTTTGTCGCTACCGTTTTTAAAAATAACAACGTAAGAGTTTTTAAAAATTGGATCTGAAAAAAGATAATTTTTTTCACGTTCGGCGTTTTTGGCTAAATTATTCACTGCAATTTGATAGCGTCCTGAAGTTAGCCCAGAAAAAATAGATGAAAATTCAACCTTGACGATTTTTAATTTATACTGAGGCAATTTTTCAAAAACAGCTTTGATTAATTCAATATTTTGTCCAGTTAGTTCACCGTCTTCCTCATAAGTAAACGGTTTTGGCGAGCCGCTTGTTGCCGCAACAATGGTGATTTTTTTACTAGAGTCGGACTTGGCTTCACTAGTATTTTTAGTTACTTTATCAAAAATCAATAGCCCTACTAACGCTACTACAATAATAGAAATAATCCATTTTAGTTTTTTCTTCATTCTCATTCCCCCTAAAGGTTTTATTAAGTACAACTATCTTACCACCATCTCATAAGTCTGCATAATCTATCTTTTTTATAGACCGCCATAGATTTCTTTTATATTCATCTATTCACAAAAAACATCGGTACGTTGCCATACCGATGTTTTTTCAAATCACTGGATCAATATTAAGTTCTGGGATGATGCGGGTTAAGAATTGTTTGGTGCGTTCTTCTTTTGGTTTGCTGAAGAATTCTTTTGGAGCACCTTCTTCGATAATGTGTCCGCCTTCCATAAAGATGACGTGTGTTGCCACATCACGCGCAAAGCTCATTTCGTGAGTGACGACTACCATAGTGACCCCTTCTTGGGCTAATTCTTTCATAACATCAAGAACATCTCCAATCAATTCTGGATCAAGGGCAGATGTCGGTTCGTCAAATAAAATGACATCAGGTTTCACAGCGATAGCACGCGCAATTCCAATCCGTTGCTGTTGCCCACCAGACAATTGACTAGGATAATAGTCTTTTTTCTCTAAAAGCCCAACTTTTTTCAGCGCGTTTTCAGCAATTGGGATAGCTTCTTCTTTTGGAATCTTGCGAGCAATGACTAATCCTTCCAAAATATTTTCAATAGCCGTTTTGTTAGCAAATAAATTATAATTTTGGAAAACAAAGGCTGTTTTTTTGCGAATTTCAAGGACATCCTTGCGACTGATTTTTGCCAAATCGTAGGTTTTGCCATCTAGTATCAACTCCCCAGCATCAGCTTTTTCAAGATAATTAAGAGACCGCAAGAAAGTTGTTTTTCCTGAACCCGAAGGTCCCAAGATGACAACAACATCACCTTGATTAACTGTCAAACTAATCCCGTCTAAAACTTTTTTATCTCCAAATGATTTTTCGATATTTTTAACTGATAACATAGAAAACTCCTAACTTGACCTCAAACAATTTGAGCACGTTTTTCTAAAAATTTAAAACCGTATTGAATAAGTCCACAAATCACAATATAAATAATGAAAATAACAAAATAGGATTCAAAATAACGGTAACCATAAGCGGCTTCAATCTTAGCAATTGCCGTGATATCTTTCACCGTCATCACAAAAACAAGAGAGGTCCCCTTGACGAGATTAATCACCAAGTTGCAAAGATTTGGCAGCGCTTGACGAATAGCTTGCGGAAAAACTATTCTAATATAAGCTTGACTGGTCGAAAGCCCAATCGCCTGTGCAGCTTCTAACTGTCCTTTATCAACCGTTAAAATGGCAGAGCGGATAATCTCAGATAAGCTTCCAGTAGTCATAAGCCCAAAAATAATGTAAGCGTAATAAATAGGATTAATGTCAAAAATATTAAAACCTGTGGCTTTCAATAGCTGGTTAATCAAACTTGGAAAAAGACTATAAAAAAATAAAATCAGTAAAATAGCTGGTGTCGAACGAATAAAGGCAAGATAAATAACTGAAAATCCCGTAACACCTTTCACCTTATAAATGCGACCTAAAGCTAGAAAAAGAGCTGGAAAGAAACTCAAAAGAATGGAAACAACCATAATTCCCAAGGTTACTGGAATCCCAGAAAGAGTTTTGACAAATGTTTCTAAAATGTAAGAAAAATCCATAATCCCTCCTTAACCTCGTGTCGTGTCTAACTCATTCTCAATGAAATGTGTTCCAACAGCTAAAATTAACGCTAAAACCCAGTAAATAATGGCAACCGCTGTATAGGTTTCAAGCGAATAATTGCCCAGATTTCGTGAAATAACCAAATTTCCAGCACCCATTAAATCAACCAGACCAATCGTATAGGCTAAAGCAATGTCTTTTAATAGATTAATAATCGCTGTCGTGATATTGGGGAGTGCAATCCGAAACGCCTGTGGCAAAAGAATTCTGACAAATGTCTGATAATCTGTTAAACCAATACTAATCCCTGCTTCTAATTGACCTTTAGGAAGTGCTTGATAAGAGGATTTAAAAACTTCTGAGATACTAGCTGCAAACAACAATGTCATCGCTAAAATAACAAACACTGAACGAGACCAACCATTGACATCGATGCCTAACCACCATTCTAAAAAACGAGGTAAACCATAAAAAACCAAAAAGATAAGCACAATAGGTGGCGTACATCTTAAAATAAAGACATATCCTCTTGCAAAAGAGGATAAGCTTTTTTCACCTGACAACTGTGACCAAGCCAAAAACAGTCCTAACAGGCTTCCAAATAAAATGGTCAATACTAAAACCCATGAAGTCAGAGGTAAAGCTGATAAAATTTCCGGAAGAAACGTTATCACACGAGACGGTTCATAAGAAACCATAGGCACCTCCTAGTCTGTGACGTAACTAAAGACATCTTCTCCAAAGTATTTTTCAGAAAGTTTTGCGATTGTACCGTCCTCTTTCAACTCTTTAATAGCTTTATCATATTCTTCGGTAAAGGCTTCATTAGTAGCATTTTTATGAATCAATGGATAAGTTTCAATGCCTTTATATGGGAACCATGTTAATTGGTCAGCATATTGATGATAAGCACCGTCTTCGTCTTGAACAGCTTCTTCAAATGACAACTTGATTGAGAAATAAGCATCGTAACGTCCTTCAAGAACCCAAGCATAGGCATCCGCAACAGAGAAACTTTCTGATTCTGTCAATTCAATCGGATTTTTAGCTGTTTTATTGTACTCTTGAATCACATTATATTGAGCATTTTGTGGTGAAATTGGAACTAGTTTACCACCGCTATTAGCAAATGAATCGATATCTGTGTATTTTGATTCATCTTCTTTACGAATGGCAAAGCCAATCACACTAGCACCAATGGCTTCGTCTGGAATCACAAATTTTTCAGCACGTTCAGCGGTGTACCATGCACCTTTAATACCAATATCGTATTTTCCAGATTCAAGACCAATCAGCAAATCTTCGTCACTTGTTCCTGTGTATTCGAATTTATAATTTTTCAATTTTTTATCGACAGCCTTCAAAACAGCAACTTCAAATCCGTCACTTTCACCATTTTCATCGACGTAATCGTATGGCACATAGTTTTGTGTATGAGCGACTTGAAGGGTAGTCACCTTGTCTGAATCGCCAGATGAGCTTTGAGCACTTGCGGTCGTCTTACCTGTTAATTGACGTCCAATTACTGTCGCTGCAACAAGCGCTACAACAACTCCACCAGCAACAATCCATTTTTTCTTACTCATATAAATCCATTCCTTTTCCTAAAAACTTATAAAACTGCCGCTTCTTTCACCCAATCAATACGTTCTGACGAAATATCACTTGGTACGGTACAATCTGCTCCAATCACAACGCCTTGACGTCCTGCTTCATCAAGCAATTCTTTGACTTTTCCTTGAATAGCTTCTTTACTGCCAAGGTACAATAAACCTTTTTCAGTATTTTCAAAGCCACCAAGAACTGTTTTGCCACCGAACAATTGACGTCCTTCTGATAAGCTGACACCTTCCAATTCAACTGCCCAGTTAATGACATCTGCGGGATAATCTGTGTAATACGTAATGTCATTTGTTGCGCCTTCATAACCACAGATGTGAAGAATATTCGTACCACCAGCAGAAATCGCACGATTCAAAATGTGAAGCTCACCTGGTTTAATCACTTGGTTGTATTCTTCTTTGCTTGAACGTGAATCTTGCAAATTTTGAACGCTGAGGTAAATACCGTCAACTCCTACTTCTTTAATTAAACGTTTTGTTAGGATGCCAATGTCGCCAGCAACCACGTCCAAAACTTTTTTAGTCAACTCAGCATCTTCCTTGATAAAGTTTTCAATGATTTCATCACCATTGCCGCCTTTTCCTGCCAATTGCCACTTCAAATAAGTCACAGGAGCAAAAATATTATAGAAAGAAGCAATATCTTCTGGGAAATCTTCACGTATTTTTTTGGCTAATTCAACTTGTTGTGTAATCCAAGGATGACTTTCACCGATAGAGATAATTCCTTCTAATTCTTTGATAGAAGTGACACCTTGATGAATTTGTTCATTAGGATAAGTGAAGAAGCCGTCACTCATCACCTTGACAAAATCTGGATTGATGTCTGAAACGAATTTCTTATGTCCTGCGATATTTTTATTGAAAATTTCAGGATTAAAACCGTCGCCTCTTTCATCATCCGTTGTGAAATGATACCAAAATCCGACAGGAACTTTGTCGACTTTTTCATTTTTAAATGCTTTTAAAACCCATTCTCTCTTTGTTGTCATAATCTGTTTCTCCTTTACTTTTGGTATGACAATTATACTATCATGCATTTTTATACTTGAAAAATCTATATTTTTTATGAATAGCCATAAGATTTGCTTATAGCAAAAATCAAAGAAAAAGCCAGTCAAGATATCTCTCGACTGACTTTTTATCTTCAAGGCAAATGTGTCAAACTTTTTAAGCAATTAAGATACTGTAAATTTTCTTTCGTGATTTCAGAGCTCTGATAATCAGAAATCAATTGGTTAAAAGGAGATATTTTCAAAAAAATAAGAAGAGATAAGACAAAAATGATTAGTGTTACTATTGAAATATTTCTTAACTGCTTTTCGGTTACTATCATAGACACGTCTTCCTTCAAGATTTTTAGTAATCCTATCTTATCACGTCTTTTTTAATTCGTATAATATAAATTTTTTATTATTATCCATAAAATCTACTTATAATATAGAAAACTAATGACGGGTTATTAAAAAATCTTATCACGGCTTTATTTTTTTCTATCAGAAATTTACTGATTTTTTAATCTTATTTTTGCTATAATGACAACAACTATTATGAAGAAGGGATGAGGTTTTATGAATTTTCAACAATGTCGTTATGTTGAAGCAGTCGCTCGTGTAGGTTCTTTTAGTCAGGCAGCTAAGGAATTATTTATGACTCAACCCAATTTATCAAGTTCTATTAAGGATTTAGAAAATGAATTAGGGGTTCAACTGTTCACACGTTCCAATACAGGCACGCGCTTAACTGAAGATGGCTATGATTTTTTGAAATATGCCAAACGTATTATTGGTGAGCTTGATTTGCTTGAGCAACGTTACCATGACCAATTTAAAAAGAGTTTCACGGTAGCGTCGCATCATTATGATTTCTTGTCAATTCCGTTGGCTAAGGTTGCCCAACAATTCAAGCAAGATTATCAAGAATTTCAAACGATTGAAACGACTACTAAGAAAGCCTTAGAAAGTGTTGCTCGTTTTGAAGCTGATTTGGGTATTATTTATCTGGATGACGAAAATAAGCATATTTTGGAATCTTCCTTGGAACACCAAGACTTGGAGTTTACGTCTTTAGGTGATTTTCCAACACGTGTCTTTCTTAGACGTAATCACCCATTGGCACATAAGGATGTCATTTCTGAAAGCGACTTAAAAGGTTACGACCAAATTCGCTTCCGTCAGGAACAATCAGGTTTGAATTTTGACGAGGATGCCTTGCAAATTTACGATGAACAGCGCGTGCTTTATAGCAATGACCGTGGAACAGTCATGAATTTACTTTGTGCAACAGACGCCTACGCCTCTGGTCTTGGAATTGTAAATAGCTTCGTTCGTGACCAAATTGTTCTCATTCCTCTACAAGATAGTCTTAAACATACCCTTGGATATGTGACCAATAAAAAGAAAAAAGTTTCAAAAATTGGAACAGTCTTTATCCAAGAAATCAAGAAAAGCCTCAATGAATTTCCTGAAGCAAAATAAAGCAATCTTCATACCTTTATTTTGCTTTCTTTTGTGCTATAATGAGGCTAAGGAGGAAACATTATGAATTTTAAAACGTTAAATAATGGTATCCAAATCCCTGTTTTAGGCTTTGGTGTTTGGCAAATTTTCGACCAAGCACAATGCCAAGAATCAGTCGAAAATGCCCTTGAAGTGGGCTACCGTTTAATTGATACTGCCGCTATTTATAAAAATGAAGAAGCTGTCGGGCGTGCGGTGAAGGCTTCTGGTCTTTCACGTGAAGATGTCTTTCTGACTAGTAAAGTCTGGATTGACCATCTTGGTTATACCGAAACGAAAAAGGCTTTTGAGGAAACGCTACGCAAACTAGATACTGATTACCTTGACCTTTATCTCATTCATCAACCATATGGTGATACTCATTGTGCTTGGCGTGCGATGATTGAGCTTTATAAGGAAGGATATATCCGTGCTATTGGGGTTTCTAACTTCTCTACTGGACGTTTAACAGATTTTGCGCTCAATACAGAAGTTGTGCCAGCACTCAACCAGATTGAGCTTCACCCCTACAAACAACATCCTATCATTCAAGCTGCCAATGCCCAATTTGGCATAGCTACCCAAGCTTGGAGCCCTTTCAACCGTGGAGAAGATAATATTTTTAAGGACGCTACGCTCAATAGCATAGCTGAAAAACATGGCAAGACTGTGGCACAAGTCATTCTACGTTGGCAAATTCAAAATGACATTCTTACCATTCCAAAATCCGTTCACTTAGAACGCATGAAAGAAAACTTTGATATTTTTGATTTTGAACTCACACCAGATGACATCAAGCAAATCCAGTCACTCGACCGTTTTCCAAACAACTACGGACCAAACGAAAGCCCAGAACTCGTCAAACGCTTATTGGGCTTGTAAAGTTTATATACAGACATACTAAAAACAAGACGACTTCCAAACGGAAATCGTCTTTTGTTGATGTACTTTTAAGGTACGACTATTCTGTTTTTGCATTTAGGAGATCATCAATCTTTTGATAAACATCTTGTGCATCAATAGCTAATTGATATTCAATCTTAAATTTATCCAGCTGCTCAAAGAATTTTTCTTGACCTTGAATAACCAGACGATCACTTTCACGCTTATCTTCTGACTTACCTTCCACCAAAAGATAAATTGACGAAGTATCACCTTTTTCTAAAACATAGATAAAATCAGGTGTCGTAGTACCTCCTGTAAATTTAGGGAGTTTTATGGCACTTTTCGGTAATTTACCAAATACTGTTACACCATTTCCATAACCATGAGTCAACAAGTCTTTTTCAGGATGAACACTGTCATAATAAACAGGTGGCATATCATAAAGATTTCTTTCATCTTTTGATATCTTCTCCTCTACTTGGTTAACGCCTAATAAACCTGAATTCACACTTTCTACAAAAGTATTATCTTTAGGATTAAAAATAGATGTTCGAGCTTGAAAATCTAGGGCTTCATAATGGTAAGATTGACTATACGTTTTTTCAAATTCAGCTTTAAAATTCCTAATGAGTTTCTTAACACTAGAATAACTTAGATATTCAGAATTATTCAGTCTTTTTATAGCCTTTAATACGTATCTCATCAATAGACTGATAACCAGCTTTAAAAGCTGATTCACTTCCCTTGCGAGCCACTTTTGTACCATCACTATTTTGCGTAAAAGTCGGCTCTGGTAACTGAACCATAATAAATTGACGATTACCACCATCTTCCGCATTTAGTTGCATAACAGCATCTGCTGTTGTGGCTGACTCTGCAAAGAAATCGAGGATGGTAGCGCCTTTTTCATCATAAGTGGCTGCATCAAGTAAGTACTTTATAAGAGCACTTGGCTTAGGATTAGTGAAAATAGCCACATCATCAAATATTTTTTAACTCTGTGGTTGCATCAGTATTTGTAGGTAATTCATTGAAAGATTTAGCAAAAATAGATATCGGGGGTTAATATTTACCTCATCAGAATTTCTATATAGAGTTGGTCTAAGAGTTTTAATAGATTTTATTTCTATTGTAGCTCCATTACTGATAGCATCTTCTATTTTTGATTGAACCCACTTGAATCTTCCTTTCATTTTAATATCTGTTGTAGGAGTTCCATTTTCCACCGGCATCAGCTCTGCTTCTATTGCAAATCTGGGTAGGGGTGATAACATCACAACCGATATCCTGCTTCGCATTTGCGTAGCACTTAACTGCAATTTGCAAGATATCCTTGAAATCGTTTATGATTAAATAAAAAATGGATGACCACTTCAATTTTCGGTCATCCATTTTTTCTATTGATATGATTCAGTTACTTCAGCGATTTTTGGTAAATCAGCAACAGCGATAAGGAGCTGTCCGCTGCATTGCTTTTTAACATAGTCCTTGGGGGAATATTGTTTTAACATAGCGTCTCCTTCGCTTGCTTTTACATGAATTTATTGTACAGCCGTTAAAATAGTATTGTGGTCACTTCGTTTCATCATTTAGCACCAACGCTTGGGAACAGCGTTGACCTAAATGATTGTCTATTTCCCTAACAAGCGAATAAATTTATTCAATTCTTCTTGTGCTTCTGGAGTTGTTCCTTTCAATGAACCAACCAATTCAAATAGCTCTTGTGTTGACTTCTCAATATCAGCTTTGACTTCTTTTAGTTCTTTTGCGACTTCATCCAGTGGAATAACTTCTTCTTCCTCAAAAGTATCCACATAGCGAGGAATATTCAAGTTATAGTCATTTTCCTTGATTTCATCAAGCGTTGCTACGTGAGCGTATTTTTCAACGTCTTCACGATTACGGTAGGTTTCAATAATCTTATCGATATTTTCAGCTGACAGCTTGTTTTGGTTCTTCCCTTTTTCAAAATCATTGGAAGCGTCAATGAACAAGATGTCTTTGTTTTCTGCGCGTGCTTCACGTCCTTTAAAAACTAAAACGCAGGTTGGAATACTTGTTCCATAGAAGAGATTGGCTGGCAAACCAATCACCGCATCAAGTAAATTCTCATCAATGATGTTCTTTCGAATTTTGCCCTCAGATGCACCACGGAATAGGACACCGTGAGGAAGAACAATCGCCATTGTTCCAGTTTTTTCTAGGTGATATAGACCATGCAAGACAAAGGCATAATCTGCTTTAGAGGCTGGTGCTATGCCATAACCTTTGAATCGCGTATCTTTTTCACGGTCAATGTTCTTAATATCCCATTTTTGAGAGTAAGGAGGGTTGGCGACAACTGCATCAAATTTCAATGGGATTTGGATCCCATCTTTTTCAGCAAACGGCCAATCAGCGTCAAGCGTATCCGCACGTTTCAAATTCATATTGCGATAATTCACCCCATGCATCATCAAGTTCATGCGAGCCAAGTTGTAAGTGGTTGTATTCAGCTCTTGACCATAGAAATCAACACTGCCTTTTGCTTCCCCATTTGGCAATTCTTTTTGAACGGTCAACAATAATGACCCAGACCCCATTGTAGGGTCATACACGTGAAATTGTCCTTTTTGATCTTTTGGGTCCAACGTGACAAGCTTAGCCAAAATTTGACTGACTTCATGCGGTGTATAGAACTCCCCACCTTTTTTACCTGCGTTAGCGGCGAATTGTCCAATCAAGTATTCATAAACATCGCCTAAAATGTCATGCCCTGACTCATCTTTGAAATTAAACTCATTAATCATCAAGACAATATCATTTAAGGCTTTGGCACGTTCGTTCGTTGATGACCCAAGCCTTGTATCGCCAAGATTGACATCTGAGAAGACATTGGCAAAGTCATCTTCTGCCTGTTCGTTACGTTTGGCATTCGTGTTGAACGAATCAAACATATCTTGGAAGTCACTGGCTTTGATTTTGTGGTTTTCAATTTTTGCGACAATCTTCTCCCAAACATAGTCAGGACTGATCGCATAGCCGATACCTTTTGAAATTTCCTCTAGGTATTCTTCTTTTTCTGCGTCATCTTCGACTTCATAGAAGTCCTCCAAGTGATTCACCTTCAAATAGTCATCTTGATTTTCTGAAAGGTAGCGGTAGAACATGAAAGGTAAGATATAGTTCTTATATTCGCTAGCATCCATTGTCCCACGCAGGGTGTTCGCCATTTCCCATAGTTTTGAAGTAATGTCTCTGGCGGTTGCACCTTTTACTTTGATAGGTTCATTATTTTCTTTTGCCATGTTATTTTATCTCCTTTAAATAAACATTTGTTGTGACGGGGCGGGCGACGGTCGGCCCTAATCCTATCGGGCTGAAAGTCCGAAAATGATGTGAGTTACACGAACATCATTTGTAGTAGTGATTTTTTCATTTTTTTGAGTGAATCTAACTCACGCTGATGAAGAGTGATGAGACTATCTAGACTTGAAAAGTAATCTCCAATTTTTTCCTGCTCTTTTACGCTTGGTATCATAAAAGGTATTGTTGAGAGAACAGGATATTTTAAATTCCATGTATCAGAGGTGAGACCTTGAGACCATCTTTTAAAGATTTCAAGTGTTGGTTGCTTTTTAAATAATTCCATAAAGAATTTACCATTGCAGTTATTTTTAGGAATTAGAACCGTATAGGCAGGACTTACAATACCGTCATAATCAGAAGTTCCAACAGCACCCTGCCACATTCTCATAGAGTTATATGGAACATCACCTTTTTTTACAACTTTATAATTACTTTTATCTTCAGATGCAATATTTCTCTTTTCAGAATCAATTTGCCTAATTACTCCATTTGAAATAGTAACAGACAATAACTCTTCGTTTCCTGATGCTCTTTCAGAACGCTCATCAAAGACATCTCCCAACTTACGCTGTTCCCAAGCGTCAGTGAATCCTGCAAAGCGAATTTCTGGTTTATCTTCCCCATTTTTCGGAAACATTTTTTGTAAGTAACTTTTCTTCATTTTTGCAAGCAAATCACACTCACGCTGATGAAGAGTGATAGTGTTATCTAACGTTTTGAAGAAGGTACCGATTTTTTGTTGTTCTTCAAGACTTGGTAAAAGAATTTGAGCTTCTTTAATATCATTTGAGTTGATACTTTCAAAAGTTGATCCTGTACTTAATTTCGTCCAGTAGCCATTTTGCTTCATTCTTCCAAGTGATTGAAACAGAAATTCATTTCCTTTAATCGCTGCAACTCCACGACCTAAAACAACGTCATAATCAGTTTTTCCAATATCTCCAACTGGTGCACGAACACTCAAAATCAAATCACCTTTATCAGCAGTTTTTGTTACTTGTGTAGTCCAAACTCTAGGAACCACTCTGCCATCTTTCATATCTGCATTACCTTGAACGAGAATATAATCAGACGGATTTTCTGTATAGTTTTCAGAGTTAGGCGATTGACCCATAGTAATTTTTGCTACATTTCCAAGCTTACGCTGTTCCCAAGCGTCAGTGTATCCGTCAAAGCGAATTTGGGGTATTTTTGTTGCTTTTTCACTCATTTGTTTCTTCGTCCCCATCTTCTGTGTTATATAAAATCATATCATTCCCCAATTTTTACTCTCCTTTCTTAATCTCGTCAGCCATCGCATAAAAAGCTGTACGGAATTGTATGCGGTATTTCACCCATGAAAGTTTTTTGATCTCATCTGCTGCAATCTTTTGATAGTCACTCCTTGCCTCATTCATGATGGCTGTCAATTCGCCTTGTTTGTCCATATCGTCAGTGCCTACACGATGTTTTTTGATAAGACTTTCAAGCTCTTTTGGCTTAGTGCTATTGTCAAGCCCCCATCTGCGTATAAAAGCAGTCACCAATTGAATGTTTGAATCCTTTTGAGCCCGGTCCATAGCCTGATTCATCTTATCAACATCCCTGGGTGCTGGATAGTTGTCAAAGACAAATTCTTTATTAAAAATCTTAGTGACAAAATTGCGCATTTTAGACTTCTCTTTATCGTTGTCAGATTTGGCAATTTCCAAGTGAATCTCTTCTTGCGTCGCAGCTGCTTGGTCTATTTGGTTAGCATGGACTTCATCTGCCATCTTGGCAATCAAATCAATCAGATAATCATAGCTGATGGTGACGTTATGAATATGCACCATGTCCAAATCGACTTGTGAAACATCAATATCATCGCGTTTGGCTCTTCTCTCCTTCAACTCACCCGCAATCACAGTCGTCAAGAGAACTTCTTGTTCTTCTGTAATTCCAATCCCCGCATAGAACTCTTCAGGATTATCATAGGCTGAGACAGGATTGCCTTCATCATCCGTTGTGTATTGCTTCAACTGACTCAATAAGCTGTTGTATTCCTTCAGTTTATCAAAGACTTCATCTTGTGCCTTTTCACTTGGCGGAAGTTGAATAAACTCATCCGTTAACTCAGCAAGTTTCTTGACGACCCCTTGCATTTCTTCTTGCACTTTGCTAAATGGTTTGGAGATGATTCCAGACTCCACATTGCCTTCTTTCAAGTCCTCAAGAGAAAGCTGCTCATCAGCAGAAGCACGATTAGAGTAAATGGCAAATGCTTTATTCATCTCATACTCATTTTGAACTGGCCAACGGTAGTTGACGACATTTCCCCACGGCTTATCGACTAAGTTTTGCATCCGGTTCGTACGTGAATAGGCTTGTATGAGATTGCCGCCTTTCAAAGTACGGTCAACATAGAGCGTGTTTAATTCTGGCGCATCAAATCCCGTCAAAAGCTGGTCGACAACAATAACCAAGTCCAAGAAGTTTCCATCATCAGCTGTCTTATTCAAACGTCTTGCTAGGTCTTCGGTATATTGCTTCACAGTGGACATATCATAGGTAGTCCCAAAGAGCGCATTATACGCATTGATGGCACGATGCAAGTTTTCGTTGGTTTTCAACTGATGCACGCTATTGGACGTATCCGCAGAAAAACTTACGGCAACTTTTAAGCGTTCTTCTTCCGGCTTGCTGCTATTTATTTCAGCAAATTTATCGAAGTATTCCATGGCTCTTGGTGTGCTGGCTTTGCTCCCTCCAACATGAACGGTTAGGAGTGCATTATACTTCCGATTGTTTGAACGTTTTTTCCAGTTATCAAAGATATCTTCAACTACCTTCGTGACATGATCAGGATGGGTATCATAGACTGAACCTTTGATATTATCGTCAATATCTTCTTCTGTCGGATTTTCTGGCGCTTTGATCGTTTCTTTAAATTCAACGTTAAACCCAAGTACATTCTTGTCAGCAATAGCTTCCTTAATTGTATAGGCATGAAGTAACTCACCAAAGATTTCACGTGTTTCTGGGAATTTTGGCGTCCCAGTATAGCCTATCCAAGCAGAATTAGGGATAGCATCTCGAATCGTTTTCAGCATTGGGGTTTTTTCTTCCCCATTTTTCTTAATCACATCTTCACTCGTCGAACGATGCGCCTCATCCACGATGAATAAAATCTTCTGATCTAACTTTTTAAAACTCTTATGAGACACATAACGAGACATCTTTTGAATACTGGTTACAATAATGTTCTTGTCGCTCTTGAGTGTGAGTTTTCGATGTAAGTCAGAAATATTGGCTGTATCACTCACAACTCCTGTTTTTCCTTCAAAACTAGCAACGGGGTCATAGGCTTGATAAGCGTCTGACGTTTGATTGGTTAAAGCGATACGGTCCACCAAAAAGACAACTTTATCAACGTTTGACATGCGACTCGCAAGCCAAGCAGTCTTAAAGCTCGTGATGGTCTTTCCAGACCCTGTGGTATGCCAAATGTAGCCCAATTTCCCGTCATTATAGTTAAAATCAAACGTGCGAACTTTATCCAGTACACGCTTTGTAGCGTACACCTGATACGGTCTCATCACTTTGATACTTTCCTTATTTTTTGTGCCATCAAGAACCATGTATCTGGTTGCCATATCATGCGCCATTGGGATAGACAAGACTTTATCCGCAAAAGTTTTCCAAGAGCGAACTCGGAGTGCAGTTTCTTCATCTTGCCAATGAAAGGCAAAAGCTTGGTTGAATTTATCCAAAGTCGTATTGGCCATATAACGGATGTCAAATGGCGTCATTGCTATCAAGAGCTGCAATGTAGAAAAAATGCCACTGTATTGCTTCTCAGCGATATACTGCTGCATTTGATTCAACGACTCCGAAGTACTATGAAGAGCTTTCTTCAATTCGATTTGGAGGATTGGAAGACCATTGATGAGTAGAGTTACATCAAAGCGGCGATTTGGCTTTCCATCAACCACTTTAGGTCGCTCAATCTGATTGACAATTTGATAAACAGTGCTTCCTCCCCCAACTTGCGCTTGGTCAAAAACCGTTAAGAAAACGTGCTTGCCGTTGTCTAAGTCCACTTCAATTTCTGATACACCATTCACGCCATAAAGAAACTGACCTGCTTGGTAGGGTGTTTCAATGGCAGTAATGACTTTTTTCACTTGATTGAACTCGGTAACGGACAAGGGATTATCCAGTCTAGCACGGTTGTTTTGCTCTAAGATTTGTTTGAAATTATCCCAAAGTTGGTCTGTTGTCTTGATGTTTTCCTTGTATTCCCATTGCTTCACACCACCGATTTGGGTCAAATACTCAATGACTTCTTTTTCAAACGCCAATTCTGATTGACTTTTAATTGGACTATTCATGGTTTTCATTCTCCTTTAGGGTTTCTTCAAGCACGCCATTTGTGAATTGTTCTATAAACTCTGAGTACCTGTTTAATTTTGCTTGTAGTTTAAGGGTATCGGTGTATATCCGACCTATTTTAATTTGTTCATCTATTGGGGTGATTGGAACTTTCAAATCATTCAATGCTCTGATTGGGATTTTAGGAATGATGTTCCCTTGTACTTCTCGTTCCTTTTGACGCTTCACCAAGCTATAATTGTTAAATAGATAAATGAAATATCGTTTGTCGATTTCACCATCTTTAAAATCAACCTTGGTAAAATTTATAGAAGGAACTTTTCCAGCATTTGTTTTCCCAACCATTGTTGCTTGTTGGAGTGAGTTACTAATGACGATATCACCTTCATTTAGCGAGTAATCATTTAACGGCACTTTATTCATGTTGGGGGCACAATCACCTTCATAGTTGTAATCTTTTTCAAATGATGCATGGTCGTAATATATAACATCTACTAAGCCATACTGTTTTTCTGCACGAGCTGAATTCACACCTTGCACGAACGAAACCAAGTCTCCTAATCTATATTGTTCTATTGCAGTTTTCCTCAAATAAATTGCCTCCAAGTTTAACGGAAATCAATTTTATGAAATTGCGTTATATTTCTACATAACCTATTCTATCAAAAGAAATTAACTTTGTAAGAATAAAGTTTGAAATTGGATAAAATTTCCAAATATTATTTTAGGCTTACACTGATGAAGGGTGAGGAGAAAGTCGAGTTCTGTAAAAAATTCTGGTAATTTATCTCTTAGCGTTTTTAGAAAAGCAGTATTTGAGGTAACCTGTGCATTATAATTTCGATTATCTTTAAGCATAGGTTACCTCACTTCCGTTTTCACACAAACAGGCTTTTTCGCATTTTAGCGAAAAAGCCTGTTTTAGAGGTTGACAAAAAACACTACTGATTACATAGTGTGCTGTTCTCATGGATTATACCATATCAATCTCCTTAATAAGGTCTTTTTAATTGAACTGTTCAAATTTCAGTTTATACATATGTTATTATACCATAATTAGCCTTTATGTTACTTTTTTACGTATCTTTGCTAAAACATCATCACCTCCTCAATGATAAACCTATTTATCAAATTTTATAACAAATAAATTGTAGCTTTAAATAAAAAAAGGCTGATAATTCAACCTTTAAAAGATATATTTAGCTATTGATAAACAATTTTGTATAAACTATTTTTCCCCTACAAACTTACTAAGAATGTAATGGTATCTCTGCTATAAGAAACGCTAATGCTTCCTTTGAAGAGTTTGACCATGGTCTGCGCCATTGACAATCCGATACCATAACCTGATTTTTTGTTATTATGTGATTCATCTTCACGGTAAAAACGTTCAAAGAATTTGCTATAATCAACATTCTTGCCTTCGGCGTAGGTATTGGAAATTTCCAAACGTGCTTTTGAGAGGCGATTAGCTTTGCTTAATTTAACTGAAACCGTTCCTCCTGCATCACAATATTTATTGGCATTATCAACCAAAAGAGTCACCAATTCAAAAAGTGATTTTTCTTCTGCTTTGACATGAATATCAGGTTGAATTTCCATGACAAATTGCTTGCCGTCTTTGATGACAGGACCTTTAAAGTCCTCGGCAGCATCTTCAGAAATTGCTGAAAAATTCAAATCGGTCAACACGACTTCAGGTTGTTCTTCTAGACGAGCCATAGCCACCAAACTATTAATCAAGCCAGTCAAACGTTCAACTTGATCATTGGTACTTTTTGTCCATTCTGATTCACCGTTCATCATCTCAACCAATTCATTATTAGCCGAAATAATTGCCAAAGGTGTCTTTAATTCATGCCCAGCATTCGTGATAAAACGACGTTGTCGCTCATAATTTCGGATAAAAGGCTCAATAACCCTACCAGAAAAAATAGAAACCATGAGAACAAAGAAGACAAAACTAACCCCTGACATCCATAAAGAAAGATGAAGCAGTGTCATATTTTCTTCAACTTGATTTGTTGAGTCTAAGACAACAATCAATTTCGAATCATCTGATTCATCCGTTACAAGATAAGAATAGGTGTGATTATTGTAACGAAAATCACCGCTCCTATCACCTGATTTATTAATCTTAGTCAGGTAACTTTCCACTTGCTCATCGGTCAAATCAGAAATACTACTCGAATTTAACGAGGTGATATTTCCATCTTTATCAATAACAGCACTAAAATACCGATATTGAAAGAGCGTATCGACAGAAACCGTGTTGCCTAATTCGCTGGTTGCCTTGGAAACACTTGGAAACGTTCCGTCATTATCTGAAATCAAGGTTAAAATCTTGTTGATTTCATTTACCGTTTGAATATGACGGGCAGAAATAAGCACCCCAACCACTGAAAACAAGACAATCAGAATGGCTAAAGAAGCAATCGCAATAAAACGAATCCTTAATTTTCGAAACATGGCATTACCTACAATTTTTTCAACTCATAATCACCCATTTCCTCACCCTCAATCACTACATTTGCGCCGATTGATTTCAATTTTTGACGAAGGTAGGAAACGTAGATAAAAACATAGCCATTATCAATCTCTGGGTCATCTTTGTCATTTGCCCAAACATGGTTAAAAATTTGGTCGGTTGATAATTTCTTGCCTACATTGAGCATGAAGAATTCCAGCATTTTAGATTCTTTAACTGCTAGGCGAATGGTGTTTTGACTGACAAGTTCCTGTTCACCAACATTCAAAGTAACTGTTCCAACGGTCAAAATATTAGACGTGAAATTGGTATCCACACGACGTGACATTGACCGCAAACGCGCTAATAGTTCTTTTAATGAAAAAGGTTTGGTCAAATAATCATCTGCTCCAGCATCTAAGCCTGTCACACGGTCATCAACTTCAGCCATAGCAGTCAACATAATAATGTGTGACTGGTTGCCTGTTTGACGAATTTCTTGCACAGCTTCAATGCCAGATTTGACAGGCATCATAATATCCATGACCATAACATCATAGGCATTTTCATTTGCCATATCAATAGCTGCCTGTCCATCATAAACCGAATCTACATCATAACCTTCATGGGTTAACGCCGTAGTCAACACACGATTCATTTGAATTTCATCTTCTGCAACTAATATTTTCATATGCTATCTCCTATCATAGCTCATATTCATTAATCTTGGGAGCTTTCTTGGATGAGGTTTCGAATGGTTTGCATGGTCAAATCACAAGACGCTAATTCATCTGCGCAGCGTTTGAGCTCACGAACAATCCGTTTCGGGTCTTTAATATCATGCTTATAATTCATTTGATGTTCCAAACTAGCCCAAGAATCCATAGCAATGGTGCGAAGCTGTATTTCAATAAAGTATGAGCCCTGCTTATTTCCCAAACAATCAGGATAAGGCGTCACAACTTCTACTATCAAATGGTAAGAACGATAGCCATTTGGTTTCGCATTTTTGATGTAATCTTTTTCAGCAACAATGGTGCAATCATCAAAAGAACGGATAAGGTCCACTAAGGTATAAATATCATCAACAAAACCACATACTATCCGCAGACCAATACTATCACGCACTTTTTTCAAAGCAGACTCGGTTGTTACTGGAAAATTTTTGCGTTGACACTTCTCTGTCATACTTTCAGGTGTCTTAACGCGAGCGATAAAATGTTCAAACAGCTTATAACCAGTCTCTTTTTTTACCTCATCATTTTTCTTGCAAATACGCTGACTAAAGTCCTCCAAAATCAAAGGTAGGTAATCAGCATATTCTCCATAAATCATATCTGTCATAACTTTTCCTAACTAGATGATAGTTTCATTATAACAGAATTCCTTATAAGAAGCTAAAAGAGGCATTTAAAAGAACTAAAAAGTTGAGCAAAATGCCCAACTTCTTGGTTTGTGTTCTTATTATTGCAAGACGCATTAACTCACGCTTTCGTTCTTGACTAATTCTTCAACAAGATACAAGATGAGGTTGACTAATAAGCTTAGGGAAACAGTCAAAATGATACCCCAAAGCAATTTAGGCAAACTCATTGTGCGGAGTCCATCAAACAAAATACTACCTAGACCGCCTGCATTAATCGTTGAGGCCATTGTTGCGATAGCAATCACTGAACTTGCTGCCAAACGTAATCCTGCAAAAATAGAGGATTGCGCCAATGGCAACTGAATTTTTGCTAATATTTGCCACCTTGTCATCCCCATACCAGTCGCCGCTTCAACAATACTGTCATCAACTTGTGTCAATCCTGCTAAAAATGTGCGAACTAACGTATATTGCGCATAGATTACCAAAGCTATTATGGCTGTTCGCGTCCCCAAACCTGTCACAGGAATCAACAGGGCAAACAGGGCAAAACTCGGAATAGCGTACAATAGTGATAAGACGTAAACAGAAGCCTGCCTTATTTTAGGGTAAAACAGCAAAATCACCGTGATGACACTAGCAAATAGCAAAGCAAATAGTAGGGAAAAACTCGTCAATTCAATATGTTCAATGAACGCTGTGATTAACTTATCAGAAGATGTCTTAAAATAATCAATCATAGCTAGTCCTCCACAGTTTTTCTTGTTCCTGCGCGGTTGTTATCAATTTTTGGACAAATTCATTTCCTGGATTTTTGATAATATTTTCTGGTGTGTCAAACTGGCAAATGATACCATTATCCATGATAACCACGCGTGTTCCCAGTTTAAATGCCTCATAAATATCGTGAGTAATAAAAATAAATGTCTTTTGATTTAATTTCTGATGAATCGCTTGCAATTCCTCTTGTAAATCATTACGAGTAATGGCATCGATGGCACCAAATGGTTCATCAAATAACATGACATCAGGGTCAGCAGCTAAAGCACGCGCAACACCTATCCGCTGCTGCTGACCACCAGATAATTCACTTGGATAACGTTCGCCGTAATCCGCTGCAGGCAATTGCACCAAATCTAAAAATTCTCCCACACGATTTTCAATGCGTTCCTTATTCCAGCCCAATAACTTGGGAACAGTTGCAATATTTTCAGCAACCGTCATATGTGGAAATAAGCCGATTTGTTGGACAACATAACCAATCTGACGACGAAGGCTAACGGAATCCATCTGCTCAATATCTTGCCCAGCAAAGAGAATCGTCCCTGACGTTGGTTCAATCAGCTTGTTAATCATTTTTAGCATGGTTGTCTTACCAGAACCTGATGTTCCCAAAATGGTGATAAATTCGCCATTTTCAATGGTTAAGTTAATATCATTAACAACCGTTTTATCACCATAAACTTTGCTTATATGCTCAAATTGAATCATTGTCTTTTCTGTCATAAATCTATCTTTCTAACCTTTTATGCTATCGTAGTATTCTTTTGCGACATCTGTATATTCTTGACCGTCAACATCCACTTTAGCATTAAGTTCCGTAACTGTTTCAGTATCAAGTTTTGCCGAAATATTATTTAAAATGGTTTTAATATCTGGATTGTCATCCAAAATATTATCTCGCACAACGGGCGCTAAATTATAAGGTGGCCAAAATTGTTTATCATCTTCCAATAAGGTGAATTCATCCGTATTGACCAACTGACCTTCGGTCGTGTAAGCTGGCGTCACATCCGCCTCATCATTTTCAAGCACACTGTATTTCAAACTATTGTCATATACCTTTGAAGACTTCCAATTAAAGGTACCATAAGTCTTTTCAAGTCCTGGTAAACCATCTTCACGTTCATCAAATTCCCCTTGTGAAGCAAAGCGCAGTTCACTAGCATGAGCTTGCAAATCAGAAATCGTCTTGATGTTAAGTAAATTGGCAGTTTCTGTACGAATAACCAAACCTTGGCTATCATTTGCTGACGCGTAATCAAGCCAAGTCAGGTTAAATCGTTCCTCATACTCTTTTTTAACAGTCTTATAAACTTTCTCTGGGTCTGTTTCCATATCCTCACCCAAAACTGACAGCAAACCAGTTCCTGTATATTCTGGATATAAGTCAATCTCATCATTGACAATCGAATTATGAATCAAAGAACTTGAAATATTTGACACACGCTTAACGTTATAACCATTGTCCTCAAGCGCAAGCGCATAAATTTCAGCAATGACTAGATTTTCCGTAAAATCTTTCGACCCCACACGAATAGTAGTTGACGATTGCTGCGCTTCAGAAGGTTGATTATTGTGCCACGCCCAAATTCCACCAACAATTGCCACCAAAATGACTACCAATAACACTCCTGAAACCACCTTTTTATTTTTCATAATGTTTTACCCCTTTTATGCTTAAATCAAAAATAATCATACTAAGGAACGACAATATCGCAACCGAACCACCACCAATTAGCAATAAGTCATAACGATAAAGTCCTAATCCTGTAAAAATCAAAGTACCAAGTCCACCTGCTCCAATATAGGTCGCCAAGGTTGCGCTAGCAATAATTTCCACCAATGCCAATTTAATGCCATTTAAAATATGTGGCAGAGCTAACGGAAATTGGACTTTTGTTAACAATTGCGACCTTGTCATTCCAAGTCCCAAAGCTGTTTCCAGTAAATTTTCTGAAACCGACGCAAACCCAACAATCGTATTTAATAAAATGGGTGGTATTCCCAAAATCACTAAAGCAATCAATGCAGGTAAGCGCCCCACTCCAATGAATGGAATCAGAATAAATAGTATTCCAAGGCTTGGAATAACGCGTAGCCCTTGCGTCAAAAGCATTGACAATTGTCGTACAAACGGCTTTTCATAAGAAAAATAACCAAGTGGTAGAGCGATGATCAAAGCAGTCAACAAAGCTTCGAAACTTAGGCTAATGTGTTGCCAAACGTATCCTAAATAAGTATTTCCATTATCTGCAAAATATGCAGCTATATCATTTAACATGTTCCTTTACCTGATGACTTTCTAAAAGTTCTTTTAACCTATCAGTGAACATCCCTGTCGCTGACAATAAAACTTTCTGTTCTTCCAAAGTCAAAGCGCTCATTACTTGCGCTTCAAAATCTGTTAACAGCTCCAATAATCCAGCAGCAAATTGCTGCCCTGTTTCAGTTAAACGAATCAACTTCTTGCGCCTGTCAATTCGGGAAGGCTCCAAATATAATATTCCTTTTTTTATATAAGTTTTAACAATTGCTTGAATCACTTGTTTCGTTAAAAATGTTCGCTTTGCAATGCTCTCCTGTGTCATCCCATGTGGATTATGATAAATCCACATAAAAACTAATAACGATTTACTATTTAGCCCATGCTTTTTAGCGTAGCTTTCATAGAGGGAAAATTGCTCATTACGCAAACGAGCATATTTTCTAGCATTACTTATCACTAAAATTTTCCTCCTTATTTAAAACAATGACCTTACCAAATGCCGCAACACTATCAAGATAATCATGCGCAGCTTGAATACTATCCAAATCAAATACACGCTCAGGGCGAACTTCTACTTGTTCTTGCTCAATATAAGTTAACATTTTCTGAATCTTATCTTGTGAAATATTGCCTGAATAAAATGTTGTTAAATAGACATTATTTTTAGTTCCATAATTGGATCAAATTCTTCCAGATACCATTTTCGTCCCAATAGACCGCAGGAACAAATAATTCCGTTTTCTTGCAAATGCCCTAGACTGTCTTTTATGGTGGCAAGTCCAACTAATTCTAAGATTTTCGTATTTTCGTAAATGACACATCCGTCTTTAGCACACCATTATTATCAATAACCAAATCATCATATCCAGCGTCCAAAAGTTGCGCTTTTTTAGCAGTATTGCGCACACTTGCATAGACGTTCACGTCAGGAAATTTAGCTTTTACCAATTTTACAAAAGCCGTCCCGACACCACTAGCACCAGCACGCACCAAAACCGTATCATGAGAAGTGATTTTTAAATTTTGATAAGCACCAAAGGCAGTATAATAAGTCTCTGGAATCGTTGCCAACGTTGCCCAATCCAACTGCGTTGAGATAGGATAAATCTGCTCATTTGACAAAAGGTCATATTCAGCATACGAGCCATCAAAATCACGTCCCATTTCTCCCATAATCGAAATGATTTTTTGACCAACTGGCAGACGTTGCTCGTCCGTCGTCTCTTCAATGACGCCAACACATTCTATCCCAAGAATCCTTGAAAAGGTGACACTCGGCGACAAGCCTTGTCTGGTAAAATTTCAGAACGATTAATCCAAATCCCATAATTTTCACCAAAGACCAACCTGATTTCACTTGCGTTTTAGCAACCTGAGTCACCTCTAAAACACTATTATCTCCTGCTTTGCTGACAACAACATCTTTTACTTTTTTCCCTCCTTTTAAACGTTTTCACAATTTTCTATCATTATGTCACAATCACCAAAAATAGTCAAAAAATTTGACTATTTTCCAATTCTTAAACAAATTCCACTTTTGCTTTAAAAATTGATTGTAAGTTATATAAATGCTATTGCAAAATAAAAACAAAAGAAAAAGCTAGGTACTTGCCTAACTTTTTAAAATCTTTTTAACTAGAATATGCAAACAACAAAAAACGAGGCTGAGCACTTGTCCCAGACTCGTTTTAGTTTTAAGCTGCTTCAAATTGTGAATTGTAAAGGTCAGCATAGAAGCCACCTTGTTGCATCAAATCATCGTGATTGCCTTGTTCGATGATGTTACCATCTTTCATCACAAGGATAAGGTCAGCGTTTCTAATCGTTGACAAACGGTGAGCGATAACAAATGATGTACGACCTTCCATCAATTTATCCATGGCTTTTTGAATCAATTCTTCAGTACGTGTATCAACTGATGACGTTGCTTCATCCAAAATAAGGAGCGGTGAATCTTTCAAAAGAGCACGCGCAATCGTCAAGAGTTGTTTTTGACCAATTGAAAGCGTTACAGAATCATCAAGATAAGTGTCATAACCTTTTGGAAGTGTCATGATAAAGTGATGAACACCAACAGCCTTAGCCGCTGCAATAACTTGTTCATCTGTAATATTTTCTTGATTGTAAATCAAGTTTTCTTTGATTGTTCCTTCAAACAACCACGTATCTTGAAGCACCATTGAGAATTGGTCATGCACTTCTTCACGTGTCATCAAACGTGTATCCACACTATCAATAGTGATTTGACCTTTATCGATTTCATAGAATCTCATGAGCAGGTTAACAATGGTTGTTTTACCAGCACCTGTTGGTCCAACAATGGCAACTTTCTGACCAGGTTTCGCTACAGCGGAGAAATCATGGATAATTGTTTTATCCTTAGAATAACCAAAGAAAACATTATCAAAGGTAACTTCACCATTAACATCACTAAGTTGACGTTCCTTGTCAGACTCGTCTTCCATTTCATCTTCTTCAAGGAATTCAAAGACACGACTCATGGCAGCTGTTGCTGATTGCATTTGTGTGAAAGCTTGCGCAATTTGTGACAATGGTTGTGAGAAGATACGAACATAAGTCATAAAGGCAACCACATCACCCATGGTAATATCACCATTGATAACTTTAATAGCACCAACCACACAGACCATAACATAACCAAAGTTCCCAACGAAAATCATAAGCGGCATCATAATACCTGACAAGAACTGTGATTGCCACATTGATTTATAAAGATTGGTGTTTAATTTTTTAAAGGTTTCGCTTGTTTCACCAACAGCGTTATAACTTGTTACCACATTATGACCAGAGTAAATTTCTTCAACATAACCGTTAATCGCAGCCAAGTTATTTTGTTGGCGTTTGAACAATGGTTGTGATGAGCCCATGATAACCATAACCAAAACAAAACCAATCAGAACAGACCCAATCGCTGTTAAAGCCATGCTGACATTTGAATGGAACATCATGAAAATTGAACCAATCAATAACATGGTTGATGTCACTAAAGTTCCCAAACTTTGGTTAAGCGATTGACCAAGCAAGTCAACGTCATTTGTCACACGAGAAAGGGTATCTCCTTGTGAATGACTATCAAAGTAACTCAATGGAACCTTGTTAATTTTGGTCTGAATAGCTTTACGTAAACGTTGTGAAAAACGTTGAACGATAGTCGCTACAGTAAAGCTTTGAATATAACCAACTACTGCTGAAATAACGTATAAAATTGCCAAAGTTAATGCAATTTTACCAACTTTATCCAAGTCGATTCCTGGAATCATACCAGTCGCCGTTGGTGTCAAACCTTTGGTGATTATATTGGTGATTTCTTTTAATTTATCAGGTCCAATAACCGTAATCGTCGCAGAAACAATTGCTCCAATCACTGCAAGAAGAAATGGAAGCTGGAGACCTCTAATATAGGGCTTCATTCTGCCATAGAAAGATGTTTTTTTCTTATTTTCCATTTTCTAATTCCTCCTTAGATAGTTGTGAGTAAGCAATTTCACGATAAACATCGTTGTTTGCGAGCAATTCTTCGTGCGTACCTTGACCAACAACTCTACCTTCATCCAAGACCAAAATTTGGTCAGCGTCCATAATCGTTGAGATACGTTGTGCCACGATTAGTTTTGTCATATCAGCTGTACGTTCTTTCAACTGTGAACGAAGGATTCGGTCAGTCTTGTAGTCAAGTGCTGAGAACGAATCATCAAAGATGATAATTTCAGGCTTACGAGCAAGAGCACGCGCAATTGCCAAACGTTGTTTTTGACCACCTGAGAAGTTTTGACCACCTTGAGCAACAGGTGCTTTTAACTTACCGTCTTTCATTTCAACGAATGTCTTAGCTTGAGCTAAATCAAGAGCTTCCCACATCTTGTCATCATCAAGTGGCGAGTTGTTGCTTTCTCCCATATCCATATTTGAAGCGATATCCCCACTAAAAAGCACTGCTTTTTGCGGAATATAACCAACAATCTTATGAAGCGTATCGTGGTCATATTGACGAACATCAATGCCATCGACTTTAATCGTTCCTTCTGTCGCATCATAAAAACGTGGAATCAAGTTCACCAACGTTGATTTACCAGAACCAGTTGAACCGATAAAGGCAATCGTGTCTCCAGCTTTCGCTTTAAAGGAAACGTGTTCCAAAACAGCTTCAGAATTTTTGCTGTAACGGAATGAAACATTGTCAAATTCAACAGAACCTTTTTCAGTTGGTTTAGCTTGATTTGTTTCTGGATATTCAATTGAAGATTTTGTTTCAAGAACTTCATTAATACGCCCAGCAGCAACAACGGCACGAGGTAAAATGAAGAATACGACAATCATCATCATTAATCCTATAACAACTTGCATGGCATATGATGAATAAACAACCATATCTGAAAACAAATCAACTTTATCTTGCATAGCGCTAGCAATTTTCGTTGGGTCTGTCGGAATGGCAATATTTTCAATCAAATGCGCTCCAATCCAATAAATAGCAAGTGTCATTCCGCTTGAAATTCCTGTCATTACTGGAGATAACAACGCCATTGAACGTCCAATAAAGAGGTTAAGATTGGTAACATTATCATTGACTTGTGCAAATTTGGCATCTTGATAATCTTCGGCATTGTATGCACGCACCACACGGATACCTGTCAATGATTCACGCGTAACACTGTTCAATTTATCGGTTAATCTTTGAATCATACGTTGCTTAGGCATCACCATCATCAACAAGAACATAATCATCAAGAACATAACTGCAACTGCGACGATAAGAACCAATAACCATTCATGATTTTTATCAGCAATCTTGGTTATTGCCCAAATTGCCATGATAGGTCCTTTAGTAATGACTTGGATTCCCATTGTGAAAACCAATTGAATTTGTGTAATATCATTGGTCGTACGTGTCAAAAGACTAGGAATTGAAAATTTCTTGATTTCAGCATCTGAAAAATTCAAGACACTATGGAAAATATCATCACGTAGGCGTGTACTAAAACTTGCCGCAATACGAGCAGCTAGGAAACCGACAACAACAGATGCTGCAAAGCTTCCCAAAGAAAGCAAGACCATACGCATACCTGGTGCATCAAAGTTCCAAGCAAAAATATCTTTTACTTTTGTTCCTTCTGTTGATAGCAAGGTCGTGATATTCGACATATAATCTGGAATTTTCAACTCAAGATAAACATTCAAACACACAAATAATACAGCAAAAATAAGCATTATAACTTCTTTTGCTGTTAAGCGTTTCAAAATTTTTAACATGCGTTACTCCTTGTTTTCTAAATTTTTCAAAATGCGGTTAAAGACGCGAAACGAGATTTTGAGATCCTCATGGTCAACACCAGCTAAGATTTGCCTATGAATTTCATCATGGAAATCTTGAATATTCTGAGCCTTTGATTTTCCAAGTTCAGTCAACACCACTTGCTTATAACGCTTATCTTCTTTCGACGAAACAACTTGGATAAAACCATTTTTCTCCATGCGCTTAATCAAATTACTAGTCACTGACTTTGAAATTCTTAGTCTCTTCTCAATGTCCTTGATATAAATTTCTTTATCGGGATTATCACGAAGATACAATACCGCAAATCCCTGTGGGCCAGCCAGATTTTCAACACCATAACTTTCCGCAAGGGCATGGACACGATTTTCCATTAAATTGATAAAATCCCTAAACTGTGAAAACGGATCTTTCTTGTGCATCTTTTCCTCACTTTCTGAAAAATACAAAGATTCATTCTTGTAGAACACATTATAGTTCTTATGAGAACTATTGTCAAGAAAAAAAGCTTCGCTTCTGCTTATTCTTTTTAACTATTTTCTGAAAGCAAAAACAAACGTTGATATATCAACGTTTGTTTGAGGTTGTTTTTGAAAATTAAATGATAATACCTTCCAAGTGGTCTAATTCGTGTTGGCAAATTTGTGCTGGCAAACCTGTCAAAGTTAAGGTCTGTTGGTTCCAATTTTTGTCTAAAAAAGACACTTCAATTTTCTGGTAACGACGTGTTGGTCGTGCTCCTGTCAATGATAAACAAGACTCTTTCGTGTCAAATGGAAGTGATTTGTTAAGCAAAACTGGATTGAACATCACCAAATCTGCTACCCCCATATTAACAATAATTGCTCGCTTTTTAACGCCAATCATATTAGCAGCCATGCCGACACAATTATCACGGTTTGCTACTAAAGTATCTTGCAAGTCTTGTGCCAAATATAAATCTTCTTTTGTTGCTTCTTCTGACTTTTGCGCCAAGAAAAATGTGTCTCTTACAATCTGTTTAATCATTTTTTCTCCAATAGTAATTCCATAATATCAAAATTAATAGCTTGGTCATCAATTTCCATAAAGTGCTTAAACGTTCAAATCTTTTGAAAACCAAGACTGTCATAGAGATGAATCGCTCGGTCGTTATCAGACCGAACTTCAAGTGAGACGACTTTTAAGCCTGATTGCTGCACTTCTGCAATCAATCGCGTTAATAGCTGACGCCCAATCCCTTGGTTCCAGTAGGCTTTTTTCACCGCGATACCAATTTCTGCACAATGCGCCAATCGTTTTTTACGAAAAGCACTACAATTACACGTTCCTACTATCTCACCAGCCTCTTCGCCTACTAAAAAATGTGATGTCTTAGATTTTTGAATCTCACTTAATAAAATTTCCTCATCTGCAACAGAAATAGTCAAACCTTCTTCTCCATAAGACAAGTTATCTGTTTCTGAACCAATCTGCTGGCAAAATGCCAAAATAGCCTCGGCATCACTAGCCAAAGCACTTCTCACTATAAGCATATCAAGCCCTCGCTTTCGCTAAAAACATTATAACAAAATAAATGAAACCTTACTACAATGCACTTTCTCACATTTGCCTCAAGATTTTATTGCACCAACAAAATCGAGAATAACTCATTCTCAAAAGAAAATGAGTTGAAACGATACCAACCAAAAGAGCCCACACTTCGTGGACTCATTTTCGGTTATTTGATATTAGAGAGATTAATTAAAGATTATAAAAAATTGTTGATTAAGTCATTAAGAGTTATACAACAGTCTTGTGAAAGACAAGATTTTAAACGATGCCTTGTGCTGACATTGCTTCTGCAACTTTAAGGAAACCAGCGATGTTGGCACCTACTACGAGGTTACCTTCTTGACCGAATTCTTTAGCAGCAGCGGCAGCATTTTCGTAGATACCTTTCATGATATCGTAGAGTTTGCTATCTACTTCTTCAAATGTCCATGAAGTGCGTGCGCTGTTTTGTGCCATCTCAAGAGCTGATACAGCTACACCACCAGCGTTAGCTGCTTTGGCAGGACCAAATGATACACCAGCTTTAAGGAAGACATCAATAGCTCCCAAAGTTGAAGGCATGTTAGCACCTTCTGAAACAGCAAGAACACCATTAGCTACAAGTGTTTCTGCATCTGTTTCATCCAATTCATTTTGAGTTGCACATGGGAAAGCCAAGTCAGCTTTGATAGACCAAACTGTCTTTTCACCACCAGCAGGTGTGTAAGTTGCATTTGGACGAGCTTCTGCATATTTCACGATACGTTCACGTTTAACTTCTTTGATTTCTTTCAACAAGTCAACGTCGATTCCGTCTGGATCATAAACAAAACCAGATGAATCAGAACATGTCACAGCTTTAGCACCTAGGCTTTGCAATTTTTCAATAGCGTAAATCGCAACGTTACCAGCACCTGAAACAACTGCTGTCTTACCGTTAAAGTTTTCACCACGAGCTTTAAGCATTTGTTCTGCAAAGTAAACAGCACCATAACCAGTTGCTTCTGTACGAGCAAGAGAACCACCGTAAGTAAGTCCTTTACCAGTAAGAACACCTGTGTATTCATTGCGGAGGCGTTTGTATTGACCGTAAAGGTAGCCGATTTCACGTCCACCAACACCGATATCACCAGCAGGAACGTCAGTGTCAGCACCGATATGTTTGCTCAACTCTGTCATAAAGCTTTGGCAGAAACGCATAATTTCGTTGTCTGATTTACCTTTAGGATCAAAGTTTGAACCACCTTTACCACCACCGATAGGTTGACCAGTCAATGAGTTTTTAAAGATTTGTTCGAAACCAAGGAATTTGATGATTGATTGGTTTACTGATGGGTGGAAACGAAGACCACCTTTGTAAGGTCCAATAGCAGATGAGAATTGAACACGGAAACCGCGGTTTACTTGAACTTGACCTTTGTCATCAACCCAAGGAACACGGAAAGAAACGATACGTTCTGGTTCAACCAAACGTTCGAGAAGATTTTCTTCAATGTATTTTGGATATTTATCAAACACTGGAACAAGTGATTCAAATACTTCTTCTACTGCTTGTAAAAACTCTGGTTCGTGAGCATTTTGCGCTTTGACTTTATCAAAGACACCAGCTACATACTCTTTACCTGTTGTCATATATATTTCCTCCGAAAATCAGATTATAAATCGTGTAATCAATAGACTACAAAAATATTATAAATTTTCTGAAAATTCTTGTCAAGTATTTATTGTACTTTTTTTTTGAAAAAATACGTTTTTATGTTACAAAATATAACATTGTATGTGAAGTTGTGTGGGAAATTTCGTCATTCTGGCAGGCTTTATCCCCTCCTTTTCGCGAAAATTATGGTAATATAGGGGTATATTATTAGGAGGTATATTATGAAACGTTTATCACTATGGTCAAGTATTTATTGTACTTTTTTTGAAAAAATTAGTTTTTATGTCATAAAATATACCATCGTATGTGAAGTTGTGTGGGAAATTTCATCATTCTGGCAGACTTTATCCTCTCCTTTTCGCGAAAATTATGGTAATATAGGGGTATATTACTAGGAGGTATATTATGAAACGTTTATCACTATGGTCAAGTATTCTGGCACTACTTATTGGCATTTTTCTTTTTGTGCACCCTTTTACCACGACTGCAATGATTGGTTGGACAATCGCTTTATCAGTTTTTATGTCTGGAATCACCAGCCTTTTGATGTATACCAACAGTGTCGAGCGATCATTTTGGTATTTGTTGCAAAGTATTTTATCGATTATTTTTGGAATTATTCTCCTATCAAGCTCAGCCATGTCTTTATCAAGTGCTGTTATCACGATTGCTGCTTATTGGATTCTTATTAGCGGTATCCTTCGTTTAATTGGTGGCTTCCAAATGCGAAGAGCAGGTTTTTACGACGCTAATCGTTTCCTAAGCTCTGCGGTCCTTGCCATTCTTCTAGGGCTTTTCCTCTTATTGAATCCTGCACTTTCAGCTATTTTTATTGGGCGTCTAACAGGATTACTTTTAATGGCAGTTGGTGTTTCAGGAATCGCTTTTTCATTCCGTATTTAACTAAGACTAAAAAAGGACTTCGTTCAAAAAAACGAAGTCCTTTTTTAGTTCTCAATTAACGATTATCAATGATTTCTGGGTACAAGTCGTGGTTCATTAGGCGATAATCTGCCATTTTTTCATACTTGGTATTTGGTTTTCCGTAATTAAAATATGGGTCAATTGATAAGCCACCACGTGGTGTGAATTTTCCCCAGACTTCAAGATAGCGTGGCTGAAGCAAGTCAATCAAATCTTTACCAATCGTATTAATGCAATTTTCATGAAAATCACCGTGATTACGGTAGCTGAAAAGGTAAAGTTTCAATGATTTTGATTCCACGCAAAGTTTATCTGGAATATAAGAAATATAAATCGTCGCAAAATCTGGTTGCCCAGTAATCGGACAAAGTGATGTAAACTCTGGACAATTGAATTTGATAAAGTAATCATTGTCAACATGACGATTATCAAATGATTCCAGAATACTTGGGTCGTATTCGTAAGTGTAAGTCGTCTTTTGATTTCCCAAAAGGGTCAAATCTTTCATTTCATCTGTTCTAGTCATCTCATTCTCCTTTTAAACACCACGTTGGTTGTCATATAAAAGCGTGTGTAATTGTGGCAACACGCGCACGCTTTGCCATTCTGGGTCAGCTGCTACTGTCTCCCATAGTTGTCGCAAACGGTCGAGCTGGTGCTCCACGATGTTACCGTTGGCGTGCGGTTCTGGATTACCAGCTGATAAATACAAAACATCAGGCTGATAACGTTTTTGAATCATTTTAGCAAATGCCAAATCTGCATCATCAAAAACTGGAATTTTAAAGGTCATTTGGTCTTTTTTTAATTGCGAAACAATAAAATCAAGCGTTTCAAAATTAACTGTCATCTTACTTGACGGTGGCTTGGGACTAAGCGTTACTTGGTCAATGTCCTTTAGCCACGTTTGCCAGCGCGAGCCTTGCGTTTCAATAGCTAAGGTCACCCCGAGCGCTTTTAATTTGGCAACAAGTTCTGCCATATTATTCGCTAATAAACATGGATTGCCACCTGATAAAGTCACATGATTGTAGGTTCCCAATTGGTCAAGCTGCTCAATCACTTCATCAACAGTCATTCGCTTAGGCTTTTCCGAACCATCCCAAGTAAAGGCAGAATCACACCAATCGCAATGATAGTCACAGCCACCCGTTCTCACAAACATGGTCTTTTGCCCAATCTCTCTGCCTTCACCTTGAAAAGTTGGACCAAAAATTTCAAGAATCGGAAGGGTTAACTGACGTTTAGTCATCAATCTCCCACTCCCTTCTAAATTCCGCAAATGATGTCGGCGTTTCATACAAGCGGATATATTCTACACGAATCTCACGTTCTTTTGGCAAATACTGCGCGACTTGCTTAAAAATCCAGTAAACCATATTTTCTGCTGTGGTGTTCATATAGGGCAGGCTTTCATTGAGGTAATGGTGGTCTAAACTTGGTTCCAAATGTTTTTTGTAAATCTGTTTGAGGTCGCCAAAATCAACTGCCATACCACGGTCATCAAGCAGTCCAGAAACCGCAATTTGCAAACGATAAGTATGCCCATGCAAAGCCTTACATTTACCATCATAATTGAACAAATGGTGTGCCGCATCAAAGGTGAATTCTTTTGAAACCATGACACGACGTGGGCAATAAACCAAGGATTCACCCGTTGGGACTTTTAGCTCTTTTGGTATTTCAAACATTAGGTTGCCCTTTCTTTGCAAGGTATTTTTCAAGACCTGCCTGACGAAGCTTGCAAGCAGGACATTCACCGCAACCACTTCCTTTAATACCGTTGTAGCACGTTAGCGTATTTTCTCGAACATAATCAAATTTGCCAAGTTGGTCAGCTAATTCCCATGTTTCTGACTTATCAAGCCACATCAGCGGTGTTTGAATAACAAAATTATAATCCATTGCCAAATTCAGCGTAACATTGAGTGATTTGACAAAGGCATCACGACAGTCTGGATAACCTGAAAAATCCGTTTCACAAACGCCAGTAATAATGTCTGTGATACCAAGATGCTTCGCGAGCACAGCCGCAAACGATAAAAACAAATGATTTCGACCATCAACAAAAGTATTTGGCAAATCATCATCTGGATTTTCGATTGCAATATTACGAGTCAAGGCATTTTCAGTTAATTGTCCCAATAAAGACATGTCTAGCAATCGGTTTTTAACCCCTTGTTCGGCAGCGATGTGTTTGGCTACTTCAATTTCCAAACTGTGACGTTGACCATAATTAAACGTGACAGTTTCCACGTGGTCGTAGTGTTTCAAAGCCCAAAATAGGCAAGTTGTTGAATCTTGTCCGCCACTAAAGACCACAAGTGCAGATTGACGTTTCATCTTATCTCCTCTATATTTTTTTCAGATATTTGGGCAAAAGAAAAGCCCTCATGGGAATCCACAAGGGCGCTAATTCAGTCATTAGGCTGGTTTTTTTTAGCGATGGCCTTTCCCAAACATCGTTATTATTAACGTTACTATCATATCATCTTTGTAACAGATATTCAATGACTAAAAAATGCAAGAATAAGAAAACAGGAGTTGCTTAAAACAAAATCCTGTTTTTTATTAATAATTATGCTTATTAGCTTTTGGCAAACTGGCTATTGTAAAGGTCATAATAGAAACCTTTCGCAGCTAATAAACTTTCATGATTGCCCTGTTCAATGATTTGACCATTATTAAGCACCAAAATCTTATCAGCCTCTTGAATGGTTGATAGGCGGTGAGCAATGACAAAGCTTGTACGCCCTTCCATTAATTTAGCCATAGCTTTTTGAATCAATAATTCCAAACGTGTGTCAACAGATGACGTTGCTTCGTCCAAAATCAGGATTTTAGGGTCAGCAAGTAAGGCACGCGCAATGGTTAACAATTGTTTTTGACCAAGTGATATGTTGCTTGATTCTTGGTTTATTTCCATATTGTAACCACCAGGTAGCGTGCGAATAAAGTGGTCAACATTAGCAGCTTTAGCAGCTTCAACAACCTCTTCATCTGTCGCATCCAAGTTCCCAAAACGGATATTTTCCTTGATACTTGCCTCGTAGAGCCACGCATCTTGCAAGACCATTCCAAATTGTTTGCGATATTCTTGACGTGACAAGTTGCGAATATCATGGCCATCAATTTTAATCGAACCAGAGGTAACGTCGTAGAATCGCATTAAAAGATTAATCAGCGTTGTCTTACCAGCCCCAGTTGGACCAACAATCGCCACCATTTCCCCTGGTTTGACATCAAGATTGAAATTTTGAATCAATGGTTTGTCTGCCACGTATTGGAAGGAAACATCTTCAAAGCTAACTTGACCTGTTAAATCATGTGTCAAATGCTCTGTTACATAATCAACTTCTTCTGGCTCATCTAGAACTTCAAAGATACGCTCAAGTGATGACTTGGCACTTTGAAGAATACTTGCCAACTGTGTAATGGTTTGAACGGGTTGACTGACTTGCCAAGCGTATTGAACGAAAGCTTGCATATTACCAATCGTCAAGTTCCCAGAAAGAACTTGCAAAGCTCCCAAGACTGCCACAATAAGGTAAGCCATATCAGTAATTGCACTAAGAACTGGCATCATAATTCCTGAAATAAAGCTTGCCTTGAAACCAACTTCTTGCAAATTTTGAGTGATTTCACGAAATTCTTCACTTGAAATTTCTTCACGACAAAAAAGTTTGATAACGTTAAAACCAGTTAGATTTTCCTGAACAAAACCGTTCATATCACCGAGAGCGTCAGCTTGTTTCTTGAAATAAGGTTGAGATTTTTTCAAAATAAACTGAGCACTGATATAAGTGAGTGGAATGATTAAAATAACTACTAAAGCTAAACGCCAATTGAGATAAAGCACCATGCAAATAACCAAGAAAATGGTTAAAAAGGCGTTGATAATTTGAAGGAAACTTTGTTGTAAAGCGTTTGAAACTGTTTCAACATCTGACGTAAAACGTCCCAAGACATTTCCAAATTGTTGACTGTCAAAATAAGAAACTGGAATTCTATTGATTTTTTTACTTAAATCTCGGCGTAAATCATAAATACTTTTTTGCACAGCGTCAGTCATGAAATAGTTTGACCAATAGCTTCCTAGCCCACAGCCCAAACCTCGCAAGAAATAAAGGGCTAAAATCATTGCAATATAAGAAATATTGATATGAGCACCTGCTACACCGTGCGCCATGTCAAGAAGGTTTGCTGTCAATTCTGTAATGGCAAGCCCTAAAACAAAAGGTTCCAATACACTCATGACACTACTGAAAATTTTCAAGAAAATGGCAAGAAAAAGCGCACCTTTATAGTGTTGGAGATAATCCCATAAACGTAGAAAAATGTTGCGTTTTGACATTGTTATTCTCCTTTCATCTCGTCTGCATTTTTCAATTGTGAGTTAGCAATTTCACGATAAATCGTGTTTGTTTGCATCAATTCATCATGTGTGCCATGTCCCACAATTTCACCTTTATCGAGGACGATAATTTGGTCAGCATCCATGATCGTTCCCACACGTTGTGCCACAATAAGAACAGTCGCTTCTTTAGTAACTTCTTTCAAACGCGCACGTAATTGCGCATCCGTTTTATAATCAAGAGCTGAGAACGAATCATCAAAAATATAAATATCAGGTTTCTTAACAATCGCACGCGCAATGGACAACCGTTGTTTTTGTCCTCCTGATAAATTGCTACCGCCTTCTGCTAAATGTGTTTGGTAACCCTCATCAAGGCTTTCGATAAATTCTTTTGCTTGTGCAACATCTGCTGCTTCTTGTAATTCATCAATTGTTGCATCCGGTTTACCATATTTTAGATTTTCGGCAATGGTTCCCGTAAACAAGAGCGCTTTTTGAGGCACAAAGCCAATCTTCTGACGTAGAGCTTTCAATTGATATTCTCTAACATCAACACCGTCAACCAAAATTTTACCAAATGTGACATCATAAAATCTTGGAATCAGATTGACCAAAGAAGATTTCCCAGAACCTGTTGAACCAATAAAGGCAATGGTTTCACCAGGTTTGGCTTTAAAGGAAATATCTTTTAGGACTGGATTTTCTGTCTCACCAGGGTAAGCAAAGGTCACCTTGTCAAATTCCAAATAACCTTTTGTTTCAGTCTCAGTTACACCATTTTCGTTAGGTGTGATTGAAATTGGCATTGCCATAACTTCTGAAATACGCTCGCTTGAGACAACAACACGAGGATACATGGTAAAGAGATTGGCAAAAAGTAAGAATGAAAAGAGCGCATGGAAGCTATATTCAATAAAAGCAACCAGATTACCAATCTGAAAATCACCCCTTGAGAGCGGATCTAAGGCAAACCAAACAATAGCAACAATCATTGAGACGATGATAAAGACAAAGGATGGCTCTGTTAAACCAGTTAGTTTGAACAGACGACTTGAAATGCCTTTATACTCTTCGTTTTTACTATCAAAGCGTTCTTCTTGAAAATCTTCTCTAGCAAAGGCGCGAATGACACGCAAACCAGTCAAATTTTCACGAACATATTGGTTAATTTTATCAAGGGTGGCTTGTTGTTTTTCAGACAAAGGACGTGTGCGTATCGCAACGTAATAAACCACAAGTGCCAAAAAGGGAATAGCCACCGCAACAATCCAGGCTAAGGACGGACTTGTTACCAAAATCATGACAACACTAAAAATAATCATGAGCGGTGCCACAATCCCCCTGCGCAAAGATTGTTCAGCAAATTGCATAAGAATAAATGTATCACTTGTCATCCGAGTGACAAGTGATGACACACCGATTTGTTTGTATTCATGGTATGAGTATTCCAGCAATTTATCGTACATGTCATTACGCATGTCTTTAATCATATTAGTCGTGATTTTTCCTGCCGCATAAACTAAAGTAACACTACCAATCGCTCCAACAACAATCACGATAAACATAACAATTGCCCAGAAATAAACCTTATCTTTATTTCCAACTATTATCCCTTGGTCAATCATACGAGCTAGTGCTGTTGGCAACCCAAGGTTAACCACGACAAATGCAAAAGCTCCTAATACATCCAAAATGAGCCATTTGGGATATTTTTTCAAATAAGTCCAAACTAGTTTCATAGTAACTTTCCTTTCTAATCTGTTCTCTATTTTTAAGTAACGAAATACCTTCTTTCTACAAGAAAGAGTGACCATGCTTATTCAGCTAAGTCACTCAAATAATCGTATCTTTCATATTTTTCAAGTAGGGTTTCATTAGCTTCGTCTAATGAACGTTGAAGCTCTGCTAATTTGCCATAATCACTGGCATTTTCTTGCATTTGCGCTTCAATAGTTTCGATGTCCTCTTCAAGTTTGGCAATCTCATCTTCGATGACTTCCCATTCTTGTTTTTCAAAGTAAGACATGCGTTTTTTCTTCGTTTTTTCCTTCTCGGTCTTTTGTGACGGCGCTTTTTTAGCTTGTTCCGCTACGGCATTTTCTTCAAACGCTTTTTCATCAAGATAATCCGTATAATTTCCGAAGAATTCGCGAACACGCCCATTTTCAAATGCTAAGATTTTATTAGCCACTTTATCAAGAAAATAACGGTCATGGCTAACCGTGATAACTGGTCCTGAAAATGTTTGCAAGAAACTTTCAAGAACTGTCAATGTTGCAATATCAAGGTCATTGGTTGGTTCGTCAAGAACAAGCACATTTGGTTTTTCAATCAAAATTTTCAACAGGTAAAGGCGTTTTTTCTCACCACCAGATAATTTTGAAATCAATGTGCCATGTGTTGAACGTGGGAATAAGAATTGTTCTAACAAATCTGTGACGCTTGTTGTTCCAACGCTTGTTTTGACCTCATCAGCTACTTCTTGCAAATAATTGATGACACGTTTGTTTTCATCCATGTCTTTTGTCAATTGTGAGAAATAGCCAATGCGAACCGTTTCACCAATTTCAAGATTTCCAGCTGTCGGCTGCAAATCACCTTTTATCAAATTAAGAAGCGTTGATTTGCCGACACCATTATCACCAACAATTCCAATTCGGTCCTTATTTTGCACCAAAAGGTTAAAGTCAGTCAAAATCTGTTTATCAGGATAAGCAAAGGAAACATTTTCAAAATTGATAACTTTTTTACCGATTCGGCTTGTTTCAAAATTAATCTCAAGCTCTGTTGATTGTGTTGCTCCTGACAAATCAGCTTTCAAATCATTGAAACGATTGATACGAGCTTGCTGTTTTGTCGCACGCGCTTGTGGTTGCGTACGCATCCAAGCCAATTCTTGCTTGTAAAGTTGTTTTTTCTTGTGAAGCGTTGCGGCGTCACGCTCATCTTGCTCCGCACGCAAACGCACATAATCTTGATAATTTCCTTGATATTCAGTCAATTGACTATTAGCCAATTCAAAAATACGCGTTGCCACATTATCCAAGAAATAACGGTCGTGGGTGATGAAAAGCACTGTTTTCTTAGAATTTTTTAGGAAATTCGTCAACCAAGCAATGGTATCAATATCCAAGTGGTTGGTTGGCTCGTCCAATAATAACAAGTCTGCATCATTTAACAAAACTTGTGCCAACTGAACACGACGACGAAGCCCACCAGACAAAGCACCAACTTTTTGTGACAAATCGTCCAAACCTAGCTTTGTAAGAACAGTTTTGACTTCACTCTCAATCGCCCAAGCGTCAAGCGAATCCATTTCTGCCATGACTTTTTCAAGTTTAGCTTGACTAGCTTCATTGTAATCAGCCATCAAGGTCTCATAGGTCTTAATCAAAGTCATCTCACGCAAATCAGACGACAAAACTGTATCCAAAATAGTTTTATCATCATCAAATTCAGGCTCTTGGGTCAAATAAGCAATTTTATAACCATTCTTAGCTGAAAACGGCGACACGTCGCCATCAAAGCCAAGACGACCAGAAATGACATCAAGGAGCGTTGTTTTCCCCGTTCCATTGACACCAATAATCCCAATGCGGTCAAAATCATGAATAATAAAGGAAATATCACGAAAAACAGTCTTATCACCGACTGATTTTGTTAAGTGTTCTACGATAAAATCACTCATTTGTTTTCCTTTCTAATAAAGCCAAAAATAGCTTCTTTGTCATTGGCAAGCTCACCAAGAACAATTTTTTCCTCGATTTCTTTTAATACCTGCCCTAATTCTGGACCAGGTTTGTATTGTAATTCTTTGATTAAAACTCCGCCATTGACAACAATTTCGTGTTTATCATGAATGGTTAATTCTTTATCTAAACGCTCAATACGCTCAAAATCAACTGGCAAACCAAAACCAACACGCAAATCTTCTGCTTGTTCAATCAAACAACTGCCATAACGGTACATTTCCATCTTATCAAGCTCATTTTCTAGACGGAAACGGTAAATCGCCACAATCTTTTCGACATCTTTTTGGAATTGACTTGATGTTTTCCATGCTTTCAAAAAGACACGAACGTCTTTGACATCTAAAGCTAATAGCAAAGCTGACCAAGCTTGTTCAGACGTTTTAAAGTGATAATCACAAGCCAAATCGTTAAGTAATTGCTGTAAATTATCATAAGCATTCTCAAGATATGGTAAATATTTTTGAGCTTGACTAGCAATCATGGCTTTAATCCCTTTACGCCAGAAAGGTGCCATCAATAATTTATCAAATTCAATAAAAGAGCGCTCTACCGAAATTTTTTCAAGCAAGGGCGCATGTGCTGCCATAGCAGCAAACGTATCAGGTTCAATATCAAAATCAAGACTAGCCACAAAACGGAAACCGCGCATAATACGCAATGCATCTTCATTAAAACGCTCCGCAGGATTTCCCACCGCACGTAATAACTTAGCTTCCAAATCTGCCAAACCGTTGAACTTATCAATAATTGAACCTGTCTCATCAAGTGCAAAAGCATTGACTGTAAAATCGCGACGTTTCAAATCTTCCTCTAGAGAACGCACAAATGACACGCTGCTAGGTCTGCGGTAATCCACGTAAACATCTTCTGTACGGAAAGTGGTGATTTCATACTCGCCACCTTCTTCTAAAACAAGAACCGTGCCATGCTCAATCCCAATATCAACCGTACGATGAAAAATGCTTTTAGTCTCTTCTGGATAAGAACTTGTTGCAATATCAACGTCGTGAATCGGACGATTTAGTAGAACATCACGAACGCTACCACCGACAAAATAAGCTTCGTAGCCAGCCTCGCGAATTTTTTTCAAGATTGGTAAAGCCTCCTGAAATTCAGAAGGCAGATTGTTTAATCTCATAGTAATTTTTCCAAACCATAAACGAGCTTATCTCGTTTGACAACTGCTTTAATCCCAATATTAACACCACTCATAAACGAAATACGATCATAAGAATCATGACGAAGTGTTAATCCCTCACCTTGGGCACCGAAGATGACTTCTTGGTGCGCAACCAAGCCAGGTAAACGAACACTATGGATACGCATACCATCAAAATCAGCTCCGCGCGCTCCTTTTAACGTTTCAACTTCATCTGCAGCCCCTTGTTTTTTAGGTCGACGAACTTCACGAATCAATTCCGCTGTTTTCACAGCTGTACCTGAAGGAGCATCTTTCTTATTGTCATGATGTAATTCAATGATTTCAAGATCCGGAAAATATTTGGCAGCCTTAGCGGCAAATTCCATGAGTAAAACAGCACCAATTGCAAAGTTTGGAGCAATCAAACCACCTGTTTTCTTTTCTTCAGAAAGAGCGATTAATTCAGCGATTTCATCTTCTGAAAATCCTGTCGTTCCAACAACGGGAGCGAAGCCATTTTCTAAAGCAAAGCGGGTATTTTCATAAGCAACTGCTGGCATGGTAAAATCAACCCAAACATCTGCATCAAACCCAACTAATTGTGATTTGTCTGTGAATACTGGGACACCATCCACGTCTGATTCTGTCGCAAATGGGTCAAGTAATGCGGCTAAGGTTAATTCGTCACCTCCCTTAACCATATCAACTGCTGCTGACCCCATTCGTCCCTTAAAACCTGCAATGATAACTTTAATACTCATGTTTTTTCCTCTCTAACACTTAAACAATTGGTGTGAAACCAAATGCAACTGCACCTTCCCCTAAATGAGTAGCAATAACAGCATCAAATGTAACAATTTTAAGATTTTCAGCCTGACCTCTGTCAGCTAAAGTCTGATAAAACTGTTGCGCTTTTTCTTCTGCTCGCGAATGAATGATGAAAACTTCGTAATCACCATTAACAGTCACTTCAGACAAAACATCAACTAAACGCTTGATAGCTTTTTTCTCAGTTCTCACTTTTTCGAAAACTTCGATGACACCTTCGTCATTAAAATAAAGAATCGGCTTGATGCTAAGCAAATTTCCGATAAGTGCTGAGTTATTTGACAAACGTCCACCTTTTACCAAGTGATTCAAATCATCAACCATGATAAAGGCGCTCGTTCCGTCAATTTGTTGTTGGAATTTGGCTAAAATATCGTCGAAATCCATACCAGCTTCTGCCCAATTCAACGTATTTCTTACCATGCTACCAAGTGGTGCGCAAGTAATTTTGCTATCTGGGAAAGCAATGGTCAATTCTGGATAATCGTCAACTAGAAATTGAATATTTTGCCAAAATCCTGAAATTCCTGAAGATAAGAATAAACCGATGACATGTGTGTAACCTTCTGAAGACAACTGTGACAAAATCTCGTCTAATTTTGCCAAACTTGGTTGGCTTGTTTTCGGAAGAACAGGCGACATTGCCATTTTCTTGTAAAAATCATCCAAGCTCAAGTTCTTACCTTCAACGTAGCTAATCCCACCAATCATGATTGGAATATCCAAAATGTGAAGGTTCTCTTTTTGTTTGATGTCATCTGACAAAACGGCGGTTGTATCTGTAATAACTGCTAATTTCATTAGTTTCTAAACTCCAATTTAACCCCTGGACGGTCTAGGGCAATTTCGGTTACTTCATACGTTAAGCGTTGCACAATGTCTAATAGCGGTGCGGCTAAATTTTCAACTTCTTCTTTGGTGAATTCACTTGGTTCGTTAACAATACGATTTTTAATGTGAACCATTTGTGACACGACACCACTGATAACGAATTCTTTTTTAACGACCATAAATTGTAATACTGATACAATCGTTGTTTGGTTGTTTTCTGTATCTTTTTTTACTAATTGAAAAGTTACTTCAAAATTAGTCTTTGGTGTACCATTTTTCTTTTCCCATTCGAGATTTCTTGCATCATAATGGTACTGGTTTACAAATTCTTTTTCACGTACTAATTCCATACTGGTCTCCTCTTTTGTATATCAGCATTCATTATAGCATAAATAGCCTATATTTTGCACATTTTTCTTTGAAGTTTGAAATAATACTGAACATTCTTTTTATCAAAAAAATGCAACAAGTCACACTTACCAACTATCATAAACAGTAAGTCCGTATTGTTCAATCAGTCGATTAAGTTTTGTCCCATATGAAGTGTCTGTGGCATAAGTACCTGTAAGAGCTGCAGTCGCATCCTTGTAGGAAGTTGTGTTTGATTTATGCACACCAACATAAATATCTTTTTTGAGAAATTGGGCATAATCTTCCAATGACTCTGCTTGGCTACCATACGAGCGAAATTGGGCATCAATGGTATAAACATTACCACTTCCGTCATCTTCCCACGTTTTCATCGTGACTGATTGCCCATTGTAGTCCCCTTTTATGCCAAAAAAGTTATAATTAGGTGCTTGACTGAGAGCTGATTGACCGCTGTTTGATTCTAGAATCGCTTGCGCAATCATCACCGAAGCATAAAGGTCATTTTGCGCAGCAATTTGCCGTGCGGATTCGCCAATACTTTCAATAAAATTTATCGTTATTTGGTCAGATATTATAGTAGAACTTGTGGTGTCAGCAGTTGCCGTATTATCTGCATCTTGTGCTTGATAAGTGGAAATCACTAAAGCGACACAAGCTAAAACTGTCAACAAACTCATGCCGTGTAAAGCCCATTTAGGAACTTTTTTCTGCCGACGATGACTTCTCGCTTTCTTTATAACCTTTCGTTTTCTTGTTTTTGCCAAATCTGTCAATCCTTTCGCAAATTCACCTTTCAGTATAACAAATTTTTAATAAAAAAGAGACTGACAACTGTTGTCAAAAATAAAAATCAGCACCCAAAAAAGTGCCGATTTATCAGCGCATTAAAAACCCAGTAATTGATTGTTTGAGGTTGAAAATCTAGCTTACAAAGCAAATATTAAAAAGTACCTAATCAATTGAGCATGGAAAATCTAAATTAACCAAAGGTGACAAGCGCTGTTTTAATATACCTTGACAGCGACCTTCAACCATCTATTTCTGAATTGTTAAAGTCCAAACCACTGCGTCTTACAGATTCATAACTGCATAAACAAAGAAGCTGAGCACTTGGTCTCAGCTTCTTTAAAGGTGAATTTTGCCTTTTATCGTGTTGACTGTTACTTACACTGAAAAGTCTTTATTTGGTCTTGATTTATTATAATGGTGATGTGCAAAAACACCAAACAGTAAGTAATAGTAGAATCCCAAGATAAAGAAGGCAAATCGAAAACAGATTATGTGCCGCTTGATTTCCTAGAAAACTTAGGGAAACTGTAATCAAACTAAGCCTTAGAAAAATAGGATAATGGTAATAGATTGCGCCATTTCCTGTCACACGGTCTTGGTTGACATCTATCATGTGGTTAATTTCAACAATGTAAATCATAAAAAGATTAGTTACGATGATAAAAATCAATAAAGAAGCCACAGACAAATTAACTACTGAAAAATACGGCGCTATACCGATAATCATTTCACCGAAAGTGATGATAACCAGAAACGATAAACGCTCCACCAAATGAGGAAGATTAATGGCACGTGTTTTCTCTGAGACATGACCTTGTTTAGGATTGGTTAAAATACCAGGTAAAACCCACGTTAATAACACACCAGAAACCGCCAGAATCAGCCCAAATTGATAAGGCGAAAAGATTGAAACAAAATCAGCGAACGTATTCCCAAAATATAAAAATATCGACGAATCAAATCTCGGTCTGCTTCTGCCTTAGTATTGAAATACTCAATCATATATTGCAACAAAAGAAGCAAAGAAATAAACGCCATTGGTAAAATAAATGGCACAAAACTCGTTGACCATTCTTCTGTCCCAGCCGTTGATGAAATCAAAAAGGCACAGCATTTGGGCAAACATAAATAAAATATTGGTTAAACTATTTTGTCCAAAACGATTCGTGAATACCGTCTACACCATCTAAGAATTGACAAAAATAATCAAGGCAATAACAAACGTGAAAAAAGCATATGGTATTACAATACCATGATGAATACGGTGAATTAATATTGTGATTTGACTAATGGCATAAACGAAAACCAAATCATAGAACAATTCGGTCAATTCCACTTTTTTGTGCTTTATCAAGGTCATTTTTTCCCCCTTAAATCCTAATTTATTTGTGTCTATTATAACAAAAAGCGATGAAATTTTACTGCTATAACGCTTCTAGCCAAAAAAACTCAAAAAATATTTTTCTCCACTTTTGCTCTCATCTTCAGATTTTAAAATCCCAATTACCATATCTCACAGCTAAAAAAGCTGGGCACTTTCGTCCCAGCTTTCCCATTCTAAATTTTTAAGATATTCTTTGATTTTTTAACTCAACTTTTTGGTGAATGTAATCAATCAACTCAACTGTCAAGTCATAGCGCATAAATGGTGTGATGAGATAAATCCCCTTAAAATGCTTCAAAGCACGGTCAATTAATTGTTTACTTTCTTCCAAAGCCAATTTTTGGCAGGTTTCTTTATCATCTTTAACAGCTTCTAATTTTGCTAAAAATTCATCTGATAGTTGGATACCAGGAACTTCATTATGAAGGAAAATAGCATTATTATAGCTTGTAATCGGCATGATACCTACAAAAAATGGCGCTTCATAATCTCGTGTTAAATTGGCTAATTCATCAATAATCTCTGTGTTAAAAACAGGTTGTGTGATGAAATAATCTGCTCCTGCCGCTACCTTTCTTTCGATTAAACGACCACAGCGTGATAGATTTTTGACGTTTGGGTTAAAAGCCGCAGCTGCTGTAAAATTGGTCTCTTTCTTGATACTAGCTCCACTGTATCCTTGACCTTTATTGAGCTGTTTTATGAGTGCTAACAATTTAAAGCTTGTGGCATCATAAACACTTGTGGCACCAGGAAAATCACCGATTTTTGACGGGTCTCCCGTAATGGCAAGGACATGATTAAATCCTAAAACGTCCATTCCCAAAAGTCGCGATTGCAAACCAATCATATTATGGTCACGGCAGGATAAATGCAAAAGAAACGGTGTTGAAATTTCATTTTTCAATAGAGCCGCGATACTAACATTACAAATTCGCGTCTTAGCTAGCGAATTATCTGCTAAGGTAATGGCTGAAATTCCTGCTTTGTCTAAGGCTTTTACCCCTTCCGTAAATTTCGCAATGTCAAGCGTCTTTGGTGGGTCTAACTCCGCAATAATCGTAACTTCTCTTTTGACCCTATCAACCAATGTCTCTGATTGTTTAGCCGCTTTGATAAGCTCTGCTTCTTCAACCATTGGTGTCACAAATTTTCGTTCAACAGGTTTTAATCCTTTAACAGCACGTTTTACCGCTCTGATATGATCAGGCGTTGTTCCACAACAACCACCTATCAAACGCGCACCTTCTGCCACAAGAAGTTCTGCACTTTTTCCGAAATAATCAGCATTTTGACTAAAGCCATACTGACCGCTGCCATTATCATCAACAAAAGACAACAAACTAGCATTTGGATAAACAGACAAATAAGACTGAGCAAAAAGCGGAACTTGTTTCAGTGACTTAATCATGTGATAGGGGCCGAGGTGGCAATTCAAGCCAACCACATCAGCACCTAACATGACTAATTTCCCTAGAATTTCAACTAAAGGACGACCATTTTCCGTAATTCCAGCTTCATGGAGAGCAATATTAGTTATAATTGGCAAATCAGTTATCGGTCTAACAGCTTTTAAAACTTCGATAATTTCTTCTTCATCATAATAAGTTTCAAAAAGCAAACCATCAATTTGATTCGTTTCAATCAAATACCCGACTTGTTCCAAAGTCTCCTCAATAATTTCATCAAGGGTTAAATCACATTGTTTAAGCCCACGAAGAGCCCCAACAGTTCCAAGAACAAAAGCATCATCACCTGTAGCTTCTCTAGCAATTTTAACACCAGCCTGATTGATTTCCTTAACTTGGTCATCATAAGCATAGCCTTTCAGACGATGGCGTTTAGCAGCATAGGTATTGGTTTGGATAATGTCTGCCCCTGCCTCAAGATAAGCATGATGAATGGCTGAAATTTTATCTGGATGTGTAAGATTATAAGCTTCGTAGCAATTGTCAAGACCATTGGCGTAAAGAAGAGTTCCCATAGCACCGTCGGCTACCAGAATATCTGTTTTTAAACGTTCTAATAATCGTGACATAGCATGACCTTTCTTATTTTCCGTATTTAGCTCGGACTTCCTTGGTTGCAGCCACCAAAACTTCAAGCGCCGCTACTGTTTCTGGTTCCCGACGTGTTTTAAGACCACAGTCAGGGTTTACCCAGAACTGTTCAAGTGATAATTGACGCAATGGACGTTCAATGTTAGCAATAACTTCTTCCTTAGTTGGTACACGTGGAGAGTGGATATCATAGACACCAAGACCAATTCCAAGCGGGTAAACAGCTGTTTCAAATGATTCAATAACGTCACCATGGCTACGGCTTGTCTCAATAGAAATAACGTCCGCATCCAAAGCACGAATAGAATCAATGATTTCATTGAACTTAGAGTAACACATGTGCGTATGAATTTGTGTTTCTTCTTTCACTGATGATGTTGCTACGTGGAAAGCATGAACAGCATCATCAAGATAAGCTTGTTGTTTACTCTTACGAAGCGGCAAACCTTCACGAAGCGCTGCTTCATCCACTTGAATAATGGCAATACCTGCATCTTCAAGCAATTTAATTTCATCTTTGATAGCAAGACCAATTTGGTTAAACAAATCAGCACGTGAAATGTCAGAACGTTCAAATGACCAGTTTGTAATAGTGATTGGACCAGTCAACATTCCTTTTACTGGACGGTCAGTCAGGCTTTGAGCATAAACGGTTTCTTTCACAGTCAATGGTTGAATGTGTTTAACATCTCCATAAATGATTGGTGGTTTAACAGCACGAGAACCATATGATTGAACCCAACCAAGTTTTGTTGTTGTGAAACCAGCTAGTTTTTGACCAAAGAATTCAACCATGTCCACACGTTCAAATTCACCATGAACAAGCACATCAATGTCCAAATCCTCTTGAATTTTAATCCAACGTGCGATTTCTGATTTAATGAAATCTTCATATTCCGCATCAGAAATATTGCCACGTTTCCAAGCCAAACGTGTACGGCGAACTTCTGGCGATTGTGGGAATGAACCAATTGTTGTCGTTGGAAGAATTGGCAGACCAAGTTTTTCTTGTTGCACTTGACGACGAACTTTATAGTCAACACGTTCAGTTGCAACATCATCCAAATTTTCCAATGTTACATTACGGAAATCAGCTGCTTGCAAAGCATCAAAATCAGCAACGTGTTGTTTGTAAGCATCAGATTCTTTACCGTCTAAACGTTGGCTCAACAATTTGATTTCTTGCAATTTTTCATCCGCAAATGCCAAACCATTTTTAAGAACTGGTTCGAGTTCTGTTTCATTTTTAGTCGTTACTGGCACATGAAGAAGTGAACAAGAAGGTTGAACAAAAAGTGTTTTTACATTTGCTTGAATTTTTTCGAGTAATGCTGATATTTTGACAAAATCTGTTGCCCAGATATTACGTCCGTCAACCACACCTGCAAAAACGTCTTTATCATTAAAATAACCTGCTTCAATAGCTTCAAGGTTTTCATCAAGACCATGAACAAAATCAAGACCAAAAGCTGCTACTGGTAACTCTGACAAATCTTTGGCATCAATCAAGGCTTCAAAATAAGTTTGGAAAATCAATTTAGCTTCTGGTACTTCTTTGTCAAAATAGGCATAAACATATTTTGCTGCTTCTAAAAGGTCAACCCCTTCATCTGTCACAAATATTGGCTCATCAACTTGAATATAAGTTGCCCCTGCTTCAACCAATTCTGCAAAAACTTGTTTATAAAGTGGCAACAATTTTTTCACTGCAGCTGTGAAATCATCAACTTCAGATGAAAGAGCCACATAAGTGATTGGTCCTGTAATGACTGGTTTAGCTTTATCGCCAACCACTTCTTTTGCTTCCAAATACAAGTCAAGCAAACGTGTATTTGTCAATTGTGGTTTAACACCAGACCATTCAGGAACGATATAGTGATAGTTTGTGTTGAACCATTTTTTCATTGATGAAGCAACGTTGTCTTTATTACCACGCGCAATTGCAAAATACAAATCAAGATTAATTTCTTCTTTAGCAAAACGTTTTGGAATGACACCAAATTGTACTGACAAATCCAAAATATGGTCATAAAGTGAAAAATCACCTACAGGAATAAAATCAAGCCCTGCATCAGCTTGTTTTTTCAAAAATTCAAGACGTAAATCTTTAGCTTGAGCTTGTAACTCTTCTTGTGAAATATCCCCTGCCCAATAAGACTCAATTAATTTTTTCCACTCGCGATTTTCACCTAAACGCGGATAACCCAAATTTGAAACCTTTACCATAGTTACCTCCTATACCAGCATTAGTTTTAAACTATACCTACTAATTTTTTTATAATTAAGATTGTAAAGGATAACAAGCATTTTTTCAATACCTTTAACCATTATATCTTTTTATGGGCTGATATAGTTTTTAACTATACATTTAGAATTTATTATAGTTTTTAACTATAACAAAAAGAACTCCCTAAGGAGTTCATGTTAGATTAATAAAATTTATTATTTAGCTTTTCTAAGGGCACCAAATAGTAATCCTGAAACAATAGCACCGATAACAATAGCAACAAGGTAAAGAATCCAGTTACTTGTCAATGCAAAGACGAAGATACCACCGTGAGGAGCCATCAATTTAATGCCAAATGCACCTACTAAAGCACCTGTTAAAGCTGAACCAACCATAAAGCTTGGAATAGCACGAGCAGGGTCAGCAGCACCAAATGGAATTGCACCTTCTGTGATGAACGATAGTCCCATAACAATATTTGTCAAACCAGCGTCACGTTCTTCTGCTGTGAATTTATCTTTGAACAAACGTGTTGCAACAAAGACAGCAAGAGGAGGAACCATACCACCGGCCATAACAGCCGCCATAACAACTGAACCACCATTTGAAAGAGCTGCCGCAGTAAGACTACTTGTACCAAAAACATAAGCAGCTTTATTGAAAGGTCCACCCATATCGATTGCCATCATACCACCAAGGATAAGTCCAAGGATAATAGCAGAGCTACCAGACAAACTATCAAGGAAATCATAAAGTGCACTGTTAATAGCTGCCATAGGAATGTTGATGAAGAGCATCAAGAATCCTGTTACCAACACACCAAGAAGTGGGTAAAGGAGGATTGATTTGATACCTTCAAGTGATTTTGGCAAGAAGGCAAGAGCTTTCTTAAGAACAAGAATAACACCACCAGCTAAGAAACCACCAACAAGAGCTCCAAGGAAACCTGAGGCAATTTGGTTGTCAGCAAGGTTTACTGCGCTATCCAAACTATAAAATGAAATGCGACCAAAGGCAATACCTGAAGTTGCCATAGCACCAGCTGTGAAACCAGCTACCAAACCAGGTTTTTCAGCAATTGAATAAGCAATGTAAGCTGCAAATACCGGAATCATGAAACCAAAAGCTGCATTACCAAGTTGGTTAAAGACAGCTGCAATTTCATGGTAATTACCAAGGTGACTCAATTGGTCATTTGGCACTCCCATAAATTGGTCAATCAAGAATGAAATAGCAATTAAGATACCACCACCAATAACGAATGGCAACATTTGAGAAACACCACTCATCAAATGTTTGTAGAATGCGGCACCAAGACTTAATTTTTCACTAGCATTACTTGAAGATGAAGCTTCATCAGCTGAAGCTGTATAAATTTCTGCTTTTCCGTCAAGAATGATATTGATTAATTCTTCAGGTTTTTTAATACCATCAGCAACTGGACGTGATACTAATGGCTTTCCATCAAAACGTGCCATTTCAACGGCTTTATCAGCTGCAATAATGACACCTTTTGCACGCGCAATTTCATCAGCAGTCAAACGATTACCGACACCTGAAGCACCATTTGTTTCAACACGAACTGTGACACCCATTTCATCACCTTTTTTGATGAGGGCTTCTTCTGCCATGTAAGTATGTGCAATACCAGTTGTACAAGCTGTAACAGCTACGATAAGTGGTTTATCATCTGAAACTGGAGCAGCTTTCGCTTCTTCTTTTACTTTGTTATCCTCTTCTGCTGCGTTAAATATTGCAATCACTTCGTCAGCTGATGTCACTTGACGTAATTGATCAGCAAAGCCATCTTTCAAAAGATATTTTGATAATTCAGCAAGAGCAGCCAAGTGAGTGTCGTTTGCGCCATCTGGTGCTGCAATCATGAAGAATAGGTAAGTTGGTTGACCGTCCAATGCTTCATAATCAACACCTGCAGCAGATTTAGCAAATAAAACAGTCGCTTCTTTAACAGCTGCATTTTTACAGTGAGGTATGGCAATACCATCACCTAAACCAGTAGATGTTTGCGCTTCACGGTTCATGATACCTTGTTTAAAAGCATCAAAATCAGTTACCACACCGTGTTCAACAAGGCTTGTGATCATTTCATCGATCGCTGCTTCTTTTGAAGTTGCTTTCAAATCAAGAATCATGACATCTTTTCTGAGCAAGTCTTGAATTTTCATATTTTTTCTACCTCTACTTTTTGATAAGTTTCTTTTATGAATTCAGCAGTTGCCAAGTCATCTGAGAATGTTGTTGCTGTCCCACATGCAACACCCCATTTAAGAGCTTCGATTGGGTCGCCAGATTTGACATATTCACCTGTAAATCCTGCAACCATAGAATCGCCCGCACCCACAGAATTTTTGACAGTGCCTTTAATTGGTTTTGCAAAGTATGCTGCTTCTGGTGTTACCAACAATGCACCGTCACCAGCCATTGAAATAATAACGTTTTTAGCACCTTTAGCGAGAATTTCACGGGCGTATTTTTCAATATCAGCAAGACCGTTTAATTCAACACCAAAAATATCAGCTAATTCATGATTATTTGGTTTCACCAAAAGTGGTTGATAGTTTAAGGCATCTAAAAGTGTTTGTCCTTCAAAATCACAAACAACTTCTGCACCGGCTTTTTTAGCAATCGGAATCAACATATTATAGACTTGGTTTCCAAGGCTACTTGGAGCTGAACCTGCAAAAACAACAGTATCTTCACTTGAAAGACCAGCAAGAATAGTTTCCAATTCTTCAAGTTTTTCTGTTGAGATATGTGGACCTGCACCGTTGATTTCAGTTTCTTCACCCGCTTTAACTTTGACATTAATACGTGTGTCCTCAGAAACTTCAACAAATTTTGTTGCAATACCTTCATCTACCAAGCTATCTTTCACAAAACGCCCTGTAAATCCACCGATAAATCCTATGGCTGTATTTTCAATATCAAGACGTTTCAAGATACGGCTAACATTAATCCCTTTACCACCAGCGAATTTATCATCACTAATCATACGGTTAACACTTCCAAGTGCTAAACTTTCCAAGCGAACAATAAAGTCGATAGATGGATTAAGAGTGACTGTGTAAATCATACTTCAATTACCCTCGTTTTTTCTTTTATTTTTTTCATCAGTGCTCCGCTAGATTGATTAGTAATGATAGTGACATTTTCAACCTTATCAACCTTGGCAAAGGAAATATGACCAATCTTTGATGAATCTGTAACAATAAATGTTTTTTTGGCATTTTCAATAACTGTTTTCTTGATGACTGCTTCTTCAACATCAGGTGTTGTTAAGAATTGCTCATCGACACCGTTAATTCCTAAAAATGCTTTATCAAAATTTAATTGTTTAATTTGCTCATACGCAACCGTTCCAATACTAGCGTCAGTTGTTTTCTTGACATGCCCACCAATAATAATCGTTTGAATGTTTTTATCAACCAATTTGGCAGCATGGTGAATGGAATTGGTAACTACCGTTAAATTATCTTGGGAGAGATAATTTAGTAGCAACTCATTTGTCGTTCCTGCATCAATGAAAATAACTTCATTGTCAGTAATCAAATCAGCTGCTTTCTGAGCGACTAACATTTTTTCTTGAATGTTTTTGATAGATTTTTGTTGATTGGTAAATTCCTCTTGAAGTGTGTGAGGGAGTTCTGCGCCACCATGGACTCGGTGGAGCTTACGATCACTCTCCAATTCGTCCAAATCGCGACGGACAGTGGACTCCGAGGTATCTAGCATGCTAACTAAGTCCTCAAGATTAACAAATTTATCATGAGACAATTTTTCCATGATTAATTGTTTTCGTTTAGACTTAAGAATATTCATTACCTCCACTGAAATCGTTTACAGATAAAATTATACTATTTTTTCTATCATTGTCAAGCATTTTCTATCAAATTCTATCAAGTTTTTTACTAACTAGTTAGAATGCCTGCAAAATCAGAAAAATAGTGACTGTAACTCAATTTCAACTAAAACAAAAGGATTTAGTCCTGTGCAATACAGAACTAAATCCTTTCAATAATTATCTATCTAACTTTTGGTGTGCAGTTCACACCCGTAATAAGAATTTTGTTTTATTTTTCCTTGTCTTTAATCAATGATGTTGAGTGCACCACACGGTTATCACGGTCAGGGTAAATGTATTTAATCGCTTGATTAATCGCAGTTGGAGCTTCACCAAAACCAGAGGCGATCAAAGCAACTCTACCTTCATAATCAGCGGCATCACCAATCGCATAAACACCTTCTTGACTTGTCTCAAACAATGGCGAAACCGTAATGCTTGAACGTTTATAATCAACGTTCCAATTTTTAAGGTTTTTATTTGATGTTGAAAAACCAAAGCTAACAATCAAAGCATCTAATGGCAATTCAATAGTTTCATCTGATTTAACATTTTGAATCGTTAAACTGTTAGCAAATTGACCATCACCGTCCAAAGCAACTGGTACGTAAGGTGTTATGATTTTCACATTTGATTGTTTTAGCACTTCAACGCTATGTTCGTGAGCACGCAAAGCATCACGACGGTGAACGATTGTCACGCTTTTAGCCAAGCCGTCCAAATGATTAGCCCAGTCAACGGCAGAATCACCACCACCGCAGATAACAACGTCCTTGCCAGCAAATTGGTCTAATTTATGAACATTGTAGAAAAGGTTGTTATCAGCATATTCTTCTTCCCCTTCTAAACCAAGCGTACGAGGAGCAAATGCACCATTACCACAGGCAATAACAATCGCACGTGAAAAATGTTGACCTTTATTGGTCTCAATAGTGAAAACATCGCCCTCTTTCTCAAAAGTCTTAACTTCTTCTTTAAGGCAAATCGTTGTTTGGTCTTCAAAGCGTTCTAATTGTTTGATAAGATTTTCAGTTAATTCTGCTGCTGTGATTTCAGGGAAACCAGCCACATCATAAATGGCTTTTTCAGGATAAAGGATAGCTGGTTGCCCACCAAGTTCTGACAAACTTTCAATAATTTTCACTGAAACACCACGCATACCTGCATAAAAAGCAGCAAAAAGCCCTGCAGGACCACCGCCAATAACGGTAATATCATATATCTCACGATTTTCTGACATTTATTTTTCCAACTCCTTATAAATTTCTTCGATGACTGATGCTTTATAAGCTATGTAACTTTCGATATTTTTGGGAAATAGCTGCGCTGCTTTCATTTTTGTTGCTCCATAAATCTCAACTGCATCAGGATGACTGCTCAAATAATCACGAAAAGCAAGGTGCCGTTTCAACTCAAGTGAATTTTTAGGACAAACATAAAGATGATGACATTGCAAATGCTCCTTACCAGAATAAGCAAAAGCTTCCCTGCCTTCAATCCCTAGATTTCCCTCATGAACATATCCAATACTTGTTAATTTTTCAACAACCATAGATAAATCCGTCTCTTGAGCAATCACAACATCAATATCAATGATTGGCTTTGCTGCTAAGCCTTCAACGGCTGTACTTCCAACATGCTCAATTCTAATAGCTAACTCACCAAGAACAGCACGCAACTCTTGAGTAATTTTTTCAAAATCATCTTTCCAACTTTCTTGGTAGGAAAGAACAATCACCTCTTCTGTCCGCATGAAACCTCCTCAAAAATAAAGAGACATACAGTCCGCATATCTCCTATTATATCACATATTTTTAGCCTTCGCGTCTTTCTCTGCGAGAATATTTTGAAAAATAGCTTCTTCTTCCTTGCTAAAAACATAATTTTCTAATAAATCTGGACGACGTTCTAACGTCTTACGCAAACTTTGCTCAATACGCCATTTTCGGATATTCTCATGATGCCCACTCATTAACACATCTGGAACTTTCATGCCACGAAAATCATATGGGCGAGTATATTGTGGAAATTCCAAAAGCCCTGATGAAAAAGAATCATCTTGATGACTAGCTTCTTTTCCTAAGACATTAGGAATCAAACGAACCGTTGCATCAACAATCGTCATCGCAGCCAATTCTCCACCAGTCAAAACAAAATCGCCCAAAGAAATCTCATCGGTAACCAAGGTTTTAATGCGTTCATCATAGCCCTCATAATGCCCACAAATGAAAATTAGTTCATCTTCTTGTGCTAATTCTTCAGCGTAGCTTTGATCGAATTTACGCCCTGCTGGGTCCAAAAGAATCACGCGCGGCTTTTTAGCGTCAATCTTATCAATGGTATCAAAAATCGGCTGTGCTCGCAAAAGCATTCCTTGACCGCCACCATATGGTTCATCATCAACATGACGAGCCTTCTCTGCATTCTCACGGAAATTATGATAGTTGATTTCCAACAGACCTTTTTCAGTAGCTTTACCAACAATCGAATGCTCAAGCGGTGAAAACATTTCTGGAAAGAGCGTTAGGATATCAATCTTCATCGTCAAGTCCTTCCAAAACGTCAACATCAATACGATTGCCAGCAACATCCACGTTAAGCACAACTGGTGGAATGTATGGAAGCAACAAATCACGTTTTCCCTTACGTTTCACCACCCAAACATCATTAGCACCAGGTTGCAAAATCTCCTTAACTTGACCAATCAAGACATCATTTTCATAAACATCAAGTCCAATGATTTCATGATAATAAAATTCACCATCATCAAGGTCAGATAAATTTTCCTCAGCAACTTTTAAAGTGCAACCTTTGTATTTTTCGATATCATTAATATGATACATGCCTTTAAATTTAACAATATCAAAATTCTTTTGTTTACGGTGACTAGCAATCTCAACTTCAATAATAAAACGGTCTTTATCATCAAAAATTGCTAATTTTGAACCTTTTTTAAAACGTTCTTCTGTAAAATCCGTCACAGACAACACACGCATCTCACCTTGGAGACCTTGTGTGTTAACAATTTTTCCAACATTAAAATAATTCATGTTTACTCCACTTAACTTAGTCTTTACCATTGTACCATGATAGCAATGAAAAAACCAGCTGCGCTCTGCAACTGGTCAAGATAGTCCGTACGGGATTCGAACCCGTGTTACCGCCGTGAAAAGGCGGTGTCTTAACCCCTTGACCAACGGACCAAAATCAATGTATAAAACCAATGAGGTTTACTGGGGTAGCTGGATTCGAACCAACGCATGAGGGAGTCAAAGTCCCTTGCCTTACCGCTTGGCTATACCCCAAAAAACAGTTACTAGTATATCGAAAATACGAGTCATTGTCAACCTATTTTCTGAAAAAATTAGAAAGAAATATTTCCATAATTTTGGGCTAATTATTTGACAAAACTAACTAAAACAAACTAAAAGGATTGAGCTCCACATTATACAGCAGAGCTCAATCCTTCAACTAAATAACATTTCACTTTGTCTTATTATTTGCTGTAACGAATCATTTTAATGGCTTGAACAACCAATGTAGGAGCAAACGCTAGGCCTAAAATTGTCAAAATTTGACTTAGTGATAGACTTACAACACCGAACATGCCACCGATGGCTGGAACAAAGACAATAAGAGCAACAAGAGCAAGACCAACCAAGAATGCATAGACAGTATTCTTATTAGAGAAAATACCAATTTTACTTAATGGAAGGTCACTACGACAACTGAATCCATGGAAAAGACGTCCAAGACAGAGCACCAAGAATGCAAAGGTTGTTGCGTAGCCCTTACCAGTATTAACACCGATGAGATAAGCAACCATAACGGCGATGGCAATAAGAATTGCTCCACTAATAACTTCTTTGAAGGTCTTGGCTGTGAGAATAGACTCATTTGGATCGCGTGGCGCATCATCAAGAACAGCTTCCGTTCCTTCCTCCATACCGATGGAAATGGCTGGAAGTGAATCCGTCACCAAGTTGATGAAGAGCAGTTGAATTGCTAAGAAAGGCACGACAAACTTACTATCAAAGAAAGCCATAAAGGTTGTTAGAATAACTACGATAATAGCTGAGCTATTACCAGTCAAAAGATACTTGATGGCATTCTTAATGTTAGCAAATAGGTTACGTCCAACAGTAACTGCTTTAATGATAGTTGCAAAGTTATCATCCGTCAAAATCATGTCTGCAGCGTCTTTTGAAACCTCTGAACCAGTAATCCCCATAGCGATACCGATATCAGCTTGTTTAAGGGCTGGCGCATCGTTGACACCATCACCGGACATCCCAACAACCTTACCTTTGGCTTGCCAAGCGTTGACAATGCGAATTTTATGCTCAGGCGCAACACGCGCATAAACTGAAATCTTCTCAAGATCGCGTGCCAATTCTTCGTCGGACATTTTTTCAAGAGTAGCCCCGTCAAGAACCATATCACCTTCTTGGAAAATACCAATCTTACGGGCGATAGAACGACCAGTCACGACATGGTCACCTGTAATCATAATCGGTTTGATACCGGCACGGATAGCCTTAGCAACTGCTTCTTTTGATTCTTCACGCGGTGGGTCAATCATCGACGTCAACCCAACGAAAGTCAAATGATCCTCATGTTTAAAATCAAGTTCATCATCGTCAAAATAACGGAAGGCGTAGCCAAGTACGCGAAGTCCTTCTTCAGCAAACTTATTATTTTGATTAAGGATATTAACCTGGTCATCAGATGTGATTTCGCGAACCTCACCATTAATCAAGACGTGAGTTGTCTGGCGAAGCAATTCATCCGGTGCACCTTTGACAAGGAGGACACGCTGTCCATCAATATCATGAAGAGTTGACATGTATTTACGGACAGAGTCGAATGGTAATTCGGCAACACGTGGGTATTTTTCACGATGATTTTGTTCGGTAATACCGTACTTACGACCTAGTTCAATCAACGCAAGCTCCGTTGGGTCACCAACTTTTTGATCACCATTGATAAACGAATCATTAGTCAAAACCATAGTGTTCATCAAGAATTGAGCTGCTTTGTCAGTCAAATCAAGCTGGTCAGGTTTTACCAATGTTTCGTTGAGGTAAATGTCATTGACCGTCATCTTATTTTGAGTCAACGTTCCTGTCTTATCTGAGGCAATCACTGAGACTGAACCCAAAGTTTCAACAGAATTAAGACTCTTCATAATGGCATTTTCTTTAGCCAATTTTTGACAACTGAGAGATTCCACGATCGTAATAATAGAAGCTAGCGCTTCTGGAACCGCTGCTACTGCAAGGGCAATTGCAAACATGGCCGCTGACATGAAATTCCCAGAATTCCAATAAACCAAACCGAAGACAATCACACAGATAATCATGATTCCCATTGACAAATGTTTTGAAAATTCGTCAATAGAACGTTGAAGGGGTGATTTACGGCTAGTAGCTCCCTTGATTAGTGATGAAATCTTACCGATTTCAGTATTTTCACCGATGTCTGTGACAATAGCAGAGCCATTACCATAAGTAACTTGAGAACTAGTGAAGACCATATTGGTCTGGTCACCGATAACCACTTCTCCTGCAATAGGGTCAACCGTCTTATCAACCGCATGGCTTTCACCTGTCAGAGCTGATTCGTTAACCTGAAGCGAACTCGCATCAACAATACGAGCGTCAGCGACAATCATGTCACCTGCTTCAAAGACAACCAAGTCACCAATAGTCACATCCGTAGAATCAATTTCTTGCTTCTGACCGTCACGAATAACCTTAACCTTAGGGACAGACAAAGACTTCAAAGAATCAACTGATTTTTGTGCATTGAGCGTCTGAGTGGTCCCCAAAATCGCATTCAAAATCAATACCGCAATAATAACAATCGTTGACTTTAAATCACCAGTCGCACCAGAAATCAAGGCTGCAACAATCAAAATAATGACAATCAAATCCTTGAATTGGTCAATAAAAATTTGCAATGCACTAGGTCGATCAGCTTCCTTGAGCTCATTAGCCCCGTAGCGCTCTTTGCGTTTAGCTGCTTCTTGCGACGACAATCCGTTCAAGGAAGTATTCAACTCTTCCATTGTCTCATCAGAAGACTTTCGATAAAAAGACATAGCATCCTCCTTCTGGTCTCTTTTGCAACAAAAAAGAGACCTGTTTTACTAAAACAAGTCTCGCTATTTCATATATTGCCAGAAATTTCTTTCGTATTGACGACAATATCACGAACCTAGTTCGCTAGCTACTCCCTCGTATTACCACTATTATAGCATAAATAGGAAAAAATTCAAATGAGAACGTTTTAGAAAAATGTAAAGAGACCGAACCGAAGTTCAGTCTCTCTAGTTTTCCTCATCAATAACGAGTCTTACTTTTTTACCTTGAGTTGGTACCGAATAGACAATCGACCTTATCGCTGTAATGGTACGACCTTTTTTACCGATAACACGACCGATGTCCTGTGCATCCAAATCAAGATGATATTCTAAAAACTCAGGTGTATCTTCAATTTTAATGGTAAGATTATCTGGTTGTGAAATCAAAGGTTTCACAATAGCGATAATAAGATTTTCAATGGTATCCATAGGTTTTCTTCTTAGTGTACTCTATTATTTTGAGAATTTTGATTCGTGGAATTTTTTCATAACGCCTTCACGTGAAAGGATGTTACGAACTGTATCTGAAGGTTGTGCACCTTTTGACAACCATTCAAGAACACGATCTTCTTTCAAAGTTACTTGGTTTTCTTCAACAAGTGGGTTGTAAGTACCAACTGTTTCGATGAAACGACCATCACGTGGAGCACGTGAATCAGCTACGTTGATACGGTAGAAAGGTTTTTTCTTAGAACCCCTACGAGTTAAACGGATTTTTACTGCCATTAGTATAAAGTCTCTTTTCTATATTTTTTGTTTTGGTTAATAGCTCTGCTACTAACTCACTTAACTTATTATATCATAAAAAGATAAGGTGTCAAGTTTTTTTCTTGACACCTTTTAAATTTTTTTGAAAGGTTAAAAATAAGCAGGAGCGCATTATTGTTGAGAATGCAAAATAGCTTCTTTTATTTCCGTAACAGTCACTGCTTGGTCATCTCGATAGACAACGTTGCCATCATCATCCAAAAGTTCTCCAACCAATGGTTCAGCAGCCAAACTTGCTTCATCTTTAAATGAAAATCCTCCGCCCACTTCATCAGGATAACCAATGACAAAATCAGTATCTGAACAATAAGTATCCAAAAACTCCACAAAGCTATTATCTTTTTGATATTCCTCCACAGCAAGCTATAAAGTAATCGGTTCGGCAAAAGTTTTAGGAAGTAAAGCTGTCAATTCATTAGACACAATTGTTTTAGCTGTGCCAACGGATACAATGACTAAAGCACCAACAATTGGCAACATGATTCTTTTTTCATAGCTTCTCCTTAGTTTATTTTAAATATTGATATAAGACCTAACGAGCTTCGCCAACTGTCGTTGATTCTGGACCTTCTAAATCAAGCTCATGAACAGTTCCGTCTTCGTACTGAATATAACTATTTTGTGATTCTTCCTCATCACCGTAACCAACAGCATAAGCCAAAATACCACCTTCTTCATCGGCAATAATACGCTGCTCGTCCGAATAATCTGCAAAATAGTTATCAAACGCTTCTCGCGATTTTCCTTTCCAAACCTTAATCAAACGATTTATAGCCGCATTATCACTTGATGTCTCGCAGGGCTTGACTTGAACATCGTCAGCAACCACATCTTTATTTTTAATTTAATTCATTCCCAAAATACCAGTCACAAGACATGCTAATAACATTAGTGAAAAAATAACTCTTCTTTTCATTCTATCTCCTTTCTAGATATATATATTTTTTTTATTTAAAATAGCATAAAAAGCAAATAAAAACATGATAATTATCTGAAAATAGTGTTTTAAAAACAAAAAAGAGCTGAAACAACTGTTCCAAGCTCTCTCAAACCTAATTTCTGTTATTGACTGTCGTATCACAACTCCATAATGCCATAATGAAATTTTTGATTGGGTCTGACAATTCTTTTAAAACCAAATTTTTCAAAAACATCATCTCTAAAATGAGCTTTAATAATAAGACTCTTTATTGCCACGCGCCTTGCTTCTTTCAAAAACTCATCAGATAAAAGACTAGGATTGGCAAATTGTCGTAAACCATCTAAGTTTTTAGATTCTGAAATCCTATCAGAAAACATTGGGTCGCAATAAACCACGTCAAATGACTTATCAGGCAACGATTTCATATAAGTAATATTGTCAACGCAATAAGTTTTAATGGAACGCATGGCAGCTGTTAATTGTTTATTTTCTGATGAATAAGTTGTCAAGCCATCTGAAACGATAAAGTGGATAAGAGGATTGCTTTCTATCGCTGTTACATCATTGCCTGCTGATGCCATAACAATGCTATCGCTAGCAAGCCCCATCGTTGTATCAAGGATTTGTAACTTGTCATCACCCAATAACGCCAATAAAGCGTCATGCTCACTCTTAATACGCAACATAGCAGTATCAGGATGAAAAGCAAACTCACTACCGTCTTGATTGACCAAGCGCAGCTCATTTTCATAAACCAAAAGAAGCGCTTCTCTAGACTGTAAAAGCTTTGTCACTGATTGTTTTCGTCGTTTAATAACAGGTAAATGAAGTTTTTCGCCAATAGTTTGCGCTCGCTGATGCAAAGCAACATTTTCCCGCAAACTTGTCGTAATCGCAATAATCATGCTTTTATTATAGCAAAATTACAAAAAAATTTAATGAAATGCCCACCGTAAATCTAGAAATAGCTATAAGCCACGATAGAAATAGGCTTACAAAGCAGAATGATATAGAGAAAACGCCTAAACGTCATCTTTGACAGCCTTGTTACCATAACCAAAATATCTGCAGGCGAAATGGGGGACGCCATGTTTAAGGCAAAAACTTTTTCGTAAGTTGATGACATTAATTTTCGCTCATAACGAGCAAATAATTTCTCCTCCATAAATAGCAAAATAAATGGCTTCCCATAGCGGCGTATTAATAGAAAAAGAATAATACTCCCAATAACAATGCCAACATAATTAAGGATAAAGCCCAGTATTGGGCCAAAAGCCATAAAACCAACTACCGTTTTCACCCCACCTGGAATAATCGGAATAAGCACCTGAATAATTTGCAACAGAAGAAAAATAATGCTTCCCAAAAAGAGATGTCCTCGCAACGCATGCGCTAAAGCATGAGGGTTATTCAAAATATCTAAATGTTTAAAAAGATAAACCAAACACAGAAGGGTTAGAATAATAAAAAAATTCCTAAAAACTTGAGTACTCTTTTTAAAGCGTCATACATAACATCACCTTTCATTATTCTCAAAAAAAAAGAGCTGGTGACAGCTCTTTAAATGTCTAAGCAATTTTTATATTAATGCTATTATTATTCATAACGTAATGCTTCGATTGGGTCGAGTTTACTTGCTTTATTTGCTGGTAAAATACCGAAGATCATACCAATAAAAGCGGAGAAAAGAAGGCTTCCTATTGCTACGTTAAATGAAATAGATGGTTTCATATCAGCCATATTGCTATTAAGAATACTTGTCAAACCAGCTGCCAAACCTAAACCGATCAGTCCACCAAGGAGAGTCAGTACCATTGATTCAATTAAAAATTGCGTCAAAATCTTCCTGCGTGTTGCCCCCAAGGCTTTACGTAAACCAATTTCACGTGTACGTTCTGTAACAGATACAAGCATGATATTCATAACTCCAATACCTCCAACCAACAGTGAGATACCAGCAATCGCACCAATAACTGTAGTCATCATGCCATAAGCTGAATTAATTTCAGCAATCTGTTTAGACATATCAAAAATGGTAAAGTGGCCTGTTTTCACACCTGATACTTGTGTCATCACTTTAGCAGCTTCTTCCCCTACGGTTGTTGCTTGCGTTGCATCATTAACATGGACATATGCCGCCTTAATTTCGTTAACATTAAACTCAGCAGCCAGTTGTGTGTTTGTCATGACAGCATTACCACCTGAACTCATTCCGTAGAGAGCTGAACCAGCATTTGGATCTTTATAAACACCAACAACTAAGTATGATTTAGAACCGACTGAAACCTGCTTATTTAAGGCATTATCATTCGTCCCAAATAGTTTCATAGCCAATTTCGTATCAAGCATAATGATACGTGAAAAATGCTCATAATCATCTGAACGGAAATTTCTTCCAGCTACAACCTTGTATTTTTTAACATCAAAATAGGTCTTATTAACACCTATAATGTTAACGTTGTTGGTTTTTTTCTTATTAAGCGAAACCGTTGCAGTCGTACCATTCGTCAAGTAATAGTTTTGAACCCCTGGAACATCAGAAGTAATTTTTTGCAACCATTCTTCCTGAATCTTAGGACCTTTGTCTGATGATGTCGTTTCAACATCATCGTCAAAAATATTTTTGCTGTCAGAATCCTTAGCAACATAATAAATCTCAATGTCACGTGTATCGGCAGAAAACATATCTGTGATTTGTTTTGTCATTCCTTGCCCCAACGCCATGATAACAACAACCGAAGCAACTCCGATAATAATCCCTAACATTGTTAAGAATGAGCGCATCTTGTTACCCATGATTGAACTAAGGGCGAATTTCCAGTTTTCCATAATCTTCCTCCTTAGTCAATCCTAACACTATCTGTCGTGTCTCTTGTGATTTCACCATCACGAATGACAATTTTACGTGTTGCAAAATCTGCAATTTCCGGCTCGTGCGTAACCATGACAATGGTTTTACCTTCACGATTAAGTTCTGTCAATAGCTGCATAATCTGCTCACTGGTTTTCGTATCAAGGGCACCTGTTGGTTCATCCGCCAAAATAATCGAAGGATTATTGACCAAAGCACGCGCAATGGCAACACGTTGTTTTTGTCCACCAGATAATTCAGAAGGCAGGTGCTTCATACGTTCACCTAGTTCAACTTTGTCTAAAAATTGTTTAGCAAGTTGGTGGCGTTTTGAAACACCGACCCCAGCATAAATAAGTGGAAGCTCAACATTTTGCAAAGCATTTAATTTTGAAAGTAGGAAGAACTGTTGAAAAACAAAGCCGATTTCTTCGTTTCTCACTTTAGCCAACTCTTTTTCTTTCAAATCTTCAACTTTTGTTCCATTTAAACTGTAATCGCCAGAAGTTGGTCTATCAAGTAAACCAATAATATTCATAAGAGTTGACTTCCCTGAACCAGAAGGTCCCATTATCGCTAGGAACTCTCCTTCATAAACTGTCAAATCAATCCCTTTAAGAACTTGCAACTCCTGATCACCATTACGGTAGGACTTGACAATATCTTTGAGTTGAATTAAAACTTTTCTTTCTTCTGTCACTACTCGCTCACCTCTGATTCTTCTGTAGTGGCTGTATCATCAGAAGTAACATTGGAAACTTTTTCACCATCTTTCAAACTGCCATCTGGGTTAGAAATAACGATTTGACCAACTTCTAAACCACTCAAGATTTCTTGTTGTTTGGCATCAGCGCTTCCAAGTGTTACCTCAACTTTACTTGCTTTTTGACTGTCCTTATCGTAAACCCAAACATAGTTTTTATCACCTTCATTGACAACTGCATCAACTGGCACAAGTTTGTTTTTATTTTCATTAACAACTTCTACAGATACTGTGAATCCTTGTTGAAGATTAGAAATATCACCAGTCAAATCAACTTTGTAATCATAAGAAGCTGACCCTGAAGAGGAACTTGAACCGCCTGTTCCAGTTGAATCATCAGATCGATTTGGGTAGTTAGAAACGTATGAAATGGTACCAGTCCATTCTTGGTCTGGATAAACTTTAGATTTGATTTTGACATTTTGTCCTGTTTTGATATTAGCCAAATCATACTCAGTCAATGTTCCTTTGATTTGTAATTGACCTTCTGTCGCAACATGGACAAGCGTTTGGCTATTTTTAGATGATGGGTCAATGTCATTATTGACTTCAACAACTGTACCAGACACATCACTCACAATAACGGTTTCGTTTAGAGCTTGTTGTGCTTTATTAACCTCAGCTTGCGCATCTGCATAAGAATCATTTAAATCTTGCAATTGTTGATTGTATTGTGCATTCTCTTGAGCTGTTGGTGGTGTTGTAACAGTTGTTTCTTCGCCAGTTTCTTCATCAGTCGTTGTCGATGTTGTTGGTAGATTACCATAAGTTTTAAGGTAAATAATCTGACGTCCAACCTTATTTAAATTACGAACAGCTGTGTCATAAGCTGCTTGGGCTGTTGTAGTGTCGTATTGAACCAATTGTTGACCAGTAGTAATTTGGTCACCTACTGACACCGTTGGTCTAGCTTCAGTTCCTTTACTGCTGTCATAATAAACGTATTGTTCTTGGAAAGCTTTAACTTTACCAGTCAACAAAGTTGATGATGAAATGGTACCCTCTGTTACAGCTGTGGTATCGTAGGTTGTTTCAACGGTTGATTCTGATGTTTTGGTTTGTTGCCACCAAAGCAGAGCTGCACCTGCAACGACAAAACAAGCTGCCGCAGCTCCAATAATCCCTTTAGTCTTTTTAGACATTTTCATTTTACTTCTTCTAGGCATAATCTTCCTCTTTTTCTTTTGTATAGTTGTATTGTTGCGATAAGACAATTATACGTTTTTGGCATTTTACTGTCAAGAATAAAATGTAAAAACCATCTTTCATATTTATTATAAGAAAAACAGCTCTCAATAACCTTACAGTTTTGTAAGTAGAAATTTTGAGACTCTTTGATAGTGAAAATTTATGGCTAAACAAAAGAAACTGAGCGTTGGCTCAGCTTCTTATTTCTATAATTTGAATATATTAGATAGCTTGTGTTGTAAATCCACGACTTTCAAGGACACGAATCATAGCATCTGCTGTATCGAGTGCGGTAAAGAGAGGAATACCGTGTTCAATAGCAGAGCTACGAATTGTTGCACCATCTTTGTCAAGCGTACGTTTTGTACCAACGGTATTGACGATAGCTTGAACTTTTCCAGTGCGAACAAGGGCTGGAATATCGTTCTCATCATCTTCGCCAAGTTTATTGACAATCGTTGACATCAAACCTTTCTCAGCAAAATATTTGGCTGTGCCTTGTGTAGCAAAAATACTGTATCCGATATTAGCAAAACGTTTCGCCAAACCAAGCGCTTCTTCTTTTGTATCATCAGAAACTGTGAAAACAACATTACCAAATGATGGCAAATGGAAGTATGAAGCTTCAAAGGCTTTGTAAAGAGCTTTTTCAAGTGTTTGATCTGACCCCATAACTTCACCAGTTGATTTCATTTCAGGACCGAGGAGACTGTCAACCTTAGCTAATTTTGTGAATGAGAAGACTGGTGCTTTCACATGCACATAATTAGATTCTGGGTAAAGCCCACCTTCATATCCAAGGTCAGCAAGAGTTTGTCCAAGAATCAATTTCGTTGCAACTTGTGCCATAGGAATGTTAGTCACTTTAGACAAGAATGGCACCGTACGACTAGCACGAGGGTTAACTTCGATAACGTAAACTGTTTCATCTTTGATAACAAATTGAATGTTCATCATACCAAAACAGTTCAATCCAATCGCCAAACGTTTTGTGTAATCAGCAATTGTATCTTGGATTTTCTTAGATAATGTTTGAGGTGGGTAAACTGCCATTGAGTCACCTGAGTGAACCCCTGCACGTTCGATGTGTTCCATGATTCCTGGAATAAGCACATCTTTACCGTCAGAAATCGCATCTACTTCACATTCACGACCAACGATATATGAGTCAACAAGCACTGGGTGGTCTGGACTAGCTTTAACAGCTGTACGCATGTAAGAACGAAGATCTTCTTCATTTTCTACGATTTCCATAGCACGTCCGCCAAGTACGTATGATGGACGAACAAGAACTGGGAAGCCAATCTTACGCGCAGCTTCAACCGCCTCTTCTTCATTTGTTGCAGTTTGTCCTGGTGGTTGCGGAATATCCAATTCTTTCAAAGCTTGCTCAAAGAGGTCACGGTCTTCAGCACGGTCAAGGTCAGCAACTTGTGTACCAAGGATAGTAACACCAGCTTTTGACAATGATTCTGCCAAATTGATAGCTGTTTGACCACCGAATTGCACAATAATACCTTTTGGTTGTTCGAGTTCGATAACATTCATAACATCTTCGAATGTTAATGGTTCGAAGTAAAGTTTATCAGAGATTGAGAAATCTGTTGATACCGTTTCTGGATTTGAGTTCATGATAATGGCTTCATATCCAGCTGCTTGAATGGCTTTAACTGAGTGAACAGTGGCATAGTCAAATTCAACCCCTTGCCCAATACGAATTGGACCTGAACCAAGAACGATGATAGATTCTTTATCAGATTTGACTGATTCATTTTCCCATTCATATGTTGAATAGAAATATGGTGTTGCTGATTCAAACTCAGCTGCACACGTGTCAACCATTTTATAAACTGGAATGATTTTATTTTCAGTACGAATGGCACGCACATCATCGGCAGTCATGTTCCAAAGATCTGCAATTTTACGGTCAGCAAAACCATTGCGTTTAGCTTCTTTCAGAACAGCAACATCTCCGACATGACTTGCTAACTCTTGTTCCAGTTCAAAGATGTGGAGCAATTTATCAAGGAAGAAAAGGTCGATTTTTGTTAGTTTAGATAGTTCTTCGATAGTGTATCCACGGCGGATGGCTTCAGAAAGGTAGAACAGACGGTCATCTTGCGCACGAACAATCTTATTAACCAATTCGTCGTCTGAAACTTCTGCCAAGTCAACCATTTCATTGTGGTAAACACCTATTTCGAGTGAACGACAAGCTTTCAAAAGTGATTCTTCGATATTACGACCGATAGCCATAACTTCACCAGTCGCTTTCATTTGTGTTCCCAGACGACGTTCACCATTTTCAAATTTATCAAATGGGAAACGTGGAATTTTGGCAACCACATAGTCAAGAGCTGGTTCAAACATAGCATATGTTGTTCCAGTAACTGGGTTAACCATTTCATCAAGAGTTAAACCAACGGCAATTTTGGCAGCCAATTTCGCGATTGGGTAACCAGTTGCTTTTGAGGCAAGGGCTGATGAACGTGACACACGTGGGTTAACTTCGATAACATAATATTTGAAGCTATTTGGGTCAAGAGCAAGCTGAACGTTACATCCTCCTTCGATTTTAAGGGCACGAATAATGCTCAAACTTGCATCACGCAACATTTGGTTTTCAATATCTGAAAGAGTTTGTGTTGGTGCAAATACGATTGAATCCCCAGTATGGATACCAACTGGGTCGAAGTTTTCCATATTACAAACCACAAGGGCGTTGTCGGCAGCATCACGCATAACTTCGTATTCGATTTCTTTGAATCCTGCAATAGAACGTTCAATCAAACATTGCGTTACTGGTGATAATTTCAAACCATTTTCAGCGATTTCACGAAGTTCTTCTGCGTTATCACATATACCGCCACCTGTACCCCCGAGGGTAAAGGCAGGACGTACGATAACTGGATAGCCAATTAATTCTGCAAAGGCAACTGCTTCATCAACGGTATTGACGATTTCAGATTCTGGAATTGGTTGATTGAGATCTTCCATTAATTGTTTGAAAAGGTCACGGTCCTCAGCCTGATCAATCGCTGATAGCTTTGTACCTAGTAACTCAACACCAAGTTCATCAAGGATTCCAGCTCTTGACAACTCCATTGCCATATTAAGACCAGTTTGTCCTCCCAATGTTGGAAGAAGCGCATCTGGACGTTCTTTGCGGATAATACGTGTGACAAACTCAAGTGTCAATGGTTCGATATAAACCCGATCTGCGATTTCTTTATCTGTCATGATTGTCGCTGGGTTTGAGTTAACAAGAACGACGCTGTACCCTTCTTCTTTAAGGGCAAGACAAGCTTGTGTTCCTGCATAGTCAAATTCAGCTGCCTGACCAATAATAATCGGACCAGAACCAATCACCATAATTTTTTTAATATCTGTACGTTTTGGCATAATCTATGATACAAAGCCAGACAAGTAATAAAAACCACGATAACATCTATTTCTAAAGATTATCTTTTGGCGCAGCTTGTATGGCTTGTTCAAATCAGCTCATTAGCCAATCTGAACGATGTATCTTCTCCTTTCTATATTATCTAACTCACGGATTAGATTTAAATATTAATTACGAACTTTTTCAGCTTGAAAAGCGTCAATCAATTCAAGGAAGTCATCAAAAAGATAACTTGCATCATGTGGACCTGGCGCAGCATCTGGGTGGAATTGCACTGAAAAGGCTGGGAAGTCACGGTGACGAACACCTTCAACAGATTTATCGTTGATTTCTTCATGCGTCACCATCAGACAATCAGGAAGAGTGTCACGGTCAACGGCATAACCATGGTTCTGACTTGTAAAATCAATACGTCCCGTTGCAATTTCACGAACAGCGTGGTTAAATCCACGGTGACCAAATTTCATTTTGTAAGTTGTCGCACCATTAGCCAAGCTGAACAATTGATGTCCCATACAGATACCGAAGATTGGAATTTTGCCTTGAACACCACGAATCATGTCAAGAGCTTCTGGAACATTTTCTGGGTTACCTGGACCATTTGATAACATGACGCCGTCAGGATTCAAGTGAAGAATTTCTTCAGCCGTAATATTATAAGGAACAACGGTCACATTGCAATCACGTTTTGAAAATTCACGTAGGATAGAATGTTTCAATCCAAAGTCAACCAAGACGATATTTTTACCAACACCTGGTGCTGGGTAAGCCATTTTTGTTGAAACTTGTTCGATGTTATTTGTTGGTAAAACTGTTGCTTGTAATTGCACTTGCAAATGTTCGATAGAATCACCACCACTAGCAAGTGTAGCTTTCATTGTCCCGTGTTTACGGATAATTTTTGTCAAAGCACGTGTATCAATTCCTGAAATTCCTGGAATATTTTTAACTTTCAAAAACTCGTCCAAAGTCATTTGATTACGCCAATTGTTTGCGCGACGTGCATTTTCAGAAACGACGACACCTTTACAAGTTGGTGTGATCGATTCATAGTCATCTCGATTAATACCGTAATTACCAACCAACGGGTAAGTAAAAGTCAAGATTTGACCATTATAAGATTGGTCTGTGATAGATTCTTGATAACCTGTCATACCAGTGTTAAAAACAATCTCACCTGTTACATCAAGATCAGCTCCAAAAGCTTTTCCTTCAAAAATTGTTCCATCTTCTAAAATTAAAAGTCTTTTTGCCATTTTTATTCCTCTCGTTTGCTCTCACGGGAGCACTTTAACGTTTATTAGCAGACACTTCAAACTTAAAGTAAGTTATTAATTAAGCTTTGCCGTTCAGCACAGCTTCTAGAATTGCCATTCGTACAAAAACACCATTTTGCATTTGTGTTGCAATTCGTGATTTAGGCGCTTCTACCAATTGATCAGCAATTTCCACATCACGATTGACTGGTGCAGGGTGCATGATAATCGCAGAAGTTTTCATTTTTTCATAACGTTCAGCGGTTAAACCATATATCTTATGATAGGTTTCTTTTGAAAAACCACGTTCGCTGTCATGACGTTCATGTTGAACACGAAGCATCATCATGATATCCAGCTTATCAACAATATCATCGATTGCAACGTATTTTCCATAAACATCAAATTCACTTGAATACCATTGTTCTGGACCAGCAAAATATAATTCTGCTCCGAGACGTTTTAGAATTTGCATGTTTGATTTTGCCACACGTGAATGGGTAATATCACCAACGATAGCTACTTTCAGATTTTCAAAGCCACCAAACTCTTCATAAATCGTCATTAAATCCAACAGACATTGGCTTGGATGTTGACCTGAACCGTCACCACCATTCACAATTGCTGTTTGAATTGTTCGACTATCAATTAATTCTTTGTAGTAATCTTCCATTGAATGGCGAATCACGCAAATGTCAATTCCCAAAGAACTCATCGTCAAAATAGTATCATACAAAGTCTCACCTTTGTTCACTGAACTTGTTTTAGCGTCAAATTCAATGACATCCAATCCAAGTTTCCTTTCAGCAACTTCAAAAGACTTATGCGTACGCGTTGACGGTTCAAAGAAAAGATTTGCTGCAAAATACTGCCTATCTAAACTAAAGTCTGCTTTATTTGTTTTAAACGCCATACCACGTCTAATCAAGCCAAGCACTTCTTCGTTTGATAATGTTTCCATAGTCACTAAATGTTTTAGTGAAACAACGCCATCTGTAACTGCCATTTTCTTAATCCTTTTCTGGAAGAATTTGATGCAAAATGATACCTAAAAGTGTTGAGAATGCGACACCTGTAATTTGTAAACCAGCAACTTGCAATGTCAAGCCACCAATACCAGATACCAATATGACACTTGCAATCAAAAGATTTTTCTTGTTATCAAAATCAATTTTATTTTCAACTAAGATTTTAAGACCACTTGAGGCGATAACACCAAAGAGAGCGATTGAAATTCCACCGATAACTGGCGTAGGGATTGAAGAAAGCAATGCTGAAATTTTTCCGATAAAGCTCATCACTACTGCAATCACAGCTGCCCCAGCAATAACATAAACTGAGTAAATCTTATTAAGTGCCATAACACCAATGTTTTCACCGTAAGATGTTACTGGTGGAGCACCGAAGAAACCAGCAATAATTTGTGCAATACCGTCACCTGTAAGGGTACGGTCAAGCCCCGGGTCTTTAAAGAAGTCACGTCCTGTCAAACTATTAAGCACCATAACGTGACCAAAATGTTCAGTCATAGTAACAAAAGCAATTGGTGCCATTGTCAAAATCGCGCTTGGATAAAGTTTGAAGTGATAATCCACGAAAGGAATATCAAAACTTGGAACTTGTAACCAAGCTGATTTAGCAACATCTGATAAGTCAATAATTGTTTGACCTGTTACTGCGCCAACAATCAAAGCGAAAATATAACCAACAATCAAACCAAGAAGGATTGGGATAACACCAATAATTTTCTTGCCATACATATTAAATAGAATAACAGCAAGGAGCGTTACCATACCAATCAACAGGTATGTGAAATTATATTCGCCATTTTTCAACATAACGTCATTAACAGCTGTTGTTGCAAGACTAAGTCCGATAACAATAATGATTGGACCAACCACGATTGGCGGAAGAACTTTATCAATCCAAGCATTTCCAGCAAATTTGACAATCAAGGCAACGATTAAGTAAACTAGACCACCTGCGATTGCCCCTTGTGCTACTGCCGCAATACCATCGGTTTTCATTAGCATTTGCATGGTTGCAATGTAAGCAAAACTAGACCCCATGTAAGCTGGGATTTTATATTTGGTTACTGTCAAATGTGCCAATGTTCCCAAACCACTTGAGAAAAGGGCGATTGCTGGGTCAATACCAACTAGAATTGGAACCAAAACCGTTGAGCCAAACATGGCAAATAAATGTTGGAACGATAGTCCAAACAACATCCCTGGTTTAGGCATATCTTGCACATCATATTTTACGTTTTCCACTTTTTATCTTCCTCTTCAATTCTATAACTGCTTAGCTCGGATCAACAATGCTGACGCGATCTTTTCCATCTACTTCAATCACTTCAACAATAACTTCTTCCACAGCACTTGTTGGAATGTTTTTGCCAACATAATCAGCACGAATTGGGAGTTCACGGTGACCACGGTCAACAAGTACAGCAAGACTGACACGCGCTGGACGTCCAAGACTTACCAAGTTATCAATTGCTGCACGGATTGTACGTCCTGTATAAAGAACATCATCAACCAAAATCACATCTTTTCCAGTAATATCAACTGGCATATCAGTTGTATCTTCTTCGACTTTCATATCATCACGGAAAGGTTTGGTATCGAGTTCTCCAATTGGAATATCGATTCCTTCCAATTGTTTCAAGCGATCCTGAATTCGGCGAGCGATAAAAACACCGCGCGTCTTAATTCCTGCGAGAATAATATTATCAAGATTTTTATTACGCTCGATAATCTCATAAGTGATACGTGTAATTGCACGTTTCATTGTTACGTCGTCAATAATTTCTTTTGTTTTCATAAAACAAACCTCTCTAATATACAAAAAATCTCCTCGTTAGCAAGGAGATTCCACAAAATATAGGTACAACTATGCCGGTTGCACACTTCTTTTACCGTTCTCTCCTTGCCTGCCTCACGGGACAGTATTAAAGGATAATATTTACTCTCTATATGATACCAAAACTATGATTATTTGACAAGAGATTTACGATTATCTTTTACCAACTTTATAGTAAAAAAGCAGAATTTGGTTATCCAAACTCTGCTTTATCATCAAGCTTTGCCATTTCTTAGATTTTCCAATGTCTCTTTAAAAATAGCTGGCGCTTCTGCCGTGAAAGTCAATGTTTCACCTGTTGTTGGATGAGTAAAACCAAGTGTTTGTGCATGTAAAAACTGACCATCGCCTTTTAATGTCTTACGTGGTCCATAAAGCGGATCACCAGCAACAGGATGACCAATATACGCCATATGCACACGAATTTGGTGTGTACGCCCTGTTTCCAAAGTCAACTCAACCAACGTATAATTTCCAAAACGTTCCAAAACCTTAAAGTGAGTTACAGCGGGTTTGCCTTTTGCTGTTACAGCTTGTTTTTTACGGTCTTTTTCTGAACGTCCAATCGGTGCTTCAATGACACCACGGTCATTTGGAATATTACCATGAACAATTGCAACGTATTTACGAAGTGATTTTTTATCTTTCAATTCTGCTGCAAGTGCGTTGTGAGCCTTATCATTTTTAGCAATCATCAACAAACCTGAAGTGTCTTTATCAATACGATGCACAATTCCTGGTCGAATCACACCGTTAATCGAAGATAAATCTTTAATGTGGTACATCAAGGCATTCACTAATGTTCCAGACGTATGACCAACTGACGGATGAACTACCATTCCTTGTAGTTTATTGACCACAGCAACGTCATCATCTTCGTAAATAATATCAAGTGGAATATTTTCAGCTGTATATTCTAACACTTCTTCTTTTGGCACTTCGTAAGTGACAACATCACCAACTTTGACAGAATATTTCGCTTTAACAGCTTTGCCGTTGACCAAAACTGTTCCTTTTTTGATTTCATCGTTAGCTTGGCTACGTGACAACTCTGTCAAATCTGCTAGCGCCTTGTCTAAACGAACACCAGCTTCCTTAATGATTAACTCCATTCTCCTCCTCTTTCCAAAGGGCAATGAATAGTATCACAACCCCAACTGTTAAATAAGAATCCGCCATGTTAAACACCGCAAAATTCATAAAATCTAAATGAATCATATCAACAACATAACCAAGGCGCACACGGTCAATAAAATTTCCTAAACCACCTGAGATAATGAGGATTAAACCAAGTAAAAACCAAAACTGACCATTAATATTTTTAACAAAATAATAGCAAGCAGCCCCAACGACCGCAAACGTAATAACCGCAAATAACCATTGTTGATTTTGTAAAATCGAAAAAGCAGCGCCATAATTACGCAAGTAAGTTAAGCTAAAAATACCTGGCAAACACTCTTGAATGGTGTCCAAAGTGATGTGATTAACAATCCATAGCTTACTTAACTGGTCTAAAACAATCAAAACCACAGCAGCAAGCGGAAAATAAACTTTTCTTAATATCTTCATTTAGTCACCTTTGGGCTGAATTTAGCAAAATAATCCTTCATAACAGCGATAAATTTAAGCGCACAAGCTGATAAATTCTTATCACGGCGTTTGATGTAAACCATTTTATTATCCAAATCATCTTCAAGTGGAATGACAGTAATTCCGTTTACGCTACGACTATCTAAGAAACCAGAGCCTGTTGCATAGGCATCTGTTCTTTCCAAAATACCATTCAAAGTAGCACGGTCAGTAACATTGAAGATACAAGAACTATCCGTTGTATCCACAAAATTTTCAGAATAGTAAAGGTACTCATCTTTTTCTTGGGTAAATCGCACAGTCGGAAATCCTAACAAATCAGCCATAACCAAGCTATCTTTTTTCGCTAAAGGATGCTCTTTAGCAAGATAAATATGGGTTTGAAATGGAATTAACTCAACAAATTCCAAACCAAGCTTTTCCATACGCTGCAAAAGACCTTTACGATTTTGATTATTTAAATAGATAATCCCTATCTCACTATCGCCTTGAGCAATTTCATCTAAAATTTGAATCGTCGTTGATTCAAAAATACGAAAATCTTTATGTTCTGGGTGAGCTTGTGAAAAAGCAGTAATTAACGGTGGCAAAAAATCATAGTGCTGACTGGCAATTGAAAATTCTTCTGAATCCATTGCTGCTTGTGAAAATTGTTTTTCAAAGGAATCAAAACTTTTCACAACCTCAAGAGCTTTCTCATAAAAAGCCATCCCATGGCTTGTCAAAACCGCTCCAGTTGTTGTTCGAGTAAAGATTTGAAAGCCAAGTTCAGCTTCCAAATCTCTAATTGCTACTGATAAGCTGGGTTGGCTTACAAAAAGTTTAGAAGCCGCCTCACGAAATGTACCACTATTGGCAATCGCCACGACATAACGCAATTGTTGTATGTTCATTTAAATCATTCTTTCTAAAAATCAATCAACTTTATTATAACAAAAAAACTAGGCTCTTGCCTATTTTCCTAATTCTTTTTGCAAAATGGTTAACAAACTTGCAATAGCCTTTTAGGCTAGTTTCAAAATTTGATAACGCAAGGCTCTCTTCCAAGGTCGTCAGGCAAATAAAAAAGCCCTGCCAAGATTGACAAAGCTTTCAATAATATCTATTTACGCTATTATTTTGCGATAGGGTAAACAGAAACTTGTTTTTTATCGCGACCTTTACGTTCGAAACGTACAACACCTTCAACTTTAGCGAAGAGTGTATCGTCACCACCGCGACCTACGTTTACACCTGGGTAAATGTGAGTACCGCGTTGACGGTAAAGGATTGATCCACCTGAAACAGTTTGTCCGTCAGCTGCTTTAGCACCTAGACGTTTAGCTTGTGAATCACGACCATTTGATGTAGAACCTCCACCTTTTTTGTGGGCGAAAAGTTGCAAGTTAGCAAGATTCATTTTTAACATATGTTGTGTCCTCTTTTCAAATTAGTTTGCAATGACTTGAACTGACACAAACTCTTGAGAGTTTTCTGCCAAATTTGTCATTCCTAAAAGAAAGCTTTCAAATAAAAGTTGAACTTTCTCATCTGTCTTTTTAGTTACATGAGAGATATCAATCTTCATATAACCACCATCAATCTCATTGATAGCTAAATCAGCGTTGCAATCTGCCAAAGATTCTAATGAATTAACCAAGTTAATTGATAAAGTTGAGACAGCTGCACATACGATATCAAAGCCATACTCACCACTACCAGCGTGACCAGTCAGTTCAACACTTTCTAAGTTATCCTTGTGGCGAATAAAAATTGCTTGAATCATAATAATGCCAAATTAAGCGTTGATAGCGTTGATAACAACTTTTGTGTAAGGTTGACGGTGACCTTGTTTACGGTGGCTACCTTTTTTAGGTTTGTATTTGAAAGTAACAACTTTCTTTTGTTTACCTTGTTTTTCAACAGTACCAACAACAGTAGCTCCTTCAACAACTGGTGTACCAACAACAGTGTTGTCACCACCAACAAGAACAACTTCGTTAAATGTTACTTCTGAACCAGCTTCAACATCAAGTTTTTCAATATAGATAGCTTGACCTACTTCAACTTTAACTTGTTTTCCACCAGTTTTGATGATTGCATATGTGCTCATCGTGCACCTCCTATAAATTTTGTTGCGGATTTTCCGCTTGTGAAGACTCGCCTAAATCGTGAACTTCGAAAGTTACTTACGAACGATTTTCGTGCGGTTGCACAGGATGTGCATTTAGTCAACATTCATATTTTAACATGATAAAGTGATTAAATCAAGGAATATGCTATGTTTTTTTAGCAATATTACGTTTTCATTCTGCTTTTTTCTCAAATGAAATAGCAATTAAGCCTAGCACCGCTTTTTTCGTTAATCTTTCCACTACTTGAATGTCAAGTGAGGTATCTGTTGCCATGACTTGATACACTTCTTTTCCTTCATGATAATAATAATCCGTGATATTAAAGCCGTTCTTTTCATAAAAAGCAACTCGTTTAACACGTTGGTGATAATTTTCAGCAGTTTTATCTAATGGTTCCATGGCAAGAATAATCGGACGTTTTCCTGCTAAATTTCTAATGTCTTGTAAAACGGCAGAGCCATAGCCACGTGAACGAATATTTGGATTAACCGCAAGAAAGAAAAGATAGATAACTTCTTCATTCTCCAACAAATACACTAAACCAACAAAGTCATCCTTATCATAGTAGGCATAAAAATTCGCTAAACGCCGATAAGCATTCAAAACTAATGGAAAATAGGGTAACCGTTCTACTGCTGGAAAGGCAGTTAGGTATAATTTTTTAACATCTTCATAACTCTTTGAAAATAGGTTAACTTTTTGACGACTTAATCCCATTGTAAATTCACCAATTCATTCATTTCTTGGTAGGCAGTATCCACTTTTTCTTGCATAGTTGAATCAAGAATATCACGATACTTTCCACCTTCAATAGAATCTTCCAAAACAATCGTTCGATAATCGGAAAGCACAAAGCCTTCTGAACCCGTCACACCCTTGCTCCAAACCCAAACCATTGTCGGATGAGCGGCAACGGTCTTGATTGTTGTTTTATTATTTTTCTTTTCAAAAGTGACGTCCATTAAGAGACCACGTTCTGTCCAGATATTATCAACCGTTTCTAAACGCTGGTTAGAGATAAAGTTCCCCATTGAATAGATGATAAATTTCTTATCACCGTCTTTTTCAAGCGTTTCAGATGGTTCAGCAACGTGAGGGTGTCCACCAAACACAACATCTGCTCCCCAGTCAATCATTTTATGATAAAGCGTTACTTGTTCGTCTGTTGGTTCAAGAGCGTATTCTGTTCCCATTTGTGGCATGATAATTGTGACATCAGCTTTCTTTTCAGCTTCTTGAATTTCTGATTTCATTTTATCTTCATCTAAATCTGACATATGTTTTTCGTAATCTTCATCTGCCACATTTGCTTCCATGCCATTATAGCCATAAGAATAACCCAAAATTGCAATTTTGATGCCATTGACATTTTTAATGAGAATGTCTTCCGTATCACGATTTTCTTTGTAAACACCGATAGTTGATAAGCCAAGATTTTCAAAGGTTTCAACCGTATTGATAGCACCTGAGAGCCCAGAATCCAAAATGTGATTATGCGCTAAATCAACAACATCATACCCCGTGTCTTTCATAGCGTCAGCGATTTCACTTGGTGCATTAAAAAGCGGATAACCACCCAAAGGGTAATCAGGGCTAATCGTTCCTTCGTAATCACCGATAGCCAAGTCAGCACTTGAAATCCAGTCCTTGACATATTCAAAAAATGGCATGAAATCATAGCTTCCGTCAGCTTGTTCAGCACTTCCATAAAGCCCGTTGTGAATAAGAATATCACCATTTGCCATGACTCGCGCTGTTTTCGTCATATTGCTTTTGTTTTGTGCTTGTTTTTCTGTCGTTTGTGTCGTATTAGCGTTCGATTTTTCAAAAGCTAGACTATACACACCCGAACCAAGCAAGGAAATCACCAAAAAACTCAAACAAGCAAGCGTTGTTTTTTTATAAATAATCCTATCAAACATCACTTAATCTTACCTCCAGATACTATTATAGCATTTTCTAGCAAAGGAGACAGAATTTCCCTAAAAAGACAAACTAAAAAGCCACCAACGGTAGCTTTTTGTCTCCTATAATAAATCATCAATCAAGTCATCAACCTCATCGTGGTCTGCTTGTGGAGTGATTGTTGTTACTTTAATACCTGCAACCGCACGTTCAACAAGCCCTTCAACGTCCATACGTTTTTCGTATTGTTCAACATCTTTGATTTTAGGATTTGTTTTTGGACGGTCAGGTGCAAAAATGGTACAGCAGTCCTCAAATGGTTGAATTGAAATATCGAAAGTATCGATTTTTTGAGCAATATCAATGATTTCTAGTTTATCCATTGTGACAACTGGACGAATAATTGGGGTTGCAGTTACCGCATTAATAGCACGCATGCTTTCAAGTGTTTGACTGGCAACTTGTCCAAGACTTTCACCATTAATAATCACCAAACCATTACGTTCCTCACGGATACGGTCAGTAATACGCATCATAAAACGACGTGTCAAAGTCATCAAGTAAGCTTCAGGTACTTTTTCTTTAATTTCTTCTTGAATTTCTGTAAATGGCACTTCGATAAAATCAATATTACCACCAAATTTAGTCAATTTACGTGTCAAATCTTGGGCTTTTTTAAGAGCACCTGGGCTTGTATAAGGTGGGCTAGCAAAGTGAACTGCCTCGATATCAACCCCACGTTTAAGAGCAAGGTAACCTGCAACTGGTGAATCAATTCCGCCAGAAAGCATCAACATTCCTCGTCCTGCTGTTCCGACAGGGAGACCACCAGCACCTTTGATATTTTCATAGGAAAGGTAAGCTGCTTCTTCACGGATTTCAACTTTTAAATTAACATCTGGACCTTTCATTTGAGCTTGGATATCTGGTAAAACCTCAAACACGGCAGAACCAAGGTATTGGTTCAATTCGCGACTATCCATTTCAAAGTTATGGTCGCTACGTTTACTTGTAATTTTAAAAGTTAGTCCTTCATGATAAACATCTTTCATCACATCTTGAACTGCTTTCTTAATGGTTTCAAGATTTTTCTCAACTTTGTATGATGGCGAGAAGCTTTGAATCCCAAAAATTTGTTTCAATGATTCAGCAACTGGTACGTAATCTGTGCCATTTAAATAAATGTGAGCACGGTCACGGTCAGCAACAACACGCACATCTGGATAAATTGAAAGAACGTGTTTCATGTTACATTTCAATTCATTGATGAAACGCATACGGTTCTTTCCTTTGGTTGATAGTTCGCCGTAACGAACCATAATTTCTGAATACTGCATAGTTTATTAAAGAGAAAACTCTCTTTATCCTTTCTTATTATCTTACTTTTTTGGTTTTTTCGTAAACTTGTTTGAAAATCGTTAGAAATTGCTCAACTTGTCCCATGTCATTATCGTCATCAAGACTGATTCGGACAGCTGATTGTGCTAATTTCGTTGGAACACCCATAGCAATCAATGTTCCAGCAGGTTTTCCAACTTTTGATGAACAAGCTGATGTGGTTGAAATGTAGATTTCATGTTCTTCAAAAGCATGAACCACAACCTCACCACGAACTCCTTTAATTCCAAAGGTTAAGATATTTGGGGCAAATGTGTCATCTTTACCTGAGAAAATGACAATATCTTTGTGCTTAGCTAGCTCGTCATAGATAACTTCTTTCATCTTGGCAATTTTCGGAAGAGCATAATCTTCTTTGTCAGTCACCAAGCGAAGTGCTTTAGCCGTAGCCGCAATTCCCGCCACATTTTCAGTTGTAGAACGAAGGTCACCTTCTTGACCGCCACCAGCTAGTAATGAGTTTAATTTTTTACCTTCTTTTTTATAAATGAAACCAACCCCACGAACGCTGTGGAATTTATGCCCTGAAAAGCTTGCAAAATCAACACGGTCAGTTAAATAATCAGCCACTGGAATTTTTCCGATAGCTTGAACAGCATCCACATGGAATGAAATTCCTAGCTTATCAGCTAATAATTCAGAGATTTCTTTAATTGGTTGGATAGAGCCAATCTCATTATTCACTGCCATGATTGATACCAAAGTTGTATCTGGTCGCAAAAGCGCAGCTAATGCTCTAACATCAACAAAGCCTTGGTCATTAACAGGTGCATATGAAACGTCAAAACCGTGTTCGCTTAGCCATTTTGCTGACTCTTTAACCGCTGGATGTTCGATATCTGAAACGATGATGTGTTTCCCATAACGTTCTTTTTCAAAGGCAACACCTTTAAGTACCCAGTTGTCACTTTCTGTACCACCAGACGTAAAAATAATTTCAGTGCTCTTAACTCCTAATAAATCCGCGATTTGCTTGCGACTAGCTTCTAAAATACGACTAGCCTTTGTTCCTAAATTATGCAAACTTGAGGGATTTCCAAATATCTTGCTAGCAACTTCCTGATAAGTGCGCAACACTTCAGGATAGGGAATTGTTGTAGCTGAATTATCAAAATATATCATCTTTTCTTCCTTCACAAAAATCAATACTACCATTATAGCACAGACTTTTATGAGTGTGAAAGTTTTAATTTTAAGTTTTTTTAAGGTTAACTTTAAGAATTTGGCGTACAATAATTTTTGAAGCAAAAAAATTCTAACGCTGGACATTTAAAAAGAATATTTTATAATAGAGTTATATGCTAAAAAGGAGTTAATCATGTCTCAAAAATACTCAAGAAGTCAAAAATCATCATCAAAAGACGATAAGTCAGCTGCCCCAACAAAACACATTAAGACAGGCTTTTCTGCCCTTCAAAAAACAGTTGCTCTCATTGGTTCTATTCTTAGTATCATTGTGGCAAGTATTACCATTAACAATGCCTTAAAGGGGTCAAACTCAAAGACAACAGACAAATCAACAACGACAACAACTGTTGTCATCAAAGAAAGCGACAGCGATAGTAAAACAGATACTTCCGCTTCGACAACTTATTCAAGTTCTGCTTCTGCTAATAATAACTACAACAGTGGTTCTAATAACAATACTTACAGTTCAAGTTCAGATACCACTTATAGTTCAAGCTCTGGCTCTGCTACAAGCCAAAGTTCAACAACACCATCAAGTTCAGATACAACTTCTGACGATACAACTACAAGTAGCAACACTGAAACAACTGAGTAATCGTTACTAGTGGCAATATCGTTTTCAACGAGCATTTGCTGCCCATATTGATTTTTAGACTGTCTTAATCACATTCAAAAGAGGTAAGTACACTAAGTTCTCACCTCTTTTTTACGAATTTAATCAAAAAGAAAAGTTATGAATTATATTGAAACATTAAACTGGATTCATTCTCATAAAGCCAACGGACGTCGTCCAAGCCTTGAGCGTATGCAGTATTTACTCGCATTACTCGACAATCCGCAAGATAAATTTCCTGCGATTCACGTCGTCGGAACCAATGGCAAAGGTTCAACAACAAGCTTTTTACAACATATTTTAACTGCTTCTGGTTACAAGACTGGGACTTTCACATCGCCATTTATTACTCGTTTTAATGAGCGCATTGCTATTGATAGCGTTGAAATACCTGACCACGATTTGGTCAAAACAGTTCAAGCTATTAAGCCGATTGTCGATAGCGCAGAATTTCAAGACAAGGTCGGCAAAGTGACCGAATTTGAATTAGTCACTGCTCTCATGTTTTATTATTTTGCAGTCATTAATCCCGTCGATATTGCGGTCATCGAAGCTGGGATTGGTGGCACTTACGATTCAACCAATGTTTTCACAGCCAAAGCCGTCATTTGCCCCTCAATCAGCATCGACCACCAAGAAACACTCGGTAATTCCCTAGCTGAGATTGCCCAGCACAAAGCAGGTGTCTTAAAAACAAACGTTCCCTTTATTTTTGGAGAAATGGCAGAGCCCATTCGCCGCATTTTTTATCAGAAAGCCGAAGAGACAATGTCCAGCATTTATGAATTAGGAAAAGGTTTCTCGTTTATGGAAAATGGCAGAGCTTTTGATATGATTTATCATCAGACTATTATTCCAGATATTCAGCTTAAAATGTTTGGTAAACACCAAAAAGCTAACGCTTCTTTGGCAGCTATGACTGCATTGATTCTTCAAAATCAATTGCCAGCTATTACACCAATTACAATCAAATCTGGTCTAGAAGATACTGTTTGGGCAGGACGTTGTGAACTCATCAAGCCCAATCTAATGCTAGATGGTGCTCATAACGAAGATTCTATCGCCAAATTAGTTGACTTACTAAAGAATGACTTTGCTCAACAGAAAATTCACATTTTATTTGCAGGGCTAAATCGCAAGCCTTTAACACAAATGCTGGAAGAATTGTCCGTCTATGACTTAACCGTCACAACATTTGATTTCTACCAAGCACAGGCATTGTCAGACTACCCAGAACAATACCCAAAAGTTGCTGATTACAAAGACTGGCTCTCAATGGTAGATGACAATTTAGAAGACTTATTTGTTGTGACAGGGTCACTTTATTTCATTTCTGACGTTCGAAATCACTTGCTAAATCACTAATCCCACCTGATTTTCCAGATGGGATTTCTTTTTTCTTTAATTTAGACTTTCTGCAAATTTACGTTTAATAAAGTTGGCAGAATTTTGAAGTTTTACTTCTTCTTCTGCTGGTAATGTCAATTTTATTTGCTCGATAATTCCTTCACGTCCAACAATGGCAGGATAGCTAAGGTAAGTATCAAGCGGTTCATAATAATTTGACACTGGTAATTCTTCATGGCTATCTGACACAACAGCCAAAGCTAAACGGATTGCCGCACTTGCAATGCCATAGCTAGTGTATTTTTTACCATAGAAAACAGTATGTCCACCAATCATCGCTTCATGAGCAATTTCATCCAAAGTCTTAGCATCTGTAAATGTTGAAATAGGTTGCCCCTTCACACGCACTTGACTCCATGCTGTGAATTGAGAATTCCCATGCTCACCTAAATTATAGCCATAAACACTACGAGCATCTACACCGAAACGTTCTGAAACTGCACGTTTCATACGTGCTGTATCAAGCAACGTACCCGTACCAATGACGCGTTCCTTAGGAAGCCCTGAATAATGTTGATAAAGGCTAGTCACAACATCAACAGGATTAGAAATCGCGATAATAATACCTTTAAAACCAACTTCTTTTAATTTTTTAGCAACAAGTGGTACTTGCTTTGCTGTAAAAGGCAATTCTGCAAAACGGTCCGCATCTGAATTGTCCTGCAAAGCAATATTTCCCAAAGCTGAAATCACAACATCTGCATCTGCCAACGCTTGATAATCATTAACAACGATATTAGCATGTTGATTGAGATTAGCTGCCGCATCTGAAAAATCAACAGCATCCGCCGTAACTTTCTTTTCATTAATATCTATCAAAACATAATCATCAAATGCACCTTGAGCAATCAAACCATGAGCAACTGTTGACCCAACATGCCCCATTCCAATAATTCCGACCTTACGTGACATACAACATTCCCCCTTATAAAGTTATCACTCATTATAGACCTTTGATTCAGAAAATACGAAAACAACCTAACAAAGAATGTCAGGTTGTAAAATATCATTATTTCAAAAGGTCTTGCAAAGGTCCAAAGACAATTTTTTCAATGTCAGATACATAAACTGACAAAGCTTGTTGCGCATCGAGGTAAGCTTTCAGAACTGGATTAGCTTCAATTTTAGCTCCTAATTCTTGCATTTTAGCTTGTTCATCACCAGTAGGCATTTGTCCAGATTGCAATTTAGCATAAAGCTCTTGTTGAAAATCTGTAAATTCTTTGAAAAGTTCTTTAGCTGCCGCATCTGCTTCAATCGCTGCACGACTTTCTTCAGCTTTTTTATACTCTGGAAGGGCACGAATGCCACGTTCTAATTCATTTGCTAAATCATAAATATTTGCCATAGTAGGTCTCCTTAATTAACATAAACTTTATAATCAGTATTTTCACTGATAACTTTCTTAGCGTGTTCCAAATCTTTGATATTCTTAAAGGAAATTTGTAAAATACCGTTAATATCCTCACGGTTTTCCTCGTTAATATGAATGTTAACCAAAGATGTTCCACGAAGTAATTCCAAGATTTCCAAGATAACATCTTCTTCATCAGGAACGTCAACAAAAATATCAAAGCTGCTTTCAACACCACCACGTCTGTGAATGTTCATTTCCTTACGGGTTTCTTTGGCATGGTTAAAATAATTCCAAATAGCATCGGCGTCATTTTGCGAAATAAGCTCCGCAACGCCATCAAGTCTGTTTTTAAAATCATCAATACGTTCTAAAACCGTAGCCTTATTGGTTAGTAAAATACTAGTCCACATACCTGGTTCGCTTTCCGCAATACGTGTCATATCACGAAAACCTCCAGCCGCAAAGTGGTTAGTCATCTCATGTTCCAAAGCATAATCCCCAGCTTGTTCCATTAAACTAGCTGCCAAAATATGTGGAAAATGCGAAATTTGACTTGTAACACGGTCGTGCTCAGCAGCATCAATTTCAATGTAGCGCGCATGAAGCCCTGACAAAATAACTTTCATGTCAGCAATTGTGCTGGCATCTGTCAGCCTTGACGGTGTGAAAATATAATAAGCATTTTCAAATAAATTGACTTCAGCAGCAATAGCACCAGATTTATGAGAACCTGCCATAGGATGAGAGCCAACAAAACGAACCTTTTTTCCAGCAAGGTATTTTTCACCAGCTTCGACAATTTCACGTTTTGTAGAACCTGCATCTGTAATAATGACATTGTCTTTCAAATCCATATCAGCTAAAGCCTTAATAAATTCGATAGTTTGCTTAATTGGCACAGCTAATATAATGACATCGGCTAAGGGCGCAAATTCCTTAAAATCAGCAGTCGCTTCATCCACAATTCCGCGTTCAAGGGCAACGTTGCGTGATTTATCAGAGCGATTATAACCAAGGATTTTATAATCAGGGTGGTCACGTCTGATTCCCAAAGCAAAGGAACCACCAATCAAACCTAAACCTGCAATATAAATCACTTTGTTTTCCATAGTTACTCCATTTCTGGTTTGCAAATCTTTATAGCAATATTGGAGAGCACACGCCCTCCAATTGTCAAAATGTTATGTTTTTAAAAATGTTTGACATAATCACGATGACGAGCAACAGCTTCTTTTAATTCTTCAAGATTATCAGAAGAGAATTTTTCAAGGATTTCATCTGCCACAACAGTTGCAACAACTGCTTCCATAACAACACCTGCTGCTGGAAGAGCTGTTGGGTCTGAACGTTCAACCGTCGCTTTGTATGGCTCATGTGTTTCAATATCAACTGACATCAAAGGTTTATAAAGTGTTGGAATAGGTTTCATGACTCCTCGAACAACAATTGGTTGTCCATTAGTCATACCACCTTCAAAACCACCAAGATTATTGGTACGACGAGTGTAGCCATCTTCTTCGTTCCAAAGAATTTCATCCATTACTTGGCTTCCTTTGAGGTAACCATCTTTAAATCCTAAACCAAATTCAACTCCCTTGAAAGCGTTGATTGAAACGACCGCACCTGCAATTTTTGCATCAAGTTTCTTGTCCCATTGAACATAAGAACCAAGACCAACTGGAACGCCACCAACAACAGTTTCAACAACACCGCCAATAGTGTCACCATCTTTTTTGATTTGGTCAATATAATCTTTGATTTCTTGTTCACGCTCTTGATTGACAATTGAAACTTCCGATTGACTAGCTAATTCTTTAATTTGTGAAACAGTCAGTCCCTCTGGAACATCAATCTCTTTGCCACCAAAAACAACAACGTGATTAGCAATTTCGATATCAAGCTCTGCTAAAATACGTTTTGCCACCGCTCCAACGGCTACACGCATTGTTGTTTCACGCGCAGATGAGCGTTCAAGAGAATTACGCAAATCTTCAAAACGGTATTTCATCCCACCAACAAGGTCAGCATGCCCTGGACGCGGATGAGTAATTTTACGTTTTGTTTTTAAGCTATCATCAATATCCTCAACTGCCATAATATCAAGCCATTTTTCATGATCTTTATTGATGACATGAAGGGTAATTGGAGCACCAGTTGTTTTTCCGTGACGTACACCAGATGTGATTTCTACCTTATCTGATTCGATTTTCATACGCCCACCACGTCCATAACCACCTTGACGTCGTTTTAAATCAACATTAATATCCTCAGCAGTTAAAGGAAGCCCTGCAGGAACTCCTTCGATAATTGCTGTCAAACGCGGTCCGTGGGATTCACCAGCTGTCAAATATCTCATTTTACTTCTCCAAATACTCTTTCATCTCTTCAAGTGGGATCTGATTGATTGCTGCGCTACCAAGCTCTGGTACAATAACTGTCTTAATCGTTTTACCGCGAGCTTTCTTATCATGTACTAAAGCACCATAAAGTTCGTCAACATGCCATGGTTTGTAATCCGTAGGCAAACCAAATTTTTGGCACATGTCAAAAATTTCTTTTGTAATGCCTTGAGGCATCAAGCCTTTTTTCTCAGCAACACGCGAAATTTGTACCATTCCAATGGCAACAGCTTCACCATGCATGACTTTTCCATAACCAGCAGTCGCTTCAACCGCATGACCAATGGTATGACCAAAGTTAAGATAAAGGCGAACACCGTTATCAAGTTCATCTTCAACAACAACTTTACGTTTGACATTGCACGAACGATAAATGATGCTCTCAGCGTGTTCTAAGATACTTTCAGGAGAGCCATCCATAGCAGATAATTCTTCCCAAAGTTCAACATCATCAATCAAACCATATTTGATAACTTCACCCATACCTTCAATGAGTTCACGTTTACCAAGACTTTGTAAGGTTTCAGGATCAATTAAAACACCATCTGGTTGGGTGAATGTTCCCACCATATTTTTGGCAAACGGCGTATTAACCCCTGTTTTACCCCCAATAGATGAATCAACTTGAGCTGTTAAACTTGTCGGAATTTGCAAGAAATGAATGCCACGCATATAGGTAGATGCTACAAAACCTGCCAAATCTCCTACGACACCACCACCAAGCGCAACAATACCGTCACTGCGTGTCATGCCATTTTTGACAAGAAATTCATAAGCTTTGTTAACTGTTTTTAAATTTTTAGAAGCTTCACCTTCTAAAAAGTCAAAGACAATCACTTCAAAACCAGCATTTTCAATGCTTAGCTTAACCTTTTCAGCATATAAACTGCCAACATGATTATCAGTAATAATAGCGATTTTTTGCGGTTTCCAAAGTTTTTTGACCCAATCGCCAGCTTTTGATAAGACACCTTTTTCAATCACAATATCATAAGGTGTTTGTGGGAGATTAACATTCAATTTCATTCGCGTCACCTATCAGTTGTTCTTATTTCGTGTTGTATTTTTCTTCAAGCGCTGACCAGATTTCAGCTGTAGGCATTGTTTCACCAGTCCAGATTTCAAAAGCTTCAGCAGCTTGGAATAAAAGCATTCCTAAACCATTAAGAGCTGTTAAACCTTTGCTACGAGCTAATTTCAAAAATGGTGTTTCAAATGGTTGATAAATCGTATCAGCAACCAACAAACCTGCTGGGAATTCAAAATCTTCTGTAATAATCATTGATTTTCCGTCCATACCTACGCTTGTAGCATTGACGAAAAGTTGTGATTCTAAAATTTTTTCTTGAATCGTTTTTAAATCTTCAACTGGATAAACAGCGATAGATACACTTGTTTTATCGGCAAACTCTTGCGCTTTTTCACGTGTCGCCTCTAAAAACTGAGTTTGGTTAAAAATGTTAATATGACTAGCACCATTAAGAGCAGCTTGCGCAATGAGTGCTGTGGCAGCTCCTCCACCACCAAGAATCGTCATCGTTTTATCTTTAACATCAAAAACAGCAAACGTCGCTAGACTTCTAAAGAAACCAATACCATCTGTATTGTGACCAATTAATTTGCCATCACGATTGATAACCGTATTAACAGCCCCAATCAATTGGGCAGAATCAGTCAATTCATCGATGTAAGGGATCACTTTTTGTTTGTAAGGCATTGAAATGTTCACACCAAACATATCGTAACGTTTTACATTTTCTAACGTAATTGCCAAATCTTCTTCAGGAATATCCCAAGCGACATAAACACCATTAACACCCGTTTTATCAAAAGCATAGTTATGAATAAATGGTGAAATAGAGTGTTTAATCGGTGTTGCAACAACCGCAGCTAAGCGTGTGTATCCATCAATCTGCATCAAGTACCTCCCTAATATGTTTCATATCTGCAAGAGCAACCTGTCCAGGCGCACTCGCTTGCTCCAAACTAGCAAATGACCACGAAGAGCCAAAAACATCAACAGCAAAACGTGAAACGCGTCCAAGTTTTCCCATAGACATTGTTGCGTATTCTTGCTCTGGATTTAATGTTTTGAAACCACGTGTGTAATTCATCAAATCCAACACATCTTGTTCACTCTGTGGCATAACAGCAACCTTAACCACACGCGGAGCAAGGGATGTTAGTTCAGAAAATGACTCCATCAAGTTCTCAGGTGTTTCATCAAAATTATGATATGACAAAACAAGATTTGGGAAGTCTAACATTTGTTGAAAAGCTTCTTTATGAGAAAAATATTCAAAATCAACATAGTCTGGGTGGTAAATAGCATTAATATTTTTCAAAAGCTCAACATAGTCACCGTCAGATAAGTTAATGTTGCCACCTTCCTTATCCGTACGAATGGTAAAAATAATTTCTCGACCTGAAAATTTTTCAAAAATAGCTGGCGCAACAGTCATAATGTCATCTTTATCTAAGAAATCTGCTCGCCACTCAATAATATCGACTTCATCGAATTTCGAAATATCAATCGACTGTGCCTCTTCTAAATTTTTAGGCATTATAGGTACTACTATTTTCATTTTTTAACCTTTATTGTAAATACTTTCAAATAATTACTGTTGACATCTGCTTTGTTAACCGTGAAATCACTTGGCAATTGTTGCAGACGAACATAGTCATGCTTAACAGAAGCAAAGCCTTTTTCTAACTGCTTTTTAAATTGTGCGACCGTCAGGTTAGCTGCATTGGTTGAAGCAATAATGGTGCCATCTTCTGACAGAACTTCCAAAGCTTGACTAATCAAGCGGTGATAATCTTTAGCTACAGAAAATGTTTGCTTTTTATTCCGTGCAAAACTTGGCGGATCAACAACAATCAAATCAAAAGTCAATTGTTTGCGTTTTGCGTATTTGAAATACTCAAAAACATCCATTACCACAAAATGGTGATTACTCAAGTCAAGACCATTCGCCTCAAAATGTGCTTGTGATAATTCACGTGAGCGTTTTGCAAGGTCAACAGATGTTGTTTCGATAGCGCCACCCATTGCTGCCGCTACTGAAAACGCTGCGGTATATGAAAACATATTAAGGACACGTTTTCCAAGACCAAGTTCATTAATCAAAGTATCACGAACGCCATGTTGGTCTAGAAAAATTCCTGTCATCAACCCGTCATTCATAAAAACACTGTATTTGACACCATTTTCTAAAATGGTAAATGATATTGGTGCCTCTTGACCATAAATGTGAGCTGATTCGTAATCAAGTCCTTTAAAACGAATTTTCTCATAACCGCCTTTGATAGCTGGATAAACTTTTTGGAAGGCATTTATAATGACATCGCGATACTGATAAATAAACGTATTATACCAAGAAAATACAACAAAACCAGCATAACGATCTATCGTCACACCACCAAAATTATCTCCATCTTGATTAAATAATCGATAAGCCGTCGTCAAATCTGAATTTTCAAAGTTTTGGCGTTGTTTTTTAGCTTTCGTAAACAAGTCCACAAAATAAGATTCTGTCAATTCAATTTTTCTTGAACCCAAGAACCAACCAATTCCCTTATTTTGTTGAGACAAGTAAGCTGTCCCTAAAAACTGATGAGAATGATTGTAAACAGCGACTAACTGATTATCAAAATCAAGTTGATGAAAATCTCTTCCATCCAAAAGTTGAATACCACGCTTAATTTTCTTTTCAACGAAAGAATCCACGTATAGTTTGTTCATGAAGCCCATTATATCAAAAATTCAGAATTTTTCCCACTAAATTTTATATTTCTCACACATAACAAAAAAAGTCTTTATGATATAATTGAAACTACGTGCAAAACTGAATCACGTTAAAAGCTGATAGGAGAAAATTAATGAAAAAGAGCGGACTAGGAAAAATCATTCTGATTATCCTAGTAATTCCTTTAGTCATCACTGTTGCTGTACTTTTAATGCCAGTAGCTCTTATTGGTGGTATTGGTGCAATTTGGTACTTTACTAAAAAGAAACCAGATATTAAAAAGAGAAACATCTCTATTGCAGTTGCTGCCGTTGGCTTGCTAGGAACTATCTTTATTACGCCAGCCGTTTTTAAAAGCAACAATAACACTTCAACAACTACTGCTTCTTCAACTATTGCAACATCTTCTAGTTCATCTAAAACCAAAGAAAGTTCTTCTAAGACAGAGGAATCAACTGAGCCAACAACTCAAAACAATGGGCCAGAATACACCGAAGAATCTAATGCAGCATTTGCAACAGCATTCATGAATGCGCTAAATCAATCTCTTGCAGATAACGGTACAAATGTTAGCGTTAGTGTACAATACTACGGCGATAACCTAATTTATGTTATTGTTCCGCAAGACTTCAAATACGAAACGAATGTAAATCTTCAAAAACTAGCTGATACAGTTCTTGATGCCAAAGAAAATTATTTCAATAATTGGGCAATCGAAAACGGTTATGATTTAAGCTATACAAACTCACCAAATCTCTACCTAAAATCCGAAGATGATACTACTTTAGCCGAAGAAAGTGGTATTTTCAGCAAAAAAATGAAATTAAAAGTAGATAATAGCTAACAGTATTTAGAAACAAAAAAATCCCTCACACTCTCCATCGCCAAACTTTGAGTGCAGGGGTAAAAATAATTAGTATAGTAAAGAGCCATTTAATGGGCGCTTTTCTAGTATCCTATTTTATCAAATTAGGAGGTGATGTCAAGAATTTCTCTAAGTTAAAAAGCCTTGTCCAGAAGCTAAATTTTTAACAAGGAGAAACAAATGAAATACATAAAAACAAAATATCCAAATATATATACATATGAAAATAAAAAAGGGCAAACGCTACTACGTTCGCCGAAAATTTAAATTCAGTGGCAAGAAGAAAGAAATCACTAAAAGCAATCTGAAAACTCTTGCAGAAGCTAGACACGCTCTTGCCGAAATAGAAGCTAAAATTGATAACAACGAATACGACCCACGTTTAAACGTGACTGTCAATGAATATTGGGAAATATACAGCGAAAACCGTATCAAGACAGGGCGTTGGGCGCCAGATACGATAGCAAATAAAGATACACAGTACAGACATTGTTTTCAAAAACGTTTTGGTAATATCAGACTAAAAGATATTGAAAGACTTGACTACGAAGAATATATTACACAATTGCTAAATAAATATGCCAGAGTAAGCGTCGTTCAGGCTAACGGTATTTTTGAAGCAATGGTAAATGATGCTGTAGTCAATGGTTATCTTGACAAGAACCCTATTTTAAAAATCTACATTGGCGAAAATGGAATCAAACCAAAGAACAAACAAATTTCTTTGAAGGAGTTCAGAAAATGGGATAGCTGCGCTAAAAAAGTATTATCTCAATACGATTACGTAATGGTGCGACTTACCTACTTTGGAATGCGACGAAGCGAGGTGCTCGGTATTAAATTTAGCTCTTTAGAACTAGTGGGCAATCGTTTTAAAATATTTTTAGACGAAAGTCGAACATATCGCCGTCCAAATGGAAACGGAATGAAAACAAAACATCAAGGCGCTATGTAGTCGTTGATGAAGAAATTAGTGCGCTATTGAAAACGGCAATAAACACTTCTAACGAAATTGCTAAAAAAGCTGGTCGGATTCTTTCAAAAAGTGACTTTCTTTTTTTAGATGCTGGCGAGAGAGTTCGAAAGGACGCTGGAAAACCAGTCGCTTGTAGTCGTATATTTACAAATTTTAAAAAAGTAAACAGAAATTGCGATATTCACGCCACCCCTCATATGATGAGACACTTTTTTGCTACACAAGGACAAATTGCTGGCGTTCCGATTGAGCACATGGCAGCTGCTCTTGGTCACTCAACGTCTTATATGACACAGCAATATACACATATCCAAGACGAAGTAGCAAGCAACGTTACTGATTCATTCTTGCGTGCAATCAAGTAAAAAATTCCCCGCCTTTGTCCACTCCTAAAAATCAAAAAACACCAAAAAATAGCAAAAAGACATCATTTTTATTTTTTAAGAACCCTTTTAAAACGCCGTTAAAATAGGGTACGGCTAGTTATGTTAAAAAACTTTCCTTTATGATATAATTGAAGCTGAGATTTTATCTTTAGGAAAAAAAATAAAGGAAGTTCCTACAGTGAAAAAATTGAAACAGGTTATCTCACACGTGCTAAACACACGCTTGGGATTCATTTTGACGCTTTTGTTTATGTACTGGCTAAAAACCATGTGGGCTTACCACGTTGACTTTAGTCTTGATTTGGAAAATTTATATCAAGTTTTCCTTTCAATAATCAACCCCATTTCGCTTGGTTTGCTTTTACTTGGATTAAGTCTTTATATTAAGAGGACACGTGTTTTTTATGCCGTTAGTTGGATTATTTACACTATTTTAAATATTCTACTTATCGCTAACGCCATTTATTTCCGTGAGTTTTCTGATTTTATTACTGTTAGTGCAATGCTTGCAAGTAGTAAGGTTTCTGCTGGTTTAGGGGATTCTGCCTTAAATCTACTGCGAGTTTGGGATATTGTCTATATCTTTGATTACATTATCTTAATTATTTTATTTGCTACAAAAAAAATAAAAACAGATAAACGTCCTTTCAACAAACGTGCTAGTTTTGCGATTACAGCATTATCGACTCTGCTTTTCTCTATCAACCTTTTTATGGCAGAAATTGATAGACCTGAATTGCTAACTCGTGGTTTCTCAAATGTCTATGTCGTTAGAGCGCTTGGTTTACCATCTTTCACCGTCTATAGTGCTAACCAAACTTATCAAGCTGAAAAAGAACGTAGTGAAGCAACTGCTGACGATTTGACCGAGGTTAAGAAATACGTTTCAGAACATTATGCAGCACCAAACTCTAAGTATTATGGTATTGCTCAAGGAAAAAATGTTATCATTATTCATTTAGAAAGTTTCCAACAATTCTTGATTGACTACAAACTGGAAGTTGATGGACAATCTTATGAAGTAACACCATTCCTTAATTCGCTATATCACTCAAACTCAACTATTTCTTTCTCAAACTTCTTTAACCAAGTTAAGGCTGGTAAGACTTCCGATGCCGAAACATTAATGGAAACATCGCTTTTCGGACTCAGCAGCGGGTCATACATGGTTAACTACGGTGGAGATAATACAGCGTTTGCTGCTCCTTCTATTCTTGCTCAAACAGGCGGATATACTAGCGCTGTATTCCATGGTAATGTCGGTTCGTTCTGGAATCGTAACAATACTTATAAACAGTGGGGATATGACTACTTCTTTGATTCATCATATTTTCAAGAGCAAACTGATGAAAATTCATTCCAATACGGCTTGAATGATAAATACATGTTTGCTGATTCTATTAAGTATTTAGAACACCTTCAACAACCATTCTATACGAAATTTATCACAGTAAGTAACCACTATCCTTACACTAGCTTGGCCGGAGAATCTGATGAAGAAGGTTTCCCACTAGCTCAAACTGATGATGAGACCATTAATGGTTACTTCGCTACAGCTAATTACCTTGATTCTGCTATTGAAGCTTTCTTCAATTACTTAAAAGAATCTGGTTTATATGACAATTCTATTATCGTGCTTTATGGGGATCACTACGGTATTTCAAATTCAAGAAATACTAGCCTAGCTTCCCTACTTGGTAAAGACTCAGAAACTTGGACAGAGTACGATAATGCTATGCTCCAACGTGTTCCATTTATGATTCACATTCCAGGGTACACAGACGGCTTTATTAGTGACACCTATGGTGGTGAGGTTGATGCTTTACCTACACTTCTTCACTTGCTTGGTGTCGATACTAGCAACTATGTTCAACTTGGACAAGATTTGCTTTCTGAGGATAACGATCAAACTGTTGCTCTCAGAACAGCTGGATATTATATCACACCTACATATACAAGTTATAGCGGACAGCTCTACTACACAGCGACTGGTGAAGAAATCACCAATCCAGATGAAAGCACTACTGCGGCAACAAAAGAAATCCGCAATGCCGTTGCTAAACAGCTTTCCGTTAGTGACGAAGTCCAGACGGGAGATTTACTCCGCTTTGACACAGATACTGGTTTAGAAACCGTTGATAGTTCGTCGATTTCCTACTCCAACTCCTTGAAGAGCCTGAAATCGATAGAGAAAAAACTAGGTGATGAATCGACAAGCTTGTATAGCGAAAATGGTAACCAATCTACCGTTGACCTCTTTAAAGCTCCAAGCTATATGCAACTGCACAGTAGCTCATCATCATCAAGTTCAAGTGACGGCTCCTAACCCATAATTAACATAATCAAAACAACCAATCACTATTACATTTAGTGATTGGTTGTTTTTTGCCTTATACCAATAAGTGAAAATAATCCTTTTCTAGTACTCCTACGATTACCTTTCAAGTCGAAGTTACATTCTAATTTCTCTAGCAGACTCAAAATCGAACTCACAAGTAAATAATAAATCCTGTCTTGCCAACAATATCTTATCACCGTTTTTCGACGGTAATCCCGAACACGCTATTTCAAAATTCTTAACGTCTAAATCATAGCGCACCAGGTAACGATATAAATAGTTCACATGTTTTATTCTATTTGAATAATCGAGTAGGGGCTAACTTGTAGTCCCTCTCACACCACCATACGTGCCGTTCGGCATACGGCGGTTCCATTAACTGTTAACATGTCGTTCCATGTAGTAGTCTAAACAGCTGACTAATCCTCGTTTTGTGAGGATTGGTTTTGATATAGCTTGATTAAGGACAGACTGACAGGTTACCAGTTGATAGTGGTTACCCCAACCCGATACCTTGTCTGCTAACCACCTAGGAACACCTAATTTAAGCAATCCCAAACGCCGTTTAGCTTTGGTTTTCCACTGCTTCCAGATAATCACTCGTAAATGAGTTCGCAAATGCTTATCTATCTTGGTGAGAGTTGTTTTCATCACTCCGATACGGAAGTAATTTATCCAACCCCTGATTAGCCAGTTAAGCCGTTGAATTCTCATACCTAGTTCTATACTATGCTTACGGCTGGTAAGAAGTTTTAACTTTTCCTTGAACCATCTAACGCTATCTTGATGAGGACGACTTACCCATTGGTTTATTTTAGGTTGATACCAAAAGCCAAAGCCGAGATAGTTTAGACGAGTTGGCTTAGGGATTTTGGTCTTTCTAGCGTTAACCTTGAGACCGAGACGTTTCTCAATATAGCGAGTAACAGAATGCATCACTCGAATAGCTGATGCTCTACTTCCTACAGCCATAACACAGTCATCTGCGTACCTCACAAAACGTAACCCTCGTGCCATTAGCTCCTTATCCAACTCATTAAGCATGATATTGGATAATAATGGGGAGAGATTACCTCCTTGCGGTGTACCAACTGGTGTATCATGGTACTTTCCTTGTATTATAACACCAGCTTGTAGGTATTTACGGATGAGAGATTCTGTATCTCCGTCATTGGTGATGTTGTGTACATAGGACATCAAGCGGTCTTGGGGAACATTATCAAAGAATTTCTCTAGGTCAATGTCCACTATCCAAGTATAACTGTCATTAAGATAGTCTAATAGCTTCAGGGTAGCCATTTCACAAGAGCGGTTCGGACGAAAGCCATAACTCGTCTCTTGGAAATGTGGTTCACACAAGGGTGTGATAACTTGGACTATCGCTTGTTGGATAATTCTATCCACTATGGTTGGTATACCTAGGTTACGCTTTACTCCCTGTGGTTTGGGTATTTCTACTCGTAAGACAGGTTGTGGTTTGTACTTTCTCGCAAGTATCTGGCTTTTAATCATACACCAGTTCTTATTGAGGTACAAGCCAATATCTGTTACGGTGATACCGTCTACACCAGCTGACTCTTTATTAGCACAAACTTTGGTGAAAGCAGTCATCATATTCTCTTTAGATAAGATTTGAGTTAACAATGGCGACATGTGTGTGATTCTTTTCTTGTTTCGTTACCTACGGGACACCTTGTATTAAGATAGTTCGCTGCCTATACGGGACAGTTACTATACCTATCAGACCGACGTTTCAGGTACAGGCGAAGTGGAAACACCTCTTCAGTTAATAGTTCACCCCTTCGCTCCACTTCCATTACAGAAGTTTCAACGCTACTATGGGTTCGGCTGACTTCTCATTGTTGTTACTAGGATAGTTTCCTCAATGAGACCTCACGGGATAAGTCATACATCTTTCCTCGATTACTCTCGTGATTTACACCAACAGGTTACGACTACCTTCTTGGACTTTAGTGTTTTTGGCCACCTCATCCGCTGTTAACGCCTTGTATCACGTTTCTATTCGTAGAACCTCGATTTCGCTATCCCTTCCTCTCCCCGCTACCTCACGTCCCCGCTACCTCACGATAGTCAGGATGCAGAGTCGCTATTGGGTTCACCGGTAGCAGGTACCCAGAGGACTTGCACCTCAGATGTACGACATGCCCGTCGTACCAAAAAAGCACTAAGCTGTAAGCTTAGTGCTCTTAATTGATTTTAAGTAGAACTTACGTTTGTTTTAATTCTTATTTACCAAGTTTAGCTTTAGCTGCATCTGCAAGAGCTGTGAAAGCTGCTGCATCGTTAACTGCTAAATCAGCAAGCATTTTACGGTTAACTTCGATTTCAGCTAATTTCAAACCGTGCATCAATTGTGAGTATGACAAACCATTCATACGAGCTGCTGCATTGATACGTGTGATCCAAAGTTTACGGAAATCACGTTTTTTCTGACGACGGTCACGGTATGCATAGTAGTAAGAGTTCATTACTTGTTCTTTTGCAGTACGGAACAAGATATGTTTTGCACCATAGTAACCTTTAGCAAGTTTCAATACACGTTTACGACGTTTGCGTGATACAACGCCACCTTTAACACGAGCCATTTATATTCTCCTCCAAATAATTCTTAATAATATTGAGTAAATGCTTTATTCTTATTTAAGACCTGAAAGCATTGCTTTAATACGTTTGAAATCTCCTGGGTGCACCATAGCGGCTTTGCGAAGATGACGACGTTGTTTTTTAGTTTTACCGTGGAAACGGTGTGAAGTAAACGCACGGAAGCGTTTCAATCCACCAGAACCTGTACGTTTGAAACGTTTAGCTGATGCGCGGTGAGTTTTTTGTTTTGGCATTTTAGAATTCTCCTCTTAAAATATTTAAAATTGACAATTATTTTTTGTCAGGAATTGGAGCAAGTTGCATGAACATTTGACGTCCATCCATCTTAGCTCGTTGCTCAATAATAGCAATATCTTGCGTTCTTTCTGCAAATTCCGCCAATACCTTTGCTCCAATTTCCTTGTGAGTAATCATACGACCTCTAAAGCGAATTGAGACTTTCACTTTGTTTCCTTTTTCAAGGAATTTACGGCCATTACGAAGTTTAGTGTCAAAGTCACCTTTATCGATAACTGGGCTAAGACGAACTTCTTTAACAGTCACAACGCTTTGTTTTTTACGTTGTTCCTTACTTTTCTTTTGATACTCAAATTTGAACTTTCCATAGTCCATAATTTTTGCAACAGGTGGCGTAGCTTGTGGCTGAATTAAAACCAAGTCAACATTAGCGTTATCAGCAACAGCTTGTGCTTCTGATAATGGTTTAATTCCTAGTTGTTCACCATCAAGACCAACGAGACGAACTTCGCGAACGCGGATTTCATCGTTAATGAATAGATCTTTCTTAGCTATGATTTTCACCTCTTTATTTTTTTAGAGAAAAACAAAAACGGACTTGACAAACCAAGCCCGTACATACATAGTATTCCCGGAGGAATCTTTGACATGTTGGGCCAGACAACCTTAGTCGCAAGGCGAGAAGTTCTCACTTCTGCTTTTCTCATTGTCTCTATTCTATCATAGAGACTAATCCATGTCAATGATTTTTTCTGCTTTTTCTTGAATAAATTTGACAACACCGTCGATATCAACACCAGTTGTATCAAAAGTAATGGCATCATCAGCAGCTTTCAACGGTGAAACTTTACGATGACTGTCTTTGTAATCACGTTCTGCAATTTCACGCATCAATGTTTCAAAATCCGTTTCAATACCTTTTTCTTGGTTTTCTTTAAAACGACGTTCTGCTCGTTCTTCTACCGACGCAATCAAGAAAATTTTCAATTCTGCATCTGGTAAAACAACCGTTCCAATGTCACGACCATCCATGATGATAGCACCATTTTTAGCAATGCGACGTTGTTGCTCAACCAGTTCTTCGCGAACTTCTGGTATAGCTGCCACCCAAGAAACGTTGTTTGTCACATCATTTTGGCGGATAGCAAGTGTCACATCTTTGTCACCAACAAAAACAGTTTGACTACCATCTTCGGCACGTCCAAAAGAAATAGGGTGCTTAGACAAAGCTTCTAAAATTTCTTGGACGTTGTTTTCTGTTAATCCATTTTGCAAAGCTAGATAAGTTGCTGAACGATACATTGCTCCAGTGTCAAGATAAGTATAGCCAAGATTTTTAGCAATAATCTTGGCTACTGTACTCTTTCCACTTGAAGCAGGACCATCAATCGCAATTCTAATTGATTTCATGATTTCCTTTTCTTCCTAATTAATATAAACTTCATCTCCTGGGTTAGCATACCAATAACCCGATGTCATGTGGTCAGGGTTAAGCTCATAGAGTGTTTCAACTGAAATGCCTGCACGTGCTGCAATAGAAGCTGGACCTTCTCCTGGTAAAACAGTAATAGTGTCGCCGCTACCAGTAGAGCTTGAAGATTCAGTTATATCATCTGAACTTGCATCTGTTGAAGACTCATCAGTCGTTGTTTCAGCAGTTATCTCTGATGATGACGCTTCTGACGACGAAGAAACAACGCTAGATGATGATGCACCATAAAAATTCGATGTTTCTGATGCTTTATCACTATCACGATTTGAAGTGTAAAAAACAACAAACAAAATCGCAACCACAATGACAAAGAAAATACTAAGCAACGCTGTCAACAAAGGCGTACTAATAGCAGAGCCTTTTGTTTTACGGCTGATTTTAATTTCGTTGTCATCGACTACTTTTTCTTCCCACGGTTGTTTTGTCATAATGTCCCCTTGTTAAATAAATCAATTCATATTACAATAATACTATGAAAGTATCAATAATTCCCGAAAAATGTATTGCTTGCGGCCTATGCCAGACATATTCTAAACTTTTTGATTACCATGATGACGGTATCGTAAAATTTGCCGATTCTGAGGATTTAGAAAAAGTTGTTCCTAACTCAGATCAAGACACCCTCACTGCTATCAAATCTTGCCCAACAAAGGCTCTTACTATTTTGTAGGAGCTTTTTTGTTAGCCTTGTAAGCTTCAAAGTAATCCAGCTTGATAAAATTGTCTATCAATTCTACTGCGCCAAGAAAGTCAGGATGAACTGCCAAAGCATCTAAAAAGTATTTCTTAGGCCATTTTCTCATATAAAAAATACGGTCTGGCTGATTTTTAATTTTTATGATAATACCAGATTTGTTGACTTCAATCTTTTTAATCTGTGCAATCGCTACGCTTGATTTTTCAAAAGGATTCAAAGAAACAATCCGTAATCTTCCATTTTCTTCGATAACGAAATACCGATGAAAACCAAGACCAACCAGCACAATAAAGATAGCAAATAAGATAAAAAATTGACTTGGTATTTTTGTCCGCTCAAACAGTAATGATAAGCCGATAAACATTGGCGCTACAGCAATGGACCAATAGATAATTGACCAAGATAACTCAGGTTGCCAGTGGTATCGCATCTTTCCAAAGATTTTAATCATAACAGTCCTCCATTAATCTATTCTAACAAACAATACTTATGTAAAGCTTAAGGTTATTTTTGGACAATACCGATAATAACATCCACAGCTTTTTCCATTGTTTGAAGACTGACAAATTCAAAGCGACCATGCATATTTTCACCACCTGCAAATAGGTTTGGCGTAGGAATTCCCATAAATGAGATTTTTGAACCGTCTGTTCCACCACGAATTGGCTCGATAACTGGCTTGATTTCCAAATCTTCCATGACTTCCTTAGCAAGTTCAACTGGTGTCATGTCTTTTTCAATGATTTTCTTCATATTGTAGTATTGGTCATGAAGATTGACAATAACACTTTCTTTACCTAATTCAGCATTCATCTTATCAGCGATTTCTTGAACCATTTTTTTACGATTTTCAAACGAGCCGTCTTCAAAATCACGGATAATATATGAGCTGTGTGCTTTTTCCACAGTACCTTCCATACCATGTAAATGGAAAAATCCTTCATAGCCTTCTGTATTTTCAGGGCGTTCATTTTCTGGTAATTGGTTATGGAAATCAATCGCTAGTTGCAAAGCGTTAATCATTTGATTTTTAGCTGTTCCTGGGTGAACATTACGTCCCATGAAATCAACTTCCAAAGCAGCTGCACTAAATGTTTCGTATTGAATTTCGCCAAGTGGTCCACCATCGACCGTATAAGCAAAGTCAACGTTGAAATCATCAACATCGAATTTATCAGCACCGACACCGATTTCTTCGTCAGGACCAAAACCAACACGAATCTCACCATGTTTGATTTCAGGATGAGCTACCAAGTATTCAACGGCTGTCATGATTTCAGCGATACCTGATTTATCATCAGAACCAAGAAGGGTTGTTCCGTCAGTTGTTACCAAGGTTTGACCAAGGTAATTATTTAAATTTGGAAATTCTTCTGGGTTGAGGTTATAACCAGATTGACCAAGTTCAATAGCGCCACCTGCATAATTTTCAATAACTTGTGGCTTGATACCTTCAGCGTTAAAATCAGCCGTATCCATGTGTGCGATAAAACCAATTTTTCGTGTTTTTGTTGAATCGTTAGCTGGTAAAGTACCAACAAGATAACCATTTGTCAAATAGTGTACATCTTGCAAACCAACCGCTTCCATCTCAGGCTTCAAAACGTTTAATGCAAAGTCAACTTGAGTCTGAGTTGAAGGTGTTGTAGTACTGTCAGGATTACTACGCGTATTCACTTTCACATAGCTTAAAAAACGATTTAATAAATTTTCGTAAGACATTATTCACCTCTATTTTTTTCATTACCATTATAGCATAAAAAAACAGTCCAGTGGACTGTTTTTTCATGAGTCTTGAAATTAATGAACGAGTTCAGTCCAGTGGACTGTTTTTTTATGAGTCTTGAAATTAATGAACGAGTTCAGTCCGGTGGACTATTTTTTAACGAGTCATAAAATTAATAAAGAGTTCGTTTTAAAATTTAAAACTTTTATTCTGATACATGATAATAAGCTTTGTTAGCGATATCTCCAGAACTAATATCGGCAGAAGAAATAATACGGTCTTTTGATAACTCAGAATTATCACTTTGTCCGTTCAAATAATCACTAGAAAAGCTAGTATTAGCAGGTACAATGTAAAGTGTCACATTTGTTTTTGACCCTGTTTGAACATCTAAGAGTAAGATTCCATTTTGATCAATATCCAGAAAATCAGCCGTCAACCCTTCTGTTGCCAATCCCGCATCATCAAACGTCAAAGTTTCCCCAGAAGCATTCTGCCACGTTCCAGCCATTGTTGAATAGTCTGCTTTCAAAATAGCACCTGTATTAATTGGAGCTAACGTAACTTCTATTGATGATGAACTTTCTGTTGATGGTACTTCTTCTGATTTAGATGAAACAGTTGATGATGTACTTATCTCACTTGAACTTGTCGATTTCTTAACACTACTACTTACTGTAGTTAACGAAGAACTCTGATTGGTACTATTTTGCGAATGCGTAGAACACGCCGCTAGTAATCCTAAAGACAAAAGTAAGGTTAGGTAACATCTCAATTTCTTTTTCATTGGTAACCTCCTTTACCATGTGAAGCGACCAGTATAATCAATGTTTTCATCTAAATCATGTGATAATTTAGGTGATACATTTGTATATTGCCATGCCGCTGCTGATGAATAATAAGCAAGGGATTTAGCTGTTTCTTGGTCTAAATAGGTATATCCATAAACATAGTGAGCTACCCAGAAATTAGACATGCCAAATGTTGATGTGCTAACTTTTCCGCCCTTGATATCCAACCAACTTGCCATTGTATAGTAAACCAAGTCACCATAACCAAGGCGACTCATTTCTTCTTTCCAAGCTCGCGTGCTAACATTAATATCTCCATTTAGCATTTCTGAAGATTCCATATCATTAACCATAACTGTTGAACTTGAAAGTCCTAATGATTTTGCAACCGAAACAAAGTATTGCGCTTCGGCTTTAGCTTCCGCAGCCGTTTCATAATGTGAATAATGATAAGCTGAAACTTTCAAACCAGCAGCTTGTGCATTGCTAATTTGAGAACTTGCATATGGATTGGTATAACTTGTTCCTTCTGTCAATTTAACAACCACACCTGTAATTCCTTGACTCTTCAATGATAGGAATTCAGTAACTGAAATAACGCCATTATGACTACTGATATCAATGAAATAGGACGATTCTTGCTGAACAGGTTGGTCTGCATTAAAAGTATAGCTACCTAGATTATAACCTGATGTTGTCCCATCACTAAAATCAACATAGACATGCACCGTATAATCACCTTTGATGTAATCATGATACTTTTCATCTACTGTTAAGCTTGCGGTGCCATTAGTAATATCTGATGTTGTGTACCAGTAAAGGTTAGATTGATCACTTTCTGACCAAGCCACTACACGAATGAATTTCAATTGCTTACTTGCGCTTGTCTCAGAGACTGTAACAGTCAATACTCCACTATCTTTATCATAATTTGAAACAGTTATTGTTGGTGCTGTTGCACTTGTTTCTGTGACTGTAAAACCTTTGGTTACAGCTAAGCCGATAAACTGATTGCCGAGTTTGCTTTGCCCATAAACGTAAACATTGTAGTCACCTGAATCATAATGATGATCTTTCAATGAAATGGTACCAGTATAAGTTGATGAATCTTCTTTAGTCGCAGTTAACCAATCAATATCATCTTGTCCGTTTACCGTACTCCAAACTGGTAAAGATACTGATTTGATATAAATTGGCACATTTATCACCGTGACTTTGTAGGTATTGTCATCAACTTTGGTAATAGTTGTTTGAACATTTGACTTTTCAATAACAATATCTGTCGCATTCAAACCAACAGCTTTACCTGTTTCAAATGAATACGTGTGAATATGATAAGTTTCATATCCTGAATGATTTTCATATGATGCTAAAGCTGTTCCAGCAAAACTTGCATCAGACCAAACCAAATCATCTTGGTCATTATTATCAGACCAAGCCGCAAATTTTAGAGATTCTCCTGCTGTGATAGTTCCATTATATTGAATGGAAAGCGTATTTCCAGAAACAGAAGCCTCTACTAATGATTTTTGAGTCTGGGTTGAAGTCACTTTCTTTGCTGTTGCTTGCACCAATGACGTCGTAAGACTTGCTGTATTGACTTCAGAAACAGTATCAGTATTCACCTTCAAAGTTTCAGTCTCATTGTCATCTTCCGTAACTTCTTCATCCACAGCACTAGTGATTGTAGTGCTTGTTTCTGCTACTTCTGCTGTTTGAGAATCCTCGCTGACTTCTTCTGCTTTTGTATTGGCACCAAGATTATCAGACGTATCAGACAATGCTGACTCATTAGCTACTACTGTCGCATCTGTTGTGTCTGTAGTTGCTGAAGCTATTGAAGAATTATTTTCAGAAACCGTTGTTTCGTTATTGCTATCTTCTACAAGTGGCTGTTCAGATGACAATTCCGTTGCTTGTTCTACTTCAAATACAGATGTATCTGCAACATTGTTTTCTGTCGTTGATGAAACTTGCTCCGTTTGAACATTCTCAGCTGTTGTAGAAATCGTTGTGTTTTCATCTGCTAAAACTAAACTTGAACTTAGAAAAGCCCCAATAATCACTGGCGATAAAAGACAATTTCGCAGGACATTTTTTCAAATGCTCCCCTCCTCTTTCTTACTTCCTTTTCACCATTGTAACATGATTTTCAATGTCTACAAGCGCATACAAATTCCCTATCACAAATAAGGTAGCGATTTCAAAACCGCTACCTTATGATTAATCTGGATAAATGTAGGTTACACTTCCACCCCAGAATGAATCGAGTGGATTAAACCAACCACGGAAATTCGCTATGTATTGATTTCCAGCGTAATTAGATTCTTTAACTTGAATACGTGTATTACTCGCTACATCTGCCACATAAGCTACGTGACCATAACCGCCACCATCATTTGGCCAAACTGCAATCGACCCCACACGTGGCGTTGAGCCAGTCCTAAATCCCTTAGTTTTGGCATTTGTGGCCCAGCCGCCAGCATTCCCAAGCCAATTCGGAATCCATGGCGCTAGTGTTTTCACCGCCCAAGTACACTGACCAACAGGGTAAGTATTCGTTTCATTAATGTATGTCGTGATACGAGGGGATGGGGCAGCGCTTGGTTTAGAAACATTAACCACATTAAATCCCGATGTTACTCTTAACCCTTCAAAATTGTTACTAATAGCATTTTGGCCATAGATATGGACACTATAGTCTCCTGAAGTATATCCATGATTCGCTAAATTGACTTGAGCTTTATAGGTTCCTTCCCCTATTTTTGTTGTTGTATACCACTTGATATCATCTTGACCATTTACATTCGACCAGACTGGTACTGTAATTGAAGTAATGTATTCTGGTACATTAGTTACTAATACATCATAAGTTGTATCATTAATTTTGTTAATCTGATACGAAACATCTTGCTTATTAATTGTAATGTCTTGACAACTAATCCCCGACATTTTTCCATCTTGTGATACATATGTATGGATATTGTATTTGCCATATCCACTATGATTTTTTAAGTCAGCAATCGTTGTTCCTGTACCATTATCAGCATACCACTTAATATCATCCTGACCATTTTCCTCTGACCAAACAGCATAATATAGCGTTCCATTAGTTGGAGCATAAATATCCGTAGACATTCGAATACCACCATCTTTGAGACTGAGTGTCGGTGCCTTAGGACTGATCCATGTATTCTCCATAACAACACCTGATCTGCTGCCATCAGCGTAGTTAGTATAAACATGCGTGATATAATTTCCCGCATGATTACCATGATTAGCTAAATTAAACCGAACCCTAGCTTGACCATTCGAAATATCGGAAGTTGAATACCACTTAATATCATCCTGACCATTTTCTTCCGACCATACAGCTGCATCTACTTGTTTAATAGTCTTACCATTACTTGATTGTTGAGCAATAACTTCAAAAGTTTTACTCACTGAATCATAATTAGTTTTAGAAATCATAGCATTTCCTTGCTGATCAGCAAAAACTGGATGTGAAAGACAAGTTGCACCTAGTACAACCGTTGACAATAAAGCTGTTTTAAGTTTACTCAAAAAGCTGTTCTCCTTCTTTGTATAATGTGTTTACACTATATAATTCGGAAAAACAGCTATAAAATCTGGTATTATTTAATATAATTTATCCTTTTTCTTTTACGATGTAAACTGGACGTTTTTTGGTTTCAAGGAAAATTTTGGAAATGTATTTTCCAATGATTCCGAGAGCAAGCAGTTGAATACCACCAATGAACAAGATGATACAAACTAGACTAGCCCAACCAGTGACACTACCGCCAATAGTCAATTTTCGAACAATGATAAATAGAATTCCTAAAATTGAGAGTATGAAAGAAAATGTTCCTGCCCAAAGAGATAAATCAAGTGGTGCTTCAGAAAAGTTGATGAACCCTTCCATTGAGTATTTTAATAAACTCCAAAAGTTCCATGATGTTTCACCAGCGACACGCTCACGATTTTCATAAGCTATGTAAGTCACATCGTAACCAACCCATGAGAAAATTCCCTTTGAAAAACGATTGACTTCTCCAAATTCTAAAATGCTATCAACAACTTGTCTAGTCATCAGACGGAAATCACGCGCACCATCTACCATTTCAGTATCTGAAACAGCATTTATTATTTTATAAAACATCTTAGAAAAGAAAGAACGAATGACTGGTTCACCTTTACGGTCGGCGCGACGTGTTCCAACAACATCATAGCCTTCTAAAATCTTCTGATACATATTAATCAAAAGCTCGGGTGGATCTTGTAAGTCCGCATCCATAACAGTAATTAAATCACCATCAGCTGCCTCAAGCCCTGCTAAAAGCCCTGCTTCTTTCCCAAAGTTACGTGAGAAAGATAGATAATGAACGTTAGGAAAACGACTTGCAACATCACGCAATACGTTCAATGTCTCATCTTTTGAACCGTCATTAACAAAAATATAATCAAATACCAAATGATTTTTCAACTTTTGCTCAACTTTTTGAGTTTCTTCCAAAAATGGATAAATTGTTTCTTGCTCATTGTAACAAGGAACAACGATAGATAGTTTTTTCATTTATTTACCTTCAATCTGAATTAACACTGTATAAGTATAGTATACAATTTTTATAAAAATTTCTAAAAACAAAAATAGGAGAACGCTCGCCTTCTCCTATCCCAAACATCTATTTCTGTTTTCTTAACTTTTGTTTAATGCGATAAAGAGAGTGACTAACCTTACGCGCTCCTCTTTCAAGTTTGGTTGGTTCTGTATTCAAAGTAATCAAATCAGAAATGTGACGTAATGGTGTCTCGGATGTTGATGAATCTTGATTTTTAATTTTTTCAATGATCTCTCTATAGGTCGTTTCAACGCTATAAAGTTGTTTGGCTTTTTCTTTATCCTGACTAGCTTGGCTATAAATAGTTTCCTGATTATCCAACATTGATTTAATCATATCAGTTAATTCATCAATATCACCAAGATGGTACATGGAGCCAATTTCAAAAATATCATAAGCTGTTTTATGCCCTAAATTATCTGATAAAATTGTCGGAAGCCCCTTTAAAATAGCTTCAACATAAACTAAACCAAATGTTTCTTGAGCAGACGTAAAAATACAAATATCTTTATCCGTTAAATATTCCCAAGGATTCGATTTGAAACCTAAGAATGAAATATTTTTAAGCTGACGTTTATCAATATAGGTTTGACATACTTTTTTATAATCATTATCCCATGGACCGATAAAAACAAGTTCTAAATCAGAATGTTCTTTTGTTTGCAGACGCTCAAAACTCTTAATGAGTTCAAGTTGATTCTTACGTTCGTTAATTCGACCTACTGAAACTATCCTAACCTTATCTCCCTTAATCAATTCCATATCTGGAATTTGAGTATAAGGAACAAAACATCCAATCTTTCTATTTTGGAACAATTGTTGAAGACTATTATTCAAATTTCCTGATACGCTAAAAATCTCTGTAGAATACTCTGAAATAAAATCACATTTATCAAGATAATAAGAAAACTCTTTTTCAGGGAATTCATGAATCAACCAGTAATGTGGAATACCTGCAAGTTTTGCTGCCACTGCTCCTTGAAAGACATTAACAGTATTTGAAACAACTAAATTAATGGAATATTTTTCAATGATTTCACCAATTTCTTTAATATTTCGGCGATAAGATTCTACACGATGTGCTTTAGAGCCTGGTTTTCCACCAGGTGCATCCTCCCACCACCACTTGGCAGCAGGAAGGTATATCATCTTGATTCCAACTTCATCATAATGTTTTTGATGTTCGTCTTGCCGCGGTGAAGGAATTTCTTGACAGACACTATAAATATTATATCCTTGAGCTACCAAGTATTTCATTAGATAAAAAATAGATATTTCTGCACCATTATCAAATGTTGTTGTCGGTGTAACAAATAAAATATTTTTCATGTTTACCCTTTTATTTCTAAAAAATTCATTTTAATCGCTTTAGTAGTAGCACGTGCCATAATTGTTTGAAAAGCATTTTCAGCTATTTGACTCCGAGAAGCTTTATTGATAATTAGAACCTCTAATTTTTCTTCCCATTCAGTATCTGAAGCCAAAATACCATCAACACCATCATCAATCATATCCTCAAATGAACCTATCCTACTAGCAACGGTTGGCACCTTAACTGCTGCTGCTTCTAACCACTTGATTTCTGATTTAGCTTCATTAAAGGTTGAGTGAACCAGCGGAGCTAAGTTGATATCAATAGCAGAAATTAGTCGTGGTAGTTCTTTCCAATCAACATAGGGATGAGTCACGATTTGCTCACCAAAATAAGCAATGTCTTCAGGAATATCCAGATGACCAGCTAAATGTAATTCCAAGTATGGGTATTTCTTCAATAAAGAAATGATCGCTGGCTTAATCATTTCAAAGTTCTCATTATGAGTTATTGAACCTGAAAAATATGCCATCTTAACTTTATGATTATCTGAATCTTTATGTGGAGTTTTTCGACTAATTTCAACCAATTCTTTTGACAATACATTACGATTGATAATCACAGCCTTTTTATAATTTTTCAACTCTTTTGCCAACTGATTCGTTGAAGTGATGACCGCATCACATTTTTCAAGCATTCTACCATACCCTCGAACACTCTCATCATAATTATTTTTATCTACTGTTGACAAATTTTGAGTATAAGCAAGTTGGTCAGTGTATTTTGTATCAAAAACTAAATCATCAATATCGTAAAAAATTGGAACACCTGTTTTATTTGCTAACTGACAAACTTGACTTAAAATAGGAAGATCTGGCGCACGATAAATAATAATATGACTAGCACCCTTACAGTCTAACAATTGAAGTTTAGAAAGGTTAACGACCTTCACATCATATCCAAGTTTTTCAAGCTGTTCTGCTTTATTTAAGACACGATATCTCGTACACTGAGGAATGATATTTTCAACGCCATCAATGATTAGCACATACTTTTGTTTTGATTTTTTCTTAAAATCATCAATAATATCTGTGATAATTTCAACAGGATAATCTGTTTTTTCTTCAATATATGAGATGAGTTCAGGAATTTCACTCTGACGTTCCAAACCTTGCCAAATAAATTGGTCATCATTATAGTTTGACAAAGCTGAATATTTTACCAATGGAGATCCTTGATTAAGTACACGTAAAGGATGTATGTACATCGCACTATCAGTTGTATCTCTAGTCAAAGCATCATAACGAAAGCCTAAATTAGCAAAATATTTTGTAAAATAAGTCTCATGTCTACCAATAGCTTTTTGACGTGAATCAGTATCTCTTAGTTTCTCCCAATAACGATAGAATGATTTTTGATGTAATAAGCTACGTTCGATAACTAGGAAATAAGTTTGAATATGCTCTGGGATATAACCAAACGGATTCAAGCCAGTAAAATCGGGTTGGATTTCGCCAAGTGAAATACCCCAAAAATCTAACGATTTTGAATCTACTGATGAAAATACAGTTTCTAAATCTTTAAAAGGACCAATATTAGTATCGTTAACCAGTAACAATTGATCATATTCTTTTAAACGTTCTTGACCAAGATTTAAAATTCCAGCTCGAAAAGCTGCCACATCATAACCCTTATTCTCTCTCAGAGTAACCTTACCAATTGCTTCTAGACGTCTAATACCTGACTGAGATAGCTCACCATTAACAACAATATGAACCTCATCAACAATTTTAGCCAACGCTTCTAGAAAAATGACTTTGTATTCTTGAAGAGCTTCCTTTCCTTCGAAAATATTATAAATCAAAATACGTTTTGTACGTGGAAGATAATTGTTATTACGAAATTTATCTCGAAATATTCGTAGTAAAAGACATCTTAATTTTAAGACAGCTCTCCTCCCAAAATGAGCAATTCTTTTAAGAACTTGTGCTATTTTTCGCAATACTGCTTTCAGTTTAACTAAACGTTGTGTTTTACTAATAATCCTCATTTTCATTTCCAATCTATTTGCTGTTATCTATTTTACACTAAAGCTATTAATTTTTCATTAGTAAATCAATTTTTAAGCTGAAAAAAGGAGCCTTTCAGCTCCTAAATTCTTCTTATTTATTCAAATTCAAAGAAATCAGAATGTTTCAAAATATATCCTTTTCCTTCTGTTAAATCATACTGAATCATTTTAAGATCATTAGCAATTTGTTTACCCTCACCATCCAACTTATCTTTATCAACACTAGCTTTATTTAAAACTTCTGTTAACAAAGCATAGTATGGAGTCACACGCGAATTTGTATGAGCCAATAACTCAGCAGGAAAATCACTTGAATTTACTAATGGATAATCATCTTTGACAGTACCGTGATTTGACCAAATAAAGTAATCTGTCAAATACTGCAATTCCGGATTATCTTTAAAAATTGAATTTGGGTAAATACCAGGCAAGTGATCGCCGTAGAAAACAACTGTAATTTTCTTATCAATTCCTTCCAGTTGCTGTAAGAATTCTGCTGTACTGCTATCTGTATAACTCAAAAGTCTTGCGTAATTTATAAGGCTTGCATTTTGGTCACTTGTTAACTCTTCACCACTTGCCGTAATATCTGTCAAATCAGTCGCTAACCAAGGGCCGTGGTTTTGCATAGTCATTACAGAAAAAAATTGACTTTGACTTGTGTCAATTTGAGATAAAATATTGTCATAAGTTGATGTATCACTAGGATAAGCTCCTAAGGTATTAACCTCTTCAGCCTCATCATCTGAACCTGATGTAGCAATAAATTTACCAAATTTTAGTTTTGTATAAAACGAATTTCGAGCATAATGTGTTGTATCTGATAAATGAATAGCCAAGCGATTGTCAGGTTCAAATGCATTACTAATTGATGGAATATAAGTCATATCAGGAACAACTTCTGTATATAAAACAGAAATCATATCGTTAAAATTATACATGGGTAGCCCTGTCAATGTTTGAAATTCCATATTAGCCGTACCACCACCATAACCGTCTGATTTCATTAAACCAGAGGTTGTTTCAAACTGAATCTGTTGAATTTGTGGTAAAACAGGAGCGGAAAGCGACACCCCAGAGACACGTTCTGGATCTGCTAAACTTTCACTTAATATAAAAATAACAGTCTGGTCTGAAATATTTTCCGTTCTTGTTGCGTTTATTTCAGTAGCAATGTTTGTGTATTTTTTATACAATTTCTCAATTTCATTTTTGCTATATTTTGCTGTTTTTTCAATATCAGTAATTGTCATTTGTTTTAGCCAGACAAAGCTTAACGATTGAAATCTTGTATTAGCGTTAATACCTTGCCAATTTACATTATATAAATTGTAAACCGAAGAAAGAACGGGAATATGTTCAGAAATTCTACCATCTTCTTGATTTTTAAATATTAATAGGACTCCTGAAAAAGCCATAACAATAGTAGTTGCAATCGCTAATCGATGCTTCCAATTCTTAAAAATCTGACCAGGTAAGCATTTTTTTCTAATGTAATAGAGAATAATAATTATCCATAAGGCACCTGTTACAGTCAGTAAGAGAGTATTCTCACTGACATATTCTTTGAAGAATCCAATATCATTAAGCCAAGTAAAGTCAGCAACCAATAGAGGCTCACTACGCAATGCAAATTTTTTAGCATTAACAAAACTAACAAGAATGCCAAATACAAAATTAAAAACAGTCGCTGGTAAATAACGATTTATAATAATGTATACGGTCATAAAACAAGCAAAAATCACCAATATCTGAAATATTGGTGCTCCTGAGGCAATATAATAACCATAGGATTCACCTTTCTCAGTAACCCCAACCTGAATCGTAAAATTGAAGATAAAAGCAAACAATAAACTTGTTGCAACTGATAAGGAAGGTGTTGGTTTATTCCTAATAAGATGACTAATTCCCTTGACAGCTACATAAGTGATTAAACTGAAGAAGATATACATTCCAAAAGAATAATTGAACAATTGCACTGCATAAGGCGTCTTTTTAATATCCTCAACAACAAAAAGTGAATTTGAAAGAAAACTATCAATCATTTGATTACTCGTAACAATAAACATTGTTGTGATTTGGCTCATCACCAAAATATCGTAACGCTTCTTTTTCAAAGAAAAAGCATTAATATACCTTTTAGGAAAATAACTCAAGAAGTAATTAAAGACAAGAGCCAATAAAAGCAAACATGCTAAAGCAATTAAAAAGTTAATATCCCAAAAATGTTGGAATTTTGTCCAGTCAAATTTTTCATTGTTAAGATTTAAGGTGACTTTTACAAAATAAGCACCTATCACAAAAAGAAAATAAATGAGTGGAAGATATAACAGCCACCATTTATTATCCATCCTTTCTCGAATTTGAAGGGCGTATGTGACAATAAAAACACCTAATAAAATCCAAATAATCGGCGAAATAATTCTATGATTTTCCAAGCCAATTACTATCATAAGATGTAAATAGGTAATAAGAAAGGTCACTAAATAAGATAGTAAAACTCCTTTGTTCTTTTTACAAAAATCGCCTATTGATTTAAAAAATATCATTTTAACTTTTGAAAATCCTTAACCTTTAAATTTTTTATACAGACCAAGTAACTTATTAAACAAAGCAGCTGCCTTTTCTACTCCTATCCCTTTTGCTACCAAGCCAGTATATTTAAAACTTCTGTTTTCAACCTGTCTAGAATATTGTAACAAATATTCGCAATCTTTTAAATACTTTTTAATATCAAAGTTATTTTTATATAAATGAACAAATGGCAAGATTGAAATATATGAAATTGCAAAATAGACTTTTAATGCCTCTTGTTTTTCAGACGAAAATTTTTCGATATTATCGAGGCCGATTGAAATACTCTTTAAAATATCAAAAACATTTCTTTCTTTAACAACATTCGTTAAACTTCCTGCTCGATTTTGACGATACATATATTGAGGATCATCAAATATTTCATATGTATCTACTGTTTTTAGAAGATTGGCTCCCCAGATACAATCTTCAGCAACCAAAGATGTGTCAAATGATAATTGATTCTCATCAATACAACTTTTTTTAATACATTTATTCCAATTTGGACCATTAAAAAAACCTAATGCCGCATCCTTTACATAACTCCCTGAACTTTTTTTGTAGTGATGTGCTAATTTTTTATCATCATAAAGTTCTGTATAAGGAAAAATGACAATATCTTTTTTATCTGTTGCCAAAACTGCTTCCAGTGAAGATAAAAAGTTTTTTGATGACCAAAAATCATCTCCATCTAAAAAGAGTACATAATCACCGCTCGCCACTTGAATTCCTTGATTACGTGCGCTTGAGGCACCGCCATTTTCTTTATGAAGGACTTTAACTTTTTCAGACTGTTGGGCAAGATTATCAACGATTTGAGATGTTTCATCAGTTGCTCCGTCATCAACAACAATAACTTCATAGTTGTCGTAATCTTGATTTAAAACACTTTCCACACACTCTTCGATATATTGTGCCACATTATATGCCGGTACAATAATTGAAAATTTCATTTTATCTCCTCATATTATTTTTTATTTTTACAATATACTGATGCAAATAGTGGTAACAAGTGGTACTTATCTAAAAGACTAAAAACTAGCACCGCACAACGATTTGAAATTTTTTCACCCTTCAATCGAGGTGACAGCGGTGAAATTTTTCTAGAAATATTTTGCTCACGTAAAAATGCTTTGATTTTCTTATTATAGGCTAAAAATTGTTGCTTACTAGATGAACGCCCAGAAAACAAGAGATACCAGATGTAATATCTATAAATAAAATATGATAAATAATCATCTGGAGATGGATTACTTTCTAAAATTTTCTTCAATAAGACACAAATATCTAATTGATCATCTAAACCACGTTGAGAGGTATTCGATACGCTATCGTCATTAAACATCCATTTATAACCAGAATAGGAAATAATGTCAATCTTGTTTGCCTTAGATAAAAATTGTAAATTAAAGGCAACGTCTTCTCCTATTCCATAATCAAAGAATTCAATTACATTATCCAATAAAACTTGTTTGCGATAAAGCTTTGCCCAAGGTGCCATTACTATGTATTTTGCCCAGTCAGTCTGACTTAGAGACTCTTTAAATAAAACCTTTCCAGAGTAAGTCATTCGAGTATAGCCAGAGAAAACAGCATCAGCTTTTGATTGAGAAATCGCTATATATAGTTTTTCTAAATAATCCGATTCAACTAAGTCGTCATTATCAACAAAGGCAACAAATTCGCCTCTTGCTTTCTGAATTCCTAGATTTCGTGTTTTTGAGACGCCTTCATTTTCTTTATTAATGAAAATGATATTACTATATTGTTTTGCATAGCGTTCACATATTTCTGCAGACTTATCCTTTGAACCATCATTTAAAAGAATGATTTCATAGAAATCACTATCTAATGTTTGATGTAAAATTGAATCCAAACAGTCTGATAAATGTTCTTGAGCATTGTAAACTGGAACAATAACACTAATCATTCAAATTGTACTCCTATACCCAATAATAAGTCCAAATGACAGTTAATGAAATTAAAACATTAATTAAAATTAGAACAGTTGATAAAGCAAGTAAAGATTTCTGCTCCATTTTAATATCAAATTTCGATTTATATGCACTAAATAGTGGTGCTAAATAAATTAAAAATGGTGTAAAGTATCGCCCTTGCGCACCTTGTGAAATATTTGCATTTGGTCCTAAAATCTGTGGTGTCCATGCAAAATACATGCCAACGACAATTGCTAAAACCTGTAATGGAAAAATTAACGCTGAAGCATTTCCCTCAAGTTTAGTTACCTGAAAATCCTCACTTAAGAAAATAATAATCAGCGCTGCAATATCGATAAAAATCAACCACACCGGCAAAGCAGTTGCTAACCAGCCAAAATAACCAAAAATTCCAATCGTCAAGAAAGTATTTAGATGACCATTTTCTTGATTTAAGAAAAATGTATTAAACATCGCCCAGATAAAATGTTGTGTACCACCTCGTGATTTCAGGAAAAAGTATCCCCCCACTACTCCTAATAAAACAGTAGTAATAATAAAATATTTACGATTCTTTTTAAAGAAATCATAAACTGGATTCAATATCGCTAACACTCCTTCAAACTCAAAATCAATCATTGCTAAAAATGGAAGTAACAATAAATTATTATTCTTACTTCCCCATAAAGCAAGGATTAAAATTATTAATTTAATAAATCTTTTATTAGTAAATTTACGATCGGATAATAAATTAACATAAAAAACAAAAAAAGCGGCTATTATAACATAATTTAAAACGTCATATGATAGAGATGCTGCTTGCTGTAACATCATTGGTAATAACGAAATAAAAAGCATCGCTAATTTACCAACTTGTAAATACTTAATCAAAAAGTAAATACCAATGATATACACAAGCGCATTGACCAAACGTCCACACGTCATTATAACACCCAGTGATGGATAAATAACTTTTCCTATTAGCATTCCAATAGCTTGCGGCAAATGCACTATACTTTTAATTGAAAATTTGGGGCTAAATACGTCTGATGAAAAATCTTTTTTCTCAGTAAAAAACTTAATGTATTTATCTTTGTTAACATCTGCAGGTGTCGGAGACTCATTGTTAATAACATCAGTTTGATGAAGTGTCAACCACTCAAAAGTCTTACTGTTATCATAAAAAATATCCCATGCAATTCCAGCATGCATTCCTTCATCTGGTGCCTCAGTTACAGGCATTAGAAAAATGAACAATGCAATACAGGGGACTGCTAAGAATAAAAATAACTTTTCTATTTTCATTTTTTCTCCTTATATGAATCTTTTGCGCTAAAATAAATAACTAGTGATACCAGTAGCCATGTTAACATTGACAAAGTGAACGATATGGAAGCACCGTAAATGCCATAGTGTTCAACCAACGGATTAGCTGAAAGATATGAAACACAAAAACCACTAGCAAATGATATAACCAAGAGCTTTTGCTTACGCAAAACAGTCAAAATATTATCACAAACTGTCGCAAAAGTACTTGCAATTCCTCCAGCAATCAAAATGATAAAGGCAAACAAATACCTATTCAAATTAGTCGAATAAACAATATTTAAAATTGGAACTCCAATAACAGACACTACTGCTAAAATTAAGGATGAAATAACAACTAATGATTGCAATAATTTTCGACGATAATGAACAAATGACTCAAATTCTTTTCTTTCAAGAAAAATAGCCATTTGCGTCATCATCGGTCTAAAGAAAATCATTGTCAAATTCATAGCAAAAACCGGCATAAATAAAATATTAAAATCTGTTTGAACACCTACTTCAAGTAGGCCTCGTTCAAATAAATTATCTAGTGCATATTTTGGTTGGTTGTATATTGAAACTAGCATAAAAGCGTTAATAAATAGCGGACTACTTTCAATTAATAAGCCTTTGATTTGTTTAAATGAGAAATGAAAAACTTTGATTTTACTGAAGTATCGACTTAACCAAAAATCAAAAACAAAAACAAAAGCAAATGATAACACATTCATGATAATCAATGATAACAACAGCTCATGTGTAATAATTAATGCAATTGTAAAACCTACAAAGATAAATCCATTTCTAAAAAAAAGAGATTTTCCAGCAATATCTAGTCGCTCATGCTGTTGAAACATACCTTGAAAAACATCGGATAAAGCATCACTACTTCGATAAAAACAAATCAGTATAACACATAAAGATTTATAAAAATCGTATCCGTGAAGGACAACATAACCCAATGCAACTACTATCATAACAATGATAGTCAATACACGCGCATAAAAATAATTGTTAAAGGAATACTTCTCTTTAATATCTGTTGCTTGAAAGTCACGAACTTGAAAAGTAGCTACTGTAACCAATAGATTTCCAACAGCATAAGCAATACTAAAAACATCGGCATTATAGATATCCAATAAACGAGCTACAGACAACAGCAAAAGCGTTGACATAGCTGCTGAAGCTAAACTTCCCAAAATATTCCAAGCAAAGACTTCTTTTTGAGAGGCTTTCTGCCCTATTTTCAATAATTTAATCATCCTTCTTCTCACTCAATGCAATTTGTTGTGCCAAACTTTTAATTTTTGAGCTTTGAATAGAAACAATGCGAGTTAGTGAGAAAAGAATCCACAAACTTAAGCAAAATCCAACAAAGAAGACCAGATTAATTGGCGAATAGATTCCAAGGACTTTAGCTAAAATAACTAATAAATTTGGGAACCAAACCGCAATCAATAAAATCACACTTAAAATGTACCATGATAACGAATAACGAATAGATAGTTTATCCTTCTTAATCAAATGGAACGAATAAGCAACAAAAAGTACAATAACAATTGAGATAAAAAGGCTCGCTGTTTGTGTCATCTTATTTCCCCCTTAATTTTACAAATAAAATAGCCAATGTCACTTTAATCATATAATAAACGGATTTTGTTGCAGAAATTGATGAAACACCACCCTGCCTTTCATTCATGATGACAGGAATTTCTTTAACATAATAACCTTTATTTAACAATGAAACAATTGTTTCTGGTTCTGGATAGTCATCTGGATAATCACTCGCAAACAGTTCAATAATATTGCGATCTATCATTCGCAATCCTGAAGTTGCGTCTGTGATTTTCTTACCTGTAAGCAAGTGAATCAAACCCATAAAATAGCGAATCCCCAAACGACGCATAAATGATGATTGAAAGCCTTCTTTTTCTAAAAAACGTGACCCAATTACCATGTTAACATCACTTTCTATCAACTCATCAGCCATTTTGGATAAGAAAGCAGGGTTATGTTGCCCGTCACCGTCTACTTGAACAGCTAAATCATAATCATGTTTTTTAGCATATAAATACCCGGTTTGCACAGCACCACCAATTCCAAGGTTAATTGGAAGTGATACAACATTGAAATTATTTTTTAGACAAATTTCAAGTGTGTTATCTGTTGAACAGTCATTAATAATGACATAGTCAAAATCTGGTGCATCTTTTTTAATTGCAGCAACCGTACCTTCAATATTGCTGCTCTCATTGTATGCAGGGATAATAATTAATTTTTTTAACACGCGGCTGCCTCCTATTGATTTGAATTCTGACTTTTTTGATAAAACTTAATCAGTAAGTTAGCGATAACTTTTGGCCAAAGCAATTGATACATTTGTAAATCTTCGTTTGTGCGAGTATTGTTAGAAATCGTCGCTGTCGTTTCAGATTCTTCATGAATACGGTGGAACATCAACGACTCTTTAATATAAGAAAAACGTCCTTTATATTGTGCAGAGATAGTGTACCAAGCATACCAGTCCAAACTTGTTTTCATTTCTTCATCAAATTTAAAATCAGATAGTTTAGACATATTATATGAAACACTTGGGCAACAAATTGGATTACCAAATGATAAAACTCGATTGCGCCACCATTTTGAACCTGAACATACAGATAAAACATTAAGCATCAAGCGTTTGATTTTCAAATTTTGGTTGCTAGCTATATCTTTTACTCCTTCTGCTGTCATTTTTAATTCATGGTAATCAGTATAAACAATTGTTGAATCAGGGTGTTTTTTAAACGAAGCCATTACCTTTTCAGTGAAAGTTTCATCATATAAATCATCTTGGTGAACAATTGTTGCATATGTTGTCTTACAATGTGAGAGTGCTTGATTCCAGTCCGCGCCAATTGATTTACGTTCACCAACATATAATGGAAGATGATGTTTTTCTGCTAATGATTTAATGTAATCGTTTGGTGTTGATGTATACAGATAAACATCAGATGATACTGTTTGTTTCTCAACCGAACGAATACACTCTTCTAAATATGAACTTTCCCCATATGCACAAATGGCAATGGTATGTTTATTTTCACTCATTTATTATGTTTTTCCTTAACTAATTTGATTAAATTTAGACGTTTTAAAAAATAAGTCAGAGTTAATAGCGTTGCTTTTTTAAAGAACCTCAGAACTATTTTTGCACTTACTGGATAGTTAATGTCATCAGGTACCTCTAGTTCTGATGACAAAAGCATATCATTTGCTTTTTTGGCATCAATTAAAGCAGGTAGACTTGCCTTATTTGGTAGCAAAACAAAATCATAGCGCTCTTTCCAATTAAAAATTGGAAGAAGTTTCTCAAAATCTGAAAGCGTTAGGTTACCTTTGTCATTCCATAATTTTTGCAATCCATCTCCCCTAATCCAATAAGCCGACCAAGCTTTTTCTATCATAGAATTTTTTACTTCTGCTCCAGAAATATTGAATCTTTCAAAAACTTCTTTATCAATAGCCATTTGGCTATCTTTATATCTTTCATATGAAAGAAGATCTGGAATAGCTAGACCAACATTTTCATCATCAAGAAATGTTTTCTTAATGGCATTCTCTGACGAAAACATTATCTCAAGTAGTTCTTTTAGGCTATAGGAGTCAACCAAATGATTTTCAAAGAAATCTGAAACATGAATATAAGCTAAGCAATTGCCATCAATTATCTCATAAGAATTACTAATGACTTTTTGCCAATCTCTAACACTTTCAATATGTTCGTAAGCATAACTAATAACATCTTCTCGTTGAAACTGATCTTTTACCTCTTCTAAGAGCTTCTCTGATTCAGCACTAACTAAAGTTGTCATGTTTTTATGACTCTTCAAAAAACTAGTTAAAACTTCTATGCCATTTCGTGTTGAAAAATGTAGGTGCAAAACTGTCTTTGAAGTTTGCTTTAGAGTGTTATCTGACTGATTCAACTTTTTATAAGGTAATAAAAAAGATGTCGTTGGTGGTAATATAGTAGAGAGATGATTAACAATTAAATCACTTGAATACTCACTCTTCTCCTCAATTGCTTTCAAAACAAATGGTGCTAGGTTAGCTGCGTGACTAAACGCCTTAACTTTAACAAATGGAATTCCATTCTCAATGATTAAATCAGGTCTGAAGATAGAAACATTTCCAAGCTCTGGTTTGTTTGACAGGTCAAGCGCTGAATCATAATGAAAACCTGCTTCAACTAATTGTCCTGTTAATTTTGCTTCGTAAGCATCAATAACTTGTTGAACATCCCTGTAACTTTTAACATTTGACCAAAAATCAATAAATGCTTGACTCTCTACAACTTGCTTCTTAAAAGAGAGAAAATATGATTGCAAATGCTCTGCCACATAACTTCCTCCCTTTATTTTACAAGCCGCATGATTAGTTAAGCCCCAAAAATCAATGGCATCATCTGACTCAAATCGATCTATGATAGCTTTAAAATCCCATAATGGGCCAAAGCAAGTGTCATTCATCAAGGTCAATGAATCAAATGTCTTTATACTATCTAATGAAGAAAAAATACCATCTTTCCATGCTGCAAAATCATAACCTTCATTTTGACGTTCAAGTAAATCATCAATGAGCTTAGTCTCTTGTAATTTTTGGACTGCTTCCTTGCTTAACTTACTATTTGAAATGAAATAGATTGATGAAAATGACGGGCTTAGTTGTTCAAGTTGATAGAGAACATGGGGGCTTAGCTCATTAAATTTATTATAATGAACATAAAGTAAGATTCGATTCATCGATTTCTCCTGAATAAATTGATTATCTTAGTTGGAATTATCCAACGTTTAGAATGAACAACTTTGTTGTACTCTTTCAGCCAATGATCCCTTTCAGCGATCTGAACTTTCAGATTTTCTTCAGTTAATCTTAGTTTATTTCTTTCTTCAAGTAAGTTATTGAGAATGATCTGTGCATTATTCATCTGCGTTGCCAATTCCTGCTTATGGAGAGCAAGAATTTTCTCATGCTCCGTATTTTCTAAGAAAAGATAACGTGTTAATGCGTTGAAATCTATGCGAGAGTAATACTTATCAAGGTACTCTTCTTGAGTTTCTTGAAGTTTTTCAAAACGTTTTGACATTTTTTCAACAGATGCTGGGTGTGAATCTGAGCCTTCATGTAAGCGATAAACGGTTGTCGCTTCAGGCAAAAACGTCAACTCAGTTTTCGTAAACAATTCTAGTTGAAGACAAAATGTATCATCAACCGCATCTGGAGAGATAGCTTCATTCACTTCTAACATCAGTTCACGGTCTACTAACCATGTTGATGACATGGTCATTCCTCGAAATGCTAGCATTTCTTCAAAACTAGACATTTTTCGGATAATGCCATTTTTAATAGCTTCCTTATGACGAAGCTCCCCTGACTTAGAGATAATATCAAAATCACTACAAGACCAACTTGATGTTTCTGATTTATCCAAAATCTCAACTTGCTTCTGAAGTTTATACTCATCTGTCCAATAATCATCGCCATCACAGCGTGCAATATAATCACCCTGAGCTAACTTACAAACTTCAATCCATGTTTTTGTAATTCCAAGATTTTCTTGATGAAAAATAGTTTTAATTTTTTCTGGAAATAGTTTAGCATAGCGCTCAATAATTTGAGGAGAATGATCACTAGAAGCATCATCAACTAAAATGATTTCATATTCAAAATTACATTTCTGGTTCAAGAAACTTTGAATAGCTTCTTCTATCCATGCCTCTTTATTATAATTTGTGCAAATAATAGATACTTTCATTCTTTACCTCATTTATTAAACCATTATTTTAAAACTCCCATTGACCATTACGTTGAATGAGACCTGTTGCTGAATCAACTTCAGATTCGTTATTGTAATCAAGATCATCACGTGTTAATAAAATAATTGGTGATTTTTCAGCTGGGACAAAGCCAATCATTTGTCCATCTTTATCTCGAATTGTCACCTCCAATTTCAATTTCAAGTCATTCACATTTGGAATGTGGCAACTATATTTAACAGTTTTTTTACCAGCGCCTGTTGTCATATGTTCTTTTGAGTTATCATTATAAATCCAAATATTGCGGTCAATATCAGTAAATGATAACGCTACATATGTATCCATATCTTGAAGCATATTATATTTGACTTCAAAAGAAATTTCATCTTTTGGTGTTAAGCGTTTTTCAGAAAACAAGTTAATAGAAATATCTGAGATTTTGTCATCTTCTTTAACTTCACGTTCTTCTTGAACATTGTCATCATATTCTTTTTCAGTGTTATCATAACTGTACTGATTAGCGACGTCAAATGGGTTACCATAAGCTTTAACTAATCCATTTTCAATCAAAACGGCACGGTTACAATATTTTTTAACTGCGCCCATATCATGTGTTACAAGAATAGTCGTTTTTCCTGAAGCTTTGCGTTCCAAAAAGTAATCATTACATTTACGTTGGAAAGCTTCATCACCAACTGCAAGGACTTCATCAAGGATAAGCACGTCACCTTGAGCTTTGATGGCTACTGAAAAGGCTAGACGAACTTGCATACCACTTGAGTAATTTTTGAGTTTTTGATTCATGAAATCTTCAAGTTCCGCAAACTCAACAATGTCATCATACATGGCATCTACTTCTTCAGTTGTAAATCCAAGCATGGCACCGTTCATATAAACATTTTCACGTCCTGTTAGTTCTGGATTAAATCCGACACCAAGTTCAATGAAAGATACCATTTTACCATTTACAGTGACTTTCCCCTTTTCAGGAACATAAATTTGAGAAATGATTTTCAAAAGGGTTGATTTACCTGAACCATTTCGTCCAACAATTCCAAAGAAATCTCCCTTGTAAACATCAAATGAAATATCTTTCAAAACATGTTGTTTTCGGTACCCTTTAATTCCTTTAAAACGATTAACTAGCGCTGTACGCAAACTATGTGTTGCTTCCGTTGGCAATTTAAAATACTTACTAACGTGATCAACTTTTACTGCAATTTTTTTATCTGACATTATAAAATCTCCGCAAATTTCTTAGCATTTCTATGGAAAATATTATATCCAATAATAAGAATTAAGACTGGAAGGATATAAGGAATTACTCCCCAAATATGATTATTATAAAGATCCCAGCCACGCATACTACCTGAATAAACAATATAATGACGCATATCTTGAATAATTTGTGCTAATGGATTTAGCATCATCAATTTTGCGACTGTGACTTGACCACGTTGCAAAATAAATGTAAGGGAATAAATAATTGGTGTTGCATACATACCAGCCTGCATCACCACTTCCCAGATAGGACCAATATCTCTATATTTTACAAACAGAGTAGCAAGTACAAAGGCAATGCCCGCTGAGAATAGAAATAACTCTATAAAGAGAGGAAAGATAGTTAACCAACCGAAAGAAACTGTCACGCCATTAACTAATGCAAAAACAAATACAACAATCAAGTTAATACCATAATTAATAGCCGCACCAACAACTGATGAAATAACAATAATTTCTTTTGAAAAGTTCAATTTACGTAATAAATCACCTCGAGATACGATAGACATCATCCCCATATTAGTTGCTTCAGAAAAGAAGTTCCATGTCACCATACCAATTAACAAACTAATTGCATAGTGTGGTGTTCCATCATCGAATCGCAAGAACTGAACAAATACCAAGTACATGATTGTGAAGAGCATCAATGGTTTTAAGATTGACCATAAATGCCCAATTAAACTTCCTTGGTAACGAAGTTTAAAATCTGTTTTTACCATCTCTTTTAATAAGATTTTATTTTCTTTACTAAAGAATTTCATTTATTTCTCCTATAACCAAATTTGGTAATAATTAGTGTTTTAAAGACAAACGTATGGAAGTTTCTGTTCTTACGTAAACCATATTTGTTTAAAGTATGAATACGCTGAGAAAGTGACTTATCCATAATAGTTATAAAATTTTCAACCAATTCTCTGTTTTCTGGTGATAAATTTAAGTCTAGCAGAAAACGTGCTTGTGTTTGACTGGCATCAATTAACCACCAATATTTTTCAACGAGTTTATGTGGTTTTAACCAGTTTTTCATCCGTTTAGACCATGTTCTTGCCCCAAGAACATTAGTGTCATGCTGACGATACAATTCTGTTGGGTAATCGAGGTAAACCAAATGTCCCAAGGCACTAGCAATCAATGCTAAATACCAGTCATGCATTAAGAGATTATCCGTTGTTGTCCAAAGCTCGGCAAGAGCATGATTGATCATCGCTGTTCCACCAGTTACCGTATTTTCGGTTAATTCTTGAACTAGTTTAGTATTGGCATGGTCAGACTGTGTTTTAATCATGCTTTCATGCAAAACATTTAGCTCTCTATCAACAATTTTCAAATCCGTATAAACGAGCAATGGTTTGTCATTGCTATATTTTTCAGCTTCAGCTAAAGTCACCGCTAATTTATCTTCCAACCAGATATCATCTTGGTCAGAAAAGAAATAATAGTCAGCTTTGCTATGTTTTAAAAGCGTATAAAAGTTTTTAATGAC